>NZ_JBFWPH010000001.1:2500-1076149 GCF_050250095.1 Pseudolabrys sp. | reverse complement strand
TGAGCATGCAAATTCGTGACGGGATTGTCGAAGCGATCGGCAACACCCCCCTCATCAAGCTTCGCCGCGCCTCGGAACTCACGGGCTGCACCATTCTCGGCAAGGCCGAATTCATGAACCCCGGCGGCTCGGTCAAGGACCGCGCCGGCCGCCAGATGATCCTCGAGGCCGAGGCTCGCGGGGAGCTTAAGCCGGGTGGCCTGGTGGTCGAAAGCACCGCCGGCAACACCGGCATCGGGCTTGCCCTGGTCGCCAATGCGCGCGGCTACCGCACGCTGATCGTCATCCCGGAAACGCAGAGCCAGGAAAAGAAGGACATGCTGCGGCTTTGCGGCGCCGAACTCGTCGAAGTGCCGGCGGTCGCCTATTCCAACCCGAACAACTACCAGCATGTCGGACGCCGGCTCGCCGCCGAGCTGCGCAAGACCGAAAAGAACGGCGTCATCTTCGCCGACCAGTGGAACAATCTCGACAACCGCAAGGCGCATTACGTCTCGACCGGCCCCGAGATCTGGAACGAGACCGGCGGCAAGATCGACGGCTTCATCTGCTCGGTCGGCACCGGCGGCACGCTCGCCGGCACATCGACCTTCCTGCGCGAGAAGAAGAAGGACATCGTGATCGGCCTTGCCGATCCGCACGGCGCGGCAATGTACACGCTGTTCAAGGATGGCGAGGCGACCGCGACCGAAGGCGGCTCGATCACCGAAGGCATCGGCCTCGGCCGCGTCACGCCGATCATCGAGGATATCAAGGTCGAGAAGCCTTACCTCATTCCCGACGAAGAGGCCGTGCCGCTGATCTTCGATCTGCTGGAGCACGAAGGGCTTTGCCTTGGCGGCTCGTCCGGCATCAATGTCGCCGGCGCGATCCGCCTCGCCCGCGATCTCGGCCCCGGCCACACCATCGTCACCGTGCTCGCGGACTTCGGCACGCGCTATCAGTCCAAACTGTTCAACCCGGACTTCCTGCGTTCGAAGAACCTGCCGGTTCCGGCATGGCTTGAGCGCAAGTCCGCGATCAAGCCGCCGTTCGAACCGGCCTGACGCTCCGCGCCTCACATTCGACGATAAGCCGGGAAAAGATCGGGATCATGACGGAAGCAACCCCCGCGAGCCGCTGGCTCAAATCCACCGCATGGCTTGCCGATCATCTCGGCGACGCCAATCTCGTCGTGGTCGACGGCTCCTACTATCTGACGACGCAGAACCGCGACGCCAAAGCCGAATACGCCAAGGCGCATATTCCGGGCGCGGTGTTCTTCGACATCAACGCAATTGCCGATACCGAAACCGACCTGCCGCACATGCTGCCGGGCGCGGATGCTTTCGGCAAAGCGGTCGGCACACTCGGCATCGCCGAGACCGACACCATCGTCGTCTATGACGGCAGCGGGCTTTATTCGGCGCCGCGCGTGTGGTGGACCTTCCGCATCTTCGGCGCGAAGAACGTCTTTATCCTCGACGGCGGCCTGCCGGCCTGGACGGCGGAAAAGCGCCCGACCGAGGCCGGCGAGGTCAAGCGCGCGTCCAGGACCTTCAAGGCGCAACTCGACACCGGCGCGGTGGCGATGGTGACCGATGTACAACTGGCGCTGAACGACGGTTCGACGCAGCTCGTCGACGCCCGCTCGGCCGGCCGCTTTGCCGGCAAGGAGGCCGAGCCGCGCAAGGGCCTGCGCTCCGGCCACATGCCGGGCGCGCTCAATCTGCCTTTCACCGAGATCGTCGAGAACGGCCGCCTCGCCTCGCGCGACACCATCGCCGCCGCCTTCGCCAAGGCTGGCGTCGATACCGACAAGCCGATCATCACCACCTGCGGCTCCGGCGTCACCGCCGTGGTGCTGGCGCTCGGCCTCGATGCCATCGGCAAGGGACCGGCGCGCATTTATGACGGCTCGTGGACGGAATGGGGCGGCAGGCCCGATTTGCCGGTTGTGAAGGACTGACGGCGGCGCATTTACGCGGAGGCCACGCCCCGACATAATCGCCCCAATCATGTCCTCGTCTTCGCCTTCGCCCCGCCCCGACGTCCTCGGCTTCTATCACGACAAGACCGGCAGCATCGCCTATCTGGTCATCGACCCGGCGACCGGCCACGCGGCCATCGTCGATCCCGTGCTCGACTACGACGAGAAGGCCGGCCGCACCGCGACGACCGCGGCCGACGCCATGCTGGCCGAAATCGACAAGCATAAGCTCACGATCGACTGGATCCTCGACACCCACCCGCACGCCGATCACTTCTCCGCCGCCGCCTATCTCAAGGACAAGCTCGGCGCGCCGATCGCGATCGGGCGGAAGATCGTCGAGGTGCAGAAGCTCTGGCGCGACATTTACAATGTCCCGGACTTCCCCGTTGACGGCAAGGATTGGGACCGGCTGTTCGCCGACGGCGACACCTTCGCGATCGGCAGTCTCACCGCGCGGGTGATGCACTCGCCGGGCCACACGCTTGCCTCGATCACCTATGTCGTCGGCGACGCCGCGTTCGTCCACGACACGCTGTTCCAGCCGGATACCGGCAGCGCGCGCTGCGATTTTCCCGGCGGCAACGCCGAGACGCTCTACAATTCGATCAAGGCAATCCTTGCACTGCCCGGCGAGACCCGCCTGTTTACCGGCCACGACTACAAGGAAGGCGGCCGCGCGCCGCAGTGGGAGACCACCGTCGCGGAACAAAAGCGCAGCAACAAGCATTTCAAGGGCAATCCGAGCCGCGAAGACTACGCGCAGATGCGCAACGCGCGCGACAAGACCCTGCCCATGCCGGTGCTGATCCTGCCCGCGCTTCAGGTCAATCTGCGTGGCGGCCGGCTGCCGCCCCCCGAAAACAACGGCCATTCCTATTTGAAAATCCCGGTCAACGTCCTTTAGACTTGCTCCCGAGGCGTCCGGGCATTGCACGAGACCCCGCGGACGACAGTTCAGGAGGACCGGGTATGGGCGTCGGACTGCTCGATCACTACAACGTTCGCACCTGCAAGCTCGCAGACACCGTGAAGTTCTACGAGGACGTGCTCGGCCTTGAGAACGGGCCGCGTCCCGCCTTCAATTTTCCCGGCGCATGGCTCTACAGCGAAGGCAAGCCGGTCGTGCATCTGCGCGACATTTCGCCGACCGGCGAGGCGCAGAAGCCCGACAGCGGCGTGGTCCACCACATCGCGTTTGTCAGTTCCGGCTTCAAGCAGATGAAGCAGCACCTTGCCGACAAGGGCTTCGCCTTCGAAACCGCCGAAGTGCCCGGCGGCGAGCTGTGGCAGATTTTCGTGCGCGATCCCAATGGGATCATGATCGAGCTGAACTACGACACTGCCCAAGAAGGTTTAACAAGCAAGGCCTGACGAGCAGGGTCTGAGCCTGCGTCGCGGCGCGTCAGTGCAGGATCTGGCTGAGGAACAGCTTGGTCCGCTCGTGCTGCGGGTTCGAAAAGAATTCCTCGGGCGTATTCGCTTCGACGATCTGCCCCTCGTCCATGAAGATCACCCGGTTGGCGACCTGCCGCGCGAATCCCATCTCGTGCGTCACGCACAGCATGGTCATGCCGTCCTCGGCGAGACCGACCATGGTGTCGAGCACTTCTTTCACCATTTCGGGATCCAGCGCCGAGGTCGGCTCGTCGAACAGCATGATCTTGGGCCGCATGCAGAGCGCGCGCGCGATCGCCACGCGCTGCTGCTGGCCGCCGGACAACTGGCCCGGATATTTCTGCGCCTGATCGGGAATCTTGACCCGCCGCAGATAGTGCATCGCGATCTCCTCGGCGTCCTTGCGCGGCATCTTGCGCACCCAGATCGGCGCCAGCGTGCAATTCTCCAGCACCGTCAGGTGCGGGAACAGATTGAAATGCTGGAACACCATGCCGACGTCGCGGCGAATTTCGTCGATCTTCTTCAGGTCGTTGCTCAGTTCCACGCCGTCGACGACGATGCGGCCCTGCTGGTGCTCCTCGAGCCGGTTGATGCAGCGGATCATGGTCGATTTGCCCGACCCCGACGGCCCACACACCACGATGCGCTCGCCACCTTTGACGCGCAGGTTGATGTCGCGCAGCACGTGGAAACTGCCGTACCACTTGTGCATGCCGACGATCTCAACCGCGATCTCGTTGGCGAGCGGGGTCGGCTTCAGGGATACGCTGTCCAGTTGAGCCATCGTTGTCACCTCACCGCCGTTCGGATCTGGCAAGCCGCGCTTCGGTCGCACGCGCGTAACACGACATGCCGTAACAGAAGACAAAATAGAAGATCGCCGCCACCGCATAGCCGGTCGTGCTGGTCACCGGCGTCGCCCATTTCGGATCGATGCGCGACACCTCGACGGTCTTCAGGAGATCGAAAATGCCGACGATGAAGACCAGCGTGGTGTCCTTGAACAGGCCGATATAGGTGTTGACGATATTCGGGATCGTGATCTTGAGCGCCTGCGGCAGCACGATGAAGCGCATCATCTGCCAGTAGCCGAGCCCCACCGCCTGCGCGCCCTCGAATTGCCCCTTGGGGATCGCCGCGAGGCCGGCGCGCACTACCTCGGCCATGTAGGCGGAGGCGAACAACGCGATGCCGACCAGCGCGCGCAACAGCTTGTCCGGCGACCACTGGTCCGGCACAAACAGCGGCAGCATCACGCTCGCCATGAACAGCACGGTGATGAGCGGTACGCCGCGCACGAATTCGATGAAGATCACGGAAAGCGTGCGCACCGTCGTCATCCGCGAGCGCCGTCCGAGCGCCAGCACGATGCCGACCGGCAGGGAGACGACGATACCGGCCCAGGCGACGACGATCGTCACCAGCACGCCGCCCCACAGCGCGGTATCGACCGCTTCCAGACCGATCAGCGGCCATCCGGTCAGCAGGATGTAGGACACGATCGGCACGATCACGAAGAAGTAGAACGCGCCGATATCCCGCCTCGGCGCGTTGAGCCACAGCAGCCAGACGATGCCCGTCGCCAACATCGCGAAGAAAATATCGACACGCCAGCGTTCCGGGATCGGATAGGAGCCGTAGACGAAATAAGCGGCGCGCTCCTTGACGAAGGGCCAGCAGGCGCCGACCACCGGCTGTGCCGGACTGGCGAGACAGGCCTCGCGATCCGCGCCGCTCCACACCGCGGTGAAGATGAGGAAGTCCAGAATCTCGTAGATCACCCAGACCGCCAGCGCCGTCATCACGACGGTCAGGATGACGTTGAGGATCGACGACAGGAGATTGTCGCGGACCCAGGCGAGCGGTCCGGTCGTCATCGCCGGCGGCGGCAGCGGCGCGATCTGCTCGCGGCGCACGAAGGCGAGTTCGGTGACGGCGAGATCCCCTTCCGACATCGTCATGCCGCCGCCCTCACCGTTCCACCAGCGCGACGCGCCGGTTGTAGAGGTTCATGGCGAACGACGTCACGAGGCTGATCGTCAGATAGACCGCCATGGTGATGGCGACGACCTCGACCGCCTGGCCGGTCTGGTTCAGCACCGTGCCGGTGAAAATCTGCACCAGATCGGGATAGCCGATCGCGACCGCCAGCGAGGAATTCTTGGTCAGGTTGAGATATTGGCTGGTCAGCGGCGGCACGATCACCCGCATCGCCTGCGGAATGACGATGAAACGCAGCGCCGGACCCGGCCGCAGGCCCAGCGAATAGGCGGCCTCCGTCTGCCCGTGCGGCACCGCGCGGATGCCGGCGCGCACCACTTCGGCGATAAAGGCGGCGGTATAGATCGACAGGCCGAGCAGCAGCGCAACGAACTCAGGCAACACCTCGACGCCGCCGCGAATATTGAAGCGGCCCATTTCCGGGAAGATGAAGCTGACCGGAAAGCCGGTCGCGATCAGTGCGGCGAGCGGCAGACCGAGGATCAGCGCAAGCGAGACCCACAGCACCGGCGCCTGAACGCCGGTCTGCATCTGGCGTCTGCGCGCCCGATAACGATAGATGAGCGCACCGGCGATACCGGCCGCCAGCGCCACGAGCACCACGCCGAAGCCCGCGCCGAACTGCGGTTGCGGCAGGAACAGCCCGCGATTGTTGAGGAAGCCGCCGCCGAACAGATGCACGCTGTCGCGGATGCCGGGCAGCGTCTTGAGCACCGCGTTGTACCAGAACAGCAGTTGCAGCAGCAGCGGGATGTTGCGGATCGTCTCGACATAAGCCGCGCAGAACTTCGCCACCAGCCAGTTCGACGACAGCCGCCCGATGCCGACGAGAAAGCCAATGATCGTCGCCAGCACAATGCCGAGCACGGCGACCAGCAGCGTATTCAGCAGGCCGACCCAGAACGCCCGGCCATAGGTCGAGGCGTCGGACGTGTAGGAGATCAGCGTCTGGGAAATATCGAAGCCGGCGGTGTTGTCCCAGAAGCCGAAACCGGAGGCGATGTTGGCGCGCCGCAGATTGTCGACGGCGTTGCCGATCGCGCCCCAGACCAGAAAGGCGACGACCGCGCACAGCACGACCTGGTAGACGACGCTGCGGACGGCGGGATCGTTATAGAACGCGGCGCGCGCGGGCCTGGCCTGCGCGGATTCCGCCATCGCCGGACGATCGCTCGCCATCAGCCCTCTCCCGGTGACGCGCCCTCGCCGGCCGGCGCGCTCCCCGGCCGCGGGCCTTACGGTCCGCGGCCTGATGTCCCCTCAACCAGCGGCTTAGCGGATCGGCGGCGCGTATTGCAGGCCGCCCTTGGTCCACAGCGCATTCTGGCCGCGCGCGATCTTCAGCGGCGAGCCCTGCCCCACGTTGCGCTCGAACACTTCGCCGTAATTGCCGACCAGCTTGATGATGCGCACCGCCCAATCCTTGGTGAGACCGAGCTGCTCGCCGTAATTGCCTTCGGTGCCGACCAGACGCTTGACGTCCGGATTGGTCGACTTCATCGCCTCGTCGATGTTCTTGGAGCTGATGCCAAGCTCCTCGGCCGCCACCATCGCGAAGTGGGTCCACTTGACGATATCGAACCACTGGTCGTCGCCGTGACGCACCGACGGGCCGAGCGGCTCCTTGGAGATGATCTCCGGCAGCACGACATGGTCGTTCGCATTGGCGAGCTTCAGGCGCTCCGAATAGAGGCCCGAGGCGTCCGTGGTGTAAGCATCGCAGCGGCCGGCGTCATAGGCCTTCACCGCCTCGTTGGCGGTCGCGAAGGTCACGGTCTTGAGCTTCATCTTGTTGGCGCGGAAATAGTCGGCGAGGTTGAGCTCGGTCGTCGTGCCCTGCTGCACGCAGACCGCCGCGTCGTTCAGTTCCAGCGCCGAATTCACCTTCAGCGCCTTGCGCACCATGAAGCCCTGACCGTCGTAATAGTTGACGCCGGTGAAGTTCAGGCCGAGCGAGGTGTCACGCGACGAGGTCCAGGTGGTGTTGCGCGCGAGCAGGTCGACTTCGCCGGACTGCAGCGCGGTGAAACGATCCTTCGCGGTCAGCGGGACGAATTTCACCTTCTTCGCGTCGTTGAAGATCGCCGCCGCGATCGCGCGGCAGAAATCGACGTCGAGCCCGGTCCAGTTGCCCTGCGCGTCCGGCAGGCCGAAGCCGGCGAGCGATCCGTTCGAGCCGCAATGGAGCATGCCGCGCGATTTGACCGTGTTCAGCGTCTGCGCCGACGCCGCCGACGCGGCCAATCCCAGAGCCGCCGCCAGGGCGAGAGATGCTACTGCACGTTTCATGACTCGAGCCTTTTCCCTTGTTTTTTGTCGCTGCAGGCGCTTGCCGGTCGCCGCACCGGGTTGAACCGGCCCACCTGCCGCCGATCGGAATGAAGAGCCGTTCCCCACAAGCCAGGCCGGGCGCTATCGCCCGAAAGCGGACCTGACAGTCGCTGAAAGGCATCTCAGAACGATCCCCCCGCAAGGTCAAGCCTTTCGCGGCGCGGGGGTTGACGCATCACGGTCCGGCGGGCGGTATAGGCGCAGACCGCCGTGCCCGCCGCGGCATTCCGGAACACCCATTCCTCCCGATTGCGACTTTCGAAGTAACCGCTCATGGCCCGCAAGAAACCGACCTCCCTGAAGCCCGACACCCGCCTCGTGACCGCCGGCCGCGACCCCGACGAGCAGTTCGGCTTCGTCAATCCGCCGGTCTATCACGCCTCGACGGTGCTTTATCCGACGGCGGAGGATCAGGTCGCGCATCGGGCGCGTTATGTTTACGGTCGCCGTGGTACGCCGACCTCCGAGGCGCTTGAAAACGCACTCCGGGAACTTGAAGGTCCGGGCTGCGCCGGCGTCGCGCTGCTGCCGTCGGGCCTCGCCGCAATTGCCACCGCGCTGATGTCGGTCACCGCCTCGGGCGATCACATTCTGGTCAGCGATAGCGCCTACCGGCCGACCCGGACCTATTGCAACGGCATCCTCAAGCGGTTCGGCGTCGAGACGACCTATTACGACCCGCTGGCGGCCAAGGACATCGCCAAGCTGTTCAAACCGAACACCCGCGTGGTGTTCGTCGAGGCGCCAGGCTCGCAGAGCTTCGAGATGCAGGACATTCCGGCCATCGCGCAGGTCGCGCACGACAAGGGCGCGGTCGTCCTCATGGACAACACCTGGGCGACGCCGCTCTATTTCGACGCCTTCGCCAAGGGCGTCGATCTGTCGATCCAGGCCGGCACCAAATATATCGGCGGCCATTCCGACATCATGTTTGGCACGGTGTCGGCCAATGCGGCAACGCTCGGCAAACTGAAAGACACCGCCGGCAACAGCGGGCTGTGCGCCGGGCCGGACGACATCTATCTCGCCTTGCGCGGCCTGCGCACGCTGTCGGTGCGGCTCGCCCGTCATTATGAAAGCGCGCTGACCATCGCAAAATGGTTTGAAGCGCGGCCGGAAGTCGCGCGCGTGCTGCATCCCGCCCTGCCGAGCGATCCGGGGCACGCGATCTGGCAGCGCGATTTCACCGGCGCGAGCGGGCTGTTCAGCATCGTGCTGAAGCCGATGAGCGACCAAGCCGTCTATGCCTTCATGAACGAGCTGGCGCTGTTCGGCATGGGCTTCTCGTGGGGCGGCTACGAGAGCCTCGTCATCCTGTTCGACTGCGCCGAGTATCGCACCGCGACGCCCTGGGCGCCCGGCGGCCATACGCTGCGCTTCCACATCGGCCTCGAGGATACCGGCGACCTGATCGCCGATCTCGAGCGCGGCTTCGCCGCAATGAAGCGCACGAACTGACGGGTGAGATCAGAGTGAACGGTCATGCCCGGCCTTGTGCCGGGCATCCACGTCTTGCTTGCGATTGTATCAAAGACGTGCATGGCCGGGACAGGCCCGGCCATGACGATGCTCTACACCGCCGTGGCGCTGTTGCGGTGGTCGCGCATTACGAAATAAAGGTTACGCGCGTAGACGAACACGCCGAAGCCCTGCCCCGCGATGAACACCGGGTCCTTGCGGTACAGCGCGTAGACGAACAGCAGCAGACCGCCGCCGATCGACAGCCACCAGAACGCGAGCGGGATCACGCTCTTGCCGGCGCGCTCGGAGGCGAGCCACTGCACCGCAAATCGCGCGGTGAAGAAGGCTTGCGCAACGAAGCCCAGCAGCACCCACCAGTCGAGATTGATGACGAAGACCTCGTGCAGATAACCGCCGACGGCGTTCGCAAGTTCGATGAGCATTCTGAAGTCCTTTTCAACCGCGCAAACAAGCGCGCGTTATTCTTCCGAGACCACCGGGATGCGCTTGCGGCGGCGGATCAGCCACCACACGCCGGCGAGATCGAGGATGCCGACCCACAGCCGGTCCCACATGCCGTAATTCGAAACGCCGTGCGCGCGCGGCCGGTCGACGACGTCGACATAACCGATGTCGCAGCCTTCGCGGCGCACCAGCGCCGGCAGAAAGCGATGCAGCCCGTCGAAGGCCGGCAGCGCGAGAAAGACATCGCGCCGGAATGCCTTGAGGCCGCAGCCGGTGTCGCGCGTGCCGTCGCGCAGCACCGCGCCGCGCACCGCGTTGGCGATGCGCGACTGGAATTTCTTGAAGCCGGTGTCCTTGCGGCCGACCCGCTGGCCGGCGATCAATCCCATGCGCGGGCCGCCCGCCTCGAGCGCGCGGATCATCGCCGGCAGGAAGGCCGGATCGTTCTGCCCGTCACCGTCGAGCGTGACCACGATGCCCCCGCGCGCCGCGGCGACGCCCGTGCGCACCGCAACCGACTGGCCGCACGACGCCTGGTGCCGCATCTGCCGCAGAAACGGATACTGCGCCTTCAGCCGCGCCAGTTCGGCCGCCGTGCCGTCGTTCGAGCCGTCATTGACATAGACGATCTCGAACGGCCACTGGCCCTCGAGCGCCCTGACGATCTCGGCGACCAGCGGCGCGATATTCTCCGCTTCGTTGCGGACCGGCACCACGACGGAGACCGAAGGATCGCTGGAATTGGCAGGCATAGCGTTGTGATTCCCCGCGGCCACGGCCGCCGTCCCGCTTCTTATTCAGACAGCAGGCCGCGGGCAACTGCCTTGATGCGGCGCAGCGAAGGCATCGGAAACGCAACGATCCGGCCGTCCGGCCCGATCGAGAATCCGAGCCGCCGGGTCGCGAAATAATGCCTGATCAGCATGGCCCCGCCGGCCCCGACGGCGGCTCCTGCCAACACGTCGCTCAAATAATGTGCCGTCAGCACCACGCGGCTCGCCAGAATAACCACGACATAAATGAGCACGACGACCCGGCTGCGCGGCCAGAGCGTCGCGACCGCGACCGCCACCGCACCCGCCGTTGCCGCGTGGCCGGACGGCATCGAGGCATAGGCGGCCGGCCAGGAGAACGGGTTCATGTGGAACGGATCGAGCGAACCGCCGACATAGGGCCGGCCGCGGCCGATGACGTGCTTGAGAATGTTCACCGCCACACCCGGTATCGCGATGGCCGCGAACAGAAACTCCAGACGCACCACCAGCGCGATCAGCACCAGCCGGCTGCGCTCCGGCAAACGCGCCGGCAACGCGGCGATGGCCAGCAGCACGACGCCGACGGGCCAGAGAAACCAGCCAGACTTGCCGAAGGTAGTCACGGCGTCGAACAGATCGACCGGCCAGCGCGGCAGTGCGCGCGCGCCGCGCGCGAGCGGCGCATCGAGCAGCAAGGCGATGACGAGCAGGACGGCAAGCGCCACGGCAACGGCCACCGCCCAGCGCGGCCAATTGAACGCCGCAGCCGGCCGGCCCCGCGCCGGCCGCGACAGCAAACGCAGCGCCGCGCCGATATGCATCGCCATGCGGCGCGGCCAGCGGTCGTTGCGCGCATCGCCGGTGGCGGACGTCGTCACGGCCCCTCGCTGGAGCGAAACACCGACATCGAAACCCGGCGTCCGTTTGAAATATTGAAGCCCTCGATCTTCGTCACCTGCCAATAGCGCAGGCCGAGACCTTCGGCGCGCTGCACGAAACTGCGCTCGTGCCGCTGTTCGACGAAGGCGAAACGGCATGGCCCCTGGCGCAGGAAATCGGCGGCGCCGGCGCCGTCGGTCAGCAGCGTTTTCGTTCCGGCGAGAAAAACGAGGCTCGGCTCGTGAAAACCGGCCGCCGCCGCTTCGGGCTCGCTGCAGTCGCTGTCGTGCAAGGCCTGCGCCATCGTCACGCTCGGAAACAGACCCGGCAAAGAGGTCAGCACGATTCCGAACAGCGTCACCGCGACGAGAAGTGACGCTGCGATGGCGCGCAGCATCGCGTATTCGGCGCCGTCGACGTCATAGAGCCACCACGCGAACAGCCCCATCACCAGCGCGCCGGCGGCGAACGGCCAGGCCAGAAAACCCAGCTCATGCGCCAGCACCACAAAGCCGGCGACCGACGCGATCGCCACCGCGAGCGGCATCAGAACCCAGCCGACCGTGCCGTGCGCGAGCCAGCGCGATCGCGACAAGCCGCCCCGCTCGAGCACACCGGCGATCAGAATGGCGATGGCGGGATAAAGCGGCAGCACGTAATGCGGCAGCTTGGTCACCACCAGTTCGAACACGATCCACGACGGGATCAGCCACGCGAGCAGGAACTTCGCGCCCGGCTCGCGCCGCGCGCGCCACACTGTCGGCGTCGCAAGACCGGCGATGACGGCACCCGGCCAGAAGGTCGCCCAGAACAGCAGAAAATAAAATCCGGGCGGCGCGCCGTGGCCTTCCTGACTGCCGAGAATCTTCGGCAAGGCGTCGGCGCCGATCGAGCCTTGAATGAAGGCCGAGCCGCTCTTCGTCATGATGAGGATGAACCACGGCGACGCGAGCAGCAGAAGCCAGACGATCCCCGGCAGCGGGCGCAGCGCCAGCAGCCAGCGCGCGCTGCGGTCGATGACGGAAACGACGAGCGCGGTCAGACCGACGAACAGAAAGATCAACGGCCCCTTCAGCAGCGTGCCGGCGGCGAGCGCCGTCCAGAAGATGAAAGCAATCGGCCAGCCCACGGTTTCCGTCGGCGTGCGTTTCGGACCGAGATAAGCCCGCGCCAGCGCGCCGAACGCCGCGGTCGTCGTGAGAAACAGCATGGCGTCCGTCTTGGCGAGCCGCGCCTCGACGCCGAGCAGGATGCAGCTTGCCATCATGGCGGCGGCGAGCAGCGCCGCACGACGGCTGACGAAGGCGAGCGCAGCCCAATAGGTCAGCAGCACGCCGCCGATCGCGCCGAATAGCGACGGCAGCCGGTAAATCCAGATCCGCGTCGTCGCCTCCTCGACGCCGACGGCCTCGGCGACGTTCACCGCCGCCGACTGCAGCCAGTAGATGCCGACCGGTTTCTTGTAACGAACCTCGTCCTGGAAGCGGATGTCGACATAATCGCCGGCTTCCACCATCTGCTTGCTGGCCTGCGCGAAACGCGCCTCGTCGCGGTCGACCGGGGGCAAGGCAAAGAAACCCGGCAGGAACATCGCGAGCGACAGGACGACGAGCAGCGCCGCGGCGCGGGCATGCGACACCGTGGCGATGTCGAGCAGGAGCGCGAAGCCGCGCGTCTGCCATTTCGACCGGCCGGGAGCCGGGGGCGCTGCGCTGTTGGGAAGCGAGGGGTTGGCCATGCGGGCGGGACAATAGTGTCAACGCGGGCGGCGGAAAAGAACGGCCGAGGGCCGTTTGCGCTATTAATGTCTATTGTAGACGGACGACAACACTGTCCGTCGCGCCCCGCCCATCCATCACCGTCAGCCGCACGAAGCCGCCGCCGTCCGGGGTGAAAAACACGGTCCGCCGGCCGTCGCCCTCCGGCAGCGGCACGCCGTTGACCAGAACCGACAGCCTGCCCTCGCCGCCGGAAATCTTGACCGCGACCGGGTCCGGGCGGCGAAGGTCCGGCAGGTCGAGGGTCGCGCCGTCCGGCGGGAACATGATTCGGGGCGCCCGGCCATCCGTCCCGGCGATCTGCCCGGGATGATAGTGCCGGAGCGTCGGCGGCAGCCGGCTGTTTGACACGCGCATGACACCGCCGGGCGGTGTCTCGAGCGCGGCGGGCGAACGGCCGAGCCGCGCAAAGGCGTCGAACAGGATCGGCGCGGCGGCGGCGCGGCCGATCAGGCCCGGCACCGGCGCGCCATCGGGCCGTCCGACCCAGACGCCGATGGTGGTGCGCCCGTCGAACCCAACCGCCCAGGCGTCGCGGAAGCCGTACGACGTGCCGGTCTTGAAGGCGATCTGCCCACGCGGTGCGTTGTCGGGCGGCGGCGCGCCGAGGAGCACATTGCCGATGTACCAGGCCGCAACCGGATCGAGCAGCCGGCGATCCGGCGACGATCCGCCGGCGCGCTCGATCAACGGCCGCGCCACGCCGCCGCGCGCAAGGCCGGTATAGAGCATGGTGAGATCGGACAGCGTGACACCGACACCGCCGAGGCCCATCGCAAGGCCCGGCGCCTCGCCCTTGGGCAGCACCAGCGAGGCGCCGGCTTGCTGCAGCCGCGCGGCGAGCCGGCTGGTGCCGAGACGGTCGAGCACCGCGATCGCCGGCACGTTGAGCGACAGTTGCAGCGCGCGACGCACCGTCACCGTGCCCTGGAACGACTGGTCGAAATTCTCCGGCGCATAACTGCCGTAGCGCACCGGCGCATCGTCGATCAGCGTTTCGGGATGCAGGAAGCCGTCCTCGAAGGCGAGGCCGTAGATGAACGGCTTCAAGGTCGAGCCGGGCGAGCGCAACGCCTGCGTCATGTCGACCTGCCCCGCGCGCTCGCCCGCGAAATAACCGGCCGAGCCGACACGCGCCAGCACGTCGCCCGTCTCGTTGTCGACCGCGACGATGGCGGCGGAAATATGCGGACCCAAAGCGAGCGCGCGGGTCTGCGCGAGCTGCTCGAGATCGTGCTGCAACCGGCTTTCGATGGTCAACCGGTGCACACGAATGTCGGCATCGAGCGCGATGATCTCGTCGGCGGCATGCGGCGCGAGGATCGGCATCGGCCTGCGCGCATGCGGCACCGGCTCCGCCTTGGCGGCCGCGAGGTCGGCATAAGGCACCGCGCCGGCGCGCGCAACGCGCTCCAGCACGCGATTGCGCGCGGCAAGCGCATTGTCGTGATGGCGATCGGGCCGCCGCGTCTCCGGCGATTGCGGCAATGCGACAAGCAGCGCCGCCTCGCCGAGCGTCAGCCGTCGCGGCTCCTTGCCGAAATAGGACCACGAGGCCGCGCGGATGCCTTCGATATTGCCGCCATAGGGCGCCAGCGAAAGATAGAGCGCGAGGATGTCGTCCTTGCTCAGCACGTATTCGAGTTCGAGCGCACGCACCGCCTGCTTGAGCTTGGCATAGAGACTGCGCTCGCGCCGCGGCTCCAAGAGCCGCGCCACCTGCATCGTCAGCGTGGAGCCGCCGGAGACAATGTGTCCGCTTTTCGCGAACTGCCAGGCCGCACGCGCCATCGCGAACGGATCGACGCCGATGTGATCCTCGAAACGGTGGTCTTCATAAGCAAACAGGATCTTCAGGAACTGCGGATCGACCTGCTCGACGGTCGCCGGCAGCCGCCAGCGGCCGTCGCCGGCGGTATAGGCCCGCAGGATCTGTCCGTTGCGGTCGAGCACCACGCGCGAATAGTCGATGTCCTTGCCGAGCGGCACCGGGCCGAGCGAGATCACCCACCACGCCGCCACCAGCAGCGTGGTGACGGCGAGCGAGGCAAACCCGGCGAGGATGATCTTCAGGCGCATTATCGCACTGTCGAAATCTCGATGGAGCCGGTGTCGGTGCGGCCGAAGCGATCCGGCCGGTACATGTCTTCGACCATCGCCTGCGGCAGAACGTATTTGCCGGGCGTCACCGCGCGCACGACATACGCAACGGCGAACACCGCCGGATTTCCGGCTTGCCGCTCGAAGGCCGCGCTGAAGCGGTCGTCGCGGAATTCGGAGCTGACCGGCGTCGCCGCATTGGCGATCCAACCGAGCGTGCCGGTATCGCCCGATGACACGAGCCGCGGGTTATCGATCTCGAAACCGGCCGGCAGATAGTCCGCCACGATCAGCCTTGCGAATTGCGGGTTCGGATCGGTCACCTTCAGCACCACCGCGAAGCGCTGGTTCTGTTTCGCCTGCGCCGGATCGGCCGCCTGCCCGTCGAGCGTAAAGAAAGACCGCTCGATCTTGAGGCCGCGTTCGGCGGCAGGCTCCGGCGTCAGCGGTGAACCGCTCACCGTCACCACCGCCTGCACATTGCCCTCGCCGGCATTGGTCAATGTCACCGGCGCGGTGAAGCCCTGCGCCGTCATGCTGCGCTGATAGACGCCCTTGTGCGCGGCGCCGCCGACGGTGAGCGAGATGCCGGCGGCTTCCTTCGCCATCGCGCGGGCGGCAAGCACCAGCCAGGCCTGCTCCTGCGTCGAGGTGAAGGCGGACAGCCCCCGCGCCGCCTCGACCCGCGTCAGCGCGGTATCGATGGTCGCGCGCGGCGCATTGCTTTCGGACGCCAGCGTCACCAGCGCCGCGCCGTCGCGCAGCACCGAGCCGTAGTCGGCGCGGCCGAGTTGCAACACGGGCCGTTGCGGGATGGCGGCGAGCGCCGAGGCATAGACCTTCTCCGCCCGCGCACGGTCGCCGTGCAGCGCGAGCGCGGCGGCAAGCTGCGCCCGTGCAATCGGCGTCGCGAAGTCGGCGAGCTTGACGTCCGCGTAGTAGCGCAGATCGCCGATCGGCGCGGTGCCGTTGCGAGCGAGCACATAGAGCGCATAAGCGAGATTGCGGCCGCCGTCCTTCGCCGGCTCCGGCGCGGTGCCGACGAAGTTCTTCAGCCGGTCGAGCGCAAGGCGGAACGCCGTGTCCGATACCTCGAATTTCCGCTCACGCGCCCGCGTCAGGAAGTCGGTCACATAGGCGTCGAGCCACACGTCGTCGCCGCCGACCGACCACAGGCCGAACGACCCGATCGAGCTTTGCCGCGCCAGCAATTGCGCGATGCCGTCACGGATGCGCTGGTCGATGGCGCCATCGACGGAGAGCTTCACCTGCTGCGCGAGTTCGTTGGCATAGAGCAGCGCCACCGCGCGGCTCGCGATCTGCTCGGAGCAGCCGAACGGATAACGGTCGAGCGCGTTGAGAAGCGCCGCCGCATCGAGCGCCGACGAGATCGACACCGACACCGCCGCCCGTCCCGTGCCCGGCACGAAATCGGCGAACATGTCGGGAGAGACCGTGAGACTCTCGCCCTTGCCGAGCGCCGTCACCGTGCGCCGCGACAGGATTTGCGTCGCCGGCCGGGTTTCGAGCGCATAGTGACGTTCGAGCGCGAAACCGTTCGGCCCGCCGACCCGCACCGTCACGCCGCCCGTGCCCGCGCCGGTCGCCTTCAGCGGCACGCCGACACGGTCGCGCTGCTTCTCCTTCAGCGCCAGCTTGGCAACACTGGTTTCCGCCGAGATCGTGCCGTCGGCCACGACATTGACCGCGTAGTCGCCGGCCGCGCCTTCGACATTGTCGAGTTCGACCTGCAGCGCGGCGGTGTCGCCGTTGCGCATGAAGCGCGGCAGCGTCGCCGTGAGTACCACCGGATCGCGCACGGTGACGTCGCCCGACGCCTTGCCGACCTTGTCCTTGCTCCAGGCCACCGCCATGACACGCACGGCGCCGGCAAAGGCCGGAATGTCGAACTTGACCTGCGTGGTGCCGTCGGCGCCGACCTTGACGACGCCGGAATAGAACGCGAGCGGCGCCTGCGTCGGCGGAGCGCCGGAGAGTTCCGCACCGCCCGCGTCGCCACCGGTGCGGATGCGCCCGGCCGCGCCCATCAGGCCGTCGATCAGCTGGCCATAGAGATCGCGGACCTCGGCCGAGAGCCGCCGCTGGCCGAGGTAATAGTCGTCCGGCGCCGGCGGCTTGTAGCCGGTGAGATTGAGAATGCCGACGTCGACGGCGGCGACGACGACATGCGCCTCCTCGCCTTTGGCGAGACCGCCGAGCTTGACCGGGATTGTCAGCGCGGTGTTCGGACGGATCCGGTCCGGCAGCGGCATCTCGACGGCGAGCGTGTGCGCCGCGCGGTCGATGGCTAACCACTGCACGCCGATGGCGCGGCCGGGCTGGCGCTTGGCCGCGGCATCGAGCGGACGCCGCAACGTCGCGACGACATAGGCGCCGGTGCCCCAGTCCTTGCCGACCGGCAACTTCACCGACACCGGCCCCGCCTTGCTCACGACCTGCGAGACCGTGGTCGCCAGCTTGTCGGTAAAGACATTGACGGTGAGACGCCCGGCGCTGCGCGCTGTCACGGTCACGGTCAGGATGTCGCCCGGCTTGTATTCCTTCTTGTCGAGCGCGACTTCGAGAAGGTCCGGCGTGTCGGCGGTCGACTCCGCGTAGAAACCCGCATCGAAGGTCAGCGAGGTACGCATGTCGTTGTCGCCGGTCACGTCGAGCCGATAGCGGCCCCAGGTGACAGGGATCGACAGCTTACCCGGCGCATCGGTGCCGGCATCGACGGTGCCATTGGCGACGCGCGTCGTCAGCTTGACCGGCTCGAAATTCCAGTTTCCGTTCTGACGATACCATTGATAGCGCGTCTCGACGCGCTGCAGTTCCCAGCGCACACCGTTGCGCGCCTCGCGCTTGCCATCCGCGGCGACCGCGATGACGTCGAAGGTCGCATTCTCGCCGTCACCCAGCGAACGGCCCGAGAAGGTCGGCTTGACGCCGAGCGCAGCGCCGTCCGCGGCGATCGGCACGGTCAGCTTGCGCTCGACCGCGCGGCCGCCGCTCTCCGCCATGCGTACCGCAATGCGCGCCTCGAGCGGACGGCCGGTGTCCGGTATGTCGGCGAGTTCGAGGTCGAACGTCGCCCTGCCGTCCTGGCCGGTCTGCGGCAGGTCGCCGAGCTGCTGGCGAGTGGCTGCAACCTCCTCGTCGCTCAGGCCGAACACGTAGCCGGCAAAACCCGGACGCTCGGCGGCCGGTGCAATCACCACCTCGCCTTCGAGCGACAGGTCGGCGGCCGGCGCGCCATACAGGAAACGTCCGTCGACGGAGATTTTTGCAGCGCCGTCGCGCGGCAGCACGGCGGTCTCCGCTTTGAGGTCGAATTCGAGACGGTCGGGCACATAGTCCTCGACCATGAACGCCGCTTCGCCGAGCGCCGGTCGCTTGGGGTCGGCATAGGCGCGCACGCGCCAAGTGCCGGTCATGGTCGAGCGGACGATCGGCACGCTGAGGGCGAACCCGCCGAGACCCTGGTCCTGCACCACGCTGCGGCGATATTCGACGCCGTCGGGGCGCTCCATCACGAAGGTCAGCGGCACGCCGGCCGCCGCAGTTCCTTGCGCGTTGCGCAGCAGCGTCGTCACATGGACGGTCTCGCCGGAACGATAGACGCCGCGCTCGGTATAAATAAACGCGTCGAGCGCGCCGGGCGCGGCGCGGCCGGTGACGCCGCGGTCGCTCAGGTCGAAGGCCGGAGACTTCAGGCTGAGGAACGCGTAGTCGCCGCGCTCGGAGGCGACGATCGCCGCCGGCGCCAGCCCACCCTCGCCGCGCGCGAGCCCGGCGTCGAAGTGCACATAGCCGTAGGCATCCGCGCGCTTGGTCGCGAGCACTTCGTTGTTGCGCGCGACGAGCCGCAATTCGGTCAGCGCCCGCGGCTCGGCGGTGGCGAGCGAATTGACGAACACGTCGATGCCGTCATTCGTCTTGTAGGCGGCAAGCCCGAGGTCGGACACGATGAACCACTGCGTCGCGAGCTGGCCGTAGTCGTTACCGGTGGTGCCTTTCGGCTCCGCCGTCATCGCATAGACACCCGGCGCGAGGTCCGGCACCGCCTGCGTCACCGGGAAAGCGGTGGTGACCTCAATGTTGAGCTTGCGCTCGACGGCGAGTTCGCCGTCCCACACTTTCACGCCCTGCTCGGTGCCGATCCGCTCGGCCTGATGGCGGTAGAGATTGCGCTGGAACTCGTAGCCGAGCACGGTGTCGATCAGGTTGCGGTCGCCGATCCTATAAACCGTGATCGCCACCGCGTCGGTGTTGACGGTCTGCAACGGAATGCCGTTCTGCCCGGTGCGCGGCAGCACGTAGGCTTTGCCGGTGAAGCGCGCGAAGGGTTTGCGGTCGCGCACGAAGATCGTGTAATCGGCCGATTTCGCCAGCGCCTCGCCGACGGTCGAGGGCAGCCCGGCGCGCAGCGTCACCGCGTAGCGCTCGCCATGCTTGAGACCGTCGACACACAACTGCTGTTCGTTGATCGCAATCGCCGGGCGGTCAAAGCCCGCGACCACGACAAACGGCGTCAGGTCGGCGCCCTCCGCCGGCAGCCTTTCCGAAAACTGGAAGCAGGCGCGCGGCGAGGTCGCGTCGGAGTCGACGGTGTAATTGAGGATGCGGAAGCCGTGTTCGGCGCGCACCGTCTCGTAGCGGCGGCGCAAGTCGGCCTGTTCGCGCATCGCCAGCGACATCCGCATGGCGTCGAGCGCCGGCCGCCACTGCTGACGATCCGCCATCAGGCGCCCCAGCAAATCGAGGCTTTCCGCCTCGCCTGCCTGTCCGCCGCTGCGTTGATAGGCGATGTAGGCAGCGGTCGACGCGCGATCGAGGAAAAACGCCTTCTCCCGGTTGTCGCGCGGCTTGATCTCGCTGACGGTGCGGGCCAGCCGCAGCCAGGCCGCTGCGTCGTTCGGCTCGACGACAACCAGTTGGCTCAGCACCGTCATGCCGGCCCGCAGATCGTTCTTCTGGAACGCGGCGTCGGCATCCTTGCGCAAGGTGGCGGCAGGTTTGGCGACGGTGCCCGCGTCCGCCTTGATCTGCGCCTCGAGCTTGATCGCGGCATCCGCCAGCGCGGCGTTGGCGAAATCCTTGTCGGCGGCGGCGGCAGCAGGCTGAAGAACGAAAGCGGCGGCGACCGCCAGAGCCACGGCAACGGCGCGAACGAGCGGCAGCATGCAAGATCTCCAAAGTCCAGAAAGGGTCCGGAGCGACGGCATCCGGAGCGCCGGAAATACGGCAGCGGAAGTCGGCAGCAAGCCCAAATATCGATTCACGCGATGAAGGTGTCGAGGTGATGGCCTTGGAGGTTCAAAGCGTCGCCTTTCAAAAGCGATCTTGTTTCTTAGCGAATGGCATAGGATCGGGCATTCAGAAATCAGATGAATTGCTAAAGCTTTCTCCTGTAACTATCTGATTTTGAATTGATATTTGGAATTGACGCCAGAGCCGGGCGTGTGGCTCGCCGGTGCCGGCGGCGGGAGAGCAAGTGGCGACCCCGGGAGGACTCGAACCTCCGACCAACAGCTTAGAAGGCTGCTGCTCTAATCCTCTGAGCTACGGGGCCGTGCTCGGACGGCCGTGTCCGGCCGGTCGCTGGATTCCCGATCGAACCGCACTGCGTCCGTTTAACCGCACTGGCCGTCCGGCGAAAGGCCGCCGTACGGGCTTGCGCAATCTCCCAGGCCTAGTGCGTCCAGGACTCGCGGCGCTTGAAAGCGAAATTTTCCGAATAGGACATCGTGCGCCGCTCCGGATCGGTCGGCTCGAACACCTGGTAGGCGATGCCGTGGCGTTCGCAATAGGCGACCGCCTCTTCCCTGGTCGGGAACCGCAGCTTGAGCTGCTGGCGCATATCGCCCGACGACGTCCATCCCATCAGCGGCTCGACGGTACGGGCCTCCTGCGGCTCGAAGTCGATGGCCCAATGCTGGGTCCGCGCCAACCCTGACTGCATGGCGGTTTTGGCGGGTTTATAGATGCGGGCGAACATGGCGGCGGCGTCCTCCGAGCGAGTCGTCCGGATATAATTTGACGCGCCGCGGGTGGCAACTCCCGGCTTTTGCGGCAAAGCCGTAAACACGGGCTCTCCGCCCGGCGGACAAGCCGGCCGGTCGCCGTCACGGGCGGTGGCAGACTGTCAGGCGCGATAGTTGGCGACGCGGGCCTGGCGTGAGGTCACGCCGAGATCGTAGCGATGGGGCTGCCGGCGCTTTTGCGCGGGTTTCGCCGCGCGATCCAGCACTTCGCTGTCCACGACAAGCTGGAAGCCGCCGGCCCGGTCTTCAAACACCACGCCTTCGGCGCGCAGCACATCCTCGACCGCATGCACGGTGGCGCGGCGCGGCTCGGTCTCGCCCTGTTCAAGCTTGTGGATCGCCCGCTGCGTCAGCCCAACGCGGTCGGCGAGATCGGACTGGCTCCAGTTCAGGAGCGCCCGCGCGGTTCGCAGTTTCGCGGCAAAGGCCCGGCGCTCGAGCCGGACAAGTTCGACAATGTTCTGATGGCGCTGTGTCGTCAGCAGCATGTTGGCCCGGCCTCGTCGTTCGACATCGCGTCCGACGCAACGTCCCGAATTGCGCAGCCATGCCCGGCGGACATTTCTCGATCCGCAAGCGGGATACCGCCTTCACGGAAAGTCCCCCGGCGGTTTCCCGCCGGGGGTTTTGTTCAGACCACTATCCGATCAGGGATAGAAGCTGCGGGTCGCGCGGAAGCGGATCGCAACCTGGTCCTGGTCGGCCAGCGTGTAGGTGCCGGCCGGCTTGGTGCTGTTGGCAGCAAGGTTGATCGTGCCCGTCGAAGACGACGCCGAGTTCAGCTCGGCGTAGAGCACTTCGAGACCGAGGGCGAGGTTCTTGGTCGCCTTCCACTCGGTGCGCAGACCGACGCCCCACATGCTCCAGTCGGCATCGCAACCCGCGTTGGCCACAGCGGTGGTGCCGGCGCCGGCGCCGTCGCCGAGGCTCGAGCAGATCATCGCGTTGGCAGCGCCGTTGTAGCTCACGTCACGATAGGCGCCCCACAGGGTCGACTTCAAAGCCGGGGTCCAGTTGTGCGTGAACGCGGCGTTGACCGCCCAGGTCGAGGTCAGCTCGAGATCCGAGCCGTTGGCGGTCGCAACCGCACCGCCCATCGTAGCGTCGGACTCGATGCCGAAGCCGAAGGTGGTGCCGTCATACTTGATCTTGTTGAACGGCAACGCAGTGTGGTCGGAGTAGCGCGACGCACCCTTGGTGTAGGTCAGCTGGGCCTGGAAGTAGTCGCCCGCACCGATCATCGGCGCGTTGAACTTCAGGCCGGCGCCGAGGGCGTAGCCGATCTTGTCTTCCGGGTGACCGGTGGTCTCGTTGGCGCCGTAGTAGGACGCCTGCACGCCGTGCAGAGCACCCATGATCTGGGCCGAACCCCAGGCCTGGTCGACGCGCAGGTTGGCGACGAGGTCGGGCATATTGTGCCCGGCGTAGTTCGTCGACAGCACGTTACCGGTCGCCAGCGCACCCGCCATGATCTGCGTGCGGCGCTGCACTTCAGCCGACAGCGAGGCCGACAGGCCGTTGCCGAACTGCGCGGTGTAGCCGAACACGTCCCAGCCGCCGTCGCCGGTATCGGACGAGGCGTTCGCGAAGCCGTACTGGTTGCCGCCGATCGAGTAGAAGTCGAAGAACGACGTGGCGTGACCGATCGTGAAGCCGGCCCACTGGATGAACCAGCGGTTGGCGTAGTTCGCGGCGATCGCGCTGTCGCCGTTGTTGTTGTTGCTGACGCCGAGCGCGGCATAGCTGCGCAGGGTGCCGTAAGCGGTCTGCTCACGGGCGTCGAAGGTCACGGTGCCCTTCACGCGCCAGTTGTTGTTGTTGGTCGAACGGTTGTTCAGGTTGTTGAAGAACCACTCGGTCGTGAAGCTGCCGTTGTAGCCGTAGCCGGTTTCCATGCGAACCCAGCCGCCGACCTTCAGGCAGGTATCCGTGCCCGGGATGTAATAGAAACCCGCGCCGTACAGGCTGCAAATCTTCACGTACTGGATGGAGAAGCCGTTTTTGCGCTCCCGGCGATCGCAGAAGTCCGCATGAAACGGGCCTTTCCCTCGCGCGCAGGAATCGAGCGCGGCGCGTTCCTCACCCGCGCATCTCGGCTCGTTCTAGGTCGCATGGACGGCCACACCGTTGAACGCACGAACTTTTCGGCCGCCGTTCGCTTGACGTTCGCCATTCTCCGGTGGGTATGGTCTGGGACGCGGCCGCTGCGCGCACGCAAAACCGTGCATCGACGCGGCATCGAGCATCGTCAATCCGGCTAAAATTTCGATGAATGACGGAACGTCACACGCGCACACGCGCCTGCGCGCGCAAAGAGTTGCGCGCGGCAGACGGCGGAAAACGGAACGTCAGGCGATGGCGACGGTATCGCGCGGCAGCGGCACGATGTCCTGGATCAGATCGGCAGCGCCGATCAGCGTTTCCTGCGTCAGATGCGCGTAGCGCTGCGTCGTGCGCGCATGCAGATGGCCGAGCAGGCCCTGCACCACGTAAAGCGACACACCACGATTGACGAGGAAGCTGGCGAAGGAATGTCTGAGATCATGCAGCCGCACATCGGGCAGCGCGGCGCGCGTGCGGATGCGATCCCACGGGAAGAACAGCGAGGCGCAGGGCTTGCCGTTGACCTCCGAGGGGAAGATGTAGGCGTTGCCCTCGCGCGGCATCGACGACAAGAGCGCCATCGCGGACTGGTTGAGCGCGATGGTGCGCGCGCGGCCGGACTTCGACTTCGGCACCAGCAAGGTGCGGTTCTTCCAGTCGACGTAATCCCACTTCGCCTGCGTCACCTCGTTGCGGCGCGCGCCGGTCAGCAGCAGCAGCATGATCGCGCGGGCCGCCGTCTTGTTCTCGTCGACCTCGATCGCCCGCACCAGCCGTTCGGCTTCTTCCTCGCTGAGGAAGCGGTTGCGCTGGACGTCCGGTCCGGCGCTCAGGCCCGCTGCGGGATTGCCGGTCACGCCCGGCGTCTTCCAGCGCCGCGCCAGATTGTACATGTAGCGCAGGATGACGATGACGCGGTTGATGGTGCCGGAGGCATAGCCCTCCTCCCGCATCCGATTGACGATGCCGGCGATGGCGTCGGTCGTCACTTCGTCGAGCGCGTGAGCGCCGAGCGCCGGCAGGATATGGATCCGCAGCACCGTCTCGTCGGTCATCCAGCTGTTCTTGTAGGTGCGCACGTAAGGCAGATAGGTCTCGCGCGCGAACTGGGCGAGCATCGGCACCGCGCGCGCCGCGCGGCGTTTCTTCTGCGGATCATCGCCCATGATGGCTTCCGCCATCACCTGCCGGGCCTTGCGGCGGGCCTGATCCAGATTGAGGACGTCGGCCGGGCCGATCTTGAACTGGCGCTCGCGGCCGCGTTCGTCGCTATAGCGCTGATAGAATGTCTTGCCGCCGGACGCGCGAACCTCGAGCAGGAACCCGCGCTGGGCCTGATCGAAGAAATCGACCTTGCGCCGCCCCTCGGGGCAGCACGCATGCCTGACGAAACTTGCAGACAAGACAACGGTCGGCATCGGTCCCAGCCATCGATCGGTGATTGAAATTCACCGAAAGCCCCGTCTGAAACCGACAAGTTTCCGTAAACACGACAGTTTCAAACATAAATTCTGTATAAATTTCTAAGTCATGATCGCAGTAAAGCAAGCATAAATCATATTTTATGTACTGTCTGATCTATTTCAGGCTGTATGCTCGTTTAATAAATAAATATCAAAGCTTTGGCGCTGTTCCATCGTGCGATGCGCGAGGAAAATCAGCGCCAATGCCGGCCGGATTTTCATCATCGAAAAGCTTCTGCGCGGCCGCTTCACGTTACGGCCGGCCAGAATAGCCTGACGTCTTGAGAACAGAATCGGCCGAGCCGTGGTCGGGGCAGCAGGATTCGAACCTGCGACCTTCTGGTCCCAAACCAGACGCGCTACCAGACTGCGCTATACCCCGAATGACGCCGGACAAAGGCCGCACCCGGCTCGGCTTCGGCGTGGTTACACACTTCGCCCCGCAGCGGCAACTCGGGCTGGCTATCGGCCCCTGAACATCGGATGCGCGACCCGGTCGCCCGGCGCGATGCCGAGTTTCTGCGCCGTGCCGCCGATGACTTCGAGGACGGCCCGGACCGGCCCGCCCGACGCGATGATCCGCTCCGACAGCGGCGTGGTGTTCTCGGCGATGCGCAGAATCCGTCCGTCGCCTCGGATGAACATCATGTCCAGCGGGATGTAGGTGTTCTTCATCCACATCGCGACGTCCTGCTCGCGGCCGAAGTCGAACAGCATGCCCTGCCCCTCGGGCAGGCTCTTGCGATACATCAGGCCCTGCGCGCGGTCCTTGTCGTTATCGACGAACTCGACCGAAAACAGATGAACGCCGGTCCGGCTGGCGATCTCGATCGTGGTCCGCTCGGCCGCCCGCGCCGGCCCGTTGCCGGACCACACCAGGCCGGCGACCGCCAACAGCAGCACGGTCTTGGACAGCAATATGCGGATCATGGACTGCATCCGCCGCCTTTACGCCGAAGCCGCAGCGCGGGCAATGGCGCAAACCATGCCCGGCGTGCGGCAGGAATGTCGGTGATCGGAACGCCTAGTGGGCAGCGAAGTTGAGCGGCCCGCCATCCGGCCGGACCTCGGCGGCCATCAGGCCCTTCGGTCCGGGTCCGAAGCGGACCAGCACGGTCTGTCCCGGCCGCAGCTCGGCAATGCCGAACCGGCGCAGCGTCTCCATGTGGACGAAGATGTCCGGGGTGCCTTCGCCGCGGGTCAGAAAGCCGAAGCCGCGCAGGCGGTTGAACCATTTGACCTGGGCCCGCTCGAGACCGCTGGTCGGCGTCACCGTGACGTGGGTGCGCGGCGGCGGCATCTGCGCGGGGTGGATCGCGGTCGACTCGTCCATCGACACCACCCGGAACGCCTGCAGCCCCTTGGAGCGGTTCATCACCTCGCAGACGACCCGCGCGCCCTCATAGGCGGTCTGGAAACCGTCGCGGCGCAGGCAGGTGACGTGAAGGAGAACGTCGGGCATGCCGTTGTCGGGAACGATGAAGCCAAAGCCCTTGGCGACATCGAACCACTTGATCACGCCCGAGATTTCGATGAGGTCCGTTGCCGTTTCATCGGCGAGGTCCCGGGCCGATCCCGGCCCAAGAATTGCCCCTGGCATTTTTGGCTCAATCCCGTCCGACGCCATGACCGTTTTGCGCTGAACGCCAAGCGCTAACCGCTAAGCGCCGCCGTTGTTTTGGCGCCTCTTCTGGGCGCTTCCCCGAATCTCTTGAATAAAGATAACACCCGCCCTTCGGTCGCAAAGCGCAAATTCCGCTTGCGCACAGGACTATTCGGACGACGGCGGCGTCGAATCAATGCGCGGCGAACGGTGCGAGCGTGTCGCCGATGTCGTGTCGCACCACAAGATCGGCAAGTTCGTCGAACTCGGTGGCGTCGCGATTGACGATGACGAGTGCAGCGCCGTTGCGTTTTGCCAGCAACGGCAATCCGGCCGCCGGCCAAACCACCAGCGAGGAGCCGACGACCAGAAACAGGTCGCAGGCGCGGCTCAGTTCCTCGGCACGCTGCATCGCCTGCGTCGGCATCGCCTGCCCGAACGAGATCGTCGCGGTCTTGATGAAGCCGCCGCAGTGCTCGCAGTCCGGAGCCTCCTCCGAGGCGGCAAAACGCGCGCGAACCCACTCGATTTCGTAGCGCGCGGCGCAGCCGAGACAGCCCGCATAGGTCGTG
The DNA here is from genome assembly GCF_050250095.1 of Pseudolabrys sp. Lineage (NCBI taxonomy): Bacteria > Pseudomonadati > Pseudomonadota > Alphaproteobacteria > Hyphomicrobiales > Xanthobacteraceae > Pseudolabrys > Pseudolabrys sp. The sequence goes on along the minus strand of NZ_JBFWPH010000001.1, from coordinate 1,049,221 downwards.
TTGCCGTGCAATTCGATCACGTCGGCCGCCGCAATGCCGGATTTCTGGTGCAGGTTGTCGATGTTCTGCGTCACCAGCGCCGGCGCCTTGCCGGTCCGGTAGAGCGTCGCCAGCGCGCGATGGCCGCGGCCGGGTTCCGCGCCGGAAAAATGCGCGTCGATCGCGAAACGCCGCCGCCAGGACTCGTTGCGCGCCTCGCGGCTCGCCATGAAGTCGTCGAAGTCGATCGGCTTGTTCTTGGTCCACAGCCCGCCCGGCGAGCGGAAGTCCGGGATGCCGCATTCAGTCGAGATGCCGGCGCCGGTGAACGGCAGAACGAGGCTCGCCTCGTCGAGCAACTCACGCAGCCGTGACACGGCCGTGTCGAGATCGGGGGCAATCACTGCTATAGGACTCCGGCCGTTCGCGAGGAGTTCATCGATGCGATACCTTCACACCATGCTGCGCGTCCGCGACCTCGACGCCGCGCTCGATTTTTATTGCAACAAACTTGGCCTCAAGGAAGTCCGCCGGCGGGTCGACGAGAAAAATCGCTACACACTCGTTTTCCTCGCCGGACCCGACGACGAGAAACTGGTCGAGGACAGCAAGAAGGCCGGCCGCGACGCGCCGCTCCTCGAGCTGACCTACAACTGGGACAGCGAGGACTATGGCGAGGCCCGCCACTTCGGCCACCTCGCCTTCGAAGTCGACAATATTTATGAGACATGCGAACGCCTGATGAAGGCGGGCGTCACTATCAATCGTCCGCCGCGCGACGGCGTCATGGCTTTCGTGCGTTCGCCGGACCGCCAGTCGGTCGAGCTTCTGCAGAAAGGCGCGCCTCTTCCCGCCGCCGAGCCGTGGAAATCGATGCCGAACACCGGAAAATGGTGAGTTTTGGCCGGTTCGGTCGCTTGCCGCTCGCGGCGAACGTCTTTATACCTCGCCGCGCCGGCGCGCAGGGGAACCCCCTTGGGCGTTGTTCAGCGCCCTTCGTCTAGCGGTCCAGGACGCCGCCCTTTCACGGCGGAAACACGGGTTCGATTCCCGTAGGGCGCGCCATCCTGCTTTGCTCGCGAAGCGAGCTGCGCAGGATGCCCTGCGAAGCCATTATCCGCGATAATCTCGGCGAAGCAGGGCTGATGCGAATGTCCCGCCTCAAAACCTAGCCATCCTGCTTTGCTTGCAAGGCGGCCATGCAGGATCACCGGCTCCTCCGCGTGCTGCATATCGCCTCACGGACAATTGCCCACATGGGGCAAGGCCGGCCGCTCACATAGCTTTGACATGATTTTACGCCAAGAGACCTCGGCGCGCGCAGCGCCGCGTCTTATCGTTTGATCCGCATCGCCGGGCGATCGTTCCATTCGATCGTCCCGCGGACGTCCCATTTGGGAGCGTGGCATCATGAATACACGCGAAGTCGTTTCGATCCTGCGAAGGGATGCCTCCTTCGTCTGGCACGCCGTGGTCGCCGTGGTGTTCATCGGTTTCGTCAGCCTGGCGCTGGCCGCCGCTCTGATCGACCTGCTGGCGATCTGACTTAAACGCCGGACCCGCGCGGCGGATAGATGTGCGCACGACCGTTGAAGTCGGTCACCGTCACCTGTCCCGCCTCGCCATTCGCCGTGACATAAGCCGGGCCCGCCGGGGCCTTGCCATAGCCGCCGGGAATATCGAGCACATAACTGGGCAGCGCGAGGCCCGACAGCCGCCCTTGCAGCTGCCGCATCAGCGCCTGACCGGTCGCAATGTCGGTGCGCAGGTGCGACGTGCCCGGCGCGAGATCGCCGTGATGCAGGTAGTACGGTTTGACCCGGCACTCGATCAGCGCGCGCATGAGATCGGCCAATACATCGGCGCGATCGTTGACGCCCTTCAACAGCACGGTCTGGCTCACCATCGGAATGCCGGCCTCGACGATCCGCGCGCAGGCCGCGCGTGCGGCCGCCGACAGTTCGCGGGCGTGATTGACGTGCAGCCCGAGATAGGTGGTCTTGCCAGAATCCTTCAAGGCTTCGACAAGCGCCGGTGTAACCCGTTCCGGCTCGACGGTCGGCACGCGGGTATGGATACGCACGATCTTCACATGCGGAATGGTGCCGAGCCGCGCCATCACGGTGCGCAGCCGGCGCGGCGACATCACCAGCGGGTCGCCGCCGGTCAGGATGACTTCCCAGATCTCCGGGCGCGCGGCGATGTAATTGAACGCCGTGTCGAACTGCGCTGGCGACAGCATCGCCGGCCCGCCCTGCCCGACCATCTCGCGGCGGAAGCAGAAGCGGCAGTAGACCGCGCAGACATTGACCAGCTTCAACAGCACGCGGTCGGGGTAGCGATGCACGACGCCTTCGACCGGCGAATGGGCATGATCGCCGATCGGGTCGGCGCGCTCGTCTGCGGTGGTCACCATTTCCGCCGGGCTCGGCACGAACTGCCGCGCGATCGGATCGGCCGGATCGGCCTTGTCGATCAGGCCGAGGATCGTCGGAGAAATCGCGACCGCGTAACGCTCCGCCACCGCTTCGAGCGCCGCGCGCTCGCCGGGCTGCGCAAGGCCCAGCGCGATCAACTCCTGCGGTGTCTGGACGCTCGTGCTCATCGATCCTGTTCCGCGCCGGGTGCGGCGACGCTGCTCCATAGCACATGCTCGATATGTGGCGCGCCGGTGGCCAGCATCGCCAGCCGGTCGAAGCCGAGCGCGATGCCGCTCGCGGGCGGCATTTCGGATAGCGCGGCGAGAAAATCCTCGTCGATCGGATAGCGCTCGCCGTGGATGCGCTGCTTCTCGGCCATCGCCGCCTCGAAGCGTCGGCGCTGCTCGGCCGGGTCGGTCAATTCGCCGAAGGCGTTGGCGAGCTCGACGCCGCAGGCATAAAGCTCGAAGCGTTCCGACACGCGGGGTTCGCCGGGCTTCGCCCGCGCCAGCGCCGCCTGCGGGATCGGATACTCATACAAGATGACTGCGCGATCCTTGCCGAGATGCGGCTCGACCTTCTCGGCCATGATCTTGCTGAACAGGTCGCCCCAGCTGTCGTCATCGGCCACCGCGATATCCATCTGCGCGGCCGCGCTTGCGAGCGCCAATCTGTTCCCTTCGAACTCGCCGCCGTTGTTCTTCTCGAGCGTCGCCAGCAAATCGAGACCGGCATGGCGCGAAAAGGCTTCAGCGACCGTGATGCGCTCCGGCGCCGCGAACGGATCGATGCTGCGGTCGCGATGGGTGAAGCGGCTCGTGCCGGCGGCCTTCGCCGCCACCGCGAGCAATGCCGCGCAATCCTCCATCAGCGTCTCGTAGCTCTCGCTAGCGCGATACCACTCCAGCATCGTGAATTCGGGATGGTGCAGCGGCCCGCGCTCGCGATTGCGGAACACGCGGGCGAACTCGAACAGCCGCGGCTCGCCGGCGGCGAGCAGTGTCTTGGCCGCGAATTCCGGCGAGGTCCGCAAATACCGCGGCGACCTCGCGCCGTCCGGCCCGATCAGGTCGGTTCCGAAGGCATGGAGATGCGTCTCATTGCCGGGCGAGACCTGCAGGGCCGGCGTCTCGACCTCGACGAAACCGGTCTCCGCGAACCAGCCCCGGATCGCCGCCTGGATGCGGCCCCGCGCCAGCAGAACCGGCCGGCGGTCGGCGTGGTGGCTCGAATTTGGACGCGGCATCGCCGGCAGGCCCTTCATTGGGGGGTTAACGCGCCGCGCGGCGCGGCCCTCGGAAAGGCTGGCGTCCGGCGGCAGGATCAGTAAGGTGCGGCCCGAATCCGCGGCTTCCCGCCGCACCCCGATCAGGAAACGCTCTCGTGAAAGTCATCGCCAGTTCCCTCCGCAAGGGCAATGTCGTCGATATCGACGGCAAACTCTATGTCGTCCTCACCGCCGAAAACTTCCACCCCGGCAAGGGTACGCCGACCACGCAGGTCGATATGCGCCGGATTTCGGACGGCGTGAAGACCTCGCAGCGTTACAAGACCACCGACCAGGTCGAGCGCGCCCATATCGAGGACAGCGAGTTCCAGTACCTCTATCAGGACGGCGACGGCTTCCACTTCATGAACCAGGAAAATTACGAGCAGACCACGCTGCCTGCCGACATCATCGGCGATCAGTCAGCCTACCTGCAGGAAAACATGGTCGTGAAGCTCTCCATGCACGAGGGCACCGCCGTCGCCATCGAGCTGCCGCAGAAGGTGACGCTCGAGATCACCGAGACCGAGCCGGTGGTGAAGGGCCAGACCGCGTCCGGCTCGTTCAAGCCGGCGATGCTGTCGAACGGCGTGCGCACCATGGTGCCGACCCACATCGTCGCCGGCACCCGCGTCGTCGTGATGACCGCCGACGGCGCCTATGTCGAGCGCGCCAAGGACTGACCGGCGCGCCGACGGGACCGTTTGCCGCGCCGGCGGCGGCCCGGATTCCACAAAATCGTGCGATTTTGCGGCTCGCTTGCAGGCCACCGGCTTGGCATCGCCATCCTCACGGCGATAACGTCGGCCGCATGTGCGAGGGGAGCCTGCGTTGGGCTTGAAACATCTTCAACACGCGGCCTTCGGCGCGCTGCTGCTCGTCTCGTCGGCGGCGGCAGCGCAGGAGATGGAACCGCCGCGCGTCACCGTGATGACGGTGGACTGGCGCGCCGCCCTCGACGACGCCACGAAATCCGTGCCGCTGCCGGAACACGGCCTCGCGCTCATCAACGATGCCGTCGCGGTGCGCTTGCCGGCCATTCGCAACAGCACAGTGCCGGTCCTGCTGCCGATCGATCTTGCCGCCATCCTGCGCGACAAGGCCGCCGGCAAGGCCGGTCTGGCAACGTCGAACTCCTATTTCTACGGCTTCGATCCGTCCGCATTCTTTCAGTCCGGCCCGGCCGGTTACGACTCCACCTTCTTCATCGATCCGAAGCAGCACAAGGATCTCGACGTCCGCTTCGCGCAGCCGGTCGAGGTTGCGATCGCCGGCGCTGCCTTCGTCTACGAGATCGACGGGCCGAGCATCGCCGAATGGTCGGGCGAGCCGCGCGACAAGGATGCGCAGGCCGCCTTCCCCGGCATTCGCCGCATCCTGCGCGAAGCGCACCTGCGTTACGCCTTCGAGCGGTTCGGCGTGCCCTATGTCGTCTCGATCGAGTGTTTCGACGGCCGGCCGCGCGCCAAGCGGCTCACCTGCAAGGATGCCGACAAGATCGCGCTCAGGTTCCTCGCGACGCTGAAGGTCGCCGGCGGTACGCCATCCGGAATGCCGGCGCCGGCGCTCGATCTCGCACGGCCGAAAACGGTGTCGCAGTCCTTCACCTATTATGCGCCGGGCGATCTGATCGAGAATTCCGGCTGGCGCGACAAGGGCGGCCGTGCCGACCGTCATGTCTATGCACAAATCCGCTTTCCGATCGCCAAGGCCCCGGCCTTCGCCAAATCGCAGTCCTTCAATCCGTGGGGCGACTGCTACCACAAGGGCGTCGTCGGCCGGATGCGCGGCAAAGGCGCCGCCTATCGCTGCAAGGTCAACGACCGCAAGCTGGTGTTCGACGAATCCGCGCCGGACAATTTCTCCTATCCGTGGCGCGACAACTTTTGTGAATACCGCGACTCTCAGGTCGGGCAATGCCCCGGCGGCTGGGGCCATCAGGGCCAGGACATCCGCGGCTCTTACTGCATGCTCAACAACGAAGGCGCCGACCGCTGCGAGCCCTACCAGCAGGACGTCGTCGCCGTGCGCTCCGGCATGATCTGGCGCAAGGCCGGCAACCTCGCCGCCTATATCTCGGTCAACACCGCGAACGACCGCGTGCGGTTTCGTTATCTGCACATGACGCCGTCGCGTCTCGATGCCGACGAGGTCGTCACCGGCCGCAAGGTCGAACAGGGCGAAGTGATCGGCAAGCTCTCGAACTACGGCGACCACGAGAACGGCACCTCGTATCACCTGCATTTCGACACGCAGGTGTTCACGCGCGACGGCTGGGTCTGGGTCAATCCCTACATGACACTGGTTGCCGCCTATGAGCGGCTGATCGGCGCGCGCGGCACCGAGGTCAAGGACGGCGATCCGGCCGCCGCCCGCAAGGGCGTCATCGCGCCGCTCGTCGCCCATCGCCCGCCGAGCGAAACGCCGGCCTTCGCCGTCAACTCCAAAACACCGCAGGAGTTAACCGCCTCGGTCAAATCCAAGCCTGCGGCGAAGAAACGCAAGGTCCGGCGCAAATCGCGGCATCGGAAGGCCGCCGAATAGCATGCGCCCGCGTTAGTGATTAACGCAGGCACCGCCACGGGCCGCATTGCCCGGCCATATTCGCCCCCTAAGATGCCTGGCATGACATCGATTCCGGAACTTGCGCTGACTGCGCCGACACGCCGCCGCCTCCTGACGCTGTCGCTCGCGGCCGGCGTCAATCTCGCGCTCCCGATCCCCTCCTGGGCCCGATCCTCGTTCGAAGCCTGGGTCCGTGACTTTCGCCCGCACGCGCTTCGCCGCGGCATCTCCGAGAAAACCTATGACCGGGTGATGGGCGCGGTGACGCCGGACACCAGCGTCTTCGAGTTCGAGAAGAAGCAGCCCGAATTCACCGTCGAGATGTGGCAGTACATCAATCGCCGCTGCTCGGAATGGCGCGTCAGCGTCGGCAAGAAGCGCGCCGAGGAATACAAGGCGCTGTTCGACCGCCTCGAACACGACTACGGCGTCGACCGCTATGTGCTGCTCGGCCTGTGGGGCATGGAGTCCTCGTTCGGCGACGTCATCGACAATCCGAAATACATGCGGCCGGTGATCCCGTCGCTCGCAGCCCTAGCGTGGCGCGAACCGCGCCGGCGCCGTTACTGGGAAAAGGAACTGCTTAACGCGCTGGTGATCGTCGAGCGCGGCTGGTCGACGCCCGACAAGATGATCGGTTCCTGGGCCGGCGCGATGGGTCACACCCAGTGGATGCCCGAGGTGTGGCTCAACATCGGCGTTGACTACAACAAGGACAAGCGGGTCGATCCGTTCGGCCCCGAGGACGCCCTCGCCGGCACCTGCAAATATCTGGTCGAGCGCGGCAAATACCGCCGCGGCGAGGCCTGGGGTTACGAGGCGAAAGTTCCGCACGCGCATCTGCGGCTTGCCAACAACCGCACCTGGCGCACTTATGCCCAGTGGCACAGGCTTGGCATCACCCGCGCCGACGGCAAGCCGTTCCCTCATTCGAATCACCGCGCCAAGCTCTGGCTGCCGGTCAAGGGCGGACCCGCGTTCTTCGTCGGGCAGAACTTCTTCGCCGTGCGCTCCTACAATCCGTCGTCGAGCTACACGCTGGCGCTCGTCCATCTCGGCGATCTCATCAAGGGCGGTGGCCACTTCAAGACCGAATTCCCCGGCGGGGAGCGCCCGCCGACGCTCGACGAGGTCAAGGAGATCCAGCGGCTGCTCGCCAAATACGGCTACAAGGTCGACGGCGTCGACGGCCGCACCGGCTCCGATACGGTCAAGGCGATCATCGCCTATGAAAAGAAGAATGGCATGACGCCGCATGGCTATGCCGGGCTGAAGCTGCTCGCGCGGCTGCGTCAGGGGCCGTAACAATCTCCCGTTAGGAGGCGAGCCTTATCGACCGCAACGCCTTGCCCGGCTTGCGGCCGAGTTCGCCGCTCGCCATCCAGGCCGCCAGAAAATCGACAAAGGCCTCGACCTTGCGCGGCGTCGATGCGGTTTGCGGATAGACCGCGAGCAGCGGACGCGGCGGAACGCGATGGCGCGGCAGCACCGGCGCGAGCAGTCCGCGTTCGAGATCGTCGGCCACCGCATAGTGCGGTATCTGCGCGATGCCGAGCCCTGCCACCGCGGCCTTGCGCAAGGTCAGCGCGCTGTTCGAATGAAACACGCCCGGCACCTTGACCGACATCGCGCCCTTGCCGCTCTCGAAATGCCAGACATAGTCGTTCGACGACGCATTGAGATGGACGAGGCAGGCGTGCCGGGCAAGATCGGCGGGCGTCGCCGGGCGCCCGGCCCGCGCCAGATAGTCCGGCGATGCACAGGTCGTCCAGTCGAGCATCGCGATTTCACGGCCCACGGTCGCGGACGTCGAACGCGGCGCGATGCAAAGCACGAGATCGAGGCCACGCTCGATGAAGTAATGCGAGCCGCGCAGCGAGACATTCTCGTGCGACAGCGAAACCCGCAGCCGCGGATGCAGCTTGGCGAAGGCGATGATCGCATCGGCAAGATGCGCGGTGCCGAAGGATTTCGGCGCCGCAAGCCGCAGCACGCCGGCCGGCTCGGCCTTGGCGCCGACAATGGCGCGCTCGCTCGCCTCGACGTCGCGGAACAGACGCTCGCAGAACTCAAGATAGGTGCGCCCCTCCTCCGTCAGGTTGAGCGAGCGCGTGGTGCGGTTCAAAAGCCGGACGCCGAGCCGCGTCTCGAGGTCGTTGATGTGGCGCGACAGCAGCGCCCGCGACAGGCCGAGCTGATTGGCGGCGACCGTGAAGCTGCCGGCCCGCACCACCCGCACGAAGCTTTCCATCACCCGGAAGCGGTCCATTCGGCACCCGATTGTCAATTCTGACGCAACAATCTAGTGCGTATTTATCGGCTATTCTGCACCAATATCAACGCCTATAGTCGAGCCAAGAATGAGCGGCCCTGAGGCAACGGCCGCCGCCCGGGAGGAAGAATGCAAGTCCGCGCGCAAGGGACCGGCGTCACGCCGGCCGTCGACGGCGATATCGACCGGCCCGTTCCGGCCGGCGTCAATGCGCCCGCCTTCGGCAGCGACGTGGTCGCGGATGCGCTGCGCGCGCTCGATATCCCCTATATCGCCCTCAATCCCGGCGCGAGCTACCGCGGCCTGCACGACAGCCTGGTGAACTACCTCGGCAACGCGCGGCCGCAGATGCTGCTCTGCCTGCACGAAGAAAGCGCGATCGCCATCGCCCACGGCTACGCCAAGGTGACCGGCAAGGCGATGCTCGCCGCCGTCCACTCCAATGTCGGGCTGATGCACGCCGCGATGGGCATTTTCGACGCCTGGTGCGATCGCGCGCCGATGGTGGTCCTGGGCGCGACCGGTCCGGTCGACGCCGCCAAGCGCCGTCCATGGATCGACTGGATCCACACCGCGCGCGATCAGGGCGCGCTGGTGCGCGACTACACCAAATGGGACGACCAGCCGGCCTCGCCGCAAGCCGCGACCGAGGCGCTGCTGCGCGCCAACTGGATCGCCAACACCGCGCCGATGGGACCGACCTACGTCAACCTCGACGCCGGCATGCAGGAGGCGAAGCTCACCGAGCAGCCCGCACCCATCGATGCCGCCCGCATGATGCCGCCGGCCGTGATGGCGGCTGCGCCCGAGCAGATCGACAAAGCGGTAGCGCTGCTGCGCGACGCCAAGCGTCCGGTCATCCTCGCCGGCCGCGTCTCGCGCAGCGAAGCGGCCTGGGCGGCGCGCATCGCGCTTGCCGAGCGGCTCAACGCCCGCGTCGTCACCGACCTGAAGGTCGCCGCCGCCTTCCCGACCGACCATCCGCTGCACACAGGCAGCCCGTCGATGATCGCGCCGGTGCCGGACGCCGCCGCGGCGCTCAAGGAGGCCGACGTCATCCTCAGCCTCGACTGGGTCGATGTCGCCGGTACGCTGAAACACATCGGCCCGACGAGCGCCAGGATCATCCAGGTCTCGGTCGATCACCTGATCCATCGCGGCTGGAGCATGGACTATCAGGGTCTGCCGCCGGTCGACGTGATGCTCGCCTGCGAGCCCGACATGGCGGTACCCGCTTTGCTCGCCGCGCTGCCGGCCGGCAAGGCCGCAACGCCGTCCGCGCGCAAACCGAACATGCCGATGCCCGCCGGCGACAAGCTGATGGTCGACCATCTGGCGGTCGCGTTGCGCGATGCGCTCGGCAGTCGGCCGAACGCGCTGACGCACTGCTCGCTGTCGTGGAACGCCGAAACCTGGTCGGTCCGCCATCCGCTCGATTATCTCGGCACCGAGGGCGGCGGCGGCATCGGCGCCGGCCCCGGCGTCACCGTCGGCGCGGCACTCGCGCTGAAAGGTTCCGGCCGCATGCCGGTCGCGGTGTGTGGTGACGGCGATTTCCTGATGGGCGTCACCGCGCTGTGGACTGCGGTGCATTACCGCATCCCGCTGCTGATCGTGGTCGCCAACAATCGCTCGTTCTTCAACGACGAACTGCATCAGGAGCGGGTCGCCCGCATGCGTAACCGTCCGGCCGAAAACCGCTGGGTCGGCCAGCGGATTTCCGAGCCCGATATCGACCTCGCCGCGATGGCGCGCGCGCAGGGCGCGCAAGCCTTCGGCCCCGTCAAGGCGATCGGCGATCTTGCGGCGACCTTCGCCAAGGCCATCGCCGCGGTCGAAGCGGGCCACGTCGCCGTGGTCGATGTTTGGGTCGAACCGGGCTACAGTGCCGCAACCACCGCCGTCATGACCCGGAAAAGCGAGTGACACGAGCCATGACCGCAACATCGTCCGCAACCGCCAATCCCGTCCTCACCGTCGAGCACATCGCCGTCCAGTTCGAGACCCCGGACGGGCCGGTGGTCGCCGTCGACGACGTCTCGTTCAATGTCGCGCCCGGCGAATTCATTTCGGTGATCGGGCCGTCCGGCTGCGGCAAGTCGACGGTGTTCAACGTCATCGGCGGACTGCTGTCGAACCACGCCGGCACGGTGCAGGTTGCCGGCGAGACGATCAACGGCCCGCACAAGTCGATCGGCATGGTGTTCCAGGAGGAGTCGACCTTCCCCTGGCGCACGGTCAAGGACAACGTCGCGTTCCCGCTCGAACTGACCGGCATGGCCAAGGCCGAACGCATGGAGCGCGCGCGGCATTTCATCGCGATGGTCGGTCTCGACGGCTTCGAGAACCGCTATCCCGGCGAACTGTCCGGCGGCATGCGCCAGCGCGTGTCGCTCGCCCGCACCCTTGCCTCCGAGCCGAAAATCCTGCTGATGGACGAGCCCTTCGCAGCGCTCGACGAGCAGACGCGCCTTCTGCTCGGCGACAAGGTGCTACAGATCCAGCAGCAGCTGAACCAGACCACGCTGCTCATCACCCACAACATCACGGAAGCGGTGCAGATGTCGGACCGCATCCTGGTGATGACCTACCGCCCCGGCAAGCTGAAGCGCGTCGTCGACATCAAGCTACCGCGGCCGCGCTCTTCGGAGATCGTCGGTAGCGACGCTTTCGGCCGCTATGTCGCGGAAATCTGGAACGACCTGCGCGAGGAAGCGAGCCGCGGCCTCAACGACGAGGAAGCCCACGCCCGCCAGAACGCCGGAGCCGCCTGATGGCGAGGGGCGGCCTGAGCCGGAATCGCTTTGCGCCCGCCGCGGTCGGCATCGGCTCGCTGCTGATTTTCTTCGTCATCCTCGAGATCCTGATCCAGAGCGGCGCCATCAGCCGCTTCATCGTTCCGCCGCCCTCGGAAATCCTCGAAAGCTTCGAGCGCATCATCGTCGAGGAAGGTGTGATCGGACGCTTCTTCTTCACCGCGCGCGAGTGCCTGATCGCCAGCGTGATGCTGATCGTGTTCGGCGTCGCCGGCGGCGTCATCATGGAGCGCTACAGTCTGCTCCGCCGTGCCTGCGAGACCTGGGTTGCGGCGATGGCGGCGGCGCCGGTCGTGCTCGCCTATCCGCTGTTCATGGTGATCTTCGGCCGCAACATGTGGACCATCATCATGATGGGCTTCGTCGCCGCGTTGCCGCCGGTGATCCTGAAGACCATCGAGGGCATCTCCGGCACCCGCAAGGTGCTGCTCAATGTCGGCCGCAGTTTCAACCTGACGCCGATGCAGATGTTCTGGAAGATTCAGTTTCCCGCAGCGCTCCCGACGATCTTCACCGGCGTGCGGCTCGGTCTCATCTTCGCGCTGATCAACGTGGTCGGCGTCGAATTCCTGATCAATTTCGGCGGGCTCGGCCAGCTGATCAACGAGCTTGCCGAACGCTACGACCTCGGCGGCACCTATGCCGCGATCTGCTTCGTGATCCTGGTCAGCGTGTTGTTTTTCATGTCGATCGAAAAGGCGGAACGATGGCTGAGACCGGTCGACTGACCCGCACCGCAGCGCCTGCGTCGCCGATGGGGGCCGTCACCCTGCTGCGGATCGCCATTGTGCTGATCACGCTGCTGGTCTGGGAGGTGCTGGCGCGTTCCGGCTGGCTCTATCGCGACGTCGTCCCTTCGTTGCTGTCGATCGGCGCGGCGCTCGTCGACCTGCTGTCGACGCCGGAATATTACCGCCACCTCGCCGTCACCTCCGGCGAGATCGCCGTCGCGATGGCGATCGGCGGCGTCGCCGGCATGGTCGTCGGGCTGGCGCTCGGCGCCAACCGCTTTCTGTCGAAAGCCTACGAGTCGTTCCTCTATTATCTCGGGCCCACGCCGAAGATCATCTTCTTTCCGATCATGATCATGTGGTTCGGCGTCGGCCCCGGCTCCAAGATCGCGCTCGGCACGCTGTCTTGCTTCTTCCCCGTGGCGCTCTCGGTCGCCGCCGGCATGCGCGAGATCGACAAGGTCCTGATCCGCGTCGGCCGCAGCTTCCGCGCCAACACCTGGCAGATGGTGATGAAAATCTATCTGCCGGCGATGCGCCATCCGATCATCAATGGGCTGAGGATCGGCTTCGGCGTCGCGCTGATCGGCACCCTGCTAGCGGAAACAAAGCTCTCCAACCAGGGCATCGGCTTTCTCATCATCCAGGCCTACGCGATTTTCGACATGCCGCGGATGTACGCCAACCTCATCGTGCTGTTCGTGTTGGCGATCGGCGTCAACGCGCTGATCGGCAAGGCCGGCGGCATCGAAAGCGTGCGCCGCAGCTGATCTCGACCGAAGCGACCAGAACAGGGAGGACAACGATGAAGCACATTTCCGGCGTCGCCGCGCTTGTTGCGGCAGCCGTCGTCGGCCTCGCCGCGCCCGCGGCCGCCGACGACCTCGTCAAGATGACCGTCGGCCAGCGCGGCAACTGGGATACCGCGGTCACCCATCTCGGCGACAAGGCCGGCATCTTCAAGAAGCACGGCATCGCGCTCGAAATCGTCTACACGCGGGGCAGCGGCGAAACCGTGCAGCCGGTGGTGTCCGGCAACGTCGATATCGGCATTGCCGTCGGCACGCTCGGCGCCATCGGCTACTACGCCAAGGGCGCGCCGATCCGCATCATCGCCGCGGAAGCGACCGGCGCGGCCGACTACTGGTACGTCAAGAACGACTCCAGCGTGAAGATGCTGACGGACGCCGCCTCCGCCAAGGGCAAGACGATCGCCTATTCGACCAACGGCTCCTCGACCCACTCGATGGTGCTCGCCTTCGTCAAGGAATACGGCCTCGACGTGAAGCCGACCGCGACCGGCAGCCCGCCCGCCACGCTGACCACGGTGATGAGCGGCCAGGTCGACATCGGCTGGGCTGCACCACCCTTCGGCCTCAAGGAGATTCAGGAAGGCAAGATCCGCCTGGTCGGCCGCGGCGGCGACACCAAGATCATCGGCGGGCAGACCATCCGCACCCTCATCGCCAATGCGGATTCGCTGAAGAACCGCCGCGACGTGCTCAAGCGCTTCATGACCGCCTACAAGGAATCCATCGACTACATGTATTCCAGCGATCCGAAGGTGCTCGCCGACTATGCGGAGTTCGCCAAGATCACCCCGGACATGGCCAGGCGCGTGCGCGACGAATTCTTCCCGAAGTCGCTGATGCAGTTGAGCGAGATCAAGGGCCTCGACGATCTCCTCAAGGACGCGGTGACGCTGAAATACGCGCCGAAAGCGCTCACCAAGGAGCAGGTCGACGACATGATCCAGATCAAGGCCGTGCAGTAAGGCCGCCCGCACCCAAAAGCGAACGCCGCGGCCCCGCGCGCCGCGGCGTTTTCGTTTCCAGATGCCGCTCAGATCTTGAAGGCTTCCAGCGTGCCCGGATGGAACAGTTCTTCCGGCTTCACCAGCCGTGACGACAGCCCCTGCGCGTGGTGATGCTTGAGAAAGCTCTCCAGCGTCTTGCGGCTCGCCTCGACCCCGTAAGGCCAGAAGTCCTCACCCATCGTGGTGCGCGCCTCGGTCAGCCGCTCCTCGACGAAAGGCAGCGTCACCTTGGTCGCGGAGGTGTCGGACAGCAGTTCCAGCGCCGCCGCCTTCGACTGTTCGAAGGCCTTGAACACCGCGCCGGGCAGCCAGGGGTGCTGCTCGGCCAGTTCCCGGCGCACGCCGACCAGATGCATGATCGGGAAGATGCCGGTGCGCTTGAAATAGTCCTTGGCCGCCGCGACCGGGTCCGGAAACAACCAGCCGACATTCGGATGACCGCCGGGGATCGCCGGCGGACGCGGCGCGATGAAGCCGTCGATCTCGCCCTCGGCCAGCAACTGTGAAATCGACTTGTCCGGCGGCGCGTCGGTGAGCTTCACGTCCTTCGGCAGGTTGATGGTGATCTTTTCCGGCCGCCCGGCATGCTCGATGCCGCCGCGCACCCAATGAATGTCCGACGGCTTGACGCCGTAATCGTCCTCGAGGATCGCGCGCGCCCAGACGTTCGCCGTGAGCTGATATTCCGGCACGCCGACCTTCTTGCCCTTGAGGTCTTCCGGCTTCTTGATGCGGTCGGTTCGCACATAGATCGCGGTATGACGGAACGCCCGCGACACGAAGGCCGGCACGCCGACGTAAGGCGGGTTGCCCTGCGCGGTCTTGACCGTGAAGCTCGACAGCGACAGCTCGCAGATGTCGAATTCCGCATGGCGAAAAGCGCGGAAAAATATCTCTTCCGGCGACAGCGTCATGCAGACGGCGTTGACGCCGTCGATGGCGACCGAGCCGTCGATCAGTGCGCGGGTGCGGTCATAAGGTCCAACGGCGACGGAAAGCGTGAGTTTGCTCATAAGGCGAAGTCCGGCGTGGTGTTGCTTCACCACCCGTCTTAGGCGAAACGGCGCGCCAAATCAAAACGCGATTGGGCAGGCCGCCTATTCCACGCCGCCGCGGCGCTGGGTCTTCTCGTCCGGCGTGACGTCGATCACCGCGGCGCGGCCGGTGATCTTCACCGGCGGCCGACAATCGCTCATGCAGGGCTTGGCGTTCCAGAACGCCTTTTCGGTCTTCTCGCGGTCGTCGTCGACGAAGCCGGCCTGGTTCGGCATCTTGACCTTGTTCCAGGTCTCCTTCGACAGCACGAACTTGTCGTCGACGATGTCGTTGAGGTTCAGCACATAGGCGACGACGGCATAAAGCTCGTCATTGGTCAGCGACTGCGCATCGCCGAACGGCATGGCGCGGCGGATATAGTCGAACACGCTCGACAGGTACGGAAAATACGAGCCGACCGTCTTGACCGGATCGTGCGTCGACAAGGTGCCCTTGCCCTGCGCGAGTTGCGGCCAGCGGCCTGCGCTCTCGCCGAATTCGCCGTGACAGGCCGCGCAGCGTTCCAGATAGATCGCCTCGCCGTCCTTGACCGAACCCTTGCCCGGAGGCGCGCCCTCGCCGTCCGGCCGCACGTCGATGTTCCAGCCGGCGATCTGCTCCGGCGTCGCCGCGGTGCCGATGCCGTAGTGATGAGCCTTTTGAGAAGGTTTGGCGCCTTGCGCGATCGCCGCGCCGGCGAGCGCCGCGACCGCTACGCCGGCGATGAGGAGAGACCTAGCCGACTTCGACATTCTCGACCTCCCCGTCCGCCTTCACATGCCAGGTCTGGATGCCGTTGTTGTGGTAGATCGAGTTGACGCCGCGCACCTTGCGCAGGTCGTCCTTGCTCGGCTGCACGTAGCCGGTGGAATCGATGGCGCGCGACTGCAGCAGCAGCGGCTGGCCGTTCCAGTCGAACTCGTAATAGAAACGCACGCAGGCCTTGTCGAACACCGGGCCGTCGATGCGCGCCTCGCGCCAGTTGCGGCCGCCGTCGAGCGAGACGTCGACGCGCTTCACCGTGCCGCGACCGGACCACGCAAGCCCCGAGACGATCGTGAAGCCCTTCCTCACCTTCGCTACCTGCGGCGACGGCGAGGTGATGACGGACTTGGCGTCCATCACCCAGGTGAACTGCCGCGCCTTCCCGCTCTCCAGCAGGTCGGTGTATTTCGAGGTCTCCTCGCGGGTGAACCACGGCTCGTCGCCGACCTTGATGCGGCGCAGCCACTTCACCCACATATTGCCTTCCCAGCCCGGCACCACGAGGCGCGCCGGATAGCCGTTCTCCGGCCTCAGCATCTCGCCGTTCATGCGGTAGGCGACGATGCAATCCTCGAGCGCCTTGGCCATCGGCACCGAACGGTTCATCGCCGCGGCGTCGCCGCCCTCGGCCATGATCCACTTCGCATTGGACTTGAGCCCCGCCTCTTCCAGCAGAACCTTCAGCGGCACGCCGGTATACATCACGCAATGGACCATGCCGTGGGTATACTGGCAGCCGTTCAACTGCGCGCCGCGCCACTCCATGCCGGAATTGGCGGCACATTCGAGGAAGTAGATCTTGTTGACGCGCGGGAACCGCTTGAGGTCGTCGAGGGTAAACAGCAGCGGCTTGTCGACGAGACCGTGGATCATCAGCCGGTAGTCGGCGGGATCGACCTCGGCGATGCCGGAATGATGACGCTCGAAGCACAGCCCGTTCGGCGTGATGATGCCGTCCAGCTCGTGCAGCGGCGTGAAGCTGACCGAGGACTCGCGGCTCGCGGTGAGCCATTGCACGTCGCGGCGCACGACTTCCTTCTCGAACTGCGAGGGATGGCCGTAAGGCCGCGTGGCGACGCCGTCGCCGAGCGCCTTGGTCCAGTCCGCGACATTGGGCGGCTGGTTTTTCGGATTGCCGAGCGCGGGTGCGGCCGCGCCGGCCGCTGCCAGTCCGGCCGCGCCTGCCAGAAACCCGCGGCGCGAGGTCCGCGCCTTGCCGGCGGCATCGTTGCCGCGCGGCCTGCCACTCGACGTGTCATCGACCTTCGTCATGACGCCCTCCGGCGGCCCGACGGCCGCGCAATCATATTCTTTTTTACGAATATAATTGAGGGCGGCGTCAGACGCCAGAGATTTTGACGCTGCGATTGGGGGTAACTTCGACCGTCTTCGCCCGCGCGATATGGCGCTCGACCAGGTCCCAGACCGGCGGGCCTTGCGTGCCCTCGTTGACGCTCGCCCAGCCGGCGACGGTGTAGTCCTTGGCCGGATCGACCGGCTTGCCGGTTTTCAGGAGCGTCATGCCGGAAATGCGCTGCCCGGCCGGCTTCGACACGTCAATGCTGTAGCCAAGCCCGCCGCAACGCACCATATCGCCGCCCTGCTGATAATACGGGTCGGGATTGAACAGATTGTCAGCGACGTCTTCCAGCACATCCTTGAGCCGCTGCCCGCTCATCGCCATGCGGTAGACCTGCGGATAGGTGATCGCGGTCGCGTTGTGGATGTCCTCGACCGTGATCGGCTGGTTCGGCAGCACGCTGGTGCCCCAGCGGAAACCCGGCGACAGCGCGATCTCGGCGTCGCGCTCCTTCAGCAGCGCCGCGCAGATCACGTCGTCGAAAGTGCCGTTGAAATTGCCGCGCCGGTACAACAGTGATTTGGAGTGACCGACGACGCGGCCGAGTTCGGCGGCGAACGGCGTGCGCGCCTTCGCGACCGCCGCCGTCATCTCGAGGTCCGGCGTGATCGCGTCGGCGAACAGCGGGATCAGCTTGTAGCGGAACGCCTTCACCTCGCCGCCCTGCACGTCGAGATCGAGCCGCGACAGGAACTTGCCATGACTGCCGGACGCGATCAGCAGCGTCTTGCCGACCTTGATCGCCTCGGGCAGCGCATCATGGGTGTGGCCGGTCAGGATGACGTCGATGCCCTCGACGCGGGACGCGAGCTTGCGGTCGACGTCGAAGCCGTTATGCGACAGCAGAACGACGAGCTGCGCGCCCTCCTTGCGAACCTTCTCGACATTGGCGCGCACGTCGTCCTCGCGAATGCCGAACGACCATTTCGGGATCATCCAGCGCGGATTGGCGACCGGCGTATAAGGGAACGCCTGCCCGAGTACGGCGATCTTCACCCCGCCCCGCTCGAACATCTTGTAGGGCGTGAAGGCCGGCTCGTTCCATTCCGTGTCGCGGATATTGAGCGCGAGGAACGCGAAGCCGAGCTTGTCGATCAGTTCCTTGACGCGGCGCTCGCCATAGGTGAACTCCCAGTGGCCGGTCATGGCGTCCGGCTTCAGGAGCGCCATGCAGTCGGCCATGTCCTGGCCCTTGGTGCGGTTGGCGCCGAGCGAACCCTGCCAGGTGTCGCCGCCGTCGAGCAGCAGCACCTTGTCGCCACGCTCCGCGCGCACCGCCTTGACCGCGGTGGCGAGCCGGTCGAGTCCGCCGATCCGGCCGTAGCTCTTGGCCAGCGCTGCAAAATCCTGATCGGTCAGCGCATAGGCCGACGCCGACTTCTTGGAGATGCCGAACCGCTTGAGGAAGTCCGTGCCGGTGACGTGGGGCGGGCGGCCGCGCGCCTCGCCGACGCCGATATTGATCGACGGTTCGCGGAAATAGACCGGCACAAGCTGGCCGTGAATGTCGGTCACATGCAGCAGCGTGACGTTGCCGACGGTGTCGAACTTCAGGAGGTCGTTCTGCGTCAGCCGCTGCTGCGCCAGCGCCCGGGTGAACCCGCCGCCGAACCCCAGTCCGAGCGCCGCGGTCGCGGCACCAACCTGCAACGCTTCACGGCGCGTTATCATGCCGACAACGATCTCCCTGCCCCGCCGGGCAAGTCCGGCGGCGTGCCTGCATCAAAAAGGAAAGGACCGCCGCGATTAGCGACGGTCCCCGGTTTCGGTCAGTGACGGATGCCCGGAACGCTGAGCTTCTGGCCCTGGTTGAGCGAGGCGATGTACAGCTCCAGATCGCCGTATTCCTTGGCGTCCGGCGGCAGCTCGTCGCCGCGGATGTTCACCGAGCACCACTGGAAGCGCTGCCGGATATCCCACACCGTCTGCAGGCTCGTGCGCCAGGTCGGGAAGTGGTCGAGCTGGCCCTTCGGCTCGCCGAGCCACTGTCCGCGGATCCACTTGTTCGCAACGAGACCGTGGCAGTCGGCGCACGCCATGTTGAGCTGGCCGATCTTGCGGTGCGACAGCTTCTCGCCGCGCGCGATGGCCGCCTTCGCGCCCGCCGACGTGGTGTCGACCTTCATCGGCGTGCCGTTGGCGAGGAAGTGCAGATAGACCGACATCGCGCGGTTATCGTCGGTTTCCATCAGCCAGTTCGCGCCCGTTGTCGCGCGCGCGTGACGGGTGATGAACTCCTCGACGCCGAGCACCTTGTTGAGCCGCGGCTCCCATTTCGGCATCGACGCCGCCCAGGTCTTGAACTGCGCGGTTGGATTGCTGTGGCAGGTGTTGCAGGACTTGCCGCCGGCGGCGGCCTGCTTCCACATCGCCTGCGCCTTTTCGACCGACCACATGCCGGGATTTTCCAGCGGGTCGAGATTGTCGCGCTTCTCGACCGGCGCGGGACGCTTGTTCGGGTCGTCAAGCTCGGTCTTGAACACCGCCGGCTTGGTCAGCGTCTTGAGGAACGCGACCATGTCCATGATCTCCTGATCGTTGAACAGGCCGTGCGAACCCCAGGGCGGCATCACCGTCTCGGCGTTATAGACGCGCGCGTCGTTGATGTAGTTGAACAGGTACTCGTCGTCGCGGCCGGCCTTGCCGATTTCGGAAAGATCGGGCGCGACGTTGCCCGGCAGATTGGCGCCGCCCGCCGGACCCATCACATGGCAGGCAAGGCAGGAGCCGCCGCGGCGGCGGTCGGCGACGAGCTTGGCGCCACTCTCGGCGTTGCCGGTCAGGCCGGCGGGAACCTTGCGGGGATCCTTCGGCGCCGGCGGCGACGCAAGATGCGCGAGCGTGTTGTATTTCGACATGTCGCGCGCCGGCCAGCGGTCGTAGCGCTTCCAGGGCCGCGCCGAGGCGTCACCCTTGGTGTCGAGCGGCGCAGCCTGGGCGGCCTTTGCCTTCTTGTCCTTGGCGATCGCCGCATTGTCCGAAGCCTGAAGCGCAAAGCCCGCCACGACGACTGCGGCCACGCCGGCCGTCAGAATCCTCCCAAGCGTCATCGGTTCCTCCAAAAATTTTTTGTTGTCTCGGACCGGCGGCGAGCGCCGGTCCGGCCGTCAATCAGGCCACGGTAATCTTCGACTCGGCGGTCGTCACCGTTCCGTCGTCGTCCTTCCAGCTGAACTTGAAGGTGCCGCTCTCGTCCACCTTGGCGCTGAACTGGATATACGGGTTCGCCGCGATCGCCGGCTCCAGGTTCGCGGTGAACACCGGCTTGCCGTTGAATTCGCAGGTGAAGGTATTGATGATCTTGCGCGGGATCACCTTGCCTTCCTTGTCCTTGCGCTGGCCCGACTCCATGATGTGCGGGATCAGTGTCTTGATCTGGATGACGTCACCCTTCTTGGCTTCGCTCGGAAGCTTCAGGCGCGGTTTTTCAGCCATTCTCTAATCTCCTGTCGCGTTCCGGTCAGCCGCCGCAGCCGCCGATGGTGACCTTGACGAGCTTCTGCTCCGTATAGAGCGCGCCCTTCGAGGTCTTGGCGACGACGATGATGTTCTGGGTGGTGGCGAGGCGGATGCGCACAGCGGCGTCGGCCTTGCCCGACAGCGGCGTGAACTGCAGGCGCGCGACGCCCGGCCGCGGATTGCCGTCGGCCAGCACCAGCACCTCGCTGACGTGATCGTCGGCCGTCATCGGCGCGTCGACCGTGATCGACAGCGGCACGGTATTGCCGTTTTCGGCGATTTCCGGGAGCTCGATGGCGATCTTGCCCTTCTCGGCGGTCTTGCCGCCGGTGAACTTGGCGATCTCCTCGGCTGTCGCCTTGGTGTCGGCCAACACCTCCCCGTTCCAGCCCGCGAGCGCCACCACGACGCCGCTGGCGCCGAGGACGACTGCTTGCCGGCGCGTCAATTGGCGCATCGACTTTTCTCCCTTGTGACACTGGTCGAGACTTTCAGCCCCGCGTTGCGGACACATTAACCGCGGCTCGGCTCATCTTCAAATCATATTCATTAAAAAGAATATTGTTGTTTGCACTGCGGCATGCGGGGATCAACCCGTCTGGCTTTTCACGTATTCGCGAAAACTCTTGCTCTCGTAAGCCTTTTCCCGGACGTAGCGAAACATCGCGAGGAAGTCATCCGGCCGCAGATAGCCCGGCAGCCGTGCGACCTCGCGCTTGGTGGGCTCGAGACTCTTCAGCCCGGCCGATGCCTCGGGAAAAAACTGAAAGGTCGGCGTGAAGCGCACCCCGTAGCGCGCGGCCAGCGCCTTTTCCGACAGCTCTGTTCCATCAAAATCGGTCACCTTGCGCGAGCCGATGATGTTGAGCTGCAGCACCTCGAAATTATTGCGCACATAGTCGGCAATCCGCGGCTGCGAGAAATTGACGAAGTGGGTTTCCTTGCAATACGGGCAACCCTTCAACTCCCACATGATGGCGAGGCGCTTGCCGGCCTTGGCCGCGCCGTCGAGATCCTCGGCAAGATCGAGGAAACTCTCAAGGAACCAAGGCTCCTTGTAGAGCCCGTCGTCGGTAAGGATCGGTTCGGCATGGCCGCGCCCGGAGACAAGCGTTGCGGCCGCCGCGCCGCCGATAAAAACCCGTCGATTGATGTGGTTCGCCATTGCGTTTCCGGCGCCGGTCCGGCACCGCTCGTCGTTCAGATACGTTTGGCTATATATAAGACCGGACGGTCCGGTTCCAGCACGGCCCCGATCACATCATGCGGAACAGCCTTGTAAAAATTGCGGTCATCGCGGCCCTGCTCGCCACGCCGGCCTTGGCCGCCGGGACGCTGGCGGAGTTCAACGCCGCCGTAGAGCGCGCGGCCGCGCATTACCGGGTGGCGCTCGGCTATCTGCGCACCGGCAATACCGACCTCGCCGCGCTCGAGGTCGAGCGCATGCGCGAAACCTGGGGCCAGGTCGCCAGGGATTTCGCCCAGCCGCCAAAGGAAATGGCAAAGGACCTCCAGCTTTATCGCAACACGATGCTCGACGTCGGCGTGCGCCTCGTCACCGCCTCCATGATGATCGATTCCGGCCGCGCGGCCGTGGCCGCCGACGCGCTGCGGGCGATTCGCAACGAACTCTCCGATCTTCGCAAGGCCAATGGCATCGTGGTGCTCGCGGACTGCGTGCGCGACGCCAACGCAGCGATGGATGCGCTTTACGTATTCAACGATCGCGATCTCGACTGGTCGCGCCCCGGCGTCGCAAAAGACCTGCAAGCCAGGGCCGCGAGCTACGGCAGCACCTTGAAACGCTGCGACGGTCTTGCCGACGCGAGGACCCGCGCCGACCCGGAATTTCGCCGGCTGGTCGACGGCGCAGCCGCCAGCCTCACCTTCATCCCGAAGGCGATCGAGACGCGCGATGCCGGGCTGCTGCATCGTGTGATGATCGAACTGCGTGCATTCGATCATCTTTTGGCGTTCCGTTATGGATGAAACGCACTGTCGTCTTGGCCGGCGGCAGAAACTTTTTCTTTTTTGACACCGGCGTTCCGGGCGCCCTTACACGTATTCATGTTTCTTGATATATTTCAGGAAACGCGCCGATTACGCGGTCTTTATGTCGTTGTCACCGATGTCGCTGAAACGTCTCCACGCGGTTTTGATACTCGCCGCGACGCTCGTCGCCGCGCTGCCGGCGCGCGCCGCCGAACTGGTGCTGTTCGAAAACGCCTATTGCCCCTGGTGCACGACGTTTCACCACGAGATCGGCGCGATCTATCCCAAAACCGACGAAGGCAAGCGCGCGCCGCTGCGGCGCGTCGACACCGACAAGCCGATCCCGCCGGACCTCGCCTTCATCGAGCGCGAGCGGCTGACGCCCCTCTTCGTCCTGATCGACCGGGGCCGCGAGATCGGCCGCATCCGCGGCTATCCGGGCGAAGATCATTTCTGGGGTTTGCTTGGCGTTCTTCTGAAGAAACTCGACGACGGAAAGTCCGGCAGCGCGCTTGAGCATGACGCCGGACAACGGTTGCGGCAGCCGGCACAGACCGCGCTCTGATCGTTTGTCATCCGCGGCATCGAACACGGGATCGTTAGCACCATGGAACTGCGGCATCTCGAACCAGCGGCCCGGCAGCGCGAACTCGACAAAATGGTCGAGAACGCCACCCGCGCCAGCGACTTCCTCAAAACGCTCTCGCATGAGAGCCGCCTGATGATCCTGTGCTTCCTTACCGAAGGCGAGAAGTCGGTGAGCGAACTCGAGCAGCTTCTGAATTTGCGCCAGCCGACCGTGTCGCAGCAGCTTGCGCGGCTACGCGCCGACGGCCTCGTTTCGACGCGGCGCGACGGCAAGGCGATCTACTATGCGCTGGCGAGCGACGAGGCGCGCACCATCATCGGCGCGATCTACGACGTATTCTGCCGCAAGATAAAGAAGCGCTAGACCGGGCGTCTGAGCGCTCCGCGTCTCACACCAGCTCGACCGTCAGCGGATTATATGAATAGAGCCACTTGTTGCGGTCGGCGCCTTCGTTGCGCTTGGAGAATTCGGCGCGGATCGCCTCTTCCGTATTCAGGTGAAACAGCCGCCGGTTCGCGGTCGACTGGTTGACCACCTTCGCCGTGCGATCGACCCGGTTGCGCTCGTAACGCTTGAGCGCGGCGGGAATGGTCGGCTCCATCGCCAGCGTCCGCGTCAGCACCGCGCCGTCCTCGATCGACATCACCGCGCCCTGCGCAAGATAAGGCAGCGTCGGATGCGCGGCATCGCCGAGCAGCGTCGCGCGCGGCGTGCTCCAGGTCATCACCGGCGGCCGGTTATGCAACGACCAGCGGAAACACTGGTCCTTGTCGGCATGATCGATGACCGCCTGGAGCGCGGGATGCCAGCCGGCATAGTCGGCCTTCAGCTTCTCCCACGGAAATTTCATCGTCCACGACTCTTCGAACACTTCCTCGGTCTCAACGATGCCGACGAAGTTCAGAAGCGCGCCGCCGCGCAGGTAGTAGCAGACGGCATGGCCGCCCGGCCCCATGAAGACCGACATGACCTTTTCAAGATGCGGCTGCGGCAACCGCTCGATCGGCACGGTGATGCGCCACGCCGCGTCGCCGGTATAGGTCGCGACCGCATCGCCGAGGATCTGCCGGCGCACCGCGGATTTCAGCCCGTCCGCGCCGATCAGGAAATCGCCGCGTGCCGCGGTGCCGTCCTCGAACTTCAGTTCCACACCCTTGTCGTCCTCGGTAAAGCCGGTGACCTTCTTGTTGAGGCGGATGATATCGGGATCGGCCTGCCGGGCGCGCGCGGCGAGAATTTCATGGAAGTCCGCGCGATGCATCTGCGTATAGGGCGCGCCGTGGGTGCGCTCGTGCTCCTCCGCGAGACTGAACCGCTGGATCACCTCGCCGGTGTCGTGCAGGCGGAACACATAGGCGCCGGGATGCACGCCGACGCGGCGGATGTCCGGCTCGAGGCCGAGGTCGCGCAGCACATGCATCGCATTGGCGCTGACCTGGATGCCGGCGCCGATCTCGCCGATCGCCGGGGCCTGTTCGTAGATTTCGACCTGATGGCCCGCCTTGGTCAGGCACGACGCGGCGGCCAGCCCGCCGAGGCCCGCCCCGGCAATCAGGATCTTGTAGCTCGGCATTCCAGTCGTCTCCGCACTCAGAACGGTTCGTAATCGCGCAAGGCGGGTATCACCTTTTCCCCGAACAGGCGAATCGAGCGCATCAGGTCGGCCTCCGGCAAATCCGCGAAATTGAACTCGCCGAAAAAGACATTGAACAGGCCGTCTTTTGCCGCAGCCCGCAGTTTGCGCGCCACCGTTTCGGGCGAGCCGATGAAGACGAGATCGTTCGCCATCAGAAACTCGGGATCGAACAGATTGGCCATGATCGCCGAGGCGCCGGGCTCGCCGCGGCCGATGAATTTTTTCGCGTGCGCCTTCACGCGATCCTCGAACGTTTCGCCGGGCTTGGCGGGATCGAGAAACCCTTCATAGGCGCGCGCCGCGCGCTGGCGCGCAACGTCGAGCGCTTTCTCGTCGGTTTCGTCGACATAAATCACGGTACAGTAGGCGATCTTCGGCTTGTCGGACCAGCCCGCTTTCGCCCAGTCGTCGATGAAGGTGCGGTAGCGCGGCGCCGCATCGGCGCGCGGATAGACCAGGAAATAACCGGGGTTGATCCGGTTCTGCGCGCAGAATTCAAGCGTCTGCGGATCGCGGCTCATCATCCACAACGGCGGATGCGGCTTCTGAACCGGCAGCACCGACAACGCGGCCTCGTCGGTATGAAAGTCCGCGCCGTGATAGGAGAACGGCTGCTTGCCGTAAGCCGCGCGCAAGTACGAGACAAACTCAAGCGTCGGTGACTTGCGCTGACCGTAATCGAGACCGAACGGCCGGAAGTAGCTCGCGGTGATGCCGGGCACGAGGCCGAGTTCCATGCGTCCGCCGGTCATCTGGTCGACGATGGCGATTTCTTCCGCCAGCCGCAGCGGATGATAGAGCGGCACGATGTAGCCCATCGAGCCGACGCGCAGCCGCTTGGTCCGCGCGCCCGCTCCCACCGCATAGAGGCTGGGCGACGACATCCAGCTTTCTTCCGGCGTGCAGTGATGCTCGACGCAGAAGCTGTAGTCGAAGCCGAGGTCGTCGCAGAGCTGAAGCTCGCGCCAAAGCTCCTCATAACGCTGGTGCGGCGTAAGGCCGGGCTTGGCCCAGACGTGGGAAAAATGTGCGAATTGCATTCGGCCTGCGTCGTCGTTGGAAGGGCGGCTAGCTTACTGCGATATCGATCAGCCGCAATTGCGGCCGTTCGGCGCCCTGCCAGCGGTCGATGGTGAGCGTGCCGGCCGCGTGCACGGCACGGCCGCGATTGTCGAGAAGCGCCTTGCCCAACGGCTTGTTCGTGGCGCGAAAGGCGATGCCGTTGACCATGCTGCCGTCGCCCGCGCGCAGCCGCACGCGGACATGATCGGCGCCGACCGGGTCGGCAAAGGCGAGCGTATGCGCGGGAAAGGCCAGCACCGGCTCCGGATTGCCGGCGCCGAACGGACCGGCCCGCGACAGCGTTTCGATCAGACCGACGGTCGCGCCGCCGGCGCTTACGGCGCCGTCGATGGAGAGGCTCCGGTCGCGCCGTGCTTCGGTGACGCTCGCGCCGAGTGCATCCTCGAGGAAGGCGCGGAACGGCGCGATGCGGTCCTTCTTCAGCGTCACGCCCGCGGCCATCGCGTGGCCGCCGCCCTTCAGCAGCAGGCCGTCCGCGACCGCACGGCGTACCGCGCTGCCCAGATCGACGCCCGTGATCGAGCGCCCCGAGCCGGTGCCGGTGCCCGACGGATCGATGGCAATCGCAAAGGCCGGTCGCTGAAAACGTTCTTTCAGCCGCGCCGCGACCAGCCCGACGACGCCCGGATGCCAGCCGGTCGCCGCCGTCACCACGGCCGCGCCCTTCTCCTCGAGGCCGAGCGCGGCGCTCGCCTCGGCTTCGGCTTCCGCGACGGCGGCGATCTCGATCGCCTGCCGCTCCTTGTTGAGACGATCGAGTTCAACGGCGATGGCCGACGCCTGCGACGGGTCGGCCTCGAGCAGCAGCTTGACGCCGAGTGCGGCGTTGCCGATCCGCCCGCCGGCATTGATGCGCGGCCCGAGCAGAAAACCGAGATGGAACGGCTCCGGCGGTCCGGCGAGCCGCGCGACATCCATCAGCGCGGTCATGCCCACGCTGTCGCGCCGGCGCAGCGCGATCAGCCCTTTCGACACGAAGGCGCGGTTGAGGCCCTTCAGCGGCACCACGTCCGCCACCGTGCCGAGCGCGACGAGATGCAGATAGGACAGGAGATCGGGTTCGGGCCGCGACGCATTCCAATAGCTGCGCTTGCGCAATTCGCGCGTCAGCGCGACCAGCGTGACGAACACCAGGCCGACGGCGGCGAGATGGCCGAGGCCGGACAAATCGTCGGCGCGGTTCGGATTGACCACCGCGACCGCTGGCGGCAACTGCTCGTCGGCCTGATGGTGATCAATCACCACGGTGTCGAGGCCGAGTTTCTTCGCCTCGGTCAGCGGCTCCATGCTGGTAGTGCCGCAATCGACGGTGATGAGCAACGTCACGCCGCGCTCTGCAAAGGAGCGGATCGCATCCACGTTCGGCCCGTAGCCTTCGAAGATGCGGTCGGGAATATGGATCGCGGGATCGAGCCCGCAATGGCGCAGGTATGATGCGAGCAACGCGGAAGACGTCGCCCCGTCGACATCGTAGTCGCCGAAGATCGCGACGCTCTCACCCGTCACAACGGCGTCCGCGATCCGCGCCGCAGCGGCCGGCATCGCGGTCAGCGTGTCGGGGTCCGGCATCAGCCGCCGGATGGTCGGATCGAGAAAGGCCTCGGCGTCGTCCGCCTCGACACCGCGCCCCGCCATCACGCGGGCGAGCAGCTCCGGCAGGCCGTAGCGCTGCGCGATGGCGAGCGCCCGCGCCTCGCCGCGCGCATCGAGGCGGTCGCGCCACGTCCTTCCGGTGACCGATTGCTCGACACCGAGAAACACGCGCGACGGCACTGCGGAAGCGGCTTTGGGAACAGCGGCCGGAATCATGGGAACACCCCGTCGATCAGACGCGGTTTGCCCGTCCGGCGCAACCCGCGTCTCAGTCGAGATGGAATTTCTCGAGCTGGCGATGCTCGGCGAGAACACGGCGCACCGTGCCGGTCAGCGAGCGCATCACCACCGTCTCGGTCTCGATCACGTTCTTGCCGAACTTGACGCCCTGCAGCATCGCTCCGGTGGTGACGCCGGTGGCGGCGAACAGGCAATCGCCCTTCACCATGTCCTCGATCTCGTATTTCCGCTTGGCGTCCTTGATGCCCATCGTCTCGATGCGCTTGCGCAACTCGTCGGAGTCGATGACGAGCCGGGTCTGCATCTGCCCGCCGATGCAGCGCAGCGCCGCCGCGGCCAGCACGCCTTCCGGCGCGCCGCCGATGCCGAGATAGATGTCGATGCCGGTCTTGGGCTCCGCGCAGTGAATCACGCCGGCGACGTCGCCGTCGCTGATCAGCGCCACCGCGGCGCCGACCTTGCGCACCTTGGCGATGATGTCGGCGTGGCGCGGCCGGTCGAGCAGGATCGCGGTGATCTCGGAGGGCTTCACGCCCTTCGCCTTGGCGAGCGCGATGATGTTCTCGTCCGCCGGCGCGTCGAGGTCGATCACACCCTTCGGATAGCCGGGGCCGATGGCGATCTTGTCCATGTAGCAGTCCGGCGCGTGCAGCAGCGTGCCGGCTTCCGCCATCGCCAGCGTCGCGATAGCGCCCGGCATGTTCTTCGCGCACAGCACGGTGCCCTCAAGCGGATCGACCGCGATGTCGACTTTCGGGCCGCCCTTGTTGCCGACCTTCTCGCCGATGAACAGCATCGGCGCCTCGTCCATTTCGCCTTCGCCGATCACCACGGTGCCGTCGATCGGCAGGTTGTTCAGCTCGCGCCGCATGGCGTCGACCGCCGCCTGGTCGGAGGCCTTGTCCTTGCCGTGGCCGCGCAGCCGCGCCGCCGACACCGCCGCGCGCTCGGTCACGCGCACGATCTCGAGCGAGAGAATGCGCTCCAGCGCCTGGCTCGACGGAACGGTAATCGTATTGCTCATCGCACTTACGCTCCCCACACGGGCGCCTTCGTCGCGGCGCTTCAGTTCTTCTCGATGCGAATGACCTGCGGCCGGCCAGAGATCACCCTATCGCGGCCCACCGCCGCAAGGGCTTTTCGGACCGCGTCCTCAGATGTCGCATAGGTGATCAGGATAACGGGGACGGAACCGTCCGATTTCGCGGATTTTGCCGCCGGCTGCCCCTTCGGGTGGCGCTGCACAATGGATTCCAGCGAAATCTGCTGCTGGGCCAGCCGCCGCGCGATGGTCGCCGCGGTGCCCGGCTTGTCGCGCGCCTGCAGGCGAATGTAGTAGCCGCCCTCGTGGCGCTGCATCGGCGCCTTGCGCACGGTGGCGAGTTTCGCGACCGGCTGGCCGAACGGCGCGCCGCAAACGCCGCGCGCGATGTCGCCGATATCGGAGGCAACCGCAGACGCCGTCGCCATGCCGCCGGCGCCAGGGCCGACCAGCGTCATCGGATTGATGCCGACCGCGTCGATGGTGACGGCGTTGGTCACGCCCATCACCTGCGCGATGGCCGCGTCCTTGCGCACCATCGTGGGATGCACGCGCTGCTCGATGCCCTGCGGCGTCTTCACCGCGACGCCCAAGAGCTTGATGCGGTAGCCGAGTTCGTCGGCGGCGATCAGATCGGCCGGCGCGATCGAGGAAATGCCTTCGACGTAAACGGCGCTCTCCGACACCTTGGTGCCGAACGCGATGCTGGCGAGGATCGCAAGCTTCTGCGCGGTGTCGTAGCCCTCGACGTCGAAGGTCGGATCGGCCTCGGCATAGCCGAGCGCTTGGGCCTGCTTGAGACACTCCGCGAAAGACAGGCCCTCCTGCTCCATCCGCGTCAGGATGTAATTGCAGGTGCCGTTGAGAATGCCGTAGATGCGCTCGAAGGAATTGCCGGCCATGCCTTCGCGCAGCGTCTTGACGATCGGGATGGCGCCGCCGACCGCCGCCTCATAGTTCAGCGCGACGCGGTTTTTCTCCGCCAGCGCGGCAAGCGCGACGCCGTGCTTCGCCAGCAGCGCCTTGTTGGCGGTGACGACCGACTTGTCCGACGACAGCGCGGCCTCGATGGCGGCTTTCGCCACCCCGCCCCCGCCGCCAATCAGCTCGACGAAGACGTCGATGCCCGACGCCTTCGCCAGCGCCACCGGATCGGACATCCACTTGATGTTTTTCAGGTCGACTCCGCGCTTCTTGGCGCGCGAGCGCGCCGTCACCGCGACGACCTCGATCGGCCGGCCGCAGCGCGCGGCGATCAGCGCGCGCTGCTCACGCAGCAGGGTGACGAGCGAAGCGCCGACTGTTCCCAGTCCGGCGACACCGATTTTGAGCGGCGCAACCATGAAGAGCCTGCAGCCTATGGAAAGACCACGCGCCTAGCGGCGCGTGGCGAGCGGAACGACGTTGTGCAGCTTTTCCGGCCCGCTTTCAAGGAAGCGGCGGATGTTGCGGGCGGCCTGGCGAATACGCTGCTCGTTTTCCACGAGCGCGATGCGAACATAACCCTCGCCGTATTCGCCGAAGCCGATGCCCGGCGACACCGCGACCTCGGCCTTCTCGATCAGCAGCGTGGCGAACTCGACGCTGCCGAGGCTCTGGAACGGTGCCGGGATCGGCGCCCAGGCGAACATCGAGGCGCGCGGGCTCGGCACCGGGAAGCCGGCGCGGCCGAAGCTTTCGACCAGCACGTCGCGGCGCTGCTTGTAGATCGCGCGCATCTCCTTGATGCAGTCATCGGGTCCGTTCAGCGCCGCGGCGGCCGCGACCTGGATCGGCGTATAGGCGCCGTAGTCGAGATAGGACTTCACGCGGGCGAGCGCCGCGATGACGCGCTCATTGCCGACCGCGAAGCCCATGCGCCAGCCCGGCATCGAATAGGTCTTCGACATCGAGGTGAACTCGACCGCAACATCGATCGCGCCGGGCACCTGCAGCAGCGACGGCGGCGGGTTGTCGTCGAAGTAGACTTCCGAATAGGCGAGATCGGACAGCACGAGGATACCGTGCTTCTTCGCAAAGGCGACGAGGTCTTTATAGAAGTCGAGCGAGGCGACGTAAGCCGTCGGGTTCGCCGGATAGCACACCACCACCGCGGTCGGCTTTGGGATCGAATGGACGATGGCGCGTTCGAGCGTGTGGAAGAAGTTCGGTGTCGGCTCGGACGGCACCGAGCGGATCGCGCCGCCCGCCATCAGGAAGCCGAAGGCATGGATCGGATAGCTCGGGTTCGGCACCAGCACGACATCGCCCGGCGCGGTGATCGCCTGTGCAACGTTGGCGAAGCCTTCCTTGGAGCCGAGCGTGGCGACAACCTGCGTGTCGGGATTGAGCTTCACGCCGAAGCGGCGCTCGTAATAAGCCGCCTGCGCGCGGCGCAGGCCGATGATGCCGCGCGAGGCCGAGTAACGGTCCGTGCGCGGCTTGCCGATCGTCTCCTTGATCTTCTCGATGACGTGCGGGGGCGTCGGCAGGTCCGGATTGCCCATGCCGAGATCGACAATGTCTGCACCGGCGTTGCGCGCGCGAGCCTTGGCCCGGTTCACCTCTTCGAACACGTAGGGCGGCAAGCGGCGGATGCGGTAGAAATCGTCCATTGTCTTGGTTCCTCGGGATCCGCCTGCCCTCCGGAATGAGCCCCTAAAGGGTGCGGACGGGACAGGCTTTTAGCATGGGGCGCGGCCGGTGCCAGCGGCTCAGCGGGTTTCGGCGGCGGCCGGCGGCTCTGCCGGCGTTTTGGCGGCCGGCCGAGCCCCTGTTTTGGCGGCTTCGATGGCGCGGGCGCGGGCGGCGCCGGCCTTTTCGACCTCCGCCTGGGCCCGGCTGATGGCGCCCTTGTTTTGCAGGGTATTCTGGCGGCTCCGGGCCTTGCTCAGTTGTTCCTCAAGCTCGAACTGCTGCTCGGCGGTGAGCGGCTTGTTCGGGCGCGCGCGCACGTCATGCACGGCAGGATACTGCGCGGGGTTGTCGGAACGCTTGGGGGCGCTCGCCGGCAGACCGCCGACCTCGGTCGGCAGGCTGTCGATCACCGAGGCCGCCGAACAGCCGCCGAGCGCCAGCGCAACCGCCAGCGCGGCGGCCGCGAGATTCCGGCTCACAGTCGAACGTTGCATCGGTTATCTGCGCCCGGTTCGGGACAATCTATTCGCGAAGTCAAAGCATTATACTACGGCCACATTACAACCTAATATGGTCAAAGAATGGTTGATGTCGGTCGCACACGCGGGGTTAAGGGCAATCCCAAGCGCCTTGCAGTCGGCGCGCGGTCGCGCCATGTCTGGGCCGGGGCGGACCGACACCATGGATGAGGCGACCAAAAAACCGGCCAAGCCGGCGAAGCACGTTGCGGCGAAAGAAAAGCCCGCCGCCAAGGTGTCCGGCAAGTCCTCCGGCAAGCCCTCCAGCCCGAAGGAGCTTCCCGCAGACGCCGCGACCGCCAAGCTGGCCGATGCCGGGCCGGTCAACGCGAGGCCGGCCAACGGCAAAGCGGCGCACGAACCGGCGCCCGAGCGGCCTGCCGCGCAGACCGCCCCTTCGCAGGCGGAAAGCAAAGTCGACATCGAAACGCTCGCGCGCAACCTCGCCCGCCTCGTCGAGGAGAGCGGCAAGGCGATCGCCGCCTACATGAAGCCGCGCGAGGAAGGCCAGATCAAAACCGACAACGCCGAAAGCTTCGCCGACATGGTCAAGAGCGTCGGCAAGGTCGCGGAATACTGGTTGTCCGACCCATCCCGCGCGCTCGAACTGCAAACGGGTCTCGGCCGCTCCTATCTCGACCTCTGGGCGACGACGGTGAAGCGCATGGCCGGCGAAGAACAGCCGCCGGTCGTCACGCCCGATCCGTCCGACCGCCGCTTCAACGATCCGGAGTGGACGTCGAACCAGTTCTTCGACTTCATGAAGCAGGCCTATCTGCTCACCGCGCAATGGGCGAACCACCTCGTCACCAATGCCGAGGGCGTCGATCCGCACACGCGGCACAAAGCCGAATTCTACGTCAAGCAGATGGTTAATGCGCTGGCGCCGACCAACTTCGTGCTGACCAACCCGGAACTGCTGCGCGAGACGCTCACGAGCAATGCCGACAACCTCGTGCGCGGCATGCATATGCTGACCGAGGACATCAAGGCCGGCCGCGGCAATCTCAAGATCCGCCAGTCCGACGGCTCGGCTTTCAAGGTCGGCGAGAACCTTGCGACCACGCCGGGCAAGGTGATCTTCCAGAACGACCTGATCCAGCTCATCCAGTACGAAGCGGCGACGAAGGACGTATTGAAGGTTCCGCTGCTGATCGTGCCGCCGTGGATCAACAAGTTCTACATTCTCGATCTCGCGCCCGACAAATCCTTCATCAAGTGGTGCGCCGATCAGGGCCTCACGGTCTTTGTCGTGTCGTGGGTCAACCCGGATGCGCGGCAGGCGGCCAAGAGCTTCGAAGAGTACATGAAGGAAGGCATCCTCACGGCGATGGACGTCGTCGAGGAGGTCACCGGCGAGAAGCACCTTCACGTTCTCGGCTATTGCGTCGGCGGCACCCTGCTCGCCGTCACGCTCGCATGGCTTGCCGCGCAGAAGCGCGACCGCGCGCTGACCGCGACGCTCCTGACCACGCAGGTCGACTTCACCCACGCCGGCGATCTTCTGGTGTTCGTCGACGAGGAGCAGGTCGCCAACGTCGAAAAGCACATGAAGGAACAGGGCTATCTCGAAGCCGCCAACATGGCGACGGCGTTCAACCTGTTGCGCTCGAACGATCTGATCTGGCCCTACGTCGTCAACAACTACCTGCGCGGCAAGAAGCCCTTCCCGTTCGACATTCTCTACTGGAACGCCGACGCAACGCGCATGCCGGCCGCCAATCACTCGTTCTATCTGCGCAACTGTTATCTCAACAACACGCTGACGCAGGGCGAGATGGAGATCGGCGGCGTCACACTCGATCTGCGCAAGGTCACGGTGCCCATCTATAATCTCGCGACCCGCGAGGACCACATCGCGCCGGCGAAGTCTGTGCTGGCCGGCTCGAAATTCTTCGGCGGGCCGGTGAAATATGTGCTGGCCGGCTCCGGCCACATCGCCGGTGTCGTCAACCCGCCGGCCAAGCACAAGTACCAGTACTGGACGGGGGCTGAGCCCTCCGGCTCCGACGTCGCCAAATGGCTGAGCCACGCGACCATGCATCCCGGCTCATGGTGGCCGGACTGGATCGGCTGGATCAAGGACCACGGCGCCGAAACGGTGCCCGCGCGCAAGATCGGCGGCGGCAAGCTGACGCCGATCGAGAACGCGCCGGGATCCTACGTCAAGGTGCGCGACTAGAATCTCACCGCTTACGACGCGAGTTTCACCGGCACCTTCAGGTAACGCACGCCATTCGCCTCCGCCGGCGGGAACTTGCCGGCCCGGATATTGACCTGAATTGACGGCAGCAGCAGCGCCGGCGCGGCGAGTTTGGCATCGCGCGCCTGCCGCATTGCGACGAAATCATCTTCGCTCACGCCCTCATGGACGTGAACGTTGCGCGTCCGCTCTTCGCCGACGGTGGTTTCCCATGCATAGCTGTCGCGGCCCGGCGCCTTGTAATCGTGACACATGAAAAGCCGAGTCTCAGGGGGCAGTGACAGCAAGCGTTTGATCGAACCGTAGAGCGCCCGGGCATCGCCGCCAGGAAAATCGGCCCGCGCGGTGCCGTAGTCCGGCATGAACATGGTGTCGCCGACGAACACAGCATCCGCGATCTTGTAGGATACGCAGGCCGGTGTGTGGCCGGGCGTGTAGATCACGTCGGCTTGCAGGCCGCCGATCGTGAACGTCTCGCCGTCCTTGAAAAGATGGTCGAATTCCGAGCCGTCGCCGGAGACATCCTGCGCGTCGAACACCGGGCGGAAAATGCGCTGCACCTCCCGGATATGCTCGCCGATGCCAACTCGCGCACCGGTTTTCAACTTGATATAGGGCGCGCCGGATAAGTGATCGGCATGCGCGTGGGTCTCGAGGACCCACGTAATCGTAACGCCCTCCTTTGTCGCCGCCGACAGCAGGGCGTCGGCCGACGTCGTCGACCCCTTGCCGCTGCGGTAGTCGAAATCGAGCACAGGATCGATCACCGCGCCCAGCCGGCTCACCGGATCCCACACCAGATAGCTCACGGTATTCGTCGGCTCGTCGAAAAACGCCCGGATCGCGGGCTTCGTCTGCTGTGGCATTGCTGCCTCCGTTATCGGCGGTTCTTGGTATTGACTTATATATTAGAAAATACTAATTTAGCAATATCTAACGTACAGGATACACCGATGAACGCTCTCGCCGCCCGCTCCCGTTCCAAGGCTGCCGCCATGCCCGGCATCAGCGACTTGTCTCGCAAGGCTGGGGAAGCAGCCTTGCTGCTGAAGCTGCTGGCCAATGAAAACCGGCTATTGATCCTGTGTCAGCTCGCCGCCGAGCGTGAAATGTCGGTCGGCGCCATTGCCGGTGCGGTCGGGTTAAGCCAGTCCGCCCTCTCGCAGCATCTTGGACGGATGCGCGAGGACGGTCTCGTCGCCACCCGTCGCGACGGCCAGACCATTTACTACCGGATCGCCGATCCGAACGCGAGCAAGCTGTTGTCCGTGCTGAAGGCGATCTACTGCCCGTAATAATCGAGAAGAAGAAAGGCCCTCGTGATGACAGACCTGAAGACGATTTCACCGCAGCGTGCCGCCGAGCTTATGCGCCAGGGCGCCGTTCTCGTCGATGTGCGCGAGGCCGATGAGTATGCGCGCGAAAAGATTCCCGGCGCGCGCCATCACGCGCTGAGCCGCATCGATGCCGAGCATCCTGCCCGTCCCGGCGACGAAATTCTCATCTTCCATTGCCGCTCCGGCGCCCGCACCAAAGGCAACGCGCCGCGCCTTGCGCAGGCCGCTGGCTCATGCGCAGCCTTCGTACTTGAAGGCGGGCTCGATGCGTGGAAGAAAGCCGGCCTTCCCGTCGCGCAGGATCGCCGCCAGCCGCTCGAGATGAATCGCCAGGTCCAGATCGCAGCCGGCAGCCTGATCGTCGCCGGCGTTGCACTCGGATGGCTGGTGAATCCAAACTTGTTTGCGCTCTCCGGCTTCGTCGGCGCGGGTCTGATGTTCGCCGGCATCACCGGCACCTGCGGCATGGCGCGCTTGCTCGACCTAATGCCGTGGAACCGCCGCACCGCTTCGGCAGCGTAACGGCATGACCGTGTTGCCGACCATTCTGGCGCTCGGCTCCGGCGGTCTGGTCGGCTTTAGCCTCGGTCTCGTTGGGGGTGGCGGCTCGATCCTTGCCGTCCCGCTCCTCACCTACGTGGTCGGCGTGCCTTCAACTCACGTCGCGATCGGCACGAGCGCGATTGCCGTAGCCGCCAGCGCCGCCTTCAATCTCGCCGGTCATGCACGCGCGCGGACCGTAAAATGGCCGTGCGCCGTCGTCTTCGGACTCTCAGGTGTGACGGGAGCCGCGCTCGGCGCCCATCTTGGCAAGCTGATGGACGGCGGGCGGCTGCTGACCCTGTTCGGCCTGCTAATGATTGTAGTCGGGGCGCTGATGCTGCGCACCCGCCATCACGGCGGCGATCCCGACGTGAGGCTCGGCGCGGACAACGTGAAACATCTGCTGCCGCTATTGGTCGGCATCGGCTTCATCGTCGGTCTCGCGTCCGGCTTTTTCGGCATCGGTGGCGGCTTCCTGATCGTGCCCGGACTGATCGGGGCCACCGCCATGCCCCTCATCAACGCCATCGGCTCGTCGCTCGTTTCGGTGACGCTCTTCGGCCTCACCACCGCCGGCAGCTATGCCCTTTCCGGTTTCGTCGACTGGGCGTTGGCCGGCCTGTTCGTCGCCGGCGGCGCGGTCGGCGGCCTCGCCGGCATCGGCCTTGCTCGGCACCTCGCCAGTCATAAGCACGTCCTGTCGATCACCTTTGCCGGCATCATCATCGCCGTTGGGGTCTATGTCGTCGTGAAGTCGTTGATAGCTTCGTGACGCCATAGTCCGGCGACACCCCGCATCCGTTCCGCTACACTCCCGGCGGCGAGTCTCGCGAGGGAGTGACCCCATGACCAAAGAACTGATGTGGCTGGCGCTGACGGCGATGCTGACCGGCGTGCTGTGGATTCCCTACATCCTGGACCGCATCGTGGTGCGCGGCCTCGTCGGCTCGATGGCCAATCCCTCGCGCAACGACAAGCCGCAGTCGCCCTGGGCGCAGCGGCTCTATTTCGCCCACACCAACGCGGTCGACAATCTCGTGGTGTTCGCCGCGCTGGTGCTGGTGATCGACGCCGCCGGCAAAGGCTCGGCGACCACCGCGACGGCCTGCGCGGTCTATTTCTGGGCGCGGCTCGCCCACGCCGTCATCTACGCGCTCGGCATTCCGTTCGCGCGCACGATCGCCTTCGCGATCGGCTTTGCCGCGCAGGTGGTGCTCGCGCTCGCGATCTTCAATCTGGCCTAGGGCACGATCCCGAAAAGCGGGAACCGGTTTTCGGGCAAGATCATGCCCGAGCAAAAACCGGCTCCTACGGGAACAGCGCGACCTGCTCGATCCCGAGCGTCTCGGGAAAGCCCAGCACGAGATTCATGTTCTGGATCGCCTGACCCGAGGCGCCCTTCACCAGATTGTCGAGCGCCGAGATGACGATCGCGCGGCCGGCGATGCGGTCGCTGGCGACGCCGATGAAGGTCATGTTGGAGCCGCGCACATGCCGCGTCTGCGGCGTCTCGCCGAACGGCAGCACATGCACGAACGGCTCCTTCGCATAGGTCTTCGACAGGATCGCATGCAGATCGGCCGGCGTGCGGCCGCGTCTGCCCCGCACATAGATGGTCGAGAGGATGCCGCGGTTCATCGGCACCAGATGCGGCGTGAAGGTGACGACCACCTCTCGCCCGGCGGCGGCTGAGAATTCCTGGTCGAGTTCCGCCATGTGCCGGTGGTGCCCGACGCCATAGGCGTGGAAGCCTTCCGACACCTCGGAAAACAGCATCGCTTCCTTGGCCGAGCGCCCTGCCCCGGTCATGCCGGACTTCGCATCGACGACGATCTCGCCGAGCTCGATCGCCTTCTCCTTGATGAGCGGAACGAGCGGCAGCTGCGCGCAGGTGGTGTAGCAGCCCGGATTGGCGACCAGCCGCGCCTTCTTGATGGCGCGCCGGTGAACTTCCACGAGGCCGTAGACCGCTGCCTTCTGCAGCTCCGGCGCGTGATGCTCGTGGCCGTACCATTTCGCGTAAGCCGCGGTGTCGGACAGCCGGAAGTCGGCGGACAGATCCACCACCTTTACGCTCGGCGCCTTGTCGAGCAGTTCCTTGATCACGTTCTGCGTCGTCGCATGCGGCAGCGCGCAGAACACGAGGTCGAGACCGAGCGAGACCCAGTCGAGCCCTTCGATCGAGACAAGCTTCGGCAGTTCGAACGGCGAGAACTGCGGGAATACCTCGCGCATCTCCTGCCCGGCCCGGCGGTCGGCGGTGAGCAATGCAATCTCGACGCGCGGATGCCGCAACAGCATCCGCACCAGTTCCGATCCGGTGTAGCCCGAGGCGCCCAGCACGCCGACTTTCGCTTGCCTTGCCATCGCAGTTCTCTCTTCCCGAAGCCGGCAACCGGCCGGCATGACGCATTATGTCATAATGCCCGCGAGGGGCGCTTCACGCTCGATGCCGGAAGGAAATATCGCGACGATGACCTGCGCGCCGCGGATCTCCGTCCGGCGGCACGGAACCTGTCACGCAGACGTGCGGGCCCGTGCCGTGACGATACGGCGGCGGCGCAGCGGACGTGCGGTTGCTGTCATCATGGGCGCGGTAAATAGGACCGTGCGCCGCCGCCGTCAAGCCGGGCGCGGCGGGAGCCCGGCATGCGCTCAGCCGCCCTTCAGCGGCAGCGGCTGCTCGCCCAGCATCGCCTTCATGACCGCCTTGCGGGCCGCCTCCGGCGCGATGCCGTGCGTGGCCAGCAGGTCGCGGCAATCGGCCAGGATCGCGTCGGCGTCCTGGCTCATCTTGAGACGCTTAAAATTGTCGTCATAGGCCGGCAGACCCATGCTGGCCGCGACGATCTCCATCATGTTGACGATGCGGAACGGCCAGTCGCGCTCATGCGCGCACAGTTCGCGGTGGTCGACATGATAGAGATTGACCAGCGCGTCCACCCCGGCCTTCTCGCAGGCTTCGAGCGTCGCAAGCTGCAGGCCGCGCTTGAACTCCGGCAGCGCGTTGAGCGAATTGTTCATCAGCCCGACCGACGGCTGGCCGATATCGACGATCTCGATGCCGGGCACGGCAGCCAGCAGATCGCGGCACACGGCCGCGACGCCGCGCACGCCCGGCGGCACATGCAGCGCGACACGCATCGCGACGCGACGCGTCAGCATCGGCTTCAGCGCATCGAACTTGCCAGAGAGAAACAGCATGAACGGCGTCATCTCGAACGGCCGCGCGCCGGTCATCTTCTCGACCGTCGGCAGCATCGTCTCGGTGAACTGCACATGGCAGCTGCCGCACCAGGCGAGCACGCCGGTCTTGCCTTCAGCGAGCTTGCCGAGCGTGTTGGCGCCCATGCGGCCCGACATCTCGGTGTCGCCGGTGCGCAACTGGATCACGCCGCAGCAATGCGACGGCCCGCCCATCACGCGATAGGTGATGCCGAGCGCGTCCATCAGGTCGAGCGCATGCATCGCGATGTGCGGCGTCTTGAGCACGTTGCAGCCGGTGTAGAACACGAAATCCGGCGCCTCGCCGGGTTTCGCGGTCGAACCGCTGCTCAGGCGCTCCGTCATCCGCTGTCCGAGCCGCCCCAGCGCCTCGTCGCCGAGTTGCATGCGCGACAGCACGGTCACGCCGTCGGCCATCAGGCGGTAATTCTCGACGCCGGCCTTGCGGCGTTCGCGCGGCTCGACGGTGCTCTTCGCAAGCGCCACCCGCGCCATCGACAGCAGGAAACGCGGATTGACGTCCTCGTCGCAGGCCTCGATGCAGTCGCCCGACAGCGCGCAACCCTTGGCCCAGACACGCGAGGCGGCAGGCCCCTCGCCGGTGCGCAGGATATCGATCACGCCGCCGATCACCTCGGACGGCGACACCGCGCCGCCCGACAGGCCGACGCCGGCGGCATCCGTCACCGGACAAACCTCCACGCATTTGCCGCAGCGCGTGCAGGCAGCCGCCATCTCCTCCGCGCGCGCGGAGAGAGCGGCCTCGAAACTGGCACCATCGAACGCTGCGGCTTGCGACGACATCGCGCTCATGACCCCATTGTAACGCCTTCGCGCGGCGCCCGCCAATGAACGCAGGTTATCGGAGCGTGAAAAAAGAAAGGGCCGCCGGCGACGGCGGCCCTCCCTCGCAATCGTGCGAACCGCTCAGGTCAGCGCGTGAACCTGAATCAGCCGGTAGCCGTTGCCGTCCTTCTCGACATAGCCGGCCGCCGGGAACGGGAAATGATAGCCGACCACCGGCATCTTCTCGGCCATCGCCATGTCGTAGAACTTGCGGCGCGTCGCTTCCGCCATCGCGCCGTCGTTGTCGAACACCAGATGCCAGTTCGGGTTGCGCATGAAAACGCCCGGCTGGTTGGTGACGTCGCCCTGCACGACGAGCTTCTTCGAGCCGCTGCTGATGATGAAGGAGACGTGGCCCGGCGTGTGGCCCGGCGTCGCGATCGCGGTGATGCCGGGGGCGACTTCCTTGCCGACCTCGAACGGCGTCGTCTTGAGGCCGTCGAACACCTTCTTCACGTTGGCGAAGTTGCCCTTGTTGGCGCCGTTCGCCTTGCTCTGGTTCGACTCGTCGGTCCAGAACTTCTGCTCGGCCTCGGGCACCTTGATCTCGGCGCTCGTGTAGGCCGGCGTGCCGTCGGCATTCTTCAGGCCGTTGATGTGGTCGCCGTGGAAATGCGAGATCAGCACGATGTCGACCGCCTTCACGTCGATGCCGGCCGCCTGCATGTTCGCGCGCGTATTGCCGACCGCGCCCTTGGTCGCCGCGAAGGCGCCGAGGCCGTTGCCGGTGTCGATCGCGATGGTCTTGCCGCCGGACTTCACGATCAGCGGGCTGAACGAGATCGTCACCTGCCCTTTCGGCATGTAGAGGCCTTCGAACGCCGCGGCTGCCTGCTCCTTGTCGACATTGGCGACGAACTTGTCCGGCATCGGGAAGGTGCGCGCACCGTCGAGCACCTGGATCAGCTCGATGTCGCCGAGCTTGTAGCGGTAGACGCCGGTGGTCGATCCCGCCACGCCTTGCGCATTCGCCGACGCGAGCGTCAGCGGGTTGAACCCTGCGGCAGCCGTCGCGGCGGCGCCGGCCGCCGTCGCGAAGACGTCACGGCGCGTAAACTGAGTCATCGTTGTTCCTCCGATGTCTGGTCTTGTGTTGCAGCGAAAAAACGTATTCTGAAACTCGCATTCAAGCAGACGCATCCTTGCGAGAATGCGACAGGCGATTGCAAAATTCTTTCACATTGCGGTGATTTGAACCGCATTCTCCCTGCCGGTCTAGCCCCGATCAACGATCCTTATTCCGCACTGCGAGGCAGCCCAATAGGCGTTGCTCGCGGGTTCCGATAATCTCGGCCCGCCTGAGAAAACAGGCCGCGGCGACGGACCCTTTGGTCCGCATTGCCCGGCCATCACACAGACTGGGAGGAGTGAATGCGTCGTCTGACTGTCGCCGCGGCCCTCGCTGCCGCGGTTCTTGCCGGCACTGCCAGCGCCCAACAGGCTGGACCGCCGGCGATCGGTACACCGGTCTCGCTGGAACTCGCGCAGAAAATTCTGGCCGCCGCGCAGGCCGAAGCGAAGAAGAACAACTGGAGCATGGCCGTCGCCATCGTCGAGCCGAACGGCTCGCTCGTCGCGTTCCAGAAAATGGACAACACGCAATACGGCTCGATCAACGTCGCGATGGACAAGGCGACGTCGGCCGCGCTGTTCCGCCGCCCGACCGCGGCGTTCCACAATGCGCTCAAGGCGGGCAATACCTATGTGATGCAGCTGCGCGGCGCCAATGCGGTGCCGGGCGGCCTGCCGATCGTGGTCGGCGGCAAGATCGTCGGCGGCATCGGCGCAAGCGGCGGCACCGGCGAGCAGGACACGCAGGTGTCGGAAGCCGGCCTCGCCGCGGCGAAGTAAAACTCCAGCACGCAACACGACAACCTGCCGGCCCGCGCCGGCAGGTTTTTTTATTTGCTGAACATCGTCAGCGTCTTCGACAGGCCGTCGCCGAACAGCAGCAACACGCCGGCCCACAGAAAGGCCGACGCGAAATTGGCGGCCTGAAATCGCCAGTACGGCATCTCGAAGATGCCGGCGACCAGCGGCACCGAAGCGCGCAGCGGACCCGAGAAGCGCCCGATGACGATGCCGAGCACGCCCCACTTCTTCACGAAGGCTTCCCCGCGCGGAATGAGACTCGGATTGCGCGACAGCGGCCAGATATGCGCGACGCGGTGCTCGAGCTTGCGGCCGATCCAGTAGGACAGCCAGTCGCCGCAGGCGGCGCCGAGCGAGGCCGCGATCCATACCGGCACCAGGTTGACGCCGCTTTGCCCGAGCGCGACCCCGATGGCGACGAGCGCGCCCCAGGCCGGAATGATGAACGAAATAAAGGCGAGCGACTCGGCGAAGGCGAGCGCGAACATGATCGGCAGCGCCCAGGCCTGATGCTCGCGGGCAAACGCCGACACCTGCTCGAAATAGCTTTCGATTCCCATAAAAGCCCGGTTCCCTGCGCGGCCGCTTTGTCTAGCCTGCCCGCCTCAGCCGCGCCAGCAGGCCAATTCCGCGGCGGCAATTCTGCAGCCTTTTGCCGCCCCTACCGTGGCATAGTCCTCGTAATTGATTCGGCTTCACCCCATATCAGTCCCGCAATGGCCAAATCCGCGACCAAGAAAAAGACCGCCAAACAGACCGACCTGTTCGACATGCCCGCCAAGCGCGGCGGCGAGCGCAAGACACCCGGCAAATCCGCCAAGGAGTCCGCGCGCGGCAAAGCCGCGAAGGGCGGCTCGGGCGGCGGCGACTACACCGCACGCGACATCGAGGTTCTGGAGGGGCTCGAGCCGGTCCGCCGCCGGCCCGGCATGTATATCGGCGGCACCGACGAGAAGGCGCTGCATCACCTGTTCGCCGAAGTCATCGACAACGCGATGGACGAGGCGCTGGCCGGCCACGCCAACTGGATCGAGGTCGATCTCGAAGCCGACGGCTTCATCAGCATCAACGACAACGGCCGCGGCATTCCGGTCGATCCGCATCCGAAGTTCAAGAACAAGTCGGCGCTCGAAGTCATCATGTGCACGCTCCACGCCGGCGGCAAATTCGACTCCAAGGTCTATGAGACCTCCGGCGGCCTGCACGGCGTCGGCGTCTCCGTCGCCAATGCGCTCTCGGAGCGCATGGAGGTCGAGGTCGCCCGCGACCAGACGCTCTACAAGATGGTGTTCGAGCGCGGCAAGCCGAAGGGCAAACTGGTCAAGGCCGGCCGCGCGCCGAACCGGCGCGGCACCAAGATCCGCTTCCGTCCCGATCCGCAAATCTTCGGACCCAAGGCCGGCTTCAAGCCGGAGCGCGTCTTCAAGATGGCGCGCTCGAAAGCCTATCTGTTCGGCGGCGTCGAGGTGCGCTGGCATTGCGACAAGGCGCTGCTGAAAGACGAAGGCGACGTTCCGGAGAAAGCTGTCTTCCACTTCGCGGAGGGTCTGAAGGATTATCTCTCCGCCAGCATCGAGGGCGCGACGCTGGTTCACCCGGACATCTTCACCGGCTCGCACAGCAAGACCGGCAAGCATGGCGCCGCCGAATGGGCGGTGGCGTGGACCGCCGACGCCGACGGCTTCATCAACTCGTACTGCAACACGATTCCGACGCCGGACGGCGGCACGCATGAGTCCGGCCTGCGCACCGCCCTGCTCCGCGGCCTGAAGGATCAC
Source organism: Pseudolabrys sp. (assembly GCF_050250095.1). Lineage (NCBI taxonomy): Bacteria > Pseudomonadati > Pseudomonadota > Alphaproteobacteria > Hyphomicrobiales > Xanthobacteraceae > Pseudolabrys > Pseudolabrys sp. Next base: position 1,005,623 of record NZ_JBFWPH010000001.1, on the reverse strand, counting down.
GCCGAGCGCGTCGGCATGGACAAGCGCGTCGCTCCGGTGACCAGCGACGACATCATGACCGGCGCGGCCTGCATGCTCTCCGTCTTCGTGCGCGAACCGGAATTCCAGGGCCAGACCAAGGACCGCCTCGCGACCGCGGAAGCCGCGCGCATCGTCGAGCAGGCGATCCGCGATCCGTTCGACCACTGGCTCGCCGGCAATCCGGCGCAGGCCAACAAGCTCCTTGAATTCGTCATCGAGCGCGCCGAGGAGCGCATCCGCCGCCGTCAGGAAAAGGACGTGCAGCGTAAGTCCGCGGTGCGCAAGCTGCGGCTGCCCGGCAAGCTCGCGGACTGCACCGACTCCGCCGCCGACGGCTCCGAACTCTTCATCGTCGAGGGCGACTCGGCCGGCGGCTCCGCCAAGCAGGCGCGCGATCGCCGTTCGCAGGCGATCCTGCCGCTGCGCGGCAAGATCCTCAACGTCGCCTCCGCCGGCAAGGACAAGCTCGCGCAGAACGCGCAGCTCGCCGATCTGGTGCAGGCGCTCGGCTGCGGCACCGGCGCGCATTATCACGAGAAGGATCTGCGCTACGAAAAGATCATCGTGATGACGGACGCCGACGTCGACGGCGCCCACATCGCCTCGCTGCTCATCACCTTCTTCTACCGGCAGATGCCGAAGCTGATCGACGCGGGGCGGCTCTATCTCGCGGTGCCGCCGCTCTATCGCCTCTCGCACGGCGGCAAGATCGTTTATGCGCGCAACGACAAGCACAAGGACGAGCTGCTCAAGAAGGAGTTCAACGCCAACGCCAAGGTCGAAGTCTCGCGCTTCAAAGGCCTCGGCGAGATGATGGCGGCGCAGCTCAAGGAAACCACGATGGACCCGCGCAAGCGCACGCTGCTCAAGGTCGTGCTGGCCGACAAGGACCGCAAGCCGACCGACAAGTCGGTCGAGCGCCTGATGGGCACCAAGGCCGAAGCCCGCTTCGAATTCATCCAGGAAAAGGCCGAATTCGCCGCCGAGGATCTGCTCGACGTCTAGCCGTCCGGTATCCGCGTCCCGCCGGGACCGCGGGAAACCGCAGCAATGGCGGCGGCGTTAAGAACGTTGGCGGCGAATAGCCGTTCTGCGCCCGCCGAACATTGACTTTCCGCCCTTTCACCTTATGTTCCCGGCGAACGGGCCGACCATGGAATCGGCCGCTTTTCCCCGCGCATTCAAGGCCAGAGCAACGGTCGACACCGGCAAGGTCCGGGACCAGCGACGGCCACCGCAAATTGAGCGCGGGGGACCAACGATCCCACTTCGAGGTTGACCCTCGCCTGAGGTTTTATGTCTTTTTCGCATCTCGGCCTGTCCGACAAGGTTCTCTCCGCCATTGAGGCGGCCGGCTACAAGACCCCCACTCCGATCCAGGAACAGGCCATCCCGCAGGTGCTCGCGCGCCGCGACGTGCTCGGCATCGCGCAGACCGGCACCGGCAAGACCGCCGCCTTCGTGCTGCCGATGCTGACGATGCTCGAACAGGGCCGCGCCCGCGCACGCATGCCGCGCACGCTGATCCTCGAGCCGACGCGCGAACTCGCCGCGCAGGTCGCCGAGCAGTTCGAGAAATACGGCAAGAACCACAAGCTCAATGTCGCCCTGATTATCGGCGGCGTCTCGTTCGGCGATCAGGATTCCAAGCTGCTGCGCGGCGTCGACGTGCTGATCGCGACGCCGGGCCGCCTGCTCGATCATTCAGAGCGCGGACGCCTGCTGCTGTCGGGCTGCGAACTGCTCATCATCGACGAAGCCGACCGCATGCTTGACATGGGCTTCATCCCCGACATCGAGCGCATCGGCAAGCTCGTGCCCTTTACCCGGCAGACGCTGTTCTTCACCGCGACCATGCCGCCGGAAATCCAGCACATCGCCGACACCTTCCTGCACAACCCGGCGCGCGTCGAAGTCTCCCGCCCCGCCACCACCGCCGCGACCATCACCCAGCTTCTGGTCGCGACCGGCCGCGAGGATTACGAGAAGCGCGACACGCTGCGCCGGCTGATCCGCTCGGCGGACAACTTCAAGAACGCCATCGTGTTCTGCAACCGCAAGCGCGAGGTCGCGACGCTGCTGCGCTCGCTCCAGCGCCACAACTTCAACGCCGTCGCCCTGCATGGCGACATGGACCAGCCGGCTCGCATGGCCGCGCTCGACCGCTTCAAGAAGGGCGAGGCCGATCTGTTGATCGCCTCCGACGTCGCCGCGCGCGGTCTCGACATCCCGGATGTGAGCCACGTCTTCAATTTCGACGTGCCGCATCATCCGGACGATTACGTCCACCGCATCGGCCGCACCGGCCGCGCCGGCAAGTCCGGCACGGCGATCACCATCGTCGCGCCCTCCGACCAGAAGTCGCTCGGCGCGATCGAGCGGCTGACCGGTCAGTCGATCAAATGGGCGGACGGTCCGCCGCCGGACGACACGGCTGCCGCTCCTCAGGACGAGAGCCGCGGACGTGGCCGGGGCCGCCAACGCGGCGGCCGTGGCCGGTCGCGCGACACGCGGTCCGCCGATTCGCATCAGCCGCGTGAGCAATCGCGGTCTGCGCCCCGGCAGGAGGCCGAGCCGCGGACCGAGACGGCGGCAAAGCCCGCCGGCAAGCCGGCGCGCCCCTCAGCCAAGCCCGGACGCGGTGGCGGCGAACAGCGCCAGCCGCAGCATGACGAGCCCGATACCTCGCATTTGCCGGCTTTCCTGCTGCGCCCCGTCTCCATCAAGGCCTGACGCGATCCGCGTCGCAAAACGGCGCATTTTCTCCACAGGGAGGAAATTTATGCCGCCTTCTTGGGGGCATTTACTCCCGATTCATCCCTGTGGCCTAGGCTCTGGCTCATAACGCGCGGTTATTGTGCCGCGCGCGCAGTGAAATTCTTTGGGTCAATCGGTCGGACGCCTATGGGTCTTGTGATGACAGGGCACGCGGACGAGCACGAGCGCACTTTGGCGTTTGCCGAAATTGCGCTCGGGCAGATCAAGGCGCTCCGTCAGCCGGCGACTCCGCGCAATTACGAGATCTGGTACACCTACGCCACCGGCTACAATCCGTCGCTGAACCAGCGCATCAACGACATGCTGGCCGCGCAGGACGCGCTATCCGACGCCGATCTCGAACAGATCTACGCCGAATTCCTTTCGCCGACCCGCCTCACCGACCGTATCGACAGCGTCGGCGACCGGGTGATGGGCGAGATCGAGCAGGTCATGGCGATGATCGACGCCGCGGCCGGCACCGCCAACAGCTACTCGGAAAGCCTCGCCGGCATGACCGAGCAGCTCGGCCAGTCCAAGGACCGCGAGGGCCTGCGCGCCATCGTCGAGGGCCTCGTCCAGTCGGCCAAAGACATGGAAGCCTCGAACCAGAAGCTCGAGGCCCGCCTCTCCGCCTCCAAGCAGGAAATCACCGAGCTGCAGAACAATCTGGAGGCGGTGCGCACCGAAAGCCTGACCGATCCGCTGACGCAGCTCTCCAACCGCAAATTCTTCGACGGCACGCTTGCCCGCGCGATGGAAGAAGCGCGGGAAAAGAACGAGCCGCTGTCGCTGATCCTGACCGACGTCGATCACTTCAAGAAGTTCAACGACAACTACGGTCACCTGACCGGCGACCAGGTGCTGCGCCTCGTCGCGATGTCGATGCGGCAGAACATCAAGGGCCAGGACACCGCTGCGCGCTACGGCGGCGAGGAATTCGCCATCGTGCTGCCGAACACCGTGCTGCGCTCGGCCGCTACCGTCGCCGACCACATCCGCAAGGCGGTGATGACGAAGGAACTGATGAAGCGCTCGACCGGCGAACGGCTCGGCCGCATTACGGTGTCGGTCGGCGTCGCCACGCTCCGCAACGGCGACACGGTGCAGAGCCTGATCGAGCGCACCGACTCCTGCCTCTATGCCGCCAAGCGCCACGGCCGCAACCGCGTGATTTGCGAAACCGATCCGGAAGCGACGCCCGAGGCCGCCAAGGTCGCGTAACGCGCTTGCCGCGCCGCCCGCTCCTTCAGAAGTCGACCGAGGCGAACAGATAGCCGGTCAGCCCGCGTCCGGTGACGCCGCGAACCGCGGCCAGCGCGCCGGTCGGGATGTCCGTGCGCACATCGAGAAATCCGAGTTCGCCGCCGAGCTTCACATAATCATACGGCTTGAAGATGAGATTGCCGGCATAGCGCGTGCTGGTCAGCTTCGGATCGCCGAACGGCGTCGAAATGTCGAGCGTCAGGTGGCTGACGAAGACATTCGACTCCCATTGCTCCGACCATTGCCGGTGATAGGACGCCACCACGCTCCAGCCGCGGGTTTCGACCGAGAACGGCAGCGCGCTGGCGAAGGTGGACAGGTCGCTGTTGGTGCCGAGATAGGCCGAGGCGTTGTCGGCATAGGTCACCTGCGTGCTGATCTCATCGTCCTCGCCGATCGGCAGCACCTCGAAGGTGGTGCCGGCGCTCACCACCCAGCCGCGGATCTCGTCGGACGGGCTGGTGCCGGGCAACTGGCGGTCGCGCTCGACCTTGGCGCGATGGATCATGCCGGCCAGATGCAGCGACAGCGGATCGGTCTGGTAGAGAAACCGCGCGGCCAGCACCGGATCGTCGGAGTAAACCGGCGCGAACAGCTTGGAATTGGTCTGCCGGGTCGCCACGCCGGTTTCGAGCGACAGACCGAGCTTGCCGTTCGGGATCACCTCATATTCGTATCGCGCGACGGCGACGGTGCGCTGCGGAGACGTCGCGCTGAACTGGAAATCGCCGCTCCAGAAATTCATCACGCTGCTGGTGTAGCCGGCCGTCGCGCCGGCGAGCGCCACGGTGCCCTCGCTCAGTGTCGTGTAAATATAGGTGTCGCCGCTGCTGCGCTGGACCTGGACGCCGAGCACCGTCTCGAGATCGCCGAGCCGGGTTGGCGTCGTCGTCGCCATGCGCGACTCGAACGTGACGGTCTTGACCTCCGGATTGCCGATCGACGCCGTGCTGGAGCGCAACGGCGTCGGCAGGCTTCCCGACGACTGCATCAGCTTCTGGTAGACGACGCTGAGGCTGTTGGTGAATTCGACGCAGGTGTCGCCGGATTTGACCTTCTGCCAGGGAAAATTCGGCGGGTCGTCCGGATCGACGCAGGCCGCGGGACCGCTGCTTTTGCCGCCCTTCTTTGCGGCCGCCAGCGCCGGCGCGGCCGACCCGGCGGCCAGCAACGCCACCAGCGCGCCAATCGCCGCGCCTCGCCACACGCCTCCGCTACGCCACACGATGTCGTACCCCGCCAAGACCGGCCGTCGGGCCGGTCCCCCATGAAAGACGGACGTCGGGCCGGTCCCCCATCAAAGACCGGCTATTGGGCCGGATCGGCTGCGGAGGGTCAAGACGAGCGGCGGCGAGCGTCGCGCTTTGCCGCCGACTTTTTTCGGGAGGATGCCGGCTTCGCCGCGCTCCGGCGCGGCGGGCGCTTCGCAGCCGGCGTCTTGGCGGCGCGCTGATCGGCGCGCTTGCGCGCGACGCCGAGCGCGATCTGCGACCACGCCGCGAGTTCGGCCGGATCGTCGTAGAGCCGGTCCGGCAGCCGCCAGAACGACGACGGCTTGCGGCGGGGCCGCGGCTTCTTCATCAGCGGATAGACGAACGGCGCTGAGCCTTCGCTCTCGAACGCGGCCCGCGAGGCGTCGTCCGTTTTCAGATAGATCACGCCGTCGAACACGATGGCGAACGTCGCGCCGTCGACGGAAATCCCCGCGCCGCCGAACATGCGGCGCACGGAAACGGGTCCGAATTCGGAGAACAGGTCGCTGATGAAATCGGCATCGGGCGGCGACGCCACGGCAGCCGCCTAGTTGGGCTTCGCCATGTCCGCAGGGGAAAAGTCCGCGGGCGCAAGCTGCACGGACTCACCGCAGCCGCAGGCCGAGGTCTGGTTCGGGTTGTTGAACACGAACTGCGAGGACAGCTTGTCGATCCGGTAGTCCATTTCGGTGCCGAGCAGGAACAAAACCGCTTTCTGGTCGATCAGCAGCTTGACGCCCTTGTCCTCGATCACCTCGTCGCCCGGCTTCACCTCGGCGGCGTAGTTCATGGTGTATTCCATGCCGGCGCAGCCGCCGTTCTTGACGCCGACGCGCAGGCCCGCGACCGGCGTCTCGGACTGCGCCATCACAGCCTTGATGCGTTCCGCGGCGGCTTCGGTGAGCCGCATCACCTGGGGTCGGGGTCGAACCTGAGCCATGCTGTCCTCGTTCTCGCCAATCCTAGATGGGGACGGTTAAGCCTTCCATCAACACCCCGCTCCGCTCACCACATATTGAGCACGAGTCGCGCCTCGTCGGACATCCGGCTCGGGTCCCACGGCGGATCCCACACCACGTCCACCGAGACCGGGCCGACGCCGGCCACGCTCGCCACCGCGTTTTCCACCATGATCGGCAGTTCCTGCGCCGAGGGGCAGTTCGGAGTGGTGAGCGTCATTTCGACATGGACGGAGCGGTCGTCCTTGATGTCGATCTTGTAGATCAGCCCCAGTTCGTAAATATCGGCCGGGATTTCCGGGTCGTAGACCGTCTTGATCGAGCCGACGATGTCGTCGGTCATGCGCGTCAGCTCGGCTTCCGGAATTGCGGAGCCGCTCGCGTCCACCGTCGCGACATTCGGCGCAACGGCCGGCTTTTCGGCGGTCGGTGTCTCGTCGCTCATGATCGCGGCCTCATGTGAAGAACTCCTGCGCCTTCATCAGCGACGCGGCCAGCGCGTCGACTTCTTCCTTGGTATTGTACATCGCGAACGAGGCCCGGCATGTGGCGGTCACGCCGTAGCGCGCGAGCAGCGGCATCGCGCAATGGGTGCCGGCCCGCACCGCGACGCCGGCGCGGTCGATCACGGTCGCGACGTCGTGCGGGTGTGCGCCCTTCATCTCGAACGAGACGATGGCGCCCTTGTCCCGCGCGTTGCCGATGATGCGCAGCGAATTGATCTCGCGCAACCGGTCGTGCGCATATTGGACCACTTCTAATTCATGCGCGCGAATGCGCGGCTTGCCGATCGAATTGACGTAATCGATCGCCGCCCCAAGCCCGATCGCCTGCACGATCGGCGGCGTGCCGGCTTCGAAGCGGTGCGGCGGCTCGCCATAGGTGATGCGGTCCTCGAACACCTCGTGGATCATCTCACCGCCGCCGTTGAACGGCGGCATGGCGGCGAGCAGATCGTATCTGCCCCACAACACGCCGATGCCGGTCGGGCCGTAAAGCTTGTGGCCGGTGAAGACGTAGAAGTCGCAACCGATGTCCTGCACGTCGACGTCGAGATGCACCGCCGCCTGGCTGCCGTCGATCAGCACCGGAATGCCGCGCGCCTTGGCGAGCTTCACGACCTCCTTCACCGGCACCGTAGTGCCAAGCACGTTCGACATCTGCGTGATGGCGACGAGCTTGGTCTTGGGCGTCAGAAGCTTCTCGAATTCGTCGATCAGGAAATTGCCGTCGGCATCGACCGGCGCCCATTTGATGACGGCGCCCTGCCGCTCGCGCAGGAAATGCCACGGCACGATGTTGGAATGGTGCTCCATGATCGAGAGCACGATCTCGTCGCCCGCCTTGATGCGCTCGCGGCCGAAGGTCTGCGCCACGAGATTGATCGCCTCGGTGGCGTTGCGGGTGAAGATCACCTCTTCGCGCTTCGGCGCGTTGAGAAACGCCTTCACCGCGTCGCGCGCGCCCTCATAAGCCTCGGTCGCCTCGTTGGCGAGGTAATGCAGCCCGCGATGCACATTGGCGTATTGCTGCGTGTAGGCGCGTTCCAGCCGCTCCAGCACGGCCTTCGGCTTCTGCGCCGACGCCGCGTTGTCGAGATAGACGAGCGGCTTGCCATAAATCTGCATCGCCAGCGCCGGGAAGTCGGCGCGGATGCGCGCGACGTCGTAGCCGTTCGCGGCGATGGCGGGATGGGATTTCAGCGGCGCATTCATGACCGCACCCTCACGCCCGCCCGGCGAGCCAGCGCTCGACCGCGCCGTTGAGCGCGGCGCGCACGCCCTCATGCGCGACGGCCTCGATCGGCTCGGCGACGAAAGACTGGATCAGCAGCGCCTCGGCTTCCTTTTTCGGGATGCCGCGGGCGCGCAGATAGAACAGCAGATCCTGCTGCAGCGCGCCGACGGTCGCGCCGTGGCCGCACTGCACGTCGTCGGCGAAGATTTCGAGTTCCGGCTTCGCATTGGCCTCGGCGTCGTCCGACAAGAGCAGCGAGTGACTGGCCATCTTGGCGTCGGTCTTCTGCGCGTGCGGCTGCACGACGATCTTGCCCTGGAAGATGCCGCGGCTTTCGCCGTCGAGCACGGTGCGGAACCGCTCGCGGCTTTCGCAGCCGACCGCCGCGTGATCGATCAGCAGCGTGTTGTCGACATGCTCGCGCCCGCGCGCCAGCGTCGCGCCGCCGATATTGGCCTGCGTGTCCTCGCCGGCAAAGCGAAGAAACATCTGGTTGCGCGTCAGCGCACTCGCAGCGGTGAAAGCGAAGGTGTTGAAGACCGCCTTGGCGCCGACCGACGCCATCAGGCTCGACAGATGCAGCGCGCCGGCATCGACGGTCTTGACGTGCTCGACGGCCGCGCCGTCCGCGACGCGGATTTCAAGCGCGGTGTTGGCCTGCCCCGCCGCGCTGTCGTGGCTTTCGAGCAGCGTGACGCTCGCGCCCTTCTCGATCACGACGAGCGAGCGCGTGACGCTCGCAGCGGCCTGCGATCCGAAGAACACCAGATGGATCGGTTTTTCGATCTTGGTGCCGGCGGCGACATGGATCACCGCCCCGTCGCCCATCAGCGCCGTGTTGAGCGCGACCCCGACATCCTTCGTCTCGACGGTCTTGCCGACATGGGTGGCGACCAGCGCATCGCCCTTTGCCAGCGCCTCTGCCATCGACGCGATGGTGAGGCCGGCCTCCGCAGACAGATCGGACAGTTCCGGCACGAAGGCGCCATCGACGAAGACAAGCTTGCGCGCCGCGATGCCGGCAAACAGCGCGCCGGCATTCTTCGCTTTGGCTTTCGCAGCCGCGTCGGGCGCGCCGGCCAGCGGCTGTGCCTCGCGCATCAACGCGCGCAGATCGGTGTATTTCCATTCCTCGACACGGCGGTGCGGCAAGCCCGACGTCTCGAACCGTTTGAAGGCGTCCGCGCGCAACGCGGCGACCGCGCCCTTGCCCGGCAGCGTCGGCTGCGCACCGGCAAAAGTCTCGGCCAGCGCCTGCTCGGCGGCCGTCTTCATCGTCCGGACATTGGTCGGGACATTCGCGTTCATTTACGCCCCTCGCCGACGAAATCGGCATAGCCCTTGGCTTCGAGTTCGAGCGCCAGATCCTTGCCGCCGGACTTCACCACCTTGCCCTTGGCAAGCACATGAACGACGTCCGGCACGATGTAAGACAGCAACCGCTGATAGTGCGTGATGACCACCATCGCGCGGTCCGGCGCGCGCAGCCGGTTGACGCCGTCGGCGACGATGCGCAGCGCGTCGATGTCGAGGCCGGAATCGGTCTCGTCGAGCACCGCGAGTTTCGGCTCCAGCATCGCCATCTGCAGAATCTCGTTGCGCTTCTTCTCGCCGCCTGAGAATCCGACATTCACCGCGCGGCGCAGCATGTCGTTGCTGATGCCGAGTTCGCCGGCCTTCTCGCGCACCTGCTTCATGAAGTCGGGCGTCGAAAGCTCGGCGAGGCCGCGCGCCTTGCGCTGCGCGTTCACCGCAGTGCGCAGGAAGGTCATCGAGGCGACGCCGGGAATTTCCATCGGATACTGGAACGCGAGGAACACGCCCTTGGCGGCGCGCTCTTCCGGCTCCATGCCGAGCACGCTCTCGCCGTTGAGCAGGACTTCGCCCTCGGTCACCTCATAGCCGGACTTTCCGGCAAGCACATAGGCGAGCGTCGATTTGCCGGAGCCGTTCGGCCCCATGATCGCGGCGACCTGCCCCTGCTCGACCGTCAGCGTCAGCCCGTTGAGGATCTGGCGCTCGCCGACGCGGGCATGGAGGTTCTTCACTTCAAGCAACGACATCACAAACCCTTAGTAAGTTCTGGTCTCGACCAGGTCGTAGTGCATCGACCGCTGATCGAACCGCTTCAATACCGCCCGCGCCTTTTCCGGCACATAGACCGTCTCGTAATCCTCGCCGACGAAGGATTTCACCGCATCGAGATCGTCGAAGGTCATGATCGTGACGAACTCGACCTCCTCGCCCACCGGCTTGCGCAGCAGTTCGATCGAGCGATAGCCCTTCACGTTCTTCGCCTCGATACCCGGAAAGACGTGCGTCTTGAGAAGCTGCTCATAGGCGTGAGCGTTCTCCGGCGTCGTCCAGCCGTGCCAGATGCGCTTGACCGGCATCAGCCCACCGAGCCTTCCAGCGAGATCGAGATCAGCTTCTGCGCCTCGACCGCGAATTCCATCGGCAACTGCTGCAGCACGTCCTTGACGAAGCCGTTGACGACGAGCGCGGTCGCCTCTTCGGCGCTCATGCCGCGCTGGCGGCAGTAGAACAGCATGTCCTCGGAGATTTTCGAGGTGGTCGCCTCGTGCTCGAAGGTCGAGGACGAGTTCTTCGCCTCGATATAGGGCACGGTATGCGCGCCGCATTTGTCGCCGATCAGCAGCGAGTCGCAGTTGGTGAAGTTGCGCGCGCCGGTCGCCTTGCGATGCGCCGAAACGAGCCCGCGATAGGTGTTGTTCGACTTGCCGGCCGAAATGCCCTTGGAGATGATCCGGCTGACCGTGTTCTTGCCGAGATGGATCATCTTGGTGCCGCTATCGACCTGCTGGCGGCCGTTCGAGATCGCGATCGAGTAGAACTCGCCGCGCGAATTGTCGCCGCGCAGGATGCAGCTCGGATATTTCCAGGTGATCGCCGAGCCGGTCTCGACCTGCGTCCAGGAAATCTTGGCGCGCGCGCCGCGGCAGTCGCCGCGCTTGGTGACGAAGTTGTAGATGCCGCCCTTGCCTTCGGCGTCGCCCGGATACCAGTTCTGCACCGTCGAATACTTGATCTCGGCGTCCTCGAGCGCGATCAGCTCGACCACCGCGGCGTGCAGCTGGTTCTCGTCGCGCATCGGCGCGGTGCAGCCTTCGAGGTAGCTCACATAGGAGCCCTTGTCGGCGATGATGAGCGTGCGCTCGAACTGGCCGGTGTTTTTCTCGTTGATGCGGAAATAGGTCGACAGTTCCATCGGGCAGCGCACACCCGGTGGCACATAGACGAACGAGCCGTCGGAGAACACCGCCGAGTTGAGCGTCGCAAAGAAGTTGTCGGTCACCGGAACGACCGTGCCGAGATACTGCTTCACGAGATCGGGATGCTCGCGCAGCGCCTCGGAGATCGGCATGAAGATCACGCCGGCCTTCTTCAGCTCTTCCTTGAAAGTGGTCGCGACCGACACCGAGTCGAACACCGCGTCGACCGCGACGCGGCCGGGCTGGTAGCTGCCGCCGGTCTCGTCATCGTCGAGTTGGCTCGGCTCGCCCTGCTTGCGCACGCCGGCGAGGATCTCCTGCTCCTTGAGCGGGATGCCGAGCTTCTCGTAGGTGCGCAGGATTTCGGGGTCGACCTCGTCGAGCGACTTCGGCGCCTTGAACGCCTTCGGAGCCGAATAATAGTAGAGGTCGTTGTAGTCGATCTTCGGATACTCGACCCGCGCCCAGGTCGGCTCCTGCATGGTCAGCCAGCGCTTATAGGCGTCGAGCCGCCACTGCAGCATCCAGTCCGGCTCGCCCTTCTTGGCCGAAATGAAGCGCACGATGTCATCCGAAAGACCCTTCGGGGCCTTTTCGGATTCGATCTTGGTCTCGAAGCCGTATTTGTATTGATCGACGTCGATGCTGCGGACCTGATCGACGGTCTCTTGTACAGCCGGCATTCATCCCTCCGCTCACGGTTTCAAGGACCGCGGGTTGGACTGGTCGGTTATGGTCGTCTCGCGTTGTCCGTTCGCGTTTGACCCTTTGTCACGCCGCCTCAGGCGGCAATTCCTCGCCCCTTAGATAAGGCCGAAGCCACTTTTCGCCAAGCATTTAGAACGTTTCCAGCATCGTCTTCCGTCGTCTCCCAGCCCAGACTGAGCCGGATCGCGCCGCCCGCCAGCGCCGGATCGACCCCCATCGCGGCCAGCACATGGGACGGCTGGACCTTGCCGGAGGAACAGGCCGCCCCCGACGACACCGCTATCCCGTTGAGATCGAAAGCGATTATGGCGGTTTCCGCCTTCATGCCGGGCTTCGAGAAGGAAATGGTATTGGGCAACCGTTCCGCGCCGGCCCCGAATATCACAACGTCGGGGTTTTCGGCGCGCAATCCGGCCTCGATGCGATCCCGCAAGCCCGCCATGCGCGAGGCGGCCGCCTCCCGCTCCGCGAGCGCCGCGCGCGCCGCCGCCCCGAATCCGGCGATCGCCGCCACGTTCTCGGTGCCGGCCCGGTAGCCACGCTCCTGGCCGCCGCCGCGGATCAGCGCCGGCAAGTGCAGATCGGCCCGGCGGACCAGCGCACCGACGCCCTGCGGACCGCCGATCTTGTGGCCTGAGACTGTCATCAGGTCGGCGCCGAGCGCGACCATGTCGCAGGCGACGCGCCCCGCACCCTGCACGGCATCGACATGCAAAAGCCCACCCGCAGCGTGGACGATGGCGCCCATATCCGCGATGGGCTGAATGATGCCGGTCTCGTTATTGGCGAACATCACCGAGACCAGCGGACGTTCGGTCTGTTCAACCTTTTTCTGAAGTTGAACCGGATCGACGCGCCCCTGCGCGTCCACCGGCACGATCTCGACTTGCGCGAAGCGCCCGCCCGCCAGCACGGACGGGTGCTCGACCGCCGACACCAGCAGCGCGCCGCGCGGGGTCTTGTCGGACCCCGCCTCGAGCTGCGGCGTCAGCGCGAGCGCGTTCGCCTCGGTGCCGCCTGCGGTGAAGATGACCTGCTTTGCCTCCGCGCCGACCAGTGCCGCGACGTCGGCGCGCGCCTGCTCGATCAGCGCCCGCGCCGCGCGCCCCTCGGCGTGAACCGAAGACGCGTTGCCGGTCGTCGCGAGCGCTGCCTGCATCGCCGCGCGCGCCTCGCCGCGCAGCGGCGCGGTCGCGTTCCAGTCGAAATAGCTGCGGCGTGGCGTGCTCATGGTTCCGATATCGGGTCCGGCCCGTGCGATCCCCCGGATATTGCTTCGCAATTTCCTTGCATTTCGCCCGGGTGACTGTGTTAGAACGCCGCGACGCGGCTTTCCAGCGCCGTTGTCGTACACTGAAAACATAAATCGCGTCAAAGCGTTACATTAAGTTGCGAAGCCGGTCCGTGAACCGGAATCACGACAGATGGCCGCACGGCCGCCTGTCCCAGCCGTCGAGGTGCCGTTCATGCCTGAGGTCATTTTCACCGGTCCCGCCGGCCGCATCGAGGGCCGCTATCATCCGGCCCGGCAGAAGAACGCCCCGATCGCCATCATCCTGCATCCGCATCCGCAGTTCGGCGGCACGATGAACCACCCGATCATCTACCAGCTCTACTACGCCTTCGTGCATCGCGGCTTCTCGGCGCTGCGCTTCAACTTCCGCGGCGTCGGCCGCTCGCAGGGCTCGTTCGACCACGGCACCGGCGAACTGTCGGACGCGGCCTCCGCGCTCGACTGGGCGCAGACCATTTCGCCCGAAGCCAAGAGCTGCTGGATCGCCGGCTTCTCGTTCGGCTCGTGGATCGGCATGCAGCTGCTGATGCGCCGCCCGGAGATCGAGGGCTTCATCTCGATCTGCCCGCCGGCCAATCTCTACGACTTCTCGTTCCTCGCGCCCTGCCCGTCGTCGGGCCTCATCATCCACGGCGACAAGGATGCGGTGGTGCCGGCCAAGGACGTCACCACGCTGGTCGAGAAGCTCAAGACCCAGAAGGGCATCGTCATCGAGCAGAAGGTGGTGCAAGGCGCCAACCACTTCTTCGACGGCAAGGTCGAGCCGCTGATGACCTCGGTGACCGGCTATCTCGACAAGCGGCTCCAGTCAGGACGCAAGCCGACCGCGGCGTAAGCCGCGAACGCGGATCGACGCGCCCCTTACAGCGTCCGCTGCTTGTGCCCGCATTCCTTGCAGGCGAACTCCACGCGGGTCTCGCCGGGGGCGGCGGAGACGCGGTTCGGCGCGCCGCATTTGCCGCATTTGGTCTCGATCCGGGTCTGGCCCTGCTTGATGGTCAGTCCCTTCTTCTCCATCGCTTCGCGGATCAGGCGCTCGGTCTCTTCGCGTGCAGTCTGTTTTGACATGTTGCCTCTCCGGCCGGGGTCGTAGCATGTCCGCCGCCGGGTGAGCCGACTTTTTCTCCCCTGTCCGCCGCCGCCGTGGGGTGGCCAAGGCGAACGGTCGCTGGAACTTTCCGCCCGGTTTGCCCATTATCGAGGCGGACCACACCAAGGGAGGTCTCATGGGCATTCTCTGGACCATCGTCATCGGCTTTCTCGCCGGCATCGTCGCCAAGCTGCTGCATCCGGGGCCGAACGAGCCGTCGGGCTTCATCCTGACCACCCTGCTCGGCATCGCCGGCGCCTTCGTCGCGACCTATCTCGGACAGATGCTCGGCTGGTATCAGGCCGGTCAAAGCGCCGGCTTCATCGGCGCGGTGGTCGGCTCGATCATCGTCCTCGTGGTCTGGGGCCTCCTGGCGCCGCGCAACAGCGCGCCCTGACCGGCTGGCCGACAGTCATCCACGACTTTTATATTTGCGGGATATAGCTGCCGGACCAAAAGCCCGGCATTAATTCGTGTCGGTTGGTCAACAGGCGCGATTCGCCCTTCAACTCCCATGCTCCTCGTCAAAACCTATCTCGACCGGAGTCCGATCCACGGGCTCGGGGTCTTTGCTGCCGAGCCGATCCCGAAGGGCGCGAAAATCTGGCGCTACGTCGAGGGCTTCGACCGCTCCTGGACACCGCGGCAATTCGCCAGGCTGCCGCGGGAAGCGCAGGAGTTCATCGCCTATTACGGCTATCGCGTCGACGGCGAGATCCTGCTGACGGTCGACAACGACCACTTCATCAATCACTCCGACGACTCCAACACCTATTGGCGCTCCGGTCATATCCGCGCCAGGCGCGACATCGCCAAGGGCGAGGAGATCACCAACAGCTACCGGCTGTTCGACACCGCCTTCTGCGCGGCCTTCCTCGACAAGAAGAAAAAGCCGGCGGCGGTGAACGGCGTCAACGGCCACAAAACCAACGGCCACAAGGCCAACGGACATGCGCCGGCCGGCGGCATCGCGGCGGATATCCATCTCGCCAACGGCCACGGCGCGACCGGCGGCAAGGACAACGCCGCGATGGCGCGCGCGATGGCGCAGCGGGCCGCGGCGGTCATCGCCGCCAAGCGCAAGTCGGCCAAACGCCGGTCGGAAAAGCTCAAGGCCGCACGATAATCCCGCCGCGCATCGGCGCCGGCGTGCCGGTCGTCTTCGGGAAGGTGATCGGCAGGCCCTTCAGCGTGCGCACCGCGAGAAACGCGAAGGCCTGCGCCTCGAGCGCATCGGCCGACCAGCCGACCTCGTCCGCGGTTTCGACACTCGCCGGCGCAACGCGCTGCCGCAGCATCGACACCAGCGTCGCATTGCGCGCGCCGCCGCCGGCGACAATCCACGCCTTCGGCGGCTCGGGCAGATGCGCGATGATGCGTCCGACCGCCTGCACGGTGAGCGCCGACAGCGTCGCCGCGCCGTCCGGTACCGAATGGTCGGGCAATCCGATATTGGCGAACGCAAAGGCATTGCGGTCGAGCGACTTCGGCGGCTTCAGGCCGAAGAAGGTGTCGGTCAGCACGCGGTCGATGAACGCCTGATCCGGCGTGCCGGTCGCGGCGACGTCGCCGTGGTTGTCGTACGGCGCGCCGGTGCGCGCGCGCATGAAGTCGTCGATCATCGCGTTGCCCGGTCCGGTATCGCAGGCGACCGGATCGCCACCGTCGACGAAGGTGACATTCGCGACGCCGCCGATGTTGAGCACCGCGATCGGATGCTCGCGCGCAAGATCGTTCGCCATCGCCTGATGGAACACCGGCACCAGCGGCGCGCCCTGCCCGCCGGCCACGACGTCCGCCGCGCGGAAGTCGCAGGCGACCGGCAGCGTGAGGCGCTTCGCCAGCGCCACCGCATCGCCGATCTGGACCGTGAGCTTCTCGGCCGGCTTGTGAATGACGGTCTGCCCGTGGAAGCCGACGATATCGACGAGGTCGTGGCCGATCTCCTCGGTCGTCATGAAGGCTTCGACCGCCTCGGCATGCGCCCGCGTCACCAGCGCCTCGGCCTCGCCGAGACAACCCGGCCGCGTCGCGCGGTCGGTGAGCGCGGCGCCTTCGGCGAGCGCCTGCCGCAGCAGGTCGCGCTCGGCGTCGGAATAAGGCCGGTAGCCGGTCGGTCCCAGCGCCACAATGCGCTCGCCGTCGGTCTCGACGAACGCCACATCGACGCCGTCGAGCGACGTGCCGCTCATGAGCCCGATTGCCTTGACCGCCGCCACGCCCCGCCCCTGCCTGATTTCGAGCCCGATCCGGGTCTGTTGAATCCCGCGCCGGACCTGTTACACCACCGCTCCTATCAAATCGATAAGGCGGCGCGCGAGACGCGCATACCCGGCATGAGCGCGTACAAGTCCGATTTTCTCAACGTTCTGGCCACCCGCGGCTTCATCCACCAGGTCTCGGATGCCGAAGGCCTTGATGCGCTGGCGGGCAAGTCCGGGGTCGTCGCCTATGTCGGCTACGACTGCACGGCCTCCTCGCTCCATGTCGGGCATCTCCTGTCGATCATGATGCTGCACTGGCTGCAGGCGACCGGCAACAAGCCGATCGCGCTGATGGGCGGCGGC
Source organism: Pseudolabrys sp. (assembly GCF_050250095.1). Lineage (NCBI taxonomy): Bacteria > Pseudomonadati > Pseudomonadota > Alphaproteobacteria > Hyphomicrobiales > Xanthobacteraceae > Pseudolabrys > Pseudolabrys sp. Next base: position 988,738 of record NZ_JBFWPH010000001.1, on the reverse strand, counting down.
ACCACGAGGGTCGGCGACCCCTCCGGCCGCGATGAGACCCGCAAGCTCCTGACCTACGAGCAGATCGACGCCAACAAGGCCTCGATCCGCACCACCTTCGACAAGTTCATCAAATTTGGCGCGGGCAAATCCGACGCCGTGATGGCCGACAATGCCGAGTGGCTGACGAAACTGAACTACATCGAGATGCTGCGCGAGGTCGGCCGCCATTTCTCGATCAACCGCATGCTGACGATGGATTCGGTGAAGCTCCGGCTCGAGCGCGAGCAGGAACTCTCCTTCATCGAATTCAACTACATGATCCTGCAGTCCTACGACTTCGTCGAGCTCGCGCGCCGCTACGGCTGCAACCTGCAGATGGGCGGCTCAGACCAGTGGGGCAACATCGTCAACGGCATCGATCTCGGCCGCCGCATGGGCACGCACCAGCTCTACGCGCTGACCTGCCCGCTGCTCACCACTGCCTCCGGCGCCAAGATGGGCAAGACCGCCGCCGGCGCGGTGTGGCTCAACGCCGACATGTTGTCGCCGTACGACTACTGGCAGTTCTGGCGCAACACCGAGGATGGCGACGTCGCGCGCTTCCTCAAGCTGTTCACCACGCTGCCGCTCGGCGAAGTCGACCGCCTCGCCGCCTTGCACGGCGCCGAGATCAACGAGGCGAAGAAGACGCTCGCCAACGAAGCGACCGCGCTGATGCACGGCCGCGCGGCGGCGATGCAGGCCGAGGAGACCGCGCGCAAGACCTTCGAGGAAGGCGCGCTGGCGGAGTCGTTGCCGAGCGTCGTCCTTCCGGCGGGCGCGCTCGATGCGGGCTATGGCGTGCTCACGGCGGCCGTCGCAGCCGGTCTCGTCGCCTCCACCGGCGAAGCGCGCCGCCAGATCAAGTCCGGCGGCCTGCGCATCAACGACGCCGCCGTGACCGACGAGAAGCTCGCGCTCTCGCGCGCCAACCTGACACCCGAAGGCGTCATCAAGATCTCGCTCGGCAAGAAGAAGCACGTCCTGCTGAAGCCGGAATAAACAAACTTGTCATGGCCGGGCTTGTCCCGGCCATCCACGTCTTGAGCAGACATCAAGAAAGTCGTGGATGCCCGGCACAAGGCCGGGCATGACAAAGTTGTTGCTACCGCGTCGGCCGCACGAAGTTCGGATCGAACGGGCTCGGCGCCGGCAGCATCTTGCGCAACAGGCCCGGCGCCACCGCCGAAATCGGATTGACGGTGATGCGCGGCGAACTCGGCGGCCCCGATGCTTCGTAATTGATGCCGAGCAAGCCTTCCTTGCTGCCGCCGCCGAGGAACAGGCCGACGATCGGGATCTGCCCGAACACATTGTTGATCGCATAGAGCGGCACGAAGGTGCCGCGCAGCCGCATCGCGTTGGCGCCGAAGTCCACCACCCCGTCGATGGTCGCGCCGATGGTCGGCCCGCGCACCACGCCGTCGCGGATCGTCATGCGGCCGGCCTGCCGCGTGAAGTCGGCGCGCATCTCGCTGAATTCGACCGCATTGCGCGCGCTTTCCGGCGTGCCGGCGATCACCCGCTCGAGGCCCGGCTCGCCACGCACCACGAAATTGCGAATGCTCAGGATGCCGACCTGCGGCGTATCGGCGGCGTTCGGCGGGTCCATCGCCATCCACATCTGCCCGCCGAACATGCGCGGATAGGCGTCGGTGAAACGGAACAGCGCGCCGGCGTCGTCGGTTTCGAGATAGACGACCTGATGGCTGTCGCGCGCACGCAGCCGCATGTCGCCGTTCAAAGGCGCGTCGCGGCCGATCTTCGCCTTCAAGGTGAACGTGCGGACCTGCCCGCTGCGGCGGTTGAAACGCAGGTCGAGGCCGCGCAGCGTCTCGCCGTTGAACCCCGCCACCGTACCGAGCCGGATGTCGAGATCGACGTCCGGCGGCTTCTTCTTGTTCCGCTCATGCGAACTGCTGAGCAGGGATTTCACCGCCTCGCGGCCGTCATAGACGTCGCCGCGCATGGACACGCGCAGCACGCCGCCGCTGCGGTCGGCTTTCAGCGTCGCCTTGTCGCCGTCCGACAAGCCGAACACCGGGAAATTCGCGGCGACGAGATCGCCGTCGGCGTCGAGTTCGACCGTCCCCTTCACCGAGGCGCCGCTGCCGGAAATTTCCAGCCCCTCGAACCGCATCGCCTTGCCGTCGCGGGTCAACTGGAACGTCGCCCGCGCCTCGCGGCCCGCCGGCTTGACCCAGCCCGGCAGCAGGTTGTCGATCGCGGCGCCGGTGAAGTCCGCCTCGACGTCGAGACGGATGTCGGACGAGCCGGGCTCCATCTCGCCGGTCAGCTTGACCGGCACGGCGCCGTTGACCGCGGTGCCGACATCGATGCCGAGCCGCCGCCGCGCGGCCGCGTCGAGCTCGGCCGTGAGCCGGACATCCGCCTTGCGCTTCGCGCGATCCTTGCGGAAGTCGAGATTGGCCGCCGTGCCGTTGACCTTGATGTCGCCGCGCACGGCGTAGCCGCTCGAATTCGCGCTGACGCGCAGGATGGACGACTCCACCTTCTGCCCCATCACCAGCCGGTCGGCGGAGAAATTGGTCAGGTCGGCGGTCAGCGCGTAGCGGGATTTCACGTCCTCGTATTTCTTCGCCAGCACGAGATCGAGCGCGATCTGCGCCGACATCGTGCCGCGGCTGGTCGCGGGATCGATCACCATCGCCGCGACATCGCGCAGGTGATCGCTCGCGAGCAGAGCGGCGGCCGCCGCGACCGAGCCGTCGATGCGGAACAGCGCCTTCGCCGGCGGGTTTTTCGGATGCGTGTCCGGCACCTCGAAATGGCCGTTGGCGATGTTAAGCCGCCGGCCGTTGCCGACGTCGAGCGTGCCGCGGCCGAGGCTGACGCGCGCGCTGCTGCCGGTGATCTTCACGCTCAGATCGGCGTCGCGGATTTCCGGCAGCGTCTCGACCGGGCGCAGCACCGTTCCGCTCGTATCAATCTCGATCGACAGGCTGTCGTCGGGAATCGGCACGCCGGGTTCCAGCATCACCGGCAGGCTCATGTTTCCGGCGATCAGCACGCGCTCGACCGTGCCGGCCGAGATATGCGCATCGACCCAGTTCCGCACCGGCGGCGCGACCGGTTTCGGCCACAGCCGCTTGAGCACCGTCACCGGCATGCGTGTCGCGGCGACGCCGAAATTCAGCCGCGGATCGATGCCGGAATAGTCGAGCGTGCCCGTCACGGCGACGCCGACGTTATAGAGCGAGCGCGTGTCTTCGCGCCCGAAATCGCCCTGCTCGACCACGATGCGCTGGCGCGCGGGATCGATCTTCGCGGCGATCGCGACGCGGTTGAACGAAAATCCGCTGCGCTCGGTGTCGGCGTCGGGCGACAGGATGATCGGATCGATCACGTTGTCGCCGCGCGTCACCGACAGCCGCCAGATGCCGTCCTCGTGCGGGTCGGCCTGGACGCGCGCCAGCATCGTCATCTGCAGGCCCTGCGCCTGGAGTTGGAACGGCATCACCAGGCTCTTCTGCCGCGCGTCCCACACCGCGCGAATGTCGGCGCGCTCGAGCTTGATCTCGGTGCCCGCCTGATCCGGATCGCGGATCGAGCCCGCGCCGGCCACCACCTGCCCGCGCGCCGCGCGCAGCACGCCGCCGGTCGAGAGTTCGGCGCGAAGGCTGGCCGAGATCGGAAAATCCGCCTCGAGGCCGCCGGCGCGCATCGCCAGCAACAGATCGTGAGCGGGAACCTGACGCGCCTCGATGCCGACGGCGCGGATGTTGCCTTCGACCGGACGGATCGCCGCGCTGATCTGCCAGGCGCGGTCCGGCGCGTCGGAGGCGATGCGGAAGATGATACCGCCCTGCGCCGGCCGCGACAGCCCGACACTGATATCGGTGAAGGTCCAGCGCTTGCCGGTGCGCCGGTCGTCGACCGTGAGGTTGCCGCTCTTCAGGCCGAGCTCGCGCAGGTCATAGCTGTCGAGATCGGTCGAACCGATGCGGTCGAGCCAGGCGAGCGCCGCGCCGATCTCCTTGAGACCCTGCGGCAATCCGCTGGCGTCGGGCACGCCCGGCGTCGGCGCGGCCGCGCCCGGCTCGGGCAGCGGCGCGCGCGCGATCGGCTTCGACTGCGCGCCGGCGAAGATCGTCACCTGCCCGTCGGTCTCGATGCGCACCGACAGTTCCGCGCCGACCAGATTGAGGCTCGAGGCGCGGAAGTTTCCGGACAGCAGGCCGGAGCCGGACAGTCCGATTTCCGCTTTCGGCGCGGCGGCGACGATGGCGCCATCTTCGTCGCGCACCGCGATGTCGCGGATGCGCAGCGAAGGCCGCCCGTTCTCGTCGCGCTCGAACTGCGTGCCGCCGATCGCGACTTTATATTTCGGACCGAAGTTCTGCTCGATCGCGGATTTCAGCCATGAGGTCGCAAGGTCGAACTCGATCGGACCGCTCGACAGCCGCCACCACAGGCCGAGGATCCCGACTGCCGATACGAGAACGACCGCGCCAACGCCGATCAGCGAGCGCAGCACCCACTTCCGGCGAAAGAAACGATAGAGGCTGCGGCGGACCGCGCTCCACTTCACGCGCCCGCGCGGCGGAAACGGCCAGCGCCCCGGCCAACGCCAGTGGCGCGCAAAACCCTTCGCCTCGCCGGAGCCGGAACTGTGGTGATTGTCCGTCATCCCTTCCGGCCGCGTCCTAGAGCATGATCCCGAAATTCGGAAACCGGTGTTCGGAACAGATCGAGCGCGAACTCGCGGCGGAGACCCGGCGACGATCCGGAGAATCTGTCATCCCGCCCGAGCCCCCCGCTCCCGACCGCCGATTTTGGGCCGATTCGTCCGTCTTGTGACTGCCGCCAGCCGGTTTGCTTCGGCCGGAACCCCATGGCAAGTCAACCCGGTACGTTGACGCTATTGACCCGGCGAAAGCGACGAAAGGAAGGCATATGAGGAGCCTGGATGGCGCGCAAACCCTCGCCTGAGCTGGCCGAAGGCACGGCCGCCCCCGCCTTCACCCTGCCGCGGGACGGCGGCGGAACCGTCTCGCTGAAGGACTTCAAGGGCCGCAAGCTCGTCCTCTATTTTTACCCGAAGGCCGACACTACGGGCTGCACGCGCGAGGCGCTCGACTTCACGCGGTTGCGCCCGAAATTCTCCAGGGCCGGCGCCGCCATCCTCGGCGTCTCGGCCGATCCGGTCCCCGCCCTCGACAAGTTCAAGGCCAAGCACGACCTCGCGATCGACCTCGCCACCGACGAGACCCACAAGATGCTCACCGCCTATGGCGCGTGGGGCGAGAAGTCGATGTACGGACGCACCTTCATGGGCGTCATCCGCAAGACCGTGCTGATCGGCGAGACGGGCAAAATCCTGCATGTCTGGCCAAAAGTTAAGGTCGACGGTCACGCCGACGAGGTTCTGGCAGCGATCCGCTAAGCCTGTCGCGCGGGCGGCAAACGGCGTTACCGAAATCTTAACCATGAGCGGCTGATATCGCACCCGCTGGATCTCCGGCTTCCCCGCCGGACCGGCTGGGGTATCCGTGTCGATGTCGTCGCAGTCGTATCAAGCCCATTCCGAGCACGCGGCGCGGCACGCGCGGACTCAGACCGCCTCCAGCGTTTCCCGTCATCTGCATCAGCGCGCCGGCGACAGCCGCAGCTACACCTTCACCCATGCGGGACATCAGGTTCGCATCGGCCCGGTCGCATTCTGGATCGTGGTCGGCACGCTGGTCGTCATGGGCACCTGGACCATCGCCACCGGCACCTATTTCGCGTTCCGCGACGACGTGCTGACGCGCCTCATCGCGCGGCAGGCCAACATGCAGTTCGCCTATGAGGACCGCATCGCCGAATTGCGCGCGCAGGTCGATCGCGTCACCAGCAACCAGCTGCTCGATCAGGAACAGTTCGAGCGGAAGCTTCAGGCGCTGCTGCACCGCCAGACGACGCTCGAACAGCGCACGTCGACATTGACCGGTGAAATCGCGCCGGGCGCCGGCACCTCGCGCTCCGGCCGTGAGCGGCCATCGGCGTCGAGCCACGCGCAACCGCGCCCCTCACCGATCAGCGACACCGTCATCTTCGTCGCGCCGCCCGACCGCGAGGCGCGCCTGCAATCGCGCGGCCTGCCGGACACGACGACACAACTCGCGGCGAAGGCCGGCAGCGGCGGCCTCGACGGCATGCTGGCCAAGGTCGCGCTGTCGCTCGACCGCGTCGAGAAGAAGCAGACCGGCGCGCTCGCCGCGGCCGAAGAAGAACTCGACACCAAGGCGCGGCGCATCCACAGCGTGCTTGCGGACCTCGGCATCAATCTCGGCGGCGGCGGCGGAAAATCGCGCGGCGATGTCACCGGCGCCGTCGGCGGCCCGTTCGTGCCGCTGCGGGCCGGCATGACGTTCGAGCGGCAGCTGTCGCGCATCAGCCGCGCGCGCAGCGAACTCGCGCGCTACCAGCGTGCCCTCGTCACCGTGCCGATCCGCAAGCCCATCGTCGGCGACGTCGACATGAGCTCGCCGTTCGGCGCGCGGATGGACCCGTTCCTGCGCGGCCCCGCCATCCACACCGGCATCGACCTGCGCGGCCAGAAAGGCGATCCCGTCCGCGTCACCGCCGCGGGCAAGGTCGTCACCGCGAGCTGGCAGGGCGGCTACGGCAACATGATCGAGGTCGATCACGGCCACGGCCTGTCGACACGGTACGGCCATCTCTCCGCGATCGAGGTGAAGGTCGGCCAGCACGTCACGCCGGGACAGACGATCGGCCGCATCGGCTCGACCGGCCGTTCCACCGGTCCGCATCTGCATTATGAAACGCGCGTCGACGACGTCGCGGTCAATCCGCAGAAATTCCTGCGCGCGGGCGTGCGGCTCGGAAATTCGTAATTCTCCGTCCGTCCCCGCGAAAGCGGGGACCCATAGCCCAATTCACAAGATTCGCAATTTGCAAAATTCTGGATTCCCGCTTTCACGGGAATGAGCGGAGGCCAGGCCCTACTCCACGTCCTCGACCTCGAGCGGTCCGCCGCCGAACGCCTTCTGCGCCAGCGCGGCCTGCATGAACTCGTCGAGGTCGCCGTCGAGCACCGCCCCGGTGTTCGAGGTCGAGACGCCGGTGCGCAGGTCCTTCACCATCTGATAGGGCTGCAACACGTAAGAGCGGATCTGGTGGCCCCAGCCGATGTCGGTCTTGGCGTCCTGCTCCGCGACCGCCTGCGCCTCGCGCTTCTTCAACTCGATCTCGTAGAGCTTGGCGCGCAACATGCGCCAGGCTTCGGCACGGTTCTTGTGCTGCGAACGTTCGGCCTGGCACACCACCGCGATGCCGGTCGGAATATGCGTGAGGCGAACGGCGGACTCCGTCTTGTTGACGTGCTGGCCGCCGGCGCCGCCTGAGCGCATCGTATCGACGCGGACGTCCTTTTCCTCGTTGATCTCGATGACGATGCGATCATCGACCACCGGATAGACATTAACGCTGGCAAATGACGTATGCCGCCGCGCATTGGCGTCGAACGGCGAGATACGCACCAGCCGATGCACGCCGTTCTCGCTCTTCAGCCAGCCATAGGCGTTGCGGCCCTTGATGATGACGGTCGCCGACTTGATGCCGGCGCCCTCGCCCTCGGTTTCCTCGACCCATTCGATCTTGTAGCCGTGCTGGTCGGCCCAGCGCGTATACATGCGCATTAGCATGCCGGCCCAGTCCTGGCTTTCGGTGCCGCCGGCCCCGGCATGGACCTCGAGATAGCTGTCATTGGAGTCGGCCTCGCCGGCCAGCAAGGCTTCGAGTTCCCGCCGCCCGACCTCGACGCGCAGCGCCTTCAGCGCGGCCTCGGCTTCAGCGACCACGCCGGCGTCCTTCTCGGCCTCGCCGAGTTCGATCATGCCGATATGGTCGTCGAGTTCCTGCTCGATGCGCGCGATCGCGCCGAGTTGATCCTCGAGCGCATCGCGCTCGCGCATCACCTTCTGGGCGCGCTGGGTATCGTTCCAGAGATTGGGGTCTTCGGCCTCGCGGTTCAGTTCCGCGAGCCGGCGCTGCGCTTGATCGACGTCAAAGATGCCTCCTCAGCAGTCCGACAGACTGCTTGATGTCGTCAACAAGACTCTCGGTTTCCGCGCGCATGTCCAAATCTCCGCCTCGCGATGTAACGGCAGTCCGGATTCGATGCAACCCGTGGCCGGCAAGACACGTTACCGGCACAATGCGACAGCTTTGACGCCGCCATCTTGCCGTGCCATCGCGCCTCCCCCTATGATCGCTTTCACAGTCCCGAAGGGGCAAGTTCGAAAGAACTGGCGGGGGAGTATGAAAACTGCTATCGGCGCCGCCGTGGCGCTGTACCTTATTTTTGCCCCGGCCGTGCATGCCGAGTCGGTACGCCAGACGCTGGACGAATTCGGTTTCCTCGGCTCCTGGGCGCAGGATTGCGAGCGTCCGGCCGACCGCGAGAATGTCTGGCGCGAGGTGACGGCGACCGACGACGGCGCGCGCTTCACCGAAAGTCTCGGTGCCGGTTTCGTTCCCAGTTCCTACCGGGTGCTCGCGGCGAAGCGCGCCGGCGCGGACGGCATCGTCCTCTCGATCGAGCTTAACGGACACATCCAGCAGGAGCTGACGATGGTCCGGCGCGGCAACCGCATCCGCACGATGGTCAACCAGCCGTTCGGCAGCGACGCACCCGTCGTGCGCGACGGCGTCGTGACCGCCAACGGCTTGTCGACGCCATGGCTCACGCGCTGTGAGGCCTCGCGCCTTCGCGCCGCCCTGTGATGGCTCGCTAGTAAAGTCCGCCGGTGCCCGAGCGCACCGCGCGCCCGGCTTCCGCCGGCACCTGTCCGCCGTAAGCGCCGCCGGCATCGCCGAAGCCGATCTGCGAATAGCCGTCGGGCGGCGCGGTCGCCGGCTTGAAGGCTTCGAGGATGACCTTCTGCGTGCCGGGTCCGGCGCGCGCGCCGGTCTTGGCGTCGACACGGATCAGCTTGATGCCGGGCGGCACGCGGAACGGCACCGGCGGCTTGTCGGCCAGCGCCGCCTTGATGAAGTCGCGCACCACCGGCGCAGAGAGATGTCCGCCGGTCGCGCCGCCCGGATAGGACAGGTGCCGCGGCTTGTCGTAGCCCATGTAGACGCCGACCACGATGTCCGGCGTGAAGCCGATGAACCAGGCGTCCTTGTTGTCGTTGGTCGTGCCGGTCTTGCCGGCGACCGGCCGGTCGACCGAGCGCACGATCGTCGCGGTGCCGCGCAGGACGACGCCTTCCATCATCGAGGTGATCTGATAGGCCGTCATCGGATCGATCACCTGCTCGCGGCGGTCGATCAGTGTCGGCTCCGGCTGGTCCGCCCATTTCGGCGCCGAGCAGCCCTGACATTCGCGCTCGTCGTGCTTGTAGATGGTGTGGCCGTAGCGGTCCTGGATGCGGTCGATCAGCGTCGGCTTCACGCGGCGGCCGCCATTGTCGAACATCGAATAGGCCGAAACCATGCGCGTCAGCGTCGTCTCGCCCGCGCCGAGCGAGAACGACAGATAAGGCGGCAATTCGTCATAGACGCCGAAGCGCTTGGCATAGGCCGCGATCATCGGCATGCCGACATCCTGCGCGAGCCGCACCGTCATCACGTTGCGCGAATGTTCGATGCCGAAGCGCAGCGTCGAAGGACCGTAGAATTTGCCTTCATAGTTTTCCGGCCGCCACACGCCGACGCCGGCGCCCTGATCGATCTCGATCGGCGCGTCGAGCACCAGCGAGGACGGCGTGTAGCCGTTGTCGAGCGCGGTCGCGTAGACGAACGGCTTGAATGAGGAGCCCGGCTGGCGCAGCGCCTGCGTCGCGCGGTTGAACTGGCTCTGGTCGTAGGAGAAGCCGCCGACCATCGCCAGCACGCGGCCCGTGGTCGGGTCCATCGCGACCAGCGCGCCGGAGACTTCCGGCACCTGATGCAGGCGGAACTGACCCGCGGTCTTGGCCGGCTCGACATAGATCACGTCGCCCGGCTTCAGGACGTCGCTGACTTTCTTCGGCGCCTTGCGCTCGACCTTCGCCCACTTCATCTCGTCGAACGGAATGATGCCGACCGGGCGCTCCTTGCTCACCGCCCCGCCCGGCTCGCGCTCGGGCTGCAGGCCGACGCGCGCGGACTTGTCGCCGGTCTCCAGCACCACGGCGAGTTGCCACGGCGCGACGTCGTTGAGCGCCTTGATGTCGGCGAGCTTGACGCCCCAGTCGCCAGCGATGTCGATCTGCTGCACCGGGCCGCGCCAGCCGTTCGCCTCGTCGTAACGCACGAGGCCCTCGGTCAGCGTCTTGCGGGCCAGCACCTGAAGCTTCGGATCGAGCGTGGTGCGCACCGACAGCCCGCCTTCATAGAGCTTCTTCTCGCCGTAGCGCTCGTAGATTTCGCGGCGCACTTCCTCGGTGAAGTATTCGGCCTGGAAGGTCTTGGTGCCGAGCGCGCGCTGCGCGACATTGAGCGGCTGGCGCTTGGCCTTGTCGCCGTCCGCCTTCTTGATGAAACCGTCAGCGACCATCTGATCGATCACCCAGTTGCGACGCTCGATCGCGCGCTCGCGCTGGCGGAACGGGTGGTAGTTGTTCGGCGCTTTCGGCAGCGCGGCGAGATAGGCCGCGTCCGCAATCGTCAGCTCGTGCACCGACTTGTCGAAATAGCCGAGCGAGGCCGAGGCGATGCCATAGGCGCCGAGGCCGAGATAGATCTCGTTGAGATAGAGCTCGAGGATCTTGTCCTTCGAATAGGTGCGCTCGATCTTCAGCGCCAGCAGCGCTTCCTTGATCTTGCGGTTGAACGACACCTCGTTGGTCAACAGGAAGTTCTTGGCGACCTGCTGCGTGATCGTCGAAGCGCCCTGCGGACGGCGGTTGCTGCCGAGGTTCTGGACATAGCTCAACGCAGCGCGCGCGATGCCGGTGAAGTCGAGGCCGCCGTGCTCGTAGAAGTTCTTGTCTTCCGCCGCGAGGAAGGCGTGGATGACGAGCTCGGGCACCGCTTGGATTGGAATATAGAGCCGGCGCTCGCGCGCATATTCGGCGAGCAGCGCGCCGTCGGAGGCGTGCACGCGCGTCGTCACCGGCGGTTCGTAGTCCTGCAACTGCGAATAGTCCGGCAGATCCTTGGAGAAGTGCCACATCAGGCCGGCCGCCGCCGCGACGCCGATCACGAACAGGATCGTCCCCGCGGCGAAACAGAAGCCCAGAAAGCGCAGCATCAGCCTCATGTCAGTCTCTTTGGCCGAGAGTCCAGTCCGAAGTCCACCACCGCCGCCCTCAGGCCCGGGCGCGGCGCGTCAAGCCATAGTCCCGAACGCGCGTTCCCGCAAAACACCAGAAAGTGTGGGGCAAATCGGTTAACCGCCAATCGTTTTTCCCGCCGTTTTATGTTGAAACTGAGGCTGGCGCGCCGCCCGGCAGACGCCGGATCGCGTCAATTCGCGCCTCCCGCGCGGCGTCCCCCGGCCAGCCGGGGAACGAAATAGGTGTCGATCGCCCGCGCCATCGCCGCGGCGGTGCGGTTGCGCCACTCCTCGGACTTCAGCGAGCGCAGGTCTTCCTTGGAGGAGACATAGCCGAGTTCGATCAGCACCGAGGGCACGTCCGGCGCGCGCAGCACGATAAAGCCGGCCGAGCGGACCGGATTGGCATGAAGCCGCGTCGCCGTCTTCATTTCGGTGACGAGACTGCGCGCAAGCTGGACCGAGAAGCTCTTGGTCTCGCGCTGGGCGAGATCGATCAGGATGTCGGCGACGTCGTTCGGCTCGCGCGTGAGATCGAGCCCGGCGATCACGTCGGCCTTGTTCTCCGCTTCGGCGAGCCGCGCGGCCGCCGCGTCGGACGCCTTCTCCGACAGCGTATAGACGGTCGCGCCCTGCGCCTCGCCTTCCGCCTTCGGCAGATAGTCGGCGTGGATCGAGACGAACAGCGACGCCTTCAAAGCCCGCGCTATGCGCACCCGCTCGTTGAGCGGAATGAAGGTGTCGTCGCTGCGCGTCAACGCGACCCGGTATTTGCCGGACTTTTCCAGATGGTCGCGCAACGCCAGCGCGAAGTTCAGCACCATGGTCTTTTCATCGCCGCCATTGCCGGGCGCCTTGGCGCCGGTGTCGATGCCACCGTGGCCGGGATCGATCACGACCAGCGGCCGCGGATCGCCCGGATCGACCGCCGGCAGGCTTGGCTTGGCCGGCACCCGCGGCGCATGGCTGGCGAGCGAAAGGTGCCGCATGAAGCTGTCACGATCGGTCGCGGCAAGGTCCACCACCAGCCGCGCCGGCTGGCCGTCCGCCGCGGCGAGCACGAAGGACTTCTCGACCTTCACCGGCCCCTTGGCGTCGATCACGATGCGCGAGCCGCCCTGCATGATGAGGCCGTAGCGAAACGCCTTGATGAGGCCGCGGCCCTTGTCGCCGGCCCGCGCGGGAAGCTGGAAGTTGATCTGCGGCAGGTCGATCACCACGCGGTACGGGTCCGCGAGCGTGAAGGTGGCGACGTCGATCCTGTCGGTGAGGTCGATGACAAGGCGGGTGTGCTGGTCGTCGCCGCCAAGCCGCACGTCGGTCGCGGCCGGAAACGGGCCGGCGGCGAAGGCCGCCGCGGACCAAAGACCGGCGCAAGCCAGCATCAGGCCGCCCGCGGCAAGCCGGTAAAATCTCGCGGCAAATCTGGCGATAACCGTCACGAATCCGGTCTCCGGACGGGGCGATTCTACCCGAATTGGTAGCCGTATGGTTAACGGGCCCTGCTTTGCCTCGAAAAGAGGCAGTGTTTGTTTGAAATCCAAGTTTTCCTTGCCGAACCGGCGAGTCCGGCCTTATGAAGATCGGGCTGACGGAGCAAACGCCGGTTGTGCCGCGTTTGGTCGTCCCGCGAGCCTAACTTCGGATCGCCGCCCTGATCGAGGCCGGCGGACGGACGGCTTCCCGACGGGACGCCCCTTGTGAAGGACTACCGGTTCTGCGCCTGACCTGCAAAGGCCCTGCGCATCCGGCTCCGGTAAGCGACCTGAAACTGCGGCCGCGCGCCCCAAGTCCGCGTCGCCGCCCACGGATCGCAAGACCCATGCTGCAGATCTCGCAGCGAGCACAATTCGACGGTTTCACCGGGGCAACCCGCGCCGCGCATGCGCGCGCGCCCGGCGACACCAGACTTGTGCGCGGACACGCGCTCCATTCCTTCAACCACAATCGGACCGGAAACCCGTCGCGCCAGATCGCGCCGACGTTGACGCGCGGACGCGCGGGTGAACCGCTCCCAGTGAGAATTGTCTATGGCCAACAAAATGCTGATCGACGCAACCCACCCGGAGGAGACCCGGGTCGTGGTGTTGCGCGGCAATCGCGTCGAGGAATTCGACTTCGAGTCCGCAAACCGCAAGCAGCTTCGCGGTAACATCTATCTCGCCAAGGTCACGCGGGTCGAGCCGTCCTTGCAGGCGGCCTTCGTCGATTACGGCGGCAACCGCCACGGCTTCCTGGCGTTCTCGGAAATCCATCCCGACTACTACCAGATCCCGATCGCCGACCGTCAGGCGCTGATCGAAGCCGAACAGCGCGCCCAGCAGGACGCCGACGATGAAGCGGAAGACCGCGCGCAGCGCCGCCGCCATCGCCGTCACCGCGAGCGCCGCTCCGACCGCAACCGCGACGCCGTGCAGAGCGCGCCGGTTGCCAGCGACGAACACGCTCCCGAGGCAAACGCCGCCGAAGCCCCGGCCTATCCGGAGAACGCCGACTTCGCGCCGGACACCGCGGAAATCCCCTCCTCCGACCGCTCCGTCGAGGCCGCCGCACATCACGACGAGCCGCCGGCCGCGCAGGACAGCGCACCGGCTGTCGAGGACAGCGCGCCGCTGGCCGAGACCGCGCCGGACGAAGCCCCGCTCGCGACCGAAGAACCGCCGGTCAACGGCGAGACCGCCGAGGTTTCCGGCGATGACACGCCCGCGACGGCGAGTGACGAGCATCACGACGACACCGACGACAACGGCGAACATGACAACGGCGAGCATGCCGAAGCGACCGCCGAGGAGCATGTCGAGTCGGTCGGCGGCGCCGACGCGCTCGAGGAAGTGCGCGAGCGCGCGCCGCGGGTGCGCCCGCGCATCTACAAGATCCAGGAAGTCATCAAGCGCCGGCAGGTCATGCTGGTGCAGGTCGTCAAGGAAGAGCGCGGCACCAAGGGCGCGGCGCTCACCACCTACCTGTCGCTCGCCGGCCGCTATTCGGTGCTGATGCCGAACACGCCGCGCGGCGGCGGCATCTCGCGCAAGATCACCAGCGCCGAAGATCGCGGCCGCCTGAAGGAAATCGCGCAGGAGCTGGAAGTGCCGGAGGGCATGGGCGTCATCCTGCGCACCGCCGGCGCGAGCCGCACCAAGACCGAGGTGAAGCGCGACTTCGAATATCTGATCCGCCTCTGGGAGCAGGTTCGCGATCTCACGCTGAAGTCGACCGCCCCCACCCTCGTCTACGAGGAAGGCTCGCTGACCAAGCGCTCGATCCGCGACCTCTACAACAAGGACATCGACGAGATCGTCGTCGCCGGCGAACAGGGTTACACCGAAGCCAAAGAGTTCATGCGCATGCTCATGCCGAGCCATGCCAAGAACGTGAAGCTCTACCGCGACAACCTGCCGGTCTTCACCCGCTTCGGCATCGAGAGCCAGCTCGACGCGATGTTCTCGCCGACCGTGCAGCTTCGTTCGGGCGGCTACATCGTCATCAACCAGGCGGAAGCCCTCGTCGCGATCGACGTCAACTCCGGCCGCGCGACGCGCGAGCACCATATCGAAGACACCGCGGTCAAGACCAACGCGGAAGCCGCGGAGGAAATCGCCCGCCAGCTTCGCCTGCGCGACCTCGCCGGCCTCATCGTCATCGACTTCATCGACATGGATGAAGGCCGCAACAACCGCACGGTCGAGCGCAAACTCAAAGAAGCGCTGAAACACGACCGCGCCCGCATCCAGGTCGGCCGCATCTCGCATTTCGGCCTGCTGGAAATGTCGCGCCAGCGCATCCGCACCTCGGTGCTGGAAAGCTCGACCGACAAGTGCCCGGTCTGCGGCGGCTCCGGCCACGTCCGCTCGGTCTCCTCGGTCGCGCTGCAACTGCTGCGCTCGATCGAAGAGCAACTGATGAAAGGCGCGACGCACAATCTCGTCGTGCGCACCCGCTCCGAGGTCGCGCTCTATGTGCTCAACCACAAGCGCGCGCATCTGCGCGGGCTGGAGGAGCGCTTCCGCATCGCCATCACCGTATCGGCCGATCCGACCGTGACGGCGCTGCAGTCCTTCGTCATCGACCGCGGCGAGCAGGTTCATGCGCCCGACGCCGCGCGCGCGATCGCCGCGCAGGCCGGCGCGTCCGCCCCCGTCATCGAGGAGGATGAGGCCGATCTCGCCGACGCCGAATACGCCGAGACCGACGACGAGGCGATGGCCGAAGTCGCCGAGGCCGAAGCCCAGGATGGCGAAGGCAGCGGCGAAGCCGATGGCACGCGCCGGCGGCGGCGGCGGCGCCGTGGCGGACGCGGACGGGGCGGCGACCGTGGCGACCGCAATCGCGAGCCGGCCGGCGAAGGCCAGCCCTTCACGCAGGAGGCCTCGGGCGAACACACCGTCGGTCATGAGGATCGCGAAGGCGGCGCGGCCGCCGACGAACAGGGCGACGACGGCGCGCAGGATGCGGCAGCGGACGGCGCTTCGAACGGCGAAGGCCGTGGCGAAGGCGACGGACGGCGACGCCGGCGTCGTGGCCGCCGTGGCGGACGGCGCAACCGTCAGGGCCGCAACGGCGACGGTCCGCGCGACGAGCAGCATCTCGGCGACACCGAGAGCGACGAGGCCGCGGCCGCCGAGGCCGGCAACGGCCGCTCGCCTTCGTTCGACGACGCAACACACGACGAGCAGCCCGGCATCGGCCAGCCCGAAGCCTCGCCCTCCCCCAGCGCAGCGCGTGCCGCGCCGCCGGCCGCCGAGCCGGAGGACGCAGCGCCTGCCACAGAAACGCCGCGCCGCCGCTCGACCATCCGCGAGCCTGCCGGCTTCGTTCCCGAGGCTGCGCCTTCGCCCTCATCCGAAACGGGGTCGGTGGTGTCGAGCAGCTCGACGGACGAAAGCGCGCAACCCAAACGCGGCTGGTGGGGCCGTCGCCTGATGGGCGGAAAGGACTGACGCATGATGACGATGACGAAACGGATCGCCTTCGCCGCCTTCGCGGGCCTTGTAGTGGCGTCGTTCGCCGCGATGCCGGCCTCCGCCGCGACGTCGAAGCAGAAGCAGGACACCTGCAAGTTCGGCGCCGACCACCAGAAGCTGACGGGCGCCAAGCGCAAGGCGTTCATGACGAAGTGCCTGTCGAGCAAGAACGACCCGACGGGGCCTGCGCAAGGCGCCTCGCAAGGCGCCGCGGCTCCGGCCGCCGCGCCGATCAGCGACGACAAGAAATAGCGGCGCGCGCCGGACACCGGCGCGTTCAGCCGTCTTTCCTCAGCCCTTGAGCCAGCGGCCGATCCGTTCGACCGCTTCCGTCATTTCTTCCGCCGAGCCTGCGTAGCAGAAGCGGATGAAATGCTTGCCGTCGATCGGATCGAAATCGATCCCCGGCGTCGCGGCGACATGCGCCTCGGCCAGCATGCGCTTCGCGAAGTCATAGCTGTCGTCGGAGAATTTCGCGATGTTGGCGTAGAGATAGAACGCGCCGTCGACCGGCAGGAACCGGTCCAGCCCGGCGCGCGGCAATCCTTCGGTCAGGATGCGGCGGTTCTCGACATAGCCCGCCTTCACGCGCTCCATCTCGTCGCGGCCGTCGAACGCGGCAGCGCCCGCGATCTGCGCCAGCGTCGGCACCGAGATGGCGAGATTGCCGTGCAGCCGTTCGACCGGACGCACCAGATCGTCGGGCATCACCAGCCAGCCGACGCGCCAGCCGGTCATGCAGAAATATTTGGAGAATGAATTGATGATCGTCGCGTTGGGCGACAGCGCCGCCGCCGTCACCGCCGGAAAGGCGTAATCGAGCCCGTGATAGATCTCGTCGGAGATGACGCGGATGCCTTCGGCTTCCGCGGTCGCGATCAGCGCCGACAGCGCCGCCTTGTCCATCATGGTGCCGGTCGGATTGGCCGGGCTTGCCACCACGACGCCCTTGATCGGCGTCTTGCGATGCGCGGCGATCAGCGTCTCGCCGGTCAGCGCCCAGCGCGTCTCGGCGGAGGTTTCGATCAGCACCGGCTCGCAGCCGAGCGCGGTGAGGATATGCCGGTACGGCGGATAACCGGGATTGGCCAGCGCGACGCGGTCGCCGGGCTCGAACAGCGCGAGGAACGACAGGATGAAGGCCCCCGACGAGCCGGTCGTCGCGACGACGCGCGCCGGATCGAGATCGACATCGTAGGTGTCGCGGTAGTGCTGCGCGATGCGCGCGCGCAGCGCCGGAATGCCGAGCGTTTCGGTATAGCCGATGCGCCCTTGCGCGAGCGCGGCCTGCGCGGCGCGAATCGCGATCTGCGGCGCAGCCGCTGCGGGCTGCCCGACCTCCATGTGAATCACCCGATGACCCGCGGCCTCGAGTCGCGCCGCCGCCGCCATCACGTCCATGACAATGAATGGCGGTACGTCGCTGCGCTTCGACGCCGTCAGCAGTGATTTCGCCCGCTCGAGCATGAATTCGGTCCCCGGCGGCCGGTTCGCCGCCCCGCTGATGCCGCAATCGGGCGGCTTTCTGGCGCTCTATTTACACGAAATTTGCGCGGCCACATCCCGCCGATGCGAAGCGAAAACAGGGGCCGAGACGGGGCAAGGCGCGCCGGAAAGCGCACAAAAAAGATTGAAGGCCGCCGCCCCGCACCCGCGTTGACCCCTCTCCACCGCGTTACTAGGTTGCGGCGCAAGCGCCGGCAAAGGCACCGAAACTCCCGAGCCATGACCACGAGAGCCGCCACGATCCTCCGCACCTCCCGCGCCACACTCACGGGCCGCGCCGTTGCGCTCGTCACCGCCGCCGCGCTCGCGAGCGCGAGCCTGCCCGCCCCGGCGCGCGCGCAGGGCGTGCCGACCATCCGCGACGCGGAGACCGAGCAGTTGCTGCGCGACTACATGCGGCCGCTGCTGCGCGTCGCCGGCCTCACGCAGCAGAACATCCAGGTCGTCATCGTCAATGACGGCTCGTTCAACGCCTTCGTCGTCGACGCGCGGCGCATCTTCGTCAACGCCGGCGCGTTGATGCAGGCGCAGACGCCGAACGAGATCATCGGCGTGCTCGCCCACGAGACCGGCCACATCGCCGGCGGCCATCTGTCGCGGATGCGCGAGCAACTCGCGCATGCGCAGACCGCCTCGATCATCGGCCTGTTGCTTGGCGTCGGCGCGATGGTCGCGGCCTCGCAGGCGCGCGGCTCGAGCGGCAATGCCGGCGCGGCGATCCTCGCGCCGCAGGAAGCCATCCGCCGCTCGCTGTTGTCCTATCAGCGCGGCCAGGAAGAACAGGCCGACAAGGCCGCGGTGAAGTTCCTCAATGCCACCGGCCAGTCGCCGAAGGGCATGTACGACACCTTCAAGCGCCTCAGCGACCAGATGATGTTCCAGACGCGCTACGCCAATCCCTATCTGCAATCGCATCCGATGCCGGCGGACCGCGTCGAAGTTCTCGAAGGTCTCGCCAAGACCTCGCCCTACTGGAACAAGAAAGACTCCCCCGAGCTGCAGCTGCGCCACGATCTGATGCGCGCCAAGCTCTACGGCTTTCTCGACCGCGGCGGCACCATCGCGCGCCGCTATCCGATGAGCGACCAGAGCCTGCCCGCGCGCTATGCCCGCGCGATCGCCACCTATCGCCACGCCGATCTGCGCGTCGCCATCGCGCAGATCGACGCGCTCATTCAGGCGCGGCCGAACGATCCCTATTTCTACGAGTTGAAGGGACAGGCGCTGATGGAAGGCGGCCACCCGCTGCAGGCGATCCCCGCGCTGCGCAAGGCCGCGCAGCTCGCGCCCGAGCCGACGCTCATCAACATCATGCTCGGTCAGGCGCTGGTTGCGACCAACGATCCGCGCCACGCCGACGAGGCGATCGGCCTGCTGTCGCGCGCCGTCGCGCGCGACACCGAGTCGCCGGAAGCCTATTCGCAACTCGCGATGGCCTATGGCCGCAAGGGCGACATCGCCCATGCCGACCTCGCGTCCGCGCAGGCCGCCTTCGCCCGCGGCGACTACACCACCGCGCGTCAGCTCGCCGCGCGCGCCAAGACCCGCCTCAAGGTCGGCACGCCCGCCTGGGTCCGCGCCGACGACATCGCCACCGTCCGCATGCCAAGCCGCCCGCAACCGCATTAATTAACCGCTCCATGCTCCAATGGCCGGATGTCACCCGGCCCATCACAGGATTGATCGCATGATCGCCACCCTCCGACGCACCGCCCTCGCCGTCGCGCTTTTGGGCGCGACGCTCGCTCCGGCGGCTGCCGCCGACAGCTTCTCGCCCGCCCAGCGCGACGAGATCGGCCGCATCGTGCGCGAGTACCTCGTCAAGCACCCCGACGTGCTGCAGGAGGCCTATCAGGAGCTGGAGAAGCGGCAGGCCGCCGCCGAAGCCGAGAAGCACAAGTCGGCGGTGAAGGATCACGCGCCGATGCTGTTCGCTTCGCCGCGTCAGGTCGTGCTCGGCAATCCGAACGGCGACGTCACGATGGTCGAGTTCTTCGATTACAACTGCGGCTACTGCAAGCATGCGATGGCCGACATGCTCGCGCTGCTGAAATCCGATCCGAAGCTGAAGGTCGTGCTCAAGGAATTTCCGGTGCTCGGTCCCGGCTCCGTCGAGGCCGCCAAGGTCGCCGCCGCCGTCCATCTGCAGGACAAGAGCGGCAAGAAATATCTCGAGTTCCACACCAAGCTGCTCGGCGGCCGCGGTCAGGCCGACAAGGCGCGCGCGCTGAGCGTCGCCAAGGAGATCGGCATGGATGTCGGCCGCATCGAGAAGGACATGGACGGCCCTGCCGTGATGGAGGTGCTGAAGGAAAGCGCGATCCTGAGCCAGGCGCTCGGCCTCAACGGCACGCCGAGCTATGTGGTCGGCGACCAGGTCGTTGTCGGCGCGGTCGGCCTCGCGGCGCTGAAGGAAAAGATCAACACCGCGCGCTGCGGCAAGGCAAGTTGCTAAGTGCGCTGTTAGCGTCCGCACAATAAGAAATCGCGCCGGCGGGCAACCGCCGGCGTTTTTGTTTCCGGCGGCCGTCCCGGTAAAAGCCGGCTTCGCGCCAGATCGCCGCCACAAAGCCCGCCTATCTCACAGACGTTGCAGCATCCCGTGACCGGTCCCCGTTGTCGACCGGCTGCGGGTTTTGCGTCAGACTTGCTTATTGATCCGCTGTTTTTGGTTGAACCGCTTTCTTTTTTGCTTTGGCCCCGCCAGCGACGGAGCTGTCCTTGCACGCATTTTCATTCGGCATCGAGGAAGAATTTTTCGTGTTCGACGCGCGCACCCGCCGCGCCGTCAGGCGAATGAGCAGGCGTTTTCACGCCGCCGCCAAGAAAGCGCTCGGCGAGCGCGTCTCCCGCGAGATGCTGCAATCGCAGATCGAGGTGGCGACGCCGCCATGCGAGACCATGCCGGATGCGCGCGCGCACCTTGCCCAATACCGGCGCACGATCGCGGCCATCGCGAAGGAGCACGGCTACGGCCTCGCCGCGACGGGAACCTTCCCGCTCGCGTTCTGGCCGGAAATGACCGTGACGCAGAAGCCGCGTTACGACGCCATCATGGACGACCTCCAGATGATCGGTTACCGCAACATGCTCTGCGGTCTTCATGTCCATATCGAAGTGCCGGACGTTTCCGCGCGCATCAATCTGATGATGCGGCTCACGCCCTATCTGCCGCTGCTGCTTGCGCTGTCGGGGTCGTCGCCGTTCTGGCAGGGTCACTTCACCGGCCTGCACGCCTATCGCCTCGCCGCCTATGACGAGTTGCCGCGCACCGGACTGCCGGAGCTGTTCCGCACCGAAATGGACTATCAGGACTACATCGCGGCGCTGTCCGGCGCCGGCGTCATCCCGGACGCCAGTTACATCTGGTGGGCGATGCGTCCCTCGCTCAAGTTTCCGACCATTGAGCTTCGCGTCGCCGACAGTTGCACGCGGCTCGACGACGGCGTCGCGATCGCCGCCCTGTTCCGCTGCCTGGTGCGCGCGCTCGACCGCGACCGCAACCGCAATGCCGGCTTCGATCGTGTCGGCCGCGCCATCACCGCGGAGAACAAATGGCGCGCGCAGCGCTACGGCCTTGCCGCGAGCTTCGTCGACCCGATGGAACGGCAGGCCATGACCGGAGCCGAATGGCTCGAAGCCGTTCTCGCGACGGTCGCGCCGGACATCGAGGCGTTGCGCTGCGAATCGCAGGCCGCGCGGTTGCGCACGCTGGTGCGCGAGGGCGCGAGCGCCGACCACCAGATCGCCACCTACAAGACGGCCATCGCCGCCGGCAAACGCCGGTTAACCGCGCTCAGGGATGTCGTCGACTGGGCGGCCGAAACCACCGCGGCAGTCTAGCGCATGGTCCCGAAAAGTGGGGACCGGTTTTCGGGCAAGATCATGCGCAAGCAAAATCCAAAGCGGGATGGCCTTTCCAAGAAAAGCTATCCCGCTTTGGACTTTCCCTCAGCCGTCAGGGCACCTATAAAGCGGCCGGTACGGAATTTCCGGCAATTTCGGCACGCACCCAGGGCGCACCCCCTTTGGCCTCGACACTCTATATCCTCAACGGTCCCAACCTGAACCTGCTCGGCACGCGCGAGCCGGAGAAGTACGGCCGTCTGAGCCTCGCCGAGATCGAGGCGCTCTGCCGCGCCGCCGCCAAGGCGCATGACTTCGAGATCGTGTTCCGCCAGTCGAACCACGAAGGCGAACTGGTCGACTGGATCCAGGAAGCGAAGGCCAAGGGAGCCGTCGGCATCATCCTCAACCCGGCCGGCTACACGACCACGTCGGTCGCGATCCTCGATGCGCTGCTGGCGGTACAACTGCCGATCATCGAGATTCATCTGACCAACATTCACGCCCGCGAGGAGTTCCGTCATCACTCGCTGGTGTCGCGCGTCGCGACCGCGGTGATCTGCGGCCTCGGTCCGGGCAGCTACGAACAGGCGATCGCCGGCATGGCCGGCCTCATCGCGCGCGGCAAAAAGTAATCATCAGGACGAAGCGACGCACAAGACAGGGCATATGGCAAAGTCTCCGAAATCCATCACGGTCGATCACGATCTCATCAAGGAGCTGACCAAGCTTCTCGACGAGACCGGCCTGACCGAAATCGAGATCGAGCAGGACGACCACCGCGTCCGCGTCGCGCGCCAGTCCGGCGTCGTCGCGGCGGCCCCGCTCGCCGCCCCGCCGGTGCCGCAGGCGGCGCCTGCCCCCGCCACCACCGACCCGGTCAAGCATCCGGGCCTTGTCGTCTCCCCGATGGTCGGCACCGCCTATGCATCGTCCGAGCCCGGCGCGCGCCCGTTCATCGAGGTCGGCAGCAAGGTGAAGGCGGGCGACACGCTGCTCATCGTCGAGGCGATGAAGACCATGAACCAGATCCCGGCGCCGCGCTCCGGCACCGTGGTGCAAGTCCTGTTCGAGGATGGCCAGCCGGTCGAGTTCGGCGAGCCGCTCGTGATTATCGAATAGCCTCCGGTTGTCATCGTCCGGCTTGACCGGACGATCCAGTAAACGAAATGCGAAGTCGAATGCGCGGCATACAGATTGACCTCGGGATACTGGATGCCCCGCCTTCGCGGGGCATGACGGAAAACTGAGATGTTCGACAAGATCCTGATCGCCAATCGCGGCGAGATCGCCATGCGGGTGCTGCGCGCCTGCAAGGAACTCGGCATTCCGACGGTCGCCGTGCACTCGACCGCCGACGCCGAGGCGATGCATGTGCGCTTTGCCGACGAAAGCGTCTGCATCGGCCCGCCGGCGGCGAAGGACAGCTACCTCAACGTGCCGGCGATCCTCGCAGCCTGCGAGATTACCGGCGCCGACGCGCTGCATCCGGGCTACGGATTCCTGTCCGAGAACGCGCGCTTTGCCGAAATTCTCGAAGAGCACAAGATCAAGTTCATCGGCCCCAAGGCCGAGCATATCCGCGTGATGGGCGACAAGATCGAGGCGAAGCGCACCGCGAAGCGCCTCGGCATCCCGGTCGTGCCCGGCTCCGAAGGCGGCGTCACCTCCGACACCGAAGCGATGAAGATCGCCAAAGAGATCGGCTTTCCGGTGCTGGTGAAGGCGGCTGCCGGCGGCGGCGGACGCGGCATGAAGGTCGCGAAAAGCGCCGAGGAACTCTCAAGCGCGCTGTCGACCGCGCGCGCCGAAGCCAAGGCCGCATTCGGCGACGATGCGGTTTATCTCGAAAAGTATCTGCAGAAGCCGCGCCACATCGAAATTCAGGTGCTCGGCGACGGTCGCGGCAACGCGGTCCATCTCGGCGAGCGCGACTGCTCGCTGCAGCGCCGCCACCAGAAGGTCTGGGAAGAAAGCCCCTCGCCGGCGCTCAACACCCAGCAGCGCGACAAGATCGGCGAAGTCGTCGCCAAGGCGATGCGCGAACTGTCCTATGAGGGCGTCGGCACCGTCGAGTTTCTTTACGAGGATGGCGAGTTCTATTTCATCGAAATGAACACCCGCATCCAGGTCGAGCACCCGGTGACCGAGGCGATCACCGACATCGACCTGATCTTCGAGCAGATCCGCGTCGCCGCCGGACAGGCGCTCACGCTCAAGCAGAGCGATATCAGCTTTCGTGGCCACGCCATCGAATGCCGCATCAATGCGGAAAACCCGGTGTCGTTCCGCCCCTCGCCCGGCAAGATCCGCCACTATCACCCCTCCGGCGGGCTCGGCGTGCGCATCGATAGCGCGGTCTATCAGGGATACACGATCCCGCCCTATTACGACTCGCTGGTCGGCAAGCTGATCGTCCACGGCAAGACCCGCACCGAATGCCTGATGCGGCTCAAGCGCGCCCTCGACGAGCTGGTGGTGGACGGCATCGAGACCACCGCCCCGCTGTTCCGGGCCTTGGCTCGCGAGGCCGACATCATCAACGGCGACTATCACATCCACTGGCTCGAGCAGTATCTCGCCCGCGGCGGCGGCACCGAATAAGTCGGGTTTCCGACCTAAAAAGCCAAAAATCGACGCTTTTTCGCGGAACCTTTTCCGCATTCACGCGTTATTTGAGGCTATTCTGTTGTCAACGCAGCACCTATCGATTGCCGGATGGTTTCCCTTACCCGCGCTCTTGAACGCTACTGGCAGCCTGCGCTCCTGAGCGTCGCGTTCCTGATCCTGATCGGGATCGGCGTCATCGCCGCCAATCTGGCGGAACGCTTTCAGACGGATTCGCAGCGGGTCACGGAGTCGCTGTCCGTGCAAAGCATGCTGGCCAACCTCCTGTTGACCATCCGGCGCGCGGAGTCCGGCGAGCGCGGCTACATCATCACCAATGACCGTGGCTATCTGGAGGAATACCGGCTGGCGGAGACCGAGGCCCGGCGCCTTCTGGAAAAGCTCGTGGCGGAGAGCAAGGATAATCCCGCGCGCGTCGCGCAACTGGCCGAGGTCGACAAGGTGGTGGACGCCAAGTTCGACGAGCTTGATGAAGCCATCGCGCTGGTCGACGCCGGCCGCCGCGAGGATGCCCGCAATCTCGTGCTGACCAATCGCGGCCGCAATCTGATGCGATCATTACGCACGAGCGCCCAGCAACTCATCGAGGCGGAAGGCGCCGTCCTCGACGCGCGAACCTCCGCCTCGCAGGCGACCAGCCGCAGCCTCCTGCTTATTCTGCTCGCCGGCATCGTCCTGATCCTGCTGATCGGAAGCCTCTCCATCATTCTCGTCCAGCGCACCAACCGCGCCCGGCTCCGCGCCATGACGGAGCTGGAATCGACCAACGCCAATCTCGAAACCATCATCAGCCATCGCACCTCCGACCTCACCGAGGCCAACGAGGAGATCCAGCGGTTCGCCTATATCGTCAGCCACGACCTGCGCTCGCCGCTCGTCAACGTCATGGGCTTCACCAAGGAGCTTGAAGGCCTGCGCAACGATATCCTCGAGGAGCTTCAGGTCGCCCGCCAGGCTCGCGCCGCACAGGCCGGCACCGCCGAGGACACGGTCGAAAACACCACGGCTCACAATATCGACGTCGTCAGCAAGGAGTTCGACGAGGCGCTCGGTTTCATCAAGGCGTCGATCGCCAAGATGGACCGCCTCATCAACGCGATCCTGCGGCTGTCGCGCGAAGGCCGGCGCGAATTTACGCCGGAACGCATCGACATGAAGGCGCTGATCGAGAATATCGAGCAGACCCTGAGCCATCAGGCTGCCGTCAAAGGAACGACCATCAATATCGGCGAGCTGCCGCCGGTCGAAAGCGACCGGCTGGCGCTCGAGCAGGTGTTCTCCAACCTCGTCGACAACGCGCTCAAATATCTGCGGCCGGACACGCCCGGCCGGATCGAGATCAACGGCCAGGAAACTACGAGCCTCGTCACCTATGAGGTCCGCGACAATGGCCGCGGCATCGATGCAGCGGATCATCAGCGCATTTTCGACCTGTTCCGCCGCGCCGGTACGCAGGACGTGCCGGGCGAAGGCATCGGCCTCGCCCATGTCCGCGCCCTCGTCCGCCGTCTCGGCGGCTACATGGGCGTCAGCTCGGAACCCGGCCGGGGCAGCATCTTCACAGTCACTCTGCCGAAACGCTTCGGCACACGCGGAGAAAGGAAAGCGGCATGACCGGAAGCCAGCCAGTCAGCATCGTCATGATCGAGGATGACGAAGGCCACGCTCGTCTCATCGAAAAGAACATCCGCCGCGCCGGCGTCACCAATGAAATCATTCCGTTCACCAACGGAACCGACGCGGTCAATTATATGTTCGGCGCCGATGGTTCGGCCAAGGTCAGCAAGTCGCGCGCGCTGCTGATCCTGCTCGACCTCAATCTGCCCGACATGACGGGCATCGACATTCTCAAGCGCGTCAAGGGCAACGACGTTCTCAAGCGCGTCCCCGTCGTGGTCCTGACCACCACCGACGACGCGCAGGAAATCCAGCGTTGCTACGATCTCGGCTGCAACGTCTACATCACCAAACCGGTCGACTACGAAAACTTCGCGCAGGCGATCCGCCAGCTTGGTCTGTTTTTCTCCGTCATTCAGGTTCCAACCTAACCTTCGTCCATGCCGAAACGCATCCTCTATATCGACGACGATCAGGGCATCTGCACGCTGGTGCAGAAATCGCTCGAGCGCCTCGGCGTCGAGGTGGTCTGCGCCAACGACGCCGTGGCCGGCCTCGCCTTGCTGACGAACGGCGGCGAGTTCGACGCCGTGGCGCTCGACAACTACATGCCGACGATGGACGGCATGGCCGCGCTGACCGAAATTCACAAGATGCCGAACCATCCGCCGGTTATCTTCGTCACCGGCGCGCAGGACTTCAGCCTCGCCGTCAAGGCGCTCAAGGCCGGCGCCTTCGACTATGTCGTCAAGGACATCCAGGGCGAGTTCATCGCGCTGCTGATGAACGCCATGCAGACCGCCGTCAATGCGATGCGCCTGCAGCGCGACAAGGAAACCGCCGAAGCGGAGCTGCGCGACCAGCGCGACCGTTTCGAGGCGCTCGCCGCCGAGCGTGCGATGCTGCTGGGCGAGGTCAACCATCGCGTCGGCAACAGCCTGCAGCTCATCGCGTCGCTTCTCATGCTTCAGCGCAACGCGACCTCCCAGGAAGAGATCAAGTCAGCGCTCGGCGACGCGATCAACCGCGTGCATGCGGTCGGAGAGCTGCATCGCCGGCTGCACTCGGCGGAAAACGTCCAGGAAATCGATCTGACCAGCTATGTCACGCAGGTCGTCGACGATCTGCGCAAGTCGTCGGAGAGTTCGGAGATCGCCACGCTGTCGGTGACCGCCGACGACGTCGTATCCCGCCCCGATCTCGCGGTGTCGGTCGGCATGATCGTCAACGAGCTTGTCGTCAATGCGATGAAATACGCCTATCCCGGCGGCAGCGGTCCGATCCGCGTCAGCTTGAAGAAGGCCGAGGACAATCAGATCGCGGTGACCGTCGAGGATGACGGCGTCGGCTCCGACGACGACGCCGGCGGCACGGCCCATTCGGGATTGGGAACCCGCATCGTCAAGGCGATGGCGCAGAAGATCAACGGCGTGATCGCGCGCGATCCCGATCACAAGGGAACGCGGATCACCGTCACCTTCACTCCGTAGACGGAGTTACATGCCTTCCGTCATGCGACGCAGCAACGCGCTGACCTCGCCCGGCCGATAGGGTTTGGGAATGAACATCGAGCGCGACACCATCGGCCGCAGGCTCGACTCGGTCATGAGCCCGGAGGAATAGACGATCGGCAGTTCCGGCCGGCGCGCGCGCAGCACCCGCGCCAGCGTCGCGCCGTCCATCCCGTCGTCGAGATTGACGTCGGTGAACACCACATCGACCTGTTTGCCGCTCTCGACATGGTCGAGCGCCTCGTCCGCGTTCCGCGCGGCGGCGACCGCAAATCCGTCATCGCGGAGCGCGTCGCAGATCATGTCGCTCAACAGGAACTCGTCCTCGACGACGAGTACATGAACGTGCTGCCTGGGTTCCATGACCGGGCCTCATTGAACGGTTGTTCATTTTCACTCGCAAGAACAACGCGCCCAATCGCCGATCGTTCAATATTTAGCGAAAATTCCGTCCGCCCTTGGTTACTAACTGCATAATTTTGATCGAGATTTCGGCCTGACGGGCGGCATCCGATATCCCTCGCGACATGCGGGCAACAGCGCCGCGGACGCGCCTGACGTTCATCTTTTCCGTAATTTTATGTCTGACTGCACGTCCTGAGACTATGGGCGCGCTTTGGCCGTCCCTATAATTGCACCGCCGGGCGCAAGCGTCCGGCCGCGAACGATCCTGTACGCATGCGAAGCCCGAAATAACCGGTTGGGGCAGCGCGGCTCGGCGCAACGGGGCAATGGGCGCGTTTGGGGCGCGTTTAGGTCGCGTTTGGACGGGGTTATTCGGTGCGTCGGCGTCTTGGTTCATGGTCCGGGCTACCGGCGGCTGTGTGGTTCGGCGCGGTATTGATCGTTTCCGTTCCGGCCGTCGTGACGGGTCCGGTTCCCGCGCTCGCCGCCTGCGACACCAGCGGCACCACCGTCACCTGTAGCGGCACGACATTCGAGCAGAGCCCGCCCGAAGGTTTCGGCGACGGTTCGCAGTCCGGTCTCACCATTAACGTGCTGCCCGGCGCGTCGGTCGCCGGCAGCAATGACGGCCTGCGTCTCGACAGCAACAACATCGTCAACAATTCGGGCCTCATCGACGGCCAGGGCAATGCCGGCATCGACGCGAACGGCGCCATCTCGATCAACAACACCGCGAGCGGCACGATCCGCGGCGGGACCTACGGCATCTTCGCCAACACGGACGCAACCGTCGTCAATGCCGGCACGATCTTCGGCGGCATCGTCGGCATCAACATCAACAACATCGGCGCCGTCATCAATTCCGGCACGATTACCGGTCAGAACGGCGTGGTGATGACGCAAGGCAGCGTCGTCAACAGCGGCACCATCTCGGTCGACCGCTACGGCGTGTTCTTCCTCGGCCCCGGCACGCTGACCAATTCCGGCACGATCAGGGGCGGCTCAGGCTGGGCCGCGATCGCGTCGTTCGGGGCGCCCGGCGACCTCCTCACCCTCAATCTGCTTCCCGGCTCGCGCATCATCGGTCCGATCGTTCTCGGCTCCAGCACCACGGTGAACATCGCCACCGGCGGCGATGTCGGCAGCCTGTTGAACTTCGGCTCGTGCGGTTGCGGCGGCCTTGCCGGCGCGACGATCATCTTCTCCAACGGTACCATCGGCGTCGTGTCCGGCGATCAGATCGCCACGCTCGATCCGACCAGCTTCGCCTATGCCGACCGCACCCTGCTCGATTTCACCAATGCGCTCTCCAACGTGCTCGGCGGCCGCCTCGGCGTCGGTCCCGCCGCCAGCGCGGCCGCCTTCGCCGCCGCGAGCCCCGTCGCCGCCGAAGCGAACGACGCCTTCGCCCATATCCCGGCGCTCGCCTACGCCAACGAGGGCCGCATCGCCAACGCGGCGAGCTACGACCGCGCGAGCGGCTTCGGCGTGTGGTCGCGCGGTTTCGCCGCCGCGCGCCACCAGAACGCCGACGGCGCGCTGCTCGCCGCCGACACCACGAGCTATGGCGGCATGATCGGCCTCGACAGGATGGTCGCCGCCGACCTGCGGCTCGGCGCCTTCGTCGGCGCCGGCCACGCCCGGCTCAGCGTCGATCGCGACTCGCAGACGGTCAAGACCGACGCGCTGTTCGCCGGCGTCTATGGCCGCAAGACCTTCAACACCAATGCCTTCGGCGCGCCGTTCCTCGATGTGATGGTGTCAGCCGGCCGCACGTCCAACGACTCCCGCCGTCTCGTCGCCTCGAACACGGCGGCGAGCGGCTATGAAAGCGCGACGGCCGACTACAACGGCTGGTTCGTCAGTCCGGAAATCGCCTATGGCGTCGTCATGCCGCTCGGCGGCAATTACACGCTCACGCCGACGGCGCGGCTGTGCTATCTCGCCGGTCATTTCGGCGGCTATGACGAGACCGGCTCGACGCAGACGCTCTCCGTCTCCGGCCGTACCACGCACAATCTCGAGCAGCGCGCCGAGCTTGCCCTCACCTACCACGGCGCGGGGTTCCGCACGACCTGGACCGCCGGCGCGCTCGCGGCCGAGCGCATCGGCGGCAAGACCGTCGACACCGTGCTGATCGGCACGCCGCTCAGCTTCGCGATGCCCGGCGACGACACCGTGTTCGGCCTCTATGGCGGCTTCGGCGTCGATTTCCAGGTCACCGGCTCGACGGTCGCCTATGTCGCCACGCAGGGCACCTTCACCAGCGACAGCGCCCGCACCGGCCTGATCCAGGGCGGCCTGCGCGTCGCATTTTGAGCGACACGCGCTCCTGCTCTACACTCGGCGCATGGCGAACCGCGATACGCCCTCGGTCAGGATCACCCCGGACGTGCTGCTCAAGGCCTATGCCTGCGGCATTTTTCCGATGGCGGAAAGCGCCGACGACCCGACGCTGTACTGGGTCGATCCGGAACGGCGCGGCATCTTCCCGCTCGACGGCTTTCATGTGCCGGCACGCCTCGCCCGCACCGTGCGCACGACGTCCTTCACGGTCCATGTCGACCGCGATTTCGACGCCGTGATCGACGGTTGCGCGCAGGCCGCGACAGGCCGCGACCGCACCTGGATCAATGCGCGCATCCGCGCGCTCTACCGCCAGCTGTTCGACATCGGCCACTGCCACACCGTCGAGGTCTATGACGGCGAGCGCCTTGTCGGCGGGCTGTACGGCGTGTCGCTCGCCGGCGCGTTTTTCGGCGAAAGCATGTTTCACCGCGCGCGCGACGCCTCGAAGATCGCGCTCGTCCATCTCGTCGCGCGGCTCGTGGCCGGCGGCTATACGCTGCTCGACACCCAGTTCGTCACCGCGCATCTCGCCACGTTCGGCGCGGTGGAGATCGAGCGCACTCGCTATCACAAGCTGCTCGATGCCGCGCTCGCGCGCGACGCCGATTTCGCGGCGCTCGCGACCGACCGGCCGGTCGCCGGTCGCGAGGCGCTCGCTTTGCTGTCGCGATAAGAAACTAACGCAGCGCCGGCATGAAGCCCGGCTGCTGCGGCGCGCTGCTGCGCCGTTGCGGCTGGCGCGGCGGCACCGGCACGGCCTGCGTCTTGCCGCCATCGGTCTTCTGGCTCTTGTCGTCGGTTTCGGCCGAGGCGGTTGCCGCGCCGCCACCTTTGCAGTCGATCAGCCAGACGTCGTAGATTGGATGCTCGACCGCGTTGAGGCCGGGGCTTGCCGCGAACATCCAGCCGGAAAAGATCTGCTTCACGTCACCCTGCAACGTCACCTCGTCGACCTTGACGAAGGAGTCGGTGTTCGGCGCCTCGGTCGGCGGCCGCGTGTAGCAGACGCGCGGCGTCACCTGCAGCGCGCCGAACTGCACCGTCTCGTTGATCGCGACGTCGAAGGTGATGGTGCGGCCGGTGATCTTGTCGAGGCCGGTGAACACCGCCTTGGGATTTTCGATCTTCTGCTCGGGCGGCCGCACGACGATCTCGTCGTTCGGCTGCGTGTCCTCGCCCGGCAACTGACCCGGCTGCGGCTGGCCAGGCTGGGCCTGGCCCGGTTGCGGCTGGCCTTGCGCCGGCGGCAGTCCGGCATCCTGCGAGCCGCGCAGCGGCTGCTGCCCCTGCGGCGCGGCGGCGCCCGGCGGCGGCGCGAGCGGCTGCGACTGCACGCCGCCCGGCTGCGCACTTGAAGGAAACTGCTGGCCCTGCGGCGGCTGCTGCCCCGGAAATTGCTGGCCCGGAAACTGTTGGCCCTGCCCCTGTTGCTGCTGGTTCTCCGGCAGCAGATCGGGGTTCTGCCATTCCGATGGCGCGCGTTGCGCCGGTGGCCGCAACGACTGGAAAGTCGGCCGCTGCGCGTCGGCCGGCGGGCGCTGCACCGGCTGCTGTTGCGGCGGCGGCGGCGCGTTGCGCACGTCGGCGGGCGGCCGCGGCGGCTCGTCGCGGAAAATGCGGTCGAAAAACTGTGCCGAGGCCGGACCGACCAAAGCCGGCGCAACCGCACAGGCGGCCAGCACAACGGTCACGGACTGGATTGTTCGGCGCAACAAAGTGGTCCTGTGAGGACGCGTCCCTGAACGGCAAAAGCTGTCCGCCATTGGCCGTCCGTCATTTCAGCGCCGTCCGGTTAACATGGCGAATACGGCGGGGAAAGGGCGACAGGGATAAAGCCGCCGTCCAGCCGCCGATCGGGCGTCAAACGGAGCGTTCAGCGGCCGGAAATCACCGGTCGGGAGTCCAAGCCTGATAGTCGCCGGTCGCCTTCGGCCGCCGTCCCGTGGCGAGCGTCGAGCCGCTCGGGCGGTAGGCCTGCGCCGTGCCGGTCATGTTCGGCCGGTGCGGCTTCTGCCAGGACCGGCCGGCGTAGTTTTCCTGCGTCGGCGGCGTATCGACCGTGTGATGAATCCAGCCGTGCCAGGACGGCGGGATGGTCGAAGCCTCGGCATAGCCCGGATAGATCACCCAGCGCCGCTCGAAGCCGAGCGTCTTGTCCACCTTGCCGCCCTTGGTGCGGAAATAGCGGTTGCCGAATTCGTCTTCGCCGACGAACTCGCCATACAGCCAGGTCCAGAACTGCGTTCCGAAGGTCTGGCCATTCCACCAGGTGAAGATCTTGAGCAGGAAGGTTTTCATCGCGGGTGCCGCCGGGCGGCCGACATGCGGGACTGGGATCGCCGCGTTCTGCCACCCTGCGTCCTGAAAGTCCAGCCGCCACCCGGGAGCGTTTTCAAGCGAAGTGGGCACCGGTTCGCGTGAAGAAAACACGACCAAAGGCAGGAGGTGCGTTGCCGAATACGGCGGACGCCGATTATCGTGTGCCCCGCAATGACCGGCCGACCCTTCCCCCTCCCGCTGCACCTGTTCGCCGCCGTGCTTGTCGCGGCCGCGAGCCTGCCGCTTGGCGCACCGCTTCGCGCCCAACCAGCGCAGGCCGACAAGCCCGCGCAAGCAACGCCGTCCAAAGCGCCCAATCCTGCTGAAGCGCAAAAGCCTCCGGAAGCAACCAAGCCCGCGGAAGCGCCAAAGCCTGCCGAGGCGCAAAAACCGGAGACGCCCGCTCCCGGCAAGGCGGCGGAAAAGCCGCTCGACGAAAAAACGCCTGCGGAAAAACCGACCGCGGACAAACCGTGGGTGACGCTCGCGCCGCTGCCGCAGCCGGCGACCGACCTCGCCGGCGTCGCCGTCAACGGCAAGCTTTATCTGTTCGGCGGTCTCGACGGCATCCGTCCGAGCGGCCTCGCCTTCGAATACGACGCGGCCACCGACAGCTGGACGAAGAAAAAGCCGATGCCGGTCAACCTGCATCGCTTCGCGGTCGCCGCCTATGGCGACAGGATCTACCTGTTCGGCGGGTTCAAATATCCCGACAACGGCGCCAATGCGTGGCAGCCGGTCGATACCGCGTGGCGCTACGATCCGGCGAGCGACGAGTGGACCGCGCTCGCACCGATGCCGGGAGGCAAGCGCGGCGCGGCTTCGGCGGCCGTCGTCGACGGCAAGATTTTCGTGATCGGCGGCGCGACGACGCAGCCCGATACCAAGGACACCGCGATCGAGGCGAAGCGCCGCCACGCCATCGTCGGCGCGGTCGAGGAATACGATCCGAAGGCCAATTCGTGGCGCGTGCGCACGGCCCTGCCGACGCCGCGCGCGCAGGCCGCCGTCGCAGTCGTCGCCGGCAAGATCTACGTCATCGGCGGGCGCATCGCGTCCGCCTTCGCCGAGGACGCCAGCGATACCGATGTCGTCGAGGGCTACGACCCGGCGCGCGATCTGTGGAGCCGTCCTCTGGCGAAAATGCCCGCGCCGCGCAGCGCGATGGGCGTCGCCAGCTGGCGCAACCGCATCGTCATCGCCGGCGGCGAGACGACCGACGCCAGAGGCACCGTCAGCGCGTCCGATGCCGTCGCCAGC
Organism: Pseudolabrys sp.; assembly: GCF_050250095.1. Taxonomy (NCBI): domain Bacteria; kingdom Pseudomonadati; phylum Pseudomonadota; class Alphaproteobacteria; order Hyphomicrobiales; family Xanthobacteraceae; genus Pseudolabrys; species Pseudolabrys sp. The sequence continues at coordinate 955,085 of NZ_JBFWPH010000001.1, read as the reverse complement.
TACGAGCCTGAAACCAACGCATGGCGCGCCCTCGCCACCCTCCCGGCCGCGCGACGCGGCATCGCCACCGGGCTGATCGGCGACCGGCTTTATGTCGCCGGCGGCGCCGCGATGCCGCTGGCGGCTCCGGCGGCGGGCGATTCCACAAAGAAAATCGAGGCGCCGGCCGGCCGCGCCACGCTCGAGACGCTGCAACTCGACGTTTTGCGCTGATTTCGCAGCACCTTCGCAAAAGTCCCGGATTCACAGGCCGGGCGAGCGCCCGCCGATTTCCGCGGTTTCGGAGCATGACCGCTAACCGGCTGGCGGCATTGCGAGAATCACGGACCGGCGGCGGCGTTTTGCGCCGCTTGTCCAAGTCTTATCCCCGTCGCCGGCCTTAGGTATTTTTGCCGTGGACGGCGCGTAAATCCCGGTTTTGCGGTCATTTTGCTGTCACAGGGCGAGGAAAAAGAACCTAAGTCCCACCCTGGAGAAAAAGGCTTTCCGCTGCCGCCGGATCGCCCAATACTGACCGGGTCAAACGCGTCGCCGGACCCTGAACTTTCCGACTTAGCCACAACAGTTAGTATTTGATTCAGGGATACCGACTACAGCTTGACGTGTGAGACGAGTCCTCATAGCGTTGCGTTTATCCGGTGCGGGTGAGTTTGAGCTCTGCCGCGCCCCCACAACGACGCTGAATTGGCATCCCCCGTCCAAAAAGACGGTCCGGGAGCGGGATTTGTGTCGCTGTTACGGGCCGAACCGCATGTTTTGCGGCCGGGCGGAGAGTAACCGGTGCGGGATCACAGCACCGGACCTACATCAGGTGATGCGTCGCAGAGTTCAGAACGGAAACCAGGCGGACACGGGCAGGTCCGCTGAAGGATAATCGTCGGTGCAAGGTCCAACCTTTCGCACCGGCCGCGACAAGAAGGGGCTTGGAAGACCATGCGGATTGAACGGCGTTACACCAAGGACGGAGCTTCGGCCTACGCGGACATCGCGTTCCGGCTGACGACGAGCGAGATCCGCAATCCGGACGGTTCCGTGGTGTTCAAGCTCGACAATGTCGAGGTGCCGGAATTCTGGTCGCAGGTCGCCTCCGACGTGCTCGCCCAGAAATATTTCCGCAAGGCCGGCGTGCCCGCGCGGCTGCGCAAGGTTGAGGAAAACGACGTCCCCTCCTTCCTGTGGCGCTCGGTCGCCGACGAGGCCGCGCTCGCGCAACTGCCCGAAGCCGAACGCATGATCGGCGAGCATTCCTCCAAGCAGGTGTTCGACCGCCTGGCCGGCACCTGGACCTATTGGGGCTGGAAGGGCGGCTATTTCGACAGCGAGACCGACGCGCAGGCCTTCTTCGACGAGCTGCGCTACATGCTGGCCGCGCAGATGTGCGCGCCGAACTCGCCGCAGTGGTTCAACACCGGCCTGCACTGGGCCTATGGCATCGACGGCCCCGGCCAGGGCCACTTCTATGTCGATTACAAGACCGGCCAGCTCACCTCCTCGACCTCGGCCTACGAGCACCCGCAGCCGCACGCCTGCTTCATCCAGTCGATCTCGGACGATCTCGTCAACGAAGGCGGCATCATGGACCTGTGGGTCCGCGAGGCGCGGCTGTTCAAATACGGCTCCGGCACCGGCTCGAACTTCTCGAACCTGCGCGGCGAAGGCGAGCGCCTCTCCGGCGGCGGCAAGTCGTCGGGCCTGATGAGCTTCCTCAAGATCGGCGACCGCGCGGCGGGCGCGATCAAGTCGGGCGGCACCACGCGCCGCGCCGCCAAGATGGTCGTCGTCGACGTCGATCACCCGGATATCGAGAACTACATCGACTGGAAGGTGAAGGAGGAGCAGAAGGTCGCCGCGCTCGTCACCGGCTCCAAGATCAACCAGAAGCACCTCAAGGCCATCATGAAGGCCTGCGTGAACTGCGAGGGCTCGGGCGACGACTGCTTTACGCCGGAGAAAAATCCCGCGCTGAAACGCGAGATCAAGCTCGCCCGCAAGATGGGCGTCGCCGACAACTACATCAAACGCGTCATCCAGTTCGCGCGTCAGGGCTACAAGGACATCGACTTCCCCGTCTACGACACCGACTGGGACTCGGAAGCCTATCTCACCGTGTCGGGCCAGAACTCCAACAACTCGGTGCGCGTCACCGACGGCTTCCTGAAAGCCGTCGAGGCCGACGGCAACTGGGACCTGACCTACCGCAAGAACGGCAAGATCAGCGCCACCATGAAGGCGCGCGAGCTGTGGGAGAAGATCGGCTACGCCGCATGGGCTTCCGCCGATCCGGGCCTGCAATACCACACCACCGTCAACGACTGGCACACCTGCCCGGCCTCCGGCGAAATCCGCGCGTCGAACCCGTGCTCGGAATACATGTTCCTCGACGACACGGCCTGCAATCTCGCCTCGCTGAACCTGTTGAACTTCCGCGACGAGAAGACCGGCCGCTTCCAGATCGAGTCCTACGAACACGCCGTCCGCCTGTGGACCGTCGTGCTCGAGATCTCGGTACTGATGGCGCAGTTCCCGTCGCGCCAGATCGCGGAACTGTCCTACGAGTACCGCACGCTCGGCCTCGGCTACGCCAATATCGGCGGCCTGCTGATGACGTCAGGCTTGGCTTATGACTCGGCGGAAGGCCGCGCGATCTGCGGCGCGCTGACCGCGATCATGACCGGCGTGTGCTACGAGACCTCCGCCGAAATGGCCAAGGAACTCGGCCCCTTCCCCGGCTACGCCAAGAACCGCGACGCCATGCTGCGCGTGATCCGCAATCACCGCGCCGCCGCGCATGGCCGCAACTCCGGCTATGAGCGCCTGTCGATCGCGCCGGTGCCGCTCGACCATGCCTCGTGCAAGGCCGCGGGCGCCGCTTACGAAGACCTGATCGCGCACGCGACCGCCGCCTGGGACCGCGCGCTCGCGCTCGGCGAACAGCACGGCTATCGCAACGCGCAGACCACCGTGATCGCGCCGACCGGCACCATCGGCCTCGTGATGGATTGCGACACCACCGGCATCGAGCCGGACTTCGCGCTGGTGAAGTTCAAGAAGCTCGCCGGAGGCGGCTACTTCAAGATCATCAACCGCGCGGTGCCGGACGCGCTGCGCGCGCTCGGCTACAGCGAGGCGCAGATCGCCGAGATCGAGGCTTACGCGGTCGGTCACGGCACCATCGCGCAGGCCCCCGCGATCAATACCACGACGCTGCGCGCCAAGGGCTTCACCGACGAGGCGCTGGCGAAAGTCGAGAAGGCGCTGCCGACCGCCTTCGACATCAAGTTCGTCTTCAACAAGTGGACGCTGGGTGAAGAGTTCTGCCGCAACGTGCTGAAGATTTCGGCCGAGGACCTCGCCTCGCCGACGTTCGACCTCCTGGCCGCGCTCGGCTTCGGCAAGCGCGAGATCGAGGCCGCCAACATCCATGTCTGCGGCGCGATGACCGTCGAAGGCGCGCCGCACCTCAAGGCCGAGCACTATCCGGTGTTCGACTGCGCCAACCCGTGCGGCAAGATCGGCAAGCGCTATCTGTCGGTCGAGAGCCACATCCGCATGATGGCGGCGGCGCAGCCCTTCATCTCGGGCGCGATCTCCAAGACCATCAACATGCCGAACGACGCGACCGTCGAGGACTGCAAGAACGCCTACATGCTGTCCTGGAAACTGGCGCTGAAGGCCAACGCCCTCTACCGCGACGGCTCCAAGCTGTCGCAGCCCTTGAACGCGCAGCTCATTGCCGACGACGACGAAGAGGATGATGCGCAGGATTCAGTTGCGGCCTTCCTCGACAAGCCGGCTGCCGCGCGCGTCACCGCGACCGCCGAAAAGGTGGTCGAGCGCGTCGTCGAGCGCATCACCGTGCTGCGCGAGCGCGAGAAGATGCCGGACCGCCGCAAGGGCTACACCCAGAAGGCGGTGGTCGGCGGCCACAAGGTCTATCTGCGCACCGGCGAATATGACGACGGCCGGATCGGCGAGATCTTCATCGACATGCACAAGGAAGGCGCGGCGCTGCGCTCCTTCATCAACAACTTCGCGATCGCGGTGTCGCTCGGCCTGCAATACGGCGTGCCGCTCGACGAATATGTCGACGCCTTCACCTTCACGCGCTTCGAGCCGGCCGGCCCCGTGCAGGGCAACGACTCGATCAAGAACGCCACCTCGGTGCTCGACTACATCTTCCGCGAACTCGCGGTGAGCTACATGGGCCGCTACGACCTCGCCCATGTCGAGCCGAGCGAGAGCCAGTTCGACGCGCTCGGCAAGGGCGTCGAGGAAGGCAAGCCCTCGCCGGCCGAGCGTTACGTCTCGCGCGGCCTCACCCGCAACCGCACCGACAAGCTCGCGGTGGTGCCGGGCAACACCGTGAAGGCGCAAGGGACGGCAACTGGCACGACCGGCGGCACGACCGCTTCGGGCGGCTCGAACGTCACCGCGCTGCACGGCTCAGCGGCCCGCGCCGAAGGCGCGACCGCGCTCAAGGCCGAACTGGAAGCGAAGCTCTCGCCGGCGCAGGAACTCGAAGCGCGCGCCGACCTCAAGATCGAGCCGTCAGCGAAGGCTCTCGCTGCCGAGAAGCGCGCCGAGGCCAAGGCCCGCGGCTACGAAGGCGAAAGCTGCGGCGAATGCGGCAACTTCACCTTGGTGCGCAACGGCACCTGCATGAAGTGCGATACGTGCGGCGGCACGACGGGGTGTTCTTGATACTGCTCTGACTCGTCATGCCCGGGCTTGACACGGGCATCCACGACTTCAAAGGGCGGCCGAAAGGCCGCCTTTTTGTTTGCGGCTGCGCCTACAAGGACCCAGAAAAACACCTATATATTAATCAAGCTTAGAGATTCTAATTTCTTAAGGTGCTTTAATCGTCGAAGCACGCTAAAAAAGCACCACCACACACGCCGCATTGCAATCGGGGTCATGTGTGGTGGTTCACGCCTCTATACCAAGGAGGCAGCTTGTGCCCCTCATCTACGTGTCCCGTGCGAAGGATCGCGTCGAGAGGGTCTTGCCCCGATACAAGTCGGGGTAGCCATTCAGAAGCGGCGTCAGCTTTCGTTGACAGCCGCTTCTTGTTTTTCTTCATCCTCGCTTCCGCCGGCATCAGCTTCATTCGTTCCGCTTTTTGCCGCTTTCGGATACCAAGACAGCATCCCGAAACGGCCATTCGGGAGCTTGTGAAACGTCACCGTGTTCTTCGCTAAGGAGTTCCGCAGCGAGTTCTTCGAGACGTCCTCCGATTTTGTATTGAACAAATAGCCGCCGGCCACGAGCGCCTCGTAGATCTCGTTAATTGAGGCGGCACCCAAATTCTGTTGGCGGCGCATCTCCAAAATCGTTCGGACCGCCGACGCCAGCGGCTGACCGTAAAACTGGTCTGAGCGAATCGCGGTCGGCAGCGCGGCCTGCGCATCTTCGATCTGGTACATCGGTGCGCGGCCGTCGACCGCGCACAACGTGTTCACGGATTCCTTCTTCTTTCTCAGAGCTGCTTCATCCTGCGCGATCTCGTTCGCCAGCTCCGAAATGGCCTGTTCCAACGTCTTCGTCATCGCAACACCTCATCGCTATCGCGCACATTATGTAGAGGCGCCCGCCTCAAGATTCAAGGGTGAAAGATGTGAAACATGAGAACCAATATCAAATTTTTGATATTTGCATTTTTTACTCTGTGAATTCAATTGTTTAGATATCAGAAAATAGAACTAGTACCAAATCGGCCATATCATGGTGAAATGTATTGTCCGATAACGAGAGCGGTTCAACCAAGGCATTGAAATCAAATGCCCTTATTAGCCTTCCCTTTGGGTTTTCCTGGCGTTGTTGAATTTCGCAGATTTCGCATTTGACTTCGGTTGTATTGTGATTATATTCCCATCACCCCGCTCATCGAGGGGCGTCTTCCGGAAGACGTTCCAAAGGCGGAGCAGCCTCTTGTGAGGGCCGATATCGGGTAAACCCGACATCGGTTGAGACGGCCCCGCGCGCGAGGCTCGTAACCTCGCCCCGGGCGATGCCGCACCCCGCCCGGCCGGCACTACGACCGGCCCGCGAGGAGCTCGCTGACGCCGCGCTTCCCTTGAAAGCGCGGATGCAAAGCGCGGGCGGCATCGACAAGAGCCGTGCTGGAGCGCCACAAGGCGCAGCGCGTGTCGCAGACGCGCGCGGGCGAGATCGCAATCGCCCGCTGCGGGATCTCGCACATCCCGCAACGGTGTCCTCGCAAGACACCAGGCGCCTTGTGGCGCTCCACCCCCTCGCCCCTTCGTCCGGCGTCCTCCGCGCCGATCAAACAACAGGAGTGCACCCGCATGTCCGGTTTACCGGATATGCGGCAGTAGAAAGCGCATGTGCGGGCGCATGTCGGGTGTGCCCGATATGCGCATTCAAAGACGTCCGGATATGCGGCACTGGAAAGCGCATGGCCGGCATCGCTCCTCGCCGGCCGCCTCGCAAAGCGCGCAATCCCGCACTACGTGACGTAACGGGCGCAAGCGAAGGTGAGCGGCCATGCCGGTTGTGGAGTCCTCGGCCATCGAGCGCGTCGACTATGACGACGCCACGCGCGCCCTGTTCGTGCGCTTCATGAGCGGCCGGCGCTATCGCTACGACGACGTGCCGCGCGAGGTCTATCGCCGCTTCGTCGCGGCGGCTTCCAAGGGAGCGTTCTTCAACGCCGAGATCCGCGACCGCTACGGTTTCAGCGAAATCGTCTGACGGCCCTGCGACCATTGCGCCGCATGCCTTTCATCGGCGTCCGGTGCGCCTATATCGCGGGGCATGACAATGGCGACCGGAATGGCAATCGGCATGGTGCTGGGCGTTGCGATCGGCACGGCGCTGGACAGTCCCGCGGCGGGCATCGCGCTGGGCGCGGCGGTCGGCGCCGCCTTCGCGAGCGTCGGCGGCGGGTCCGACGGCGGCTCCTGCGGCTGATCCCGGGTTCCCGCGCCTTATGGCTAAAGCCCCGAAATCCTTAAAGTTTTAATCGCCTTTTAACCAAGAGCCGCGAGGGTAGCGCCTTCGCTCGTGCTGGCGCGGCTGTGCGTCCCGCGCCCGTCCGGGCGGGCGTCTTGTGGTGTGTGAGTTGGAATGGCGTTCCGCGTAACCTCGGCGTCCCCGCAAGGGGCGAGACATCAAGCGTTGCCCGCGCGCGCAAGCCGCCGCGGCGACCGCGCGCTCGCCCGCAACGCTCTTCTCGCCGGCGCAAGCCTGTGCAGCCTTGCCGTCATCGCCGCCGGCGTCGCGCTGTCGAGCCGCGGCTCCGCCTTCGATCCCGACGCCGACAATTCCACGCCGCGGGCCGCCTCGTTCCGCATGGCGCTGATCGATCCGGCCGCGCCGCCGGTCGTGCGGCGCGATCCGCGCGCGCCGCTGAAAACACCCGGTCCCTATCTCGCCGCCAACGCAAAGCCGCTCGCGCAAGTGGCCTTCGCCAAACCGCTGCACAAGCTGCCGCCGCACAAGCCGTCGGCGCTGGTCGCGGTCCAGCTCGCGGAAGCCGCCGCAACCAGCCAGCCCGCCCAGGATCCGATCGCGGTCGCCCAGGCGAAAGTCGAGGCCGAAGCCGAAGCCGCCGAGGTCATCAAGGATATCGGCAAGCCGCCTCAGAAATCACTTGAGGCGGCACTTGAGAAAACACTCGAGAAGCCGGAGACGGTAACGGCCGCGCCGCTTGAGCCCGCACAGCCTGTCCTCGCGTCAGCCGCGCCGACTGCCGAACCAACGGCCGAACCCGCGGTCGAAGCGGCGTCTGCGGCGGACGCTCCGGTGAAAACCGCCTCGGTCTATTTCGCCAGCGCCCCGCTCGCCGACAGCATGACGACCGGCTCGCTCGGCACGCTGCTGGACGGCGGCGTCGAAACCGCGAACGGCGAAAAAGCCGCGCCGAAAGCACCCGCTCCGGTGCTCGCCTCCGCGCTCGCCTATGCCGCGCCGGAACCGGCCCGCACGCGGACCGCCGAAAAGCTCGCGCTCGCGCCGGTGCTGCCGCCGAAAAAACCGGACAAGCCGAAGCTCGCGCACAAACTCACGGCCTATGAAAAACTCTACGGCGGCCCGGTGCGGCTCGCCTCGCTTGGTCCCATCAACATCAGCCGCGAAGACACCGGCGAATTGCCGCGCGCGCCGTACGACCGCCGCACCGCGGTCTATGTCATCACCGAGAAAAAGGTCTACCTGCCGGACGGCACCGTGCTCGAGGCGCATTCCGGCCTCGGCGACAAGATGGACAATCCGCGCTACGCCCATGTGCGCATGCGCGGCGTCACCCCGCCGCATGTCTACCGGCTGAAGATGCGCGAGGCGCTGTTCCACGGCGTCGAGGCGATCCGCATGCTGCCGCTCGGCGGCTCGGAAGCGATCCACGGCCGCGACGGCATTCTCGCCCACACCTACATGCTGGGTCCGAGCGGCCAGTCGAACGGCTGCGTGTCGTTCAAGGACTACGACACCTTCCTCGACGCCTTCAAGGACGGCAAGATCGACCGCATCGCGGTGATCGCGAATATCGACTGACGTAATCAGGCCCGCATCACCCACTCGCTTGCTGTCATCGCCCGCGAAGGCGGGCGATCCAGTAAACACCGTCGTTCAGTAGATTACTGGATGCCCCGCTTCCGCGGGGCATGACAATCGAGGATGTGTCACAAAGCTTCTCCTAACTCTCCTTCTCCGTCGTGAAGTAAAGCGGATAGCCCTTCGCCTTCCCCATCTCGGTGGCTTCCTTGGCCTTGGTTTCGGCGACGTCGCGGGTGTAGACCGCGATCACGCAGGCGCCCTTCTGGTGCGCCGTCAGCATCACCTTGGTGGCCTGGGCTTCGTTCATCCGGAACACCGCCTTGAGCACGACGACGACGAATTCGCGCGGCGTGAAGTCGTCGTTGAGCAGGATCACCTTCCACAGCGGCGGCTTCTGGATCCTGGTCTTCGGCCTGGTTTTCGGTTTGACAGTCGGATTGGCGGTCTCGCTCATGCGATGTCGCTCTGGCGTTCGCTCGACAAGTGCCGGTCGCGCATTATAACGCCGATGGCGCCGCGCCGTCGCCTATCCGCCTGCGGCGACGGAACTTTTTCGCGGCCCGGCCGTTATCGCCCTGAAAATTGGGCTGATTCTTGAATTTTGGGGGATTTTCCATGCCGACCAATCGCAATGTTCTGTATCTCATCGTCGGCGCGTTGTGCGTCGCGGTCGTCGGGCTCGGTTACAAGGTCTATCAGGACAACAAGGAGCCCAAGGGCGTTCAGCTCAACATCGGGCCATCGGGTATTTCCGTCGAAAAGAAATAGCGTCGCGTCTTCGCGCTGCATCAATCGCATGACGCATCATCGCGCGTGATCGATTCACGCCGTGGCGCACGGCGTGAATTGATTCAAACGCCAAAGATTTCCGTCGAAAAAACGTCATCATCGTCTGCCAAGGTCGCAAGCAGAGAGGCTGGCGTTGCGTTCCGCTCGACCGGCCCGGCAGAGGGATGGCAGGCGTCGAAACGAGTGCCGCGGAATTTCGCGGCCGAGAGGGAGAGACGGACATGAGCATGCTCACGCGCGACGGCGCCCGGCTGCGCCCGTTCCGCCCCACCATTGAATGTGCCCAGTGCGGAGAGTTGCTGTTCCTGCCCGAGTGGACGGAATACCACGACAACGGCCGCATCAAGCATCTGTGGGCCTGCGAGGCCTGCGGCTACAGCTTCGAGACAACCGTCCGTTACACCGCTGACGCAGCGTGATCGGGTGCGTTACGCCGCTGAAGCGGCGTAATCGGACGCCGCGTCTCGAAAGTCTTTTTGGTGATCGCGTTTTCCTGACGCGAACGATACCCGCTTCGCTTGAAAACGCTTTAGCGCTCCCACCAGAACAGGTCGGGATTTTCACGCTGCCATTGCGCGCGGCGTTCGCGATGCTCGCCGATGATGATGCCGAAGCGCACGCAGGCGCGCCGGTCGCCGCGTTCGCAGGCGTCGCGCAGGCCGTACATCTGCTCGCGGATGTCGTCCCGGCCGGGACCGGGCGGCGGACCCGGCGGACCGCCGAACCCTCGTCCGGTCACCGACAGCGACGAGATCTCGTCGTTGAAACCCTGATTGGCAAGGTTGGTGATGCTGCGGTCGTAGGTCGAACAGCGGCCAGCAAAGCCGTCGTGCTGGCAGACCCGAACGGAGAAGCCCGGCGCGACGGAGATCGACGACACCCGGTCATTCCAGAAATCACCGTATTGGCGGATGCGCGGGACGCTCTGCCCGGCGTGGAAGCACAGCTGGCGGCCGTTGAAGCCGGCATGCTCGTAAACGCAAACCGGGCCGCCGCCTTGTCCCCGGCCCTGCGCCGTTGCCGGCGCGGCGCACAACACGACGACAGACAACGCGCTCGCGAACGCACAAAAGGCATCACGAATCAGCTGCATCGGACGTCCCCCTGAGAAGCGCCCGCTGATACCTCCCGCCTTATTTGCAGACAAGGGCCGCGCTTGCGCAGTTCACACGCGCAACCTTCGCGGCGATGCCGCGCGCGGCGCGGACGTCATGCCGCATGGATAACTTCAAACCGGCGGGGGATTGCTGTTGACAGCACCGAATGCGGCGAACACCGCGCATAGCTTTAAGTGGCGGGCGGTATTGGCAAATCCGGCGCAATCCGCCCCGGCGGCAAAGTCAGTCCTGCGTTTCCTGCAATTGACGAATCGAGGACTGCGTGACGGTATCATTGTCACGATTTTCGACGTTCTGCGGTTGTGCCCAGCCCTGCCCTTCACGTCGGCACGCGCTGGCAGTCGGTTCCTCCCGCGTGGCGTTTAAACTGGGCGGCCGCAGTGGCCGCCCTTTTTCACGAACCGGCTTTCGCGGTGCGCCTGCGTCGCCTCTCATAAAAAAACCGCGCCGGACCCCACAAAAAAAACCGCGCCGGCCTGCCGGCTCAACGCCGGCTCGGCACGGACGCGGTTCGGCAAACCCTTGCGATCAGCCGCAGTAACGGCGCGACACGCGATGGTAGTCGCCGTTCGCGTGGCGGCGCCAGCAACGGCCGTCGTACCAGTAGTAACCGCTGCGCCGCGGCTCCATCTGCGAGCCGATCATCGCACCCGCCGCCGCGCCGATGATGCCGCCGGCAACCGCGCCGCCGGCCTTGCCGGTCGCCGCACCGCCAATGATGGCGCCTGCCGCGCCGCCGAGCAGCGCGCCGCCGACCGTGTTGTTCTGTGCCGATGCCGGCGCCGACGCGAGCGTCAGCGCAACAACCGCCGCGGCAGCCGATGCCGTGAAGGTCCGAATCATGGAGCCACCCCCTGTTGAGAACGCCCGACTCTTACGCAATCGCCCGGGGATTTTCAATTCGGCGCGGATCACGGCCGCCAACCGGCGGTTGCTAGCCGGCCGCGGCCGGCAGCGCTGGCGCCGCGCGCAGCAGGTCGGCGGCGGCTTGCGTCTTTTCCGGGTCGATCGCCTGCACGAGTTGCAGGAAGGACGAGCCCGGCAGCGGCGGCGCGAAAACGTAACCCTGCGCGTGGCGGATTCCGAGGTCGCGCAGATGCATCACCTGCTCGAAATTCTCGACGCCCTCGGCGATGATATCCATCCGCATGTTGTGCGCGAGGTCGACCAGCGTTTCGACGATGGTGGTCGAATTGCGGTCGGTGCCGATCGCATCCACGAACATCTTGTCGATCTTGATGATGTCGACGCCGAGCTTGAGCATGTAGGACAGGCCGGCGTGTCCGGTGCCGACGTCGTCGATGGCGATGCGTGCGCCGAGCCCCTGCAGAGCCGCGACCACGCGGCGCGTCTCGGTGAAATTCTCGATCGAGTCGCGCTCGGTCAGCTCGAACACCACCTGCGACAGCTTGATCGGCGAGCGGGCGAAAATATGCCGGACCTGATCGACGATGATGTCGTTGGCAAACAGCTTGGCGGCGAAGTTGAAGCTTATCTTCATGCCGCGGCGGCGGCCGATCTCCGGCCCCGCCTCCGCGCAGACCGACTTCATCAGTGCGAGCGTCATGTCGTGAATGAGACCGCTCGATTCCGCGAGCGGAATGAACGCGCTCGGCGGAATGATGGTGCCGTCCGGCTTGCGCCAGCGCATCAGCACTTCCGCGCCGCGCAGCTGTCCGGAGCGGATATCCACGATCGGCTGGTAGTAGGGAATGAACTCGCCATTCGCGAGCGCCTGGCGCATGTCGCGCACCGGGTTCTTCTCGTCCCGTCTCGGCCGCAGGCAGACAAAGGCCGCAAGCAGAAGGCCGACCGCGCTCACCGGAATGACGGTCAGCCACCGCAGCTCCGCGCGCCGCGCGTTCCACGCCGCCTGCGGCGTCGCGATGTCGACGGTGTAGCCGAACTTCTCCGATTGGCGCCGCGTGTGATCGTAATCCCGTGCGGCAACCCGGTGCTCGCCCATTCGGGCGATTTCCATGTCACTCGCCGTCGTCATCCGCAGGTGGATGGACGGCCTCTCGTCTTCCGACGACAGCCGCGGCAGGAACAGTTCGCTCGGGATCAGCGCGGCAAGCCCCTCGCCGACGCGGCGAATCCGGATCATGTCGTCGGCCTGATCGCCATCGACATCAATCAGTTCGATCGCGTAGCCGTCGCCGTTGGGCAGACGTTCGCCGGCCAGGATGCGATGGCCGTTTTCCAGCAGGCCATTCGACGTGCAGAGTACGCCGCCGTCATGGCCGAGAACGGAGATTTCCTTCAATGCGGGGCTTGTGAAAACCGCGGCGCGCAGCGTCGTGAGATAGTCCGGCGCGCATTCCGGCTTGCCGAATTGCGCGAGTTGCGAGAGAACGTCCATCGCCTGCGTGGTGCGCTTCTCGGCGAGGGCGAGCACCAGCCGGGCGGTGGCATCGGCATCGCGGCGCGCCTGATGCTCGACAAAGCTTGTCAGCGACTGGTCGAGCGCAAACACGGCGCTGGTGCCGAGCAAAGCACCGGCGACCACCGCAAACAGCTTTTTGCGGGTCATGTCAGGCAGGCCAATCAAGGAAGCAGAATCCCGTCCCCACGCTCTCGCCTCCAGCGTCGGGCATGCGCCTAAAGACCCGCTTAACCCTCAGCCGGCCTCCGCTCCCCGGATGCAAGGATGGTTAGCAACTGGTAAATATCCCGAGATGCGCGCCCGTTTGCGCGTCCAATCCGATGAGGTCTTCATGCGCGCGTTTCTGCCGATAGCCGCCATTGCCCTGCTGTTCGCCGGCCCGCCCGCAACGCGCGCCGACGAGCCGCTCGAAATCTTCGACGCGCATATGCACTACAACCAGGAGCCCAATCCCTTCTATCCGCTCGACAAGGTGCTGGAGCTCTATCGCACCAACCGCATCACCGGCGTGCTGGCGACCAGCCGGCCGAACAAGGGCACGCATCAGCTCATGGAAGCCGCGGCCGCCGGCAAGGCGCCGGGCCTCTGGGTCGTGCCGTTCATCCGGCCCTACCGCGTGCGGCCCGACATCCAGACCTGGTTCAACGATCCGTCGATTTTCGAGCTGATCCGGGAGGAATACAAACGCGGCTACTATCGCGGCATCGGCGAATTCCACCTCTACGGCAAGTCGGCGGACACCGAATGGGTCAAGAAAGCCGTCGACTTCGCGGTCGAGCGCAATCTTTTCCTGCATTGTCATTGCGACGAAGAAGCGCTGCTCATTCTCTTCAGGCACAACGCCAAGGCGCGCATCGTCTGGGCACATACGGGCTTTTCGACCGATCCGAAACGGGTCGGCAAACTGCTCGACGAGCACAAGGGCGCATTGTGGGGCGAATTGTCCTATCGCAGCGGCATCACCACCGGCGACGGCAAGCTGACGGGCGAATGGCGCGCGCTGTTCGCCAAACACTCCGACCGCTTCCTGCTCGGGTCCGACACCTGGATCAACGAGCGCTGGTTCAGCTACGCCGCCATCTTCAAGAGTTATCGTGGCTGGCTCGCACAATTGCCACCCGATCAGGCGAAGCGCATTGCATCCGGCAACGCCGTCGCCATATTCGGACCACGGCGCACCGAATAGTCGCCTGCCGTTTTCGCAAGGAGGTCGTCATGAGCTTTTTTCCCGGTCAGGATCCCGCCGCCGGCAATGCCTGGCAATGCGACGCGATCAAGCAGGTGATCGTGCCGCGCTCGGTCGATCTCGGCGACGGCTTCGCGGTGCGCCGCGCGCTTCCTTCGGCGCAGTCGCGTATGGTCGGTCCCTTCATCTTCTTCGATCATTTCGGCCCGGCGGAGTTTCGCGCCGGCCACGGCCTCGACGTGCGCCCGCACCCGCATATCGGGCTCGCCACCGTCTCCTACCTGTTCGACGGCGAAATCATGCACCGCGACAGCCTCGGCACCGCGCTGCCGATCAAGCCAGGCGAGGTCAACCTGATGACCGCCGGCCGCGGCATCGTGCATTCCGAGCGCACCGGCACCGAGATGCGCGAGACCGGCGGTCCGATCCACGGGCTGCAGATGTGGGTCGCGCTTCCCGCCGCCAAGGAGGAAATGGCGCCGCAATTTGCCCATCACGAGGTCGATGAATTTCCGATCGTGCGCAGCGACGGGCTGTTCGCCCGCGTCGTCATGGGCGAGGCCTATGGCGAAAAGTCGCCCGTGCCGACCACTTACGAAACGCTGTTCGTCAACATGGCGATGCGGCCGGGCGCGAGCGTGCCGCTCGACGCGGGCCACGAGGAGCGCGCGATCTACACCGTGCGCGGCACCATCGAGATCGCCGGCGACCGGTTCGAGCCGGGCCGCCTGCTCGTCTTCAAGCCGGGCGACAAGATCACCGTCAAGGCGATCGACGACGCTCATTTCGCCATCCTCGGCGGCGCGCCGATGGATGGTCCGCGTCACATCTGGTGGAACTTCGTCTCGTCGCGCAAGGATCGCATCGAGCAGGCCAAGGCCGAATGGAAGGCCGGCCACTTCGACAAGGTGCCGGGCGACGAGATCGAATTCATCCCGCTGCCGGACAAGTAACGCGCAACCCGCGCGTTACTTCTTCTCGGGCAAATTCAGCCGGATGTTCAGCTCGCGAAGCTGCTTCGCCGTCACTTCCGACGGCGCGCCCATCAGGAGATCCTCGGCGCGCTGGTTCATCGGGAACAGCACGACCTCGCGCAGGTTCTCCTCGCCGCAGAGCAGCATGACGATGCGGTCGATGCCGGGCGCGATGCCGCCATGCGGCGGCGCGCCGTAGGTCAGAGCGCGCAGCATGCCGCCGAACTTCGCTTCCAGTACGTCCTCGCCGTAGCCCGCGATGGCGAAGGCCTTCTTCATGATGTCGGGACGGTGGTTCCGGATCGCGCCGGACGACAGTTCGATGCCGTTGCAAACGACGTCATACTGGATCGCCTTGATGGCGAGCAGCTTGTCGGCATCGGCCGCTGGATCGAGCGAAAGGAACTCGTCCGCGTCCATGTTCGGCATCGAGAACGGGTTATGGGAGAAGTCGATCTTCTTCTCCTCCTCGTTCCATTCGTACATCGGGAAGTCCACGATCCAGCAGAAGTCGAAACGGTCCTGCTTGATGAGGCCGAGTTCCTCGCCCACTTTCGTGCGCGCAGGACCCGCGAACTTCACGAAGTCCTTGGGCTTGCCGGCGACGAAGAAGCAGGCATCGCCGACGCCGAGCTTCAACTGGTCCGCGATCTGCTTGGTGCGTTCGGGGCCGATGTTCTTGGCGAGCGGACCCGCGCCGCCCTCCTCGCCTTCGCGCCAGAAGATGTAGCCGAGGCCCGGCTGACCCTCGCCCTGTGCCCACGAATTCATGCGATCGCAGAAGGCGCGGTTGCCGCCGCCCGGCGCGGGGATCGCCCACACCGCGCTGTCGGCATTCTCGAGAATCCTGGCGAAGATCTTGAAGCCCGAGCCGCGGAATGCGTCGCTGACGTCGGCCATCTCGATCGGATTGCGCAAATCCGGCTTGTCGGTGCCGTATTTGCGCATGGCGTCGGCATAGGCGATGCGCGGAAACTTTGGCGTCACCGCCTTGCCGCCCGCGAACTCCTCGAACACGCCGCGCAGCACCGGCTCGACCGCGTTGAACACATCGTCCTGCGTGACGAAGCTCATCTCGATATCGAGCTGATAGAACTCGCCGGGCGAACGGTCGGCGCGCGCGTCCTCGTCGCGGAAGCACGGCGCGATCTGGAAGTAGCGGTCGAAGCCCGCGACCATGATCAGCTGCTTGAACTGCTGCGGCGCCTGCGGCAGCGCGTAGAACTTGCCCGGATGCAGCCGCGACGGCACCAGGAAGTCGCGCGCGCCTTCCGGCGACGAGGCCGTCAGGATCGGCGTCTGGAATTCAAAGAAGCCGCCGTCCTTCATGCGGCGGCGGATCGAGTCGATGATTTGCCCGCGCTTCATGATGTTGTCGTGCAGCTTGTCGCGGCGCAGATCGAGGAAGCGGTATTTGAGACGGATCTCTTCCGGGTAGTCCTGGTCGCCGAACACCGGCATCGGCAGCTCGGCGGCCGCGCCAAGCACCTCGACGTCCGAGATATAGACCTCGACCTGGCCCGTCGGCAGTTCGGGATTGTCGGTGCCCTCGGGCCGGCGGCGCACCTTGCCATCGATGCGAACGACCCATTCCGAGCGGAACTTCTCGACCTGCTTGAAGGCCGGGCTGTCGGGATCGGCGACCGCCTGGGTCAGCCCGTAATGGTCCCGCAGGTCGACGAACAGCACGCCGCCGTGGTCTCGGATGCGGTGGCACCAGCCTGAGAGGCGGACCTCCTTGCCGATGTCGCTCTCGCGGAGCGAGCCGCAGCTATGGGACCGGTAACGATGCATGGACGGAATCGCGCTTTTCGGGGGTTGATGGCGCGCGAAAAACGCATGGGGGGTCGGCTTTGTCAAGGCAAGGCGGCGGCCGGCCGAACCGCGGAATATCCCATGCGGCGCAAGCGTTTCCCTGCGCTATAGTGGCTGCGGGCGCAGCCATGTCGGCGCGCCAAGGCCCGACAGCGGGCGGCAAGGAGGCGCCGGAGATGCGAGGTTGGCTCATCCCTCCCGCCGTCGTGCTCACCTTGGCGCTCGCCCTTCCTGCCCAGCCGGCCACGGCCGGGGTCCTCGACCGCGTCAAGGAGACGGGCGTGTTCCGCATCGGCTACCGCGCCGACGCGCCGCCCTATTCCTATCAGGACTCCCGCGGCCGGCCGGCCGGCTACATCGTCGATCTGTGCCGCGAGGTTGCCGCCGCCCTCGGGTCCGGCGTCAAGCCGCAATACGTGCTGGTGCATGCCGGCGAGCGCTTCAAGGCGGTCCATGACGGCAAGATCGACATCCTGTGCGACCCGAGCTCGATCACCCTCGAACGGCGCGCGACGGTCGATTTCTCGATGCCGACATTCCTCGACGGCGCCGGCGTGCTGTCGCGGCAGAGCAAGCCGGTGCAGCGCTTCGAGGACCTCGACAGAAAGCGCGTCGGCGTGCTGATCGGCACCACCACCGAGCGGGTTCTGACGGACGCGCTGAAGTCGCTCGGCGTCAATGCCACCATCGTTCCGGTGCTCGATCATCGCAACGGCATGAAGATGGTCGAGGACACCGATCTCGACGCCTATGTTGCCGATCGCAGCATCCTCGCCGCCATGCTGCGCGAGGGCGGGCGTCCCGGCTTCGAACTCAGCCGGCGCTATTTCAGCTACGAGACCTACGGTCTCGCGCTGCCGCACAACGACAGCGCCTTCCGCCTTCTGGTGGACAAGACACTGGCGCAGCTTTATCGATCCGGGAGAATCAAAGCCATTCTGGCCAAGACTTTCGGCGATGCGCCGTCGGACGAGATGCTCGAAGCCATGTTCGTGATCAATTCGCTGCCTGAAAGGTAATTGTGACGTCAGTGCCGTCAGTTCGAAAAAAGCCGGCCGGGAAGAAACCACCGGCGCGCGCCAAAGCGGTTGAGATGACAACGGGTGAAGCGACGGTTGCCGCGCTCGTCGCCCACGGCCTCGATACGCTTTACGCCCTGCCCGGCGTGCAGAACGATCAGTTGTTCGACGCGCTGTTCAAGGCCTCCGACCGCCTGCGCACCGTCCACACCCGCCACGAACAGGGCGCGGCCTATATGGCGCTCGGCGCCGCGCTCGCGACCGGCAAGCCGCAGGCCTATGCCGTGGTGCCGGGTCCGGGTCTCCTGAATTCGAGCGCCGCGCTGCTCACCGCCTACAGCATGAATGCACAGGTGCTGGCGCTGGTCGGCGAGATCCCCGAGGCCGTGATCGGCCGCAACAAGGGATATCTGCACGAGTTGCGCGATCAGGCCGGCGTCCTCAAGCGGCTGGTAGACTTCTCCAGACGCCTTCGCAATGCCGGCGAGGCCCCCGGTCTTGTCGACAAGGCGATGCGCGCGATGGCGACCGGACGTCCCGGTCCCGCCGCGCTCGAATGCCCGATCGACGTCTGGGGCAAGCCCGGCAAGGTCGCAGCCGTCGGCGCGCCGAAGCCGCTGCCGCGCCCGCGCATCGACGAGGATGCGGTGCGCCGCGCCGCGCGCAAGCTCGGGGCCGCCAAGCGTCCGCTGATCTGCGTCGGCGGCGGCGCGCAGGATGCCTCGGCCGAGGTCACCGCGCTGTCGGAGATGTTGCAGGCGCCGGTCTATTGCGGCTTCCGCCGCGGCCAGGGCGTGCTCGACAGCCGCAGCCCGTTCGCCGTCACCAACCCGCTCGCGCACGAACTATGGGCCAAAGCCGATGTCGTGATCGGCATCGGCACGCGGATGTTCTTCCCGCTGGTCAACTGGGGCACCGACCGCGACCTTACCGTCATTCGCATCGACGCCGACGCGGCGGAAACCAAACGCCACGGCAAGCCGGACGTGGCGCTGATCGGCGATGCTGCGCCCATTCTCCGGCGGCTGCTCGACGTACTGCCCGCGTACAACAATGCGCGGCCATCGCGCCGCGAGGAGATGCAGGAGCGGCAAGCGAAGATGCGTGCGCGGTTCGAGTCGCAGATCGGCCCGCAACTCGGCTGGCTCGACGCGATCCGCGCCGAACTGCCGGAAGACGGCATCTTCGTCGACGAAGTGACGCAGATGGGCTTTGCCGCCCGCCTCGCCTTCCCGGTCTACAAGCCGCGCACGTTTCTCTCGCCCGGCTATCAGGACAATCTCGGGTGGGGCTTTGCCACCGCGCTCGGCGCGCAGGACGCGCGGCGCGACGTGCCGGTGGTGTCGATCAACGGCGACGGCGGCTTCATGTATACGGCGAACGAGATGGCGACCGCGGTCCGCCACCGCATTCCGCTCACGGCCATCGTCTTCAACGACGGCGCCTTCGGCAATGTCCGCCGCATCCAGGAAGAGGATTACGGCAACCGGCTCATCGCCAGCGACCTCGCCAATCCGGACTTCGTGAAATTCGCCGAAAGCTTCGGCGCCGCGGCCGAGCGTGCGCGCACGCCGGACGAGCTTCGCGGCGCGCTGCGGCGCGGCTTCGCCCGGCGCGACGGCCCAACCCTGATCGACGTGCCGGTCGGCCCCATGCCAAGCCCCTGGGAATTCATCCTGATGAAGCGGGTGCGCGGCACATGAAACCGATCACCGACACTGCGGAACTCACCGCTGTCTGCGAGCGGATGGCGAAGCACCCCTTCGTCACCGTCGATACCGAATTCCTGCGCGAGACGACCTACTATCCACTGCTCTGCGTCGCCCAGATGGCAACGACCGACGAAGCCGTCGTCATCGACGCGCTGGCCGAGGGTATCGACCTTACGCCTTTCTTCGAACTGCTCTCGAACGAAGCCGTCGTGAAGGTGTTCCATGCCGCGCGGCAGGACATCGAAATCGTCTGGAACATGGCGAAGTCGATCCCGCATCCGATCTTCGACACCCAGGTCGCGGCCATGGTGCTCGGCTATGGCGACTCGATTTCCTACGACCAGCTTGTCCAGCGCATCACCGGCGACACGCTCGACAAGTCGAGCCGCTTCACCGACTGGACGCGGCGGCCGCTGTCCGATCACCAGCTGAAATACGCGATCTCCGACGTCACCCATCTGCGCGACGTCTATCTCAAGCTCTCCGCCGACCTCGCCGCGCGCGGCCGCACCGACTGGGTCGAGGCCGAGATGAACGTGCTCACCTCGCCCGAAACCTATCGCATGGAGCCTGAGCGCGCCTGGGAGCGGCTGAAGAGCCGCGTCCGCAAGCCCAAGGAACTGTCCGTTCTGATCGAGGTTGCCGCCTGGCGCGAGCGCGAGGCGCAGAGCCGCGACGTGCCGCGCGGCCGCGTCATCAAGGATGACGTGATCGGCGACATCGCCGTGCAGGCGCCGACCAGCATCGAGCAACTCGGCAAGCTGCGCTCGCTGCCGAAGGGCTTCGAGCGCTCGCGCTGGGGCGAGGACATCATCGCCGCCGTCAAGCGTGCGCTCGAGCGCGATCCCAAGGACCTGCCGCGGCTCGACCGGTTCCGCCCGGCGCAGAACGGCGCGGCGACCGTCGAACTCCTCAAGGTGCTGCTGCGCATGGTCGCCGAGAAAAACGGCGTCGCCGCCAAGGTCATCGCAACGGTGGACGATCTCGACCGCATCGTTGCCGACGACAATGCCGACGTGCCGGCGCTCAAGGGCTGGCGCGGCGAACTGTTCGGCGCCAAGGCGCTGGCGCTCAAGCACGGCAAACTGGCGCTGGCGCTCGAGAAGGGCCGCGTCATTTCGATCGAGAAATAGTCCCTATTCGCCGATCATCGGCTCGCGGCCGATCAGCCGCGCGAGCTGCCGCAGCCTGCTGGCCACGCGGTCGCTGGCAAGCTTGGCATAGGGACCGGGCAGCCGCAGCACCAGCTTGCCGCGGGACACGGCCATCGGCGTCTTCAACAGCACGCCGCCCTCGCCCGCGGTCAGCAGATAGGCGACCCGCATCACCGCGCCGAGCACGCGGGCGCGGTCGAGCATCCGCGTGGTCGCAAGCTCGCGAAGGCGTGGCGACAGATCTTCCTCGCCGAGCCCCATGTGACGGAAGAACACTGTCAGCGCGAGGAAGGCCCGTCCCGGATGATCGATGCCGACAAAGGCGCCATGCGCGATGATGTTCATCGACTGCTCGCCACGATAATCGGGATGCGCACGCCAGCTGACGTCCGCAAGCAGACAGGCCGCATGGCGCAACCGGATTTCTTCCGCCGACTCGTCGAGACCGGACGAGGCAAAGAATTTGTCCGTCCACTTGATCAGCTCTTCGCCATGCAGCGGCGAGCGGGAGCGCAGCAGGTTCAATTCGGACGCCGCCGACAGCAGCGGATCGCGCTTCTGATCCTTCGCCTTGAGTTGCGAGTAAAGCAGCCCTTCGCGGACGCCCATCACGGAGATCACCACGTCACGGGGTTCGATCGCCCGCACGAGGTTTTCCAGCACCAGCGCCGCATAGGCCAGCAACGGACGCCGCGCCGCGTTGACGACGTCGATCTGCGACAGCGTCTCGGTGTCGACCCGGTGCACCAGCCGCGCAAATTCGAGCGCCTCGCGCGCCGAGATGCGATAGTTGTGCATGACATGGAACGGATAGCCGGTCTGCCACATGTGCAGCCGTGCCAGTGCGCGCCAGGTTCCGCCGACCGCGTAGAAGGTCCGGCCGCGCCCGCGCTTGAGAAGATCGACCTTGCCGATCGCCTGCTCGACGATCCGCTCGGCCTTCTTCACCGAACGGCCGGTCAGGTCCTGTAGCGCGAGGCCACCAAGCGGCAGCGTGAGCCCCGAGCGAAACCGCCGTCCGGAAATCTCCACCAGTTCGAGCGAGCCGCCGCCAAGGTCGCCGACGATGCCGTCCGGCTCATGGATGCCGGAGATCACGCCGAGCGCGGTCAGCTGCGCCTCGCGGCTGCCGGACAGGACCGAGATTTTGGTGCGGCAGATTTTCTCGGCCCGCGCGATGAATGCCGCGCCGTTGCGCGCGTCGCGGCAGGCGGCCGTCGCGATCGCCCACACTTTGCGCACATGCAGCGTGTCGCACAGCGCGCGGAACCGCGTCAGGGCGCCGATCGCCTTCTCGATAGCGTCGGCGGCCAGCAGCCCGGTCGACTGCACCTCGCGGCCGAGGCCGGCCAGCACTTTTTCGTTGAAAACCGGGGTCGGGCTGCGGACCAGCCCCTCGTAGATCACGAGACGGATCGAGTTCGAGCCGATATCGATGACGGCGACAAGCGGGCCGTGATCGAGCCGTCCCTGCGCGGAAGCGACCTTCGCCCTGCGCCTACGCGCTTTCGAGGCGCCGGATGAGGCTGCGCGGCTGCGATTCCTTGAGCGATTTGCCACGACCCGACAGGCTCGGATTGGTCATAAAGTAGTTGTGGGCGTTGAACGGTTCCTCGCCCGGTTCCGCCTTTATGCGCACAGAACTGCCGTCGGGCAAGAGGTCCCAGCTCTGCTCGTTATCGTTGAAATTCGCCACCATGATCTGCCCAAGAACCTGCTCGTGCACCGTCGGATTGAGAATCGGGCACAGCACCTCGACGCGGCGGTCGAGGTTACGCGGCATCATGTCGGCCGACGAGATGTAGACGCGCGCGGCCGGGTGCGGCAGCGCGTGACCGTTGCCGAAACAGTAGATACGGCCGTGTTCGAGAAAACGGCCGATGATCGATTTCACTCGGATGTTGTCCGAGAGACCCGGCACGCCGGGCCGCAGGCAGCAGATGCCGCGCACGACGAGATCGATCTCGACGCCGGCACGCGAGGCGCCATAAAGCGCGTCGATGATGTGAGGATCGACCAGCGCGTTCATCTTCATCCAGATCGCGGCCGGCTTGCCCGCTTTCGCGTTCGCCACCTCTTCCTCGATATGCTCCATGATCCGGCTGCGCAAATTGATCGGCGATACCGCGAGGCGCTTGAGCTCGTCGGGTTCCGCATAGCCGGTGATGTAGTTGAATACGCAGGCGGCGTCGTGCGCGATATCGGGGTCCGCCGTGAAATAGGACAGGTCGGTGTAGATGCGCGCCGTCACGGGGTGATAATTGCCGGTGCCCGCGTGAACATAGGTCGTCAGCGATCCGCCCTCCCGGCGTACCACCAATGACAGCTTGGCGTGCGTCTTCAGTTCGATGAAGCCGAATACGACCTGCGCGCCGGCACGTTCGAGATCGCGCGCCCAGCGAATATTGGCTTCCTCGTCGAACCGCGCCTTGAGTTCGACCAGCGCGGTCACCGACTTGCCGGCCTCCGCCGCCTCGACCAGCGCCTTGACGATGGGCGATTCCGCGGACGTCCGGTACAGCGTCTGCTTGATGGCGACCACATTGGGATCGCGCGCGGCCTGTTGCAGAAACTGCACCACCACGTCGAACGACTCGTAAGGATGATGGACGACCAGATCCTTCTGCCGGATCGCGGCAAAGCAGTCGCCGCCGTGGTCGCGGATGCGTTCCGGGTAGCGCGGATTGTACGGAACGAATTCGAGGTCGGGCCGGTCGAGCTGCGTCAGCTGCGACAACTCGTTGAGCGCCAGCACGCCGTCGACGAGGAAAACCTCGTCGTCCTGCACGGCAAACGCGCCCTGCACGAAGCGCCGCAGGTCCGCCGGCATGTCGGCCGTCATTTCGAGACGGATCGCCGAACCGCGGCGGCGGCGCTTCAGCGCCGTCTCGAACAGGCGGACGAGATCCTCGGCCTCTTCCTCGATTTCAAGGTCGGAGTCGCGGATGATGCGGAACGCGCCCTGCCCCTTCACGGCATAGCCGGGGAACAGCCGCGCGATGAACAGTGTCGTCGCCTGCTCCAGCGCGATGATGCGGATCGTCTGGTCCTGATCGTTCGGCAGCCGGATGAAACGCTCGATCTTCTGCGGCATGCGGATCAGCGCGTTCATCGCCTTGCCGTCCGGCTTGCGGGCAAGCTGGAGCGCCAGCGAGAAGCCGAGATTGGGAATGAACGGAAACGGATGCGCGGGGTCGATCGCGAGCGGCGTCAGCAGCGGAAAGATGCGCTGAAGGAAATGGTCCTCGAGCCAGCCGCGATCCGCCTTGCTCAGGTCCTTGACGTCGACGAGCACCACGCCGGCTTCGGCGAGCGCAGGCCGCAATTCGAGCCAGCGCTGCTGCTGGTCGCGCGCCAGTGCGGCAACCGCCTCGGTCAATTTGGCAAGCTGCTCGTGCGGCGTCAGGCCGTCGGGGCTGCGTTCGGTAATGCCCTCGCGGGTCTGCCCCTTGAGGCCCGCAACGCGCACCATGAAGAACTCGTCGAGATTGTTCGCCGAGATCGACAAAAACCGGACGCGCTCGAGCAGCGGGTGATTTTCGTTTTGCGCTTCTTCCAGAACGCGCCGGTTGAAGTGCAGCCAGGACAGTTCCCGGTTGATGAAACGCTCCGGACGCTCCGCGATCGACGGCTCAACCGATGAGAGCGCGGCCGGCGGTGTCGTCGGGGCAGCTTCGGGACGGGTTGCGGGTTTCTGACGCTGGCTCATGGACGGAAATGAATACGCGAGGCCGCACACTGTCCGGCTTTTGTGACAATGCCATGACGTATCACAAAACCCTGAATCTTGTCCTATCGCGGCGTTTCGTCGCGAAACAGCTCTGCCGCCAGCGCCCGCGTCACCGGCCGCTTTTGCTGCATGGCGGCATGATCGAGCCGCGCGATCGCCTGCTGGATGCCGGCGAACGAACGCTCCAGCCGGACGATCAGATAGTTAACCACGCTGTCGTCGAGGTCGAGTTGCCGGTCGGCCGCCAGCTTGATGAGCAGCGCCCGCAACAGCTTCTCGTCCGGCCGCGCCAGGCCGACGACCGGCAAGGCCCGCAGCCGCGACGCCAGATCGGGCGTCTGCAGCGCCCATCCGGCCGGCAGCGAGCGCGCCGTGATGAGCAGAGAGGCCCGCTCCTCGCGGACCAGATTGAGCAGATGGAACAGCGCATGTTCGTCGAACCTGTCGCCGGGTTCCAGATTTTCGATCACCAGCGCACCCGGCGAGAGCAAATCCGGCAAATCGGCTTTGCCGAGCGCAGCCGCCGCGAGGCCGCGCGCGCCGGAGCGCGCCGCCCAGATCGCAGCCAGATGCGATTTGCCGGATCCCTCCGGCCCGACCACGACGACAGCGCGGTCCGGCCAGTCCGGCCAGCGGTCGATCAGCGCGAGCGCCGCGGCATTTGCCTCGCCGCGAATGAAATCCTCGCGCGCAAAACTCGCGTCATGGCCGAGATCGAGCACGAGCTGGCGCTGCGCGGCGCTCGCCGACATACCCATTACTCCGCGCGGGTGCCGGTATAGAGGCTGCTGTCGAGGTAGCGCCGCAATGCAAAGCGGACCAGCACGCCGATGGTGGCGGCAAGCGGTACCGCAACCAGCAAGCCGACAAAGCCAAGCAGGTAACCGAAGGCGAGCAGCGCGAAGATCAGCCACACCGGATGCAGGCCGACGCTGTCGCCGACCAGTTTCGGCGAGAGGATATTGCCCTCGATGAACTGACCGACGAGGAAAATGCCGAGCACGACGACGATCCAGGTCCATTCCGGCCAGAACTGCGCGATGGCGACGGCGAGCGACAGGAACAGTCCGGTCATCGAGCCGACATAGGGAATGAAGGTGATGAGGCCGGAGACGAGGCCGATCAGCAGGCCGAAGTTCAGCCCGGCGAGCGACAGCGCGACCGCATAGAACGAGCCGAGGATCAGGCACACGGCGGACTGGCCGCGCACGAAACCGGCGATCGCACGATCGACCTCGCCGGCAAGTTGGCGGACGGTGTCGCGATGGTGCACCGGTATCCAGGAGTCGACCTTGGCCACCATGCGATGCCAGTCGTAGACGAGATAGAAGCTGACCACCGGCGTGATGACGATCAGCGAGAACAGCGACACTAGCGAGCGTCCGCCCGACCACAACGATTTCAGGAACGTCGTCACCCAGCCGACGCCCTGCCCGACCAGATCGGAAATCGACTTGTTGGCTTCGAACCCCTCGCCGAGGAATTTCTTGAGCCAAGGAAGTTGCGGATCGCTGACAAAGGTCTGGATCAACTGCTGCAGCCGCGCGACGTAGTTCGGAACGTTGCTGATGAATGCGCCGAGCTGGCCGCCGAGCACCGGCGCGATCAGCAGGATCAGGATGACGAAGACCAGCACCATCAACGTGATCATGAGAAGCGCGGCGACGAGCCGCGGCACGCCCAGTCGCTGGAGGCGGTCGGTTAGCGGGGTCAGAAGATAAGCGATGGCAAAGCCGACCACGAAGGGAAGCAGAATATCGGCGAGCAGCCAGAGCAGCAGAACGATGACGACGAAGGTCGCGAGCCAGAACAACGCCTGACGTTCGATCGCTGCTGCGCTGATCGAGGGAGTCTTCGGGCGTGGCTTGGTCGGACTCACTGACTTCACTCACTCGCTCGTGTTCACTCGCTAGCGTTGACCGGCCTGAAGCCGGCTGCCTCGGCTTATTTGCCGGCGGCAACCGAGTTCATGTGCCGGACCCACTCGGCCAGATAGGCCGCAACCGACAGCAGCGTCGTCACGGCGACCACGACCATCATCGCGGTGATGGCCGCCTCGGCGCGGAACGAAAAGCCGAGCGCGGCAAGCACCAGGCAGGCGAAGGCAATCTGGGCCACTGTATTGAGCTTCGACACCAGCAGCGGCTTTACCTTCAGGGGGCTGCCGATCAGCCACGACAGCATGACCGCGCCGACGATCATGATGTCACGGGACACCACCAAAATAACCAGCCAGCGCGGGATCGTCCCGGCAATCCCCAGGGTCACGTAAATCGAGACAATCAGCGCCTTGTCGGCCAGCGGGTCGAGATAGGCGCCAAGCTCGGAGGTCATGTTGAAGCGCTTGGCGAGGTAGCCGTCGACCGCATCGCTAAGGCCCGCGACCAGAAACAGGCTGAAAGCCAGCAGCATTTCGCCCGCGGCAATAGCCCATACCACCACGGGCACCAGCAGAATCCGGCCCAGCGTAATCAGATTTGGAATACTCAACGTCGGCGCCCCGGATCGCCTCTTCCACGCAGATTGCCGCCCGCCCGGAGGCGACCGTCAAGTGACAGAGTTGAGTATAGCGGCCGGCGCGGCATTGCGCATGCTGCGATTCCGCCGTACGACCCCCCGGCGAATGGGGAACAAAGGATGGCCGACCGGAAACAGGGCCTGACTTACGCGCAGGCCGGGGTCGATATCGATGCCGGTAACCGCATGGTCGACCTGATCAAGCCGCTGGTCCGGGCGACCGCCCGGCGCGGCGCCGACGCCGAAATCGGCGGTTTCGGCGGCCTGTTCGACCTCAAGCGCGCCGGCTTCACCGATCCGGTGCTGGTGGCCGCGACCGACGGCGTCGGCACCAAGGTCAAGATTGCGATCGAGACCGGCCGCCATGCCACCATCGGCATCGATCTCGTCGCCATGTCGGTCAACGATCTGGTGGTTCAAGGTGCCGAGCCCCTCTTTTTCCTCGACTACTTCGCCTGCGGCAAGCTCGACCCCGCGATGGGCGCCGCCGTCGTCGAGGGCATCGCGGCCGGCTGCCGTGACGCCGGCTGCGCGCTGATCGGCGGCGAGACCGCGGAAATGCCGGGCGTCTATCACGGCGGCGACTACGACCTCGCGGGATTCGCCGTCGGCGCGGCCGAGCGCGGCGAGTTGCTGCCGAAGCCGGACATCGGCGCAGGTGACGTGCTGATCGGACTTGCCTCCTCCGGCGTCCACTCGAACGGCTATTCGCTTGTGCGCAAGGTCGTCGAGAAATCCGGCCTCGCCTGGGACGCGCCCGCGCCGTTTGCAAAAGCCGTTTCGCTCGGCGAAGCGATGCTGACGCCGACCCGCATCTACGTGAAGTCGTGCCTCGCCGCGATCCGCGGCACCAAGGCGGTGAAGGCGCTCTGTCACATCACCGGCGGCGGATTTCCGGACAACATTCCGCGCGTGCTGCCGGACGGCTGCGGCGCGCGCGTCGATCTCGCCAAGGTTCAGGCGCTGCCGGTGTTCAAATGGCTCGCGCGTGAAGGCGGCATCGCGCAGAACGAGATGCTGCGCACCTTCAACTGCGGCGTCGGCATGATCGTCGTCGCGGCGGCGAAGGATGCCGAAACGGTGCGCAAGGCCTTCGAAGCCGCCGGCGAAACAGCGGCCATTATCGGCGAGGTCACCGCTTCCGCCGCCGAGCCGCGCGTCGCCTATACGGGCCAGCTCGATCTTTCGTGACAGGTTTAGGTGCAAAACTTGGATCAACGATGAGCCGCAAGCGCGTCGCCGTTCTGATCTCGGGTCGCGGCTCCAATATGACCGCGCTGATTGCAGCTGCCAAACGGGCGGACTATCCCGCCGAGATCGCGCTGGTCGTTTCCAACCGTCCCGATGCCGGCGGACTTGCCACCGCGCAACACGAAGGCATTGCGACAGAAGTCGTCGACCACAAACCGTTCGGCAAGGATCGCGCCGCATTCGAGAACGCGATCCAGGCGGTTCTCGAGCGTCACCGCATCGATATCGTCTGCCTCGCCGGCTTCATGCGGATTCTCACCGGCGATTTCGTCAACCGCTGGTACGGCCGCATGCTCAACATCCATCCCGCTCTGCTGCCCGCCTTCAAGGGCCTCGACACCCACCGGCGCGCACTTGACGCCGGCGTGGCCGAGCATGGCGCAACGGTGCATCTCGTGGTCCCCGATATGGATTCAGGGCCGATTCTCCTTCAGGGCTCCGTCATTGTGCGGCCGGGCGACACGGAGACCGACCTTGCTGCCCGGGTGCTGGCGGTCGAGCACCGGATCTATCCGGAAGCCTTGAAAATGCTGGCGGAAGGCCGCTTCGCGCCATGAATTGTCCACCGGCCGCCGTTCACAAACGCGTGCCCTGAATTGTTCCAGCCCGGCAGGTGGTAATAATCGGGGTTGCCGCCACCGCCGGGTGGGGCTCAACACATGAGGTTTGCGATGAACGGGGGCGGAACGAGACTGATCTTCCCGGGCCTGTCCGGGTTTTACGCGTCGATGGAGCCTGTCGCCTACGCGATCATGCGCGTTGTGTTCGGCTGGATCATGATCATGCACGGCTGGCCGAAGTGGACGCGCGGCGCCGAAGCGATCGGCAACGCCTTCGCCAACAATTACGGTCTGCCGCGCGGCCTCGCCTATCTCGCCATCTTCTTCGAGGTGGTCGGCGGTGCAGCGCTCATCCTCGGCCTGTTCACCCGCTTCTTCGCCTCCGCGCTCGCGATCGAACTGCTGATCGCGATGTTCGCCGCGCACTGGGCGAAAGGCTTCTCCGTCGGCGGCGGCGGCTACGAATACGTGATGTTCCTCGGCTTCGTCTGCTTCTTCATCGCGATCCGCGGCGGCGGCATCTATTCACTCGACGCCAAGATCGGCAAGGAGCTTTGAGAGCTTCGAGGCTGTGACGACGCGCCGGGCGGACTTCGGGGTCAGGCCCGGCGCACCCACACCTTGTTGTCGTGGAAGGCCGCGCCGCCGTAAGGCGCGGATGCGTCTGCGCCAGTCAGCGTGTTGATGCCCTTGCCGTCCGGATAGGCCTCGTTCGGCCAGATCGATTCCGCAATCAGCACGCCACGCCGCACGCCGTCGAACAGGCGTAGATGTAGGCGCACCTCGCCACGCCGGTTGCCGAGCACGACCGCATCGCCGTCGGACAACCCAAGCTTCGCCGCGTCGTCGGGATGCATCATCACATCCGGCCGCCCCTCCTTCGCGCGCGCGGTCGGCGTCTCGTTGAAGGTGCTGTTAAGGAAGCTGCGCGCCGGCGAGGTCGCGAGGCGGAACGGATGTTCGGCATCCGCTTCCTCGATCACCGTCCAGTGATCCGGCAGAACCGGCATCGCGTCGATCGGCCCGTCGCGCACCATCGAGCGGAACGGCACGTTCGGCCAGTCCGGCTTGAAACGGAATTTCTTGTCGGGCCAGGCGAAGCCGTCGAGATAATGCGACTGCTCGAATGACGGCTGGCAGTCGATCCAGCGTACCACCTCAAGTCCCTCGATCGTTCCCCAGCCTGAGTTCTGCAGCGTCCAGTCGATCAACTCGCGCACGGTCATGTCGAAGCCCGGATGCGAGGCGCCGACGCGCGCGGCCAGTCCGCAGATCACCTCGTGGTTCGAACGGCACTCCCCCGGCGGCTCGACCAGCTTCGGACCGAGCTGAATATATTGGTGCCCGCCACCCTGATAGATATCGTCGTGCTCGAGAAACGTCGTCGCCGGCAGCACGAGATCGGCCACCTGCGCCGTCTCGGTCATGAACTGCTCGTGCACGCAGGTGAACAGATCCCCACGCGCGAAACCGCGCTTCACCACCGTCTGATCCGGCGCAACCGACACCGGATTGGTGTTCTGGATCAGCAAGGCCATGACCGGCGGGCCGCCGCGCAAGGCCTCCGGGTCGCCGGTCAGGATCGGGCCGATCCGCGACTGGTCGAGCATCCGCACCGACGGATCGCGAGCATCGAGTCCCTCGATCATCGTCTTGTTCCAGTGGTAGATGTCGGCGCTGTTGTGAAACGCGCCGCCGCCTTCGTACTGCCATGCGCCGGTGACGGTCGGGATGCAGCAGGCCGCGTGCATGTTGGCCGCGCCGTTACGCGAGCGCGAAAAGCCGTAGCCGAGCCGGAAATAGGCGCGCTTGCGCTCCCCGATCAGCCGCGCGAACTCCTCGATGGTTTCGACCGGCGCGCCGGTGATCGCCGAAGCCCACTGCGGATTGCGGCTGCGCAAATGGGCCTCAAGCTCGCGCGGCGCGTCGCTGTAGCGGTCGAGATAGTCCCAGTCCGCCTTGCCGTCTCGGAACAGACAATGCATCACCGCGCAAGCCAACGCGCCATCCGTGCCGGGCCGCACCAACACCGGCAGATCGGCCTGCTCCATCGTACCGTTCATGTAGACGTCGACCGCCGCGATCTTCGCGCCGCGTTCTTTGCGCGCGCGGATCGCGTGCGTCATCACGTTGACCTGCGTGTTGACCGGGTTGGTGCCCCAGATCACCACGAGGTCGGACTTCGCCATCTCGCGCGGATCGGGTCCGGCGACGCGGCCGGTGCCGGCGGCATAGCCGGTATAGGACAGCGTGACGCAAATGGTGGAATGGAAGCCGGAATAACGCTTAGCGTGACGCAAACGGTTCATGCCGTCGCGCATCACGAGGCCCATCGTGCCGGCGTAATAGTACGGCCACACCGCCTCGGAACCGTATTGCCGCTCGGCGGCAAGGAATTTCTCGGCGACGAGATCGAGCGCGTCGTCCCACGAGATCGGCGCGAAGCCGCCTCCGCCCTTTTCGCCGCGCCGTATCAGCGGCGTCAGTACGCGGCCGGGATGGTGCTCTCGCTCGGCATAGCGCGCGACTTTTCCGCAAATCACGCCGGCGGTGTAGTCGTTGTCGCGCGCGCCGCGGATGCGGCCGATGGTGCGCTCGTCGAGGATTTCGACGTCGAGCGCGCAGGTCGACGGGCAGTCATGCGGGCAAGCCGAATGGCCGATGCGAACGGACTTGGTGTCCCGGACGGCCCGGTTCATGGCTCCTCCGCTGCCGCGGCGTCAAACCTCGCTATGCGCCGCGCGGCGTCTCCGCAACATCCACCAGCCGAACAGCACGACGAACAGTGCGCCTGCCACTGCGGCAAGATTGACCGTCAGCGGACCGAGGTGGAAGTGATGGATCGCCTCGATCGCCCCCGGCGACAGCACATGGGACAGGATATTGTCCTTCACCATGATGTCGCCCGCAACCCAGCCGAGCAGCGCGCCACCGGCCCAGACCAGGATCGGATAGCGTTCGAGCACGGCCATCAGCATGGCGCTGCCGGCGACGATCAGCGGAACGCTGGTCGCCAGGCCGAAAATGATGAGCGTGGTTTTGATCGCCGCCGCATGGGCGAGATCGACCCGCGCCGCCGCGGTCTCGGCCGACGCCGCGATCGCGATCACGTTGTCGAGGCTCATGACGATATCGGCGATGGCGACGATGCGCACCGCGCGCCACAGCGTTTCGGCGGCTTCGACCTTCTCGCCGCCCTCTTCCTCCGGGACGACAAGCTTGACCGCAACCCACAGCAGCAGGAGGCCGCCGACGAATTTCAGCGCCGGATACTCCATCGCCTGCGACACGACCAGCGTGAAGATGACGCGCAACAGCACCGCGACGCCGGCGCCGAGGATCATGCCCCAGAGCCGCTGCTTCGGCGGCAGATGCATGCAGGCGAGCGCGATCACGACCGCATTGTCGCCGGACAGGATGACGTTGACGCCAATGATCTGGCCGGCCGCGATCCAGAACGGCACGTTGAACAAGTCATTCAGCAGAAAGTCCACCGCCCGTTCCTTTCCCGCGGCCGTTGTTGCGCGGCCATTCTATCGTGCGACGCGGCCCTTCGGCCGCATCGAGCGTTTCCTACCCAAATGTAACGGCCGGACAAGCCGCCTGACCAGCGGCTTAAGGCCCTTTTGCACGCCGTTAGCCGGCGATGTCGTTATCCGAGAAGAACTGCGCGATCTCGCGCGCCGCCGTATCCGGCGCATCCGAGCCGTGCACGGAATTTTCGCCGATCGACTTGGCGTGCACCTTGCGAATGGTGCCGGCCGCCGCCTTCGACGGATCGGTCGCGCCCATGATCTCGCGGTACTTGGCGATGGCGTTGTCGCCTTCGAGCACCTGCACGACGACCGGGCCGGAAATCATGAAGTCGACGAGTTCGCCGAAAAACGGGCGTTCGCGATGAACGCCGTAAAACCGCTCGGCCTGCTCGCGCGTGATCTTGACGCGGCGCTGGCCGATGATGCGCAGGCCGGCCTGCTCGATCATGGCGTTGATTGCGCCGGTGAGGTTCCGCGCGGTGGCGTCCGGCTTGATGATGGAGAAGGTACGCTCGATGGCCATCGACTTTGATCCCTGCATCGCAAATTTGTGTGACGTGTCGCGGGCTTATAGCGGCGCGGCCGCGGGGCGGCAAGCCGGACGGGCGGACCGGACGCCCGATCCGAACGCCAGTTCCGAGTGTCTTGCATCGCACCAAGGCTTCGGCCAGAACGGCACGCATGCTGACCATCGACGACCTGACCGTGCGCGTCGCCGGCCGCGCGCTTATCGAGCGCGGCTCCGCGCAGATTCCGCCCGGCTCCCGGGTCGGGCTGGTCGGCCGCAACGGCAGCGGCAAGACGACACTGTTTGGCGTCGTCGCCGGCGACACCGCGTCCGAACAGGGCCGCATCACCATGCCGGCGCGCTGGCGGATCGGCCGGCTCGCCCAGGAAGCGCCGGGCGGGCCGGAACCGCTGATCGATGTCGTGCTGCGCGCCGACACCGAGCGCACCGCCCTGCTCGCCGAAGCCGACACCGCAGCCGATCCGCACCGCATTGCCGAGATCCAGACCCGCCTTGCCGATATCGGCGCCTACGCCGCCCCGGCGCGCGCGGCCGCGATCCTGTCCGGTCTGGGATTTTCGCACGACGACCAGCGCCGCGCCTGTTCCGAATTCTCCGGCGGCTGGCGGATGCGGGTGGCGCTCGCGTCCGTGCTGTTCGCGCAGCCCGACCTGTTGCTGCTCGACGAGCCGACCAACTACCTCGATCTTGAAGGCACGCTGTGGCTGCAGGAGCATCTCGCGCGTTATCCGCATACGATGATCGTCATCAGCCATGATCGCGATCTGCTCGACACGTCGGTGAACCACATCCTCGCGCTCGAGAACCGCAAGCTGACACTGTATCGCGGCGGCTATACCGCCTTTGAAAAGGCGCGCAACGAGCGCATCGCGCTCGACCAGAAGCTCGTCAAGAAACAGGACGCGCAGCGCAAGCATCTGCAGGCCTTCGTCGACCGCTTCCGCGCCAAGGCGACCAAAGCCCGTCAGGCGCAGTCGCGGCTCAAGATGCTGGCGAAACTGCAACCCATCGCGGTCGATGCCATCGAGGAGGTGCGGCCGATCGCGATCCCCTCGCCCGACAAGCAGT
The DNA here is from genome assembly GCF_050250095.1 of Pseudolabrys sp. Lineage (NCBI taxonomy): Bacteria > Pseudomonadati > Pseudomonadota > Alphaproteobacteria > Hyphomicrobiales > Xanthobacteraceae > Pseudolabrys > Pseudolabrys sp. Next base: position 921,224 of record NZ_JBFWPH010000001.1, on the reverse strand, counting down.
TGTCGCCGCCGATCATCGCCCTCGACGGCGTTTCCGCCGGCTACGAGCCGGACCGGCCAGTGCTGCGCAACCTGACCCTGCGCGTCGACGACGACGATCGCATCGCGCTGATCGGCGCCAACGGCAACGGCAAATCGACGCTGGTGAAGGTGATCGCCGGCCGTCTTGCGGCGATGTCCGGCGGCATCACACGCGCCGACAAGATTCGCATCGCCTATTTCGCTCAGCATCAGCTCGATGAACTCGAGCCCGGCGGCACGCCCTACACGCATGTCCGCAAGCTGATGCCGGACGCAAGCGAAGCCTCGGTTCGCGCGCGCGCAGGGTCGATCGGATTTTCCGGCGCCGCCGCAGACACCACCGTCAATCGCCTCTCGGGCGGCGAGAAGGCGCGGCTGCTGATGGGGCTCGCGACCTTCGAAGGCCCGCACCTCCTCATTCTCGACGAGCCGACCAACCATCTCGACATCGACAGCCGTTCGGCGCTGATCGAGGCGATCAACGATTTCTCCGGCGCGGTTGTTCTTGTCTCGCACGACCGGCATCTGCTCGACGCCTGCGCCGACCGGCTGTGGCTGGTGGCCGACCGCACGGTCCGCGCCTTCGACGGCGACCTCGACGACTACCGGCGCGACGTGCTCACCGAGCGCAGCCAGGATGGCGGGAAACGCGACGATACGAAAACGCCGGCCGGCCGCGACCGCGCCGACATCCGCCGCGCCGCGGCAGCAAAGCGCGCCGAAACCGCGCCGCTGCGCCAGCGCGTCACCGCCGCCGAAGCGAAGATGAAAACGCTCACGCAGGCGATCGAGACAATTGACGGTGCGCTCGCGAACGGTGCGCTGTTCGCCAAAGATCCGGCGAAAGCCGCGCAGCTTGCGAAGGACCGCGCGGCACATGCCACGGCGCTGGCGCAAACCGAGGACGAATGGCTGACGGCGAGCGCCGACTACGAAGCGGCGAACGCCGACGGTTAGCTCACCGCGTCGCGGTCTTCGGCTTGGGCTTTGCGCGCTTGCGCACCGGTTTCTCGGGCTTCGGCGGCTCCGGCGCTTTTTCGATCACCTTCAGCCGCCCCGACGAGAAGCGGTAGACGCCCGGAAGGGCTCCGGTGACATAAGTGAGCACCGTCACGCGGTCGCCGCCTGGATCGGCGCTGATGGCGACGTTGCCGGGCGCTCCTGCGCGGCGCACCACCTGACACTCGGTCATGCCGAGCCCCACGCCGCCGAGCAGCGGCAATTGGCCGGGGTCGGCCGACTGGACCGCGACAGGCGCCCCGGCGGGCGATGCCGTCGCCTCGACACCGCCGACTGCGCCATCGGTGCCGCCCGGCTGCGTCTCGGCGACGCAATGACCGGAGGGATCGACCAATTGCTCCGGCGGCACTGGACCGTGGCCAAACCGCGCGTCTTCGGCCGGCAAGACCGTAGAGTCCGCCACCTTGATGGTGAAGAGGTCGGCGGTCTTGGACAGCTTCATCTCGGACAGCGCCTCGCCCGTTCCGGAGCACCCCGCAACGGCGGACGCCAACACAACGGCGGAGAGCCCGCCGATCACACGTCGAATTCGCACCTCACCACCCCGGTCTTCAACGATCCGTTTGTTACGTCTAAGGAATTGAGAATTGTCCGGATTTTGCGTCAGCATCACGGCGCGGGCAAGGCCAAGGCGACGGCGAAGCCCGCAGCGGGCCTTTCAGGCCTTGCGCTGCCAGCGTCCCTGCTCGTCCGGCTGCCAATAGGTCGCGGAGAGCCCCTTCGCCTTCGCCGCCGTCCAGTGCCCGCGGGCGGAAACCACCGCCTCCTCGTCGTCGCCGTCGAAGATCAACACGATCCGCTCGTAGGTCTCGACGTCGTTGGGAACCGGAGCGCCGTCGATCAGGAAGCGGACCGCCGCCGCATTGGGGTTGCCGTCATTGATGGTGAGCAGCACCGGCTGCATGGCCGCCTCGCCGTCGCGCCAGGTGCCGTGCGGCAGAAAGCCGTCATCGCGGTAGGTCCACAGATGCGCGTCCAGCGCCTCGATGCGTTCTTCCGACGCGCCGTGCACCACAACGCGCCACCCGCGCTCCAGCGACTTCTCGAGCAAAGGCGGCAGCACGTTCTCCGGCTTCTGACCTTGCAGATGATAGAACAGCATTTCGGTCATGCCGCCGGCGTCCGCTATTTCTCGTAATGATCCGCCACCAGCCGGTCGAGCAGCCGCACGCCCCAGCCCGATCCCCAGCTCCGGTTGATCTCGCTCTGACGGGAGTCGAAGCCGGTGCCGGCGATGTCGAGATGCGCCCACGGAATCTTGTCGGCGACGAAGCGCTGCAGAAACTGCGCGGCGGTAATCGCGCCGGCCCAGCGCCCCGAGCCAGTGTTCTTGACGTCCGCGAATTTTGAATCGATCAGCTTGTCGTATTCGGGCGCAAGCGGCATCCGCCACACCGGCTCGCTGATGGCAAGGCCGGACTTGGTCAGCTGCTCCGCCAGTTTGTCATCGTTACTGAAAAGTCCGGCGTTTTCGTGACCGAGCGCGACGATGATCGCGCCGGTCAACGTCGCCAGATTGATCATGAACTTCGGCTTGAATTTCTTTGCCGTGTACCAGAGCGCATCGGCCAGCACGAGACGGCCTTCGGCGTCGGTGTTGATGATCTCGATGGTCTGACCCGACATCGACGTCACGATGTCGCCCGGACGCTGCGCATTGCCGTCGACCGCGTTCTCGACGATGCCGATAACGCCGACGGCGTTGACGCGCGCCTTGCGCGCGGCGAGCGCGTGCATCAGGCCGACGACGCAAGCCGCGCCCGCCATGTCGCCTTTCATGTCTTCCATGCCGCCGGCCGGCTTGATCGAAATGCCGCCGGTGTCGAAACACACGCCCTTGCCGAGAAAGGCGACCGGCGCATCGGTCTTGCGCCCGCCGTTCCAGCGCATCACGACCATACGGCTGTCATGCGCGGAGCCCTGCCCGACGCCGAGCAGCGCGTGCATGCCGAGCTTGCGCATCGCGGCGACGTCGAGAACCTCGACCGCGACCTTCAGCTTCCGCAACGCGGTCGCGCGGCGCGCGAACTCGGCCGGATAAAGAACATTGGCCGGCTCGTTGACGAGATCGCGCGCGATAATGACGCCGTCGGAGATCGCCTCGCAGGGCGCAAAAGCCTTGCGGGCTTCCGCCACATCGGCGACCGCGACGGAGATTTTTTTGTCCGCCGGCTTGTCGTCGTCCTTGCGCTTCGTCTTGTAGCGATCGAACACATAGTTGCGCAGCTTCATTCCCATCGCGAGGTCGGCGGCCTGTCGCGCGCTCATCGCGCCGTCCGGCAACTCGGCGAAGACGACGGCGTCGGACGCCGACGCCGGCAATTTTCCCATCGCGATGCCGCCGAACTTCGTGATGTCGCTCGGCTTGAGAGCGGACGCCTTGCCGATGCCGACCACGATCAAACGATCGACGCCGAGTTTTTCCGGGACCGGAAGATCGAGCACGGTTCCGCTCCTGCCGGTATAGCGCGCCGCCTTCGCGGCCCGCTCGATCAGGTTTCCTGCAGCGCCGATGACCTTGCGGCTCGCCGGTCCAAACTTGAGTGCATCGCCGCAAAACAGGACGAGCACGCCCTTGGTCGTCGCCGGCATCGCGACAAAGCCGAGCCTGAGGGCACCTGACATCGTGGACGATCTCCTGAACGCGTTACCGGCAGCCTGTCCGCCAGCCGGCCCATATGGCTCCGGCGCAACGGCGCTGGAAAGCCTCAAGGAACGGATTTTCCAGACAATTTTGGCGGGCGGCCGGCAGGCCCAGTGACTGAGTCGGCCAAAGACCGACTGAATGGCAAAAACCGTCCGGAAGCGCCCGAAACGACTGCTGCCGCGCCCGGCGTGATTAACAAATTATTGTTCATAATCAATAGCTTTGCCTTCCGGCAGCCATTTTGTCAGGAGATCAAGTGACCCGTAAGTGGGGCCGGTTTACCTTGCAAGTGTCGGAGCCGACGGGGAAATCGGGCCGGCCGGCGGGAGCGTTTGGGGGACGGCAAAGCGGATGGGGTCGATCGGCCGCTATATTTTTCGCACGACTTTCGGTGCGTTCCTGACGATTTCCGTCAGCCTGACCGCTTTGATCTGGATGACCCAGGCGCTGCGCGAGATCGACCTCGTCACCAATCAGGGCCAGTCGGTGCTGACCTTCGCCAGCATCACCGGAATGCTGCTTCCGCTGCTGTTCATGTTTATCGCGCCGGTCGGTCTCTTTATCGCGATCATGCACACGCTGAACAAGTTGTCGGCGGATTCCGAGATCATCGTGATGTCCGCCGCCGGCATGACGCCGTGGCAAGTGTTTCGCAGTTACGTCGTCGTCGCGGGCGTTGTGTCGCTGATCATGGTCGCGCTCACCACGTATCTGTCGCCGAAGGGTCTTCGGACCCTGCGCGATCGCATCATCGAGGTTCGCGCCAATCTTGTCGGCACCATCGTCCAGCCCGGACGCTTCGTCAGCGTGGAATCCGCGGTCACGTTTCACATCCGCGCCCGTTCGCCGGACGGGCAGTTGCTCGGCGTGTTCATGGACGACCGCCGCAATCCGGCGGAGCGCGTGACGATCATCGCGGACTCCGGCAGCGTGCTCGAAAGCGATACCGGCACCTTCCTTGTGCTGCGGACCGGAACGATCCAGCGCTACGAGATGACCAACCGTGAGCCGAGCACGGTCGCGTTCGACCGTTACGCGATCGATCTGTCGCGGTTCTCCGGCGGGCAGACCAAGGTTCGCTATTCGCTGCGCGAACGCTATCTGTGGCAATTGCTGTTCCCCGACCCGAAGGATCCGATCCTGCTCGAACAGCCGGGCCTGTTCCGCGCCGAATTGTTCGACCGGCTGCTGCAGCCATTCTATCCCTTCGCTTTCGCCGTCATCGCCTTTGCCTATCTCGGATCGCCGCGCACGACGCGCCAGAACCGGACCCTGTCGATCGCGGGCGCGGTCGGCGCGATGGTGCTGCTGCGCATCGTCGGTTTCGTGTCGACGGTGTTCGGCGCCAACGTGCCGATCCTGCTGTCGGTCCAGTACATCGCCGTTGCCGGCACGATCATCGTCGGCCTCGTCGTCATCATGCGCGGCGTCGTCATCGAACCGCCCGCGTTCGTCGTCGAGGCCTTCACCAAGCTCGCCGATCGTCTGTCACGCCGATACGCAACCCCTTAAGGCCGCACGACGATGACGGGAGGCGTTCTCGCAAGATACTTCGGCCTGCGCTTCCTGAGCGCGGTGCTGATCGTCTTTGCCGGGATCTTCTCGCTGGCCGCGCTGATCGATTATGTCGAACTGACCCGGCGCGCCTCCGACATTCCCGGCGTCTCGGCCCTGCTGATCGCCAAGACCGCGCTCTACCGGATCCCGCTGCTCACCGAAAAGCTGATGCCGTTCTGCGTGCTGATCGGCGCGATGTCCTGCTACCTCAACCTGTCGCGCCGCCTTGAGCTGGTCATCGCGCGCTCCGCGGGCCTGTCGGCCTGGCAGTTCGTCGCGCCGGCGATCTTCACCGCCTTCGTGCTCGGCATCCTGGCGACGGCGATTTACAACCCGGTCTCCGCAATCATGCAGGAGCAGGCCAAGCGTCTTGAGGCCAGCATCTTCGGCGACAATTCGGCCTCGCGGGAAACCGGCGGGCGATTCTGGATCCGGCAGCGGGCCAATGACGGCGAGGCCATCATCAGCGCCCGGTCGAGCAGCAACCAGGGCGTCGAGCTGTCCGGCGTCACGATTTTCACGTTCCGGACCGACGGCCAGTTCAAGGAGCGGATTCAGGCGCGGTCGGCGGTGCTGCAGCCCTCGGCCTGGTCGATCGTCGATGCCCGGGTGTTCCCGATCAATCAGGCCCCGCGCAATGTTCCGGAGATGAGGCTGGCCACCAACCTGACGCCCGAGCAGGTTCGGGAAAGCTTTGCGACGCCGGAAACCGTCCCGTTTTGGGATTTACCGCAGTATATCACCATCGCTGAACGCGCCGGTTTGGTCGCGGCCGGCTATCGATTGCAGTTCCAGAAGCTTTTGTCCCGGCCCTTCTTGCTCGCCGCCATGGTTATTCTTGCCGCAGCCGTCAGTTTACGGTTTTTCCGCTTCGGCGGTGTTCAAAAGATGGTTTTAGGTGGCATTTTGGCGGGTTTTATGCTTTACGTGCTGCAGAAAATTACCGAAGACATGGCGAAAGCCGAGCTGATGCACCCGGTGGCAGCGGCTTGGTTTCCCGCGTTGGTCGGTGGGGTAACCGGGTTCGTGGCGTTGCTATTCCAGGAGGACGGGTGATGGCCAGTTTGCCGACCGCTCGTCCGGTCAGTGGCGGCTTCGTCCGTCCGGCAACACTTATCGCGGCATTGCTCGCTTTTGCGCTGGCATCGGTGGTGCCGGCGACGGTGGCGCACGCCCAGCTCCTGACCTTCCCGACCGTTCCGAAGCAGCAGAAGAAGCCTCGCCTGCCGCAACGCGCCGGGCAGGATCAGATGCTCGTTCAGGCGCAGCGCATCGACTACGACTACATCAACCACCGCGTCGCCGCCGTCGGCAACGTCCAGATTTTCTACCAGGGCTCAACGCTCGAGGCCGACCGCGTCGTCTATGACGAGAAAACCAAGCGCCTTCACGCCGAGGGCACCGTCCGCCTCACCGACGAATACGGCAACGTCACCAACACCAATTCGCTCGATCTGAACGAGAACTTCCGCGACGGCTTCATCGACTCGCTGCATGTCGACACCGCGGACCGCACTCGCATGGCCGCCGCGAGCGCAACGCGCACCGCCGGCACCTACACGGTGTTCGAGAGCGGCGTGTACACCGCCTGCGAGCCCTGCAAGGACAACCCGAAGAAGCCGCCGCTCTGGCAGGTCAAGGCCGCCCGGATCATCCACGATCAGGGCGAGAAGATGATGTATTTCGAGTCGGCCCGCTTCGAGCTGTTCGGATTCCCGATCGCCTATTTCCCCTACTTCTCCGCCCCCGATCCGACGGTGAAGCGCAAGACCGGATTCCTCGTCCCCACTATCCGGCACAACTCGATCTACGGCGCCGCGGTCAGCGTCCCCTATTACTGGGCGCTGGCGCCGAACTACGACGCGACCTTCGCGCCGATGATCACGACCAAGCAGGGCGTGCTGCTGCAGGGCGAATTCCGCCAGCGGCTCGCCAATGGCAGCTACGCCATCCGCGCCGCCGGCATCTCGCAGCTCGACAAGGACTACTTCGACGCCGGCGCGCCCGGTCACCGGACCAATCGCGGCAGCATCGAAAGCACCGGCCGCTTCGCGCTCAATCAGCAATGGGTCTGGGGCTGGCAGGGCGTGCTGCTGAGCGACCGCTCGTTCCTGGCCGACTACAAACCGAGCCTGTCGGCCTACAAGAACAACACCGATCCGACCAATCTCGGCCTGCCCGGCCTGAGCGAAGCGACGTCGCAGATCTACATCACCGGCCAGGGCGACCGCAGCTACTTCGACGCGCGCGCCATCCACTACTACGGCTTCTCGAACCAGGACTCGCAGAAGCAGCTGCCGATCATCCATCCGGTGATCGATTACAACTACACCCACAAGAATCCCGTTCTCGGCGGCGAACTCAGTCACCGCTTCAATTTCGTCAGCCTGACGCGTTCGAACGCCGATTTCGACGCGGTCTCCTCGTTCGCTTCGCAGACCGGCGCCTGCTCGCAGACGGCCGATCCCGCGGTCAAGAATCGCAGCAACTGCCTGCTGCGCGGCGCACCGGGAACCTACAACCGCTTCTCGGCGGAAACCTCGTGGAAGAAGACGATCATCGACTCCTACGGTCAGATGTTCACGCCGTTTGCCTCGGTCCGCATGGATGCGTCGGAGCGCCAGACCGACAATGAGATCGGGGTCTCCAACTACCTGACCACCGGCGACAGCACGCTCGTCCGCGGCATGCCGACCATCGGCATGGAGTATCGCTACCCCTTCATCAGCGTGCAGTCGTGGGGCTCGCAGACCTTCGAACCGATCGCGCAGGTCATCGCCCGCCCCAACGAGACGCAGATCGGCAAGTGGCAGAACGAGGACGCGCAGAGTTTCACCTTCGACGACACCAATCTCCTCAAGGTCGACAAATTCTCCGGCTGGGACCGCGCCGAGGGCGGCGGGCGCGCCAACGTCGCCGTGCAATACACCGCGCAGGCCAACAGCGGCGGCACGTTCAGCGCCCTGTTCGGCCAGTCCTATCACCTGTTCGGACAAAATTCCTTCGCGCAGACCGACCCGACCAACACCGCGCTGCAGAGCGGCATCGACACCGACCGGTCCGATTACGTCGCCCGCTTCTCGCTGCAGCCGAACCGGACCTATAAATTCACGTCCCGCTTCCGGTTCGACCACGACGACTTCGCGGTTCAGCGCATGGAGCTGGAAGCCAGCGCCTCGTTCGACCGCTGGTCGTTCTCGGCGCTTTATGGCGATTATGCGGCGCAGCCGGCGCTCGGCTTCCTCGAGCGCCGTCAGGGTCTGCTCGGCACGGCGCGCTACAAGCTGACCGAGAACTGGGTCGCCTACGGTTCGCTGCTGTACGACCTGAAGGCCGAGAAGTTCAATTCGACATCCTTCGGCGTCGGCTATATCGACGACTGCGTCATCCTGGCACTCAACTACGCGACCAGTTATTCTTATGATGTGAACGGCAGCAATCCGCAGCGCGTCAGCACGGTGATGCTGCAGCTGAGCTTCCGCACCTTGGGCGGCAGCGCTGTGTCACAAAGCACGAGCCACACGAACTCGAACTACACGTACTAGCGGCCGGCCTGCCGAACCCGGGGGCGCTGTTCGAACCTGCAGCCGGCCATCGAACGGAACGGGATATGTCGAAATCCAGCGCCATGAGCATCAAGATCCGCCTTCTCGCATTTGCGGCGTTCTTCGCCGCCGCCATCCTCGCCGCGCCGGGCGTCTCGCACGCGCAGATCGTCGTCATGGTCAATGGCTCGCCGATCACAGCGCTCGATATCGAGCAGCGCATGAAATTCGAGCGGCTGACGACGCGCAAAAATCCGAGCCGGGATGATGTCATCAAGCTGCTGATCGACGACCGGCTGAAGGTCTTCATCGGCAAGCGCTACGGCCTCGATGTCAGCGATTCCGAGGTCGACCAGGCCGTTCAGAACATGGCGAAGCGAACGCAGTCGACGCCCGCCCAGCTCGAGCATTCGCTCGCCCAGCAAGGCATTTCCATCAACACGCTGAAGGCGAAGGTGCAGGCCGATCTGTCCTGGTCCCAGCTGGTCCGCGGCCGCTACGGCGCCTCGCTCAAGATCGGCGACGCCGAGATCAACAGCGTGCTGCGCTCGCGCGGCATCGATAAGACGGAAACGGTTGGCTACACCTACAAGCTCTATCCGATCACCGTGGTGGTCCCGCGCGACGCCAGCGCTTCGACCGTCGACAGCAAGCGCCGCATCGCCGAGAGCCTGCGCAGCCGGTTTCAGACCTGCAACGAGGGCCTGCGGCTGGCCCGCTCGGTGCGCGATATCGTCGTCAGGGAGCCGATCACGCGCAACAGCGCGGAACTCAACCAGCAACTTCAGGATCTCCTGAACAAGCTCGAGGTCGGCCACGCCACCCAGCCGGAGAAGACGGCCGGCGGCTTCCAGATGTTCGCCCTCTGCGAGAAAAAGTCATCGTCGACCGAGACGGCGGAAAAGCGCGAGATCCGCGAGGAAATCTTCAGCAAGCGTTTCGAGGAGCGCGGCAAGAAGTTTCTCGACGAGGTCCGGCGCTCCGCGATGATCGAGTATCGATGAACCGTTCCGCGGCACAGGGCCACCCGGCTTTCGGCGATCGCCCTCTCGCGGTGAGCATCGGCGAACCTGCCGGGATCGGCCCCGATATTGCACTGCTCGCCTGGCGCGACCGCGCGAGCCTGCGGCTGCCGCCGTTCTACGTGATCGGCGATCCCGCGCTCCTCGCGCGGCGCGCAAGAGAGATCGGCATCGACGTTCCGGTTGCCGCGGTCGAGCCGGAAGCGGCCACGGCTGCCTTCTCGACCGCGCTTCCCGTCGCCGCTCTGGCGGAGACCTCCGCCGCCAGCCCCGGCCGCCCGGACAAGGACAGCGCGCCGCTCGCGATCGCCGCCATTCGCCGTGCGGTCGCCGACGTAACGGCCGGGCACTGCGCAGCCATTGTCACCTGCCCGATCGCCAAGAGCGTTCTTTACGACGCCGGCTTTGCCGATCCCGGCCACACCGAATTTCTGGCAAAGCTCGCCCGCGAGGCCGGCCACACCGGCGTGCAGCCGGTCATGATGCTCTGGTCGCCTGAACTCGCAGTCGTTCCCGTCACCGTCCATCTCGCCCTGGCGGACGCGATCGGACGCCTGACCACCGACCTCATCGTCTCGACCGCGCGGATCACCGCTCAGGCGCTGCGGATGCAATTCGGCATTGCAGCGCCGCGCCTTGCGGTTTCGGGCCTCAATCCGCATGCCGGCGAAGACGGTTCGCTCGGTTCCGAGGAAGAGCGCATCATCGCGCCGGCCATTCGCCAGCTTGCCGAGAGCGGCCTCGATATTCGAGGCCCGTTGCCCGCCGACACGATGTTTCACGCATCGGCGCGCGCGACCTATGACGCCGCGCTCTGCATGTATCACGACCAGGCGTTGATCCCGATCAAGACGCTGGCCTTCGACCGCGCCGTCAACGTGACGCTCGGGCTGCCCTTCGTGCGCACCTCGCCCGACCACGGCACCGCCTTCGACATCGCCGGCACCGGCCGCGCCGACCCGGCGAGCTTCGTCGCCGCGCTCAACCTCGCGGTACGGCTGTCGGGCGCGGTGCCCGCCGCCGCTGCGTGATGAGCGCGCCCGACGACCTGCCGCCGCTGCGCGACGTCATCAGACGTTACGATCTTCGGGCCAAGAAATCGCTCGGCCAGAACTTCCTCCTCGACCTCAATTTGACCGGGCGGATCGCCCGCGGTGCCGGCCCGCTGGATGACGTTACCGTTCTCGAGATCGGACCCGGACCCGGCGGCCTCACGCGCGCGTTGCTGACGCATGGCGCACGGCATGTGATCGCCGTCGAGCGCGACGAGCGCGCTGTCGCGGCGCTGGCGGAGGTGGCCGAGCGCTATCCGGGCCGGCTGGAGGTCGTTTCGGGCGACGCGCTCGCAATCGACGGTGCAACGCTCACGCGCGAACGCCCGCTGCGCATCGTCGCCAACCTGCCCTACAATATCGCGACGCCGCTGCTGATCGGGTGGCTCACCGCCGAGCCGTGGCCGCCGTGGTTCGACCGCATGGCGCTGATGTTCCAGCGCGAGGTCGCGGAACGCATCGTCGCCGCGCCCGGCTCGAAGGCTTATGGCCGCCTGTCTGTGCTCGCCGGCTGGCGAACACGCGCGAAAATTCTGTTCGACGTGGCGCCGACCGCTTTCGTGCCGCCGCCCAAGATCACGTCGAGCATCGTCGAACTCGTGCCACGCACGGAGATCGCCGCCTGCGACGCCACGGCGCTCCAGCGGGTGACCGAGGCGGCTTTCGGCCAGCGGCGCAAGATGCTGCGCCAGAGCCTGAAGTCGCTCGGCAAGGACCCGCGCCAATTGCTCGAAGCCGCCGGCCTCGACGAAACGGCGCGCGCCGAAGACATCGCCGTCGAGGGGTTCGCAGCTCTCGCGCGCGCGTTTGCGGCCGCTAAGGGATAATCTTTTTCAGGTCGCCGAGCAGGCCGCCGACGAAGGTTTCGACATCGAGCATCTTCACGCGCTTCAGCCGCTCCGCTGTGAGGATGGCACGCAGGCGCGCGAAGCTCTTGTCGAGATCGCGGTTGACCAGAATGTAATCGTACTCGTTCCAGTGGGCGATTTCCTCGATCGCATTCTGCAGACGGCGCTTGATGATCTCGGCGCTGTCCTCGGCGCGCCGTTCGAGCCTCGCCCGCAGCTCGTCCGCCGATGGCGGAAGCACGAAGACGGTCACCACGTCGTCGCGCATTTTCTCGAGCAACTGCCTCGTACCCTGCCAATCGATGTCGAACAGCATGTCGCGGCCTTCACTCAGGGCCTTTTCGACCGGCTCGCGGGGCGTTGCGTAGTAATTGCCGTGTACCTCGGCCCATTCGAGCAATTCGCCGCCGTCGCGCATCGCCTCGAAATGACGCTTGCTCACGAATTGATAATGAACACCCTCGATCTCGCTCGGCCGCCGGTCGCGCGTGGTGACGGACACCGACAGGGAGACATTCTCCTCCTCGCGCAGCAGGTTGCGCGTCAGCGTCGTCTTGCCGGCGCCCGACGGCGACGACACCACCAGCATGATGCCGCGGCGATTGATCTCGCGCGGCTTGTCGGAGCCTTGCGTCATTCGAGGTTCTGCACCTGCTCGCGGAACTGCTCGACCACGGTCTTCAACTCGAGACCGATATTGGTCAGCTCGACATCGTTCGATTTCGCGGTCAGCGTATTCGATTCGCGATTGAGTTCCTGCGCCAAAAAGTCGAGGCGGCGGCCGACCGCACCGCCATCGCTCAGGAGCTTTCGTGCCTGCGCGACATGCGCGCCAAGCCGGTCGAGTTCCTCGCGAATGTCGGCGCGCGCCGCCAGCATCAGCGCTTCCTGGTGCAACCGGTCGGGATCGAACCGGCTTCCGGTCTCAACCAGCGCGGCGATCTGGGCGGCAAGCCGCGCCTTGACGGCCTCCGCCTTGCGCCCCGGCGCTGCATCGGCGCGCGCGGCGAGCGACGCGATTTCGCTCAGCCGGTCGCCGAGAATTCGGCCGAGCGCCTCGCCCTCGCCGCGGCGCACCGCGACAAGCTGCGTCATTGCCTGTTCAAAGCCTTTGGAAAACGCGGCTTCCGCCGCGCGGCGGTCATCGTCACTTTCCTGGGTCTCGCCGACTTCGATCACGCCCTTGAGTGCGAGAATGCCGTCGAGCGTCGGCGGAGCAGCATCGAGCCGGCCCTGCAAGGATTTCAGCGTGGCGAGCACCGCAGACAGCACCGGCTCATTGACATTGACGACCGGCGCGACGCCTTTGCGCTCCGCCGTCAGCGTCGCATAGACGGTGCCGCGCACCAGCGCTTCGCTCGCGTATTTGCGCGCCGGGACTTCCACGGCGTCCCATCCCGGCGGCATCCGCAACCGGAAATCGAGTCCCTTGGCATTGACCGATTTGATTTCCCACGACCACACGTAGTTGCCGACGGCCCCGTGGCTGCGGGCAAAGCCGGTCATGCTCGATAACGCCATCGGATAAGGATCCCCTGTCCGGCCGCATGCGCCGCTGCCGCGCGCGACCTTAACGGCGCGGTTTGCGCCCCTCAAGCCTGCAACGGAGAACGACAAAAAACGGAGGGTCTAGCGCCGCAAGCCCGGTTGGCCGTTCTGGCCGTTGGCGGGCGGCGCAGGTTGCGCAGGCGTCGGCTGGGCATCGCCGCGCTCGATTGCGCGCAGCTTGGCGACGTTCTTGCGATGCTGGTCGTAGTTGTCCGAAAAGACGTGGCCACCGGTGCCGTCGGCGACGAAATAGATTTCCTTGGTCCGGGCCGGATTGGCCGCGGCTTCAAGCGACGCACGGCCGGGATTGGCGATCGGCCCCGGCGGCAGTCCATCGATGACATATGTATTGTAGGGCGTCGCCTGCTCGATATCGGCCTTCGAGAGCGGGCGGCCCAGCGAACCCTTGCCGCCGACCAGGCCGTAGATGATCGTCGGGTCGGATTGCAGCCGCATCTTCTGCTTCAGTCGATTGACGAACACCGCGGCGACGCGGGTACGCTCGTCGGGACGGCCGGTTTCCTTCTCGATGATCGAGGCGAGCGTCACCAACTCCTCGGGACCCTTCAGCGGCAGATCGGACGTGCGCCGCTCCCAGACCTCCTGAATGATCCTGCGGCTCGCCTGCTCCATGCGATTGAGAATGTTCTGCCGCGACACGCCGCGCGTCACCTTGTAGGTCTCCGGCAGCAACGTGCCTTCGCGCGGAACTTCCTTGATCGTGCCGATGAGCAGGTCGCTTTCCAGCAGCCGGGCGACGATCTGCTCCGACGTCAGGCCCTCGGGGAAGGTCAGCGTGTGCTGGACGACGCGCCCCTCGACGATGATGTCGACGACGTCGCTGATGCTGGCCGATTTCGGAAAATTATACTCGCCGTATTTCAGGCCTTCCTTCGCCTTCAGCACCACGACGCTGCCGATGAAGACCCAGGGCTGGTTGATCACGCCCTCGCGCGACAGCAGATCGGCGATGTCGCGGGTGCCGAGCCCCTTCGGAATGTTGACGGTCTTGTCTTCGGTCAACGGCCCCGGCGCATCGAAGCGTTGCTTGCCGACGAACAGCGCGGCGCCCGCGACGATGGCGATCAGGATCAGCAGCGTGAAGACAGCGTTGCCGGCGACCACCAGCGGATGGCGGACCCGCCGCGAGCGGCGCGCCGGCAACGGCACACGCTCCGGTTCGAGTGCCGCGCGCGGACTGCGCGGCGCAAAGGGACGGAACGACCGCGGCCGGGCCGCGCTGTCAGACTGCCCCGGTGGAGTCGATGCCGAACGGGAGTCCCGGCCGGCGACCGGCGGAACGAAAGACCCATTGCCGTTGTCTGCCCCGCCGTTGCGATCGCTCACGCCTGTCGTCCCGCCTTTCGTGGTGGGTTTGCTGGGTTCGTGCGCCCCGCCGCCGGCGGCGTCTCTGCGCCGGCGCACCCGTCATGACTTCAAGTCTACCGCTTTGCCGCCCCATCCGCCGCGCCCGCCCGAAAGGCGGCCACGGCCCGCAGGTTAGAAGCAAATATGGCGAAAGCAGGGGCTCCGCCACAAGCGAATCGTCAGCTTGCGTAGCGCCGGAATACCAGCGAGGCGTTGGTGCCGCCAAAGCCGAACGAGTTGGACAGCGCGAGATTGACCTCACGCTCCCGCTTCTTGTGCGGCACGAGGTCGATCGGTGTCTCGACGGAGGGGTTGTCGAGGTTGATGGTGGGCGGCACGACGTTGTCGCGAATGGCGAGGATCGAGAAGATCGCCTCCGCCGCGCCGGCCGCGCCGAGCAGATGCCCGATGCACGACTTGGTCGACGACATCGAGATGCGTCCCGCCGAATTGCCGACCACGCGCTCGACCGCGCCCAGCTCGATGGTGTCGGCCATCGTCGAGGTGCCGTGCGCATTGATGTAGTCGATCTCGCCCGCCGTCGCACCGGCGCGCTTGAGCGCCGCGCTCATGCAACGGAACGCGCCGTCGCCGTCCTCGGACGGCGCGGTGATATGGAAAGCGTCGCCCGACAGGCCGTAGCCGACGACTTCGGCATAGATCTTTGCGCCGCGCGCCTTGGCGTGCTCGAGCGACTCCAGCACGACAATGCCGGCGCCCTCGCCCATCACGAAACCGTCGCGGTCCTTATCGTAGGGGCGCGAGGCCTTGGTCGGCGTATCGTTGAAGCTGGTCGCCAGCGCGCGGCAGGCCGCGAAGCCCGCGAGCGCCAGCCGGTTGACCGGCGACTCGGTGCCGCCCGCCACCATCACGTCGGCATCGCCGAGCGCGATCAGCCGCGCGGCGTCGCCGATCGCATGCGCGCCGGTCGAGCAGGCCGTGACGACAGAATGGTTGGGGCCCTTGAGCCCATGTTCGATCGAGACATAGCCCGAAGCGAGATTGATGATGCGGCCGGGAATGAAGAACGGCGACACCCGGCGCGGTCCCTTTTCCTTGAGCGTGATCGCGGTCTCCGCGATGCCTTCGATCCCGCCGATGCCGGACCCGATCAGCACGCCGGAGCGCGTCTGATCCTCGTAGCTTTTGGGATGCCAGCCGGCGTCGTCGAGCGCCTGGCGCGCGGCGCACATCGCGAAAACGATGAACTCATCGACCTTGCGCTGCTCCTTCGGCTCCATCCACTGATCGGCGTTGTAGGTGCCGTTGGTGCCGTCGCCGCGCGGGATCACGCAGGCGATCTTGCACTGCAGATCCGAGACATCGAAATGCTCGACCTGCCGCGCGCCGCTCTCACCGTTGAGGAGACGCTTCCATGTATGCTCGACGCCGCATCCCAGCGGCGTCAGCATGCCCATTCCGGTAACGACGACGCGATTCATGGCGACGTTTTGATCCTTGCTCTGATGATCGCGACGCTCTTGACGATGTTGTCGCCTTCGCGATTCACGGACCGGGCGTCATGCGGCCCGATCCGGAACAATCGTCGCGACCCAGGCACGCCAGCGCGCCAGATCGGCTCGATCAGCTTTTGGCGTTTTTCTCGAGGAACTTGACCGCGTCGCCGACGGTCAGGATCGTCTCGGCAGCGTCGTCCGGGATTTCGCAGCCGAACTCTTCTTCGAATGCCATGACGAGTTCCACGGTATCGAGGCTGTCGGCCCCGAGATCGTCGATAAAGCTCGCGCCCTCGGTCACCTTTTCAGGTTCCACCCCGAGGTGCTCGACGACGATCTTCTTAACCCGCTCGCCAATGTCACTCATTGTCCAAACCTCTGCGTTCTAAGCCTGACCACGGCCTTGACGGATGTTCACCGTTGTTGCGGTGCGGCCGTTTCGTTGTTGACAGTGGCGAGGCACATCCCAAACCACGGCTGACATCGGAAGACAATGTCAGGACCGTTTCAGGGCCGCCCCCCGCCGGGCCGAATTTCGGTTACCACACTTCATTTCCGTTGACTAGCGCGCCCCCGCGTCGTCCCCGGCAGATGGAAAAGCCCCGTTTTCCAGCTAAATCATGGCCATCCCGCCGTTCACATGCAGCGTCTGTCCGGTCATGTAAGCGGCCTCGTCGGAGGCGATATAGACCACCGCCGCGGCGACGTCATCCGGGGTTCCCAGCCGCCCGGCGGGCACGCGCGACAGGATCGCCTCGCGCTGCTTGTCGTTGAGCTTGTCGGTCATCGGGGTGGCGATGAAACCCGGCGCGACGCAGTTCGCGGTCACGCCGCGCTTGGCATATTCCTGCGCGATCGACTTCACCATGCCGATCATGCCCGCCTTGGCCGCCGTGTAATTGCTCTGCCCCGGATTGCCGGTGACGCCGACCACCGAGGTGATGCCGATCAGCCGGCCGAAACGGCGGCGCATCATCGTCTTGGTCGCCGCCCGCATCAGGCGGAACGTCGCGGTGAGATTGATCGCGATCACCTGGTCCCAGTCTTCGTCGCGCAGCTGCACGAACAGATTGTCCTTGGTCACGCCGGCATTGGCGACGAGGATGTCGAGCTTCTGCATCGCGGCTTCGGCCGACGGCACCAGTTTCTCGACATCGGCGGCATCGGCGAGATTGCACGGCAACACATGCACGCGGCTGCCCAGTTCGCCGGCGAGTTGGTCGAGCACGTCGCGCCGCGTTCCCGACAGCGCGACGGTCGCGCCCTGCTTGTGCAGCATCCGCGCGACGGTGCCGCCGATGCCGCCGGTCGCGCCGGTGACAAGCGCGCTCTTGCCGCTGAGATCGAACATGGCGCTCTCCCCTGAATCCTTGCCTTGCTTCAGCCGCGCGAAGCCTTGAAAGCCGCGATGTCATCGGGCGTGCCGACGGCGCTTGCAGTTGCGCCCTCGGCCAACCGCTTGGCAAGTCCGGTCAGCACTTTTCCAGCGCCCGCTTCATAGAACGTCGTCACGCCCGCGCCGGCCATGAAGCCGACGCACTCGCGCCAACGCACGGTGCCGGTCACCTGCGCGACCAGCGAGCGCACGATTTCGGCCGGGTCGCTGATCGGCTTCGCCAGCACATTGGCGACGACCGGCACCACCGGCGCCTTCACCGTCACCTTGGACAGCGCCTCGGCCATCACGTCGGCGGCCGGCTGCATCAGAGCGCAATGGAAGGGTGCGGACACCGTCAGCAGCATCGCGCGCTTGGCGCCTTTAGTTTTGGCGAGTTCGACCGCGCGTTCGACCGCGGCCTTGTCGCCCGACACCACCACCTGCCCGCCGCCATTGTCATTGGCGGCCTGACAGACCTGGCCCTGCGCAGCCTCCGCGGCCACGGCAGCTGCCGTATCGAAATCGAGCCCCAGCAGCGCCGCCATCGCGCCGGTGCCGACCGGCACGGCCTTCTGCATGGCACGGCCGCGAATACGCACCAGCCGGGCGGTATCGGCGACCGTCAGGGCCCCGGCCGCGGCCAGCGCGGAATATTCGCCCAGCGAATGACCGGCGACGAAGGCGGCGTCCCGCTTCAAGTCAAGCCCGGCCTCGGCCTCCAGCACCCGGATGACTGCGAGCGAGACCGCCATCAGGGCCGGCTGGGTGTTCTCGGTCAGCGTCAGGGTCTCGGCCGGCCCCTCGAAGATGACGGCGCTCAGCTTCTCGCCCAGTGCTTCGTCGACCTCCTGGAACACGGCCTTGGCCGGCCCGAAGGCGTCCGCCAGAGCCTTGCCCATGCCGACCGTCTGGCTGCCCTGGCCGGGGAATACGAATGCGACCGACATTTTCGCCCTTGAATCTGCTCGGAAACCCGTTAATCGCGGCGAAAGACACCCCGCCGGGAAATGTGTCAAGTTTTACCGATCTCCATAAGGCCGTTGAAATGACCGTCATGGTAGGTTTTCCACGATCTGGAGGCCTTGGGGGGCCGCAATGGCCGAATTGGTAACCGACGAAGACTTGGTACGGGCCCGGACGGACCCGGATTTCCGCCAGAAATTCATGGCGGACCACCTCGACCGGCTGCTCGAGGCGCTGAACGTCGCCCGCAGGTCGGCCAGCAACCCCGTGCGCGCCAAGCAGATCCGCGAAGGCGTCGACCTCGCGGTCAAACTCGCCGAAATCCTGAACAATCAGGGTAGCCGGCCCGGCACCCGGGCGGCCTGACGCCACGTCGACGGGCCTCCAAAGGCCCATAAATCCCTGCCCTTTCCTTCTCGTTTTCTTGCCTTTTCGGCCAGACGTCGTATAACCCGCGCGCTCCGTTGATCCCGGCTGGGAGCTGAACGGACGGCCGCTTTTCACAGATCATTCTGAGGAAACTGGCAGGGCCCCGTGGCCCGTCGTCCCGTGCTTCCACCTTCAGAGCATTCGAGCCTTTCCCGAAGGGCTCGAGGGGCTTGGCGCCGGGATCAGGGACATTGGGACCAACAGGAAAGGGCAATCATGCCGCTTTACGAACACGTCTACCTTGCGCGCCAGGATCTGAGCGCGCAGCAGGTCGAGGAACTGACCACGCAACTGTCCAACATCGTCGGGCAGATGGGCGGCACCGTCGCCAAGTCGGAATACTGGGGCGTGAAGTCGCTGTCCTACCGCATCCGCAAGAACCGCAAGGCCCACATGACCTTGCTCAACATCGACGCGCCGCCGGCCGCTCTCAACGAGATCGAACGCCAGGAGCGCATCAACGAAGACGTGCTGCGCTACCTCACCGTGCGCGTCGAAACGCATGAGGAAGGCCCCTCCGCGATGATGCGCAAATCGGATCGCGACGAGCGCCGCGGCGACCGCTTCGGCGGCGACCGTTTCCGCGACGAGCGGCCGCGTGACCGCGACCGCGGCGAGCGCCGCCCGCGCGACGACGGCGACGACTCGTCTTCTCAGGCATCGAGCTCGGAGGAATAAGCCATGGCAGCTCCCGCTTCCGGCGGCGCACGCCGTCCATTCTTCCGCCGTCGCAAGACCTGTCCGTTCTCCGGCGCGAACGCGCCGAAGATCGACTACAAGGACGTCAAGCTCCTGCAGCGCTACGTGTCCGAGCGCGGCAAGATCGTCCCGAGCCGTATCACCGCGGTGTCGGCCAAGAAGCAGCGTGAACTCGCCCAGGCGATCAAGCGCTCGCGCTTCCTCGGCCTGCTGCCTTACGTGATCAAGTAATTCGACATTCAAGAGGCCCGCGGGTCATACCGCGGGCCGATGGTTGGGGCGGACAACGATCCGCCTCTAACCGCTCCGAAACCCGGGCGGGACAGCTGGTGATGATGCAGATTGGTTTCATTGGAATTGGAGCTGGCGCGGCCTCCGCGCTGCTGTTCGCGTCTGTCGCGTCCGGCTCGCTCCTGTCCATCCTCCTCTTCTATCTCGCGCCGCTGCCGATCATGATCGCCGCGATCGGCTGGAGTCATGTCGGTGCCGCGCTCGCCACCGGCGTGGCCGCCATCGGCCTCGCGCTCTCGCTCGGCAGCACGTTTTGCTTTGCCTATCTCGTCGGCACCGGCGTTCCTGCGTGGTGGCTCGGCTATCTCGCCATGCTGGCGCGGCCGGGCGCGAATAACGGCAGCCTCGAGTGGTATCCGCCGGGCCGGCTCGTGGTCTGGGCGGCCGTTCTGGCCACGCTGGTCGTAATCATCGCCATCGCCAATCTCGGCACCGATATCGACAGCTTCCGCGCCGGCCTGCGCGCCGCCGTCAACCAGCTCGTCGTCATCGGCTCGGGCAAGCCCGGCGGCGAGCCTGAAAGCCCCAATGTTGCGCGGCTCGTGGATTTCCTGATTGCCGCGATCCCGCCCGGCGCGGCCGTGCTCGCGACGATCACCAATGTCGTCAATCTGTGGCTTGCCGCGCGCGTGGTGAAATTTTCCGGTCAGCTGCGGCGGCCGTGGCCGGATCTGCCGGCGCTGGCATTTCCTCCGACCGTTTCCATCGCGCTCGCCGCGGCTATTGCGTTGAGCTTTGTCGGCGGTCTCGTCGGCATCGTCGCGACCGCGCTGATGGCCGCGTTGCTGATGGCCTATGGGGTGCTCGGCTTCGCCGTCCTGCACACGCTCACGCGCGGAATGTCGGCGCGGCCGCTCCTGCTCGGCGGCATCTACGCCATCGTTCTCGTATTCGGCTGGCCGCTGATCGGACTTTGCCTGCTCGGCATGCTGGAGGCCGCGCTCGGACTGCGCCGCCGCTTCGGCAAGGCGGGCGGTCCTCCGGGCGGCCCGCCCGCGCCGATCTGAGTTTTCGAAATCCACTTCAACCTTTCACAAGACAATCACGGAGAAAGATCATGGAAGTCATCCTGCTGGAACGCATCGGCCGCCTCGGCCAGATCGGCGACGTCGTCAAGGTTCGCGACGGTTATGCTCGCAACTTCCTGCTGCCGCAGGGCAAGGCGCTGCGCGCGACCAAGGACAACAAGAGCAAGTTCGAGTCGATGCGCGCCGAACTGGAGGCGCGTAACCTCGCCGCCAAGGGCGACGCCGACAAGCTGGTGCCGAAGCTCGACGGCAAGTCTCTCGCGGTGCTGCGTCAGGCCTCCGAATCCGGCCAGCTCTACGGCTCGGTGTCGCCGCGCGACGTCGTTGCAGCGCTCGCCGCCGACGGCGTGACCGTCAACCGCTCGCAGGTCGTGATGAATGCGCCGATCAAGGCGATCGGCCAGTACAAAATTCCGATCGCGCTGCACCCGGAAGTCGAGATCACAGTGACGGTCAATGTCGCGCGCAGCGCCGATGAGGCCGAACGCCTCGCCCGCGGCGAAGACATCACGCTTCAGCGCGACGAGACCGATGAGGAAGCGGCCGCCGCCGAAGCCGAGAAGGCCGCGGAAGCGATGTTCGAGGACGGCGCCGGCGAACGCGCCAAGGATGACGACTCGGCGGACAACGCCGAGAAGGCCTGAGCGTCATGACTGGCGGCGACGCGGCGGGACAACCGCCGCGTTGCTCCCCTATTCCTTCTTGTCGGATTTTGCGTCCGCCGGCTTGTCGGCGGACGTTTTTGCCGGCTCGGCCTTGTCGCCGCCGGACGGACCACCGGCCGATTTGGCATTGGCGCCGTGCCCCGCGTCCGGCTTCGTTTCGGCGCGCTCGGCGGGCTTCTCGGTCGGTTTGGTTTCCGCCGGCTGCGTGGCGGCAGGCTTCTCATCCTTGGGCGCAGCGCCGGCCGGCTTTTCAGCCGCTTTGGGCTCGTCCGCTTTCTTGTCGCTCGCAGGCTTTTCGCTGGCGGTTGTGTCGCCTGCCGGCTTGGCCGACTTGGATTCGTCCGCTTTTTTCTTGTCCTCGTCCGTCTTGTGCTTCGCCCGCGCTCGCCGGGTCGGCGCCGGTTTGCCGGCCGGCGCGGCCGCGTCCATCTGCTTGAGATAGGCAGCGAGGATCGCCGCGGTTTCGCGGCTCGCGGTGTAGTGCTCGCGCAGGAAGCCCGAGAGGCCGAACAGTCCGCCGGACTTCGCCAAACCTTGCGGCGACTTGTGGCAGATCGCGCAATCGGAATTGAAGAGCTGGGCGGCCGATTTGCCCGCGTCGAGGTTTTCCTGGGCAAGCGCCGGCGCGGTACCCGCCGCCAGCGCAAAACATGCCCAAAAGACGGCCTTCCGGAAACCGACAACCATCGTCATAGACCCTTGTCCCGAGCCCGGCTCGCCCCAGTCACCGGCCCGCACGCTGCTTGCGGTGTGATAACGCAATTCGCCGCTTTTGCACCCCACTGATCGCACAATTCCGGCATATATTTGAAGCATTGTCCGACCGCGCCGGCAGCATTGCTCTCCCGGCATTGCTCGGCCGTCGGGTTTTTGATTAAATTTCGACGTCCGAACAATGGATTGCGCCGGACTTGGTGCCGGCGTTTCCCGGACGGATTGGAAACGTTGCGTACAGGAGGCGGCCGATGGATCGGTTGCTTCAGGTTCTTTTCAAAGCTTTTATCCGCCGAGGGAATTTCCAGCTCACCACCTCGCGCGGCACGACCTTCACGTTCGGCGACGGCACCGGCACGCCGGTGGCGGTACGATTCACCTCCCGGTCGGCCGAGTGGGCGCTGCTACGCGATCCCGAACTCAAACTCGGCGAAATCTATATGGACGGCGGACTCGTCGTCGAACGCGGCTCCATCGCCGAAGTCCTCGAAATTGCACTCGGACAGGAAAGCGAGGCTCCGCAATGGGGGCGGCTGCAGTTCCTGCTGCGTTTCTTCAAGCGCCGCCTCCAGCAATTCAACTGGCGCAACCGCTCGCGCCGTAACGTCGCGCATCATTACGATCTCGACGGCCGCCTCTATTCGCTGTTCCTCGACGCCGACCGCCAATACAGCTGCGCCTATTTCGAGAGCCTCGACGAGACGCTGGACGACGCACAGCTTGCGAAGAAGCGGCACCTCGCCGCCAAGCTGCTGGTCGCAAAGGACCACAAAATCCTCGATATCGGCTGCGGCTGGGGCGGTCTCGGCCTCTATCTGGCGGAAATGACCGCTGCCAGCGTCACCGGCGTCACGCTGTCTCAGGAGCAATTCGCTATCGCCAACCACCGCGCTGCCGAAAAGCACCTGTCGGAACGCGCCGTCTTCAAACTCGAGGATTACCGCGACGTTCAGGGGCCGTTCGACCGCATTGTCTCGGTGGGGATGTTCGAGCATGTCGGCGTCGGCCACTATGACACTTTCTTCCGCAAATGCGCCGAACTGCTCGACGACAAGGGCGTGATGGTGCTGCACTCGATCGGCCGTTCGGAAGGGCCCGGCATCACCAACCCCTGGATTGCCAAATACATTTTCCCCGGCGGCTATATCCCCGCCCTGTCGGAGGTTTTGCCAGCCATCGAGCGCGCCGGCCTCCTCGTCACCGATATCGAAATCCTGCGCCTGCACTACGCCGAAACGCTCAGGCACTGGCGGCATCGGTTCATTGCGCACCGCGAAGAGGCGGAAAAGCTCTACGATGAGCGTTTCGTGCGAATGTGGGAGTTCTATCTGGCGGCGTCCGAAATGGCGTTCCGCAAGCAGAACATGATGAATTTTCAGATCCAGATGACCAAGCGCCAGGACGTCGTGCCGATGACGCGCGACTACATCCAGCGCAATGAGAGCCGGCTGCGCGCCATCGAAGGCCGCACGCCGCCGCTGCTGCGTCTCGCCGGCGAATAATCGGGACCGCCGCTAACCGCGGCAAAGCGTCAAGCAAAAGCGTATCGCCCGCTCGCCATTTCCAGGGCGGTGCGTAACGACGGTGGGTAATGGGCATAAGCGGCCTGCGGCCGTTGCCCGCCGTCGCAGGCTCACGCTTATTGCGCCACTCTTTCGACGGAAAAATTCAGGCTAAATCCAGCCACCATGTCACCCGCTGATTCGGCACTCCGCAAAACGATCGACGAGCCCACGCCGGCATTCCGGTCCGCCCCGCACAATATCGAGGCGGAACAGGCCCTGCTCGGCGCCGTTCTCGTCAACAACGAGGCGTTCTACCGGGTTTCCGATTTCCTGGAGCCGGAGCATTTCTTTGAGCCGATCCATCAGAAGATCTACCAGATCGCACGCGACCTGATCCGCGCCGGCAAGATCGCGACCCCGGTGACGCTGAAGACCTTCCTCGACGGCGGCATCGACATCGGAGGACTGACGGTCAGCCAATACCTCGCCCGGCTTGCCGCCGAAGCGACCACCATCATCAACGCCGAGGACTACGGGCGTACCATTTACGACCTCGCGCTGCGCCGCGCGCTGATCATCGTCGGCGAGGACATGGTCAACACCGCCTATGAGGCGGCGGTCGACGCGTCCCCCCGCCAGCAGATCGAGGAAGCCGAGCGCAAGCTCTACGACCTCGCGGAATCCGGCCGCTACGACGGCGGCTTCCAGCGCTTCTCCAACGCCCTCACGACAGCCGTCGACATGGCCGCCAAGGCCTATCAGCGCGACGGCAAGCTGTCCGGCATCGCCACCGGCCTCGACGACCTCGACCGCATGATGGGCGGCCTCCAGCCGTCCGACCTGATCATCCTCGCCGGCCGGCCCGGCATGGGCAAATCGGCGCTCGCCAGCAATATCGGCTACAGCATCGCGCGGAGCTGGCGCGGCGAGGTCCGCCCCGACGGCCACACGGTCACGACCAACGGCGGCATCGTCGCCTTCTTCTCGCTCGAAATGTCGGCCGAGCAGCTCGCAACCCGCATCATCGCCGAACAGACTGCAATCCCGTCGAGCCAGATCAGGCGCGGCGCCATCAGCGAGGCCGACTTCGAGAAGATCAAGGACTACTCGATCGAGATGCAGAACCTGCCGTTTTACGTCGACGAGACCGGCGGCCTCTCGATCGCGCAGCTTGCCGCCCGCGCCCGCCGCCTCAAGCGCCAGCGCGGCCTCGATCTGCTCATCATCGACTACCTGCAGCTTCTCCAGGGCTCGACGCGCCGCTCGAGCGAGAACCGGGTGCAGGAAATCACCGAGATCACCACGCGGCTGAAGGCGCTGGCCAAGGAGTTGAACGTCCCAGTGCTCGCGCTGTCGCAGTTATCGCGTCAGGTCGAAAGCCGCGAGGACAAGCGCCCGCAACTGGCGGACCTCCGCGAGTCCGGCTCAATCGAGCAGGACGCCGACGTCGTGCTGTTCGTGTTCCGCGAGGAATATTACCACCAGATGCGCAAGCCGCTGGAATCCAACCGCGAGAAGTTCGCGGAATGGCTGGCGGAAGCGGACAAGGTGCACGGCAAGGCCGAGGTCATCATCGGCAAGCAGCGCCACGGCCCGACCGGCACCGTCGAGATGCAGTTCGACGCAGCGGTGACGCGCTTCGCCACGCTGGCGCGAGCCGACCACATGCCCGATCGCCTCTAGGGGCCGGACAAACGCGCCGCAAAATTCAGGTTGGTTAGTGTTCGCCGCTGCGTTCAGCCGCGCCGGCGGCTTCGGCATGGGTCGTCACGGCAACAGCCACGACCGACATCGTCACGCCGCCGGTGGCGTCGTGCTCGAACGACACGCCGGCGCTGCGCAATAGATTTTCAATGGCAAGCACGGTGACGCGGCGCGGCTCGCAATGGCCCTGTTCGATCCGATGGACCGAACGCTGGGTCATGCCGAGCTGCCTTGCGAGGTCGTGCTGGCTCCAGTTGAGAGCGGCGCGGGCCATGCGAACGCAAGTGGCGAAGGCCGCCGGATCCTGACGATCCGCGATCAGCGAAGGGCTGACGGCGACGTTGCGGACGGTTTCGTACAGGGACATCGTAAAACTCACCGGTCGCTGACGAACAGGCCGGCTTGCGCCGGGAAGAGTCCCCCGGCGGTTTCCCGCCGGGGGTTTAGTTCAGACCGCTATCCGATCAGGGATAGAAGTTGCGGGTCGCGCGGAAGCGGATCGCAACCTGGTCCTGGTCGGCAACCGTGTAGGTGGCAGCCGGCTTGGTGCCATTGCCCGCCAAGGCGATCGTGCCAGTCGGAGTGGATGCCGAGTTCAGCTCGGCGTAGAGCACCTCGAGACCGATCGACAGGTTCTTGGTGGCCGCCCATTCGGTGCGGAGGCCGAGACCCCACGCGCTCCAGTCCATGTCACAGCCCGCGGTCGCAGCAGCACCGGTACCCGAACCAGTGCCGAGACCCAAGCCCGAGCACAGCATCGCATTCGCGGAGTTGTTGTAGTTAACCTCGCGATACGACCCCCACAGCGTGGACTTCAAAGCCGGAGTCCAGAAGTGGGTGTAGGCTGCGTTGAGCGCCCAGGTCGAGGTCAGTTCGACGTTCGAACCGTTCGCACCGGCCAGCGTGCCGCCATAGACCGCATCCGTCTCGAAGCCCCAGCCGAAGGTGGTGCCATCGTACTTCGACATATCGAAGGTCGCAGCGGTGCTGTTCGAGTAACGCGACGCACCCTTGGTGTAGTCGACTTCCACCTGCAGGAAGTCACCCGCACCGAGCATCGGGGCGTTGAGCTTCAGGCCAGCAGCAACCGCGAAGCCGAGCTTGCTGTCGGGACCGCCAGAGGCTTCACCGCCTGCCGAAGGACCATAGTAAGTCGCGTTGACCTGATGCAGAGCACCCATGACCTGAGCCGAACCCCAGGCCTGGTCGACACGCAGGTTGGCGACGATGTCGGGCATGTCATGCCCGCCGTAGCCGCCACCCACGGTGTTCGAAGGCTGGATCACGCCTGTGACCGACACGGTGTTGGCGCCAGTCGGGCCAACGCCAGTGACCGCGCCGACGTTACCGGCGTTGAGAAGCGAACCGGCGTCTGCGCGAATGATCTTCGTCCGACGAGCGACTTCAGCCGACAGCGAGGCCGACATACCGTTGCCGAACTGCGCGGTGTAGCCGAACACGTCCCAGCCACCGTCGCCGGTGTCGGACGAGGCGGTCACGAAGCCGTACTGGTTGCCGCCGATCGAGTAGAAGTCGAAGAACGACGTGGCATGACCGACCGTGAAGCCGGCCCACTGGATGAACCAGCGGTTGGCGTAGTTGGCAACGATGTCATTCGCACCGTTGTTGTTGTTGCTGACGCCGAGCGCGGCATAGCTGCGCAGGGTGCCGTAAGCGGTCTGCTCACGGGCGTCGAACGTGATCGTGCCCTTCACGCGCCACGGCATTTCATTGGTCGAGCGGTTGTTCGTGTTGTTGTTGAAGAACTCGGTCGTGAAGCTGCCGTTGTAGCCCCAGCCGGTTTCGAAGCGAACCCAGCCGCCGACCTTCAGGCAGGTATCCGTGCCCGGGATGTAATAAAAACCCGCGCCGTACAGGCTGCAAATCTTCACGTACTGTCATGCCCTGCCCCACGGCAGCCGCAAAACGCGCTCAAATCGTTCGCTTCACCTCGCCTTGTCGCTCGTCATCGGGCGATTCATTGCCGCCTCGCAACACGAGGCGATAGGCAAGCGATGGGTCGGCGGTCGCGACGAACTGCACGAACGAGCGCGCTAATCTGCGTAACGACAGCGCCGCCTTGCGAATTCATTATCGGGATAGCAAAGGTCGCCGGCGATCGGCGCGCAAACAGGAAATGCGCGCACGCATGCGCACGCGGCACCTCAGCAGATTCGATTGTGCATGAGAAATCGCCGGCCGAAACTTATTTTCGGCCGGACAACAGATCTAAAGACGAACGCAGAGGCCTAGCGCGGCATCGCCTGCGGCGTCTCCTCTTGCGCGACGCTCGCAAACGATGGCGCGACGATTTTGTCGACCACGACGGTCGCCTGCGTCAGCGTATCGCTCGCCAGATGCGCGTAACGTTGCGTCGTTCGCGCATTGGCGTGACCGAGCAGCGCCTGCACGATGTAGAGCGACACCCCGCCATTGACGAGGAAGCTTGCAAAGGAATGCCGCAGGTCGTGCAGACGCACGTCCTCGAGCCCTGCCCTTTGCCGGATCCGATCCCACGGAAACCACAGCGACGGCGACGGCCGCCCCGTCACCGGCGACGGGAAGATGTAGTCGTTGTCGTCAGGGCGCGGCAGCGACCGCAGCAGCGAGATCGCCGCTTCGCTGAGCGAAATCCAGCGGGGCTTGCCCGACTTCGACAAAGGAACGTGCAGCTTGCGCTCGTCCCACAACACATGCTCCCAGCGCGCATGCGTGATTTCGTTGCGGCGGCCGCCGGTCAACAACAGCAACAGGATGGCGTTGGCCGCGGTCGTGTTCTCGTCGGTCGAGATCGCGGACACCAGGCGCTGTGTTTCTTCCCTCGTCAGAAAGCGGTTGCGCTGGACCTCCGAGCCCATTTCGACGCCGGCGGTCGGATTGCTGAGAACGCCCGGCACTTTCCACTTGATCGCGAGGTTGAAGAGATAACGCAGAATAACGACCACACGGTTCGACGTGCCGCCCGCATATCCTTTGTTGCGCATCTGCCCGACCAGCGCGACGACGCGGTCGGTTCCGATTTCATCGAGGCGGAGCTTGCCGAGACCGGGCAATGCATGAATGCGCAGGATTGTCTCGTCGGTCTTCCAGCTTCGCTTGTAGGTCGCGACGAACGGCAGATAGCTGTCGCGCACGAAAACCTCGAGCGTCGGGATCGCACGCAACTCCTGGCGGCGGTCCTGCGGATTGTCACCGAGCAAGGCTTGCGCGAAGACAGAACGCGCCTTCCGCCGCGCCTGTTCCACCGTCAGCATGTCGGCGCGGCCGATCTTGAATTGCCGCTCGCGGCCACGCTCGTCGCGATAGCGCTGATAGAATGTGCGGCGTCCGGAATTGCGGACTTCGACAAGAAAGCCTTTTTGCTTCGAATCGAAGTAATCGATTTTCTTCTGTCCGCACGGACAGTCCGCACTGCGGAGGAATCTGGCTGTTAACTCGACGACGGGCATGATGGTTCACTTTTTCTATTTGTAGATCATTAAAAGTGACGCCCGATAAGCCCATTTCTCAACGCAATCTTCAAATTTACTTCAGCGATATTTCTTTGCGCTGTCAATTTATAGCTTCTGCATAACTTTTTTATGCGGCGTTACATGTGCGGCCTCAAAGTCCCTTTCGATATACTTCGCACCAGCCAGATATTCTTTCCGCGCGCGACCTTCCAAAAATTTTCTTCCAAAAATCGCTGCGACAAAAGCGCCGCGCGCTGCGATCCCGATCGTTGAACGTCGGATCGATCCACATTCGTTTCGGCGCCGGCGCATCGCCACGCGCGCGGGAGAAATCCGAGCACGCGCAATTGTCGTGCGATCTCGTGTTTCATTGTCCCGGTTAGTCGAGCGATGACGCGGCAACGATGTCGTACGTCGCCGCCGCCCCGCCTCTTCAGAAAACGTAGCCGCGGCTCGCATGCCGCCTCGCCATCACGCACGCCGTGCATGCAGGGAGCGCCTGACCTGTGCGCACGCCGCGGGCTCCGACCGCCCGCCGGCGCCCTTCGTCACCCGGCGCGACGCGAAAAAGCGCTTTATTCATCGCCATTTGCCCGCGCATGGACGCTTCCGCCCAAGGCGGCTATGACCGTTGCATGTCTACGTTCGAAACCGAATCGGCGGCCGAGTTGCCCGCCGTCGAGCCCCTGCACCGGCCCGCCGAGGCTTCGCGCACCACCACCGCCGGGCCGCCGGAAGTCGAAGCCGGCGCGGTTCTGACCGTCGATCTCTCCGCCATCGAGGCGAACTGGCGCGCGCTGTCGCGGCGCACGGTGCCGTCGGAATGTTCGGCCGTCATCAAGGGCAACGCCTATGGCTGCGGTCTCGAGCAGGTCGGGCGGGCGCTTTTCCGGGCCGGCTGCAAGACGTTCTTCGTCGCCGATCTGTCGGAGGCGCGCCGGCTGCGGGCAGTCTCCTTTGATCCGGCGATCTATGTACTAAACGGGGTCATGCCGGGAACCGCCGCGGCCTTCGCCGAGATCAACGTGCGGCCGGTGATCGGCAGCCTCGCCGAACTTGCCGAGTGGGATGCCTTCGTCTCGGCCAATGCCTGGCAGGGTGGCGCGGCGTTGCAGGTCGACACCGGCATGAACCGGCTCGGCGTGACGGCGGAGGAAGCGGCCGCCATCGCACCGCGCATCCGTTCGGAAAACCACGGCATCACTTTATTGATGAGCCATCTTGCCTGCGCGCAGTTGCAGGATCATCCGTTGAACGAGCGGCAGATCAAGCTGTTCCGCGAAATCCGGATGCTTTATCGCGGCATCCCCGGCTCGCTTGCCAATTCGTCCGGCATTTTCCTCGGCCAGTCGGCCTATTGCGATCTGGTGCGTCCCGGCGCCGCGCTGTTCGGTGTCAACCCGACGCCGGGCCGCAACAATCCGATGCGCCCGGTCGTCGAATTGCGCGCCAAGGTCGCGCAAATCCGCAGCGTCCAGCGCGGCGAAACCGTCGGCTATGACGCACAATGGACGGCGCGCCGTGCGGGCCGTCTCGCCATCGTGCCGGTCGGGTATGCTGACGGCTATCTGCGCGCAGCAAGCGCCTCCGACACCGTGGCCGGCAGCGAGGCGATCGTCGCCGGCAAGCGCTGCCGCCTCGCCGGCCGCATCTCGATGGACCTCCTGGCCATCGACATCGGCGAGCTTGCCGAAAGCGATGTGCGCCGCGGCGATCTGGTGACATTGATCGGCGACGAGTACACGGTCGACGATCTCGCCGCCACGGCCGGCACCATCGGCTACGAAGTGCTGACCGGCCTGGGCCGCCGCTATCATCGCATCTATCGCGCGGAGTAGAGCGTGGCGAAGCGGGCGCAATCGTTCATCTGTCAGAATTGCGGCGCGGCCCATAACCGCTGGCAGGGCAAATGCGAGGCCTGCGGTGAATGGAATACGTTGGTCGAGGAAGACGCCACCGGTGCCGGCGCCGCCGCGCGCGGACCCGGCCGGCGTCCCGGCAAGGGGCGCGCCTTCAATCTCGAGCCGCTCGCTGGCGAAACCCATGACGCGCCGCGCCTGCCCTCCGGCATTGCCGAGTTCGACCGCGTCACCGGCGGCGGCTTCGTGCGCGGCTCAGTACTGCTGGTCGGCGGCGATCCCGGCATTGGCAAATCGACGCTGCTGATCCAGACAACCGCGGCGCTCGCTCGCGCCGGCCATCGTGTCATCTATATTTCCGGCGAAGAAGCGATCGCGCAGGTGCGGCTGCGCGCGGAGCGCCTTGGCCTCGACGACGCGCCGGTGGAACTCGCCGCCGAAACCTCGGTCGAAGACATCATCGCGACTTTGTCGGAAGGCAAGACGCCGCGGCTCGTCATCATCGACTCCATTCAGACGATGTGGACAGACACGGTCGAATCCGCGCCCGGCACGGTGACGCAGGTGCGCGGCAGCGCGCAATCGTTCATTCGCTTCGCCAAGCGCTCCGGCGCGGCGGTGATCCTCGTCGGGCACGTCACCAAGGACGGCCAGATCGCCGGCCCGCGCGTCGTCGAGCACATGGTCGACGCGGTGCTGTCGTTCGAGGGCGAAGGCGCGCACCAGTTCCGTGTGCTGCGCGCCATGAAGAACCGCTTCGGCCCGACCGACGAGATCGGCGTGTTTGAGATGACCGGCCTCGGCCTGCGCGAAGTGGCCAACCCGTCCGAGTTGTTCCTGTCGGAACGCGATCTCGGCGCGCCCGGCACCGCCGTGTTCGCCGGCATCGAGGGAACCCGTCCGGTGCTGGTCGAAATCCAGGCTCTGGTCGCGCCGACCTCGCTCGGTACCCCGCGCCGCGCGGTGGTCGGCTGGGACCAGAGCCGGCTCTCGATGGTCATCGCGGTGCTGGAGGCCCATTGCGGCGTCCGCCTGTCCGGCCACGACGTCTATCTCAATGTCGCGGGCGGCTATCGCATCCAGGAGCCGGCGGCCGATCTGGCGGCGGCAGCGGCGCTGGTTTCCTCGCTCGCCGACGCCCCCCTGCCGGCCGATGCGGTTTATTTCGGCGAGGTGTCGCTGTCGGGCGCCGTGCGGCCGGTGGCGCAGGCCGCGGCCCGCCTCAAGGAAGCGGCGAAACTCGGCTTCGCCCGCGCCGTGGTGCCGGATTCGGCCCGTACCGAATCGGCGGCCGGCCTGCGGCTGAACGACGTCGGCAGCCTCTCCACGCTGGTCGCGGAGATCGCCGCCAATGGCCGCCGGGCCAAAGCAAGCTAGAGACCCGGCCGTTGCGACGAAAAAGCCTGCCAAATCGCTGTTAGTGATACCGGAATCCGCCTCACAAGGCGGGTGACGGCGGGCGGTGGCCCGGCTATACAGCGCGAGTCCGATCACCCGATTTTGCCGCCCGGAAGCGACCATGACCCGCCGCCGCGCCGTATTTTTCATTGCCGACGGGGCCGTTTTGGCCCTCGCGCGGACCTGAGCCCGAGCCTATGCCCGTCACCCTGCTGGATATCCTGTTGCTGGTCGTGATGCTGGTGTCCGGCCTGCTGGCGATGATCCGCGGCTTCATGCGCGAGATCCTCTCGATCGCTGCCTGGGGCATCGCGGCGCTGGTGACGCTTTATTCCTACGCCAAGCTGCTGCCGACGGTGAAACAGTACATCAACAGCGACATGGCCGCTGCCGGCGTCACCGTCGTCGGCGTGTTCCTCGTCACGCTGCTCGTCGTGTCGATCATCACCGTGCGCATTTCGGACATGATTCTCGACAGTCGAATCGGCGCGCTCGACCGTTCGCTCGGGTTCCTGTTCGGCCTCGGCCGCGGCCTGATCATCGTGGTCGTCGCCTTCGTCTTTTTTGCATGGCTGGTGCCCGACCAGCGTCAACCGGAGTGGATCAAATCGGCCAAATCGAAGGTCGTCCTCCAAAATACGGGACAATGGCTGATGTCGATGTTGCCGGATGACCCCGAAAGCACCATCTTGAAACGGTTGAAGCGTCCGCGTCCTGACGACCCCGAAGCACCGAACACCGACCCGGACCGCAGGTCCAGCCTGGCGCCCGGCGGCGGCGCCAAACTGGCCAAGTTCCAATAGCAAGGCCCAACAGACCGATGACAGAACCGAGGTCTCATTCCGCGATCGAAACTGCCGCCGACCTCGACGGCGACCGGTTGCGGGAGGAATGCGGCGTATTCGGCATTTTCGGCCACCCCGATGCCGCCGCCATCACCGCGCTCGGGCTGCACGCGCTTCAGCATCGCGGTCAGGAAGCCGCCGGCATCGTCTCCTATGACGGCAAGCGGTTCCATTCC
Source organism: Pseudolabrys sp. (assembly GCF_050250095.1). NCBI lineage: Bacteria > Pseudomonadati > Pseudomonadota > Alphaproteobacteria > Hyphomicrobiales > Xanthobacteraceae > Pseudolabrys > Pseudolabrys sp. The sequence continues at coordinate 888,034 of NZ_JBFWPH010000001.1, read as the reverse complement.
GAGCGCCGGCTAGGCCTTGTCGGCGACACCTTCTCCCGCCGCGAGGTGATCGACCGCCTGCCCGGCACCGTCGCGGTCGGCCATGTCCGCTATTCGACCACCGGCGAAACCGTGCTGCGCAACGTGCAGCCGCTGTTCGCCGAGTTGAACGCCGGCGGCTTCGCCATCGGCCACAACGGCAACCTGACCAACGGCATTTCGCTGCGCCGCGACCTCGTGCGCGACGGCGCCATGATGCAGTCGACCACCGACACCGAGGTGATCCTGCATCTCGTCGCCCGCTCGACCCGCAATCGTTTCGTCGACCGCTTCATCGACGGCCTGCGTCAGCTCGAAGGTGCTTACGCCTTTGTCGCCGTCACCAACAAGAAGTTGATCGGCGCCCGTGACCCGCTCGGCATCCGCCCGCTGGTGATCGGCAAGCTCGACGGCTGTCCGATCCTCGCCTCGGAGACCTGTGCACTCGACATTATCGGCGCGCAATATGTCCGCGACGTCGAGAACGGCGAGGTCGTGGTGTTCGACGAAGACGGCATGCATTCGCACAAACCGTTTCCGCCGATGACGGCGCGCCCCTGCATCTTCGAATACATCTACTTCGCGCGCCCCGACTCCATCGTCGGCGGCCGTCACGTCTACAACGTCCGCAAGGCCATGGGCGTCGAGCTTGCCCGCGAAGCGCCGGCCAATGTCGATGTCATCGTTCCGGTTCCGGACTCCGGCGTCCCCGCCGCGATCGGCTTCGCGCAGGCCGCCGGTGTGCCCTACGAGCTCGGCATCATCCGCAATCATTATGTCGGCCGCACCTTCATCCAGCCGACCCAGTCGATCCGCGACCAGGGCGTGCGCATGAAGCATTCGGCCAACCGCGCGGTGGTCGGCGGCAAGCGCATTGTGCTGGTCGACGACTCGATCGTGCGCGGCACCACCTCGCGCAAGATCGTGCGCATGATGCGCGACGCCGGCGCGACCGAGGTGCATTTCCGCATCGCCTCGCCGCCGATCACGCATCCGGACTATTACGGCATCGACACCCCGGAACGCGACAAGCTGTTGGCCGCCACACACGACCTCGAAGCCATGCGGCAGTTCATCGGCGCGGACTCGCTCGCCTTCCTGTCGGTCGACGGCATCTATCGCGCAATGGGCCTGCCGGGCCGCGATCCGGCCAAGCCCGCTTTCACCGACCATTGCTTCACCGGCGACTATCCGACCCCGCTGACCGACCTCGGCGCGCAGACCTCGCCGCGGCAATTGTCGCTGCTCGCCGAAGCGATCTGACCGGCGCGGCTCAGCGCCCATGTGTCATGAGTAAGCCCCTCACCGACCGCATCGCCCTCGTGACCGGCGCCTCGCGCGGCATCGGCTCGCATATCGCGCTGGAACTGGCTCGCGCCGGCGCGCATGTCGTCGCGGTCGCGCGCACCAGCGGCGCGCTCGAGGAACTCGACGACAGGATCAAGGCCGAGGGCGGCAGCGCCACACTGGTGCCACTCGATATGACGGACAGCGACGGCATCGCCCGGCTCGCGCTGGCGCTCAACGAACGTTACCAGCGCCTCGACGTGCTGGTCGGCAACGCCGGCGTGCTCGGGCCACTGTCGCCGATCGATCATGTGGAGCCAAAGAACTGGGACAACGTTTTTGCGGTCAACGTCACGGCCAACTGGCAGTTGATCCGCTGCATGGACGCGCTGCTCAAGCGCGCGCCCGCCGGGCGCGCGGTGTTCGTCACCTCGGCGTTGTCATGGCTGACGAAGCCCTATTGCGGCCCCTATGCCGCATCGAAGGCCGCGCTCAATGCGCTGGTCGCGACCTACGCCGGTGAAACGACTTCGACGAATGTGCGGGTCAATCTCCTCAATCCGGGACCGACCCATACGCGGATGTATGCGAGCGGCTGGCCGGGAGTCGATCCGGCGACGCTGGCGAAGCCGGAAGATGTCGCGAAAGCGGTCGTTCCGCTCTGCCTGCCGGACTTCACCAACACCGGCAAGATCTACGACTTCACGGCAAAGACACTGAAGGCGCTGCAACCGCCGGAATAGCGCGCGTTATTTCTTGCGACCCGCGAACGGATTCGACTTCTCGCGCAGCAGGAGCCGGATCGGCGTGCCCGGCAGATCGAAGTTTTCCCGCAGCCCGTTGACCAGATAGCGCTTGTAGCTGTCCGGCAGCGCGTCGGCCCGCGTGCAGAAGATCACGAAGGTCGGCGGCCGCGTCTTCGGCTGCGTGATGTAATTGAGCTTGAGGCGACGGCCGGACACCGCCGGCGGCGGATGCGCCGACAGCACGCCTTCGAGCCAGCGGTTGAGCGCATTGGTCGAGGTCCGCTTGTTCCACACCGTGTAGGCGTCGATCACCGCCTGCATCATGCGGTCGAGCCCTTCGCCGGTGAGGCCCGATACCGCGACGACCTGCACGCCCTTGACCTGCGAAAACTTCTTCTGCGCTTCCTCGCGCATGCGGCCGATCGCGCCGGCGCGCGTCTCGACCAGATCCCATTTGCTGCCGGCGAGCACCAGCGCCCGGCCTTCCCGCTCGACGAGGTCAGCGATGCGCTGGTCCTGTTCGTCGAACGAGCGCGCGCCGTCGATCAGAATGACCACCACGTCGGCGAAACGAATGGCGTTGAGCGCATCGGCGACCGACAGCTTCTCGAGCTTTTCCTCGATGCGCGAGCGCCGCCGCATGCCGGCCGTGTCGTAGATCTTGAACTTGCGGCCTTCCCATTCGGTATCGACCGCGATGGAGTCGCGGGTGATGCCGGCTTCCGGTCCGGTCAGCAGGCGATCCTCGCCCAGCAGACGATTGATGAGCGTCGACTTGCCGGAATTCGGCCGGCCGACAATGGCGACGCGGATCGGCCGCGCCGCGGCTTCCTGATCGTCATCCTCCTCGTTGTCGTTGTCCTCGTCCTCGAGCCGCGGCTGTTCGGGCGCAACCTCGGCCAGCGCCGAATAGAGATCGCTCATGCCCTCGCCGTGTTCGGCGGAGACCGGCACCGGCTCGCCGAGACCGAGCGAATAGGCTTCATTCCGCCCCACGTCGCCGGCTTTACCCTCGCTCTTGTTGGCAACGACGATCACCGGTTTGCCGGAGCGACGAACGACAGCGGCGAAGGCTTCGTCCGCCGGCGTAAGGCCCGCACGCGCGTCGATCAGGAACATGATGACATCGGCGGAGGCGATCGCGGCGTCGGTCTGCGCGCGCATGCGGCCGGACAGGCTTTCCGGCGCGGCCTGCTCGAGACCCGCGGTATCGACCACGGTGAATTCGAGATCGCCGAGCCGCCCTTCGCCCTCGCGCCGGTCGCGCGTCACGCCGGGCTGGTCGTCGACCAGCGCCAGCCGCTTGCCGACCAGGCGGTTGAACAGGGTCGATTTGCCGACGTTAGGCCGGCCGACAATGGCGACGGTGAAACTCATGGGTCAGATCAATAACAGATCGCGCGCCACACCGGCGGCGAAAACCGATATCGCCTTTTCGGGATGCTTGTTGTTTTGGAAGGCATGATCTTATCCGAAAACCGGTATCCACTTTTCGGGATCATGCCTTAGCGCGAGAACGTCCCGGGCGCCGGCGCGTCCGGCCAGGGCGCCGGTGCCGAATTGGAGGACGATGACGGCCACGGCGCATTGGTGCCGGAAGCCTGAGGCGGCGGCGCCGACGGCCACGGCGCCTGCGTGCCGCTTGCCGGCTGGTTGGCGGTTGACTGAGGTGCAGCCTGCTGCGGCGGCGGTGCCGGCGCACGCACGACCTTCGGCTTCGGTTTCGCCTTTGGTTTCGGCTTCGGCTTCTGTTCGGCCTGCTGCGCGGATTTCGGCTGCTCGGCCGCCGCCGGCGCCGACGCGGTCTGCTGCATCAGCGGATCGCCTTCGGCCGGGTGAGCGCCCTTGACGAGATCGGGCGGAATGCCCTGGCTCACGCCCGGCACGCCTTCCGGAAACACCGGCTTGCGCTCGCCCGGCAGCTTGGGCTTGTCGCTCAATCCGAAGACGTCGAGCTTGTCGACATCGAAACCGTCCGCGCAGGCCGACAGCCCGACGGATGCCACGAGCAGCCCCGCAACCAGCGCGATGTGACGACAGCGAGCCATCAGTTCAATCCAATCCCTTGCTCAACTCTTGCCCCCGTCCTTGCCTTCGGAGGCAAGCAGCGCCGACAACACATCGACGCGCTGACGGGTGCTCGGCGGCGTCGCGGCATCGCCGGTGATCATGTCGATATATTTGCGCGTGGCGGCGGCGTCGCCGCTGCGCCAGGCAGCTATCGCCAGCATCTCGCGCGCCGTATGACGGAACGGCCGATCCGCCGCGGCCGCCGGTTCGAGCCGGCGCGTCATCTCATCGAGCGGCGCCGTGTCGACCAGAAGGATCGCAGCGCGAACGGCAGCGAGATCCCGAACCGTCTGCGTCAGCGAGCCGTCGGCGGCCAGCTTGTCGTATTGCGCGACCGCCGCCTTGGCGTCGGTCTGTGCGAGCTGCGCGGCCTCGCGCAGCCGCGCCAGCAGCCGGTAACCGGCCGGCGCCTCGGCCGCAATCTTGGCGTATGCCGCTTCCGCTTCCTTGTGCTTGTCGGCTTCGGCGAGCGCGACGGCCTGCTCGAAAGCCGCGCCGGCCTCGGCGGCCTTCTTGGCCTCGTACCACTGCCAGCCGCGCCAGCCGGCAACGCCGGCGACGATCAGCACCGCGAGGATGATGATGTAGAGACCGTAGCGGTCCCAGATCCGTTTCAGCCGTTCCCGGCGTACTTCCTCGTCGACTTCCGAAAAAATGTCGGCCACGCCCGGCTCCGAACCCCAATTTCCCTGCAAATGCAGGCAGTCCGGTAACCTAACGGTGTGGCATCCGCAAGGCAAAAAGCCTGCGGCAAAGGGTTAACGGCTGGATTTCTAAGGCTTTTTGGCTTTCATCGGGTAGACGTGCTCAGCCCCCGGAAAGGCCCGCCCCCGCACCTCTGCGGCAAATGCGGCAACCGCCTCGCCGATCGAGGGACCGAGCGTGGTGTAGCGCTTGACGAATTTCGGCACCCGCGGCGACAGGCCCAGCATGTCCTCGAGCACCAGCACCTGCCCGTCGCAGGCGACGCTCGCGCCGATGCCGATAGTCGGCACGCGGATGCTCTCCGAAATCTTGCGCGCAAGCGGCTCGGCCACCGCCTCGATCACGACCGAGAACGCGCCGGCTTCCGCCACCGCCTTGGCATCGTCCTCGATGCGCGCCCAGTCGCTCTCGTCGCGCCCTTGGGCGCGGAACGAGCCGATGGTGTTGATCGACTGCGGCGTCAGACCGATATGCCCCATCACCGGAACGCCGCGTTCGACGAGAAATCGCACGGTCTCGGCGACGCGCACGCCGCCTTCCATCTTGATCGCGCCGCAGCCGGTTTCCTTCAGCACGCGCGCCGCGCTCATGAAGGCCTGCTCTTTCGAGGCCTCGTAGCTGCCGAACGGCATGTCGACGGTGACCAGCGCGCGCCTGGAGCCGCGCATCACGGCGTGGCCCTGCAGGATCATCATGTCGAGCGTCACCGGCACGGTGGTCTCAAGCCCGTGCATCACCATGCCGAGCGAGTCACCGACGAGGATAATGTCGCAATGCTGGTCGACGATGCGCGCGGTGTGCGCGTGATAGCTTGTAAGACAGACGATCGGCTCGCCGCCCTTGCGCGCCTGGATATCGGCCGCCGTGAGACGGCGGATTTCGTCCTGAACCGACATGATACGCAACCTCCCGCCACCTTTACGCGGTGGCGTCCCCGACGGACTGATGCGGGTTTTATCTTGCAGCGCAGCAAATGGGAAGGCCCGTCCGGGCCGGTCTGCCATGCCGCTCAGCCCGTGAGCTTGTCCTTCACATCCTTGATGTCGGTGAACACGATGCCGGGCGCGCGTTCGCCGGTGTAATCGAGGATAAACTGGTTGCGGGCCATGAAAACCCGGTCGCCGTCGAGGTCTTCGGCGCAGCTCGAATAGTTGGCCTGCACGAAGTCCTCAAGCTTCTTGGGATCGTCCGAGGAAATCCAGCGGGCCAGCTGGAATTCCGGCGTCTCGTAATTGATGTCGAGATCGTATTCGGCGGCAAGCCGGGCCTTCAGCACGTCGAGTTGAAGGGGGCCGACCACGCCGACCATCGCCGGTGCGCCGTCGAGCGGGCGGAATACCTGCACGACGCCCTCTTCGGCCATCTGCTGCAACGCCTCGCGCAGCTTCTTGGCCTTCATCGGATCGCCCAGCCGCACGCGGCGCAGGATTTCCGGCGCGAAGTTCGGCACGCCGACGAATTTCAGCGCCTCGCCTTCGGTCAGCGTATCGCCGATGCGCAGCGTGCCGTGATTGGGGATGCCGACCACGTCGCCGGCGAAGGCTTCGTCGGCGACGCTGCGATCCTGCGCGAAGAAGAACTGCGGCGCCGACAGCGTCATCGGTTTCGCGGTGCGCGTCAGCGTCGCGCGCATGCCGCGGTCGAGCTTGCCGGACACCAGCCGCGCGAAGGCGATGCGATCGCGATGGTTCGGGTCCATGTTGGCCTGGATCTTGAACACGAAGGCCGTCATGCGCGCCTCGTGCGGATCGACGGTGCGCTTGTCCGAGCCCTGCGCGCGCGGCGGCGGCGCCCAAGCGCCGAGCGCATCGAGCAGATCGCCGACGCCGAAATTCTTCAGCGCCGATCCGAAAAACACCGGCGTCAGATGGCCCTCGCGAAATGCCGCCATGTCGAACGGCCGGCACAGCTCGCGGGCAAGGCCAAGCTCCTCTTCCACGGCTGCCTTGTCGAGCGCCGGGTGCATCGCCGCGACTTCGTCAAGTGACAATTTCTGCGCCGCGCCGGTCTTCGGCCCCTCGCCTTCGAGGAAGCGGACGCGGCCGGTGGCCAGTTCATAAGTGCCGACGAAATCGCGGCCACGGCCGATCGGCCAGGTCACCGGCGCGGTGTCGAGCGCCAGCGTCTTTTCGATCTCGTCCAGGAGATCGAACGGATCGCGGCTCTCGCGATCCATCTTGTTGATGAAAGTGACGATCGGGATATCGCGCAGCCGGCACACCTCGAACAGCTTGCGGGTGCGCGCCTCGATGCCTTTCGCGGCGTCGATCACCATCACCGCCGAGTCGACCGCGGTGAGCGTGCGGTAGGTGTCCTCCGAGAAGTCCTCGTGGCCCGGCGTGTCGAGCAGGTTGAACACCCGGCCGTCGAACTCGAAGGTCATCACCGAGGTAACGACCGAAATGCCGCGCTCGCGCTCGATCGACATCCAGTCCGACCGGGTGGAGCGGCGGTCCTTCTTGGCCTTGACCTGACCGGCGAGATTGATGGCGCCGCCGAACAGCAGCAGCTTCTCGGTCAGCGTGGTCTTGCCGGCGTCCGGGTGCGAGATGATGGCGAAGGTCCGCCGCCGCTCGACCTGGCGGGCGAGCGGGCTGAGGTTTTCGGCCGTTTTCAAGGGTTCGTGCATTGGCGGTCATGTGGCAGGGAACGCAGGCCGGATCAAGGCCGGAACCGTTCGCCGCTCCCGCACAAAAAGCCCTCGTAAACAGGGCGTTAGGCGCCCCTTCAAAAACGCGCGAGCCCGCCTGCCGCTGTCATGATGCCGTGATAGCGTTTTCACATGACGCCGAAGGTTCCGGATTCGCTTCGTCCGCCCCGCCGCTGGCACGCACTGACGCTGGCGCTCCCCCTGACGCTCCTGATGGCGCTGCCCGCCGCCGCGCAGGCCCCGACGCCCGACGAGGCCGCCGCGCTCGCCGCCGGCGAGCCGGCCGTCAATGTTGCGATGGATTCCGCAATCGACGCCGCCCGTGTGCGGGCCGCGATCGATATCCCCGCTCCGCCGGCGACGGTCTGGTCGGTGATGACCGACTGCGCGCACATGATGCGTTTCGTGCCCGGCCTCGAAAGCTGCCGCGTGGTCGAGGCCGACCCGCAGGGCCGCTGGGACGTGCGCGAGCACAAGATCAACTGGGCCTGGTTCCTGCCGAACATCCGCACCGTGTTCCGCGCCGACTACGACAAGCCGAAGACGATCAAGTTCCGCCGGATCGGCGGCGACCTGAAAATGTCGGAAGGCCAGTGGCGACTGGTGCCCCGCGACGGCGGCACGCGGCTGCTCTACGACGCGCTGGTGGCCGCCGATGTGCCGGTGCCGAACTTCGTCGTGCTGGAGGCGATCCGCACCGACATGGCCAAGGTGCTGCGGCAGTTGCGCGCCGAGTGCGCGGCCGTGAGCCGCGCGCAGTAACGCGGAGCTTGCTTTGATTGTCACCCATACTATGCGAAACGACGCGAGCCGACGCGCAAATGACGTCTCGCGGACGACGGGAGCGACGGAATGACGATCTGGTGCCGGTTCGACGACGACGGCGACGCGCGGTTCGGCCGCATCGACGGCGATACGGTGACGGCCATCGAAGGCGCGCCGTGGGGCACGTACAGCGAAACCGGCAGCCGCCATCCTCTCGCCGCGGTGAAACTGCTGATCCCCTGCGAGCCGCGAACGTTCTACTGCGTCGGCGTCAACTATCCCGACCACATCGTGAAAATGGCAGCGATGCGCGGCACCGAGCCGAAATTCCCCAAGAAGCCCGATGTCGGCTATCGCGCACAAAGCGCGCTGATCGCCCACGGCGAGACTATCGTGAAGCCGCCGGACGCCGGCGAGAAATTTCAGTATGAAGGCGAACTGGTCGCGGTGTTCGGCAAGCGCTGCCGGAACGTGCCGAAGGAACGCGCGCTCGATTATGTGTTCGGCTGGACGATCGGCAACGACGTCAGCGAGCGCGGCTGGCAGGCAAGCGACGGCACGCTGTGGCGCGCCAAGAACGCCGACACCTTCAAGCCGATGGGACCATGGATCGTCACCGGCCTCGACCCGAACGACATGACGACGATCATCCGCCTCAACGGCGCCGAGACCGACCGCTTCGCCACCAACAAGATGGTGTTCGACACCGCGACCTACATCGCCGAGGTGTCGAAATACTGCACCATCGAGCCGGGCGACGTGATGTGGATGGGCACCGACGGCCTGCCGCAGAACATGACGCCCGGCGACACCGTGGAGATCGAGATCACCGGCATCGGCACGCTGCGCAATCCGGTGGTCGCGGGCTGAGGCGGGGCCGATCTCCGCGAACGAAAGGCGCCCTCGCCTATTTCATCCCGGCCGGACAGGCGCGGTCCGCCCGCCGCGTGTCGCAGACGCTGACCTGGCCGATCAGGGCGAGCTGCTCGGCCTCGTTCGCCTCCGCCTCCGGGCGGCGCACTGCCTTCTGCACGACATAGAAACTGTCGCCGCCGGCGACTGCCTTGAACCAGGTGTTCTCGGGCTTGCCGGTCTGCGGATTTTTGACACAGGTGAGCTTCCACATCAGCGCCGGATAGCCGTTTTCCGCCTTGTCCGAGAGCGTCCGCGCGCCGCCGCCGGGACAGGCCTTTTTCCAGCCGGCCTCGATGCGGGTGCGGAACTCCGCCGGCGTCAGCGTGCGCTGGCCGAAGAACACATGCACCGTGACCATCTCGGTCCAGTTCTGCAGGTTCTCACCCTGCGGGATCATTTCGGTCATCGCGATATTGTCGCGCTTGGCGCGATAGCCGACCTTGAACCCTTTCGGCATGGTGACGAGCAGCGTCTCGTTCTGCAGCTGCGCCGATGCGGGGTCCGCGGCGGCGGCGATGCCGGCCGCGATGAGCGTTGCCAGCATCATCCGACCTGCCGTCACATGCATCTCCCTTGTCGCCGACCGAGCAAGGCTAGCGGATTGCCGCCGCCTTGCGAAGGCGCAAAGGGGACATCGCCGCTCAATGCCGCGACAGCGAGACGTCGGCCACCTTGTCCCTGAACTCCTTCTTGGGATCGGCGCCCAGCATCAGCTTGATGCCGGCGACGATGCTGGAGGCATCCTTCCAGATTTCGGCATGATCGGCATCGAAGCGCAGCAGCGCGAGCTTGGGATCGTCCTTGCCCTTCTCGAACCAGGCGGCGACGTAAGGATTCCACAGCCGGTCGATCACCGCACGGTTGTCGTCGATTGTCAGCGTGCCGTGAACGGCGGCGAACAGATTGTGGCCCTTGTCGGCGAATGTGGCGATGGCGCGATGGCCGTCGCCGGTCTTGCGCACGAGATCCGTCTCGGTGGAGGAGAAAAACCAGATCGGGCCGCGCTCACCTTCGACGATCGCGGTCATCGGCCGGGTGTGGCCGTCCTCGACGCCGTCGAGACCGAGCATCATGGTCTGGTCGGATGTCAGCGCCTTCCAGAATTTCGCCTCAAAGTCCTTGCGGTCGTTGGCCATCGCGACCTCCTTGTGCCGTTCGTGTTCGGGGATGCTGAGAACGAAACGAATGGCGCGCGGAAACGTTCCGGATTTTGAAGAGGCGACGGTAGAGATGCGCGGAGGCGCCCGTATTGTTTGAAAGGGCGCCGGGTACGCCCGTCTTCCCGTCTTTGCCCTCGCCTGCCCTTTTGAGGGGCGCATATCGGAAACATCCGACATGCGCGATGCGAGGGAGCGGAGCGCCGGAAGGCGCTACGTCTTGTCAGTCTCCGCGCCGCGTTTGGCGGCACGGGCGCGCCTCATGCGATAGAGGCACGCGCACCTTTCGGCGCTCCTCCACCGTCGCGCAGGCCGGATGGCATGCGCTTCGGCGGATCATTTGCGGCGGTTTGCCGGCTCCGGGCCGCGCTTTTCGTCGCCCGGCATGATGTCCGGGTCGTCCGTCAGCAAGCTCCTCGCAGGCGGGTCGTAGTGCCCGCCGGGCGGAGCCCCGGGCCGTCCGGGGTATCGCGCTTACGTTGAGCGCGACCGCAGACACCGCATCCTCCCCCACTCTCACGACGCCTCATGACAGCGCCCTCGCGTGAGGAGGATGGGTGGAATATAGTCCTATCTCAATCAAAAGATCAAGACTTAATTCGTCGCAACCCACTCTTCCGAGCCGCCCCAAGCGACGCTAACCTAGAGTTGTGGAGGGGCCGATGCTAGCCAAAATAACCACTACCTTCTCCCTCGCAATTGCAAGTGCAGCGGTTGTCTTTGCTTTTCTTGTCGTCGCAGACGGAGACCCGAATACAGCCACTCTCGACGCCGACATTGCGAATACCAGGCGCGAGATTCAAAGCGCGGAGGAAGAAAGCGCCAAGTATTCGGGCGGCCTAATTAAAACGTATATCGATTTGCGGCTTCAAATTTTACATCTCACGGAAGCCATGCTGGCAACGAAGCGAACATCCACACTACGACGAATAACTCTGACTTACGCAGTAGATCGCGAGGCCACACGCCCTAACTCTGACCTCTCAGCCATCAAGGCCGATATTCTTGCTCAACAACGAAAAGTTGCGGAAGCGGGAATTAAAGCAGGGCAATATTCCGGCGGCCTAGTTCAAGGCCTAGCACTAGGCACACTAGAGACGGAGAGGCTTTCACTAGCACTTTTGCAACTTGCGTTTTTCGGAGAGAAGTATGGAATACCCGCACCTTTAAGAAAGCCATCAAAAGCCAACGATGATGGAAAGCAAGAAGGTCCTGGTACTGTCGTTAGCGACAAGGACGCTTTATGAAACACATAATTGCATTTATTGCAGCAATCATGTGCAGCCTTTCTACGGCTAGCGCCGAAGACGGCCCCTTCGGATTAAAATGGGGCTCATCAGTGGAAGAAATCCGGACTTCAGGAGTCGAATTAAAGGACTTCTCATCTTCGGAATTTGGCCGATCCTTCGTCGCAACAAAACTTAACAAAGCTCTCAGTGATCAAGACACGACACTATTATCCTTTGGCTACGACAATAAACTTTGGCGCATCGTTGCCGTGAGCAGGTCGTACGAAAATGACCCATACGGAAATTCTGTTAAATCGCGCTATAAAGAGCTGTCCGATGTATTGTCATCAAAATACGGAAAGGGAAAAACATCCCATCACCTCGGCCGATCAATCTATTCCGAGCCGCAATATTTTCTAGCAGGAATACGGGGCGGAGACTCGAATTGGTTTACTAACTTTGACGCAGGAAGGGTTTTTATTCAGTTGGGGTTATCAGCTTCAGACAGCTCGACGGGCCGATGGAGAATGATCTTCGAACACAAAGATGGACGGCGATCTTTTGAGGACGGAAAGCGAAGTCAGGAAAAAGGCTCACTTTAGCTAAACAGCCCCATACGCGCTTTTATATTAGACGCGCGCTGGTTTGCGTCCTAAGGGCTAAACACCAACACAATAAACCCGGCGAACACCAGCAGGTGAACGCTGCCGAGCACGAAATTGGTCGGCGCGCCGGAGAACGTCATCTTGGCGATGAACAGCGTCAGCACCAGCATCACCACCTCGCCGGGCGCGAGCCCGATCTCAAGCGGAATGCCGAACATCAGGCTCAGAGCCAGCATGGTCGGAATGGTGAGGCCGATGGTGGACAAGGCCGAGCCGAGCGACAGGTTCACCGCGCGCTGCAACTGGTTGCGGCTCGCGGCCTGCAGCGCGGACAGACCTTCCGGCGCGAGCACCAGGAGCGCGATGACGATGCCGCCGAGCGCGGTCGGCAAGCCGGCCTCCTCGATGCCGTAATCGATGATGCGGGCGAGCGGCTTCGACAGCAGCACGACAGGCAAGAGCGTCAGGATCAGCAGCACGGCATGGACGGCGAGCGAATGTTTCGGCCCGCGCACCGCATGGGCCGCGCCCTCCGCGCTGCCCTGCTGCTCGACGAAGAACGAACGATGCCGCACCGTCTGCGCGCCGAGGAAGGCGACGTAAAGCAGCGCGGTCAGGACACCGAACACGATGGCCTGCAGCCGGGTCAGCGAGCCGTTGGCGGTCGAGTGCGTGAAGGTCGGCAGCACCAGCGACAGCACGGCGAGCGAGGAAATCACCGCGAGGAAGGCGAGCGCGCCCTGCAGGTTGTATTGCTGCTGGCGGTGGCGCAGCGCACCGATGACGATGGCCGCGCCGACCATGCCGTTCAGGACGATCATCAGCACCGCATAGACGGTGTCGCGCGGCAGCGTCGGGTTCGGGTTCCAGTGGCCGTTCCTTTGGCCGTGGCACCCGTGGACCGGGCGGTTGCCTTCGTGCGCGCCGCCCGCTCCGGCGGCGCCGATCGTCCCTTGGCCATGCGGAGAATCGCCCCGTGCTGAAAACCTCAGGGGCGCGACCCTAGCACGCCCCGCGCCGCGCCGGACGCCGCCCCGCGCGGGCGGGCAGCGCTAGCGCACCGCCAGCAGCTCGACGTCGAACATCAGTGTCGCGTTCGGCGGGATGACGCCGCCGGCGCCGCGCGCGCCATAGCCGAGCGACGGCGGGATGATCAGCGTGCGCTTGCCCCCGACCTTCATCGAGGCGACGCCCTCGTCCCAGCCCTTGATGACCTGCCCGCCGCCGACCGGAAACGAGAACGGCTGACCGCGGTCGACCGAGCTATCGAACTTCGCGCCCTTCTTGCCGTTCTGCCAGAGCCAGCCGGTGTAATGCACCGTCGCGGTCTTGCCCGCGCCGCTCGCGCCGGTTCCCACTTTCGTGTCGATGTATTGCAGGCCGGAGGGTGTGGTGACGGCCTTGGGTGTTTGGGCAACCGCCGCCCCGGCGAAGGAGATCAGCGAGAGAGCGACAAGCGCGGCACGGAGCATGGGGTTCCTTTCGGGGAGATAAGGGCGGAGGGACGGCTACTCACAGGATGACGTCGGCGGAGTTGGGCAGGAAAATGTCTATTCCGAAGAAGCCTGCTTCGGTAACTTCATTCGATACCTGGTGCCCTTTCCTCTAGTACCAGGAACCTTCTCAATCATCTTTGCCCCCAGCATTCTTTGAAATGCCTTTCTTACCTTACTATCGGAAACTTCATTACAAATTTCACGAGCCTCAGCGTTGTTGATCGGCAAATGTGGCGCACGGCGCAAGTGAGCCATTATCCGATCTTCAAGAGAGGCAAGCCGCTCGTGGCGCAAAATTACGAGAACCGAATTCTCAGTCTGAGTAACTATTGGATCTTGTAGGTCCAATTTACGCATCGCCTCGAACGTCGTATTCATACCTTCACCAACATCTTTGTTGGGCGGATTGGGAAACTTATTCAAAAGTCGGACAATTTTCGGATTTCTCGCGAAGCGCTCTTCGAGAATATTTTTTGGTGTTATGTACGCCGGTAGCTTACCCGGACTAAGCACTTCAATGCGATTGTCGAAAATCCGGATATGAATATCGTCATTAATTGAATAGTCGCGATGGATTACTGCGTTTGTGATAACTTCGTGGATCGCCTCAGTCGGGTAAGATATTTTTTCAAGTCCTTCTTTCCCCATAATTGGGATACTTTCAGTTATTTTCACAGTCTCGCTTACTGACTTTGCAATTAAATCGTATGCACATCCCTCAATCGTCAAGGGCTGAAACTCCAACGTATCCCGCGTTCCTTCCCTATCCGTCGTCTTGTATCGATAAATCTTTATGGCCGATTTCGGCAGAACAATTTGTGGCTCGTCCGAAAACAGCAATTCCGCCGCGACAGTCGGAAGGCCGTTTACTTCGAGACGCTGCTTTTTCAACCAAACGTCCTTGTCAGCGTTCGGAACCATTGCTTCGATAAAGCTGCCATATGTTTTTGACGTTCGAATGTTCTCTACTTCATCACGAACTGTAGAATCCTCATGTGACGATACCCCTTTTGTAAGCTCAAGTTGCTTTAGTTGCTCTTGATTAGTTATGGGCTGATTTGATGCTCCGCGACGGATATAAGCTTTGCCGTCAGTCGCCTTCACAATCTGGGCAGTTTTCGCCATCTCAAGAATTAGAACCAAACCTTTTTCACCTTGCGCCCTATAAAAGGCCGCGTTGATCGGCTCATGCAGCGGAAACACCTCATGTATAAGCTGAAAAATACCATTGGCGGCCTCTTCATTGGCAAAGCCGCTCCAAGTACGAATGTCTTTCTTCTCTTCGATTCCAACTATTAAGACGCCACCGTCTGTATTGCAGAAAGCTGAAATAGATCGAGATAGTTTGGCCGGAGCTATCTCCTTTGCCTTCACGTCAACAAACTGCGTCTCCGCTACATACTTGAGCGATTCAATAAAACTCGGGTGCAATGTTTTTACATTTTCAGTCTCAACCTTTGGTTTTTTAGCCATCTCAAACCCATCGAGAAGTTATATGCCTCACACCGGCAAATTGTCATGCTTGCGCGGCGGCATCTCCACCCGCTTGCCCTTGAGCATGGCGAGCGCCCGCGCGATGCGCCGCCGCGTCGAATGCGGCATGATCACGTCGTCGATATAGCCGCGCTCGGCGGCGACGAAGGGCGAGAGAAACCGGTCCTCGTACTGCTTGGTCTGCTTGGCGATGGTCTGCGCATCGCCGCCGCGGAAGATGATCTCGACCGCCCCCTTCGCCCCCATCACCGCGATCTGCGCGGTCGGCCAGGCATAATTGACGTCGCCGCCGACATGCTTCGACGCCATCACGTCATAGGCGCCGCCGAAGGCCTTGCGGGTGATCACGGTGACGAGCGGCACCGTGCACTGACTGTAGGCGAACAGCAGCTTGGCGCCATGCTTGATCAGGCCGCCATATTCTTGGCTCGTGCCCGGCAGGAAGCCCGGCACATCGACGAAGGTGACGATCGGGATGTTGAAGGCATTGCAGAAGCGCACGAAGCGCGCCGCCTTGCGTGAGGCGTCCGAGTCGAGCACGCCGGCCAGCACCATCGGCTGGTTGGCGACGAAGCCGACGGTGGAACCCGCGATGCGGCCGAAACCGGTGACGATGTTCTTGGCGTAGTTGGCGGACAGCTCGAAGAAATCGCCCTCGTCCACCACCTTCAGGATCAGTTCCTTGATGTCGTAAGGCTTGTTCGGATTGTCCGGGATCAGCGTATCGAGCGAGGCGTCGTCGCGCTCGGCCGGATCGAGCGTCGGCCATTGCGGCGCGCCCGCCGCGTTGTTGGCGGGCAGGAAGTCGACCAGCCGGCGCATCTGCAGGAGACATTCGACGTCGTTTTCGAACGCGCCGTCGGCGACGCCCGACTTCGCGGTGTGGACCGACGCACCGCCAAGCTCCTCGGAGGTGACCACCTCGTTGGTGACGGTCTTCACCACCTCCGGACCGGTGACGAACATGTAGCTCGTGTCGCGCACCATGAAGATGAAGTCGGTCATCGCCGGCGAATAGACGTCGCCGCCCGCGCACGGACCCATGATGACAGAGATTTGGGGAATAACGCCGGAGGCGATGACGTTGCGCTTGAACACCTCGCCATAGCCGCCGAGCGCCGCGACGCCCTCCTGAATGCGAGCGCCGCCGGCGTCGAACAGGCCGACGATCGGCGCGCGCGCCTTCATCGCCATGTCCTGCACCTTCATGATCTTCTGCGCGTGCGTCTCCGACAGCGAGCCGCCGAACACCGTGAAGTCCTTGGAGAACAGGAACACGGTCCGGCCGTTGACGGTGCCCCACCCCGTCACGACGCCGTCGCCGGGGATCTTCGACTTCTCCATGCCGAACTCGGACGAGCGGTGCTCGACGAACATGTCGAACTCCTCGAACGAGCCTTTGTCGAGGAACAGCTCGATGCGCTCGCGGGCGGTCAGTTTGCCGCGCTTGTGCTGCGCCTCGATGCGCTTCTCGCCGCCGCCGAGGCGGGCCTCGCCGCGCCGCTGGTCGAGTTTCTCCAGAATGTCCTTCATCGCGCCTTCAAGCCCCTCGTGTCGTTCGGCCTTGCCGCCCTACCCATAGCACGGCTTAACGCCGGCCGGGCCAGCCCGCCTTAAGTCGGGCGAGAACCGATATTCTGTCATTCCGGGGCGTCAGCGAAGCCCGGAGGGCGAAGGCGGACGAACCCGGAATCCAGCAACATTCGCATCGTCGTGTTTCTGGATTCCGGATCGCTCCTGTCTCGCGGTTGGCACCACGCGACAGGCGCGTCCGGAATTACGGCAGGTTTAGCGGAGTTTTCCCGACGTCCGCAGGATGAAGGTCAGCACCTCCGCGACGGCCTTGTAGAGGCTTTCCGGGATCGGCTCGCCGAGCGGCACCTGCGACAGCGCCACGGCGAGCATCGGGTTGTCGGCAAGCGGCACGTTCGCGGCGCGCGCGGTTTCGACGATGCGGCGCGCGACCTCGCCGTGGCCGACGGCGGTGACGCGCGGAGCTGCCGGCGCGTCGTATTTCAGCGCGACGGCGAGATCGGTCTGTTCGCGCGTGTTGCTCATGTGGCGCGGTCCAGAAACAGGCCGGGCGCGGCATTTGCTGCGGCAGCCGCCGGCTGGCCGACATGGCAGACGAGATCGCCGGGCTCGAGCGCGGCGGCGGTGAGCATGGCTTTCAACTCGCCGAGATTGCCGCGCAGCGCCTGCGCGCTGTCGGCCCGCTCGGCGGTCAGCG
Organism: Pseudolabrys sp.; assembly: GCF_050250095.1. Classification (NCBI taxonomy): domain Bacteria; kingdom Pseudomonadati; phylum Pseudomonadota; class Alphaproteobacteria; order Hyphomicrobiales; family Xanthobacteraceae; genus Pseudolabrys; species Pseudolabrys sp. The sequence continues at coordinate 870,667 of NZ_JBFWPH010000001.1, read as the reverse complement.
AGACATGGGTGCGCGTGCCGATCTGGGCGAGGCGGGCATGCACCGGCCCTGCCGGCGCGACATCGACCGAGAAAGCAAGCCGCCACACCGGCGCCGCCGCATTGTCGTCTTGGCCGTTGCCCTTGCGCGGGGCGTCGCGCTCGATCTGCAATTGCAAGACCGCGGTGCCCTGCGGCGTCAGCAGCGGAATGTCGAAGACGAGGCGCTGCTGCGGCTCACCGTTGCGCATCGCCAGCGCGGCCGGCTCCGGCAGCGAGGCGGCCTGCAGCATCGTGTGTCGCGCGAGCGCGGCTTCGACCGCGGCGCGGACCATTTGCGCGGCGTCGGGCGTCGTCATAGCAGCGGCTTGCGGGATGCTGACCGGCTGCGCGGCCGGCGGCGCGCCACGATACGGCGGCGGCGGCGCGGCCTGCTCGGTCGCGCGCGGCGCGGCATCGCCGAGCCAGGTATTGAGCGCGCTGCGCAGATTGAGCAACGCGGCTTTGAGATCGCCGGCCGGCGATGCGCCCGCGGCAAGCTTCGCTTCGAGATAGAGGCCGGATTGTGCGAGCGCCTTCGCGACGGTCTCCGGCGCGATCGCGCTCGCATTGAGTTGCAAGGCGAGCAACGCCTGCGCGGCCGCCCTCACCTGCGGCGGCACGTCGGCGCGCGCGGACAACAATGCGACTTCGGCAAACAGCGGCGCGAGGCCGTTCTGCCGGGGCGCGGCGGCGGCAAGCGCGTCATGGAGAGCGGCGAGCAGCGGATCGGCCGAGCCTTGCGCGATCTGCGCCGCCTGCCTTGCGGTGGCGGACGCATCGCCGCCCGGCGTCGACACGGCGTTCCCCGTGCCTTCGCCGCGCTGGACCGCAACGCTCGCCGGAACGACAGGCGGAATGGCCGACATATGCCCGCACCCGATTCGCCGCGGGCCTAGTCTATTTCATCGCGGCATGATCTGGTCCGAAAACCGGTTCCCACTTTTCGGGATCATGCCGCCTAATTCGAGCCGTCCGCCATCGCCCGGTTGAAGCGCCAGAGCGCCAAGGCGCAGCCGAGCGTGATCAGGCCGGCGAGCAGCACCGTGAGCGGATCGGCGCCGAGCCGCTCGAACCACTGGGCATAGAAGTGAATGGCGCCGAACACGGCGGCGACGTTGACCACCCAGCGCCGGTTCGCCCGGACGCCCCAGACGCCGATCGCGATCAGCGCCACGGCCCAGCCGACGCCGAATGCCCAGTCCGGGATCACCACCTCCGGCCGGTCGGCGCGCGTCAGGCCGCGCAGCAGCAGCAACCGGTCGCCCCACAGCGAGCCGATCCAGAAGCCGAAATTGACCATCAGCACCGACGTGCGCGACGCCATCAGCGCCAGCCGCTCGTAATCCGCCGGCAGGCGATGCGACAGCCAGAAGGTCGCGAGCGCGAGCGCCGAAAACAGCACGACGGTCATCAGCGGCTCGTAGATCGCGAGCGCATAGGTGGCGTGCCAGTAGCCGGCTTTCGCGCCGAGACAGGCCCCGAGCGCGATGACGCTCGCCGCGATCAGGAGGCCCGACCGCGCGACGATGCCGCCGACGGCGAGCAGCGCGGTGACGATCAGCAGCGCGTGCAGCGCGCCGACATAATAAGTGAGCAGCGCGCCGCAGAAGATCAGCGCGCCGGCCACGGTGCAGATCTGCGCCAGCAGCCACCACTGCTGCGCCCTCGTCAGCGTCAGGCCGAGGCCGAGCGCAAACAGCGCCGCGCCGATCACGAAGGCGGTGGCGATGTTCGGCACCAGCGCGCCAAGCCCCGCGGCAACCGCGACGACGCCGAAGCCGACCAGAATATTGATGCCGAGTGCGCCGGTGTCGTGCGCGGCAAGGCCCTTCAGCCGGTCGGCTTCGGCCGGCGTCAGCTTGCCCTGTTGGACAAGCTTGGAAAGGTCCAAGGTGATTTTCATCGAATGCCCCCGCATTGCGAACCGCCGTCAAATCTAGCACGCTTCGGGCGTAACTCGCTTATGCGGTTTTGGCCTTTCGGCGGTCACACGGCAGGCGCATAATCGCAGCTACAATGGTCCGGTCCGCCGGAGCCCGTTCAAAAGCAGCGACAGATTGAAGAATTCAAGGAGTTCGTCCATGAGCAGTGCCGCCAAGCCCAAAACCCCGCGCCTGTCGACGCCGACCGACCTCGGCGCCAATGCCGTCAAGGATATTTCCGGCGCGGTCAACGCGCTACTGGCCGACGTCTTCGCGCTTTATCTGAAGACCAAGAATTTCCACTGGCACATGAGCGGCCCGCATTTCCGCGACTATCATCTGCTGCTCGACGAACAGGGCGAGCAAATCTTCGCGATGACCGACGTGCTCGCCGAGCGCGTGCGCAAGATCGGCGGCAACACGCTGCGCTCGATCGGCGACATCGCGCGCCAGCAGCGGCTGGCCGACAACGATGCGGAATACGTCGAGCCGCAGGACATGCTGTCGGAATTACGCGAGGACAATCAGCGCCTCGTCGCAGCGATGCGGCAGGTTCACAACGTCTGCAGCGAGCACAACGACGTCGCGACGACGAGCCAGCTCGAGGTCTATATCGACGAGACCGAGCGGCGCGCCTGGTTCCTGTTCGAAGCAAGCCGCCGCGGCAGCCCGTCAGGGCAGTAAACAAGAGATCTGCGCAAATTTATCGAAGCGCAACACTCAGATGTCATGCCCCGCGAAAGCGGGGCATCCAGTAAACTCGTGATGGTGTCGTGTTTACTGGATCGCCCGCCTTCGCGGGCGATGACAGACAGTGCGTTAGACGAGCGCCAACACCTGACACGCCGCGCGGAACTCCGCCTCGCGCCCGGCGCGGCGCGCCAGCGCGATCTCGTCGCGCCCCCACTGCGACATCTGGAAGTCCTCATCGACATACGCCGCCGCCCAGGCGGCCTCCGGCGTCATGCGCCCCGCCGCCAGCATCAGCGCGATCAGCGCCGAACCGGTGAGCGCGGTGACCGACGACACCGCGCCGAGCCGCCACGGATCGGCGGGGATGGCGGCGCGCATCGCCGCGATCGCCTCCGCCGGCTGCGCCACATAGACGATGCCTTCCGCCAGCACGAAGCGCGCGCCGTAGTCATCGCGCGCGAAGGCGAGAACCGGATCCCAGTGCTCGGCCTGGAGCGCGACCAGCCGCTCCGGCGCGTCGGCGCGATAGCAGACGAGATCGGTGCCGAGATAGTCGACGACGCCGGCGGCGACCGCGTCCATCTTGCCGGCGACGCCGTCGACGATGGCGTTGGCGAGCCGGGTCAGCGGCATCGCGGCGGGATCGATGGTCTCGGCCTGGGCCTCCCATTCATCAGCAATCGACCGGGCGATGGCCTGCGTGGGGGCAGCGAGCGGCCGGCGGGCCGGCGTGTGAACCGGCTTGCCGTCGAGCAGCACAGCAAAGCCGCCGTCCGTCCTATCGTCTTTCTTGCCCGCCGACGCCTTTTTATAGAAGCGCTTGCGCAGCACCGGGCGCGCGCCACGGCGGGCCGACTCCATCGGGTCGACCGGCTCGCCTTCGAAAATCTCGTTGAAGATATCGCGCATCGCCAACCGTTAATCCGGATTAATGCCCCGGCGCAATGGACTGTTTGCACACACCCCGACTGAGAAAGAAAATGGAAACGCCTGCCCTCTATGGTGGCAGGCGATTTGATCCGGGGGGATTGCGACATGGCTGTCCGCAGCATGGGGACTGCGGCGGCGGCGGGCTGTTGCCTGACCGCCGGAGCCGCCTATTTCGCCGCCCCGGCCGGCGTCGATCCCATACTCGCGGCCGGCGCGGCCGCCCTGCTCGCCGCCTGCCTTGGCCTTGCCGCCGGCTGGCGCGCCGCCGCCGCCCGCAGCACCCGCCTCGCCGGCGAGGCCGCCGGCCTGCATCGGACCATCGCCGACGCCGAGCGCCGCCACGCGGACGCCCTTGCCGCCCATGAGGCGCGCCACGCCCGCGCGACCGAGCGCGACGCCGCGCGCGAAGCCGCCGAGCGCGAACGCGAGGCCGCGCAGGAGCGCGAGCGCAGCGCGGATGCGCAGATGCGCGAAACGGCCAAGAACAAGCGCATCGCCATCGAGCAGGAGAAAGCGCGCGAAGCGGCCAAACAGGCCGAAGTGCTGCGCAGCCTCGCCGACGGATTGGCGCAACTCTCCGAAGGCAATCTGCTCCACCGCCTCACCGGCGATTTCCCGGCCGAATACGGCGTGCTGAAAGACCGCTTCAACGCCACGATGGACGCGCTGCAGGGCATGATCGCCGGCATCGGCGCGAGCGCCGGCACCATGCGCGCCGGCTCCGGCGAGATTTCCAATTCGGCCGGCGACCTGTCGCTGCGCACCGAACAGCAGGCGGCGCGGCTCGAGGAGACGGCGACCGCGCTGCGCGAGGTGCTCGACACCGTGCGCGCGACCACCGGGCGCACCGAACACGCATCGGGCGTCGTCAACGAGGCGCATGGCGACGCCGACGAATCCGCGAGCGTGATGAAGGCGGCGGTGGCGGCGATGAGCGAGATCGCCGGTTCGGTCCGCGAGATCGCGCAGATCATCGGCCTGATCGACGAGATCGCGTTCCAGACCAACCTGCTCGCGCTCAATGCCGGCGTCGAGGCGGCGCGCGCCGGCGAGGTCGGCCGCGGCTTCGCGGTGGTGGCAAGCGAAGTGCGCTCGCTGGCGCAACGCTCGGCGGACGCCGCCAAGCAGATCAAGTCGCTGATCGCGGCTTCGACCAGGCAGGTCGAGAGCGGCGTCGGCACCATCGGTCAGGCGGGCGACGCCCTCTCCCGCATCGTCGGCCGCGTCGACGACATTCGCGGACTGGTGCGCGACATCGCGGCCGCCGCGCATACACAGGAAGATGTGCTCAAGGACGTGACCGCCGCCGTCAACGAGATGGATCAGGTGACGCAGCAGAACGCGGCGATGGTCGAGGAAACCACCGCCGCGAGCCAGTCACTCGCCCGCGAGGCCGATCAACTCGCCGCGCTGGTGAACCGCTTCCGTATCGCGGAGACGGCCGGCCGGCATGCCGCGCCAGCCAAGGCCGCATAGCGCACGGGATCGCGATACCTCCTGTTGCGGCGCAACAAGTCAGCGCGGCGCGGGACTTTCGCTCATGGCCTTTCGGCTGCCGAAAACCGCGGCGCTGTTAACGACGGCGTGATGCGGCGGGATGGCAGGTGGCAATTACGAATACGACTAAATAAGATGTCTCCCGGAGTCAGGCCCCAGAGCGATGCCCGGCCGGAAGGGAAAGACGGACGCCAGCGCTTTCAAGCGTGACAGCGACACTGTCTTCGCAGGAAAGCGCGCGTCCGACATCAAGAGTGTCATGACGCCGACCGATATTTCCGATCCGAGTTACTTCCATAAAGTCGTCGACTGTCAGTGGGCCTGTCCGGCCCATACGCCCGTCCCCGAATACATTCGCCTGATCGCCGCCGGCCGCTACGCCGACGCCTACATGATCAACTGGAAGTCGAATGTGTTTCCGGGAATTCTCGGGCGCACCTGCGACCGCCCCTGCGAGCCGGCCTGCCGGCGCGGGCGCGTCGAGGACGAGCCGGTCGCGATCTGCCGGTTGAAGCGCGCGGCGGCCGACAACAAGGGCGACATCAAGGACCGTCTGCCCAGACCTGCGCAAAAGAAGAACGGCAAGCGCGTCGCGCTGGTCGGTGGCGGGCCGGCCTCGCTGACCGTGGCGCGCGACCTCGCGCCGCTCGGCTACAGTTGTGTGGTGTTCGATGGTGATCCCCGCTCCGGCGGCATGATGCGCTCGCAGATCCCGAAATTCCGGTTGCCGGACTCGGTGATCGACGAGGAATGCAACTACATCCTCGATCTCGGCGTCGAGTTCCGCGGCGGCGCGCGCGTCGACAGCCTCAAGGCGCTGCTGGCGGAAGGCTGGGACGCCGTGTTCGTCGGCTCCGGCGCACCGCGCGGCCGCGACCTCGACATTCCGGGCCGCGCCGAAGCCGCCAAGAACATCCATATCGGCATCGACTGGCTGTCCTCCGTCTCGTTCGGCCATGTCACCAAGATCGGCAAGCGCGTCGTCGTGCTCGGCGGCGGCAACACCGCGATGGACTGCTGCCGCTCGGCGCGCCGTCTCGGCGGCGAGCAGGTCGACGTGGTGGTGCGCTCCGGCTTCGAGGAGATGAAGGCCTCGCCCTGGGAGAAGGAAGACGCCCAGCACGAGGGCATCCCGATCCACAATTTCCTCGTCCCGAAGGAATTCACCCACGAGGGCGGCAAGCTGACCGGCATCACCTTCGAGAAGGTAAAGGCGGAATACGACGCCAAGGGCCGCCGCAAGCTGGTGCCGGCCGGCGAGCCGGACGTGCATTTCCCCTGCGACGACGTGCTGGTCGCGGTCGGCCAGGAAAACGCCTTCCCCTGGATCGAGCGCGATATCGGCATCGACTTCGACGACAAATGGGACATGCCGAAGGTCGACGACAAGACCATGCAGTCGAGCCTGCCCAAGGTATTTTTCGGCGGCGACGCGGCGTTCGGGCCGAAGAACATCATCTGGGCGGTGGCGCACGGCCACGAGGCGGCGGTGTCGATCGACAAGTTCCTCAACGGTGAGGACGTCCACGACCGCCCCGCCCCGGCGGTCGAGATGATCAGCCAGAAGATGGGTATCCACGAGTGGTCCTATGACAACGACGTGGCGCTCGACGAGCGCTACAAGGTGCCGCTGCGCGACAAGGATCAGGCGCTGAAGGACATCCGCGCCGAGGTCGAACTCGGTTACGACCAGTTGCTCGCCTACAAGGAAACCCAGCGCTGCCTGAACTGCGACGTGCAGACGGTGTTCGCGACGAAGCTCTGCATCGAATGCGACGCCTGCGTCGACATCTGCCCGATGGACTGCATCACCTTCACGATGAACGGCGAGGAAGCGGAGCTGCGCACCCGTCTCACCGCGCCCGCGGCCAACCTCACCCAGGACCTTTACGTGCAGGGCGGCCTGAAGACCGGACGGGCGATGGTGAAGGACGAAGACGTCTGCCTGCATTGCGGGCTATGCGCCGAGCGCTGCCCGACCGGCGCCTGGGACATGCAGAAATTCTTCCTCGACATGACTTACGCGGGACCACAATGCCGGCCACCAGTCCGATCAGCGGCGTAAACGACTTCGTCGTCCGCTTCGCCAACGTCAACGGCTCGGGCTCGGCGAGCGCCAACGAGATGTTCGCCCGCGCCATCCTGCGCATGGGCATTCCGGCCGCGCCGCGCAACATCTTCCCGTCGAACATTCAGGGCCTGCCGACCTGGTACGAGGTGCGCGTCTCGGAGGCCGGCCATCTCGGCGCCCGCGGCGGCACCGACATGATGGTCGCGATGAACCCGCAGACCTTCGACAAGGACATCGCGAGCATCGAGCCGGGCGGATATCTGCTCTACGACTCCACCAAGCCGATGCCGCCCTCGAAATTCCGGCCCGACATCACCGTGATCGGCGTGCCGCTGACCGCGATCTGCAACCGCGAATACAGCGACCCGCGCCAGCGCCAGCTCTTCAAGAACATCATCTATATCGGCGTGCTGACCGTCCTGCTCGACATCGACGTCAAGGTCGTCGAGCAGCTGATCGGCGAGCAGTACAAGGGCAAGGACAAGCTGATCGCGCCGAACATCCATGCCCTGCATATCGGCCGCGACTACGCGACGCTGAACCTCTCCTACCCGCTGCCGATCAAGCTGCGCGCCAGCGACAAGGTCGGCGACCGCATTTTCGTCGAGGGCAATTCGGCCGCGGCGCTGGGCGCGGTCTATGGCGGCGCGACGGTGTGCGCGTGGTATCCGATCACGCCGTCCTCCTCGCTCGCGGACGCCTTCACCCGGCATTGCGCCAAGCTGCGCATCGATCCCGAAACCAAGGAAGCGAAATACGCCATCATCCAGGCCGAGGACGAGCTGGCCTCGATCGGCATGGTGATCGGCGCGGCGTGGAACGGCGCGCGCGCCTTCACGGCAACCTCCGGCCCCGGCATCTCGCTGATGCAGGAGTTCATCGGGCTGGCTTACTTTGCGGAAATCCCGGCGGTGCTGTTCAACGTGCAGCGCGCCGGCCCCTCGACCGGCATGCCGACCCGCACCCAGCAGTGCGACATCATCTCCTGCGCCTACGCCTCGCATGGCGACACCAAGCACGTGCTGCTGTTCCCGGAAGACCCGGCGGAAGCCTTCGACATGGGCGCGCAGGCGTTCGATCTCGCCGACCGGCTGCAGACGCCGGTGTTCGTCATGCTCGATCTCGATATCGGCATGAACCACCACCTCTGCCGCCCCTTCGCGTGGGACGACAAGAGGATTTACGACCGCGGCAAGGTGATGACCGCGGCCGAGCTTGAGGCCGGCAAGGAGTTCGGCCGCTATCTCGACGTCGATGGCGACGGCATCCCCTATCGCACCTATCCGGGCACGCACCCGACCAAGGGCTCGTTCTTCACGCGCGGCACGTCGCGCGACCGTTACGCCAAATACACCGAGGAAGGCGCGCCTTACGTCGACAATATGCAGCGCCTGCTGCGCAAGTTCGACACCGCCAAGGACCTGGTGCCGCGGCCGCTGATCGCCAATGCCGAGAAGCCGACCAAATACGGCGTCATCTATATCGGCTCGACCGCCCCGGCGATGGACGAGGCAATCCACTTGATCGAGGCGCGCGGCCATTCGCTCGACCGCATGCGGGTCCGTGCCTTCCCGTTCCATTCGAGCGTCAACAGCTTCGTCGCCGACCACGATTTCGTGTACGTCGTCGAGCAAAATCGCGACGGGCAGCTGCGCTCGCTGATCGTCAACGAATGCGGCATCGACCCGGTGCGGCTGGTGCCTATCCTGCATTTCGACGGCACGCCGATCACCGCGCGTTTCATCGCCCGTGCGATCGGCGACCATCTCGACCAGCTCAAAGTAAAGCCCGCCAAGGTGGCGTCATGACCTATATCGCCAAGCCGAAATTCCACCATCCCGACCTGCCGAAGAACGCGCTGGGCTACACCCACCGCGACTACGAAGGCGCGGTGTCCACCCTGTGCGCCGGCTGCGGCCACGACTCGATCACCGCCGCAATCATCCAGGCGTGCTTTGAACTCTCCATCGAGCCGCACCGGGTGGCGAAAATCTCAGGCATCGGCTGCTCATCGAAGACGCCGACCTACTTCCTCGGCAATTCGCACGGCTTCAACTCCGTGCACGGCCGCATGCCCTCGGTGCTGACCGGAGCGAACCTCGCCAATCGCGATCTCATCTATCTCGGCGTGTCCGGCGACGGCGACAGCGCGTCTATCGGCCTCGGACAGTTCGCGCACTGCCTGCGGCGCGGCGTCAATATGGTTTACATTGTCGAGAACAACGGCGTGTACGGCCTGACCAAAGGCCAGTTCTCGGCGACCGCCGACCGCGGCTCGAAGTCGAAGCGCGGTATGATCAACACCGACAATTCCATCGATCTCGTCGCGATGGCGTTGCAGCTCGGCGCATCCTTCGTCGCCCGCTCCTTCTCCGGCGACAAGCACCAGCTGGTGCCGATCATCAAGGCGGCGATCGCCCACAAGGGCGCGGCCTTCATCGACATCATCTCGCCCTGCATCGCCTTCAACAACCATGCCGGTTCGACCAAGAGCTTCGATTTCGTGCGCGAGCACAACGAGGCGGTGAACCGGCTCGATTTCATCTCGAGCCGGATGCCGATCGAGGTGAAATACGAGCCGGGCACGGTGGAGATGGTCGAGCAGCACGACGGCTCGCGGATCGCGCTGCGCAAGCTCTCCGCCGATTACGAGGTGCACGACCGCACCGCTGCGCTCGGTTTCCTGCAGCACCACGCCGCCAAGGGCCAGGTCGTCACCGGCCTCCTGTTCGTCGAGAAGGAGTCGGAAGACCTGCACAGCCATCTGCGCACGGTGAAAGCGCCGCTCAATGCGTTGAGCGAGAAAGAGCTGTGCCCCGGCCAGACGGCGCTCGACGCGATCAACGCCGGGCTGCGGTAGTCCGCATCATCGTCTGAAATCCAGCCGTCCGGCCGGAAAGCAGCCGTCGATCCGCGTTGCGTCCACCACGCGCCCGACCCACGGGCGCACGATCGCCGGGTTGGTGAGATTGATGTATTTGCCGACGAGACGCCGTGCGCCCTCGCGCCGCGCCTCGATCAGCCCGTGACGGCGGCCGTTGTCCCAGTCGAACCGCAGATAGACACGGTCGGCCGCGACGCGAAGCTCGGCCCGGCCCTGCTTCCATTGTTCCGGCGTGTCGCCGGGAATGGTCGGGTCCGCGCCGCCATTCCAGCGGCTCGCCCAGACCCCATCGAGCGGATCGAAGGCCGCGGGTGCTGCGCCCCACGGCGCGGCGTTGACGTCAGCCGCATCGCCCGCAAGCGCGGCGGTCGCGGCGAAGTCCATGACGTCGCGGCCCTCCGGTTCCGGCACGTCCATGGTTCCGAACGGATTGCGGATGACGAGATTGGTGCTGACTTGCTGCATGGCGCTGTCCTGCGTTAGGTGACTGTTCGCGTCCTTGCTATCCGCGCGGGACGCCGCTGCCGACCCGATTTCTGGCACGATGACGTTTCGGAATTTCGCTCTCTCCTCCGTCATGGCCGGGCTTGTCCCGGCCATCCACGTCGTTACAAGTGGCTTGAAGACGTGGATGCCCGGCATAAAGCCGGGCATGCCTGATAGTCTGTGGCCGGTTGTTCCTCAATCCGCACGGTGGACGATGAAGGTCGGTTTTATCGGGCTCGGCATCATGGGCGCCCCGGTCGCCATGAACATCCTCAAGGATGGCCATGCGCTGACCGCCTATAACCGCACGCCGGAGAAGGCCCGGCCGTTCAAGGAGGCCGGCGCGACGATCGTCGGCTCGCCGGGTGAGATCGGGGATGTCGATGTGCTGGTCACCTGCGTTTCCGACGGCGTGGCCGAGGAAGCGCTGTTCTTCGAGCAGGGCCTGATCGACCGCCTGCCGAAGACATGCATCCATATGTCGAGCACCACGATCGGCGTCCCGACCACGCGCCGGCTCGTCGAGGCTCACGCCGCGCGCGGCCGCCTGTTCGTGACCGCCCCGGTGCTCGGACGTGCCGTCGACATGGCGGCGGCACGCAAGCTGTTTGTGATCGCGGCGGGGCCGGCCGAGGGCCTCGCGCGGTGCAAGCCGCTGTTCGACGCCATCGGCCAGCGCACGTTCGTGTTCGGCGACGATCCGGTGACGGCGACGGCGGTGAAACTCGCCGTCAATTTCCTGTCGGTCTCGGCCATCGAAGCGATGAGCGAAGCTTTCGCGCTGACCGGGCGCTATGGCGTCAAACCCAACGACTTCTATGAGTTCTTCAGCAATTCGCAGTTCCCCGCCCCGCCCTACAAGGCCTATGGCAAGCTGATCGCGCAGGACAGCTTCACGCCGGCGAATTTCGTGGTGCCGCTCGGCCTGAAAGACGTGCGGCTCGTCATGGAAGCCGCCGAGCTGGTCGACATGCCGATGCCGAGCGCCGGTGTGGTGCGCGACCATCTCGTGCAGGCGCTGGCGCAAGGCTATTCGCAGGAGGACTGGTCGGTGGTCGCCCGCGTCATCAGGAACAATCTGGCGCCGAAGGCAAAGTGACAGGAGATCGGATATGCCCGCACCCAAGTCCCACATCGTCGTGATCGGCGGCACGTCCGCGCTCGGTCTCGACATCGCCAAAGCGGCGCATGCGGCCGGCTGCCAGGTGACGATCGCCGGACGCGGCGCGGAGCGCGCCGCCGGCGTCGCGACGTCCATCGGCGCCGGCGTGACGGGCGTGCATATCGACCTTGAGGACTCCGCCTCGATCGGGCCTGCGCTGCGCGAGGGACCGCCGATCGATCATCTCGTCATCACCGCGATCATGCGGCTTGCGACCACGGTGAAGGATTTCAACGTCAAGGAGGCCGAGCGGCTCGTGCGCGTGAAGCTGGTCGGCTATGTCGAGGCGGTGAGTGCGGCACTGCCGCGGCTGAAACCCACCTCCTCCATCGTGCTGTTCGCCGGCGTGTCGAAAAGCAATCCCTATCCCGGCTCGACCATGATCTCGACCGTCAACGGCGGCGTAGTCGGCATGACCAAGACGATGGCGGTGGAGCTTGCACCGATCCGCGTCAACTGCATCTCGCCCGGCCTCGTGCTCGACTCGCCGATCTGGAAGACCATCCTCGCCAAGGGACCGAACCCCGTGGTGGACGCCATGGCGGCGAAAACGCCGACCAAGCGCCTGGCGATGACGGAGGACGTCATTGCGGGCGTGTTCGCGCTGCTCGACAACAAGGCGATCAACGGCATCGACCTCGAACTCGACGGCGGCATTCAGCTGGTGTGAACGCGCGACGGGCCGAGCCTAGCGGGTCTTGAGCCAAGGCTTCTCCGCGACCGCCTTGGCAACCGCTTCCATGAAGCCCGGCGGCGGCGCCATCTCAAGTTTCGGCGCCTTGCCGGTTTCGAGCAGCGACTTGAGGCCCGACAGGATCGCCGGCCAGCCGGACTGGCCGCCCGCGAGAATGGCGTCCGGCACGTTCCACGAATGCGACTCCGTCATCGTCAGCCGCACCGCCTCGCCGGCCGGCGCGATGTCATAGGTGACGACGCAAACCGGAAGCTCGGCGAACTCCTTCATCCCCTCGACGAGCCAAGTGCAGGAAAAGCGTTGCGGCGGCGACCAGTCCAGCACCTCGCCGGCGATGTGGGTGCGGCCGTCGGGATACAGCAGGCGGAACGCGCCGCCCTGGCGCGGTTCGACATCGACGGAGAAGCCGCCGAAGTATTGCCTGGTGAAAGCCGGGTCGGTCAGCGCCTGCCAGACTTGCTCGGCCGTCGCCGCGACATAGGTGACATAGACGGTCTTTGGCTTGAACTGTGCGATGTCGATCATGGATGGCACTTTCATGCGAACGTGACGTCGCCGGTCTCGAGCAGCGACTTGAGGTTCGAGAGGATCTTCGGCCAGCCACCGGACACCGCCGCGATGAACGGCGCGCCCTTCTCCGCGTCGGCCTCGTGGGTGATGGTGAGCTTCACCGCCTTGCCGCCCATGCCGGGATAATATTCGGCGACCTCGATCTCCATCGTGCAACGGCTAAAGCCGGCGTCTTTCAGCTCGGGCTTGAATTCGTTGCGCCAGCGGATGACCAGCCGGTTCGGCGGATCGGCTTCGAGAATTTCGCCGGTGTCGGCGACGCGGCCGTCCTCGAAGACGAGGCGCCAGGGCGAGCCGGCCTTGAAATCGGATTCAACCGTGATGCCGAACCAGAATTTCCTGACCGTCGCGGGATCGGTCAGCGCGGCCCAGAGCTTTTCGGGCGTGGTGCGGATGTAGGTGACATAAACGAACGACGGCTTACTCATCGTCAACTCCCGACTGTTGCTCCAGCGCCTTCTTCAGATCGGCGAGCGCGTCGAGCCGCGTGCGCTCGAACTGGCCGATCCAGCGGTCCGCGATCTCGTGGATCGGGACCGGGTTCAGGTAGTGCAGCTTCTCCCTGCCCCGCCGCACCGTGGCGACGAGATTGGCCGCCTCCAGGATGGCGAGATGCTTGCTCACCGCCTGCCGCGTCATGGCAAGGCGCGCGCAGAGTTCGCCCAGCGTCTGCCCGTTCTCGGCCCGCAGGCGGTCGAGAAGCTCGCGCCGGCTGGCGTCCGCCAGCGCCCTGAAGACTGCATCCATGACAACAATATGCAACCTTTTGGTTGCCTGTCAAGGGTGCGGCATGACGTTCCGGCTGCAACCGGTTCCGCCCCGAAACCGTTACTCTGACCGAGGCATCAGGGGGCAAATCCAATGGCCAAGAGCACGACAAAGCGCGGCAACGGCGGCAAGGCCAAGGAGCCTTCCGCGGACAACCCCGACAAAGGCTTCACCCGGCAGGAGATCCGCGCGGTCGAGGACAAAACGCATCCGCGCACCATCGTCACCTATGAGGTGGTGCGCCGCGCCGGCCTCGCGGAGATGGAGCGGCCGGCCTGGTCGCTGTGGTGGTCGGGCATCGCCGCGGGCCTCTCGATCAGCTTCTCCCTGCTCGCGCAGGCGGTCCTCACGATGCATTTGCCGGACGAGCCGTGGCGTCCCCTCATCGCGAGCTTCGGCTATTCGGTCGGCTTCCTGATGGTGGTGCTGTCGCGCCAGCAGCTTTTCACCGAAAGCACCATTACCGCCGTGATCCCGGTGACGGCCTCGCCAAGCTGGAACAGCATCGCCCATATGGGCCGGCTGTGGGGCATCGTGCTGGCCGCAAACCTCACCGGCACATTGCTTGCCGCGCTGTTCTGCGCCTACGCCCCGGCGCTGCCCGCCGAAACGCTCGAAGGCATGCGCGAGATCAGCCGCCACGCGGTCGATCACGCATGGTTCGAGTTGGTGTTCCGCGGCATCTCGGCGGGCTTCCTCGTCGCCGCGATGGTGTGGCTGATGCCCGGCGCGGAAGGCAACCAGTTCCACGTCATCACGCTGATGACCTGGCTGATCGCGGTCGGCGAATTTTCCCACATCATCGCCGGCAGCATGGAGGCCTTCCTGCTCGCGGTGAGCGGCGAGCTTGCGGTCATGCCGATGCTGTTCGGCTACATACTGCCGGTGCTGATCGGGAACATGATCGGCGGCACCGTGCTGTTCGCCGTGATCGCCTATGCGCAGGTGATGGAGGAGATTTGAGCTACGCTACTGATTGATGCAGGCGCCGATGTAGCCGGCCGGGCTGTTGATGTCGTTTCCGTAAGCGCCCGACTGATGCGCGCAGCGCGTGGCGCGGTCCTGGAAGCCCTCGCGCGACGACGCGCCCGGCAGGTTCGGCAAGGCACGGCCGGTGCGCGGCGACAGGAGCGGCGGCGGCACGGTTGCCTGCGCGCGGGGGTGCGGCGTTTCCGGCACCACGATCGCCGGCTGACGGTCGAAGCGCGGCGTTTCGTATTTCGGCGCAAGCCAGGGTTCGAATTGCTTCTGCGTGCGAGTGCCCTTCTCCGGCACCATGATGTTGTAAAGCGTGTCGTTCTCCGCGGCGCACACCGCCCTCGCCCCGAACACGAGGCCGGCCAGCAAGAGAATGGCGAAGCGCCGATCCATACTGCTTATATAGGAGGGTTATTCCTCCGGCGCATCCTCGATCGGATCGTAGCGCGAGGTGTCGAAGCCCAAGAGGTTCCACGACTGCTGCATGTGGTCCGGCAGCGGCGCGGAAACGTCGATGACCTTCTTCGGGTCGCGCGGATGCGGCACCACGATGCGGCGGGCCAGCAGGTGCAGCCGGTTCTGGATACCGCCCGGCAGTTCCCAGTTCTCGATGTTGAAGTATTTCGGATCGCCGACGATGGGGTTGCCGACATGCGCCATGTGGACACGCAACTGGTGGGTGCGGCCCGTCACCGGCTTCAGCGACACCCAGGCGAGCTTCTGCGCGGCGGTCTCGACCACGGCGTAGTAGGTGACAGCGTGGCTCGCGTCCTCCTCGCCATGCTTCGCGATGCGCATGTAGGAGTCCTCGACCTCCTGCTCCTTGGCAAGAAAGGTCGAGATGCGGCCCTGCTTGGGCTTCGGCACGCCGGCGACCAGCGCCCAGTAGAGCTTGCGCGTCGAGCGGTGACGGAAGGATTCGCCAAGCGCGGCCGCCGCAAAGCGCGTCTTGGCGATCAGCAGGCAGCCGGCGGTGTCCTTGTCGAGCCGATGCACGAGCCGCGGGCGCTGCGCGTCGCGGGCCGAGCTTTTCAGCGCCTCCAGCATGCCGTCGACATGGCGCGTGGTGCCGGAGCCGCCCTGCACCGCAAGGCCCATCGGCTTGTTCAACACCATCACGTCGTCGTCTTCGTAGAGCGTGATCGCGCGCAGGAAGGCGCGGTCTTTCTGCGCGGCCGGCGCATCCTCGCGCGGCTCCGGCCGCTCGAGCTTCAGCGGCGGAATGCGGATCGCGTGGCCCTTCTCGATGCGCGCCTTCGGCTCGGAACGCTTGCCGTTCACGCGCACTTCGCCCTTGCGGATGATGCGCTGGATGTGACTGAACGACAGGCCGGGAAACCGCGCCTCGAAGAAACGGTCGAGCCGCATATTGTGCTCGTCGGCGGAGACATAGACCGTCTGCACGCCGGTGGCGGCGGCGAGCGCGGGCGACTCCTTGCGCGGCGGCGGCGGCGAACGCTCGGTGTCGAAAGCCGGCTCCAGATCGCGCTCGACCTCGCGGAAGACGCGCTCCTCGCGCTCGTCACGGCGTGGCCGCCGGTCGTTGCGGGCGCCGAACGGCTTGCCCGGCCCTTTGCGCGGACCTTTGTGCGGCCGTCCGGGGCGCGCGCCGCGGCGATCCCCGAAGCGGTCGTCACGCCGTTCCTCGGAACGGCCCTCGGAGCGCCCCCGCCCGCGGCCTTTGGGCGGGCCTTTGCCCGGCCGCTTGCCGCCTTTGCCGCCGAAGCCACTCCCGCGCTGGTCCTTGCCGCCGCGCTGCCGCGAGCCCGCCTCGCCGCGCCCGCCGCCGGGCTGGCGCGGACCGCCGCGGCGTCCACCCTTGCCTTGTCTCATGAATCGCCTCCGCCCCGCTCATGACGGAGCTTTGCCCAATAGTCGAGGCGTTTCTTGATCTCCCGCTCGAAACCGCGCTCCGGCGGGTCGTAGAACTGCCGGCGCGGCAGCGCGTCGGGAAAATAGTTCTGCCCGGAAAAGCCTTCCTCCTGATCGTGGTCGTAGGCATAGCCGCGGCCATAGCCTTCGTCCTTCATCAGACCGGTCGGCGCGTTGAGGATGTGCTTGGGCGGCACCAGCGAGCCTGCTTCCCTGGCGGTACGCATCGCCGCGCCATAGGCTTTATACGCCGCGTTCGATTTCGGCGCGGTCGCGCAATAGAGCACCGCCTCCGCGATGGCGAGTTCGCCTTCCGGCGAGCCCAAAAAGTCGTAGGCATCCTTCGCCGCATTGGCGACGACGAGCGCCTGCGGATCGGCAAGACCGATATCCTCGATCGCCATCCGCACAACGCGGCGCGCGATATAGAGGCCCGGCTCACCGGCGTCGAGCATGCGCGCGAGATAATACAGCGCGGCGTCGGGATCGGAACCGCGCACCGATTTGTGCAGCGCGCTGATGAGATTGTAATGGCCGTCCTGCGACTTGTCGTAGATCGGCGCGCGGCGCTGGACGATCTCCTGCAATTGCGCCGCGTTGAACACTTCGCCCTTGCGGGCGGCCCGCCAGATTTCCTCCGCCAGCGTCAGCGAAGCGCGGCCGTCGCCGTCCGCCATGCGGGCGAGCGCCGTCCTCGCCTCGTCGTCGAGCGGCAGCTTTTTGCCTTCAAGGTCCTCGGCGCGCGCCAGCAGCTTTTCGACCGCGGCGGCATCGAGCGACTTGAACACCAGCACGCGAGCGCGCGACAACAACGGTGCGTTCAGCTCGAACGACGGATTTTCCGTGGTGGCGCCGACGAGGACGATGGTGCCGTCCTCCATCACCGGCAGGAACGAGTCCTGCTGCGCACGATTGAAGCGGTGGATCTCGTCGACGAACAGCAGCGTGCCCTTGCCCATCTCGCGGCGGGCGCGGGCTTCCTCGAACACTTTCTTCAGGTCGGCGACGCCGGTGAAGATCGCGGAAATCTGCGCGAATTCGAGGTCGGTCGCCTGCGCGAGCAGCCGCGCCACCGTGGTCTTGCCGGTGCCGGGCGGACCCCAGAACACCAGCGAGCCGAGCGAGCGTGTTTCCAGCATGCGCGTCAGCGCGCCGTCCGGCCCGAGCAATTGGTCCTGCCCCACGACTTCGGAAAGCTGCGTCGGCCGCAGCTTGTCGGCCAGCGGACGCGGCGCATCGCGCTCGAGACCCGCCGCGGCGAACAGCGACGGTCCGCCACGCGCGCGTGAGCCGGCTTTCGGGCTCATCCCCCGAGCACCAGATTGATGGTCTGGCCGCGCCGCTGCACGCTGATGCGCCAGACCCGCGCGCCGGACTCCGCCGCCTTGGCGAGATCGCGCGTCCTGGCGATTTTTTCGCCGTTGACCTCGACGATGACATCGCCGCGCTGGAAGCCGACGCTGCGCGCGATCGAGCCGTTGTCGACATCGAGAATGGCGACCCCTTCGGCCGTCCCGCCAAGCTGCAATTCGTCGGCCAGCGCCGGCGACAGATTGGCGATCTTGGCGCCGAGGAACGGCGAACGCGAGCGGATGACAAGCTCGTCGCGCGGGTAATCCGGCGCAATGCGCAGCGCGATCCGCGCGGCGATCTCCTTGCCGTTGCGCAGCACGACGAGACCGGCATGGCCGCCGAGCGGCTTGGTCGCGAAGCGGTAATCGAAGGCATTGGGATCGTCGACCGCCTGGCCGTCGATCGACACGATGACGTCGCCGGCTTTGAGGCCCGCGGCATCCGCCGGGCCCTTCGGCACGACGCTCGCGATCAGCGCGCCGGTCGGCCGCTTGAGGCCGAGGCTTTCGGCGAGATCGCCGGTCATGCGCTGCAGCCTCGCGCCGAGCCAGGGCCGCCGCACCGCCTTGCCGCCCGCCTCCGCCGACGTCACCACCACCCGCACCATGTTGGCGGGGATGGCGAAGCCGACGCCCTGCGAGCCGCCGGAGCGCGAGAAGATCGCGGTGTTGATGCCGACCAGCTTGCCGTCGAGACCGACCAGCGCCCCGCCGGAATTGCCGGGATTGATCGCGGCGTCGGTCTGGATGAAAAACTGATAGTCGCTGATGCCGACCTGGGTGCGCGCGACCGCCGAGACGATGCCGTGGGTCACGGTCTGACCGACGCCGAACGGATTGCCGATCGCGAGGACAACGTCACCGACCTGCAGCGCATCCGAATTCGAGAAATCGAGGAACGGAAACTTCTCGTGTGCGCCCGCAATTTTGAGAACCGCGAGGTCGGTGCGGGCATCCTTCAGCACCACGGCGGCGTCGAACTCGCGCTTGTCGGCAAGCGACACCTTGATCTCGTCGGCGCCTTCGATGACGTGATTGTTGGTGACGATGAGGCCGGAGCCCTCGACGATCACGCCGGAGCCGAGCGAGCGCTGGATCTGGTTGCGCGGCGTGTCGGGACCGCCGCCGAAAAAGCGGCGGAAGATCGGATCGTCGAACAGCGGGTTGCGGTTCTGCACGATCTTGGCGGCGTAGACATTGACCACCGCCGGCGCGACGCGCTGGACGACCGGCGCGTAGGACAGCTGCAACTCGCCGGGCGCCGGCACGCGCCGGTGCTGCGCGAGCGCCGGTGAAACTACCGTCGAGACTCCAAGGGCGATACCAGCCAAGACACCAAAAGCGCGAAGAAACATAGGCCCAGAAGCTCACTCTGCTGTCATGCCCGGCCAAAGCCCGGCGAAGACGGGCGTGAACGCCCTTTCGCTGCCGGGCATCCACATAGGCTTCCCCAGAACGCCGTTCTTCGAACGGCTATGCCCGGCCGACGAGTCGGGGAACTGCGGAGATTAGGCCCCCTTTCGGGCGAATTGAAGCCCGGCCGGGCCGGCTTTCTTATGGGTCGCGTTTTCTTCACGCGAACCGGTATCCACTTCGCTTGAAAACGCTCCTACTCCTTCGCCGGCACGGTGCGCAGATAGGCGACCACGGCGTCGAGGTCGTCGGCCGTCATTTTGGCGTAGAGCGGGAAACCCATTGGCGGCTTCAGTTTGCTGCCGTCCTTGCTGATGCCCTGCGTGATCGCCCGCTTGATCTCGGCATCGGTCCAGTTGCCAAGGCCCTTCGCCTTGCTCGACGTGATGTTGCGCGACACCGACTTGCCCCAGGGACCGGGGAATTCCGCCCCGCCGGCGCCGAGCTTGTTGTCGAAGTCACGGCCGCGCGCGCCGAACGGCGTGTGGCACTCCATGCAGTGCGCGATGGTGGCGAGGTAGAAGCCCTTCTTCACCTTGTCGGTGAGGTCGGCTTCCTTGAACGGCTTGTCGCCGCCCGGCGGGATCGGATGGCCCTGCGGCATCTTGTAGACCGGATCAGGCACCTGGTTCTTGACCGGCTTCAGCGTGCGCAGGTATGCGACGACCGCGCTGATGTCGCGCTCGGTCATGATTTCGTAGAAGCCGCTCGGCATCACCATCGCGACCGGCGTGCCGTTCGGCTTCAGGCCCTTGCGCAGTGCCGTCTTGATCTGCGCGTCGGTCCACGACCCGATGCCGGTCTCCTTGTCCGGCGTGATGTTCGGCGCCGTCACCTTGAACGGCGGCTCATCCCACGACAGACCGCCGGAGAAGTCCTTGCCGGCGACCGCGGCCGGCGGCCCCTTCGGCGTGTGACAGTTGCCGCAGGTCAGCAGCGAATTGACCAGATAGTCGCCGCGCGCAACGAGCGCCTTGTCCTGAGCGAACGCCGCCGAATTCAGAATGGCGAAAATTGCGCCGCCAAGCACCACGGCGCGAAGCGCGAAAACCCTGAGCATGATGTCCCCCTCAGCTCACCCGGAATCTGCGCGCGAACATTAGCCCGCTAATGATACCGCCGCCACGCTCCCCGATGTGACCGCACAACGTTATTCCCGAAACCGAAACGGAAATTTTGCAGCGCACGCCAACCCGCCCACTCGAAAGGCCCGGGATAATCTGCCATGATCGCTGCATCCAGCCGGCACGCGGCGTTTGATGCGCCCGCAACAAGACCGGCGGTTGAGGATGAGGAACAAACGGCCGGGCCGGACCGCAGGCGCATAACCGCCGCGGCATCCAGACAACGGCCCAACAGGGAGGATTTCATGACACGTCTTCGCGCAGCGTTTCTTGCGCCGCTTATGGCGCTTGCCGGCTTCGTTGCCGCGCCCGGCATCGCCGCGGCGCAGCAGGAAATCACCGTCGGCCTGCCGACCAGCCCGCCGAACGTCGTGCATATGCCGGTGGTCGTCGCGCAGGACCTCGGCCTCTACAAGAAGTACGGCATCACCGTGAAGACCGTGGCGTTGCCCGGCGGCGTGCATGTGTTCCGCGGCGTGCTCGCCGGCAACATCGATGTCGGCCTTGCACCCGGTTCGGTGTCGGCGGTCGGCAAATCGAAAGGCGCTCCGACCAAGATTCTCTCGGCCAACCTCTACAAGTTCGAAGCCTCGATGGTCGTGCGCGACAACGTGAAGACGATGGCCGATCTCAAGGGCAAGCGCATCGGCATCCAGGAGCCCGGCGGCTTCGCCGACATCATCTCGAAGTCGGTGCTGCGCGCCGCCAAGGTCGATCCGAAGGAAGCCAATTTCGTCTCGATTGCGACCGAGGACGTGCCGGCGCTGGTCGCCAACCAGGTCGATACCGCGATCCTGCATGTCGAGCAGGAAATGCTCGCCAAGAGCAAGGTGCCGACGCTGCACGCGATCGCCCGCATGTGGGAGATCCAGCCGAAGACGGTCTACACCGTCGCGGTCGCCAGCGAAAAGACCATCAAGGACAAGGCCAAGGCCATGCAGGCCTTCGTCACCGCGACGATGGAAGCGACGCGCATCATCTACAACGACAAGGCCAAGGTGCTGCCGATCATGGTCAAGCACACCGGCTATCCCGAAAAGGTCATTTCCGACACCTACGACTTCATGGTGAAGGAGTGCATCTGGGACGCCAATTCCGGCCTCAACAAGGAGCGGTTCGACTTCACCGCCGGTTTGATGACGCGGGTCGGCAATATCGAGAAAGGCAAGACGCCGTCTTACGAGGACATGATCGACGCCTCCTTCGCCAAGAAGGCGATCGCCGATCTCGGCGAGTGGAAGGGCCCGAAGTGCCCGTCGGCTGCCTTCTGATCGCCTAGCCTGCCCGCGCGGACCGCGTCCGAGGAGATCGACAATGAGCGCCGTCAACGACGCCCGGGCCGTGAACACGGCTGCGCCCGCAGCCACCGCCAAGACCGCGCCGCCGCCATTCTGGCAGCGGCGCGCCTTCTTTCGCTACGGCGCGCTGGCGCTGATCCTCGGCGTGTGGGAACTGACCGGGCCGTCGATCGACCCTATCTTCTTCACCTACCCCTCGAAGATCGCCGTCGCCTTCGCAACGCTGACGCTCAACGGCGAATTGCCCTACTTCCTCGGCCAGAGCCTCGAAGTGCTGGTGTTCGGCCTCGGCTTCGCGATCCTGATCGGCATTCCGCTCGCGGTCGCGATGGCGCGGGTACGCCAGCTCGACTGGGCGCTCGACCTGCCGATCAACGCCTTTTACGCCACGCCGATGGTCGCGCTGGTGCCGGTGCTGGTGCTGTGGTTCGGCATCTATCTGAAGGCCAAGATCATCGTCGTGTTCCTGTTCGCGGTGTTCCCGATCATCATCAACACCTATCAGGGCGTGCGCGAGGTCGACCGTAACCTGATCGAGGTGGCGCGCTCGTTCCGCTCCAGCGAGCGGGCGGTGTGGCAGGACGTGCTGTTGCCCTTCGCCTTGCCCTATATCGCCGCCGGCATCCGCCTCGCGATCGGCCGCGGCCTCGTCGGCATGATCATCGCGGAGTTCTACACCACGATTTCCGGCCTCGGCTTCATGGTGACGAAATACGCCAATGTGTTCGAGATGGACAAAACCTTCGTGCCGGTGATCACGCTGATGTTCCTCGGCGTGACGCTGACGAACGGCGCCAAATGGCTGGAGAAGCGCATCGCGCCGTGGCGGCGGGCAGAGGCGTGAGGGTTCGGCAGGCTTGAAGATTCCTCACCGCGACGCCGCCGGCCGACCGCGAATAAAAGGGCGCTGGCGCGCAACGCCGGCGCCCGTTACGCTTGAGACATGATCGACGGGATAGACCGCCGAGACTTCCTCAATGGCGTCGCCCTGACGATGGCGTCGGGGCTCACGCCGGCGCAGCTTCTCGCGCAGACGCCGTCCCCCTATCCTCCCGCCCTCACCGGCCTGCGCGGGCATCATCCGGGCTCATTCGAGGCCGCTCACAAATTGCGCGACGGCGAGGATTTCAAGCTCGACGGCGTGCCGGTGACCGAGCGCTACGACCTGATCGTGGTCGGCGGCGGCATCAGCGGGCTTGCGGCGGCGTGGTTCTACCGCGAGCGCGCCGGAGGCAAGGCGCGCATCCTCATCCTCGACAATCACGACGATTTCGGCGGCCACGCCAAGCGCAACGAGTTCACCGCCGACGGCAACCTGCTGATCGGCTACGGCGGCAGCGAATCCATGCAATCGCCGAAGGCGGAATACAGCGCGGTGGCGAAACGGCTGGTGCGCCGGCTCGGCATCGACGTCGCACGGTTCGACAAGGCGTTCGACCGCCGCTTCTATCCCTCGCTCGGCCTGTCGCGCGCAATGTTCTTCGGCAAGGAGACGTTCGGCCGCGACACGCTTGTCACCGGCGACCCGATGACGATGGTGGCCGACGACCTGACCCCCGATTTGCTCAACGCCAGGCCGCTGCGCGATTTCATCGCCGGCTTTCCGATCTCCGACAAGAGCAAGGCGGAACTGCTCGGCCTCTACGAGCAAAAGACCGATCCGCTGTCCGGCAAGCCGGCGGCCGAGAAGATCGCCGTGCTGAAATCCACCAGCTATCGCGATTACCTGATCAAGATCTGCGGCGTCTCCGAGGAGGTCGCCAACTGCTTCCAGGGCCGCACGCTCGATTTTTTCGCGCTCGGCTGCGACGCGGTGCCGGCCTATGACGCGATGGAGACCGGCTATCCGGGCTTTGCCGGCCTCGGCCTGCCGCACGAGCAGAACGCGGAACTGACCGAGCCCTATATTTATCACTTCCCCGACGGCAACGCCTCGATTGCCCGGCTTCTGGCGCGCGATCTGGTGCCCGGCGTCACGCCGAAGCACAAGGGCAAGTCACCCGGCATGGACGACATCGTGCTGGCGCGGTTCGACTATGCCGCGCTCGACCGCCCCTCGCAGCCGGTGCGCATCCGGCTCAACTCGACCTGCGTCAATGTTCGCAACAGCGGCGGCGGCACGGAGATCGCCTACGTGAAGGACGACAAGCTCGTGCGCGCGGGCGCAAAGCATGTCGTGCTCGCCTGCTTCAACATGATCGTCCCCTACCTGATGCCGGAACTGCCGCAGGAGCAGCGCGACGCGCTCGCGAAGAACGTCAAGGCGCCGCTGGTCTATACCAATGTCGTCACGCGCAACTGGCGTCCCTGGGCGACACTCAAGGTGCACGAGATTTCCGCGCCGATGTCGTTTCACTGCCGGGTCAAGCTCGACTATCCCGTCGATCTCGGCGGCTACCGCCATCCGCGCGACCCCGACAAGCCGATCTGCATCCACATGGTGCATGTGCCGGGCGAACCCCATCAGGGACTGGAAGCGCGCGACCAGTTCCGCATCGGCCGCCAGAAGCTGCTCGACATGAGTTTTGAGGAGATCGAGAAGCATGTGCGCGGCGATCTCGACCGCATGCTTGGCCCCGGCGGCTTCTCGAGCGGGCGTGACATCGCGGCGATTACCGTCAACCGCTGGTCGCACGGCTACGCCTACGCGCAAAACTCGCTGTTCGACAAGGACGACGAATTCGCGGCCACTTCGGCACTGGCACGCCGCAAGGCCGGCAACGTGGCGATCGCAAACTCCGACTCCGAGTGGAGCGCCTATGCCCACAGCGCAATCGACGCAGGCCATCGCGCCGTCGGCGAACTGCTGACGAAGGCCTGACGGGCCGCGCTACTTCGCGCCGGCGTCGCTGAGGATTTTCGCGATTTCCGTGTAGCCGCGCCGCTTGGCATGGCCGAGCGGCGTGACGCCGTCGCGGTCGGCGATGTTCAGGCTCGCCCGCGCCTTGACCAGCATGCGCACAATGTCAGTGTGGACCTTGCCGCCGTCGCCGAGGATCACGGCCTCCAAGAGCGCGGTCCAGCCGAGATTGTTGACGTGATCCTTGTCGATCGCCGTGCGCAGCAGGATCTTCACGGTCTCCGGGTGGCCGTGATGCGCCGCCGGGATCAGCGCCGTGCCGCCGTAGCGGTTCGTGCTCGCGAGGTCCGCCTTGCCAGTGTCGAGAATGGCCTTGAGGATCGCATTGCGCCCCTCCGCGCCGGCATAGAGAAACGCGCTGTCCTGGATATTGTCCTTGATGTTCGGGTTCGCGCCGGCCTCGATCAACACGCGCGCGATGGCCGGCTCGTTGCGATGGGTGGCGATCAGCAGCGAGGTGCGGCCGCGAATGTCGCGGACGTCGACGGTCGCGCCGTCCTTCAGCGCCTTCTTCACGGCGGCAAGATCGCCGTTGATCGCGGCGACGATCAGCGCGCGGTCGGCGGCGGAGTCGGACGCTTGCGGCATCGAAATACCAGCCCACAGCAAAAAGGCGGCGCCGAGCGCCGCCTTTGCGAATGTTGCGATGGAGGCCCGCATCAAGCGGTGGCGGCCTCGTCCGCCTCGACCTTCTTTTCCTGCACCGGGCCGGAGTCGAGACCCTTGGCATCGACGTCGCGGTCGACGAATTCAATCACGGCGAGCGGCGCGTTGTCTCCGTAGCGGAAGCCCGCCTTCATGATGCGGGTGTAGCCGCCGTTGCGGTCCTTGTAGCGCGGGCCGAGCACGTCGAACAGCTTCTTGGCCATCGCGACGTCGCGGATCTGCGAGATCGCCTGGCGGCGGCCGTGCAGGCCGCCCTTCTTGCCGAGCGTGATCAGCTTCTCGATCACCGGGCGAAGATCCTTCGCCTTCGGCAGCGTCGTCATGATCTGCTCGTGCTTGATCAGCGCGGCGCACATGTTGGCGAACATCGCCTTGCGATGCTCCGCCGTGCGGTTGAACTTCCGGTGAACCTTGCCGTGACGCATTGTTACGTTTCCTTCTTCAGTGTCCCGACGGTTCGTCGGAAGTTGCAGGTGGGCTTCCTGCGTTCGCCCGATCTTCCCGCCCTGTCATTCCGGACGCTGCGAAAGCAGCGATCCGGAATCCAGCAACAGGCGCAATATCAGTTTCTGGATTCCGGGTTCGGCGCTCACGCGCCGCCCGGAATGACAGAGACTCAGTAGTGATCCTCGAAGCGCTTGGCGAGCTCTTCGATGTTCTCCGGCGGCCAGCCCGGCACTTCCATGCCGAGGTGGAGGCCCATCTGCGCCAGCACTTCCTTGATCTCGTTGAGCGACTTGCGGCCGAAGTTGGGGGTGCGGAGCATTTCCGCTTCCGACTTCTGCACGAGGTCGCCGATGTAGACGATGTTGTCGTTCTTCAGGCAGTTCGCCGAACGGACCGACAATTCCAGCTCGTCCACTTTCTTGAGGAAGGCCGGGTTGAAGGCGAGGTCCGGGATCGACTCCACGGCCTGTTCCTTGCGCGGCTCCTCGAAGTTCACGAAGACGTTGAGCTGGTCCTGCAGGATGCGCGCGGCATAGGCGAGCGCGTCGTCCGGCGTGACCGCGCCGTTGGTCTCGACGGTCAGCGTGAGCTTGTCATAGTCGAGGATCTGGCCCTCGCGGGTATTCTCGACCTTGTAGGAGACCTTGCGGACCGGCGAATAGAGGCTGTCGACCGGGATCAAGCCGATCGGCGCGTCTTCCGGGCGGTTGCGCTCGGCGGCGACGTAGCCCTTGCCGGTGTTGACGGTGAATTCCATGCGGATTTCGGCGCCCTCGTCGAGGGTGCACAGCACGAGTTCCGGATTGAGCACCACGACGTCGCCGACCGTCTGGATGTCGCCGGCGGTGACGGTGCCGGGACCCTGCTTCTTCACCACCATGCGCTTGGGGCCTTCGCCCTGCATCTTGATGGCGATGTCCTTGATGTTGAGGACGATGTCGGTCACGTCCTCGCGCACGCCGGCGATCGAGGAGAATTCGTGCAGCACGCCGTCGATGTGGACGGACTGCACCGCGGCGCCTTGCAGCGACGACAGCAGCACGCGGCGAAGCGCGTTGCCGAGCGTCACGCCGAAGCCGCGCTCGAGCGGCTCGGCCACCATCGTGGCCGTGCGCGACGCATCGCTGCCCGCCGTGACCTGCAACTTGTTCGGCCTGATCAATTCCTGCCAGTTTTTCTGGATCACGTGTTCACCCATCATATCGCGCGGCCTGCCCCGCGCACCCCACCCGCCGTGTGGGAAGAATGTCGGCGGAGGCGGACCCCTCGGGGCCCGTCGCAATCGAAAATCAGACGCGCCGGCGCTTGCGCGGCCGACAGCCGTTATGCGGAATGGACGTCACGTCGCGGATCGAGGTGATCGTGAAGCCGGCCGACTGCAGCGAGCGCAGCGCCGATTCACGGCCCGAACCCGGACCGGAAACCTCGACTTCGAGCGTGCGCATGCCGTGTTCCTGCGCCTTCTTGGCGGCATCTTCGGCCGCGACCTGCGCGGCATAAGGCGTCGACTTGCGCGAACCCTTGAACCCCATCGTGCCGGCCGACGACCAGGCAATCGTGTTGCCCTGCGCGTCCGAGATGGTGATCATGGTATTGTTGAACGACGCATTCACGTGCGCGACGCCGGACGCGATGTTCTTGCGCTCGCGGCGGCGGACGCGGGTGGCTTCCTTGCCCATTCGTAGTCCTCTCGCGGCCGGAAACCCCAACGGTCCCGGCCATCCCTGTTCCTAAAACTCAGACGGTCTTTTTCTTGCCAGCGATGGTCTTGGCCGGACCCTTGCGCGTGCGGGCGTTGGTGTGGGTGCGCTGGCCGCGGACCGGGAGGCCCTTGCGGTGACGCAGGCCACGGTAGCAGCCGAGATCCATCAGCCGCTTGATGTTCATCGCCACGTCACGGCGCAGATCGCCTTCGACCATGTAGTCGCGGTCGATGATCTCGCGGATCTGCAGCACCTCGGCGTCGGTCAACTGCGACACGCGACGCTCCGGCGGCAGATTCACCTTGGTCATGATGTCCTGGGCATTTTTCTGCCCAATCCCGTGGATGTATTGAAGCGCGATGACCACGCGCTTGTTGGTCGGGATGTTCACACCAGCGATACGAGCCACGGGTAGTCTCTCCTGTTACCGGACGGTCCTGTTAGCGAACCATGCACCGGTGGGCATAAATTCTGTTGTCCCTTGAAGGGCTTAACGCAACGCAGAACACGACACCCTCCCCTGCTTCCGGGGCCCGGCATCGCGTCAGACTCGTTGATAGGCGTGTTATTAGGGCATTCATCGCCGTTTCGTCAACCTCCGGCGGCTGGATGCCTTGCGGGCGCTTTTGCGGCCCGCCTTGCGCCGCTTCACGGCGGATTTGGCGGCCGATTTACGGGCCGGCTTGGCGGTTTTGGCGCGTTTGGCGGCCGAAACCGCCTTTTTCCGTCCCTTTTTGGCACCCTTCCGGGCCGCCTTCTTCGCCGCGGACTTCTTGCCGACCGCCCTGCGGGCGGCAGCGGCCTTGCGGGCCGCCGGACGCTTGCGGGCGGGCTTGCGGCCGGCCGGACGGCGGCGCGAGGACGGCGCGGCAGCCTTGCCGCGGCCGAGGATACGATCGATCGCGGCGGCGACCTCCTCGATCGGCGCCATGCCGTCGACGGTCTTCAGCATGCCCTTGCCGGCATAGTGGCTCGACAGCGGCGCGGTCTGCGCCCGGTAGGCGGCGAGACGATCCTTCAGCACCGCAGGATTATCGTCGGCGCGCAACTTCTCGCCGCGCGCGGTCATCTCCGCGACGCGGCTCTCGATGCGGCGCACGAGGATGTCTTCATTGACCTTCAACTCGACCACGGCATCCAATTCGAGGCCGCGCTCGGCCAGAATCTTTTCCAGCGCTTCGGCCTGCGCCACCGTGCGGGGAAAGCCGTCGAGGATGAAGCCGCGGCGCGCGTCCGGCTCGCCGATGCGGTCTGCGATGATGGCGACGACGACCTCGTCCGGCACCAGCTTGCCGGCCGCCATGAGATCCTTGGCTTGCAAGCCCACGGGCGTCTGCGCGGCGACCGCCGCGCGCAGCATGTCGCCGGTCGACAGCTGCACGATGCCGTGCTTGCGAACCAGTCGTTGTGCCTGCGTGCCCTTTCCGGCCCCCGGCGGCCCGAGCAGTATCAGCCTCATCGTTTGCGGCCTCGCAACTTCGAGCGCTTGATGAGGCCTTCATACTGGTGCGCGAGCAGATAGCCCTGCACCTGCGCGACCGTATCCATCGTCACGCTGACGACGATCAGCAGCGAAGTGCCGCCGAAGTAGAACGGCACCGCCGCGTAGGAAATCAGGATTTCCGGAATGATACAGACGATGGCGAGATAGATCGCACCGACCACCGTGATGCGCGACAGCACATAGTCGATGTATTCGGCGGTGCGCTCGCCCGGCCGGATGCCCGGAATGAAGCCGCCGTGCTTCTTCAGGTTGTCGGCGGTCTCGGTCGGATTGAACACGATCGCCGTGTAGAAGAACGCGAAGAACACGATCAGCGCGATGTAAAGGATCAGGAAGCCCGGCCGGCCGTGGCCGAGGAAGGTCGTCAGCGTGGTGAGCCAGCCCGGCCCCTGCCCCGCATTGAAGTTCGCAACCGTGGTCGGCAGCAGCAGCAGCGACGACGCAAAGATCGGCGGGATGACGCCCGAGGTGTTGAGCTTCAGGGGCAGATGCGAACTCTGCCCTTCGAACATCTGGTTGCCGACCTGGCGCTTGGGATACTGGATCAGCAGGCGGCGCTGGGCGCGCTCCATGAAAACGATGAAGGCGATGACGGCAACCGCCATCAGCATGATGATCAGGATGAGGCCGGTCGACAGCGCGCCCTGACGGCCGAGTTCCAGTGTGCCGGCAATCGCCGACGGCAGCTCCGCGACGATGCCCGCCATGATGATGAGCGAGATGCCGTTGCCGATGCCGCGCGAGGTGATCTGCTCGCCGAGCCACATCAGGAACATGGTGCCGCCGGTCAGCGTGATGACGGTCGAGATGCGGAAGAACATGCCGGGCGCGGACACCACATTGCCGGCGCCTTCGAGGCCGACCGCGATGCCGTAAGCCTGGAACACAGCGAGCACCACGGTGAGATACCGGGTGTACTGGTTCATGACCTTGCGGCCCGCCTCGCCTTCCTTCTTGAGCTGCTCAAGCGTCGGCGACACGGTGGTCAGAAGCTGAATGATAATCGAGGCAGAGATGTAAGGCATGATGTTCAGGGCGAAGATCGCCAGCCGGTGGATGCCGCCACCGGAGAACATGTTGAACATGCCGAGAATGCCGCCGGACTGGGTCCGGAAGATCTGGTCCCAGGCGGACGGATCGACGCCGGGCAGCGGGATATAGGTGCCGAGCCGATAAACGAGCAGCGCACCCAGCGTGAACCAGATGCGCTTCTTGAGTTCGTCGGCCTTGGCGAGCGCCGCGAAATTCAGATTGGATGCCAGTTGTTCCGCTGCCGAGACCATTCACCGCTCCGCTTGGCTTGCGCGCCCCACTGCACGAAGCCTCATATAGGCATCACTCGGCGTCGTCGCCGCCCTTGTCGGCCTTCTTCTTCGCGCCCTTATCGGCACCTTTGCCGGCCTTCTTGTCGCCACCCTTGGTGGCTTCGAGCGCCGCGCGCTTGTTCTTGCCGCGGGGCTCGGCATCCTCTTCCTTGGCGGGCGCCAGGATCTTGACCGAACCACCGGCCTTCTCGACCGCCGCGATCGCTGACTTCGAGGCGCGCCACACGGAGAAGTCGACCTTGGCCTTCAGCTCGCCGCTGCCGAGCAGCTTGACGCCACCCTTCTCGCGGCGAAGCACGCCGGCCTTCACCAGCGCGGCGACGTCGACCGGGTTCTTGGCATCGAGCGTGCCGGCATCGATCGCTTCCTGCACGTCGCGGAGATTGATCTCGTTGAGCTTCACCGCGAACGAGGTGTTGCGGAAGCCGCGCTTCGGCAGGCGGCGATGCAGCGGCATCTGGCCGCCTTCGAAGCCCTTGTTGCGGTAACCGGAGCGCGCGGTCTGGCCCTTGCCGCCGCGGCCGCCGGTCTTGCCGCGGCCCGAACCGATGCCGCGGCCGATGCGGGTGCGCTTGTGGCGCGAGCCGGGATTGTCGGCGATGTTGTCGAGTTTCATGACGTCCTCTTAGCCTTCGACGACCCGCACCAGGTGATGCACCTTGCGGATCATGCCGCGCGTTTCCGGGGTGTCCGGCAGATCACGCGAGCGGCCGATCTTGTTGAGCCCGAGCCCGATCAGCGTCTTGCGCTGCGCACCGTCGCGGCGCAGCGGGCTGCCGACCTGCTCGACTTTGATGGTCTTGGATGCTTTCGCCATAACGCTTACTCGGCCACTTGTTCGGCGTCGCCCTCGCGGCGGCGCGACTGCAGGGTCGACACCTTCAGATTGCGGCGCGCGGCGACCGAGCGCGGCGAATCCTGGTGCTTGAGCGCGTCGAAGGTGGCGCGCACGACGTTGTAGGGATTTGACGAACCGAGCGACTTGGCGACGACGTCCTGCATGCCGAGCGTCTCGAACACGGCGCGCATCGGGCCGCCGGCGATGATGCCGGTGCCGGGAGGCGCCGCGCGCAGGAACACCTTGCCCGCGCCGTGACGGCCGTAAACGTCGTGATGCAGCGTGCGGCCTTCACGCAGCGGCACGCGCGTCAGGCCGCGCTTGGCGGCGTCGGTCGCCTTGCGGATGGCTTCCGGAACCTCGCGCGCCTTGCCGTGGCCGAATCCGACCCGGCCCTTCTGATCGCCGATCACGACCAGCGCGGCGAAGCCGAAACGCCGGCCGCCTTTCACCACCTTGGCGACGCGGTTGATGTGCACGAGCTTGTCGACAAACTCGCTGTCGCGCTCCTGCCGGTCGCGGCCGCCGCGTTCACGATCTCGTCGGGGTTCATGTGCCATGCGTTATGGTCCAATCAGAAGTTAAGTCCGCCCTCGCGGGCGGCGTCGGCCAGCGCCTTGATGCGGCCGTGATAAAGATAAGAGCCGCGGTCGAACACGACTTCCTTGATGCCCTTCTCGACGGCGCGCTGCGCGACCAGCTTGCCGACCGCCTTGGCGGCCTCGATGTTGGCGCCAGTCTTGCCGCCGTCGCGCATGGTCTTTTCCATCGTCGACGCGGCGGCGACAGTCACGCCCTTCACGTCGTCGATCACCTGCGCATAGATGTGCTTGGACGAGCGGTGCACCGACAGGCGAACGCGCCCATGCGCGGCCCGCTTGACGTTGCGGCGAACGCTGTCCTTGCGCCGCGCAGTCCGAATGGCTTCCCTCGACATCTCGGGCTCCGTTACTTCTTCTTGCCTTCCTTGCGGAAGATATATTCGTTTGCGTATTTCACGCCCTTGCCCTTGTAGGGCTCCGGCGCGCGGTATTCGCGGATTTCGGCGGCGACCTGACCGACCTTCTGGCTGTCGATGCCGGTGACGACGATCTCGGTCGGCTTCGGCGTCGCGATCGTGATGCCTTCCGGGATCAGATAGTTCACGTCGTGCGAGTAGCCGAGCTGCAACTGCAGCGTCTTGCCGGCGACCGCGGCACGGTAACCGACGCCGTTGATCTCGAGCTTCTTTTCGAAGCCCTTGGTGACGCCCTGGACCAGATTGGCGACGTTGGCGCGCGAGGTGCCCCACAGCGCACGGGCCTTCTTGGTCTCGTTGCGCGGATCGAGCTTGATCGCGCCCTTGTCCATGACGACGGCGACGTCGTCGGGAACGACGAGCGCCATCGCGCCCTTCGGACCCTTGATCTTGACGGTCTGCCCTTCGACGCTGGCGGTAACGCCAGTCGGGACAGCCACAGCTCGTTTGCCTACGCGTGACATCAGAACACCGTGCAGATGATTTCGCCGCCGACATTGGCGTCGCGCGCCGCGTGATCGGCCATCACGCCCTTCGGCGTCGACAGAATCGAAATGCCGAGGCCGTTATTGATGCGCGGCAGCGCCTTGACGGAGGTGTAGACCCGGCGGCCCGGCTTCGACACCCGCTCGATTTCGCGGATGACCGGAGCGCCATCGAAATACTTCAGCTCGATCTCAAGCTCGAAGCGGCCATTGGTATGCGCAGTCGAGGTATAGCCGCGGATATAGCCTTCGCTCTTGAGCACTTCGAGCACGCGCTCGCGCAGCCGCGAGCCCGGCATGTTGACCTTCGACTTGTTCCGCATCTGCGCATTGCGGATGCGTGTGATCATGTCGCCGATCGGATCGTTCACAGCCATGCGCCCCTCCTCACCAGCTCGACTTCACGAGGCCCGGAATGAGCCCCTTGGAGCCAAGCTCGCGCAGCGCGATACGGCTGAGCTTGTGCTTGCGGTAATAGGCGCGCGGGCGGCCGGACAGTTCGCACCGGTTGCGGACGCGCGTCTTGGACGAGTTGCGCGGCAGCTCGGCGAGCTTCAGACCGGCGGCGAATCGATCTTCCATCGACGCCTTCTTGTCCATCTGGATCGCCTTCAGCTTCGCGCGGCGGCCGGCGAACTGCTTCGCCATCTTGCGCCGCCGGTTGTTCTTCTCGACCGAACTCTTCTTGGCCATTCATCAGCTCCTTAACGGTTCCGCGTATGAGCGCGCTGGCTCACTGCCGGAACGGGAAATTGAACGCATCGAGCAGCGCGCGGGCTTCCTTGTCCGTGCGCGCGGTCGTGCAAACGGTGATGTCGAGACCCCAGACATCGGTGACCTTGTCGAAGTCGATCTCCGGGAAAATGATGTGTTCCTTGATGCCGAGCGAGTAGTTGCCGCGGCCGTCGAAGCTCTTCGGGTTGAGACCGCGGAAGTCGCGCACGCGCGGCAGCGCGATGTTCACCAGGCGGTCGAGGAAGTCGTACATCCGCGCCTTGCGCAGCGTGACCTTGCAGCCGATGGCCTGGCCGTCACGCAGCTTGTAGGTCGCGATCGACTTGCGCGACTTGGTGATGACGACCTTCTGGCCGGCGATCAGCGTCAGGTCGCCGGCGGCGTTGTCGACCTTCTTGCGGTCGGCCACGCCCTCGCCGATGCCCATGTTGAGCACCACCTTGGTAATGACCGGAACCTGCATCGGGTTCGCGTAATTGAATTCCTTGGTCAGCCGGGCGCGGATTTCGCTGTCGAAATGCGTGCGCAGGCGCGCGACATAGGTCGAGCGTTCACGCGGCTTTTTCGGCGAAGACTTCGCCTCGGCCTTGGCGGCCGCAGCGGCCTTCTTTTCGGCCTTGGCTTCCTGCTTCGCCAGCGCGGTTTTGTCGGTCTCAGCCATCGATCTCAACTCCCGAGCGCTTGGACACGCGCACCTTGCGGCGGTCGGCGCCCTCGCCCACAAACTTGAAGCCCACGCGGGTCGCCTTGCCGTCCTTCGGATCGGCGATCGCGAGGTTCGACAGGTGGACCGGGCCTTCCTTGGAAATGATTCCGCCTTCCTGCTGGGCGGTCTGCTTCTGGTGGCGCTTGACCATGTTGACGCCACGCACCAGCGCCTGGGCGGCGGCCGGGCGCACTTCGATCACCTCGCCCGAACGGCCCTTGTCGCGGCCGGCGAGCACGACGACCTTGTCGCCCTTGCGGATCTTCGCGGCCATCACAGCACCTCCGGCGCGAGCGAAATGATCTTCATGTGGTTCTTGGCGCGCAATTCGCGCGGCACCGGCCCGAAGATACGGGTGCCGACCGGCTCGGCCTGCGCGTTGATCAGCACGGCGGCGTTGCGGTCGAAGCGAATGACCGAACCGTCGGCGCGCTTGATGTCCTTGGCGATGCGGACGACGACCGCCTTCATCACCTCGCCCTTCTTCACGCGGCCGCGCGGGATCGCCTCCTTCACCGAGACGACAATCGTGTCGCCGATGGTGGCGTACTTGCGCTTCGAGCCGCCGAGCACCTTGATGCACATGACGCGGCGCGCACCGGAGTTGTCCGCCACATCGAGGTTGGTCTGCATCTGGATCATGATGCCACTCTCGTCTTTCGTGTTCTGTTTCCGCGACCGCTTACTGCGAAGCCCGCTTGTAAAGCTCAATCACTTCCCAGCGCTTGAGCTTCGACAACGGCTTGCGCTCTTCGATGTAGACCGCGTCGCCGACCTTGTATTCGTTCTTCTCATCGTGCGCGTGATACTTCTTGGACCGACGCACGGTCTTCTTCATCGTGGGGTGCGTAAAGCGCCGTTCGACCTGCACGACAACGGTTTTGTCCTGCTTGTCGCTGACGACGACGCCATAGAGCGTACGCTTCGGCATCTTTCGGCCCCTTACTCTTTCGCTTTCGCCGCGGCGCGCTTCTGCGCGGCGATGGTTTTCAGTTGCGCGATGTCGCGCCGCACGGCGCGCACCCGCGAGGTGTTCTCGAGCTGCCCGGTCGCCCGCTGAAAGCGCAGGTTGAACTGCTCCTTCTTGAGCTTGAGCACTTCGTCGTCGATCTGGTCGGACGTCATCGCCCGGATGTCGGCTGCTTTCATCGTCGTTACTCGGCAATGCGTTCGATGAACCGGGTCTTGACCGGGAGCTTCGCGGCGGCGAGCGCCAGCGCTTCCTTGGCCAAGCCGAGCGGAATGCCATCGACCTCGAACAGGATCCTGCCGGGCTTGACGCGGACGACCCAAAGCTCCGGGTTGCCCTTGCCCTTGCCCATGCGCACTTCAATCGGCTTCTTCGACACCGGAACGTCCGGGAACACGCGGATCCAGACGCGGCCGGCGCGCTTCATGTGGCGGGTGAGCGCACGGCGCGCCGCCTCGATCTGGCGGGCGGTGACGCGCTCCGGCTCCAGCGCCTTGAGGCCGAACTGGCCGAACGCCAGGGTGACGCCGGAGGTGGCGACGCCGTGGATGCGGCCCTTGAAGCCCTTGCGGAACTTGGTGCGTTTCGGTTGCAGCATGACTTAAATCCGTTCTGGCTCCCCGCTTACGCCGCGCTGTCGCGGCGCGGACGGCCGGCATCGCTGTCGGAAAGCTTCTTGTCCTGCGCCATCGGGTCGTGCTCGAGGATCTCGCCCTTGAAGATCCAGACCTTGACGCCGCAGGTGCCGTAGGTGGTGAAGGCGGTCGAGACGCCGTAGTCGACATCGGCGCGCAGCGTGTGCAGCGGAACGCGGCCTTCGCGGTACCACTCCATGCGCGCGATTTCGGCGCCGCCGAGACGGCCCGAGCAGTTGATGCGGATGCCCTCGGCGCCGAGACGCATCGCCGACTGCACGGCGCGCTTCATCGCGCGGCGGAAGGCGACGCGGCGCTCGAGCTGCTGCGCGATCGACTCGGCAACGAGCTGGGCGTCGAGCTCCGGCTTGCGGATTTCGATGATGTTGATGACGACGTCGCTGTCGGTCATCTTCGCCACCGTCTTGCGCAGCTTCTCGATGTCGGCGCCCTTCTTGCCGATCACCACGCCCGGACGCGCCGAGTGGATGGTGACGCGGCACTTCTTGTGCGGGCGCTCGATCACGATGCGCGCGACGGCGGCCTGCTTCAGCTCCTTCATCAGCGCGCTGCGGATCTTGATGTCCTCATGCAGCAGCGAGCCGTAATCGTTCTTGCCCGCGTACCAGCGCGAGTCCCAGGTGCGGTTGATGCCGACGCGCAGCCCGACCGGATTGACCTTTTGACCCATCGAGTTCTCCTCAGGCCTTGGCGGCTTCGACCTGACGAACCACGATCGTCAGGTGCGAGAACGGCTTGAAAATACGACCCATGCGGCCGCGACCGCGGGCCGCAAAACGTTTGATGACCAGCGACTTGCCGACATGGGCCTCGGCGACGACGAGATCGTCGACGTCGAGGTCATGGTTGTTTTCGGCGTTCGCGATCGCCGACTCCAGGCACTTGCGCACATCCCTGGCGATGCGCTTGCGCGAAAATTCCAGATCTGCGAGCGCCGTCGCGGCCTTCTTGCCGCGGATCAGCTGCGCGACAAGATTGAGCTTCTGCGGGCTGATCCGGATGTTCCGGGTCACCGCCTTGGCTTCGTTGTCAGCGAGTACGCGCTCGCGCGAGCTCTTGCCCATGATCGTGCTCTCTCAATGTTCCTTGCGGCTACTTCTTGACGGCTTTCTTGTCGCCCGAGTGGCCGTGGAAAATCCGCGTCGGCGCGAACTCTCCGAATTTGTGTCCCACCATCTCCTCGGTCACCAGCACCGGAATGTGCTTCTGGCCGTTGTAGACGCCGAAGTTCAACCCGACGAACTGCGGCAGGATGGTCGAGCGGCGGCTCCAGATCTTGATCACATCGTGGCGGCCGGACGCGCGCGCGGTCTCTGCCTTCTTGAGCAGAAAGCCGTCGACGAAGGGGCCTTTCCAAACCGAACGGGACATATCTCTCGTCCTACTTCTGTTTCTTGCGGTCGTGACGGCTCGACAGGATGAACCGTTTGGTGCGCTTGTTCTTGCGGGTCTTCTTGCCCTTGGTCGGGAAGCCCCAAGGCGTCGTCCACTGAACGCCGCCATTGGTGCGGCCACCGTGCGGGTGGTCGACCGGGTTCATCGAGATACCGCGGTTATGCGGACGACGGCCCTTCCAGCGCTGACGGCCGGCTTTGGCAATCGTCGTGTTCATGTGGTCGGGGTTCGACACCGCGCCGATGGTCGCCATGCAGCGGCCGTTGACGAGGCGCTGTTCCGACGAGTTCAGGCGGATGATGACGTAGTCGCCATCGCGGCCGACGATCTGAACATAGGCGCCGGCGGAGCGCGCGATCTGCCCGCCCTTGCCGATCTTCAGCTCGACGTTATGAACGATGGTGCCGACCGGGATGCTGCTGAGCGGCATCGCGTTGCCCGGCTTGATGTCGCAGCTCTGCCCGGCGACGACGGTGTCGCCGGCCGCGAGACGCTGCGGCGCCAGGATATAGGCCTGCTCGCCGTCCTGATACTTGATCAGCGCGATGAACGCGGTGCGGTTCGGATCGTATTCCAGCCGCTCCACGGTCGCCGGCACGTCGTGCTTGCTGCGGCGGAAGTCGATGGTGCGCAGCGAACGCTTGTGACCGCCGCCGCGGAAGCGGACGGTGGTACGGCCGTTGTTGTTGCGGCCGCCCGACGAGGATTTGCCAACGGTCAGCGCCTTGACCGGCTTGCCCTTGTAGAGGCCCGAACGGTCGACGATCACCAGGTGGCGCTGGCTCGGCGTCGTGGGTTTGAATGTCTTGAGTGCCATCGCCTTGCCTCTACAGACCCGTGGTCACGTCGATGCGGTGACCCTCTTCGAGAGTCACGATCGCGCGCTTGACGTCGGAACGCTGGGCGCGGGTGTTCTTGAACACCTTCATCTTGCCTTTGCGCGTCAGCGTATTGACCGACTTCACTTTGACATCGAACAGCTTCTCGACCGCTTCCTTGATCTGCGGCTTGGTCGCGTTGGGCGCGACCTTGAACATGACCTTGTTCTGCTCGGACGCCACCGTCGACTTTTCGGTGATGACCGGCGACAGGATCACGTCGTAATGGCGAGGATCGCTGGTGCTCATTTGAACCGCGCCTCCAGCGCTTCGACCGCCGCCTTGGTCAGCACGAGCTTCTTGCGGCGGAGAATGTCGTAGACGTTGATGCCCTGAACCGGCAGCACATCGATATTCGGGATGTTGCGCGCGGCCGACTGGAAGCCTGCCTCGAGTTCGGCGCCGTCGACGATCAGCGCGCTCTCGAAACCGAGCTTGTCGAACTGGGCGCGCAGCGCCTTGGTCTTGGCTTCCTTGATGGACGCCTTGTCGATCAGCACCAGGCCGCCCTCTTTCGCCTTCGACGACAGGGCATGCTTGAGCGCGAGCGCGCGCACCTTCTTCGGCAGCTCGGACGCATGGCTGCGCACGATCGGGCCGAAGGCCTTGCCGCCGCCGCGGAACTGCGGCGCGGTCTGGGCGCCGTGACGGGCGCCGCCGGTGCCCTTCTGGCGGTACATCTTCTTGGTGGTCTTGGCGATCTCGCCGCGCATCTTGGTCTTGTGCGTGCCGCGCTGGCGCTTGGCGAGCTGCCAGTTGACGCAACGCTGCAGGATGTCCGAGCGCGGCTCGAGGCCGAAAATCTCGTCCGACAGCTTGACGGAGCCGGCTTCCTTGCCCTCGAGGGTGGTGATCTTCATGTCCATGTTATGCGCCCTCCTTCTCGGCAGGCGCTGCTTCGGCGGGCGCCGCCTCGGCGGGCTTCGCATCCGACTTCGGCGCAGCCTTGCCTTCGTCGGCGAGCTTGAACTTGCCCGGCTTCGGCGCGTCCTTCGGCAGCTTCTTCTTCACCGCGTCGCGGACGCGAATCCAGCCGCCCTTGGCGCCGGGGATCGCACCTTCGACCAGCAGCAGGCCGCGCTCGACGTCGGTCTGCACGACCTTCAGGTTGAGCGTGGTCACGCGCTCGTCGCCGAGGTGACCGGGCATCTTCTTGCCCTTGAAGGTCTTGCCGGGATCCTGACGGCCGCCGGTGCCGCCGATCGAACGGTGCGAGATCGACACACCGTGCGTGGCGCGCAGGCCGCGGAAATTCCAGCGCTTCATGCCGCCGGCGAAGCCCTTGCCGATCGAGGTGCCCGTGACGTCGACGAACTGACCGACGACGAAGTGGTCGGCGGTGATTTCGGCGCCGACCGGGATCACCGCGTCGTCGCTAACGCGGAACTCGGCAAGCTTGCGCTTGGGCTCGATCTTGGCCTTGGCGAAATATTCGCGGTCGGACTTGATCATGTTGTTGGCACGGCGCTCGCCCGAACCGAGCTGCAGCGCGACGTAGCCGTTCTTGTCCTTGGTGCGATGAGCGATCACCTGGCACTGCGCAAGGCGCAGAACGGTGACCGGGACGTGCTCACCGGCTTCGGTGAACACCCGCGTCATCCCGAGCTTCTGTGCGAGCACTCCGCTGCGCATCGTCAGTCCCCTAACCTTACAGCTTGATCTCGACGTCGACGCCGGCGGCGAGGTCGAGCTTCATCAGCGCGTCCACGGTCTGCGGCGTCGGGTCGACGATGTCCAAAAGGCGCTTGTGCGTGCGCATCTCGAACTGTTCGCGGCTCTTCTTGTCGATGTGCGGCGAGCGGTTCACCGTGAACTTCTCGATCCGCGTCGGCAGCGGAATCGGACCGCGGACCTGGGCGCCGGTGCGCTTGGCCGTGTTCACGATCTCGCGCGTCGACGCATCGAGGATGCGGTGATCGAACGCCTTGAGCCGGATCCGGATATTCTGGCCGTTCATCTTTGTTTCTCTCGGTGGTCATGCCCGGCAACAGCGCCCGGCGGCCACGAATGCAAATTCCGTCGATACAGAGCCGGTGGCCGGGCTGTTACACCCGGCCACGGCGTCTTGAAGTCTTACTCGATGATGCTCACGACAACGCCCGAGCCGACGGTGCGGCCGCCTTCGCGGATGGCGAAGCGCAGCTTCTCGTCCATGGCGATCGGAACGATGAGGTGGACCTCGATCGACACGTTGTCGCCCGGCATCACCATTTCCGTGCCCTGCGGCAGGTGCACGATGCCGGTCACGTCGGTCGTGCGGAAATAGAACTGCGGACGATAGTTGGTGAAGAACGGGGTGTGACGGCCGCCCTCTTCCTTCGTCAGGATGTAGGCCTCGGCCTTGAACTTCGTGTGCGGCTTCACCGAGCCAGGCTTGCAGAGCACCTGGCCGCGCTCGACTTCCTCGCGCTTGGTGCCGCGCAGCAGCGCGCCGATGTTGTCGCCCGCTTCGCCCTGGTCGAGCAGCTTGCGGAACATCTCGACGCCGGTGACAGTCGTCTTGACGGTCGGCTTGATGCCGACGATCTCGACTTCCTCGCCGACCTTGATGATGCCGCGCTCGACACGGCCGGTGCAAACGGTGCCGCGGCCCGAGATCGAGAACACGTCTTCGACCGGCATCAGGAACGGCTGATCCTTCGGACGCTCCGGCTGCGGGATGGTCTCGTCGACCGCCTTCATCAGCTCAAGCACGGCTTCCTTGCCGAGCTTCGGGTCCTTGTCTTCGAGGGCGGCGAGCGCCGAACCCTTGATGATCGGGATCTTGTCGCCCGGGAAATTGTACTTCGACAGCAGCTCGCGGACTTCAAGCTCGACCAGCTCGAGCAGTTCCGGATCGTCGACCATGTCGCACTTGTTCAGGAACACGACGATCGCCGGCACGCCGACCTGGCGGGCGAGCAGGATGTGCTCGCGGGTCTGCGGCATCGGGCCGTCGGCAGCCGACACGACGAGGATCGCGCCGTCCATCTGCGCGGCGCCGGTGATCATGTTCTTCACGTAGTCGGCGTGGCCGGGGCAGTCGACGTGCGCGTAGTGGCGGTTCGCGGTCTCGTACTCGACGTGCGCGGTCGAGATGGTGATGCCGCGCGCCTTCTCTTCCGGCGCCTTGTCGATCTGGTCGTAGGCGGTGAAGGTCGCGCCGCCGGTCTCCGCCAGCACCTTGGTGATCGCGGCCGTCAGCGACGTCTTGCCGTGGTCGACGTGACCGATCGTACCGATATTGCAGTGCGGCTTGCTACGGTTGAATTTCTCTTTGGCCATCGGACTCTCCGTTCAGATCCTTATTCGTTAACGACCGGATGCGTTACGCAAACTTCTTCTGCACTTCGGCAGAGACGTTGGCGGGCAGTTCGGCATAGTGATCGAACTGCATGGTGAAGGTAGCGCGCCCCTGAGACATGGAGCGCAGGTTGTTGACGTAACCGAACATGTTCATCAGCGGAACCATGGCGTTGATGACATTGGCGTTGCCGCGCATGTCCTGGCCCTGGATCTGGCCACGCCGCGAGTTGAGGTCGCCGATGACGGAGCCGGTGTAATCCTCCGGCGTCACCACCTCGACCTTCATGATCGGCTCGAGCAGCACCGGCTTGCCCTTCTGCATGGCTTCGCGCAGCGCGGCACGCGCCGCGATTTCGAACGCCAGCGCCGAGGAGTCGACGTCGTGATGCTTGCCGTCGACCAGCGTCACCTTGAGATCGACCACCGGGAAGCCGGCGAGCACGCCCGAACCGAGCACGGACTCAAGGCCCTTCTCGACGCCCGGGATGAATTCCTTCGGCACCGAACCGCCGATGATGTCGTTGACGAACTCGAACGGCGCGCCGGGAACCGTCGGCTCCGCGACAATCTTGACGCGGGCGAACTGGCCGGTACCGCCGGTCTGCTTCTTGTGCGTGTAATCGACCTCGGCGCTCTGCGTGATCTTCTCGCGGAACGCCACCTGCGGCGCGCCGATATTGGCGTCGACCTTGTAGGTGCGCTTGAGGATGTCGACCTTGATGTCGAGGTGCAGTTCGCCCATGCCCTTGAGGATGGTCTGGCCCGACTCCTGGTCGGTCGACACGCGGAACGACGGGTCTTCCGCGGCGAGCTTCGCCAGCGCGACGCCGAGCTTTTCCTGATCGGCCTTCGACTTCGGCTCGATCGCGATCTCGATGACCGGGTCCGGGAATTCCATCTTCTCGAGGATCACCGGCTTGTCCGGATCGCACAGCGTATCGCCGGTGCGGGTTTCTTTCAGGCCGGCCAGCGCGACGATGTCGCCGGCATAGGCTTCCTTGATGTCTTCGCGGTTGTTCGCGTGCATCAGCAGCATGCGGCCGATGCGCTCTTTGCGCTCTTTCGTCGAATTGATGACGCCGGTACCCGACGACAGCACGCCCGAATAGATGCGGCAGAAGGTGATGGTGCCGACGAAAGGATCGTCCATGATCTTGAAGGCGAGCAGCGACATCGGCGCATCGTCCTTCGGCTCGCGGATGATCTCCTCGCCTTCCTTGTTGGGGTCGATGCCCTTGATCGCCGGCACGTCGAGCGGCGACGGCAGATAATCGACGACGGCGTCGAGCAGCGGCTGTACGCCCTTGTTCTTGAAGGCCGAGCCGCACAGCACCGGATAGAAGGCGCCGGTGATGACAGCCTTGCGGAGAAGCTTCTTCAGCGTCGCCTCGTCCGGCTCCTTGCCGTCGAGGAACGCGGTCAGCGCGTCGTCGTCGAGTTCGACGGCGGCTTCGATCATCTTCTCGCGATATTCCTTGGCCTGATCGACCATATCCGCCGGGATGTCGACGTAATCGAACTTGGCGCCCAGCGACTCGTCGTTCCAGATGATGCCCTTCATCGTCACGAGATCGACAAGACCCTTGAAGTTGCTCTCCGCGCCGATCGGCAGCTGGATCGCAACCGGCTTCGCGCCGAGGCGGTCGACGATGTCGGACAGGCACTTGAAGAAATCGGCGCCGGTCTTGTCCATCTTGTTGGCGAAGACGATGCGCGGAACCTTGTACTTGTCGCCCTGGCGCCAGACGGTCTCGGTCTGCGG
This sequence comes from Pseudolabrys sp., assembly GCF_050250095.1. Lineage (NCBI taxonomy): Bacteria > Pseudomonadati > Pseudomonadota > Alphaproteobacteria > Hyphomicrobiales > Xanthobacteraceae > Pseudolabrys > Pseudolabrys sp. Next base: position 827,700 of record NZ_JBFWPH010000001.1, on the reverse strand, counting down.
CTCGACGCCCTGGTTGCCGTCGAGCACGACGACGGCGCCGTCGAGCACGCGCAGCGAACGCTCGACCTCAATGGTGAAGTCGACGTGGCCGGGAGTGTCGATGATGTTCAGGCGCTTGCCGTTCCAGAACGCGGTGGTCGCGGCCGACGTGATGGTGATGCCGCGCTCCTGCTCCTGCTCCATCCAGTCCATCGTCGCGGCGCCTTCGTGCACCTCGCCGATCTTGTGGCTCTTGCCGGTGTAATAGAGAATCCGCTCGGTCGTCGTCGTCTTGCCCGCATCGATGTGGGCCATGATGCCGAAGTTGCGGTAGTTCTCGATTGCATGAGCGCGGGGCATAGCGATTCCTTAGCGTTCGTTTTTTTGACGACGCGTTACCAGCGATAGTGCGAGAAGGCGCGGTTGGCTTCCGCCATCTTGTGCGTGTCTTCGCGCTTCTTGACGGCATTTCCCCGATTGTTCGACGCATCGAGCAGCTCCGCCGAGAGCCGCTCCATCATCGTTTTTTCGTTGCGCTCGCGCGCGGCAGAGATGATCCAGCGCAGACCGAGCGCCTGACGGCGCGAGGTGCGCACTTCGACCGGAACCTGGTAGGTGGCGCCGCCGACACGGCGGGAGCGCACTTCGATGGTCGGCATCACGTTGTCGAGCGCCTGCTGGAAGACGTTGAGCGGGCTCTGCTTGGTCTTGCCCTCGATCATGTCGAAGGCGCCGTAGACGATCGACTCGGCCGCCGACTTCTTGCCGGCATACATGATCGAGTTCATCAGCTTGGTGACCACGACGTTCCCGAACTTCGGATCGGGAAGAATTTCGCGCTTGTCGGCGGAATGGCGGCGGGACATGTCGTGACCCCTTACTTCGGACGCTTCGCGCCGTATTTCGAACGGCGCTGTTTGCGATTCTTGACGCCCTGCGTGTCGAGCACGCCGCGCAGGATGTGATAGCGAACGCCCGGCAGATCCTTCACGCGGCCGCCGCGGATCATCACCACCGAGTGCTCCTGCAGGTTATGCCCCTCACCCGGGATGTAACCGATCACTTCGAAACCGTTGGTCAGACGAACCTTCGCCACCTTGCGCAGCGCCGAGTTCGGCTTCTTCGGCGTCGTCGTATAGACGCGGGTGCAGACGCCACGCTTCTGCGGGGAGTTCTGCAAAGCCGGAGCGGTGTTGCGCGCCTTGAGCGGCTTGCGCGGCTGGGCAATCAACTGGTTGATCGTCGGCATCTTTCGCCTTCGTGACCTTCGTTGCGGGCATCTCGCCCTTGAATTCCACCCGGCCTTCCGGCCCGGCATTTTTCACGCGGGAAATTTTTCCCACGCGCAAAACGGAATTGCGCCATCCGCCGCAGTCCTGCGGGGGCGCTTCTTCCGTTCAAACGTCCACCGGGCGTTCGCCCGCCCTGCGGCCGTCACTTTGACTCTGACAATCGGGTGTCAGCGGCAGCGTCTGAGCGTCTTTCGTCGAGGACAATGCGCCGGTAACTTATTAATATTATTGAGAATATCAGGCCACCGGGCGGCCGTTCCGAACAAGCGACGCTCACCGCCTGCCGAAAAGTGAGGCGTATGTATCGGCGGTTGGGCGGGGTGTCAAGCGCGAAAAGCCCCGAAAATCGCGGGTTTCCGGCAGGTCCCGGCGGCCGGCCCGGCCGCTTCGGGAATCATGGCAAACGGCCGCTAGTCCTCATGGTCAACAATCTAGCTTTCTAAGAAGCTGGAGCGAGCAGCCAGATCAAATGCAACCCAAACGCGCAACTTGGTCGAGGATTTGAGTTCGCGCAAGGTCTAATGTCTGGGCATTTGTCTTAGGTGACAGATTTTCGCGAGCCTTGCGTCCTACGAAATAAGCAATCCGTTCTGCGTTGGCTCCGCTCGGATGAGGCAGCCCTGCGATAACACGCTCACTTACCAAACAACCTTTCCCGACCAAATGCTCCAATGCGGTCGTAGCGACAGGTCCAAGCGGTATCCAAACTGCCGTCGGCAGCGCCACAGTCTCCTCACAAAGACATACCTCAACCAGCTCTCGCAAAATCTGGACAGCAGCTATTGACGGTTGACCGCTGTAATTTTTGCCGTTCACAAAAACTGGATATCGAAGCGCTGAGGTAAAATGCACCAGATCGTTATTTTCCGCCCAAAGCGTACCCGTCGACGCAACACCGATTGATCTATTAAGTCCGACATAGTCGAGCATCTCAATCAAATTTGTTCGCATTGGGCCGGAAAACGACGCATGAGTTTTTGCGAGTCTCAGCACCTCATCGTCAGACTTTCCGCCAAGCAAATGACGGCGCGCTTCGGCCAAAGCATTGCTCGCCTGCTGGGCTCCAGGTGTGATGCCAACAATGGCAATCTTCGCGGAACGCTCGATATGCTCAAATGGAGAATATGAGATTACAACGTTGCCACTTTGATCAATTCGAAGCTTTCCTTGCAGCATCGGATCACTGCGTATCTCGCTTTCATCGGCTGATTTAATTACGGAAGAAAATCTTCTGAAGAACTCCGACATCTTTTTCCTCAACCATATGCAAACTCGATATGAGATTAAAAATTAGTTTCTTAGGATTGCAAATGGCACTTTTTGCCATGGCCCGCCATAAAATCCCATGACGCGATAAGCAAAAAGGCCGCCCCATTTTGGAGCGGCCTTTCCGCATGTCGTTGGACCGGAGCCTTACTCGGCCGGCGGCAGCGCCGGGGTCTCGGCCTCGACGGCCGGCGGCTGCTCGGCCGCGGCCTTCTCGGCCGCCTGGGCCGCGACCTTGGCGGCTTCCTTGGCGCGTTCCTCGAGGATGAGGCTGTCGCGCTTGGTCGCCACCTCGCGGAGTTGGTTCATCATGGCGCCGGTGCCCGCCGGGATCAGGCGGCCGACGATGACGTTCTCCTTGAGACCCTCGAGCGAGTCCGCCTTGCCGTTGACAGCGGCTTCGGTGAGGACGCGCGTGGTCTCCTGGAAGGACGCCGCCGAGATGAACGAGCGGGTCTGCAGCGAGGCCTTGGTGATGCCGAGCAGGACCGGATGCGCCGTCGCCGGCTTCTTGCCCTCCTCGACCGCCTTGGCATTGATCTCATCGAACTCGATGCGATCCATCTGCTCGCCCTGCAGCAACTCGGTCTCGCCGGCGTCGTCGACCTCGATCTTCTGCAGCATCTGGCGAACGATCACCTCGATGTGCTTGTCGTTGATCTGCACGCCCTGCAGCCGGTAGACCTCCTGGATCTCGTTGGTGAGGTAGGACGCAAGTTCCTCCACGCCCTTGATCGCCAGGATGTCGTGCGGCGCCGGATTGCCGTCGACGATGTAGTCGCCCTTCTCGATGACGTCGCCATCCTGAAGATGGATGTGCTTGCCCTTCGGAACGAGGTACTCGCGCGGCTCCTCGCCCTTGTCGGCCGGCTCAATGCTGATGCGGCGCTTGTTCTTGTAGTCCTTGCCGAACCGCACCGTGCCGCCGATCTCGGCGATGACGGCGGACTCCTTCGGACGACGCGCCTCGAACAGCTCCGCCACCCGCGGCAGACCGCCGGTGATGTCGCGCGTCTTGGCGCTTTCCGTCGGGATACGCGCGATGACGTCGCCCGCCTGGATCGTTGAGCCCGGCTCGACCGAGATAATGGCGTCGACCGCGAGCAGATAGCGCGCGTCGCCGCCACGGCTGAGCTTGAGCACCTTGCCGTCCTTCGACTTGATGACGATCGACGGGCGCAGGTCCGCCTGGTTACGGGACGAGCCCGTGCGCCAGTCGATAACCACGCGCTTGCCGATGCCGGTCGACTCGTCGAGCGATTCCGACATCGAGATGCCGTCGACCAGATCCTCGAAGCCGACAATGCCCTCGGCCTCGGTGAGGATCGGACGGGTGTAGGGATCCCACTCGGCGATGCGCTGGCCGCGCTTGATCTTCTCGCCGTCGGCAACCTTCAGCCGCGCGCCGTACGGGACGCGGTGATGCGCCCGCTCGGTGCCGTCCGGATCGAGCACCGAAACCACCATGTTGCGGACCATGACGACGACGTCCTTGTCCGAATTGGTGGCGATGCCCTTGGCCTTGAACTTCACCGTGCCGTCGAAATTCGACTCGATGAAGGACTGCTCGGAGATCTGCGCCGCGCCGCCGATGTGGAACGTGCGCATGGTGAGCTGCGTGCCCGGCTCGCCGATCGACTGGGCGGCGATGACGCCGACCGCCTCGCCGATGTTGACCGGAGTGCCGCGGGCGAGATCGCGCCCGTAGCAGGCGCCGCAGACGCCGTTGGTCAGTTCGCAGGTCAGCACGGAGCGGATCTTCAGCTCCTGCACGCCGGCCTGCACGATCGCGTCGACCTCGGGCTCGCCCAAGAGCGTGCCCTTCTTCATCACGATCTTGTTGCTGTTCGGGTCACGCACGTCTTCGGCCGTGGTGCGGCCGAGGATACGCGTCGCGAGCGAGGCAACGACCGTGCCGGCGTCGATGATGGCGCGGACCTTGATGCCGGCCGATGTGCCGCAATCGAACTGCGTGATGATGCAGTCCTGCGCCACGTCGACCAGGCGGCGGGTCAGATAGCCCGAGTTCGCGGTCTTCAAGGCGGTGTCGGCCAGACCCTTGCGGGCGCCGTGCGTGGAGTTGAAGTACTCCATCACCGACAGGCCTTCCTTGAAGTTCGAGATGATCGGCGTCTCGATGATCGAGCCGTCGGGCTTGGCCATCAGGCCGCGCATGCCGGCAAGCTGACGCATCTGCGCGGGCGAACCGCGCGCGCCGGAATGCGCCATCATGTAGATCGAGTTGATCTGCTCGTCGCGACCGGCCTTGTCCTTCTTGACCGACGAAATCTCCTTCATCATCGCGTCGGCGATGGCCTCGGTGCACTTCGACCAGGCGTCGACCACCTTGTTGTACTTCTCGCCCTGGGTGATGAGGCCGTCGTTGTACTGCTGCTCGAATTCCTTGGCGAGCTCGCGCGTCTTGTCGACGATGCCCCACTTCGTGCCAGGCACCACCATGTCGTCCTTGCCGAACGAGATGCCGGCCTTGAACGCGTGATAGAAGCCGAGCGCCATGATGCGATCGCAGAAAATCACCGTCTCCTTCTGGCCGCAGTGGCGATAGACCGTATCGATCATCCCCGAGATTTCACGCTTGGTCATCAGCTTGTTGACGACGTCGTAGGGGGTCTTGGCGTTCTTCGGCAGCACGTTGCCGAGCATCACGCGGCCGGGCGTGGTCTCATAGACCTTGCGGATCGTCTCGCCCGCCTCGTTGAGACCTTCCCAGCGGTACTTGATCTTGGTGTGCAGCGTCACCGCCTTCTGGTGCAGCGCATGCTCGATCTCCGCCATGTCGGCGAACACCTTGCCCTCGCCCGGCTGACCTTCGCGCATCTGCGTGAGGTAGTAGAGGCCGAGCACGATGTCCTGCGACGGCACGATGATCGGCGAGCCGTTCGCGGGATGCAGGATGTTGTTGGTCGACATCATCAGGACGCGCGCTTCGAGCTGCGCCTCGAGCGACAGCGGAACGTGCACGGCCATCTGGTCGCCGTCGAAGTCGGCGTTGAACGCGGCGCAGACCAGCGGGTGAAGCTGGATCGCCTTGCCCTCGATCAGCACCGGCTCGAAGGCCTGAATGCCGAGACGGTGCAGCGTCGGCGCGCGGTTCAGCAACACCGGATGCTCGCGGATCACCTCGTCGAGGATGTCCCAAACCTCGGGCTTCTCCTTCTCGACGAGCTTCTTCGCCTGCTTCACGGTGGTGGACAGGCCCTTGGCGTCGAGCCGCGAATAGATGAACGGCTTGAACAGCTCGAGCGCCATCTTCTTCGGCAGGCCGCACTGGTGCAGCTTGAGTTCTGGACCGACCACGATCACCGAACGGCCCGAATAATCGACGCGCTTGCCGAGCAGGTTCTGGCGGAACCGGCCCTGCTTGCCCTTGAGCATGTCGGCGAGCGACTTCAGCGGGCGCTTGTTGGCGCCGGTGATGACGCGGCCGCGGCGGCCGTTGTCGAACAGCGCATCGACCGCTTCCTGAAGCATGCGCTTTTCGTTGCGGATGATGATGTCCGGCGCGCGCAGCTCGATCAGCCGCTTCAGGCGGTTGTTGCGGTTGATGACGCGGCGATAGAGGTCGTTGAGGTCCGACGTCGCGAAGCGGCCGCCGTCGAGCGGGACGAGCGGACGCAGATCCGGCGGGATCACCGGAACGACGGTCAGGATCATCCACTCCGGACGGTTGCCGGAGGCGATGAAGGCCTCGATCAGCTTCAGGCGCTTGGCGGCCTTCTTCTTCTTGATGTCGCTGTCGGTCTCCGCGATCTCGTTGCGCAGATCGACCTGCAGCTTCTGCAGGTCGATGCCCTTGAGCATCTCGCGGATCGCTTCCGCGCCGATCGTGGCGGTGAAGCTGTCGCCGCCGTATTCCTCCTGCGCCTTGAGGTATTCCTCCTCGGACAGCAGCTGACGGTCCTTGAGCGGGGTCAGGCCCGGCTCAAGCACGACGTAGTATTCGAAATAGAGGATGCGCTCGAGATCCTTCAGCGTCATGTCGAGCAAGAGACCAATGCGGCTCGGCAGCGACTTCAGGAACCAGATGTGCGCGACGGGCGCGGCCAGCTCGATATGGCCCATGCGCTCGCGCCGCACGCGGGAGAGCGTCACTTCGACCGAACACTTTTCGCAGATGATGCCCTTGTACTTCATCCGCTTGTACTTGCCGCACAGGCACTCGTAGTCCTTGATCGGCCCGAAGATGCGCGCGCAGAACAGGCCGTCGCGCTCGGGCTTGAAGGTGCGGTAGTTGATGGTCTCCGGCTTTTTGATTTCGCCGTAGGACCACGACAGGATCTTTTCCGGGCTCGCGATGGAAATCCGGATCTGGTCGAAGACCTGGGCCGGAACCTGCGGGCTGAAAAGATTGGTGATTTCCTGGTTCATTCGCATTCTCCTTGACCGCCTCGACGGTCGATATTCTCTCCGCTGTCATGCCCCGCGAAGGCGGGGCATCCAGTAATCACCGCCGCTGCGGGTTACTGGATCGTCCGCCTTCGCGGACGATGACACCCAGTGGGAGCGGCGCACCCGTCGCTCCCCTCTCAATTCACTCGGCCGCCTCCGGCGTCGCTTCGCCGGACTTCTGCTGCTTGGAATTGTGCAGGTCGACGTTGAGGCCGAGCGAGCGCATTTCCTTGACCAGCACGTTGAAGCTTTCGGGAATGCCGGCTTCGAACGTATCGTCGCCGCGCACGATGGCCTCGTAGACCTTGGTGCGGCCGGCGACGTCGTCCGACTTCACCGTCAGCATTTCCTGCAGCGTGTAAGCCGCGCCATAGGCCTCGAGCGCCCACACTTCCATTTCGCCGAAGCGCTGGCCGCCGAACTGAGCCTTGCCGCCGAGCGGCTGCTGGGTGACCAGCGAGTACGGGCCGATCGAACGGGCGTGGATCTTGTCGTCCACCAGATGGTGCAGCTTCAGGATGTAGATGTAGCCGACCGTGACCTTGCGATCGAAGGGATCGCCGGTGCGCCCGTCATAGACGGTGGACTGACCGGACGGGTTCATCCCGGCAAGGTTCAACATCTCTTCGATGTCGCTTTCCTTGGCGCCGTCGAACACCGGCGTCGCAATCGGCACGCCGTGGCGTAGATTGCCGCCGAGCTCGACCAGCTCGTCCTCGCTGAGCGACTTGATGGTCTCCTCGTCGCCGTAGACCTTGCGGAGCATGTCCTTCAGAAGCTTCGGATCCTGCTTCGCATTGTAGGCGTCGACCGCTTGCCCGATCTTGAGACCGAGGCCGGCGCAAGCCCAGCCAAGATGCGTCTCGAGAATCTGACCGACGTTCATGCGGCTCGGCACGCCGAGCGGATTGAGCACGACGTCGACCGGTGTGCCGTCTTCCATGAACGGCATGTCTTCCGCCGGCACGATCTTCGACACGACACCCTTGTTGCCGTGACGGCCGGCCATCTTGTCGCCGGGCTGGATCTTGCGCTTCACCGCGACGAAGACCTTGACCATCTTCATCACGCCGGGCGGGAGTTCGTCGCCGCGCTGCAGCTTCTCGACCTTGTCGAGGAAGCGCTGCTCGAGCAGCTTCTTGGACTCGTCGTACTGTTTGCGGATCGCCTCGATCTCCGACATCAGCTTGTCGTTCGGCGAAGCGAACTGCCACCACTGCGAGCGCGGATACTCCTCGAGCACCGCACGGGTGATCTTGGAGTCCTTCTTGAAGCCCTTCGGCCCCGCGACGCCCTGGCGGCCTTCCAGCATTTCAGCCAGACGGCCGTAGACGTTGCGGTCGAGGATCGCCTGCTCGTCGTCGCGGTCCTTGGCCAGGCGTTCGATCTCCTCGCGCTCGATGGCGAGCGCGCGCTCGTCCTTCTCGACGCCGTGACGGTTGAACACGCGCACTTCGACGACCGTGCCCTGCACACCCGGGGGCACGCGGAGCGAGGTATCGCGCACGTCCGAGGCCTTCTCGCCGAAGATGGCGCGCAGAAGCTTTTCTTCCGGCGTCATCGGGCTTTCGCCCTTCGGCGTGATCTTGCCGACGAGAATGTCGCCGGCGTGGACCTCGGCGCCGATATAGACGATGCCCGCTTCGTCGAGGTTCTTGAGCGCTTCTTCCGAGACGTTCGGGATGTCGCGGGTGATTTCTTCCGGACCCAGTTTGGTGTCGCGGGCCATCACCTCGAACTCCTCGATGTGGATCGAGGTGAAGACGTCGTCCTTCACGATGCGTTCGGAGAGAAGGATCGAGTCCTCGAAGTTGTAGCCGTTCCACGGCATGAACGCGACGAGCACGTTGCGGCCGAGCGCGAGCTCGCCGAGGTCGGTCGAGGGACCGTCCGCGATGATGTCGCCCTTGTTGACCCGGTCACCCACCTTCACCAGCGGACGCTGGTTGATGCAGGTGTTCTGGTTCGAGCGCTGGTACTTCATCAGCCGGTAGATATCGACGCCGGGCTTGGTCGGGTCCATTTCTTCCGTGGCGCGGATGACGATACGGGTGGCGTCGACCTGATCGACGATGCCCGAGCGGCGCGCGCCGATGGCGGCGCCCGAGTCACGCGCGACGACGCCTTCCATGCCGGTGCCGACGAACGGCGCCTCGGCGCGAACCAGCGGCACCGCCTGGCGCTGCATGTTCGAGCCCATCAGCGCGCGGTTCGCGTCGTCGTTCTCGAGGAACGGAATCAACGCGGCGGCGACCGAGACGAGCTGCTTCGGCGACACGTCCATGAAGTCGACCTTGTCGGCCGGGACGAGATGCACGTCGCCCGACTGGCGGCAGACGACCAGTTCTTCGGTGAAGCGGCCCTTGGCGTCGATCGTGGCGTTCGCCTGAGCGACGGTGTAGCGGCTCTCCTCCATCGCCGAGAGGTACTGCACCTCGTCGGTGACGCGGCCTTCCTTCACCTTGCGGTACGGCGTCTCGACGAAGCCGTACTTGTTCACCCGCGCATAGGTCGCGAGCGAGTTGATGAGGCCGATGTTCGGGCCTTCCGGCGTCTCGATCGGGCAGATACGGCCGTAATGCGTCGGGTGCACGTCGCGCACCTCGAAGCCGGCGCGCTCGCGCGTCAGACCGCCCGGGCCAAGCGCCGACAGGCGGCGCTTGTGGGTGATCTCGCTGAGCGGATTCGTCTGGTCCATGAACTGCGAGAGCTGCGAGGAGCCGAAGAACTCGCGCACCGCGGCAGCCGCGGGCTTCGCGTTGATCAGATCCTGCGGCATCACGGTGTCGATATCGACCGACGACATGCGCTCCTTGATCGCGCGCTCCATACGCAGGAGGCCGATGCGGTACTGGTTCTCCATCAGCTCGCCGACCGACCGGACGCGGCGGTTGCCGAGATGGTCGATGTCGTCGATGTCGCCCTTGCCGTCACGCAGATCGACCAGCGTGCGGATGACGGAGATGATGTCGTCCTTGCGCAGCACCCGCATGGTGTCGGGCGCGTCGAGGTCGAGGCGCATGTTCATCTTGACGCGGCCGACCGCGGAAAGATCGTAACGCTCCGGATCGAAGAACAGCGAACGGAACATCGCCTCGGCGGTGTCGACCGTCGGCGGCTCGCCCGGACGCATGACGCGGTAGATGTCGAACAGCGCATCCTCGCGCGACATGTTCTTGTCGACCGAGAGCGTGTTGCGGATGTAGGGACCGACATTGACGTGGTCGATGTCGAGCAGCGGCAGTTCCTTGTAGCCGGCCTCGATCAGAACCTTGAGGTTCTTCTCGTCGAGCTCCTGGCCGGCCTCGACGAAGATTTCGCCGGTCTTCGGATTGACGAGATCTTCCGCGATGTAGTGACCGATCAGTTCCTCGTCGGTCATGCGCAGCGCCTTGAGCCCCTTCTCCTGGAGCTGGCGGGCCTGACGAACGGTGAGCTTCTTGCCGGCCTCGACCACCACCTTGCCGGTGTCGGCGTCGACGAGGTCGTTGATCGCCTTGTAGCCCTTGAGGCGGTTGGCGTCGAAGGGAACGCGCCAAGCGTCCTTCACGCGCTTGTAGTTGATGTGCTTGTAGAACGTCGCGAGGATCGTCTCGCCGTCGAGGCCGAGCGCGTACAAGAGCGACGTCACCGGAATCTTGCGGCGGCGGTCGATGCGCGCATAGACGATGTCCTTGGCGTCGAACTCGATGTCGAGCCACGAACCGCGATACGGAATGATGCGGGCGGCGAACAGGAGCTTGCCCGAGGAATGCGTCTTGCCCTTGTCGTGATCGAAGAACACGCCGGGCGAACGGTGCATCTGCGAGACGATGACGCGCTCGGTGCCGTTGACGATGAAGGTGCCGTTGTTGGTCATGAGCGGAATGTCGCCCATGTAGACATCCTGCTCCTTGATGTCCTTGACCGACTTCGCGCCCGTCTCTTCATCGACATCGAACACGATGAGGCGCAGCGTCACCTTGAGCGGCGCAGCGAAGGTCATGCCGCGCTGGCGGCACTCGTCGACGTCGTATTTCGGCGGTTCGAATTCGTACTTCACGAATTCGAGCATCGAAGAGCCGGAGAAGTCCGAAATCGGGAACACCGATTTGAAGACCGCCTGCAGGCCCTCGTCGGGGCGGCCGCCTTCCGGCGGCGTCACCAGCAGAAACTGGTCATAAGATGCCTTCTGAACCTCGATGAGGTTCGGCATCTCCGCGACTTCCTGGATTTTTCCGAAAAACTTCCGAACGCGCTTGCGACCGGTAAACGTCTGCGCCATCGTTCCTCTCTCGATTCGAAGCCTCGATTCCCGCGAGCCTTGGGCCGCAGGATCACCGGGCAACGTGGCGCCTCTCCGCACAGCCACAATCCATCGTGGCCATCAGGACAAGCGTCGCCATGCCCTCATCTCTAGAATTCTGTCGCCGGTAATATCCGGCTCTCTTATGTGATTCGGACGCCGATCCGAACCGCCGCACTCTTCACAATTTCTTGGCCTTCTTGTCCAAAAGGCCCCCGCGGAGCCTTTTCAGGCCAAAACACGGGATATCGGGGCGGAAGCCCCGGGCGCCCAGCGCCCGGGGTTCCCTATATGTAGGTCGCTCTTACTTAAGCTCAACCTTGGCGCCGACCTTCTCGAGAGTGGCCTTGATCTTGTCGGCCTCTTCCTTGTTGGCGCCTTCCTTGACGGTCTTGGGCGCGCCCTCGACCAGGTCCTTGGCCTCCTTGAGGCCGAGGCCGGTGAGCGCACGGACTTCCTTGATGACCTCGATCTTCTTGTCGCCGGCCGAGGCCAGGACAACGGTGAACTCGGTCTTTTCTTCCGCAGCGGCAGCGCCGCCGCCGGCGCCCGGAGCAGCGGCGACAGCCACCGCAGCCGCGGCGGACACGCCCCACTTCTCTTCGAGCATCTTCGCAAGCTCAGCCGCCTCGAGGACGGTGAGGCTCGAGAGGTCGTCGACGATCTTCTGAAGGTCAGCCATTTTACTACCCTTTAAGTCCTATTGGTTCGAACCAGTTGATGTTGGCGTCACGCCGCAGCGTCTTTGGAGGCATAGGCCGAAACCACGCGGGCGACCTTCGCGGCCGGCGCATTGGCAAGCTGCGCGATCTTGGTCGCCGGGGCCTGAACGAGGCCGACGATCTTCGCACGCAGTTCATCAAGCGACGGCAGCGACGCGAGCGACTTGACGCCGTTCGGGTCGAGCGCGGTCTTGCCCATCGCACCGCCAAGGATGACGAACTGTTCGTTCGCCTTGGCGAAGTCGATGGCGACCTTGGGCGCGGCCACCGGGTCGCCCGAATAGGCGAGCACGGTCGGTCCCTTGAGCAGGGACTCAAGAGAAGCCACGTCCGTATCCTTCAGAGCAATTTTGGCGAGACGGTTTTTCGCGACCTTCACCTTGGCCCCGACTGCCCGCATCTGCTGACGCAGCGTCGACATCTGGGCCACGGTGAGACCGCTGTAGTGCGCCACGACGACGACCGCCGAGGATTTGAAAACCCCGTTCAGCTCGTTGATGGCGTCCTGCTTAGCCGCTCGTTCCACTTGCCAAGCTCTTTCGGTTTGGCGGTTCGCCGCTCATTCGCGGGAGCCGCCGGTTTCAACCAGCCATCCCGCATCGCTTCTCGCGAACCGGGGCAGGACGGCGTTTCGCTCAGAGCCTGCCCTCCGAACGGACCTTGCGGCCGCGCGGATCATCGAGGTTCGAACCAATAGGACCCTTGCCGTCTCCGGCATGAGCCAGTCTCGGTCGTCAGCCCCGTCTGTGCTGGCCCCGGTTTTCATGCCCGACCTTGCTGACGCAAGGCGCGGGGATCGGGTTCAAGCCTCGGCTCACGCCTCGGCACCGGCAGTCTCGGACAGGTTGGCCAGTCCGGTTGCCCGGTCCAGCCTCGCATTCCAGCCACAGCAGTCATCAGTCCCTTCCCCTCAGACGAATGATCCAAAAGGGAATTAAGAGCCTGATACACCACCTGTTTTTGGAGCGCGAAAAGACGTGCCGACAAATGGGCCGGCACGCCCTGTAGGGCCTATCTAGCCCTCCCGGCCGGCTTTGCCAAGGATTTTCTCAAGGAAAACCCATTTCCCGAGGAAACCCTGGCAAGGCCGTTAGGCCGGGAATTCAGTGTCAGTTGGCGGCGCCGGTGCCGAACAGCGAGCCGGTATCCACCTTCACGCCCGGCCCCATCGTCGAGGACACCGCGACGCGGTTGATGTAGTGGCCCTTGGCGCCCGGCGGTTTGGCCTTCTGCACGGCATCCGCGAAAGCCTTGATGTTCTCGACCAGCTTGTCTTCCGAGAACGAGGCCTTGCCGACGCCGGCCTGGACGATGCCGGCCTTTTCGGCGCGGAACTCGACCGAGCCGCCCTTGGCGCCCTTGACCGCGCCGGCGACATCCATCGTCACGGTGCCGACCTTCGGGTTCGGCATGATGCCGCGCGGGCCGAGCACCTTACCGAGACGGCCGACCAGCGGCATCATGTCCGGGGTGGCGATGCAGCGATCGAAGTCGATCTGGCCGCCCTGGACCTTCTCGACGAGATCTTCCGCGCCGACGACATCGGCGCCCGCGGCCTTGGCTTCCTCAGCCTTGGCGCCGCGCGCGAACACGCCGACGCGCAGCGTGCGGCCGGAGCCGTTCGGCAGCGTGACGACGCCACGGACCATCTGGTCGGCATGGGTCGGATCGATGCCGAGATTCATCGCGATCTCGATCGTCTCGTCGAACTTGGCCTTGGCGCGCGCCTTGACCATCTTGACGGCCTCTTCGATCGAATAGGCCTTGCTCGCGTCGACGCCTTCGCGGATCGACTTGGTGCGTTTTCCGAGATTTGCCATGACCGTTACTCCACCACCTCGAGGCCCATCGAACGGGCGGAGCCTTCGATCATCTTCATCGCCGCTTCGACGTCGTTGGCGTTCAGATCCTTCATCTTCTGTTCGGCGATCTCGCGGACCTGCTTCCTGGTGACCTTGCCAGCCTTGTCGCGGCCGGGATTCTTCGAACCGCTCTGCAGGTTCGCCGCCTTCTTGAGGAAGTGCGACACCGGCGGCGTCTTCAGTTCGAAGGTGAAGGAACGATCCTGATAGATCGTGATCGTCACCGGGATCGGCGCGTTCTTCTCGAGCTTCTGCGTCTGCGCGTTGAACGCCTTGCAGAACTCCATGATGTTGAGACCCCGCTGGCCCAGCGCCGGGCCGATTGGCGGCGACGGGTTGGCGGCGCCCGCGGGCACCTGCAATTTCAGGAAACCTGTAATCTTCTTTGCCATCTCTCTATCTCCATCGCGAGCCGGATCATCCCGGCCCTGACTTGGTGGTTCGGATCTCGACGGCTGGCGGCCGCCTCACCTTCCACCCTTCATCCCCGCGCCCCGTCATGAGGCGCGAGAAACCCTATAAACCCTACAATTTACAACTTCTCGACCTGGCCGAATTCCAGTTCGACCGGCGTGGCGCGGCCGAAGATCGACACCGCGACCTTCACGCGCGAGCGCGCCTCGTCGACTTCCTCGACGACGCCGTTGAACGAGGCGAACGGGCCGTCGGCCACGCGCACCTGCTCGCCGATGTCGAAGGAGATCGACGGCTTCGGCCGGTCGACGCCCTCCTGCACCTGCTGAAGAATATGCTGGGCCTCGGATTCCGAGATCGGCATCGGCTTCTTGTCGGAGCCGAGAAAGCCGGTGACCTTCGGCGTGTTCTTGATGAGGTGATAGACGTCGTCGGTGAGGTCCATCTTCACCAGCACGTAGCCGGGGAAGAACTTGCGCTCGGTCTCGACCTTGCGGCCGCGGCGCGCCTCGGTGACCTTCTCTTTCGGCACCAGGACTTCGTCGATGAGTTCGGAAAGGCCGCGCTGCTTGGCCTGATCGCGGATCGACTCCGCGACCTTGTTCTCGAAATTCGAATAAGCGTGAACGATATACCAACGCTTCGGTTTGGTGGTGACTGCCGTATCGTTCATGTCCGTCTCTGTATCGTTCCCTTGAAACCCGTCAGCCCGCGACGCCGAGCACGAACGTCACAACGATGCGGATGATCTGATCCGCCAGCAGAAAGAAGATCGACGCAACGGCGACCATCACGAACACCATCGCGGTGGTGATCATGGTCTCCTTGCGGGTCGGCCAAGTGACCTTGGCGGTCTCCTCGCGCACTTCCTGCAGAAACTTGAACGGTGACACTTTCGCCATGACCGATCCAAACCGACTGTCGAACCAAACAGGTTTCGCCGTTCCCAACCTTACCGATTGAGACCGACGATGCGGGCCCTTTTTGGGAGATTAAGACGCCGCGGAAATCCGCCGAGCGGGCCGCGAACGTGGCGCTTAAGTACTGTCCCGCCCGCCTCCCGTCAAGCCGAGAGCGCAGAAAGACAGTTAAATCAGGGCTTTCCGCTGGCAGGAGTGGCAGGACTCGAACCTGCAACCCCCGGTTTTGGAGACCGGTGCTCTAGCCATTGAGCTACACTCCTAAGCGGCCGGCGCTTCTATATCGGCTGCGGCGAGCCACGTCACCATCGGAAATCGCGGGAAGACTGGAGCGGGTGAAGGGAATCGAACCCTCGTCATCAGCTTGGAAGGCTGTTGCTCTACCATTGAGCTACACCCGCGCCGTGATTTCAGGGAATAAGGCCGCCAGCGCCGCTTCGCAACATCGGCCCGATGGCGGCAACAGAAATTCCTGAAATGGAGTTGGAACCGGCCTTGCCTAATCCGTTTCCGGCAGAACAGCCTCAAAGTTCACCTCAAACTCGCCCGAAGGACACTCTCCATCGCGTTGACGTTGACTTGGCCTGCCCGGCTCCCCATAAAGCGCCGCATCCCGTTGGCTTGACGACCAAATGTCCTGTTTCCGGACCGGCGTCACGCGGCGTGAAGGGAGAGTGTCCCGAGCGGCAAAGGGGGCGGACTGTAAATCCGCTGGCTATGCCTTCGTAGGTTCGAGTCCTACCTCTCCCACCATTCTGCTCTGTGCCAGGCATCGATGCCCACAAAACCGCCCCGCAACCGGCCGCACCCCGGCGCAAAGCCCGGCGCAACGCGCGAGCAGACCGAACGCCGCGAGCGCTTCGAACGCGCGCGCCGCGACAGCCTGCGGCCCGATGCCGCCGACGGCCCCACCGTCCTGTATGGCTGGCACACGGTCGCGGCGGCGCTGCAAAACCCGGCGCGCCGGCTGCGCAAGCTGCTGGTCACCGAGAACGCCGCGCACCGGCTCACCGAGGACGGCATCACGCCGGCGATCAAGCCGGAGATCGTGCGGCCCTCGGCGATCGCCGAACGCCTGCTGCCGGACGCCGTCCACCAGGGACTCTATCTCGAAGCCGACGCGCTGCCCTCCCCGGCGATCGAACACCTCGCCGCGTCCGGCGTCGTGCTGGTGCTCGACCAGATCACCGACCCGCACAATGTCGGGGCGATCTTCCGTTCGGCGGCCGCGTTCAACGCCGCCGCGATCGTGACGACGCAGCGCCATAGCCCGGACGCGACCGGCGCGCTGGCGAAGGCGGCATCCGGCGCGCTCGAGCATGTGCCGTTCGTCAACGTGCAGAACCTCGCGCGCGCGATGGAGGAATTGCGCCAGCGCGGCTTCATGCTGGTCGGCCTCGACAGCGACGGCAACAAGGACATTGCCGACCTGACGTTGCGCGCGCCGCTCGCGCTGGTGCTCGGCGCCGAAGGCAAGGGATTGCGGCAGCTCACGCGCGAGACCTGCGACCACGTCGCGCGCATCGAGGTGCCGGGCGCGATCACGAGCCTCAACGTCTCCAACGCCGCCGCCGTCTGCCTTTACATCGCGACCCGCGCCATCGCCCCGCGATAGAGGTTTTCGTCGCAGCCGAAAACAAAACGGCGGGGTGTTGCCCCGCCGTTTCGCCCACAACCGACGCTTCAGCAGCCAAACCGAAGCGCCAGAACTGAAATCTCAGAACTCCTCCCAGTCGGGATCGGTCTTCAATGCGGTCGCGAGGTTCGCCTGCATCCGGCGCGCCGGACTTGCGGGCCGCGCCGACGGCTTCGCCGCGCCCGCCGTCTTCTCCGCCGTCCTGTCGGCGTCGGCGGCCGGCACAAGCGACGGCGCATCGTGTTCGTTCAGACGGAACACCGAGACGCGCTCGTTCATCGCCTTGGCCTGGCTCTCGAGCGTCTTGGCGGTCGCGGCGTTTTCCTCGACCAGCGCCGAGTTCTGCTGCGTCACCTCGTCCATTTGCGTGAGCGCCTTGTTGACCTGCTCGATGCCGCCGGCCTGCTCGGCCGAGGCATTGGCAATGTCGGCGACGCCGTCGGCGACCTTCTTGATCGACTCGACGATGTCCGACAGCGCGGTGCCGGCGCGGTTGACGAGTTCAACACCGTCCTTGACCTGGCCGCCGGAGGAGATGATGAGATCCTTGATGTCTTTCGCGGCCTGCGAGGACCGCTGCGCCAGCGAACGCACCTCGGAGGCCACCACCGCGAAGCCGCGGCCGGCATCGCCGGCGCGGGCGGCTTCGACCGCCGCGTTGAGCGCCAGCAGGTTGGTCTGCCGGGCGATCTCGTCGATCACGCCGATGATGTCGGAGATCTTGCGCGAGGACTCCTCGATCCGCGCCATCGCATCGACCGCCTGCGCCACCACCTGACCGCCACGATCTGCGATCTCGCGGGTGCCGCCCGCCGTCTGGTTGGCGGTCTGCGCGTTCTCGGCGTTCTTCTTCACCGTCGCTGAAATCTCTTCCATCGAGGCGGAGGTTTCTTCCAGCGAGGCCGCCTGCTCCTCGGTGCGCTGCGACAGGTCGGTGGTCGAGGTGGTGATCTCGGCGGCGGCATTGGTGACCTCCCGCGCCGATTTCTTGATCTCGGCGACCGTCTGCGCGAGCTTTTCCGCCGTCGTATTGGCGCTGTCCTTCAGCGCGCCGAAGGTGCCCTGATATTCGGCGGTGATGCGCTTGGTCAGGTCGCCATCGGAGAGCGCGCCAAGCATGGCGACGAGGTCGTCCATCGCAAGGCCCATGGTCTCGCAGAGCTTGTTCATCGACTCCGCGAGATTGCGGATGACGCCCTGCTTGCCCTCGAGCGCGACGCGCTGGCTGAAGTCGCCGGACATTGCCGAGTTGACGATGCCGCCGACCGCGGCGTCGAGTTCGGCCATGACCTTGGCCTCGGCGGCGGCGCGCTCCTCGGCGGCACGCTTGTCGGCCGCCGCCTTCTCTTCCGCCGCGATCCGGTCGCGCTCGGCCTTGTCGGCCATCGCCTTGCGGTCCTGCTCAGCCTTGGCTTCCGCCTCGGCGCGCGCCTTCTCCGCCAGCATGACCTTGATCTCGTTGACGGCGCGGCCGGTCTCGCCGATCTCGTCGGCGCGTTCGGTGCCGGTGATCTCGACCTCCTCGCCCTTGGCCATGCGCTGCAGCAGCGCGACCAGCGCCCGCATCGGCTTGGCGATGCCGAACTGGCCGATCGTGAAGCCCATGATGAGGCCGAAAGCGATGCCGATCGCCGCGGCGATCATCATCAGCCGCGACACGAACTGATATTCGCTGGTCGCGTCATCGGAGACCGCCGACACTTCCTTGTCGAAGCGCGTGGCGAGATCGCTGAGATTGACACGAACCTTGTTGGCGACTTCGGCGCTTTTGTGCGCTTCCCGGCGCAGCCGGTCCATCTGCTCGGTCATCTTGAAATCGGTGACCGCCTCAGCCGCCTGGAACGTGCTGACGACGCCCTTCTGGTAGGCGATCCAGTCGTTCTCGACTTTCGTCAGTTCATCCTTGATGACCTGACGCTTCGCCTTCTTCTTGAACCACTCCAGCCTATCGATGAATTTCTTGCTTTCCTCGTCCACGATCTTTTTCGCGGCGGCGCGCGACTCCGGCCGCGGATCGGTCGAAACCTGGAATTCCGCCCGGTTGACGGCAAGCAGCGCCACTGACAGGCGTTGCGCCATCGTCGATTGCGAAGCGACCAGCTCCATATGGTCGGTCGCATCGCTGAGCGATTTGAGCGAGGAAACACCGAGCCAGGTGATGACGCCGGAAATCGCCGACAGGACCACGACGACGGCAATCAGTTTGGTGAGGATACGGAAGCGCGACAGGAATGCCATGATCTTTCTCGTTGGTTTGAACCGATGCTGGTTCAGAGGATTCGACTAGCCTGACGCGCCCCATGGGCCTTTTGTCGCAACGGCGGCTTTTTCTGCCACTCGCACTCACAGCACTTGCGGTCTTGCGCAATCGCGGATGCGCTTCGCATCGCCGTTGCGCTGGCCGGAATTCGTTCTGACGACACGCCAGGACCCGCGCCTGCCCGATCACGCCGCATTGGCGACCGCCGACGGTACGAGGTTGTTGAGATCGATCAGCGCGATCATGGTGGTGTCGATGGTGACGAGACCGGCAAGGAAGTCGGCGCTCGCGCCCTGCGTGGTGCGCGGCACCGGCTGGATCTGGCTCGTCTCGACCGACACGATGTCGAGCACGCGGTCGCCGATCAATCCAACTTGCCGGCCGCCGATCTGCACGATGATGACGATGTGCAGCGGCGTCGTCTCGGTCAGCCCCTGCCCGAAGCGGCAGCGCAGGTCCACGATCGGAACGATCGCGCCGCGCAGGTTGAGGACGCCGCGCACATAGTCGGGCTGCTTCGGCAGATGCGTGATCTCGGCCCAGCCCCTGATCTCGCGCACCGACATGATGTCGACGCCGTACTGGTCGTCGCCGATGGAGAACGAAACGAACTGGATGCCGGCGGCGGCACGCGCATCGCCGCTCCATTGACCGTTCTCGAGTTGCGACTCGACGTTGTCCTGAGATGAGCCGATCATGATGCTGTCTGGCGTGCAGCCTTCCAAAATCCGGCTATGGCCGGCCCGGCATTGCACCGGAGTGAGATGGAGAAGGACGCAAACGCACGCGACTGACGCAACAGCACGACAACGCATGCAACGTAGTCGCATCGAGTTTCAGATAGTTTAATAAAATCGATTAAGAATATGGATCGATGCGCGCTCACGCGTGCGCGTTCGATGCACGGAATGAACAACATCAATTGCGACTTGCAATGGCTGCGTACCGTGCAACGTCGATGCCTATAGTCAAATGCAATCGATACAGTCGTTCGTCTCCGCAGCGAGACAACGGTTTGCAGCTTATCGGAAGTGCACGGACAGCAGCGACGCAACCTCGCGATAGTCAGATTGAATGATCAGCAATAGGCAGGAGCAATGCTTCGTCGATAGGCGAGTACAATGACTGCGGACTCATCAACTCAAAATTCCGGGCAGCAGAGTCAAAGCAACGCCTGTGTTTCGTGATTCGTTTTTTGCCGGTTCGAATCAGAAAGCAGAACGGCGGAGCGATGCTCCGCCGTTTCGTCGCTGGCGATGGACGGCTGCGCGTGCGCCTAGAACTCTTCCCAGTCCGGATCGGTCTTCAGCGCGGTTGCGAGGTTCGCCTGAATCCGCCGCGCAGGGCTCGCAGGACGCGCTGACGCCGCGGGCATCCTGGCGGCGGGCTTCGCCGCGACAGGCTTGGCAGCGGCGCGGCCGGCCGTGGCGTCGGCATCCGCCGCCGGAACGGTCGGCGGCGCGTCCGCCTCGTCGAGCCGGAACAGCGAGACACGCTGGTTCATCGCCGCGGCCTGCCCTTCCAGCGTCTTGGCGGTGGCCGCGTTCTCCTCGACCAGCGCCGAGTTCTGCTGCGTCACCTCATCCATCTGGGCCAGCGCCTTGTTGACCTGCTCGATGCCGCCGGCCTGCTCGGCCGAGGCATTGGCGATGTCGGCAACCACGTCGGCCACGCTGCGGATCGAGGTCACGATCTCCGAAAGCGCCGCGCCCGCCTTGTTGACCAGTTCGACGCCGTCCTTCACCTGCCCGCCGGAGCTGACGATCAGGTCCTTGATGTCCTTCGCCGCCTGCGAGGAGCGCTGCGCAAGACTGCGCACCTCGGACGCGACCACCGCGAAGCCGCGCCCGGCGTCGCCGGCGCGCGCCGCCTCGACCGCCGCGTTGAGCGCCAGCAGATTGGTCTGCCGGGCGATCTCGTCGATCACGCCGATGATGTCAGAGATTTTCCGCGAGGACTCCTCGATCTTCGCCATCGCGTCGACCGCCTTTGCGACCACCTGGCCGCCGCGATCCGCGACGTCACGGGTGCCGGACGCCGACTGGTTGGCCGCCTGCGCGTTCTCGGCGTTCTTCTTCACGGTCGCCGCGATCTCTTCCATCGAGGCGGAGGTTTCCTCGAGCGAGGCCGCCTGCTCCTCGGTGCGCTGCGACAGATCGGTCGTCGCCGCCGAAATCTCGGACGAGGCGTTCGATACTTCGCGGGCGACCTGTTTGATCTGCGCGATCACGTCTGCGATCGTATCGATCAATCCGTTGACGCCGGCGCACAGCGTCGCGATGTCGCCGGTCTTGCCTTCGAGCGGCACGCGCACCGTCAGGTCGTTGTCCTTGGCGGCGCCGACCGCGGCCTGCACCTGCTCCACCGCCTGCTGCATCGCGCGGCTCGCCATCACCTGCGCGGTGATGTCGGTGGCGTATTTCACGACCTTGAACGGCTTGCCGTTCATATCGAGGATGGGGTTGTAGCTCGCCTGGATCCAGATTTCGTTGCCGGCCTTGCCGATACGCTTGTACTGGCCCGAGTCGTATTCGCCGCGGGCGAGCTTTTCCCAGAACAGCCGGTAATCCGACGACTCGCGGGTCGCGGCATCGACGAAGATGCGATGATGCTGACCGCGCACCTCATCGAGCGTATAGCCGAGCGTCTTCAGAAAATTCTCGTTGGCGATGCGGATACGGCCGTCGAGTTCGAACTCGATCACCGCCATCGCCTTGCCGATGGCGGCGAGCTGCCCCTCGAAGTCCGCGGTCCTGAGTTTGTCGGCGGTGATGTCGGTGGCGAACTTCACGACCTTGAACGGCTTGCCGCTGGCGTCGAGGATCGGGTTGTAGCTCGCCTGAATCCAGATTTCCCGGCCGCCCTTGGCGATGCGGCGGTACTGCCTGGCGTCGAACTCGCCACGGCCGAGCTTGTCCCAGAACGCCTTGTAGGCGGGGCTGGCCTTCTCGGCCGCATCGACGAACATCGAATGATGTCTGCCGACGATTTCCTCGCGCATGTAACCGAGCGCACCGAGGAAATTCTCGTTCGCATCGAGGATGTTGCCGGACAGGTCGAACTCGATCACCGCCTGCGCCTTGCCGATGGCGGCGATCTGCCCGGCGCGATCGGAATTCGTGAGCTGCTGGGCGGTGATATCGGTCGCGAACTTGACGACCTTGACGACGCGGCCCTTGCTGTCGAGCACCGGATTGTAGCTCGCCTCGATCCAGATTTCCCTGCCGCCCTTGCCGAACCGCTTGTACTTGCCGGCGTCGAACTCGCCGCTGCCGAGCCTGTCCCAGAACGCCTTGTAAGCCGGAGTTTCCCGCTCGTTCGCGGCGACGAACATCCGGTGATGTTTGCCGGCGATTTCCTCGAGCGTATAGCCGACCGCGCCGAGAAAATTGGCGTTGGCCTTGACGATGGTGCCATCCGGCATGAATTCAATTACAGCCTGCGATCGGTCGATCGCCGCGAGCACGCCCGCAGCGTCGGTCGAGGACTTTCCAAACAGAAGCATTGCTATCTCCTTGGCGGATGTCAGGCCGCTGCGCCGTGCGCGGCCGGGTGGAGTTGATGGTGGTCGTTGTCCCGCTCATCCGACGCAGGAGTCAGCAGATGCGGCAGGTCGATCAGCGCGATCATGGTGGTGTCTATGGTGACGAGACCGGCAAGGAAGTCAGCGCTCGCGCCTTGCGCGGTGCCCGGCACCGGCTGGATCTGACCGGCCTCGACCGAAACAATGTCGAGCACGCGGTCGCCGATCAATCCAACTTGCCGGCCACCGATCTGGACGATGATGACGATGTGCAGCGGAGTGGTCTCGGTCAGCCCCTGCCCGAACCGGCAGCGCAGGTCGATGATCGGCACGATCGCGCCGCGGAGGTTCAGGACGCCGCGCACATACTCCGGCTGCTTGGGCAGATGGGTGATCTCGGCCCAGCCCCTGATCTCGCGCACCGACATGATGTCGACGCCGTACTGGTCGTCGCCGATCGCGAAGGAGACGAACTGTGTCGGCGGCTCATTGCCGCGCGGACCGGCGCTACCGGGCGCAACGGCGCCGGGCACCGGTGTCGTCTCCGGCCGATGAATGTCCATGATGAAAACAGCCCCGTAAGACTTCGCAGAAAGAAAGCATCTCAAGAACGTCGCGCGCGTTTCGCTTGCGCGGCGCACGCTCGTTTCGCTCGGCGATGTCCGTTGGGGGAGTTTTTCAATCTTGGAGTTTTCCGGCTAAGAGCCGGTTAACTTCAAAGATGCGACGCGGGACAAAGTTATAGAGGCGCGTTGTCGAGATGTGCTGTCGAGACGCACTATCGAACTGCGTTATTGATCCTGCTTAAAAGACAACGGCGGGCTATGCCCGCCGTTTTCACCAGTTTGAATTCTTGGCTGCTCGCGCCTAAAATTCCTTCCAGTCGTCGTCGTGCTTGAACGCCGTTGCAAGGCTCGCTTGCATGCGGCGTGCCGGACTCGCGGCACGTGCAGCGGGAGCCGCCGGCGTCTTCGCCGCGGGCGCCGCGCGCTGCGTAACCCTGCCGGCGTCGGCAGCCGGCGTCATCGACGGCGCTGCAACATCCCCGAGGCGGAACACCGAAACACGCTCGTTCATCGCCCGGGCCTGGGCCTCAAGCGTCTTGGCGGTGGCGGCGTTTTCCTCGACCAGCGCCGAGTTCTGCTGCGTCACCTCGTCCATTTGCGTCAGCGCCTTGTTGACCTGCTCGATGCCGCCGGCCTGCTCGGCCGAGGCATTGGCGATGTCCGCGACACCGTCCGCAACGCTGCGGATCGACGTCACGATCTCATGGAGCGAGGCGCCGGCCTGATTGACCAGATTGACGCCGTCCTTCACCTGACCGCCGGAGCTGACGATCAGGTCCTTGATGTCCTTGGCGGCCTGCGAGGAGCGCTGGGCCAGCGAACGCACTTCCGAAGCCACCACTGCGAAGCCCCGGCCGGCGTCGCCGGCGCGCGCAGCCTCCACGGCCGCATTGAGCGCCAGCAGATTGGTCTGGCGGGCGATCTCGTCGATGACGCCGATGATGTCGGAGATCTTGCGCGAGGACTCCTCGATCTTCGCCATCGCATCGACGGCCTTGGCCACCACCTGGCCGCCGCGATCGGCGACGTCGCGGGTGCCGGAGGCCGACTGATTGGCGGTCTGCGCGTTCTCCGCGTTCTTCTTCACGGTCGCGGCGATCTCTTCCATCGAGGCGGAGGTTTCCTCGAGCGAGGCCGCCTGCTCCTCGGTGCGCTGCGACAGATCGGTCGTCGAGGCGGAGATTTCCGACGAGGCGTTGGTCACCTCACGCACCGCATGCGCGATGGCGGAAATGGTGTCCTGAAGCTTCCCGACCGCCACATTGAAGTCGTCGCGGATCTGCGTGTAGGCGCCGGAGAACCCGTCACCCAGCCGGCAGGTCAGGTCGCCGTCGGCGAGCCGCCGCAGTGCCTCCGCCAGCATCTCGACCATGCGAGTCTGCTCGGCAGCGATGCGGGCCTGCTCGGTCGCGCGCTCCTCGGCGCTGCGAGCCTGCTCGGCCGCCGCCTTCGCCTCGGCTTCCGAAGCCTTGGCCTGCGCCGCGGCGCGCTCGCGAACGACCTCCGCCTCGCGCTCGGCGTTGCGGTGCCGCTCCACCTCGGCCTGCTGGCGCTGTTCGGCGGTTTCGCGCTCGAGCACCTGCTTGGCGGCCGCGGCGTCGCGGAACACCAGCACGGTCTTGGCCATGTCCCCGATCTCGTCGCTCCGGTTTTCGCCCGGCACTGCCGCGTCGTATTGACCTTCGGCGATGACGCGCATCGAACCCTGGAGTTGCTTCAGCGGACGCAGCACGCTGCGCCAGATCAGCACGATGCCGGTCGCGGCGAGCAGCAGCGCGAAGCCGGCAAACGACCAGTAGAACATTTCCGCCATCTGCGTGGCGGAAGCGATCTCCGCATAGATGCGCTTGGTGCGCCGGGCGTAGACCTCGGACAGCTTTTCGAGGTCGCCGTTGAGCGCCTTGCGCACGCTGCGGTTGGCGTCGTTGTCGCCCCACTCGCGGCCGGCCGCCGGGCTGACCTCGACGCCGAGCCGTGCAAGCTCGTTGCGGAACTGGATGAACTGCGCAATGCGCTTGGAGAACGTCTCGAAGGCTTCCGCGTCATCGCCGCGCACGCTCTTGCGCCATTCCTCGACGATGGTGGCGATGGTGCCGTTGAACTTGCGGATGCCGTCGGCGTAGGTCTTCACCTTTTTGGCGTCGGAGGCGGACGACATATAGACGCCGCGCGACTCCATGACGACGGCGTAGATCAGGCCGTTGACGCGCTCGACGCCACGTTGCCCGACGGCGGTGTCGGCAAGTTCCTGGTTCTGAATCATCCGATCGCGCGAAATCTTCGCGGCAATCACGGAAAGGCCGACCGTCAACGCTGCCATGATCGCAAAGATCGTGTACAGCTTGACCGCAATGGAAAGCGCGGGAAGCTTCATCTTCATCTCGATAGCTGGTGGTTGGAGAAATTTCTTAGGGGTCAAGCCGCCGTCCGTTGGGCGTCGCCGCCAGCCTGCGATGGGATCAACTCCCCGAGGCTGATGAGCGCAATCATCGTCTTCTCGATGGTGACGAGACCGGCGAGGAAGTCCGCGCTCGCGCCCTGCGCGGTGCGCGGCACCGGCTGGATCTGACCGGCTTCGACCGAAACGATGTCGAGCACGCGGTCGCCGATCAGGCCGACCTGACGCCCGCCGATCTGGACGATGATGACGATGTGCAGCGGCGTCGTCTCGGTCAGCCCCTGCCCGAACCGGCAGCGCAGGTCGATGATCGGCACGATCGCGCCGCGCAGGTTGAGGACACCGCGCACATACTCCGGCTGCTTGGGCAGATGAGTGATCTCGGCCCAGCCCCTGATCTCGCGCACCGACATGATGTCGACGCCGTATTGATCTTCGCCGATCGCGAAGGAGACGAACTGCGTCACATCGCCAGCGCCCTGCGCGGCGTTCGCATTCCAATCGGAGGACTCAAGCTGGGCGGAAGTGGTCATAGGTTACCGGTCTTCTCGTTGTCGGCGGCCGGTGCCGTGAACGCCAGAAATCGATGGTCCGCGGGGTCCGTCCGGCTCGCTACGGACGCGGGCAAGGTCATTTCCGGATCAAAGCTACTAATGAGATATTTATTTTCATTTAATTAAGGCAGATTAACTAAACGAACCGTTGCGGCCCGTCCCGGCAGGCGGACAAGCAAAAACGGCGGACTTTCGTCCGCCGCTCTCGTCCCACGATCCTTGAATGTCGAGCCCTGCGGGCTAGTCGGCCTTCACCGCCTTGGCGTTGGCGTCCAGCCCCTTGCGGTACAGGCGGATGCTCATGCGGTCCGGTCCGAGAATGGTGACCTCGGCCTCCGCATGAATGACGCGGCCGACCTCGTCGCCGCGGTCGCGCGGCGGCGCCGGCACGTTGACGTCGACCACCTTGTGGCGGCGCACGATCCTCACGGGATCGTCGACATAGCGTTTGCGCTCGATGATCACCGGCTTCTCGCGAACGACCACGACCTTGTCGATCTTCTTGCCGGTCTTGCGGCGCAGCTCCTCGATCAGCGCCGGATCCGTCTTCGACACGGTGCGATGAATCTCATGCGGGCCGGAGCGGGGCGCGTCGTCAGCCTCGGCCCTGCTCGGAACTTTGGCCACCTCGACCTTGCGCCGCGCCTTGCTGCGGCGCGCCGGCGGCGGCGCGTAAGCCTGCGGACGCTGAATGATGTAGGGATACGGACGCGCGGCCTGCTGCGCATAAGGCTGCGGCTGGACGACGACGTAAGGATAGACATACGGCTGGCTGTAACCCTGCGCGTAGTAATACTGCGCAGATGCGGGCTGCGACACGCAAAACGCGGCCATCCCGGCGCAGGCGAACAGAAGATTGGTCTTAAACGTCATCGTCACAGGCCTTGCATCGTTCGGACTTACTTCTCCGCCGGCAGATGATCGAAACGCTCATCGGCAGGCGGCGCGGCGTTCGGGGCCGCAACGGCGCCGACTTCGGACGGCGAAGCGGCAGCGAGCGGCAAACGCTGCGCGAAATCGGCAACCGGCAGTTCGAACACCGAGGAGGTCGACCACTCGCGATAGAAGCTTTGCGCCGGCGCATAACGGCGGCGCGGCGCATTGAGATTTTCGTGCCGGCCGGCGCGCGGAGCATTTCCCGTCACGGGAAAGTAATGGCGGCCCTGCCAGGGCGGCGTCCAATAGGCGCGCACGACGACGCCAGGCTGATAATCGTAGACCACGACCTGTCCGGCGCGCGCGCCGAAGACATAACCGCCGGAACCGAGATCGGTCGCCGACGCCGGCGCAGACAGGGCGATGACGGCGGCCGCAACAGCGATCGACACTCGCATCTCTCTCGTGCTCCGTTTCGTTGATCCGATCCGGTTTTACACGAGCGGTTTGCACAGGCGCGCGCAATCCAAAGGTAACATTAACTGCGGGAGCACCACGACACCGCATCCTGCTGCCGGTGGCGGGACTTAGACGCCGCGATTAAAGTTAACGTCGCAGCGTCAAGCGCGACGCGGAACGCAACGCGGCGCGCTCGCGCACACCGGCTGCGACGACGACACGAAGGCGCGCGAGCAAGGACCGCGGCACGCGCCCGCGGCAGGGCGGCGGCGCGTCGGCGCCGGGCGTAAGTCGGAAACCGCACCGCAAGCCGGGCGCGGCCCCGGCAGCGGCACACCGCCCGCCTCACCGCGCGCCCCAAGCCGGCGCACGCCGCGGCTTCCGGACCGCCGCCGATACATCGCGAACGCCGCATGACTTGTCGCGGGCCGGGCGCGCTGCTAGCTCTCC
Source organism: Pseudolabrys sp. (assembly GCF_050250095.1). Lineage (NCBI taxonomy): Bacteria > Pseudomonadati > Pseudomonadota > Alphaproteobacteria > Hyphomicrobiales > Xanthobacteraceae > Pseudolabrys > Pseudolabrys sp. The sequence goes on along the minus strand of NZ_JBFWPH010000001.1, from coordinate 799,828 downwards.
GGCGGTGGGAAGCCGGGTTAGCTCAGCGGTAGAGCAGCGGTTTTGTAAACCGAAGGTCGGGGGTTCAATCCCCTCACCCGGCACCAGCCCAAAATCGGCCGGCAGACCAACAATATGACCCGCCGATGAAAATGGCGGCGGCGCCCGGATCGGGTCTTCCCGATGGTTACCGTCTGTGTCAGACTGATACCGTTAGTAACTTCGGAGAATACCAGCATGCCGCAGGGCACCGTTAAGTGGTTCAACCCGACGAAGGGCTACGGCTTCATTCAGCCGCAAGAAGGCGGGAAGGATGTGTTCGTCCACATCTCCGCAGTCGAGCGCGCAGGCCTTAGCACACTGAACGAGGGTCAGACCGTTCAGTTCGAGCTCGTCGAGAACCGCGGAAAGACCTCCGCGGAGAACCTTAAGGTCAAGTAGACCTTTACCAGCCCGCGACTTCCAATCGCGACGCCACCAACAGCACCGAGCCGCCGCGCGACAGCACGGCGGGCGGTGATTTCTTTTTGCCCGCAGGCGAAGCCGCGCATCGCCGCCGACGCCGCCTCGTCAACGCTTCAGCTTCTGCAGTTCCGGAAACGGTTCGTAAGCGGCGTCCTTGCACACGTCCTGCACCATTCGCGCCGCCGCCTGCCGCTGCAGATCGCCGCGCATCGGATCGATGAAGCGTTCGAACTTGCCCGCCCTGAAGGTCGCGGCCGTATCGGTCATCCCGGCATAGCTGCCGTCGCTCTTGCGGGCGTTGTAACGGACGCAGACGACGTAGCGGTCACCGGGATCGCCCGGCACCCGCTTGATCTGCGGCTTGGTGATCGCCGCACTGCGTATTCCACCCGGGTTGTTCAGGTAAGAGTGAACGAAGGCGACGACCTCGGCCTTGTAGTTCGCTGGATAGATGTTCTGCTCGTTCCATTGCGCGCGCAGGTCCGCCTGCGAGGGCTCGCCGGAATACGAACAGCCGGCCAGGACCAGCAGCAGAATGACGGGAAAAAACCTCACGACCCACGTTCCATTTTTGCAGCGCCGCGCCCCTCGCCGGAATAAATAACACATCCGCGGGGTTGGCGGGTGTGGCACTTGCCCGCTTGCGCGGCGTAACCTGCGCCTGCCGAACGTCATCCACAAACTTGTGACGCGGTTCCTCCATGACCTCTTACCCGCAATGCCGACTTTGACACGCCGCAGCTTCCTCTCCACGACGGCCGCCGCGCTGGCGATGCCGCCGCTTGCTGCATGGGGCGCGCCGCGCGCGGGGCGCGGAAGCCCCGGCGTCTGCCGCTACCGGGTCGGCGAGTTGGAACTCATCGCCCTCTATGACGGCGTCTGGGAGCAGCCGATCGAAGGCGCGCTGGTGCGCAATGCAAGCCGGGACGACGTCAACAAGGCGCTCACCGACGCCTTTCTGGCGCCCGACGTGCTGCCGATCAATTTCACCGCATTGCTGGTCAGGAACGGCCCTCGCCTCGTGCTGATCGACACCGGCACCGCGGGCCAGCTCACCGACAGCGCCGGCACGCTGCTCGACAATCTCACCGTCGCCGGCATCCGGCCGCAGGATATCGGCACCATCGTCATCTCGCATTTCCATCCCGACCACATCAACGGCATCAAGACCAAGGACGGCGCCAAGGTTTTTCCGAACGCCGAGATTAAGGTGCCGGAGCCGGAATGGACCTTCTGGATGGACGACGCCAACCTGCGCGCGCACGCAAACTCAAAAACGCTGCATCTCTACTTCCTGAACGCGCGGCGCATCTTCGCCGACATCGCCAAAGAGGTGACGCAGTTTACGCCGGGACAGGAGGTTGCGCCGGGCATCGCGTCGATCGCGGCTTACGGGCACACGCCGGGGCACTGCGCCTTCGCGGTCAGTTCGGGCAAGGAGTCGCTTCTGGTCGTCAGCGATGCCGCGCGCCTGCCCGCCCTGTTCGTGCGCCATCCCGAATGGCAACCGAGGTTCGACATGGACGGGGCGCTCGCGGTCGCGACGCGCAAGGCGATGCTCGATCGCGCCGCCGCCGACCGCATGCTGGTGCAAGGCTATCATTTCCCGTTTCCCGGCAACGGGCACATCCTGCGCACGGCGACCGGATTCGACTTCGCGCCGGCGATGTGGCGGCCGCTCTAGCCGCCGTCACGCGTTACATCTTCGACAATTTGCCGACGTCGACCGCCTGCGCGTAGGACATCTTCGCCGCGCCGTCGGCCGAACCGTTGACGGTGATCAGGAACTTGTTGGCGATCACCATGTGAACGTCGCCGTCCTGCGTCTGGATCGCGCGCTGGCTGCCGACGCGCACGATCTTGCCCATCGCCCCGGCGATGCCGGGATTGGCGAGGAAGGTCGCGAACTGCGTGATCATCGCGCTGTCGCCGGTGATCTGCACTTCGACGCTGTCGCCCTTGTCGTTGCTGTAGCTGCGGCTCGCCATCGACGCGCCGAAACCGATCTGCCCCATCGCGGTGGTCTGCACCTTCTCGGCTTTCCAGCCCGGCAGCGCGGCGGGGAGCAGCGCGGCAAAGCCCTCGGCGTTTTTCTGGCCGATCAATTGCGAGGCAAGGTCGAGTGCCTGCTTGGCGCCGGTCAGGTCGCCCGACTGATAGGATTTCCGGGCTTGCTCGATGGAATCGAGAATATCGTCGGCCGCCACCGCAGACGCAGCCGGCAGCAGAATAAGCATCAGCGCCGCCAAGGCGCGGAAATATCGCAACATTTTATCCCCAACCCGGTTCGGCCGGGAATCATCGCCGAACCGTCGAACGATAACGTGAAATGCCGGGGCGGGCGAGCGCGCCGTGCCCCTCACACAGACGTGAAAGCGGCGCTGGACTAATTGCCGCAGTCCTGTGTTTTCATGATCGTATCGACACACACCGGCATTCGCGCCGCTCCAACCCAGAGGCTCCCATGCTTGCCAGGCACGTCCTTTCCCGCACCGGGCTTTACGCCACAGCGCTCGTCGTCGGCCTGTCGTTCGGCCTTCCCCAGGTCCAGGCCGTCGGCACCGACACGCCGGCGCCCTCGACCGACAAGAAGAAGGAAAAAGACAAGAAGAGCATGATCGATCAGCAGCGCGACTACGCGAAGTTCCTCGACGGCTATCGCGCCGCGCGCGACATGATCCTCGCCGGCCGCTACAACGAAGGCATCGCGGCGCTGCATGCGCTGCATCGCGACGATCACCCCGACGTCGCCAACTACATCGGCTACGCCAACCGCAAGCTTGGCAATTACGAGCAGTCGAAGCTCTGGTACGAAGCGGCGCTGAAGGCCGATCCGAACCACGTGCGCACCTGGTCCTATTACGGCATGTGGCAGGCCGAACAGGGCAACCGCCTGAAGGCGGAAGACTTCCTGCAGAAGGTCAAACTGATCTGCGGCAACGAGACCTGCACGGAGTTCCGGCAGCTGCGTGAGGTGATCGACGGCAAGGCGAGCTACTGATCACGCCGATCGTCATTCCCTTAAATGGAACGAGGGCCGGACAAGCCGGCCCTCGTCTCTTTTCAAGCGCGCGCTTCAAGGATGAGGTTGAACGGAGTCTGCATGGCCTTGCGAAATTGCCGAAATCCGGCCCGCTCAAACACACTCGCAAGCTGCGACTGCCCGGCCTGCGCGCCAAGCACATGGGTACCGTCCTCGGAAATCGCATGCGCGCAGCACATGGTCGTAGACGCAGAGTAGTAGATGCGGCCGACCGGATTGATATTGTCCTGCACCCGATCGCCGGCATAAGGCTCGACCAGCATCACCGAGCCGTCTTTCGCCAGCGCCTTGCGCGCATGCGCGGCGGCAATGACGGGCCGCCCCATGTCGTGCAGGCAGTCGAAGAAACAGATCAGGTCGAAGCTCTGCTCCCGATAGCTGCCGGCATCGGCGACCTCGAAGGTCACCCGATCGGCGACGCCCGCTTCTTCTGCGATCCTGCGCGCCGCCTCAACGGACTTCCTGTGACCATCGAAGCCCCAAAAGCGCGAGTTGGGATAAGCCTGCGCCATCAGCACGGTCGAGTGGCCGTGGCCGCAGCCGACGTCGGCGACCTTGGCGCCCTTTTCGAGCTTCGCAGTCACGCCATCGAGCGCCGGCAGCCATTCGCTGACCAGGCTGCCGCGATAGGCGTTGCGATAGAACGCCGCGACGCCGCAATAAAGCCGCTCGTCGTGGTCGCCCCAGTTCACGCCCTTTCCGGTGCGAAACGCCTCGAGAGCCTTGTCCTCGTCGGCCCACATCGAGGCGACGACCTGAAAGGCCGGCGTCAGATAGACCGGGCTATTGTCGTCGGCGAGGACATGGGCCTGCTCGGGCGTCAACTCATAGGTGGCGCTCTTGGCATGATAGACGACGTAGCCGGCAGCCGCCTGTGAGTTGAGCCACTCGCGCACGTAGCGTTCGGCGCAGTCGGAACGCTTCGCGAGTTCCTGCGAACTGACGGGCCCCGCACCTTTCATGGCCTTGTAGAGGCCGAGCTTGTCGCCCAGGCTCGCCATGACGCCGCCATAGCCAACCGACAGTTCGCCGACCATCTGGCCGACAAACGCGTTCAATTTCTCCTGATTGAGCTCCATTACAGTTCTCCATCGTTGCTGGCCGGACCGAGTGTCCCGCCGGATGGCGCAGTCATGACCGTTGCTGGCCGCGATTTTGAGTGGCAGGTTCGCCAAAACCGGTTCATTTGTGCCAGAGCGACGGGCCGATCATGACCGAAACTCAACGCGAACTGCATGTCAGCCTTGTCGCGATACCCGACGCGGTGATCTCGACGCTGAGCGGCATCTATGACGTCATGAATGCCTTCAAACTGCTGTCCAAGGCGCACGATGCCTTCCCTGAGCGTGCGCCGTTCCGCTTCGAGATCGTCGGCGAGCAGAGCGGACCGGTGACACTGGCGAGCGGATTACCGGTAATGGCGGCGCGCGGCGCGCGCGCCGTCGAGGCGACCGACATCGTCATTGTGCCTTCGGTCATCCTCGCCGACGGCGGCTGGGCGAAAGCGCGCTATCCGGAACTCGTCGCCTGGCTCAGGAGAATGCATGAGCGCGGCGCGATGCTGTGCTCCGCCTGCTCGGGCGTATTCCTGCTCGCGGAAACCGGACTGTTCGACGGCGTCGAGTCGACCGTGCACTGGGGCTATGCCGAGCAGTTCCGCAAATCGTTTCCCGCGGTGCCGATTTTTCCCGATCGCGTGCTGGTCGTTGCGGGCGAAGGCCAGCGTCTCGTATCGTCAGGCGCGTCCATGACCTGGCACGATCTCGTACTTTATCTGATTGCCCGTCACGTCGGCACGACCGCGGCACAGGCGGTCGCGCACATGTTCGCGTTGCAGTGGCATCATGACGGTCTTGCGCCCTATATCGTGTTCGAGGGTCCGAAGAACCACGGCGATGCGGTGATCGCAGCGGCGCAAGAATGGCTCATCGGTCATTTCTCGGTCGCTGCGCCGGTCGAGGAGATGATCCGCAATTCGGGTCTCGCCGAGCGCACCTTCAAACGACGCTTCACGCAGGCGACGGGATACACGCCGATCGACTATGCGCAGCGGCTGCGCATCGAGGACGCCAAGCGGCGGCTCGAACGCACCGACGCGCCGGTCGATGAAATCGGCTGGCAGGTCGGCTACGAGGATGCGGCATTTTTCCGCCGGCTGTTCAAGCGCCTGACCGGGCTCTCGCCCAGTCGATACCGGCGTCATTTCCAAGTGCCGGCCTTTGCGCGCGGCGGCGACGCTCAATCAAGCCTTCCGCCTTCGGTTTCGGCTGCGATCCAAGCCAGATAGGCCGGGCCGCCGCGCGGCCGGCCTTCTCCGCCTCGACAATCGAGGGGAAGGTCGTATAGACGAGCACCGCGCGTTCCATCGCCGATCCCTGTATGGTCACACGTCACGTTCCGTCCGAGCCGCAGTTCATGAACAGTCCCGGCCAGCGTTTCAGCACCATCGCCTTCATCGCGTCCGGCACGCCGGAAGCGCGTGAGGCCTACGACCGGCTCAGCCAGCGCTATGGCAACGCCGAACCGGCGAAGGCGGACGTCATCGTCGCACTCGGCGGCGACGGGCTGATGCTGCAAACCCTGCACAAGTTCATGGCGACCGGAAAGCCGATCTACGGCATGCATCGCGGCACCGTCGGTTTCCTGATGAACGAATACGGCCACGACAAATTGGTCGAGCGGCTGAACAGCGCGCGCATCACCGTGATCCATCCGCTGGTGATGCGGGCGACCGACGCAGCGGGTCGCGTACATGAGCATCGCGCCATCAACGAGGTGTCGCTGTTTCGCCAGAGCGCGCAGGCCGCGCATCTGCGCATTCTCGTCGACGGCAAGGAGCGCCTCGCCGAGCTGATTGCCGACGGCGTGCTGGTCGCGACGCCGGCCGGCTCCACCGCCTATAACCTCTCGGTGCAGGGACCGATCATTCCGGTCGGTGCGCCGCTTCTCGCCCTCACCCCGATCAGCCCGTTCCGCCCCCGCCGCTGGCGCGGCGCGCTGCTGCCGGACAAGGCGAAGGTCACCATCGAGGCGCTCGACCCCGGCAAGCGTCCGGTCGCCGCCGTGGCCGACCACGACGAGGTCCGCTCGGTCCATTCGGTCGATATCGGCATGGATCTCGGCGTTTCGATCAACCTGATGTTCGATCCGGGCCACAGCCTTGACGAACGCATCCTTGGCGAACAGTTCGGGTTTTAGCCCCGCTTCCTAACCGAGTGTTAACGGCGCGGCTTTAGCCTCGCCCCCGGGTGCCGGCCTCCGCGTCGGCGTCCTGGAGCGCCAATGGTTCGCATCGATTTCAGCCACCTGCGCATTCTGGTTGTCGACGACAACGCGCATATGCGCCGCATCGTTCGCACGCTGCTGAACGGTTTCGGCGTGCGCGACATCTATGAAGCCGACAACGGCGCGACCGGCCTCGAGGCGTTCAACCAGTTCGTGCCCGACATCATCATCACCGACTGGGCGATGCCCGGCTTCGACGGCATCGAATTGACGCAAATGATCCGGCAACCCGGCGCCAACGCCAATCCTTATGCCGCGGTCATCATGATGACGGGCCACACCGAGAAACATCGCGTGACTGCGGCGCGCGACGCCGGCGTCACCGAGATTCTCGTCAAGCCGGTGTCGGCCAAGGCGCTGTATCAACGCATCGTCAACATCGTCGTCAACCCGCGCGACTTCATCAAGACGCCGACCTTCTTCGGTCCCGACCGGCGGCGCTTCATCAATCCGAACTATACCGGCCCCGAACGCCGCAAGGGCGGCAAGGCGAACACCGTGCGCCAAAGCCCGCTGATCGTCACGGCGCGGCTGTCGGCCTGAGGGAAAGAGTAAAGCATGCGGATGACGGACGACTCCTCATCGGTCGCGGTGTTCGCCGACCACGAAGTCATCAAGCCGCCGAACGATCTGCGCAAGGCGATCTCGACCGCGCCGCCGGCGGAGGACGACGATCCCGTCGCCCGCGCGGAGAAGGCGCTGGCCGACCTGTCGAGCGAGTTTTCGAACTGGATGGATCTCGAATGCGAGCGGCTCGACGCCGCGCGCCACGCGATCAAAAAGTCCGGCTTAACGCCGAAGGCCAAGGACGCCCTGTTCCATGCCGCGCATGACATCAAGGGCGAGGCAGCAACCTTCGGCTATCCGGCGGTGGCGTCAGCGGCCGACAGCCTGTGCCGGCTGGTCGAATACACGCCCGACGTGACGCGACTTCCGGTGACGCTGATCGACCAGCATGTCGACGCCGTGCGCGCCATCATCCGCGAATACGGCCGCTCCGACGCGGCCGACCTCGCGCGCATGCTGACGCAGCGTTTGCGCGAAGTGACCGACGACTTCCTGGCGGTCGAGAACAGCGCGCGCCCCGACGTGCTCGACCTGATCCAGGCGCCGTCGCTGATCCCGCAGCCTTAGCGTCTTCCGAAAAATCATTACCGTCATTCCGGGGCGCGCGCATCAGCGCGTTCACGCGCGTCTTTGACGCGCTATGGCGCGAACCCGGAATCCAGAACCAACGATTGTCTTCTCTGGATTCCGGATCGCCACTTTCGTGGCGTCCGGAATGACAATGGAGGTTTTTCAGAAACCGTTAGACGTCAAGCCACCAGCCGGCCGTGGTCGTCATTGACCGGCATCGGCAGCGGCGCGGCCACCAGATCGTCGCAGAACATGCGCGCTTCCTCGCGCGCGGCCTCGACCGCGAAGCGCCGCAGCAAGGTCAGCAGCGGCTCGATCTCGCCGGTCAGTTCCTGCTCGCAACGCGCCAGCACATGTTCGACCATGCGGCGCTTGAGCCGCGCCACCCCGCCCGGCTCGCCGATCAGCACGTCGCCGCGCAGCGCGGCAAGCGCTTCGCGGAAGGCGGGATAGGCGATATCCGGCAGGCCCGACTTGCGATAGAGCGCGCGGAAGCCCGAAATATTGCGGTCGTGGATGTAGCTCGACACCCGGTCGATCGGGATGCCGGCGAGTTCCGCCATCGCCTCTTCGAACAGCACGATATTGCCGCACAACAGCGCGCGCAGGATAAGGCCGGGCGTGAGATGACCGCTGTCGCGCAGGTGCTGCACCAGCGCGGCGATTTCCTCGTAGCGCGCCTCGGCGGCGAGCGACAACGTCGCGCGCTCGTAGGAATCCTTGGCGGCAAATTGCGCGTGGTCGGGCGTCAGCCAGCGCCGCGCCGCGACATAGCCGGTGAGCGTTTCGGTGAGCTTGGTCAGCAGCGCCTGGCGCGTCGGCGCCGAAATATCGGGGCGCGACAGCAATGTTTCGCGGATCGCCGCGAGATGGCCGAAGCGATCGACGATGCGGTCGATGGAGGCCGGCGTTACGTCGGCATCGGCATTTTCGAGCAGCACCAGGCAGGCCTGCGCGCTGCCGACTTCGGCGATCGCTGCGGCGACCGGACGCGGCAGCAGCGGGCGCGAGGCGATCGCAGCCTGCGTCTCCGCCTCGCCGGTCGCGACGAGATCGACGAGATCGGAATCGAGCAGCAGGGGCGAGCGCGACAGCACCGGCACGGCGACGTCGGCCTGATCGTTGGCGAGCGCGTTGACGACCACCTGCGGCGCCTTCTGGCTCGAGGCGAACACCTCTGCCAGGGCCCTGCGCACCAGCGGCGACGGATCGTCGAGCAGCATGATCAAAGCGCCTTCAGCGGCAGCAAGATCGTCGGGCGACAAATCGGAATGCAGGTAAGCGCGCGCCAGCGCCGATGTGGCGTCGGCCCGATCGCCGGGCCGGGCGTTGCGCACCCACTGCAGGAACTGACGAACTATCATCGACTGACCAAACGCTACGAAACGACACGCCGCAGATACGATGCGGCGACGCTCAGCCTAGCCGCCGAGGCTTAACAAACGGTTCACCATGCTTCTTGATGAGACGTTAACGACGATTTTGCCGCTAACGGCGGAGCTTGGCGGTCGTGGCCGACGTCGCGGTAGCATCGGCGGCGGTCTGCGCCGTGTCGCTGAACAGGTTGAACGAATTGACCGTCTGCACCGGGGCCTGACCGCGCACCGGCGTCCACAGGTCGCGCACCACCGAACCCACCGGCTCATCGCCACGGGAATGGAACATCGCCTGGAACAGCGGCTTGGCTTCCTCGATGACGCGCGGGCGCCGCTGCACATTGGCGTCGGCGAAAGCCTGCGCGACCGCGGCGGTGTCCTGCACCGGAATGGTGGCCGGCGGGCGCAAGCCTTTCTCGACCGGCAGCGAGCCGCGCAGAGTCGCGGGCGGCGGCGGTGCGGCCGCGACATCGACGGCGTTGCCGCCGCTGCCGGCGCGCGCGACCTCATAGCGGTCGGTCAGCATCCGGTAGACGCCGAGCACGGTGCGCGGATTGCCGCCGCGGTCGTAGAAGATCGGGCGGTTGGACCGCGCCGCCGAGGGGAACACCTCGGCCGCCGTCGCATTGGGGCGCTGGATCGCGGTGCCGATCAGGCGCGCCGCGCCGTCGGCGCCGAGGAAATGCGCGATGTAAAGCTCGCCCTCGCTCGGCGCGCGGCCCAGTTCGGCAGCCAGCTGGGCGTGGTTGTTGCGGCTGAAGGCGCCGGCCAGCATGGCGCTGACCTTCGGATCGCTGCGCAGCTTCATGATCTCGTGCTTCATCACCGGATTGGGCACGTCGAAACGGCCGTCCGCTCCCTGCACGATCGAATCCGCGTAGCGCGACAGCCCCAGCGCCCGGCCCGCCGCCTTCATGGTGGCGAACCAGGTCTGGTCGATGAACTGGAACAGCCCCTGCGCCGTCGAGGTCGCGGCGCGGGCGTTCGGATTGAGATTCGATTCGATTTGCGCGGTCGTCAGCAGATAGTCGAAATTCGCGCCCGTGGTATGGGCGGCCTGGCGGATCGCGCCGGCGACGGTCGCAACCTGATTGTTCGACTGGATCTGCATAGGCGCTTTCGCGTTACCGGAAAATGCCCGTCAAAGGACGTCACGGTACGCGAGGGGCAGCCTTGTCAGGCGCCGCCGAGCATGGGCATGTATGGTAAACAGAAGCTTAACGACCGGCCGGACGCGCCCAGAGCGTCGGCAAAACGGGGTTTTCCAAGAGGTTTTCGATGGGCAAGGTGTCCCGATGAGCATGACGGCAGAGCGGCATCCGCGCGGCGGGCTTTACTTCGAGGGATTCGAGGTCGGCAAGACCTATGAGCACACCCTGCGCCGCACGGTGACGCAGATGGACAACATGCTGTTCTCCAACATGACGCTCAATCCCCAGCCTCTACACATCGACCGCGAATTCTGTGAGAAGGAAACCGACTGGGGCCAGCCGCTGATGAACTCGCTGTTCACGCTCGGCCTGATGATCGGCATTCAGGTCTCGGACATGACGGTCGGCACGACAATCGCCAATCTCGGCATGAAGGACGTCAAGTTCCCTAATCCGCTGTTCGAAGGCGACACCGTGCGCTGCACTACCGAGGTGCTGGGAAAGCGCGAGTCGAAGTCGCGGCCGAACGCCGGCATCGTCGAATTCCATCACAAGGCGTTCAAGCAGGACGGCAAGCTCGTCGCCGAATGCACCCGCCAGGCCTTCATCATCAAGAAGCCGGCCTAACGAGACGGACCGCCACCATGCGCCACGCGCTGACGATCGGGACGACACTCTCTCTCATCGCCGTGACGATGGCGCATGCGCAGCCGGCGGGCATCGCGGAAATTCTCCCGATCAAGGCGGGCCAGGCAATCTGCTTTACCGCCGATCTAAAAAAGCCCGTTACGATGGACATCGAGGACTGGTCGCAGAACAAGATCAGCATGGAGCCGGTGCCGGGCGAGAAGCAGAAAGACGGCAAGCCGCTGATGCGGCCGGTTCCGGCACTGCTCAAGGGCCGGCAGGTGACAACGCTCGTGATGCAGGTGACGGCGGCGGATCTCAATCCGAGCGAGCCTTACGACTTCATCCTGCGCGCAACCGTCAAAGGCTGGAAGAAGCCGCTTTACGCCGCCGGCTCATGTGCGCCGACTAAGGACGAAGCCGGCAAATCCGACGCCAATAAACTCAGCTGCATCGTCGAATGTGACGGCGGCAGCATCGGCCTTGCGCGGACCGCGGGCACGTCGTCAGCCGATGCAATTTTCGGTCGTGACGGCGGGCTACGGATGACCGCCGGATGCGGTGACGAGGAGAGCGGCCCGTCCTACCGCCTCAAGGCGGCGGCGGCCGAGCAACTGTTCCGCCTCGCGCCGGTTGCCGCCAAACAGTGCGTGCCACTGCGCCGCTGGATCGAACAATAAACGGACACTGGAAAGACAAGGACAGGATTGAATGCGTTCGCTGCTGTTCGTTCCCGCCGACGGCGGTTCCAAGCTCGACAAGGCGATGGCGAGCGGCGCCGACGGCGTCATCATCGACCTCGAGGATTCGATCACGGCCGAGCGCAAGGAGGCCGCGCGCAGATGCGCATTCGATTTCCTCAAAGCCGTGAGCGGCGAGACGAAGCGGCCGAAATTGCTGGTGCGCATCAACGGCCTCGACACCGGCATGACCGACGCCGACCTCGACGCCATCGTGCCGGCCAAGCCGGACATCGTGGTGTTCCCGAAGGCGGAAGGCGGCGCGACCGTCACCCATATCGATGCGAAGCTCACGGCGCGCGAGGCAATCGCCGGGCTGCCGGACGGCACGATCAAGATTCTCGCGCAGTCGGTCGAGTCCGCCACCGGCATTTTCAACGCCGGCAATTACCGTAATTGCAGCCCGCGGCTGATCGGCATGACCTGGGGGCCTGAAGACCTCTCCGCCGAACTCGGCGCGGAGGCGAACCGCGACCCGCAAGGCTTGCTCACCGAGCCTTATCGCTTCGCCCGCTCGATCTGCCTCTATGCGGCGGCGGCGGCGAAGACCACCGCGATCGAAACCGTCTATGTCGATTTCCGCAATACCGAAGGCCTGCGCCGCGACACCGTGGATGCGCGGCGCGACGGCTTCACCGGCCGCCTCGCCATTCATCCGGCGCAAGTGCCCGTCATCAACGAGGTGTTCACGCCGAACGACGCCGACATCGCCAAGGCGAAAGCGGTGGTCGCGGCCTTCGCTGCGCAGCCGGGCGCCGGCGCGGTCGGCATCGACGGCAAGATGTACGACCGCCCGCACCTCGCGCGCGCCAAGGCGCTGCTCGCGCGGATGGGGCAGAGCTAGGCTTTATCGGGGTACACGGCCTTCGGATCGAACGCCTTGTCGGCGTCGCGGAATTCCAGCGTCACGCTGCCTGCTTTTCCGAGCGGCACCGCACGATAGAAGCACGAACGCCGGCCGGTGTGGCAGGCGCCTTCGCCCGCCTGTTCGACCTTCAGCCACAGCGCGTCCTGGTCGCAGTCGGTGCGCAACTCGACGACGCGCTGGACGTGGCCGGAGATCTCGCCCTTCTTCCAGAGCTTCTTGCGCGAACGGCTGAAGTACCACGCCTCGCCGCTCTCGATGGTCTTCGCCAGCGCTTCGGCGTTCATGTGCGCGACCATCAGCACGTCGCCCGACGACGCGTCGGTGACGACGGCGGTGACCAGACCGTCACTGTCGAATTTCGGCGCGAAGGCGCGGCCCTCCTCGATCTCGGAGATGGAACCGCGCGTCGCGAATAAAGAGGAATTGTCAGCCACAGAAAACCCCGCACATTGAAGCGGGGATCAGCGCTGACCCCCGCGCACCATCGTCATGAAGCGGACCTGTTCCTGCGGATTGTTGTCGAACAGGCCGGAGAACTGCGTCGTTACCGTCAGCGAACCGGGCTTGGTGACGCCGCGGATCGACATGCACATATGCTCCGCTTCCAGCATCACCGCGACACCCTGCGGCTTGAGGATCTCCTCGAGCGCGGTGGCGATCTGCGAGGTCATGTGCTCCTGCGTCTGCAGGCGCTTGGCGTAGACGTCGACCAGACGCGCGAGCTTCGAGAGGCCCACCACCCGCTCCACCGGCTTGTAGGCGATATGCGCCTTGCCGAAGAACGGCATGATGTGGTGCTCGCAATGCGAGTTGAAGGTGATGTCCTTCACCAGCACGAAATCGTTGTAGCTGCCGATCTCGCCGAAGGTCTTGTCGAGCACGTCGAGCGGGCATTCGCGATAGCCCTGGAACATCTCGTCATAGGCGTCGACCACGCGCTTGGGCGTGTCGAGCAGGCCTTCGCGGGCCGGATCGTCGCCCGCAAAAGCGAGCAGCGTGCGCACCGCCTCCTCCGCCTTCTCGCGCGAGGGGCGCGGCACGGCGGGTTCCGGCGCGGCACGGACATGATCGGACAGGCCCTGCTTCGGCCACGGGGTCACGACAGTGGGCTTCTTCGCGTCCATAGACGGGTCTCTCCGTTCGACCGGCGCATGCCATACGCGGCTTCGCCGGATGTGTCACCGGGCGCCCACGTCTGTCAGCCATGCCACCTGCGGCACTGGAGAACCGGACGCTGCATTCCCATTTCCGCGCAAGCCCTTGAGGGGGAACCCCCTTCTCGCCGGGCAAGGCCAATCCCTATATAGTCCAAAGCCGGCGCGGCGCAATGCGCGGAACGTTATCCGGGCCATGAGATCGGGGCCATGAGCGATGCTTAACGACGTCTACAACAAGAAAATCCTCGAATTGGCGGCCAATATCCCCCGTCTTGGCCGCCTGCCGGACCCCGATGCCTCCGCCACCGCCCATTCCAAGCTCTGCGGCTCCACGGTCACCATCGACCTGACGATGGACGGCCCCAAGGTTTCGGATTTCGCCCACGATGTGAAAGCCTGCGCGCTCGGTCAGGCCTCGTCCTCGCTGATGGCGAGCCATGTGGTCGGCGCCAGCGCCGGTGAGTTGCGGGCGCTGCGCGAGACCGTCCGCAAGATGCTGAAGGAAAATGGCCCGCCGCCTGCCGGCAAATGGGCGGACTTCGCGGTGCTCGAGCCGGTGCGCGACTACAAGGCGCGGCACGCCTCCACCATGCTCACCTTCGACGCGGTGGTGAACGCCATCGACCAGATCGAGGCGAAACAGAAACAAGCCGCCGAGTGAGCGTCCCGGTGAACGTTCTGAGCGACCTTCCACGCAAGGCCGGACGCGGCCTCATTCTGTTCTATCGCTACACGCTGCTCGCGCTGATCGGCCCGCGCTGCCGCCATCTGCCCGGCTGCTCGGAATATGCCGAGGAAGCCGTCGGGCGCTTCGGCCTCTGGGCCGGATCGTGGATGGCGCTGGCGCGGATTCTCCGCTGTCATCCGTGGGGCACGCACGGCCTCGACTTTGTGCCGCAGATGCCGCCCGACGGCGCGCGCTGGTATCTGCCCTGGCGCTACGGCCGCTGGCGCGGCACCAATGAGACGCCGCCGCCGGCATAACAGCCCCCACGCAAACCGGGTGGACAAGGCGCGCGCCGCCATAGGTACTGGCGGCATCGATGGGGCAAGCATGACCGACATGACGAAGATGCCGCCGGCCATGCACCCGCAGGACTGGCTGCTGCTGATCCTGCTGTCGGTGCTGTGGGGCGGCACGTTTTTCGTCGTTGGCTTCGCGCTGCGCGAACTGCCGCCGCTGACGCTGGTGTTCGCGCGCGTCGCGCTCGGGGCCGTGTTGATGCTTCCGGTCATGAAACTGTTCGGCATGGCGCTGCCGCGCACGGCGAAGGAATGGATGCCGTTCGTCGGCATCGCGATGTTCAACAACATCATCCCGTATTCGCTGATCTTCGCCGGACAGACTTACATCACCTCCGGCATGGCTTCGGTGCTCAACGCCACGACGCCGTTGTTCACCGTCCTGGTGCTGGCCGCCTTCGGCGACGAACGGTTGAGCCTGCGCCGCGTGATCGGCGTGTCGATGGGCATACTCGGCGTCCTGCTGTTGCGCAGCGCCTCGGCAACCGACAGCACCGACCAGACCATCGGTATTCTGCTCTGCCTCGGCGGCGCGCTCAGTTACGGCATTGCCGGCCTGTGGGCCAGGCGCATGCTCGCCGGCGTTCCGCCGATGACCTCGACGACCTGCCAGTTGATCGTCTCCGGGTTCGTGATGGCGGTCGTCGCCGGCATCGTCGACCGACCGTGGACGCTGCCGATGCCGAGCCCGGCCACCTGGGCCGCGATCGTCGCGCTGGCCGCGCTCTCGACCGCCCTCGCCTATATCGTGTTCTTCCGTATCCTCGAGCGGTCCGGCCCGACCAATGTTGCCTTGGTCACGCTGCTGATCCCGGTGACGGCGATCCTGCTCGGCGTCACGGTGCTCGGCGAGCCGCTGACGGTGCGGGAAATCCTCGGCGCGCTGGTGATCGGAATCTCCCTGCTCGTCATCGACGGCCAGGTGTTCGCCCGGCTGCGCCGCACGCCCGCCGCCTGAGGCGGCAACGCCTCCGATAACTATTGCGATTCGGCGCGCCTCCGGTTATCCCCAAGCCATTCCGCTTACCTGCATGCATGCAGTCAGGCTAAGTGGCTTCCGGCTCGATGCCCGGATGCGCGCACTCTTGAAAAGAGGAACGCGGCCGGACGCAAAACCGGTTCCCACTTTTGCTGGCCGCGTCCCGTTCGCAGGAGTGAGCAACAGGAGAGAACGATGGTCGCCCTGACCTTCCCCGACGGCGCACGCCGTGACTATCCCGCAGGCACAACCGGTCTCGACATCGCGAAGGGCATCTCGCCCTCGCTGGCCAAGCGCACCGTGGCGATGGCGCTCGATGGCGAACTCGCCGACCTTGCCGATCCGATCGAGCGCGATGCCAGGATCGAATTCGTGAACCGCGACGATCCGCGCGCGCTGGAACTGATCCGGCACGACTGCGCGCACGTGCTCGCCGAAGCGGTGCAGACGCTGTGGCCGGGCACGCAGGTGACCATCGGCCCCGTGATCGAAAACGGCTTCTATTACGACTTCTACCGCAACGAGCCGTTCACGCCGGAAGACTTCGCGGCGATCGAAAAGAAGATGAAGGAGATCATAGCCCGCGACAAACCCTTCACCAAGGAGGTGTGGTCGCGCGACGAAACCAAGAAAGTCTTCCGCGACAAGGGCGAGCTGTTCAAGGTCGAGCTGGTGGACGCCATTCCGGCGGACCAGCAGATCAAGATCTACAAGCAGGGCGACTGGTTCGACCTGTGCCGCGGCCCGCACATGACCTCGACCGGCAAGATCGGCAACGCCTTCAAGCTGATGAAGGTCGCGGGCGCCTACTGGCGCGGCGACGCCAAGAACCCGATGCTGACGCGCATCTACGGCACGGCTTTCGCCAAGCAGGAAGAACTCGACGCCTATCTGCACCAGATGGAAGAGGCCGAGAAGCGCGACCACCGCAAGCTCGGCCGAGAGATGGACCTGTTCCACTTCCAGGAGGAAGGCCCCGGCACGGTGTTCTGGCACGCCAATGGCTGGACGATCTTCCAGGAGATCGTCGCCTATATGCGCCGCCGGCTGAAAGGCGACTACAACGAAGTCAACGCGCCGATGATGCTCGACAAGTCGCTGTGGGAGACCTCCGGCCACTGGGGCTGGTTTCGCGAGAACATGTTCCAGGCGACCTCGGCCGGCGACGACACCGAGGACGAGCGCGTCTACGCCATCAAGCCGATGAACTGCCCCGGCCACATCCAGATCTTCAAGCACGGCCTGCGCAGCTATCGCGAGCTGCCGCTGCGTCTCGCCGAGTTCGGCACGGTGCACCGCTACGAACCGTCCGGCGCGCTGCACGGCCTGCTGCGCGTCCGCGCCTTCACGCAGGACGACGCCCATGTGTTCTGCACCGAGGAGCAGATGGCGCAGGAGTGCCTGAAGATCAACGACCTGATCCTGTCGACGTATGACGACTTCGGCTTCCAGGGCGAATTGACCGTGAAGCTCTCGACGCGGCCGGAAAAGCGCGTCGGCTCGGACGCGGCGTGGGACCACGCCGAAGGCGTAATGCATGACGTGCTGAAGCGCATCGCGCAGAGCAACAACCGCATCAAGACCGCGATCAATCCCGGCGAAGGCGCGTTCTACGGGCCGAAGTTCGAATATGTGCTGCGCGACGCGATCGGCCGAGACTGGCAGTGCGGCACCACGCAGGTCGACTTCAATCTGCCGGAGCGCTTCGAGGCGTTCTACATCGCGCCGGACGGTTCGAAAAAGCCGCCGGTGATGATCCACCGCGCGATCTGCGGCTCGATGGAGCGCTTCCTTGGCGTCGTGCTCGAGCACTATGCCGGCCATCTGCCGCTGTGGCTAGCGCCGGTGCAGGCCATCGTCGCCACCATCACCTCGGATGCCGACGATTACGCCGCGGAAGCGACCGCACTCGCCCGCCGCATGGGGCTGCGCGTCAACGGCGATCTGCGCAACGAGAAGATCAACTACAAGGTGCGCGAGCATTCGCTCGCCAAGGTTCCGGCGCTGCTCGTGGTCGGCAAGAAGGAAGCGGCGGAACGCACCGTGTCGATCCGCCGGCTCGGCCAGGAGAAGCAGCAGGTGATGCCGCTCGATTCTGCGCTCACCATGCTGGCCGAGGAAGCCACCGCGCCGGACCTCAAGCGCATGAAGGCGAAGATATCTTAAGCGCCGTCACGTTCCGGCGACGACGCGCACGTCGCCGCGGCTGTTGCGCGCGGGTGCGTTGAGCCGCGACAGGAACTTGCCGGCCCAGCCCTCCGAATCCGAGGCGCAGACCGCCTTGTAGAGCGCGCGGTGCCGGCCCCGCCTTTCGTCGAGCGGCATCGACAGCGCCCGATCGATCGCCGCGGCAAAGCCTTCGGTGTCGTAGGGATTGACCAGCACGGCGTCCCGCAACTCGTGGGCGGCGCCAGCAAAGCGCGACAGCACCAGCACGCCGGGATCGTCGGGATCCTGTGCCGCGACGAATTCCTTGGCGACGAGGTTCATGCCGTCGCGCAGTGGCGTCACCAGCGCGATGCGCGACATCTTCAGGAGGCCGGCAAGCTGTCTCCGGTTGTGCGCGCGGTTGACGTAGCGCAGCGGTGTCCAGGTCACCTCGCCATAGGTGCCGTTGATGCGCGCGACCGACTGGCCGATCTGGCGGCCGATGTCGGCGTAGTTGGCGATATCGGCGCGGCTGCGCGGCGTGATCTGGAGGTAGGTGATTTTCTGCCGCCAGTCCGGAAAGTTTTTCAGGAACATCTCGTAGGCGTCGAACCGCATCGGCAGCCCCTTGGAATAGTCGAGACGATCGACGCCGATGATCATCGAGCGGCCGCCGAGGCTGTCGGTGACCTCCTTGACGAAATCACTCTCCGCGGCCTTCTGCGCGAGTTGGGAAAAATCCGCGACGTCGATGCCGACGGGAAATGCGCCATAAGCGACCTCCCGCCCGTCGACGACGATGGTGCCCGGATGCGAATGAAGCGCCCCGCGTTCGTTTTCGAAATAACTGGCGAAGTTTACGGCGTCGCGTTCGGTCTGGAACCCGACAAGATCGTAATGGGAAAGCTGCGTCAGCAGACGCTCGTGATTGGGCAACGCGGCGATCAGTTCCGGCGGCGGGAATGGAATGTGGAGGAAAAACCCGATCCGGTTCCGACAGCCGAGATCGGACAGCGCCTGCGCGAGCGGAATGAAATGATAATCATGCACCCAGATCACGTCGTCAGGGCGCAGCAGGGGCGCAAGCTGGCGCGCGAAGTACTCGTTGACGCGGAAATAGCCGCTCTGGTCGCGGCGCGTGAATTCGATGAGATCCAGTCGATAGTGCAACACCGGCCACAGCACGCTGTTGGCGAAGCCGTTGTAGAACTCGTCGAAGTCGGCCTGCTCGAGATCGACGGTCGTGTAGGTGACGTTCTTGCGCGTGAGGGTCTGCGCTTCCGCATGGGGGCCAATCTTGCCGCTCCAGCCGAACCACAGGCACTCCATCTGTTCGAGCGCCGAGCGGATCGCAACTTCAAGGCCGCCGGCGCGCGCTTTCCCGTCAGGAATTCCGACGCGATTCGATACGATGACCAATCGAGGCAATGACGTCACTCCGAGCGCGCGAACACCGCGCTACCGCTTGCATCCCCCCTCGATAACGAACGAACCGCGCTCAAAGTTCAACGCGATGCAACCTGATGATAATTCGCCGGATTTCCGGCGATTCAAAGGCGGATGGACAGCTCGGCAAGCGCGGCGCGAACGTCCTGCGGCGCGCGAAATATGGCGGCGACGTTCGGATCGGGGCGGCCGACCGAGAATCCCGTGCCGCCCAGTCCGGGCAGGATGTCAAACACCGAGACATCGGTGACGTCGTCGCCGATGAAAACCGGATGCCGCCCGTGGAACGGCGGCAGCGCCATCAACGCGGCGACACCCCTGCCCTTGTCGACTCCGCTGCGTTTCACCTCGATCATGGCCTTGCCGTCGAGCAGCACGAGGTTGCGACCCGGCGAAGCCGCAATGGCTGCGGCGGCGACATCACGCAGTTCCGCCTCGCGTTCCGGCACGCCACGAAAATGCAGGGCAAGCGAATAGCCCTTGTCTTCGACGATGACGCCGGCGTCGGACGCGGCGGCAACCAGCTTTCGCCGCAACGCGTCCGGCAGCGGCGCGGCGAGCGGCCGGATCGCCTCTCCCGACACGCGCAGCTCCGCGCCATGCGCGCCAACGGCGGACAAGGTGAGTGGCGTGAAGATCCGGTCGAGATCGGCAACCGGCCGGCCGCTCACGAAAGCGCAGGCGCCGCCGGTCGCGGCCGAAATCCGTTGCAGCGTGTCGCGCAAGCCGTCCGGCACATGCACGCGGTCCGGCGCAGGCGCAATATCGAGCAGCGTGCCGTCGACGTCGAGCAGCAATGCCGGCTGCGAGCGCGCCAGCGCCAGAAGCGCCCTTGCCGCACCGTCATCAGTCAAACTTGCCATTGCCCGGGGCCGGAGCTAGCGCGCCAGCACTTCGATGTCGCCATCGACGCCCGGCGTAACCTTGAACTCGCGCTCGAAGACCTTGCCTTCGTTGCGGGCGATGGCGCGGTATTCGCCTTCCGCCAGCACGACGCGCGGGAACGCACCGATCGACTCCTTGATGACGTCGCCGCCCGGCGTCAGCACCGACCACGCGGTATTGGCGAGCGCTTCCCCGCCTTTCACCTCGACGAGTTTCAGCGTCACCACCGCGGCGCGGTGCGTGACGGTGACGTCGGTCAGCTTGCCGGCCTGCACGCGGATGTCGGAGCGCACCGTCGCATTGGCGTCGCCGTAGTTCGAGACGATGTAGTAAGTGCCCTCGGGCACGATCACCGTGTCGCCCGTCAACACACGCTCGGCGATCGGACGGCGGTCGCCGGGCTCGAACTGGCTGCCTTTGTAAACGTCGAATGAAATCTGACCGGCGGGAATGCGTGCATCGCCGACCTTGCCTTCCAGCCGCAAGCCGCCGGCGGGCAATTCGAAAACCTCACGCACGGTTTCCGACGTCAGGCGCACCGGCTTGACCGCATTGGCGAGGCCGAAGCCGACATAAACGACGTAGTTGCCGGCCGGCAGCACCATGACCGGCGCCGCCGCCTTCTCCTCGCGCAGCATCCGGAACGAACCGTCGGCCTCGGCCTTGGCGTTGTAGATGCGCCAGACGAGACCGGCGGTGATCGGCGGCGCTTCCTTGCCGAACCGCGCGGACAGCTGCAACGCGACATGGCCGGCCGGCACCATCGGCGCAGCCTGCGTCGGCGCGGCACCCGGCGGCGCCAGCAGAAGCGGCGCGTCGCCCACGAGACCGCCGCTGCTGCCCGGCGAAAACAGGGTGCTGCCTTGCGAGCCGGTCGACGGCGCAACCAGCGTCGCCGACGGCGCGGTGCTGAACAAGGACGGCCCGCCCGACTGCGCGCGCGCCGGCGCCCCCGCAAGCACGAGCAATGCGGCGACCGCAACGGCGATGCGCAAAAGAGGTTGGAGGTATCGGGCAGCCCGCATGACGATGCTGTTTTCGGCCCGAATCCCGGCGAATTCAAGCCGGACGGCGCGCCCCGCCGGTTTGTCACCCCCGAAACCCTATGGTACTGCGCCAGCGCCATCTGGTCCCGCTCGGGGCCGCTTCAGGCCCGGCTGGGGATTTTGCAATGCCCGACGCTTTAGACCTGCTCAAAACCCGTCGTTCGGTCAAACCGGTCGAGATGATGGGTCCGGGGCCGACTGCCGCCGACATCGACACGATTTTGACCGTCGCAACGCGGGTGCCGGATCACGGCAAGCTCACGCCCTGGCGCTATATCGTGTTCGAGGGTGACGCGCGGCTTGCCGCCGGGGACAAACTCGCCGCGATCTTCCAGAAGGCGCGGCCGGACGCGACGCCCGACCAGGTCGATTTCGAGCACAAGCGCCTCGCCCGCGCGCCGGTGGTGGTCGCCGTCGTTAGCCGCGCCGCGCCTCATGCCAAGATCCCGGAGTGGGAGCAGCAGCTTTCGGCCGGCGCATCGGCGATGAACCTCGTCACCGCCGCGCACGCCCTCGGCTTTGCCGCAAGCTGGCTCACCGAATGGATCGCCTATGACGATGCGGTGCGCGACGCTTTCGGCCTCGGCGCCAACGAGCGCTTTGCCGGGTTCGTCTATATCGGGCGCACCGCCAAAGCGCCGGAAGACCGGCCGCGGCCGAAGCTTTCCGATGTCGTGACTCACTACAAGGCATAAGCAATGTTCTACGACACCCGCGACGGCAGCCGTCCGCTTCGATACGACCCGTTCAAGGCCATCGTCGCGCCGCGGCCGATCGGCTGGGTCACGACCATCAGCGCCAAGGGCGAGGTCAATCTCGCGCCCTACTCGTTCTTCAACGGCATCCTGAGCAAGCCGAACTTCGTGATGTTCGGCAGCGAGGGCTTCAAGGATTCGGTGCGCAACGTCGAGGAGACCGGCGAGTTCGTCTGCAATCTCGCGACCTGGGATCTGCGCGAGGCGATGAACGAAACCGCCGCGCCGCTTGCTTATGGCGAAAACGAGATGGTGCGCGCGGGTCTGGCGCCGGCGCCCTCGAAGCTCGTCAAGCCGCCGCGCGTCGCCGCCGCGCCCTGCGCGCTCGAATGCAAGAAGACGATGATGATTCCGCTGCACGACGTCGACGGCAAGCCGGTCGACGGCTTCGTGGTGTTCGGCCAGGTGGTCGGCGTTCACATCGACGACCGTTTCATCAAGGACGGGCTCCTCGATACCGCCGCGATGAAGCCGATCGCGCGATGCGGCTACCACGACTATGCGGTGGTCGAGCGTACCTTTACGCTGGTGCGTCCGGAATCCTGAACGCTGCAACCAATTGCCCCCGCGCCGCGTTAAGTCTCATTATTAACGGCGCAACGCCTGTAACGTCATTGTTGGGTCACAAATCTCATTCAGCGGTTCTCCCCGCAGCGGTTTTCACCATAGTGTCGCAATTGGCTTGTTCCCCTGACCGCGCAGGCGGATCATCGACACCGGGAGGCTGATCGTGGTGTTCGAGGGTCTGTTTTCACGTCACCGCAACGGCGATCGCACCGTGAATGCGAGCGCCGCATCCGAACGTCCGACACTGGAACGGCCGAGCATCGGCCTTGCGCTCGGCGGCGGCGCGGCGCGCGGCTTCGCCCATATCGGCGTGCTGCGCACGCTGGCCGCGAACGGCATCGTCCCCGACGTCATCGTCGGCACTTCGATCGGCGCGGTCGTCGGTGGCACCTATGCCGCCAACGAGCTGGACGAAATGGAAGCCTGGGCGCGCAAGCTGACCTTCCGCGGCATTCTCGGCCAGCTCGACATCAGCCTGTCCGGCGCCGGCCTCATCAGCGGCCGCAAGCTCGACGCCCAGCTCAAGGCCGCGCTCGGCGAAGGCAAGATCGAAGATCTGCCGATCCGTTTCGCCGCCATCGCCACGGAATTCACCACCGGCCACGAAATCTGGCTGACGCACGGCCGCCTCGTCGACGCGCTGCGCGCGTCCTATGCCCTGCCCGGCATCTTTCCGCCGGTGCGCATCGCCGGACGCTGGCTGGTCGACGGCGCGCTGGTCAATCCGGTTCCGGTGTCGGCGGCGCGCGCGCTCGGGGCGCGGCTCGTCATCGCGGTCGGGCTGAATTCCGATCTGTTCGGACGCGGCACCGTGATCGCCGACTACGGCACCAACGATGTCGATGACGGTATTCCCCCGCCGAGCGAAAGCTCGGGCCTGCGGGGCATTTTCCACGACGGCTTTTCGCTGCGCCATCTGTTCGGCGGCCGTCAGCGCCCCGGCATTCCGACGGTGATGATCGAGGCCTTCAACGTGATGCAGGATCGCATCACGCGCGCACGCCTCGCCGGCGACCCGCCGGATGTTTCCATCATGCCGAAGGTCGGCTCGGTCGGCTGGTTCGACTTTCACCGCGCCAGCCAGTCGATCGAACTCGGCGCCGAAGCCGCCGAAAAGGCGCTGCCATCGATCCAGGAAGCGATCGCCGCGCTGTCGCACCCGGTCGAAGCCAATGGCGGCTCGGCGAAATAGGCCGCGCTACGCCGACTGGATGTAGTCGCGCATCGCCTCGGTCTCGCGCTCCATCGCCTGAAGCCGGTCCTTCACCACGTCGCCGATCGAGACGATGCCGGCGAGCCGGTTCTGATCCAGCACCGGCATGTGGCGGAACTTGCCGCTTGTCATGCGCTCCATGATCGATTCGATCGGCTCGTCGGGCGAGCAGGTCGCGACCGTTCGCGTCATCACCTGCCCGACTGGCTGATCGAGCGCCGCCGCGCCGTGCTCGCCGAGCATGCGCACGATATCGCGCTCCGACAGAACGCCGGATAAACGCCCGCCTGCGCCAAGCACGACAAGCGATCCGATACGCCGCGCGGCGAGAAGTTTTGCGGCGTCGGCCAGCGTCGCGGTCGGCTCGATGCTGACCACCTCGGTGCCTTTGGCAGACAGAATGGCTGTCACAGTCATAGTCGCCTCCCTGACCCGGCTGCGCAGGGAACGGCCCTGCGATTGAGTCCGGGCCTCTGCCTAACGTTCGTGCCGCACGCACGTTCCCGTCAAGCTTGGGTGCACCGCACAAGCTTCACATCGTCTTGCAAATATTTCAGCGCGTCACGTGATGGCCTGCGGTCCCGGCGCGCAATTACGCCGCGCCGCGGTCCGCATAGGTGACCGGATCGGCCGGCGGCTGCTTCGGATCGAACAGATCGAACAGCAGGAGACCTGCAAGGAAGCCGCCGATATGCGCCTCCCACGCGATCGTCTGCCCCTCGCCCGCAAACGGTACGGTGCCGACACCGAACAGGAAATTGACGCCGAACCAGACCAGCAGAAAAGCGAGCACGCGCGGATCTCGCAGCACGCCGGACAACGGCAGCGCCGGCACGCGATAGGCATCGTCATTGCCGGTCGGCCAGAAACCGAGCGGCCCGCCGCGCTGAAATGCAAAGCGCATCGCAACCGCCATCGCGCCGGAGATCGACGCGGACGCGCCGATCATCGGAGACAGCGCCGCGTGATGCGTCATCAGATGCACGAGCGCGCCGGCCGCTGCCGTCACCGCGAAGAAAACCAGAAACCGCACGGCGCCGAAGCGGCGCGCCACCGCGCTGCCGAACGCGAGCAGCCACAGCGCATTGAAGCCGAGATGCATGCTGTCGGCGTGCAGCACCGAATAAGTGACGAAGCTCCAGATCTGCGCGCCGAGTCCGCCCGGTATGGCGCCGCCGACCAGCAGCGAAGGGTCGTAGCGCGCGGGGATGAAGGCAAACAGCAGAACGAATTCGAGGTCTTCCTGGTCGCTCAGAAACAGCCAGCGCGCGACGTGGATCAGCGCGAGAAGCGCCAGAACGCCGAGAATGACCGAAGGAACGTTGAAGACCGGCTCGCGGCGGGCGGGAGGCGTAAGCGACATGACCGGCCCAATTAGGCGGTTCGCGGCGGCAGGCGCAAGGCCCTGCCAGCGCCGCCGGGTCACAATGCGCTGAGCGGAGCGCGGAAAAACGCGGTTCCTCCAGGCAGCCAAAGAAAAAAGGAGAGCTTTCGCTCTCCCTTAAATCAGTCTTGTGGCGCCGGCCTCTGGAGGTCCGCCAGGCCGGCCGCCCGCGTGGATCGGCGGCGACCTTAAACCCCCGGCGTGTCACCGCAAGCGCCCGACGTTTTTAACGCTAATTCGCGGCGACGGCCGCGCCGCGCCACGACAGGCGCTCCACGGCACGCGGCCTGCTCCGTCCGGCACGAGGCGGCGGGAATTGCTGCGGTCTGTCCTGTTTGGAGACAGGCCGCGCCAACAAACGTCCCGCCGCGAAACAGGGTGCCGTCATGAAACATACGTCGAGCCGGGATGTCTTTACGCACTGGAACGAGAGCCGCGGCCGCAATCCGGCGCCGCAGCGCGCCGACATCGATCCGGGCGCCATTCGCCATTCGCTGGGCGATGTCTTCATGCTGTCGGTGGACTTCGGCGGCGAGTTCCGTTTTCGCCTCGCCGGCACGCGGATTTGCGCGCTGTTCCGCCGCGAGCTGAAAAACGAGATCGTCGACGGGCTGTGGAGCGAGGCCAGCCGCGAACAGGTGCGCCGCCTGCTCGGCATCATTGCCAACGACCAGATCGGCGCGGTGGCCGGCGCGACCGGCGTGACGACGGATGGCGAGACCATCGAGCTTGAACTGCTGTTGCTGCCGATGGCGCGGCAGGGCCATGCCCGCATCCGCGCGCTCGGCGTGCTTGCGCCCGTGCAGGTGCCCTACTGGATCGGCGTGAAAACGCTGAAGCAGCTCGAGCTCGGTTCGATCCGCCACCTCGGCGCGGTCGACAAGCGGACCGGCAGCCCGCGTTTCGTCGCCGCGGAAGGCGGCAAGATCCGCAAGGGCTTCGTCGTCCATGACGGCGGCAAGAGCGATCCGGCCAACGACAATCCGCGGGAAAAGGCGAGCTAGGAGCGTTTTCAAGCAAAGTGGACACCGGCCTTCGCCGGCCATAGCCGGCTTCGGCCGGCGACGGCCGGTTCGCGTGAAGAAAACGCGACAAAAGAAAATCTTGGCGCGCGGCCGAATTTCCTCGTCTTCATACGCACTAACCGGCTGTTAACGATAGCTACTTAGTTTCGCCAGATTATTGCGTGCGTCTTTGCGCGCGGTTTTCGATCGGCACACGATTCATGGCGATGCCCGCTGAAAATCCGAAATTCCTGCCGTTCACCGAGGAACGGCGCCGGCATCAGCGCGTCAAAGTGAACCTGCTCGGCCGCTACATGCTGGCCGACCGCAACGATTATCCCTGTCAGGTCGTCGATATGTCGCCGGGCGGCATGGCCGTGCTGGCCCCGGTGTCGGGCAATCCCGGCGAGCGCGTCATCGCCTATATCGACCATCTCGGCCGCCTCGAAGGCACCATCGCCCGCGTCTTCCATAACGGCTTCGCGATGACCATCGCGGCGACCGCGCGCAAGCGCGACAAGCTCGCCGCCCAGCTCACCTGGCTCGCCAACCGCCATATCCTGAACCTGCCGGAAGACCGCCGCCACGGCCGCTTCACGCCGCGGAACCCGGCGGCCCGCCTGATCCTGCCGAACGGCACCAATGTCGCCTGCCGCGTGATCGACCTGTCGGAATCCGGCGCTGCGATCGGCATTTCCGACGACCAGCGACCGCCGGTCGGCGCTGTCGTGACCATCGGCAAGGCGCCGGGCCGCGTGGTGCGCCACATCGAAGGCGGCTTCGCCATCGAGTTCACCCGGCTCCAGCATCCGGACTTCGTGGAAGATAACGTCACCGGCGGGTAAACGCCCGCCGGGCGCTTTCCGCGCCCCAGCGCCCTCTCCATCCGCCGCCGCGGCATCGCCCGGCGGCTTTTTCGTGCGCGCCGCACGGTAAACGCGCGCGCCAAAACGCGCGGTTTGGCGCAGCGGCACGCGTGGTCCGCGCTTAACGTTTAAAATTTTAGCTAAATTGTATTCGATAGATTTTTAGACAAATTATCGGAGAGTTTTACAAGTATTCGAAGCGTGTTTTACTCAGTTTCGTCTCAAATGTACTTGCACGACTTAGCCGCAATTCAAAAGCTATCTGCGATTGTGACCCTCGGACATGGGAAGGGGTCACATAATGAAAACGAATACGCAGGGAATACTGCAAGCGATGTGTATCGGCTTGCTGGCGATGACGGCCGGCGCCACCGCACCGGCGCAAGCCGCGCCGCCGCTTGAGCGCGTGGCTTATCTGCCCGTCGGCGCCACCGCCCGCGCGCCGATCGGCTGGGTCGAGTTCTGTCTCGAGCAGAAGCAGGAGTGCAACACGAGGCCGGCCGAACCGCGCGACGTCGTGCTCTCGCCCAAGGCCTGGGCGGATCTCGTGCAGGTCAACAACTGGGTCAACAGCAACATCAAGCCGATCACCGATCAGGACCACTGGGGCGTGGTCGAACGCTGGAACTATCCCGACGACGGCTACGGCGATTGCGAAGACTACGTGCTGCTCAAGCGCAAGATGCTGATGAAGGCCGGCTGGCCGCGCGGCGCGCTGCTGATCACCGTCGTGCGCGACAAGAATGGCGACGGTCACGCCGTCCTCACGGTCAAGACCGACCGCGGCGAATTCATTCTCGATAACCAGGAAGCGCAAGTGCTGCCCTGGAACGAAACCGGCCTTCGCTTCGTGAAGCGTCAGTCGCAGTCGGACCCGAATGTCTGGGTTGCGCTGGGCGACACGCGGCCGGCACCGACCGTCGCATCGTCGCGGAGGTAACGCTTCAGAGGATCAAGCTTGCGGACCCGGTCTCGTCCCCACCCCTCCCCGTCCCCCGACCGGGTTCGTCGCGGCCGGCCCTTCCCCAGGGGCCGGCCGCACCCCTTTTTGGGGGTGCGGGAGATCACGCTCACCCAATACGCTTCAAACCCTTGGCGTATTGCTTCCAGCGCTTGACGTAGATGTCGGCGCCGCCGCGGATCAGCTCGATCGCCTTGTCATCGAGTTTGCGGATCGCGCGTCCCGGCGAACCGACGATCAGCGAATTGTCCGGGAAGCTCTTGCCTTCCGTGACCAGCGCGCCCGCGCCGACCAACGAGTTGTTGCCGATCTTCGCGCCATTGAGCACGACGGCGCCCATCCCGATCAGCGAGTTGTCGCCGATCGTGCAGCCGTGCAGCACGACCTTGTGGCCGATCACGCAGTTCGAGCCGATGGTGAGCGGAAAGCCGGGATCGGTGTGGAGCACGCAGTTGTCCTGGATCTGCGAACGCTCGCCCAGTTCGATCCATTCATTGTCGCCGCGCAGCACCGCGCCGAACCAGACGCTGGCATCGTGCTTCAATCGCACGCGGCCGATCAGCGCCGCCGTCTCGGCAACCCAGTAACTGCCCTCGTCCGGAAACTCCGGCGCCTGGCCTTCGTACTCGTAAATCGGCATAGCGACTCCCGCTCAGAGGAGCGAGAACTTGGCAGGATTCCCGGAAATTGGAAGAGGCCGGCGGCGCTCAATCGGCGGCGGCGAAATGCGCCATCTGATCCGCATGCGCCTTGCCGAAGGCCGGACGGGCCGTGGCACGCGCGAGGTAATCGCGGCAGGCAGGAGAATTTGCAAGACCGTCGAAGCGGTCGATCGGCCGCAGCACGTCCGCCATCATGATGTCGGCAACCGAAAACGGTCCCGCGAGCCATTCGCGCTTTGCGAGCACGGCCTCCATATGCTTGAGCCGAAGCGTGAGGAAGTCGTCCAGCCACTTCCGCTCCGGCGAGTCGGTGAAACCGAAAAAGTTGAACATGACCCAGGGCATGCTCGCAGCCTCGACGGAGTTGAGCGCCGCAAACAGCCACTCCTTGGTGTCGGAGCGGCCTTGCAAGTCGGCTGGCATCAGCTTCGTGCTGCGCTCGCCGAGATGCAGCAGGATCGCCCCGCTTTCGAAGATCGAGATGTCACCGTCGGTCAGCCACGGCACCTGACCGAACGGCTGATGCGCGAAATGTTCGCCGCCCCGCTCCTTGAACGGCACGCTCGCGACACGATAGGGCAAGCCTGCCTCCTCGAGTGCCCAGCGCACCCGCAGGTCGCGCACCAGACCGCGCGGCGCTTCGGGAACCCAGTCGAAAGTGGTCAGAACCAGATCGCCCATCCGGCATCTCCCTTGTGTCTGCGCCGATTCATAACAGCGTCGAGGCAAGGCCAAAAGATGACTGACGCACGCGCCCTTTCAGGCGCGGCGATCCATCCCCGCAATGTTCGAGATTACGTGCGCGTCAGAGCGCGCCGCTGACACGCAGCGCCGCGACCACGACGGTGCCCGACATCAGGCTCCAGAAGCCGGCAATCAGCGTCGCGGCGAAAACGAATTCGAAACGGCGGCCTTCGTGACGGCGGCCGATCAGCGTGTTGCGCATGATGATGAAGGGCGCGGAGAACAGCAGCACCGGCACCGCCGCGAAGGACGACAGCCGCGGCCCCGCCTGCAGCAACCCGAAGCTCGGCAACTGGCTGGTGACGAGCCGGTAGCCGGACGCGGACAGGCCGGCGAAGGAAAAGCCGATCGCGACCGCGATCAGCGACTGGACGGACTCGAAGGTCATACGGGAGGGCTCACGCGCTACGGACGCCCTTTGATGTCAGAGGGAACCCGGCCCCGCCATCCAATCCTTAAGAAAAGGTAAACGCCGCAACGGACCGGCAGCGCCGCCCGGCATGCAATAATCCCCCCGATTCGGCGGCTTTTCGCCGGATTTGCAGGAGAATTCCCTTGGCCGCTCCACGGCAGCGCAGGCGCGACGGCGGCATTTCCCTGCTCGGCCTTCCGGCGCTGGTGCTGCTCGCCGCGACCGCCGCCGCGACGCTCTACGTCGCCTATGTGCTGTGGCCGCGCTGGCCGGGCGCCCCGGTGACGCTCGACGCCCCCACGCTGCCGATCACCATCGGCGGCGAGGCCTTCAACATCGAGCCGGCCGCCATCCGCCAGGACATCCAGCGCAAGCCCGGCACGCAAACCCGCGTCGACCTCACCTATCGCTGGCCGTCGCTGACGCCGCCCGACCCGACGCAGCGGCCGAGCGTGCAGAACCCGGTCAATCCGAACGAGCGGCTGTTCGTGACCATCGAGGTCACCGACGGTGCGCTGCCGCCGCTGGAACGCGCCAAGACGATCTATCCGCGCTATCTGGCGGAGGCCGCGACGACCGGACCCGACGGCGTCGCGGTGCGCGCGTTCCGCGACGGCACGCCGTATCAGGGCGAGGACTTCGTCTACGATCCCGATGCGCCGGAACACTTCGCAGCGCGCTGCACGCGCTCCGGCGTCGGCAATTCAGGGATGTGTCTCTACGACCGCCGCGTCGGCAGCGCCGACGTCACCGTGCGCTTTCCGCGCGACTGGCTCGCCGACTGGCAGACGGTGGCGCACAACATCGACCGCCTGCTCGCGCGACTGCATCCGCCGGCGCGATGAGCGGCGTCAGACGCCTTCCAAATCGAGGTCGAGGATCGGCAGCTCGAAGATGTAATATTTGCGGCCGCGCTCGTTCTCGATGAACAGCACGCCGAGGAAGTCCTCGCCGATATAGACCTCGAGCGAGTCCGTCTTGCGCGGCCGGCCAACCACGCGCACGTTCTCGTTGCCGAATTTATGCTTCAGGTAGGACGCGAGTTGCACCGGCGTCGCGTCGATGTTCTGGCCGATGTCGATTTCCATGCGGAAATTGTAGGACAGATCGCCGTCCTCGTTGTCGACGGTCATCTCGCCGAGAACGTCGTCGCCGGTGAGGACTTCGGCCGTATCCTTGCCCTTCGGCGCCACGCGCAACCGCGCATTGCCGAACAGCTTTTTCAGATAGGCGTCGAGTTTTCGAACTTCCTGAACGTCCACGCAAAATCTCCCGCTCGGTCGTGGGGTGTCTTGCCACGCGCGGCGCGCAATGAAAAGCGCAGTTTGATGCTTTTTTGTTTATCGCATTTTCTTAACGCGAACCGGTACCCACTTCGCTTGAAAACGCTCTAGGGACCGGAATCGTAGAAAAGCTGGTCCATCGCGCGCGACGGCTCGGGGCAACCGGCTTCGCCGACCACCTTGGCGGGCACGCCCGCCACCGTGACGTTGTTCTGCACCGGCTTGATGACGACCGAGCCTGCGGCAATACGCGCGCAATGACCGATCTCGATATTGCCGAGGATCTTGGCGCCGGCGCCGATCATCACGCCGCGACGGATTTTCGGATGACGATCTTCGTTCGACTTGCCGGTGCCGCCGAGCGTGACGCCGTGCAGGATCGAAACGTCGTCGTCGATCACCGCCGTCTCGCCGACCACGAGGCCGGTCGCGTGATCGAGGAAGATGCCGCGGCCGATCTTCGCCGCAGGATGGATATCGCACTGGAACACCGCCGACGAGCGGCTCTGCAGATAATAGGCGAAGTCGCGGCGGCCCTTGTTCCACAGCCAGTGCGCCAGACGATGCGTCTGGATCGCGTGGAAGCCTTTGTAATAAAGCACCGGCTCGAGATAGCGGTGCGTCGCGGGATCGCGATCGAACACCGCGATGATGTCGGCGCGCAGGTCGAGCCCCATCGAGGGCTGATCCTCGAGCGCACCGGCATAGGCCTGGCGGATCAGGTCGCCGCTCACATCGGCATGCGACAGCCGCTCGGAAATGCGGTGCGTGACCGCCGTTTCCAGCGTGTCATGATGCAGGATGGTCGAATAGATGAAGCTCGCAAGCTCCGGCTCGCGGCGCGCGATGTCTTCGGCCTCGTCTCGCACGCGGCTCCAGACCGGATCGACTGTGTTGAGGCCGCGCGTCGGCCGTGTTTGCTGTCGCGCCATCACTTCACCCTTGGTAATCCGAACTTGGCAATTCGAACGCCGGAACTCTGACAGCACTCTTTTAGCACACAATCAATGCCGGGGAGAGAGCCGCGGGGATGGTAAACGGTTCAGAAAATCGAGAATGGCGCTTGAAAAGCTGTCATTTTGATCGCCGGCAACCATGTGCCGGGCACCGCTCACATCTGCATATTCCGCATGCGGCACCAGTTGCAGGAAGTCGCGGGCGTGCTCGGGCTTGACCAGTTCCGACGAGGCGCCGCGCACCAGCAATGTCGGGATAGCAAGACGGCGCGCCGCCGCCGTCAGTCCTGCCTCGAGCCCGTCGCGATCGCCTCCGTCGGGACCGCGCGACTCGAGGAACCGCGGATCCCAGTGCCAGCGCCAGCGGCCGTCGTCGCCGAGCCGTAGATTCTTGCGCAATCCCTCGTTCGATTTCGGTTTGGGCCGGTGCGGCAGATAGGCGGCCACCGCCTCGGCCGCCTCCTCGACCGAGGTGAACCCTTCGCGCGCATGTTCGCGCATGAAGCCGATCACCTTGTCGACGCCGTTCACGTCGACGCGCGGCGTGATATCGACCAGCGCCAGACCGCCGAGCAGCGGCTCGCCGCGCTCGGCCGCGCCACCCTCGGCCAGCAGCGAAGCGATGCCGCCGAGCGAGGCACCGATCGCGACCGGCCGCTCGCCGTGACGCTGCGCCATCTCGCGCGCCACCGCGGCAACGTCCGATGCGTAGTCCTGAAACTTGTAAGCGCCGCTGCCGATCCACTCGGAATCGCCGTGGCCGCGCTGGTCGACCGCGTAGGCGGTGCGTCCGGCAGCCGCAATCGCTTCGGCCGTCTTGCGCCAGGCATGGCGGGTCTGCCCGCCGCCATGCAGCAGCAAGACGGGCGCGCCGTCGCCGCCGAACTTGTCGGCGGCAAGACGATTGCCGAGCGCTCCGCTGAATGATGTCTCCTGCATCGTCAGGGCCGCTTCTTGAGAAAGTCGAGCACGCCCTGCTTGAACACCTTGTCGCCGACCGCGAGCATGTGGTCGCGATCCGGGATGTCGAGGACGGCTGCGCCGGGAATGAGTTTCGCGAGTTCGGGACCGGAGCCGGCGACATCGTCCTTGGTGCCGACCGCGACCAGCACCGGAACGCGGATCGACGCGGCTTCCTCGCGCGACAGAGTCTGCCGCGAGCCGCGGATGCAGGCGGCAAGCGCCTTCAGATCCGAGCGGGTCGATTCCGCGAAGACGCGGAAGGTGCGTCCGGTCGGATCGGTCACGTCGTCGCGCGACGGCGCAAGCAGCGCGTCGGCGATCGCCGGCGACAGACCGACGCCGTCAACGAGCCGGATGCCGAGGCCGCCCAGCGTCACCGAGCGCACGCGGTTGGGATATTTCAGCGCCGTGAACGCCGCGATCCGCGCGCCCATCGA
The DNA here is from genome assembly GCF_050250095.1 of Pseudolabrys sp. NCBI lineage: Bacteria > Pseudomonadati > Pseudomonadota > Alphaproteobacteria > Hyphomicrobiales > Xanthobacteraceae > Pseudolabrys > Pseudolabrys sp. The sequence continues at coordinate 766,266 of NZ_JBFWPH010000001.1, read as the reverse complement.
ATAGCCGATCAGATCGGCCTTCGCGATCACCAGATGATCGAGCAGCGCGCGCACGTCCTCCGCCATCAGCGCGGTGTCGTAGTCGGACGGCTCATAGAGCTTGGTCGAGCGGCCGTGGCCGCGGTCGTCGAGCGCGATGACGCGGTAGCCCGCCCGCGTCAGCGCGGTGACCCAGCCGGGATGGACCCAGTTGATTTCCTTGTTGGAGGCGAAGCCGTGGATCAGCACCACCGGCTCGCCGGCCCCTTCGTCGAGAAAGTCGATCTCGACATTGCCGTGACGAAACCTTGCCATGCGGGTTTCTTTAGCCGCGCATCGTCATCGCTGCAAATCGGCGCTGTTGATCGGCGAGCCGCCGGTCCTTGCGGCGGCGGAGCGCATTCGCCGTGACACGCTCGGTGGCCGATTTCAGCGACGAGACGAGGCCGAAAATCGTGAACAGCGCGCCGAATATCCACAAGCCCAGGTCGATCGCCGCAAGCGACAGCGCGATCGCGCCGCGTCCCGCGACCTTGAGGATGGCGCGCGTCTTGCCGCCCTTTTTCTCGGCAAGTTTCGCCAGCCGCGCCATCTCGCGCGGGTTCTCCGCGATCTTCAGGCCGTCCAGCGCGGCCTGCGTGCCGGCCTTGGACTGCACGCGGCCGACATCGCGGGCGAGATGCAACAGGCCGCCGGCGCGCTCGACCTTGACCGCCTCGCGCGCGCCGCGGATCGCCACCATCGGCTCGGTGACCGACGCGCCGGCCAGCGCGGTGCGCAGCCGCGTCCAGTCGACGACGCGGGCGAGCATGCGGCCGACATTGTCGGCCAGTCCGCTGCCGAGCCGGCCCGCCTTGCGCGCCGCCTTGGCGAGCGACACGCCGACGCGGGCGGGCGCGGCAACGCCGCCGGTTGCATAAGTGCCGGCGGTGATGGCGAGGCCGACACCGGCAAGACCGAGCACCAGCGTGTCGACCGGTTCGCCGGCCGCAAGCCGCGCGCCTTCGCGCGCCGCGTCGCGAATGTCGCCGAACACGAAAAGATCGCCCAGCGTCGTACCGGCGAGACCGGCCATGTCCTTCGGCTCGCCGGCGACGAAACCCATCGCGAAGCTCTGCATCGCGCGGCTGGTCGAATTCGCGTCGGCGACCGCGATCTCGACCTTCTTCGTCAGTGCGGGGTCGAGCGCGACCCGCCGCTCGCGCGCCAGTTCGACGAAACTGTTGGCAAGGTCGGCGTCGTCGGCCTCAAGCGCCGCCTCGATTTCGCGGCTGGCGACATCGGCGTTGAAACGGTCGGCGAGCGCCCGCTCGGCGATCTCCGCCGGGTCGTCCTCGATGGCGATCAAGTGCTGGGCCTCGATGCCACGCGGGATCGTCACATAGCCAACGCCGGCGAAGACAAGGCAGGCGAACAGCGCGGGCGTGAGCGGGCTTCTGCGCCGCGCCTGTACGGGCACGGCTGCGCCGGTTCCGTTGATCCGCTGCCATTCGTCCGGCGTGATCATCGCCTGCCCGAATCCTGCCATTGGCCGCGTCAGGAGCGGCTTCATGGGGACCTTGTTCCCGAACCAACTAGGCAATTCGGGGGCCGCCCGCTATGGTGCCGCCACAATCGCGCAAAACTACCGCGCAATGGTTAAACCATCTGAGCAAAACGGGATTTGAGCGTCATGGCGGACCGAATCGTTCCCCATTTTCACAACGATCCGGGCATTCCGGTCATCGAAATCGGCGCCAGGGAATTCATGTGCGTCGGCGCGAAGCCGCCGTTCGATCATCCGCATGTGTTCCTCGACATGGGCGACGACGCCGAAATCATCTGCCCCTATTGCTCGACGCTGTACCGTCACGACCCCAAGCTCGACCCCCGCAACGCCCGCCCGGCGGACTGCGCCCTGCGCGACACAGCAGCCGCCTAACAGGAGGCTGCGTTGGCGTCCGAGCGTCATGTCATCATCGCCGGCGCCGGCATCGGCGGCCTGACCGCGGCGCTCGCGCTCGCGCGCGCGGGCTTGCGCGTCACGGTGCTGGACCAGGCGCCGCGGCTCGAGGATGTCGGCGCCGGCATTCAGCTCTCGCCCAATGCGAGCCGCGTGCTCGCCCAGCTCGGCGTCGCGGAGCGGCTTCGCATTACCGCCATCGAGCCGCAGGCGATCCGCGCAATGTCCGGCGGTTTCGGCCGCGAGATCGTGCGCATTCCGCTCGGCGCGACCGCCGAGCGCCGTTACGGCGCGCCGTACTGGACCGTGCATCGCGGCGACCTGCAGCTCGCGCTGGCCGACGCCGCGCGTGCGACGCAGGACATCACCTTGCAGCTTGCGACCCGCATCGAGGACTTCGCCGTTCACAAGAACGGCGTCACCGTGCAGGGCCGCCGCGCCGGCGAAGTGATCGACGCGCGCGGCATGGCGCTGATCGGCGCCGACGGCATCTGGTCGACCGTGCGCGAGCGGCTGCGCCGCCATGCGCCGCCGGTGTTCCGTCATCGTGTCGCCTGGCGCGCGCTGGTGCCGGCGCCGATGGTCGCCGCGCCCTGGCGCGAGATGATGATCAACCTCTGGCTCGGGCAGGACGCACATCTCGTTCATTACCCGGTCAAGGGCGGCGCGATGGTCAACATCGTCGCCATCGTCAACGACGAATGGAAGGAAGGCGGCTGGAGCGCGACCGGCGACCGCGACGAGATCATGCGGCACTTCGGCCGCTTCTCCTGGTGCGAGGCGGCGCGGCAACTCGTGGCCGTGCCCGACCGCTGGCAGAAGTGGGCGCTGTATGATCGCCCCTCGCCCTATCGCTCCGGCAGTGGGCCGGTGACGCTGTTGGGCGATGCCGCCCACCCGATGTTGCCGTTCCTCGCGCAGGGCGGCGCGATGGCGATCGAAGATGCCGCCGTGCTTGCAGCGGTGTTGTCGGGCGGCGGCGACAATCCCGCGAAAGCTTTGCGCGCATATGAGCGTGCCCGCCGCAAGCGCACCGCGATGGCGCAGAAGGCTGCCCGCAAGCAGGCCCGCATCTATGGGCTGACGGGACCGGAGGCGCTGATCCGGAACATGGTGATGCGCGCAAAAGGTGGCGAAAAACTTCTGGGGCGTTACGATTGGCTCTACGCATGGCGGCCGCCGAAATTCGAGTCGCCCAATAAATATGTCGCCGACATCGGCGATGGGGAAACGGAGTAACGCCCGATGCTGTTCCCGACCACGGTGGCCGGGAGCCTGCCGAAACCGGCATGGCTCGCGGAGACGGACAAACTATGGCCGGCCTGGCGCCTGAAAGGCGCCGACCTCGACACGGCTAAGCTCGACGCCACGCTGCTCGCGGTGAAGATGCAGGAAGACGCCGGCATCGACATCGTCACCGATGGCGAGCAAGCCCGCCAGCATTTCGTTCACGGCTTTCTCGAACAGGTCGAAGGCATCGACTTCGAGCACAAGGTCGAGATGGGCATCCGCGACAATCGCTACAAGGCGATGGTCCCCGTCGTCACCAGCACGCTGAAGCTGAAAGGCCGCGTGCACGCGAAGGAAGCGCAGCACGCCCGCAAGCACACAAAACACAAGCTCAAGATAACGATGCCCGGCCCGATGACGATCGCCGACACGATCGCGGATCGTTTCTACGGCGACAAGATCAAGATGGCGATGGCGGCAGCGGATCTGCTCAATCAGGAGGCCCGCGCGCTCGAGAAGGACGGCGTCGACGCCATCCAGTTCGACGAGCCGGCCTTCAATGTGTTTCTCGGCGAGGTTGCGACCTGGGGGATCGAAGCGCTCAACCGCGCTATCGACGGGCTGACATGCGCCACGGCCGTTCACATCTGCTACGGCTACGGCATCAAGGCCAATGTCGACTGGAAAAACTCGCTTGGGCAGGAATGGCGGCAATACGAAAACATTTTCCCGGCCATCGCCAAGAGCAACATCAAGCAGGTCTCCATCGAGTGCATCAACTCGAAAGTTCCGATGAAGCTGATGGAACTGCTCGAAGGGAAAGACATGCTGGTCGGCGCCATCGACGTCGCCAATGACGCGATCGAGACACCCGAGCAGATCGCCGACGTGATCGGCCAGGCGATGAAGTTCGTGCCGAAGGAACGCATCCTGCCCTGCACCAATTGCGGCATGGCGCCGATGCGCCGCGACATCGCGGAAGCCAAGCTCGTCGCGCTCGGCAAGGGCGCGGCGCTCGCACGCCAGCGTTACGCCTGAAAGCTGTTCCGAACGCCATCGCGAACGCGGCCATGCTGACCTGTTGATTCAGGTCAAGGCGGCGCTTTGGCCGATCTTATATATTCATAAAATAATATGTATTTGCCCCGCTTCTGAAGGGAGCCTTGCCATGTCCCTGACCGAGAAAGCCTGGTCGCCTTACATCGCCGGCGTGGTGATCGGCCTGTTGCAAATTCCAGCCTTCATTCTGATCGAAACGGCGCTGGGCGCATCGTCGTCCTACGTCACCATCGGCGGCCTTCTCGCCTCATGGGCCGATCCGTCCGCCGTGACGATCGACTACATCGCCAAACACATCGCGGCGACCGGCAAGAACTGGTGGCAGGTGGCCCTGGTCGTCGGCATCGGCATCGGCGCCTTCATTTCAATGAAACTGTCGGGCGCGAGGCGGCAACCGATCTCGCCGATCTGGGCGCGCGCGCTCGGTTCGCCATCGCCGGCCCGGCGCTACGCCGTCGCCTTTCTCGCCGGTTTCATCATGCTGGTCGGCGCGCGTATCGCCGACGGCTGCACCAGCGGCCACGGCCTGTCGGGCACCGCGCAGCTCGCGGTCGGCTCGATGGTTGCGGTCGCGGCCATGTTCGCCGGCGGCATCGCCACCGCGATGCTCGTCCTGCGTCGCATCTGATCGGGAGAATCGTCATGTCAGTCACATTCGCGGTCATCGTCGGCGTCCTGATGGGCATCGTGTTCGGCTTTGCGCTGGAGAAGTCCCGCGTGTTCGAACCCGGCGTCATCGTCGGGCAGATGCAGCTGCGCAACTTCATCATGCTCAAGGTCTTCCTCACCGCCGTCGCGACCGGCGCGGTCGTGCTCGCAGCGTTGCATGGCTTCGGCATCGTCAAGCTTTACCCGAAAGCCGCGCTCTACTACGCCGACATCATCGGCGGCCTGCTGCTCGGCGCCGGCATCGCGCTCGCCGGCGCCTGCCCCGGCACGACGCTGGCGCAGATCGGCGCCGGCTATCGCGACGCTATCGCCACGCTGATCGGCGGCATCGCCGGGGCCGTCGCTTATTCCTATGCCGAGCCAATGCTGTCCAGAACCTTCCTCGCCACCGGCGGCGGCAAGATCATCCTCAGCGACCTGTTCGGCATTCCCTACTGGATCGGCGCGCTGCTGCTCGCCGTCGTCATCGTCGCGATCCTCGGCGTGCTTGAGGGGACCCGGCCATGGGACGAGGAGATGGGCAAGGACGTCGACGGCGATCTTGGCCCGGCCGCCGCCGACGCCAAACGCGCCAACGCTTTGCCGGCCAAATAACAGGAGAGCATCGTGACACTCAATGTCGGAACCATCGACCGCATCGCACGGATCGTCATCGGACTGGGCTGATCGCCTTCGCACTCGACTTGATCGCTTCCGGCACCGGCTGGAACTGGGTGGGTTGGATCGGCGTGGTGCCGATCCTCACGGCCTTCATCGGCACCTGCCCGGCCTACAGCCTGTTCGGCTGGTCGACGCGCTGACCGTTCTAGCGTGCGGCGCGACTCATGACGTCCATCAACTCCGCCACCTTGCGGCGCTGATCGGACTTGTCGCCGCTCGCGATCGCATGTTCGACGCAATGCGCGACATGCTCGCGCAGGATCTCTTCCTCGGCCTTGCGCAGCGCCGCCCGCACCGCGGAAATCTGCGTGACGATGTCGATGCAGTAGCGGTCGTCCTCGACCATGCGGGCCAGGCCGCGCACCTGCCCCTCGATGCGGCTGAGCCGTTTCAGCGTCGCCTGCTTGTTGGCGGATGCGCCGGGGGTCTTGATGGCTTTGCTCATGGCGGTTATATACCCCCCTAGGGTATATCGTGCAAGAGCGGAAACGGCATCAGATGAGCACCGGACACGACCACAGCCACCATCAGCACGGCCACCATGCCGATGCAGCCGATCCCGCAAAGACCGCGACCGACCCGGTCTGCGGCATGAAGGTCGATCCGCATAAGACCCCGCATCGTCATACTCATCAGGGGCATCCCTATTATTTCTGCTCAGCCGGCTGCCGCACAAAATTCGCCGCCGATCCGGTGAAGTATCTCGGAGAGCGCGAACCGGAACCGGTCATCGAAGGCGCGATCTACACCTGCCCGATGCACCCGGAGATCAGGCAGAACGGGCCGGGCGCCTGCCCGATCTGCGGCATGGCGCTCGAACCCGAAATCGCCAGTGCCGACAGCGGGCCGAACCCCGAGCTTGCCGACATGACGCGGCGGTTCTGGATCGGCCTTGCGCTTGCGCTGCCGGTCATGGTCATCGAGATGTCCGGCCATTTCGGCGCGCACTGGTTCGCGCCCGCCACGTCGAACCTCATCCAGTTCGCGCTCGCGACACCGGTGACGCTGTGGGCCGGCTGGCCGTTCTTCGTGCGCGGCGGGCAGTCGGTCCTTACGCGCAATCTCAACATGTTCACGCTGATCGCGATGGGCACCGGCGTTGCCTATGTCTACAGCGTCGTCGCGACTTTTGCGCCGCAGATTTTCCCGCACGAGTTCCGCGGTCACGGCGGAAGCGTCGCCGTCTATTTCGAGGCGGCAAGCATGATCACCGTGCTGGTGCTGCTCGGTCAGGTGCTGGAACTGCGCGCCCGCGAAGCAACCTCCGGCGCGATCAAGGCATTGCTCAATCTCGCGCCCGCCACCGCGCAGCGCGTGAAAGACGACGGCAGCGACGAGGAAATTCCGCTCGAGCGGGTCCAGGCCGGCGACCGCTTGCGCGTGCGGCCCGGCGACAAGGTGCCGGTCGACGGCACGCTGATCGAAGGCCGGTCGTCGGTCGACGAGTCGATGGTCACCGGCGAGTCGATGCCCGTCACCAAGTCCGACGGCGCGCATGTCATCGGCGGCACGCTCAACGCCTCCGGCAGCTTCGTGATGCGCGCCGACAAGATCGGCCGCGACACCCTGCTCTCGCAGATCGTGCAGATGGTGGCGAGTGCGCAGCGCAGCCGCGCGCCGATCCAGCGGCTGGCCGATCAGGTCGCCGGCTGGTTCGTGCCGGCGGTGATCACCGCTGCGCTCGCGGCCTTCGCCGCCTGGGCCGTGTTCGGGCCGGAGCCGCGTTTCGCTTACGGTCTCGTGGCCGCCGTCAGCGTGCTCATCATCGCCTGTCCCTGCGCGCTCGGGCTCGCGACGCCGATGTCGATCATGGTCGGCGTCGGCCGCGGCGCGCAGGCCGGCGTGCTGATCCGCAACGCGGAAGCGCTCGAGCGCATGGAGAAGATCGACACGCTGGTGGTCGACAAGACCGGCACGCTGACCGAAGGCAAGCCGAAGCTCACCGGCATCGTGCCGGCGGAAGGCATGACGGACCTCGACGCCTTGCGCCTTGCCGCCAGCCTCGAACGCGGCAGCGAACATCCCCTCGCCGCCGCCATCGTCGCCGCCGCCACCGAACGCAAGCTGACGCTCGCTTCCGTGCGCGGCTTCGACTCGCCGGTCGGCAAGGGCGTGATCGGCATGGTGGAGAGCAAGCGGCTTGCGCTCGGCAATGCCGCGTTCCTCAAGGAACTCGGGATCGACACCGCCGCGCTCGCGGCGGAAGCCGAACGCCGCCGCAATGACGGCGCGACCGTGGTGTTCCTCGCCGCCGATGGCAGGCTCGCCGCTGCGCTCGCCATCGCCGATCCGGTGAAGGAAACGACACCCGCCGCGCTCAAGGCGCTGGCCGATGACGGCATCCATGTCGTGATGCTGACCGGCGACAACCGCACCACAGCCAAGGCCGTGGCGACGGCGCTCGGCATTCAGGAGATCGAGGCCGAGGTGCTGCCCGATCAGAAAAGCGCGGTGGTCGATAAACTGCGCCGCGAGGGCCGCGTCGTCGCGATGGCGGGCGACGGCGTCAATGACGCACCGGCGCTCGCCGCCGCCGATGTCGGCATCGCGATGGGCACCGGCTCCGACGTCGCCATCGAAAGCGCCGGCGTCACGCTGCTCAAGGGCGACCTCACCGGCATCGTGCGCGCGCGGACGCTGTCGGGGGCCGCGATGCGCAACATCCGGCAGAACCTGTTCTTTGCGTTCATCTACAATGCCGCCGGCGTGCCGATCGCGGCCGGCGTGCTCTATCCGGTGTTCGGCCTGCTGCTGTCGCCGGTCGTCGCCGCCGCGGCGATGGCGCTGTCGTCGGTCAGCGTCGTCGGCAATGCGCTGCGGCTGCGGCGCGCCGCGCTGTAAGGGTCAGGATCGCGGGATCGTGACGGTGCGGCGGGACGGAGCGGACGTCGTGCATTTCTTTTCCGCCTGCTCGCGATGGATTTCGTTGAGCTCGCCGCGCGACACCGCAAGGTCGGGCTCGTAAGACATTGCGCTCACCAAAGCGCCGCCCGAACCCTGCTTTGCCTTGGCAATCAGCGCCGTCAGCTCGCGCTGGCGCACTTCCTGCCCCTTCGCCTGCTTGTCGAGTTGAGCGCAGTCGTAGAAGCGGTACTTGCCGCGGCCGACCAGAAAACTTCCGGAATCGCTCGTCATCGGCGATTGCGATGTCGTGCACGCTGCCAGGCCGGCCGCGAGCATGAGTGCCGAAATCAATGACGCCGTCCGTCGCCGTGTCCGCATGAGAATCACCTGCCGCCCTCAATCTGGCGAAACGGCGGCATGGTGACAAGGCCATGGAAAATCAAAACCGTAAACAGCGGAAACCCCGGCCGTTGAGCCGGGGCGTCCGCCGTCGAACAGGTCAGGCCGCGGCGGCGTTGACCTTGCTTTCCGCGAGCTTGGTCAGCTTCTGGTCCGTCGCTTCCTCCTCGCGAAGATTCTCGGTGAGGACGCTGGCGCAGTCGGCGCGGCCGAGCTGCTTGGCCCAGGCGACCAGCGTGCCGTAGCGGGTGATCTCGTAGTGCTCGACGGCCTGCGCCGCCGCGATCAGCGCCGCGTCGAGGGTGCGCTTGTCGGCCACGTCGCCGGCGATGTCGTTCGCCTCTTCCAGAATGCCGTCGATCGCCGGGCAGTTGACCTGCTTCGGCTCGCGGCCGTGCATCTTGAAGACCTGCTCGACGCGCTGGATATGGCCCTTGGTCTGCTGAAGATGCGTTTCGAAGCCGCGCTTGAGTTCCGGATTGGTCGCCTTCTTGACCATGTCGGGCAGCGCCTTCTCGATCTGCTTCTCGGCGTAGTAGATGTCCTGCAGCGTGTGCACGAACAGGTCATCCATTGTCTTGATGTCTTTTGAGAAGAAACCCATTTTCCATTCCTTGTGATTGTGAACGGCGGCTGTGCGCCACATAGCTCACGCTCGCGTAACGGCTTTCCATTGGCCGCGCGGAGCGTGTTCAGGACGAACGCGCGACCTCGTCAACCGTTCCTGAATTTGAAAAAGATTGCCGCAGACCGTCTTCAATGTCGGGAACACGACACGGCAAAACATCACCACGACAGTCCCGCCGCCGTGTCGATGCGCATGACGCGATAACGCCGCGCACGCGATGAATTTGAGCCACATTCCGGATTCAGGATGAAGGTTCTCACCACCGTGAGGAGCAAATCATGCCAGCCAAATCCCAAGCCCGGCAGAAAGCCGCCGGCGCCGCGCTTGCCGCCAAACGCGGCGAACAGAAAGTCAGTGAGCTGAAAGGCGCGTCGAAGTCGATGTACGACTCGATGAGCGAGAACGAACTCGAGGAAATGGCCGAGACGTCCCGCAAGGACAAGCCCGAGAAAACGCATCACTGACGGCAACCCGGTCAGCCGCGAAAAGGAGGCCGACATGAATTCGGCGAGCTATCGCATCGTCGCTTCGAAATCGGGCTATGCCATCGAGCATGACGGCGCCATCGAAGGCTCTTATGTCACGCGGGAAGCCGCATTCGAGGCCGTCGTGGCTCCCGCCTCCAACGCGATCAAGGACGGCCTCGCCGTCGCGATCGAGATTCCGCGGAAAGAAAGCCGTCCCGCAAACTAGCCGCGCGGGATTTCTGGTGCGGACGCTGGGACTCGAACCCAGACGGGGTTACCCCCAAGGGATTTTAAGTCCCTTGCGTCTACCATTCCGCCACGTCCGCATAAGAAAATCCGCCGCCCACGCGCGGGCGGCGGACCACGCGCGGAACCGCAGCGCTACTTGCCTAACACATGATTCCAGACGGCTTCCCAATCCTTGCCGGTGAGATCGGTGACGCGGCCGTCTTTCTCGTAGAACTTGTTCGGCACCTGGAACATCGCGATGAACTCGCCGCCGTTCGGCGCCCAGGCGCTGTGGCGGCTGCCCGCCGGCCGCCAGACGAATTCGCCGGCTTTCACCTCGAGCCCGGCGTCCGGGCCGTCCTTGTCGACCAGCGAGCCGGACAGCACATAGGTCTGCTCGATCAGGACATGCTCGTGGTCCGGCAGCGTGGTGCCGGGCTCCATCCGCATCAGCACGGTGGCAAGTCCGCTCTTGGGATCGAACAGCAGCGTCTTCATGTGGCAGCCGGGAAACCGGCTCTCGGTCCACTGCATCTCCTGCGGTTGCACATGGCGCGAGGCGTGATCGTCGAGGGGCGCTTTCTGGGCCGCGGCGGTGCTCATGGCGTGTCCTCCATTACATGACCGGACTTCAACCGGCCGACCGGCGTCAGTGTGACCCAGCCGCGCCGAACACTCAATCGCCGCCGCCGTGGATCGGCGGCTGGAAAGCCAGCCCGGTGTCCCACGGGAAATAAATCCAGGTGTCCTGCGACACTTCGGTGATGAAGGTATCGACCTGCGGCCGGCCCATCGGCTTCGCATAGACGGTGGCGAAATGCGCCTTGGGCAGTAAATCGCGCACGATCTTGGCGGTTTTGCCGGTATCGACGAGATCGTCGACGATCAGCACGCCCTTGCCGTTGTGCTGCTGCGCGGAAACCTCGGCGGCGATGCCCTTGAGCACCTTCAGCTCGCCCTGATTCTTGTAGTCGTGATAGCTCGCGACGCACACCGTTTCGATCATGCGAACATTCAACTCGCGCGCGATGATCGCCGCGGGCACCAGCCCGCCGCGCGTGATGCAGACGATCGCGGAGAACGGCCCCGCGCTCGCAAGCCGCCAGGCGAGCGCCCGCGAGTCGCGGTGGAACTGGTCCCACGAGACCGGGAAAATCTTGTCCGGCTGGGGAACGGCGACCGTCGCCGCGTTCGGCATTTTGATGTCTTCAGTCATGTTTCAACGGGCCGCCGCGAGCTGTTCCTTGACCGCGCGCAGCATCGCCTCGACCTGCCCGCGCACCTCGGCGAGCTTTCCGGCATCGCGCGCGCGTACAACGATGTTGGTATTGGGTCCGAGCTTGTCGTCGAAGAACGGATAACTGCCGATGCTGACGCCGGGATTGGCGCTGGCGATCTTGCCAAGCTCGGTCCCGACGTCGCCCTCTTTCGCGTCTGCGCGGATCGTTTCCGACAGCATCTTTGCGCCGGTATCGAGCGTCGGCGCCACCTCGTCAAGCATCGCCTGCATGATCGCGGGCACGCCCGCCATCGTGATGACGTTGCCGATGCGAAAGCCCGGCGCCCCCGACACCTTGTTGGCGACCAGCGTGGCGCCGCGCGGGATCATCGCCATGCGCAGCCGCGCCTCGTTCAGTTCGTTGCCCGACGCCGCCGCCCGTTCCGCGATGATTGCGCGCGCCGCCTCGTTGAGATCGAGCGGGACGCCAAACGCCTTGGCGACGCAGGCGGCCGTGATGTCGTCATGCGTCGGCCCGATGCCGCCGGTGGTGAAGACATAGGAGTAGCGGGAGCGCAGCGCGTTCAGCGCCGTCACGATCTCCGCTTCCACATCGGGAACCACCCGCACCTCACGGACGTCGATGCCGATCGTGGTGAGATATTCGGCGATATAGCCGATATTCTTGTCCTTGGTCCGCCCGGACAGGATCTCGTCGCCGATCACCAGGATGGCCGCGGAAACAATGGCTGGGTTGTCGTCACTCATGAACCGGCACTCGATGGGTCGCTCACTTTATCGGCGCGGCCACGGCAGGCAATCGGCCGCACGGCCAAACGACGCGGAATCCGACGGTTTCCACGCCGATTTCCTGCGCAGAGCCCGCTCGAAAATGAGGCAAATACCGCATTGTCGGCTTAAATTCGCGACATCCGATCCTATAATGGGCCGGTCCGTACAGAAATGCATTGGCCCGGCCTTTGCACCGCTTCCCGCAGGAAGGAATCCGAAATCGGGCTCGCCACTCGATTGCAGGGCTTCGCCGCCCACCACCGGGAGATTTAATGCCGCCGGCGTTCAACGAGATGATGGGGCAAGACGGCGCCCCTCGCCCCGCCTACAGTGAGTTGCAGAAGTGGCTCAGTGAGCTGCCGGCCAACGAGCTGGAGCGCCGCCGGACCGAGGCGGAATTCCTGTTCCGCCGGTCCGGCATCACCTTCGCCGTCTATGGCGAAGCCGAGTCGACCGAACGGCTGATCCCCTTCGACGTCGTTCCGCGCATCCTGACGAGATCAGAGTGGGACCTGATCCGGCGCGGCCTCGAACAGCGCATCCGCGCGCTCAATGCCTACATCAAGGACATCTACGGCAAGCGGGAGATCCTGCGCGCCGGCATCGTGCCGGAGGACCTGATCTTCCAGAATCCGGCGTTCCGTCCCGAGATGAACGGCCAGCAGGTTCCGCACGACATCTACGTCCACATCGCCGGCATCGACATCGTGCGCGTCGACAGCGACACCTTCTACGTTCTCGAAGACAATACCCGTACGCCCTCCGGCGTCTCCTACATGCTGGAGAACCGCGAGATCATGATGCGGCTGTTCGGGGAACTGTTTTCCCGCCACCGCGTCGCGCCGGTCGAAAACTATCCGGACGAATTGCTGGCGACGTTGAAGTCCGTCGCGCCGCACACCGCCAATCAGGATCCCACCGTCGTCCTGCTGACGCCGGGAATTTACAACTCCGCCTATTTCGAGCACTCGTTCCTCGCCGACAAGCTCGGCATCGAGCTTGTCGAGGGCCGCGACCTGTTCGTGCGCGACGGCGTGGTGTTCATGCGCACCACGCGAGGCCCACGGCAGGTCGACGTCATCTATCGCCGCATCGACGACGACTTTCTCGATCCGCTCGCGTTTCGCCCCGACAGCGCCCTCGGCGTGCCGGGGCTGATGTCGGCCTATCAGGCCGGCAACGTCACGCTGTCGAACGCGGTCGGCACCGGCGTCGCCGACGACAAGGCGGTCTACAGCTACATGCCGGCGATCCTGCAATTCTATCTCGGCGAGGAGCCGATCCTGAAGAACGTGCCGACCTGGCGCTGCCGCGAGGCGGATCATCTTTCCTATGTGCTCGACAACCTCGAGCAACTGGTCGTCAAGGAGGTTCACGGGTCCGGAGGCTACGGCATGCTGATCGGCCCGACCGCCGACCGCGCGACCATCGCGGCGTTTCGCGCGAAGCTGCGCGCGCATCCGAAAAATTTCATCGCCCAGCCGACACTTGCTTTATCGACCTGCCCGACCAGCGTCGCCGACGGCGTCGCGCCGCGTCACGTCGATCTGCGGCCCTTCGTTCTGACCGGACGCGACGCGATCCGTATCGTGCCCGGCGGCCTCACCCGCGTCGCGCTGCAGGAAGGCTCGCTCGTCGTCAATTCGAGCCAGGGCGGCGGCACAAAAGACACCTGGGTTCTGGACTCGTAAACCTCGATGCTGTCGCGCACCGCCGATAATCTCTACTGGCTCGCCCGCTACATCGAGCGCGCGGACTATCTTGCCCGCGTGCTGCAGGCCGCGCAGCGGCTCAGCGCGATGCCCAGCGCCTATGTCGGCGCCAGCAACGAATGGGAGTCCGCCGTCGCCACCGCCGGCTGCACCAAGGCTTTCTACGAGAACTACGAGGAAGCCAACGAAACCAACGTCACCAACTTCCTGGCCTTCTCGGCGGACAACCCGTCCTCGATCCGCAACTGTTTCGAGACCGCGCGCACCAATGCCCGCGCGGTCAGGATCGCGCTCACCGGCGCGATGTGGGATGCGATCAACGGCGCGTGGCTCGAATTGCAGCGCTACGGCAACGGCGCGACCTCGCGCGAGAACAACGCACATTTTCTGCGCTGGGTGCAGGACGCATCGAGCCTGTTCGACGGCGCCGCCTACCGCACCATGCTGCGCAGCGATTCCTACTGGTTCTCCCGCCTCGGCGTGCATATCGAGCGCGCCGACAACACCGCACGCATCCTCGACGTCAAATATCATCTGCTGCTGCCGGCGGCAGAGCGCGTCGGCGGCGCGCTGGACTATTTCCAGTGGTCGGCGATCCTTCGCAGCGTCAACGCGCAGACCTCCTATCACTGGGTCTATCGCGAGAACATCAAGCCCTGGCTGGTTGCGGATCTCCTGATCCTCAACGAGCAGATGCCGCGCTCGATGGCCGCCTGTTACGCCAATCTGGTGCAGAACCTCGATCGTATTTCGATGGCCTATGGCCGCGCCGGCCCCTCGCAGCGCCGCGCCCGCGCGATCCGGACCCGGTTTCAGAACAGCCGGATGGACGAAATCTTCAGCAGCGGGCTGCACGAATTCATCGAGGATTTCATCGCCGAAAATAACGCGCTCGGCGGAGATATCACCAGGCAATATCTCCTGTGACCGCACCTCGTCCCTTCCCTCGCTTGAATGAAGCGGGTCGATAGGTCAGCGTTTGCGCCATGCGAATCCGGATCGCCCACGCCACGACCTACCGCTACGCATCGCCGCCCGGCAGCGTCACCCAGACGCTGCGGCTGACGCCGCGCAATTTCGACAGCCAGTATGTCGTCGACTGGCGGATCGAGCTGTCGCAGGACTGCCAGCTCACGCCGCATCAGGATGCGTTCGGCAACGTCACCCACACCTTCACCGCCGCCGGCCCTTTCGATGAGCTGCGGGTCAGCGTCGAGGGCATTG
Organism: Pseudolabrys sp.; assembly: GCF_050250095.1. Classification (NCBI taxonomy): domain Bacteria; kingdom Pseudomonadati; phylum Pseudomonadota; class Alphaproteobacteria; order Hyphomicrobiales; family Xanthobacteraceae; genus Pseudolabrys; species Pseudolabrys sp. The sequence goes on along the minus strand of NZ_JBFWPH010000001.1, from coordinate 751,214 downwards.
TCGACACCCAGGATACGCACGGCGTCGTGACCGGCACGATCGAGCGCTTTCCGGCGAGCCTGTTCCTGCGGCCGACCGCGCTGACCGAACCCGACGCAGCGATCGTCGCGCTGGCGGACGCCAGCCGCGACGCGGGCGGCGGCACCCTCGCCATCCTGCACCGCTTGATGGCGACGCTTTACGCCGAGATCACCTTCGATACCGACCCGACCCATGCCGCGACGACGGCGGCCGAAGCCTATGGGCTGCGCCGCGGCGTCTGTCAGGACATCGCTCATATCTTCATTGCGGCCGCGCGCCATCTCGACGTTCCGGCGCGCTACGTCAGCGGCTATTTCCACCGCGCCGACGGCGTCACCGATCAGGAAGCCGGCCACGCCTGGGCGGAGGCCTTCGTCGAAGGCCTCGGCTGGGTCGCCTTCGACCCGACCAACGGCATCAGTGCGACCGACGCCCATGTGCGCGTCGCCATCGGCCTCGACTATCTCGGCGCCGCGCCGATCCGCGGGATGCATTACGGCGGCGGCGGCGAGACGATGGACGTGGCCGTGGCGGTCGAGCAGGCCCGCCACCAGTTCCAGAACTGACGCCGGGCACAACCCTATCCGCCTGCTTGTTGGTTATGCGCCACCCGCTATAGTCCGGACCGCCCGGCACGCCTGAAGACGACGTAACGCCCATGACCTATTGCTGCGGAATTCTCGTTCGCGACGGCCTCGTCATGATCGCGGACACGCGCACGAATGCCGGCCTCGACAACATCTCGACCTATCGCAAGCTGCATGTTTTCTCCGAGCCGGGCGAACGCATGATCGCGCTTGCCTCGGCGGGCAACCTCTCGCTCTCGCAAACGGTCATCTCGCTGCTGACCGAAGGCATGCAGAACGACGAGACCGGCGAACTTGAAACGCTGATGAACGCGCCGTCCATGTTCAAGGCGGCGCAGCGCGTCGGCAAGGCGGTGCGCAGCGTCCGCGACATGGAATCGGAAGCGTTGCAGGCCGACCAGGTCAGCTACGAGGTTTCGTTTCTGTTCGGCGGGCAGGTCAAGGGCGGCCGCCTCCGGCTTTTCATGATCTATGCCGCCGGCAATTTCATCGAATGCACCATCGACACGCCCTACCTTCAGATCGGCGAACATAAATACGGCAAACCGGTGCTCGACCGGGCGATCGGCTTCGACACCGATCTCTACGACGCGCTGAAGATCGGACTGATCTCGATGGATTCCACGATGCGCTCGAACCTCGGCGTGGGTCTGCCGATCGACATCCTCGTGGTGCGGCGCGACGCCTGCGCCGCCGAGGTCAATTACCGCATCGAGCCCGGCGAGCCTTATTTTCAGGATCTGCGCGAGCGCTGGTCTTCGGCGCTGCGCGAGGCGCACATCGCGATCCCGCGCCCGCCCTATGGCAAGGGCGCGAAGACGCCGTAACGGTTCCTTCACCGTAAATCTTCACCGGCGATTAACAGAACAAACCGAATTGGCTGCAACCCTGACACGCGCGCGGCGTGTTTTCTCGCCGCGCAAGTCAAAATCAAACTTTAGTCACTAGCGTCCACGTCACAGGGCGGGGCGTCACCGCCACAGGCGGGACATCGTGTCAGTCAGGGACGATCGTTTGCATAACGCCACGCGCATTCGCGGGACCGGCGAGCGGCAGGCCAGTCATTGGGATCGCGCGCGTTTCAGCATCGTGGTCCCGATCGGGGTCATCGTTGCCGTCGCGATCGTTTGCATCGTCGTGGCGGTGCTGTCGTCGGCGCAGCGCGCCGACGAGGTCGCCGGCGAGCAGGAGCAACAGCTCTTCGCCAGCGCCCTCCTCGCCAACGGCAAGCGCATTCTGCGGGAAGTCGAGAGCGTCGCCGCCTCCGACAGCGCGGTGCAGAAGATTCGCGTCGAGCAGGATCGCAGCTGGATCCAGCAGCGACTCGGCCATTGGCTGACCGGCTTCTTCGAGCACGACTACGTGTTCGTCTACACCCCCACCGACACCCTGAGCTTCGCGCAGTTCGGCAAGTTCGATTCCGCAAGCGGCTGGTTCGACGCCGCGCGCAGCGATCTTTCGCCGCTCGTCTCCTATCTGCGTCATGGCGAGGAAAGCGCGGATATCGCCAATCACGCCCCGGCGCTGCCGTCCAAAGTGGGCAACGTCGTGCGCCACGCCGTCGTCGTGCAGAATTTCACCGGGCACCCCGCGCTGATCGCGGCGATCGCCGTCGGAGCCGGCAGCAATAGCGAAGCGAAGTGGGTCGAGAACGCCCCGGTCATCGTTTCGATCAGGATCATCGACCGCAACCTGCTCAACGCCATTTCCTCGCAGACCGGCCTGAAGAACCTGCGCTATGTCCGCGACGACGAAACGCTGCCGAACGATGCCGGCTCCTACACGCTGCGCTCGCCGCAGGGCGATCTGGTCGCGCGCTTTGCCTGGACGTCGCGGCAGCCCGGTGCGCAGATCGTCAACAGCGTCGTGCCCTATATCACCGTCGCGCTGGCGGGCTTCGCGCTGCTGGCCGCCTTCGTGCTGCGCTACATGCGCCGCACCGCCGCGGCCATCGCGGCGGGCGAGCGGCGCATGCGCCACCTTGCGATGCACGATCCGCTGTCGGGCCTGCCGAACCGCATGTATTTCTCGGACCGCCTCGACGCCATCATCGAGGACGTCAAAGGCGGGGCGACGCCCGCCGCCGTGCTCTATATCGACCTCGACCACTTCAAGGAAGTCAACGACACGCTCGGCCACCACGTCGGCGACGAGCTGATCCGCAACGTCACCGCCCGCGTGATGCGCGAACTGCGCGGCGAGGACGTGGTCGCCCGCCTCGGCGGCGACGAATTCGCCATCGTCTCCTCGGTCGGCAACGACCCGGATGCAGCCGCGGCGCTGGCGCAGCGATTGATCGCCAAGATCTGCGCACCCTATTCGATCGACAACCAGACCATCGTGATCGGCGCCTCGATCGGTATCGCCATGATCGACCGCCATTGCGCGGGCGCCGCCGATATCATGCGCTTCGCCGACATGGCGCTCTATCGCGCCAAGAACGAAGGCCGCAACCGCGCCTGCATCTACGACATGGTGATGGACGCCGACCTCACCAAGCGCAAGGTGCTGGAGAACGATCTGCGCGACGCCATCGAGAACGACGGCCTGCGGCTGCAGTATCAGCCGGTCGTCAACAACAGCGGCAGCGTCATTCTTGGCGTCGAGGCGCTGTGCCGCTGGACGCATCCGACGCGCGGCGACGTCTCCCCGGCCGAATTCATTCCGGTCGCCGAGCACTCAGGCCTCATCATTCCACTCGGCGAATGGGTGCTGCGCCGCGCCTGTCTCGACGGCCTGGCCTGGCCTGGCCTCACCGTCGCCGTCAACGTTTCGCCGCTGCAGTTCCGCCGCGCCGATTTCGTCGACACCGTGGAGCGCATCCTCGCCGACACCGGCTTCGATGCCGCGCGCCTCGAACTCGAAATCACCGAAAGCACGCTGATCGGCAATGTCGACAGCGCGGACGCGGCGATGCGCCGCCTGAAGGCGCTTGGCGTGCGGCTCGCGCTCGACGATTTCGGCACCGGCTATTCGAGCCTGCAGTACCTGCGGCGCTTCCCCTTCGACAAGCTGAAGATCGACCAGAGCTTCGTGCGCAGCATCGAGCAGACCTCCGACGCGGCGGCGATCGTCCACGCCGTCGTCAGCCTCGGCCGCGGCCTTGGCATGAAGGTCACCGCCGAAGGCGTCGAGACGGCGGACCAGCACCTGTTCCTGCGCGCCGCCGGCGTGCACTTCATGCAGGGCTACCGTTTCGGCCGACCCGACAGCGCCGCCGCCATCACCCAGCGGCTCGACGCCGCCCCGCTGACCGTCAAGGCGCTCGCCGGCTGACGTGCCGTCGCGCCCTGATGGCGCGATGCCGCTTTTATGATATGGCCAGTCCCCAACGACAGTCACAACGGGGGACGACGGCCCATGAGTGCATCCAAGAGCTCATCCGCAAAAATCGCACTGGTCACCGGCGCTGGGACCGGCGTGGGACGCGCCGTGGCGACCGCGCTTGCGAAGGCCGGCTACAGCGTCGCGCTGGCGGGCCGCCGCAAGGAGATGCTCGACAAGGTCGCCGGCGAAGTGAACGCGGCCGGGGCGCAGGCGCTGGCGGTGCCCACCGACGTCACCAGCCGCGACTCCGTGCTGGCGCTGTTCTCGACCGTGAAATCGACCTTCGGCCGGCTCGACGTGCTGTTCAACAATGCCGGCATCGGCGCGCCGCCGGTGCCGCTGGAAGACCTGCCTTACGAGACCTGGCAGAACGTGGTCGCGACCAATCTGACCGGCATGTTCCTGTGCACGCAGGAAGCCATCAAGATCATGAAGGCGCAGAACCCGAAAGGCGGCCGCATCATCAATAACGGCTCGATCTCGGCCCACGCGCCGCGGCCGTTCTCGGTCGCCTATACGGCGACCAAGCACGCCGTCACCGGCCTCACCAAGTCGACCTCGCTCGACTGCCGCCAGCACAGCATTTGCTGCGGACAGGTCGATATCGGCAACGCGGTCTCGCCGCTGACCGACCGCATGGTGCAGGGCGACGGCGTGCTGCAACCGGACGGCAGCAAGAAGATCGAGTCGCGCATGGAGGCCGAACACGTCGGCAATGCGGTCGTCTACATGGCCGGCCTGCCGCTCGATACCAACGTGCTGTTCATGACGGTGATGGCCAACACCATGCCGTTCGTCGGACGCGGCTGAGCCGGCTAAATCTTCGGTGCGTCCGGCTGCCTGAGCGGATGCTCGGCGGCAAAGGCCTCGAGCGCCATGCACGTCTCGTAAATGCGCCCGGCTGTGTTGTAGGCGGACGCCTCGCGCGCGCCGAACAGCTTGCAGCTCGCCAGATGCGCGACGAGGCAGATGTCGGCGACGGTCGGCTCGTTGCCGACGCAGAACCGTCCGGTGCGCGGATCGCGCGCCAGCAATTCCTCGACGGTGTGACTGGCGGCATCGAGCCAGTGACGAACCCATTCGTCGACCGCGTCGTTGCCAAAATCGAACCGCTCCTGAAGATATTTGCGCACGCGGGGCACGATGAACGGATGCGCGTCCATCGCGGTTATCTGCGCCAGCGCGCGGGCATGCGCCCGGCCGCGCGGATCGCTCGGCAGCAGCGGCGGATCGGGATAGGTCTCGTCGAGATATTCAAGGATGGCGAGCGACTGCACGAGCGGCGAACCCTCGCCGTCGATCAGCGTCGGCACGACCGCTTCCGCATTGAGCGCACGATAGGCGGGGTCGAACTGATCGCCCTTCAGCAGATCGAGCGTGATCTTCTCCGGCGTCTGCCCCTTGAGCCGCAGCGCGATCCGCACCCGGAATGCCGCCTGCGAACGCCAATAGGTGTAGAGCTTCATGACAGCGCTTCGACGGCGATCGCCGCGCCCGCCCGCACGGCGCGCAGCGACTTCACGTCACCGAGCGCGCGGGCGAAAATGTTGCACGGGCTTGCCAGCCGGCACTCGTCGCCCTGACTGATCGGCGTGCGGCCGAAGCCGATGGCGATCGCCGGACCCTCCGGCCAATAGGCGATCTCGCCCGACGTCACCACGGCGCGGGCGTCCTTTTCGCGGGCGACCCTCACCGGAACGTCGAAATAGACCTCTTCGCCCCACGTCATCGCCGAGGCCTTCAACGGCAGCGCGGCGGCAATGGCTTTCGCGGTCGGAGTATCGAGCAATTCGGCGTCGAGCGTGACGCCGCCGATGGTCATGCGGATCCGGGCCATGATCGTCCCAACGTTGATTTCAGCAAGCTTGGCACTTTTAACGCCGAGCGCCAACGCGCTGCATCAGGACTGCGCCGGCCGGCGCTGCCAGGTCAGCACCAGCACGGCGACGGCGACAAGCATGAAACAGACCGAGGCATAGCCGGGGCCGGTATAGAGTCCGCGCGCATAAAGCATGCCGCCGACGCCCGAGCCGACCGCCTGTCCGACATACAACATCGACGTATTGAGCGCGATTGACGCGCCGGCCAGCGGCGGCGCGGCGATGGCAAGACGGGCCTGCTGCATGGAGTTCGAGGCGAGGAAGCCGAGGCCGGACACCGCAACGCCGATTCCCATCAGCACCAAAATGCCGGCGCCGACGGCCCACAGCGCCGTGCCGGCGATGGTCAGGCCGAGAAAGATCGCGAAGGTCGTCTGCATGCCGAAACGCGGCACGACGGTCGTTGCCGCAATATTGCCAATCAGCGAGGTGACGCCGAAGATCGCGAAGAACAACGCGGCCGTCGCCGGGCCGGCGCCGGTCAGCTTCTCGATCAGCGGCGCGAGATAGATCGTCAGCGAGAACTGGCCGGAGGCCGACAGCAGCGTGATGAACAGGATCAGCGTCAGCGTCGAACTGCGTGCGATGGTGCCGAAGCTTGACAGCGACAGCGGCTGGCCCTGCAAACCCGCCGGCAGCGCGGCGCGCAGCATCAAGCCAACGACGATGCAGAGCATCGCCAGCAAGACGTAGACCGCGCGCCAGCCGACATGCACGGTGATGAAGGTGATGAGCGGCAGGCCGGCGGCGAGCGCCAGGGACCATCCGAGGAAAACGAAGGCAATCGCGCCCGGCCGCTCCTTGTCCGGCACGATCATCGCAACGGTCGCGGCGGCCTGCGGCGTATAAAGCGCGGCGGCAACGAGCATCGACAGCCGCACGGCAAGGACGGTCGCATAGTTCGGCGCCAGCGCGGTCGCGATCCCGCCCGCCGCGACGATCGCCAGCGTGACGACAAGGAGGGTGCGGCGTTCGATGCGCGACGTCAGCCAGGCGCCGACGGGCGAGCTGATGCACAGCACGCCGGCGCCGTAGGTCACCAGCAGCCCGGCGTCCTGCACGCCGACCGAGAGATCGCCCGCGAGCTGGGCGAGCATGCCGGCCGGCGCGAGGATCGACAGACCGACGGCGATGTTGCCGAGCAGCAGCGCGATGCGGGGAAGCAGGCGAACCAAGACGAGGTGTCCGAAACGGCGCATGCGGTTGCCTGCGCCCGTCAGACGTAGGTCGCGGCGGAGCGCAACGCCACAGCGCGCGGCGTCGAAAGTGTTGATGGTTTCGATGAGCGGCGCTGATGTCGGCGGGAAACGCCGTCAGTGCAGGCGGAATTCGCCGTTCACCGCGCGCAGTTCGGCGGGCTTGATCAGCCGCGCATGCGCGACCTGCACCGAATGCAGGGGCCCTTCGAGCTTCTCCTGCCAGAAGGCCAGGAACTTCGACAGTTCCGGGAACGCCGGGAACAGGTCGTAGTCCTGCCAGACGTAGGACTGCAGCAGCCAGCGATGATCCGGCCGGCGGTAAAGGATGTGGGCCGTGGTGAGGCCGTAGCCGGCCACCTGCTTGGCGAAGTCGCTTGAGACCATCGTCACCTCCAGAGAATCCCGTCCCGAGTGTCGGGGGTCTGGAAACGTCATTTCAAGCCGAAGAGTTCAACAAATTGTTTAAAATCAATGCGTTAGTAGCCGTCATGCCGCCCTGCTAACAGGCCTCGGAATGGCTTAAACCCTTGGCCATTAACCATTTTTGATAATTATTGGCAGTCTCGAAAGATGAGTGCTAAAAAATTTTCGGATGGCTCTTGCGAGCCGAAAACCCGCCACCCACCTGCCGGCGTATGGGGTCCCGCCAGGGAATTCTCGCTTCGCGGATGGGTTTCGCGGCGGGCCACCACCAACCTGCATCCTTGTTCTCAGTTTCTGGAGGATACCCATGAAGTTCCGCCCGCTTCACGACCGCGTCGTCGTCAAGCGCGTCACCGCCGATGAAAAGACGGCCGGTGGCATCATCATTCCCGACACCGCTCAGGAAAAGCCCTCGCAGGGCGAAGTGATCGCCGTCGGCCCGGGCGGCCGCGACGAGAGCGGCAAGCTCATTCCGATCGACCTCAAGGTCGGCGACACCGTGCTGTTCGGCAAATGGTCGGGCACCGAGGTCAAGATCGACGGCCAGGATCTCCTGATCATGAAGGAGTCCGACATCATGGGCGTGATCGAACAGACCGCCAGCAAGAAAAAGGCCGCCTAAGCGCGCCGCCAATCATCCAAAGGACATTCAACAATGGCTGCCAAAGACGTCAAATTCTCCGTTGACGCGCGCGATCGCATGCTGCGCGGCGTCGACATCCTCGCCAATGCGGTGAAGGTCACTCTTGGCCCCAAGGGCCGAAATGTCGTGCTCGACAAGTCGTTCGGCGCTCCGCGCATCACCAAGGACGGTGTGACGGTCGCCAAGGAAATCGAGCTCGAAGACAAGTTCGAGAACATGGGCGCGCAGATGGTGCGCGAAGTCGCCTCGAAGTCTTCGGACTTCGCCGGTGACGGCACCACCACCGCGACCGTGCTCGCGCAGGCGATCGTGAAGGAAGGTTCCAAGGCGGTTGCCGCCGGCATGAACCCGATGGACCTCAAGCGCGGCATCGACATCGCCGTCGAAGCCATCGTCGAGGACCTGAAGAAGAACTCCAAGAAGGTCACCTCGAACGAAGAAATCGCCCAGGTCGGCACCATCTCGGCCAACGGCGACAAGGAAATCGGCGACTACCTCGCCAAGGCCATGCAGAAGGTCGGCAACGAGGGCGTCATCACTGTCGAGGAAGCCAAGTCGCTCGAAACCGAACTCGACGTCGTCGAGGGCATGCAGTTCGACCGCGGCTACATCTCGCCCTACTTCATCACCAACGCCGACAAGATGCGCGTCGAAATGGATGACGCCTATCTGCTGATCTACGAGAAGAAGCTGTCGGGCCTGCAGGAACTGCTGCCGCTGCTCGAAGCGGTGGTGCAGACCGGCAAGCCGCTGCTGATCGTGGCCGAGGACGTCGAGGGCGAGGCGCTTGCCACGCTCGTCGTCAACAAGCTGCGCGGCGGCCTCAAGGTCGCGGCCGTGAAGGCCCCGGGCTTCGGCGACCGCCGCAAGGCCATGCTGCAGGATATCGCGATCCTGACCGGCGGCCAGGCGATCTCGGAAGATCTCGGCATCAAGCTCGAGAACGTGACCGTCAACATGCTGGGTCGCGCCAAGAAAGTGATGATCGACAAGGAAAACACCACGATCGTCAACGGCGCCGGCAAGAAGGCCGACATCGAAGCCCGCGTCGCGCAGATCAAGGCGCAGATCGAGGAGACCACCTCGGACTACGACCGTGAGAAGCTGCAGGAGCGCCTGGCCAAGCTCGCCGGCGGTGTTGCGGTGATCCGCGTCGGCGGCGCCACCGAAGTCGAGGTGAAGGAGCGCAAGGATCGCGTCGACGACGCGATGCACGCGACCCGCGCCGCGGTCGAGGAAGGCATCCTGCCGGGCGGCGGCGTCGCCCTGCTCCGTTCGGTCGAGGCTCTCAAGCGCCTGAAGACCGTCAACGACGACCAGAAGACCGGCGTCGAGATTGTCCGCAAGGCGGTCCAGGCCCCGGCCCGTCAGATCGCCACCAACGCGGGCGAGGACGGCTCGGTCATCGTCGGCAAGGTGCTGGAGAAGGATCAGTACTCCTACGGCTTCGACGCCCAGAACGGCGAATACGGGAACATGATGACCAAGGGTATCATTGACCCGACCAAGGTTGTGCGTGCGGCGATCCAGAACGCGGCTTCGGTCGCGGGTCTCCTCATCACCACCGAGGCGATGGTCGCCGAAGTGCCGAAGAAGAACGCGCCCGCTCCGGCGATGCCGGGCGGCGGCATGGGCGGGATGGACTTCTAAGTCCAGACCGCGACTGCCAAGAATGCGAAGGGGCCGCTCACGCGGCCCCTTTTCTTTGCCGGTCTTGTGAAGCGAAGACTCTGGAAATCGGGTCGCATCCGGCGGAACGCCGCCGTAAGCTGGCGGCATGGCAAAGACAAAAAGCGACAAGAGCGGGACGATCTATTCCGGCATCGGCGGCTGGACCTTCGAGCCCTGGCGCGGCGTGTTCTATCCCAAGGGTCTGCCGCATGCGAAGGAACTCACCTATGCCGCCGAGCGCCTCACCTCGATCGAGGTGAACGGCACGTTCTACTCGACCATGAAGCCGGCGACCTACCGCAAATGGGCGAGCGAGGTGCCGGACGACTTCGTCTTTGCGCTCAAGGGTCCGCGCTATGCCGTCAACCGGCGCGAGCTTGCCGGCGCGGGCGACTCGATCAAGCGCTTCATCGGCTCCGGCATCGACGAGTTGGGTAACAAGCTCGGCCCCCTGCTCTGGCAGTTCGCGCCGACCAAGAAGTTCGATCCGGCCGACTTCGGCAACTTCCTCGAACTGCTGCCCGAGAAAGCCGGCAATCAGACGCTCCGCCATGTCCTCGAAGTCCGCCACGACAGCTTCATGGCGCCCGACTTCATCGCGCTCGCCCGCTCGTTCAGGATGCCGATCGTATTCTCCGAGCACGCGACCTATCCGGCCATCGCCGACCTCACCGGCGACTTCGTCTATGCGCGGCTGCAGAAGGGCGACGAAAAGCTCAAGACCGGTTACGCGCCGAAGGCGCTCGATGCCTGGGCGAAGCGCGCCGAGACCTGGGCCAAGGGCGGCGAGCCGGCCGATCTGCCGAAGGTCGAGAAGAAGAAAGCCGACAAGACGCCGCGCGACGTCTTCATCTACTTCATTCACGAGGCCAAGGTGCGCATGCCGGCCGCGGCCATGGCGCTGATCGAGCGGGTATCGGGATGACGAAGACAGCAAAGAAGGCGACAGCGAAAAAACCGGCGGCCAAGAAAACAAAACCAAAGAAAGCCGCGGCGAAGCGCGGAGGCACGCCGACCCTCTTCACCATCGGCTACGAGCTGGCCAAGCCCGCCGCCATCTTCAAGGAACTCAAAGACGCCAAGGTCGACATTCTCGTCGATACGCGCGCCGTCGCCGCCTCCCGCCGCCCCGGCTTTTCGAAAACCCAGCTTGCCGCCGGGCTCGATGACGAAGGCATCGCCTATGTCCACCTGCAGAAACTCGGCACGCCGGCCGAAGGCCGCCACGCCGCCCGGGCCGGCGACATCGAAACGCTGTGGAAGATCTACGACAAATACGTCAGGAAACCGGAGCCGCAGGAAGCGCTCGACGAGCTGATCGCTCTCATCAAGTCGAAAAAGCGGATCGCACTCCTGTGCTATTGCCGCGATCCGAACGCCTGCCACCGCAGCCGCATCGTCGCGCTGGTGAAGAAGCGCATGACGATCAAGGTCGAGGACTTGATCCCGCCGCTGATGTAGGCTGCGGAACCCCTATTCGGCCGGCTGCGCGGCTGCCGCATGCCGGGCCTCGATGCTGACGATCAGCGACACGAGGCCGAGCGTCGCAAAAAACATCAGCAGCGCGATGATCGCGTTGACGCCCAGCACCAGGCTGAAGCCGCCGCTGTTATGCAGCAGCGAGATCATCGCCACCGACGCGCCCGCGCTGATGAACAGCGTGAAATAGCGCACCGCATAGACGCGGCCGCGCCAGGCATCCGCCGTGTAGCGCGCGAGGATCATGTCGTTGACGGTGACCTGCCCGTAGATCGCCGCAATGGCGACCGCGAGCGCGATCAGCAGCGGCACGCCGGTCGCATAGGTCGCCCACAGATTGCCGGCAAAGCCCAGCGCCGTCACGATGGCGAAGATCGTGTGCGGCGCGATCCATTCGACCAGACGGCCGACCGCAAGCTGCGCGAGCGCGCCGCAGACCAGCACCGCGGTCGCGATCGAGCCGACCACCGACAGCGACACCGTCATGCTCATGCCCTCGTCGACGATCTTGGGCAGCGCGATGGTGAGAATGTTGAAGACGAGGCCGGCGCTGATCGCAATGACGAGGAACAGGCCGAACAGCGCGACGGCGGTTTTCGCCGTCAGCGGCACCGCCGGCTTCGACACACGCTTCTTGATGTTGTGGCGGTCGTCCGGCGTCATCCAGACATAGACGATGCCGGTGGCGATGCAGAGCAGCGCCGGCAGCAGGAACGCCGCGCGCCAGCCGAAATAGGTCGCGAGCGCGGCGCTGACGCCGGCGGCGAGCGAGACGCCGAGATTGCCGCAGACGCCGTTGAAGGCGAGCGAACGCCCCCGCGCGCCGGTCGCCTCGATCAGCATCGCCATGCCGACCGGGTGATAGATCGCCGCGAACATGCCGAGCAGGAACATGCCGGCGCTGAGCCAGAACAGGTTCGGTGCGAACGCCGTCAGCACCATCGACAGGCCGCAGCCGACATAGAACGCCGCCATCATGTTGCGGCGGCTCCAGCGGTCGGCGAGCCAGCCGGCAGGCAGCGAGAACAGGCCGAAGGCGACGAAGGCCGTGGTCGACAGCGCGATCAGCTCGCTATAGGGCCGCTGGTAGATTGCCTCGAGACCGATCACCACCGTCGGATAGATCAGCAGAACGAAGTGGTCGATCGCATGCGCCCAGTTGAGAAAGACAATGGAGCGGCGGTTATCGGCGGCGAGGTGAGCGGCGTCGGTCATTGAAAAATCCGGGCAATGGTGGCCGGCCCGGAATCGGGTGGCCAGCCCACGATATACCCCTTGCCTTTTGGCGATGTTAGGTCGATTTTCGTCTTGTTTGTGCCATCCCGCAGGAGGCCGTCGTGCCGCGCACCCAGCCGGTCTACCGCCGCAACCTCGACGACGCGCCCCGTCCGGTGGCGGTGATGGCGAGTTCGCTCGCCGCCGGCCACGCCATCCCGTTCCACCTGCACCGGCGCGGCCAGTTGCTCTACGCGGTCTCCGGCGTCATGCGGGTTGAGACCGAGCGGGCGGCCTGGATCGTGCCGCCGGCCCGCGCGCTGTGGCTGCCGCCGCAATGGCCGCACAGCGTCGCCATGCGCAGCCATGTCGAGATGCGCACGATCTATATCGACCCCGCGACCTGCGAGACGCTGGCGAAGCAGCCGGTGCTGGCCGAGATTTCCGGCCTGCTGCGCGAACTGATCCTCGCCCTCTTGAAAGAACCGGCGGAGTACGACGAAACCAGCCGCGGCGGAGCGGTGGCGCGGCTGATCCTGGACGAGTTGGCCCGGCTCAGCGAACGGCCGCTCGATGTGCCGATGCCACGCGATCCACGCGCGTTGCGCGTCGCCCGCGCGCTGCTCGACGACTGCCGCATCGACTACGACCTCGACCGCTGGGCGGACGAAGCCGGCGCCAGCCGCCGCACATTGGCGCGGCTGTTCCGAAGCGAGACCGGCCTCGGCTTCGCGGAATGGCGCGCCCGGCTGCGCGCGATCGACGGCCTCGCCCGTCTTTCAGCCGGCGCCTCGGTCGCGGAGACGGCCGCCGCCGTCGGCTATGCCAGCCCGAGCGCCTTTTCGGCGATGATCCATCGCACGCTGGGCGGCCCGCCGCGCCAACTCATCCGCACAGCCTAACGCCCATAGCGAAATCCTATCGTTCATTCCGCGACGTGTTTACACATCGAGAAAAACGCGCTTTGCTTGCATCGAGGCTCGCAAGTTCTCCTGGGTTGCGTTGAGGGACTGGGGAACCTCGATGTTGCTTTTGCGTTGGGCCGGCGTGGCGGCAGCCGCCGTCACGGCGTCGATGATGTTGTGCGGAGTGACAGGCGGTGCTTCCGCGGGAAGCAGCCGGCCCGGCGAGACGCTTTTACTGTTTTCCGGCACCGACCTCTGGCGCAACGGCCTGTTCACGCATGGCGGCCTGCTGTGGTCGCCCGACGGCCTCGCCCGCGAGGGCTTCACGTTCAAAATGGCGGTTGCCGGCGGCGCCTATCGCTACACATCGGGTGCGCTCGGCAACGCGACGGTGCTCGGCCGCGAGTTCAAGGCATCGGTGTTGCCGGGCTGGCGCTTCAAGTTCGACCGCACCGAGATCAAGATCTTCGCCGGCCCGGAAATTCAATCGCATGGCACGAGCCCTCAAGACCCCGGCACAAGTCTGCGCGGCACGCGGGCCGCGTTTCGCATGGCGTTCGAGTTTTGGCACCAGCCGACGCCGTGGACCATGCTTGCGGCCGACATCACGGCCTCCACGATCTCGGATAACGACTACGCCGTGCGCCTCGCCGCCGGCTGGCAGATGATGGAGAACTTCTATGCCGGGCCGGAATTCCAGGTCTGGTCCGACGAGGACTACCGGCAATACCGTCTCGGCCTTCACCTCACCCGCGTCGTCATCAAGACCGAGGAATGGTCGCTTGCCGCCGGCTGGGCGACGGACAGCGACGACCGCGACGGCTTCTACACGCGGATCGGCGTGCTGACGAAGATGTAAAGCTCGCGCCGTCAATCGAGCGTGCGGCGGAAACGGCGCACCGCGATCGTCATCGCCACCAGCATCAGCCCGAACATCGCCAGCGCCTCCATGTGCAGGTCGGCGACCGTCGAGCCCTTGAGCATGATCGCACGCACGATGCGCAGGTAATGCGTCAGCGGCAGCATCTCGCCGAACCATTGCGCCCAGCGCGGCATGCCCGCGAACGGGAACATGAAGCCCGACAGCAGGATGTTCGGCAGGAAAAACATGATCGTCATCTGCATCGCCTGCAGCTGGTTTTGCGCGATGGTCGAGAAGGTGTAGCCGATCGACAGATTGGTCGCGATGAACAACGTACTGAGGCCGGCGAGCGCCAGCAGACTGCCGAGGATCGGCACGCCGAACAGCACGACGCCGAGGCCGATGATCAGCGCCGCCTGCAGGAAGCCGACCAGGATATAAGGAATGATCTTGCCGAGCATGATCTCGACCGGCGTGATCGGCATCGACAGCAGGCTTTCCATCGTGCCGCGCTCGATCTCGCGCGTCACCGACAGCGCGGTGAAGATCAGCATGGTCATGGTCAGGATGGTGCCGACGAGACCCGGCACGATATTCAGCTCCGTCTTGCCCGACGGGTTGTAGCGCGCATGGGTGCGCATTTCGAAGGTCGGCGTGCCGCCGTCCGGAATCGCGCGCTCGTGCTGGAGCGCGGTCTGCACCACCTGCCCCAGCGCCGACAGCGCCGAGCCCGAAGCGACCGGGTCGGTCGCATCCGCGATCACCAGCATCGGCGGCTTCTCGCCGCGCCGCAGCGCGCGCTCGAAACCGGCCGGAATTTCGACCGCAAACAGCACGGAGCCGGACGCCAGTAGCCTGTCCACCTGCCCTTCTGTGTCGGGCAGTTCGGTCACCTTGAAGTATTTGGTGTTGCGCAGCGCCGCGACGATGGCGCGGCTGACGTCGGTGTGCTCCTGGATCAGCACCGCGGTCGGCAGATCGCGCGGCGTGGTGTTGATCGCATAGCCGAACAGCAAGAGTTGCATCAGCGGCACCATCACGATCATGCCGAACGACACGCGGTCGCGCTTGAGCTGGATGAATTCCTTGATCAGCATGGCGCGGGTGCGCAGCCAGAAGCCGGCATTCCGGTCGCGCAGGCCCCGCGCTCTGGGCAACATCTGGCTCATTGGAAATTGTCCTTCGCCTTGCCCATCAGGTCGATGAAGACATCCTCGAGCGAGGGCTCCGAGCGCGTGAAGGCCAGCGCCTTGCGCTCGCGGTAAGGCGCGATCGCCGTTTCCAGCGCGGCCCCGTCGCGGCCCGACACATGCAGGCTGGCGCCGAACGGCGCGACCATGTCGATGCCGGGCAGCTTGGCCAGTTCCTCGCCGAGCGGCGCGAGGTTGTCGCCGTCCGACGCCGTCACCGTGTAGGTGGTCAAGTGCGCCTGCGCGATCACCTCCTCCACCGTGCCGCGCGTCAGCAACTCGCCATAGGCGATGTAAGCGATCTCGTGGCAGCGCTCGGCCTCGTCCATGTAATGCGTCGAGACCAGTACGGTGAGCCCTTCCGCCGCGAGCGCGTGGATCTCGTTCCAGAATTCGCGCCGCGCTTTCGGGTCGACGCCCGCGGTCGGCTCGTCGAGCAGCAGCAGCTGCGGATTCGGCAAGGTGCAGGCGCCGAGCGCGAGCCGCTGCTTCCAGCCGCCGGACAGTTCGCCGGCCAGTTGCTCCTCACGGCCGCCGAGCCTGAGCCGCTTGATCGCGGCGCGCGCCGCCGCGACCGGCTGCGGGATGCCGTAGACGCGCGCGACGAATTCGAGATTCTCGCGCACCGACAGGTCCTGATAGAGGCTGAAGCGCTGCGTCATGTAGCCGACCAGCCGCTTGATCTTGTCGGTCTCGGTCAGGATGTCGTAGCCGAGGCAGGTGCCGGTGCCCTCATCCGGCGTCAGCAGCCCGCACAGCATGCGGATCGTCGTCGTCTTGCCCGAGCCGTTCGGGCCGAGGAAGCCGTAAATCTGACCGCGCTGCACCTGCATCGACAAGTTACGCACCACCGTGCGTCCGTCGAACGATTTGGTCAGGCCGTGGACGTCGATGACAACGTCCTTGCCGTTCGGCTTGTCGGTGCGGCTCGCGACCTCCACGCTCACTTTGGCGCTCCGGCGCTTTGCAGCGCGACGCCGACCGGCTGCCCGACGCGGAAGGCCGACGGCTTGTCGGGCTTGGCTTCCATCAGGAAGACCAGCTTCGCCCGCTCCTCCATGCTGTAGATCACCGGCGGGGTGTATTCGGCGTTTTTCGCGATGAAACTGACCGTCGCGGTCAGATCCTTCTCGCAGCCGTCGCAGGAGACATTCACCTTGTCGCCGATCGCGATGGTCGGCAGCCGTCCTTCCGGCGCGAAGAAGCGGATTTTCATGTTCGAGGGCGGCAGCACGGCGACGACGGCGCGCGTCGCCGGCACGGTTTCACCGATCCGGTAGTAGACCTGATGCACGGTGCCCTCGACCGGGCTCGACTGGCTGCGGCGCTTCAGCCGGGTTTCCGCCCATGAGAGATTGGCTTCCGCCGTACGCAACGCAGCCTGGGAGTCGTCATAGTTCTTTTGCGTTCCGGCCGCGCTCTTGAGCAGGTCGCTCGCGCGCTCGAAAGCCTGCTTGGCATTGGTCACCGCCGCCTCGCGCACGGTGACGTCGGATTTCTGCAGGTCGTCGTCGAGCGAAAACAGCGGATCGCCCTTCGCAACCTTGTCGCCTTCGCGCACGCTCAAGGTCTCGACGCGGCCGGCCTCGTCGGAACTGACATAAATGAAGTCGGCCTCGACCCAGCCTTGCAGGGCCTCGTCACCCTTCTTGCCGCAAGCGCCGAGCGCCAAGGCGCTGGCGAGCGCTGCGGACATACAGAGATTTCGCATCGACGCACTCATGACGTCCTCATGACGGCTTCTTGGGGAACAGCAGATTCATGTGAGCTTTCATCATCGCCTCGACATCGAGCGGCGCGAAGCGCTCGAACAGACCGTTCCAGACGATGGCGACGACGCCGGCGGAGGCGACAATCTGCGGAAAACGCGCGAGATCGCCCGACACCTCGCCGCGCGCGGCGGCGCGTTCGAGCAGCGCCCGCATCGCGGTCATCACCTGCGACAGCACCTCGCGGTAATAGAACTCGGCCAGCTCGGGAAAGCGCGGCCCCTCCGCGATCATCAGCCGGATCACGTCGCGCCGGTGCGTGTTGTAGACCTCGCGCGCGAACATCTCGGCAATCTGCTCGCCCAGCACGTGTATCGGCACGTCCGCCGCGCCCATCGCCGCGATGTTGCCGACGACCGGCGTGAGCATGCCGCGCACCAGTTCCTGAAACAGGTCCTGCTTGTCGCGGAAGTAGAGATAGATGGTGCCCTTGGCGACGCCGGCGCGCCTGGCCACGTCGTCGAGCCGGGTGTCGGCGAAGCCGCGGGCGGAGAACTCCTCGAGCGCGGCGGCAAGGATCGTCTCGCGCTTTCCCGGAACGGCGGCCGGGCCGGCGGCGGAGGGCGCCGCTGCGCTCCGGCTGGCGGACGGTTTCCGCCTACCCCTGCCCGTCGTGCTTGGTTTCTTCGCCACGCTGCGCTCTGTTTGCCAATATGACTGACCAGTCAGTCATATCTAGCACAAGGCGTTCGCCCGGCCAAGAACCAAATTTAAGAGCAAAAGAACGGAGAAAGAGCCGGCGCTTACGGCCGAAAAACCGGCGGCGGTGCCGCCCTTAGCCCTTGGCGTCGCACAGGAAGGTGCGGATCACACAGTCCTTGCCGCCCTGCTTGTAGCAGGACTTCAGCGCCTGGTTCTGCGCGCGGCCGAGCCGCGGTCCGGAGGCCCAGCCGTGCGCGCCGCAGGGATTGGTGCCGTCGACCGCGAAGGCCGAACAGCCGCGCGTGACTTCCGCGACGATCTCGCAGCCCCCGCCCTGACACTGCGACAACGCGCTCTGCCGCGCGGAGGCGAGCGTCGGGAAATCGAACGCCTGCCCGTAGGCGCCGCAGGAGCCGACCGCCAGCGCACCGGCGGCGCGCGCGGTCGCGACCGTCACGACCATGACGGCCGTGGTCGCAATCAGAAGCGCCCCTACGACGAGGGCGCGCAATGCCGGGGTAGCAACGTCGCTCATGTGGCCTCAGCTCCTGCCGCGAAATAAGCGGTGAGTCGCAGGCCCGATCAATGATTCGAATCTCAGGCGCGTTCGATTTCCGCCTTGACCGCCGATAGCGACTCGGGAGTGTCCACGTCCGTCAGCGCGGCCGCCGAATCGACCGGCACTTCCGCGACGGCCTCGCCGTAGCTGCCGATCAGGTAACGCGCCCCGACATCGCCCTGCACATTCATCAGGTCGTTGAAGAAACGGCGCGACCACACCACCGGATTGCCGCGCCTGCCGTCGATCACCGGCACCACGACCAGCGCGCCGCGCTCGGGATCGAACGCGGCAAGCAATTTGTCGATCAGGCCGGCGTCGACTTGCGGCATGTCGCCGAGACAGATGATCGCGCCGTCGGCATTGGCGGGCACCGCGGCGATGCCGGTGCGCAACGAGGTGCCGAGGCCATCGGCGTAATCCGGATTGTGCACGACCGACACATCGAGACCCTTGAGCGCGGCCTCGACTTTCTCGCGCTGATGCCCGGTAACGACGATCACCGGCCGCGCCTTCGAGGCAAGCGCCTGCTCGGCCGCGATACGCACCAGCGGCTTGCCGCCGATATCCGCGATCAGCTTGTTGACCGCGCCCATCCGCGTCGAGCGGCCCGCTGCGAGCACGATCGCCGCGATCGGCTTTGCCGTCTCCGCCTTCTCCTTGTCGCGCGGCTGCGGCCGCGTGACGATTTCCATCAGCAGGCCGCCGACGCCGAGGCCGGTAATGTCCTCGCGCTGCACCGGCAACC
Source organism: Pseudolabrys sp. (assembly GCF_050250095.1). Classification (NCBI taxonomy): domain Bacteria; kingdom Pseudomonadati; phylum Pseudomonadota; class Alphaproteobacteria; order Hyphomicrobiales; family Xanthobacteraceae; genus Pseudolabrys; species Pseudolabrys sp. The sequence goes on along the minus strand of NZ_JBFWPH010000001.1, from coordinate 732,094 downwards.
CCGCGAGCAAGCGCATCAGGATCCAGTCGAAGCCGTTTTCCTTGGGGCTACGCGCGCAGCCCGGCGCGCCGAGCACGGGCCGGCCTTGCGCCGAGGCCACCAGCATCAGATTGCCGGGATCGACCGGCATGCCGAAATGCTCGAGCGTGCCGCCGACCTGCTCGACCGCTGCGGGAATGACATCGCGGCGATCCGCGATGGCAGAGGCGCCGAACACCAGCACGAGCTCCGCTCCGGCTTTCAGCATGTCGTCGATCGCCGCCGCCAGCGCCGCCTGCTCGTGCGGCACACGCTTCTCGGCAATGATGGTCGCACCGGCCGGCGCGAGACGCTCGGCCGTCACCTTCAATGTCTTGTCGATCACTTTCGGCGCGAGCCCCGGCAGCAGCGTCGAGACAACGCCGACCTTCCCGATCTTGTACGGCGCGACGCGCACCAGCGGCGTCGTTGTCTTCGTCGCGGCGAGCGCCGCGTCGCGGCCCTTCTCGCTTACCGCGAAGGGAATGATCTTCACCGTGGCGATCATCTCGCCTTCGACCACCGGCTTGAACGCCGGCAGCGTCGCGAAGGTCACCGCCTCGTCGACGCGGTTGAGCCGGTCGATCGCGTCCTTGTCGACCACCAGCACGCCGGCCGCGTCAGCAAACAAATTGCAGCGCCCGGTAAAGGCGCGGTCGAGCCGCACGCCGTCGCCCGCAACCGCCTGCGCGATTTCCGCCGCGGCGACGTCTTCCGGCACGTCGCCGTCCTCGAGCCGCGCCACCACGATCTCGGCGACGTCCGCCGCCTTCAGCGCCGCGACCTCCTTGGGTCCGATCTTGGTGCCTTTCTTCAGCACGAGATCGCCCTTGCGGATCGAATGCACCGCGGTCGCGCCGAGCGCGTCCTCAGGCGGCAGCGGGCCGAACTTCATGCCGCCACTCCGGTCTTGCGCGCGCCGGCGCCCTCGCCGCTGTCCTTGCGCAGCCGCAGCGTGATCTCGCCCATGATGGCGACCGCGATCTCGGCCGGCGACACCGCGCCGATATCGAGTCCGATCGGCGCATGGATGCGCCCGATCACCTCATCGGACAGGCCCTGCCCCTTGAGCCGCTCGACACGGCGGCCATGCGTCTTTTTCGAGCCGAGCGCGCCGATGTAGAAGCACTCGCGCTGCAGCGCGTGGAGTAATGCCGGATCGTCGATCTTGGGATCGTGCGTGAGCGCGACGAAGGCCGTGTAACGGTCGACATTCAGGGGCGGCAGCGCCGTGTCGGGCCATTCCGCCAGCACCTTCACCTCCGGAAACCGCTCCGGTGTCGCGAAGGCGGTTCGCGGATCGACGATGGTGACGTCATAGCCGAGCAAGGACGCCACCGGCGCCAGCGTCTGGCTGATATGCACCGCGCCGGTGATGACGAGCCGCGGCGACGGCACATGCACCGTGAGGAACACCTTGCCCTGCGGCGTTTCTTCCATGCCGCTCTTGCCGCTGCGCAGATGTTTTTCCAGCAGCTCACGCAATGGGTCTTTCGCCACGTCGGCGGCCTTCACCAGCCGCTGCTCGCCGCTGTCGGTGTTGGTGACGACCACCACGGCGCGGCGGGCGCCGCGTTCCTCGTTCAGCGTCTTGATGAGATCGAGCCGCACGATCAGTCCACCTTCTCGACATAGACGCGGATGGTGCCGCCGCAGGACAGCCCAGCCTTCCACGCCGTCTCGTCGGCGACGCCGAATTCGAGCGTCCTCGGCTTGCCGCTGCCGATCACGTCGAGCGCCTCGGTGATGACCGCGCCCTCGACGCAGCCGCCGGACACCGACCCCAGGAAATTACCGTCCTCGTCGATCACCAGATTGGAGCCGACCGGGCGCGGCGCGGAGCCCCAGGTTTCGACCACGGTTGCAAGCGCCACGCCGCGGCCGGCCTTGCGCCAGTCCTCGGCGGCTTTAAGGATGTCTTCGTCGCGTGACACGGTCGTCGTCATGGTTCGCCTCCGTCGGGCAGAATTGTCAGGCTACTTTGGAGAGCCAGAGTTTCGGATCGTGCGCGGCGTCCGCCTCGCCGGACAGCGCGCGCACCAGTTCCGTCATCGATTCTAGATTGTGAATGGGCCGCAGTTCGTCAACATGCGGGAGGATTGTGCGCACCCCTCGGGCACGCGCCTCGAACCCCTCGAAACGTAGCAGAGGATTGAGCCAAATCAAACGGCGGCAGGATTTGTGCAGCCGCTCGATCTCGAAAGCCAGCGTGTCGTCGCCGTCGCGCTCCAGCCCGTCGGTGATGAGCAGAACCACCGCCCCTTGCGTCAGAACCCGCCGCGCCCAGTGCTTGTTGAAGGCGTGGAGCGAGGACGCGATGCGGGTGCCGCCCGACCAGTCGGTGACGTGCGCCGAACACGCCATCAGCGCCTCGTCGGGATCGCGCTCGCGCAAGGCCCGCGTCACGTTGGTCAGCCGCGTGCCGAACAGCAGCGTCGTCACCCGCTTCCTCGCATCCGTCACCGCATGAAGGAAATGCAGGAACAGCCGCGTGTACTGGCTCATCGAGCCGGAAATATCCAAGAGCGCGACGATCGGCGGCTCCTTCTCGCGCTTGCCGAGATACTTCAGGTCGATCACCGCGCCGCCCGCCTTCATGCTGGCGCGCAGCGTGCGGCGCAGATCGATCATCTGGCCGCGCCGGTGCGGCGCGAGCCGCCGTGTCTTGACGCGATCGAGCGGCAGCCTGAGTTTCGCGATGGCGTCGCGGGCGGCGGCGATCTCCGCCGCGCTCATCTGGGCGAAATCCTTCTTCTGCAGCACTTCCCGGTCGGACACCGTAAGCCGCATGTCGACCTCGACCTCCGTTTCGTCGCGGTCCTTCGCGTTCATGCCGGCATAGAGCGCTTCCTGGATACGCTGCGCGCCCGGTGGCGGCGGCTGCGGCGCCGACGGCAATGTTTCCGGCAACATCGCCGCCAGCAGCTTGTCGAGATAGCCGCGACGGCGGAAGAAGATCTTGAACGCCTGGTCGAACAGGATCGAATGTTCGCGCCGCTTCACGAACACCGCATGCAGCGTCCAGTAGAAATCGTCGCGGGTCGAGATGCCGGCGGCCTGCACGGCGTTGAGTGCATCGAGCACCGCGCCCGGCCCGACCGGCAGCCCGGCAACGCGCAGCGCGCGCGCGAAGTAGAGGATGTTGTCGGCGAGCGTGCCGGGCTGTTCGCTCATCGCCTTACTCCGCCGCCCGCTGCTCCGACTTCACCTCGTCCAAGAGCTGCTTGACCCTGGTGCCGTCGATGCGCGCGATGTCGTCCTGATACTTCAACAGCACGCCGAGCGTGTCGGACACCGTCGCCGGGTCGAGCGCCACCGCGTTCAACTCCGTCAGCGCGCCGGCCCAGTCGAGCGTCTCGGCGACGCCGGGCGATTTGAACAGGTCTTCCTTGCGCAAGGCCTGCACGAAGGCGACCACCTGCTCCGACAGTTTCTTCGGCACGCCCGGAACCTTGGCGCGCAGGATCGCAAGTTCGCGCGTCGCGCTTGGATAGCCGACCCAGTGATAGAGGCAGCGGCGCTTCAGCGCGTCATGCACCTCGCGGGTCCGGTTCGAGGTGATGACGACGATCGGCGGATGCGCCGCCTTCACAGTGCCGAGTTCCGGGATCGTCACCTGATAGTCGGACAGCACTTCGAGCAGGAACGCCTCGAAAGCCTCGTCGGTGCGGTCGAGCTCGTCGATCAGCAGCACCGGCGCGCCGGCGGCGTCCGGCTCCAGCGCCTGCAGCAGCGGCCGCTTGATCAGGAAGCGCTCGGAAAACACGTCGTGCTCGATGCGGCTGCGGTCACCCTCGCCCTCCGCCTCGGCCAGCCGGATGGCGATCATCTGCGCGCCGTAGTTCCACTCGTAGACAGCGGAGGAGATATCGAGGCCCTCGTAGCACTGCAGACGAATGAGCTTGCGCCCCAGCGTCGCGGCCAGCACCTTGGCGATCTCGGTCTTGCCGACGCCCGCCTCGCCCTCGAGGAAGATCGGCCGCTCCATCTTCATGGCGAGATAAAGCACCGTCGCGAGCGACCGGTCGGCGATATAGTCGGCCTTGCCGAGCAGCGAGAGCGTGGCGTCGATGCTGCCGGGCAGCGGTGTCGTCGGCATTCGTCTAGAGCCTTTTTCTACGCGAACCGGTACCCTTTTTGACACTTTAACCGGTTCAGGGAGCCCCATACATATAGGCCTTGCAGGTCGGCCGCGCCAATTTTGCATTTCAAACGAAGGTCTTAACCGAAAGGGTCCAGCCATGCCGAACACCCAGGTTCTCGAAGGGCAAGCCGCCGGAATGCCGACCATCGATGCCGGCGTGCGGATCGGTCACGTCCACCTGAAGGTCGCGGACCTCGACCGGGCGCTCGCCTTCTATGTCGGCGTGCTGGGCTTCACCGAGACCTATCGCCGCGCCGGCGCGGCCTTCATCTCGGCCGGCGGCTACCACCACCACATCGGCCTCAACACCTGGGAAAGCAAGGGCGGCTCGCCGCCCGCGCCCGGCACCACCGGCCTTTACCACACCGCGATCCTCTACCCGACCCGCAAGCTCCTGGCGGACGCGCTGCAGCGCCTGATCGCGGCGCGCATCCCGCTCGAAGGCGCGAGCGACCACGGCGTCTCCGAGGCGATCTATCTGCGCGATCCCGACGACAACGGCGTCGAGCTGTACTGGGACCGCCCAAAGGACCAGTGGCCGCAGAAGGGCGACGGCTCGCTTGAGATGTTCACCCGCCCGCTCGACCTGCACGACCTGCTGAAGGAACTCGAGCGATAACCTCGGGAATAATCTGTTAATCCGCACGTCCTAAGCTCCGACCGTATCGGAGGACTCGGATGCCGAAAGCGCGCGGATTACATCGGGCTGGCGCGCCTGACGTTGCCGGCATCGATCCCTACTCCCACGAATCCACGGCCGAAGCCGTTGCCCGCCTGACTGAGCTGGTCGAGGCGCAGGCTCGTGTCATCCGCGACTATGAAGCAACAGAAGCCCGTAGCCGCGAAACCTTCGAGCGCGCGACGGCCGCCGCGCGTCTCGGCATGTGGGAATGCGACCTGACCACCGAAACCCTGCAATGGTCGGGCGGCACCTACGACATGTTCGGCATCGAACGCGCGTCGCCACTGGTGCGCAAGCAGACCCTGCCCCGCTATTCCGTCCGCTCGCTCGAGGCGCTGGAAAAAATCCGGAGCGAGTCGCTCGCGCAACGCAAAGGCTTCAACCTCGACGCCGACATCGTCACGGCGCGCGGCATTCAACGCTGGATCAGGATCACCGCGGTCGTCGACTGCGCCGGCAACCGCCCGGTCCGCCTGTTCGGCATGAAGCAGGACATCACCGAAGAGAAAGCCAGGTGGGACCGGCTGCGCTATCTTGCCGAAGTCGACGAGCTGACCGGCCTCACCAACCGCAGCCTGTTCCAGTCGAAGCTGGCGGAGATGTGCGAGACAGCCGATCCCGGCGGCGCTCTCTTGCTGATCGACCTCGACGGCTTCAAGGACGTCAATGACTCGCTCGGTCACGCGGCCGGCGACGAATGCCTGTCCGAAGTGGCGCGCCGGCTCTCGCGCGCCTGTCCGGACGGGCTGACGGTCGCCCGCATCGGCGGCGACGAGTTCGCGGTGCTGCTTGGTCCCGCGTCCGACAAGCCTCATGTCTCGGCGATCGCCGCCCATATCGTCAAAACGATGAGCCGTCCTGTGACATCGCGCTGCCAACGCTTCACCATCGGCGCTTCGGTCGGCATCGCGTGGATCGGCGGTTGTGCGCCGGGGGAGATTTTCCAGCGCGCCGACGCCGCGCTCTATGCCGCCAAGTCCGCTGGAAAAAACGCGTTCCGCTGGTTCGATTCGGGCCACGCACGCGCAAAGGCAACGCGAGCCTGCTAGGGCGCAGACCGCAAATATCGTCGTCGTCCCCGCGAAGGCGGGAACCCATAGTCACTATCGCCTGTCGTAATCGCTGAATCGGAGGCTATGGGTTCCGGCCCTCCCAAGCTGGGCGGCCGGGACGACAGACGAGAGAACGCAGCCGTCGCGAAGCTTAAGCCTTCGCCAGCGCCCGCTTCGCCATCACCGCGACGAGATGCGCGCGGTATTCGGCGCCGGCGTGAATGTCGCTCGACATGCCGTTTGCCGGCACGGTCAGCCCTTCGATCGACTTCGCCGCGAAGCGCTTCTTCAGCGCCTCTTCGAACGACTTGACGCGGAACACGCCGTTCGCACCCGCGCCCGTCACCGCGACGCGGATGTCCGAGCCGCGCTTTGACACGAACACGCCGACCAGCGCAAAGCCCGAAGCAGGGTGGCGGAACTTCTCGTAGGCCGCCTTCTTCGCCACCGGGAACGACACCTTGGTGATGATCTCGTCCGGCTCCAGCGCGGTCGAGAACATGCCGGTGAAATAGTCGTCCGCCGCGATGCGGCGCTTGTTGGTGATGATCGTCGCGCCGAGGCCGAGACAGGCCGCCGGATAATCGGCGTTCGGATCGTTGTTGGCGAGCGAGCCGCCGATGGTGCCGCGGTGACGCACCGCCGGATCGCCGATGCTGCCGGCGAGCGCGGCGAGCGCCGGGATCGCTTCCTTCACCACCGGAGAATTCGCGACTTCGAAATGCGTCGCCATCGCGCCGATGGTCACCGAGCGGCCCTTGTGCTCGATGGCGTTCAGCCCCTCGACCTTGGAGAGATCGATCAGCGCCGAAGGCTGCGCGAGCCGCTGCTTCATCACCGGCAGCAGCGAGTGCCCGCCGGCGAGGATCTTGCCCTCGGGGTTCTTGCCGAGCAGGTTCGCGGCCTGCCGCACGGTGCCGGGACGATGGAAGGTGAAGTTGTACATGGGTCTCTCCGTTAAGCCGCTTTGCTGCCGCGCGAACGCTGCAGCGCCGACCAGACCGCGCTCGCGGTGGCCGGCATGGGAATGTCTTCGGAACCGACGGCGTCGGTGATCGCATTGATGACGGCGGCCGGCGCGGCGATCGCGCCCGCCTCGCCGCAGCCCTTGATGCCGAGCGGGTTGGACGGCGCCTTGGTCTCCGTCAGCCCGACATGGAACGACGGCAGGTTGGCGGCGCGCGGCATGGTGTAGTCCATGAACGAGCCGCTCAGGAGCTGGCCGTCGTTCGAGTAGACCGCGCCTTCGAGCAGCGCCTGGCCGACGCCCTGCGCGATGCCGCCATGCACCTGACCCTCGACGATCATCGGATTGATGACGGTGCCGAAGTCGTCCACCGCGGTCCAGTTCACCACCTCGGTCGCGCCGGTGTCGGTGTCGATCTCGACCTCGCAGATGTGGCAGCCGGCCGGGAACGTGAAGTTGGTCGGGTCGTAGAATGCGCCTTCCTTCAGGCCCGGCTCCAGATCGGCGCCGGCGAATTTGTGCGCGATATAGGCGTTGAGCGCGACGTCGCCGAAGGCGGCCGACTTGTCGGTCCCCGCGACGGTGAACTTGCCGTCCTTGAACTCGATGTCCGTCTCGGAGGCTTCGAGCATATAGGCCGCAACCTTCTTCGCCTTGGCTTCGATCTTGTCGAGCGCCTTGACGATGGCCGACATGCCGACCGCGCCTGAGCGCGAGCCGTAAGTGCCCATGCCGAACTGCACCTTGTCGGTGTCGCCGTGCACGATGGAAACGTTCTCGAACGGAATGCCGAGCCGCTCCGACACGAGCTGCGCGAAGGTCGTCTCGTGGCCCTGCCCGTGCGCGTGGGTGCCGGTCAGCACCTCGACGCTTCCGGTCGGGTTGACGCGCACTTCCGCGGACTCCCACAGGCCGACGCCGCAGCCGAGCGAGCCGACCGCCTGCGAGGGCGCGATGCCGCAGGCCTCGATATAGGTCGAGTAACCGATGCCGCGCAGCTTGCCGTGGCGGGCCGATTCACGCTTGCGCTTGTTGAAGCCTTTGACGTCCGCGATCTCCATCGCCTTCTTCAGCGAGGCGAGATAGTCGCCGGCGTCATAAGCCATGATGACCGGCGTCTGGTGCGGGAACGACTTGATGAAGTTGCGCTTGCGCAGATCGGCCGGGTCCATGCCCATCTGGCGCGCGCCGACCTCGACCAGCCGTTCGACCACGAAGGTCGCCTCGGGGCGTCCCGCGCCGCGATAGGCGTCGACCGGCACGGTGTTGGTGTAGACCGCGTCGACCTCGCAATAGATGTTCGGGATCGCGTACTGGCCCGACAGCAGCGTGGCGTAGAGATAGGTCGGCACCGACGACGAGAAGGTCGACATATAGGCGCCGAGATTGGCGATGGTCTTGGCCCGCAGCGCGGTGATCCTGCCTTCCGCGTCGAACGCCATTTCGGCGTGGGTGACGTGGTCGCGGCCATGCGCGTCGGTGACGAAGCTCTCCGAACGGTCGGCGGTCCATTTCACCGGGCGGCGCACCTTGCGCGCGGCCCAGAGGCAGACGACCTCCTCCGGATAGATGAAGATCTTGGAGCCGAAGCCGCCGCCGACATCCGGCGCAATGACGCGCAGCTTGTGCTCCGGCGCCATGCCGACGAAGGCGGCGATGACGAGCCGCGCGACGTGCGGGTTCTGCGAGGTGTTCCACAGCGTCAGGCTGTCGTTGCCCGCGTCGTATTCGGCGAGCGAGGCGCGCGGCTCGATGGCGTTCGGGATGACGCGATTGTTGACGAGATCGATCTTGGTGACGTGCTTGGCCGCCTTGAACGCGGCTTCGGTCGCGTTCGCATCGCCGAGATGCCACTGATAGATCGTGTTGCTGGCGATCTCGTCGTGAATCTGCGGCGCGCCCTTGGCCTGCGCTTTCGCCGGATCGGTAACCGACGGCAGCACCTCGTAATCGACCTTCACCTTGTCGGCGGCGTCGCGCCCCTGCGCCTGCGTCTCCGCGATCACGACCGCGACCGCGTCGCCGACGTGATTGACACTGCCCGCGGCGATGGCCGGATGCGCCGCCATCTTCATCGGCGAGCCGTCCTTGGAATGGATCATCCAGCCGCAGATCAGGTTGCCGATCTTGTCGCCGGCGAGTTCGGCGCCGGTCAGCACCGCGACGACGCCCGGCATCTTGATCGCCTCGGAGGCGTCGATCGTCTTGATCTTCGCGCGCGCGTGGGGCGAGCGGACGAACACCGCGCGGGTTTCACCCGGCCGCGTCACGTCGTCGGTGTACTGGCCCTTGCCCGTGATGAAACGGATGTCTTCCTTGCGGCGAACCGCCGCGCCGATTCCGGTCGCAGACATGACAACCTCCCTCTCCGCGCTTCTGGCAGCTTCCTCCCGAAGTCTTTTCAGCGACGGCTATTTCGCCATCGCCTTGGCGCCCGCCGCCACCGCTTTCACGATGTTGTGGTAGCCGGTGCAGCGGCAAATGTTGCCGTCGAGCTCCTCGCGGATCGTGTGATCGTCGAGCTCGTTGCCCTTGCGGCGCACGATGTCGACCGCGGTCATGATCATGCCGGGCGTGCAATAGCCACACTGCAGCGCATGGTTCTCGCGGAACGCCTCCTGCATCGGATGCAGCGGGGCGCCGTTCGGCGCGAGCCCTTCGATGGTGGTGACCTGCGCGCCTTCGGCCTGCAGCGCGAGCGTGGTGCAGGACTTCACGGCGACGCCGTTCATGTGAACGACGCAGGCCCCGCACTGCGAGGTGTCGCAGCCGACATGGGTGCCGGTCAGGCGAAGGTTTTCACGGAGAAACTGAACGAGCAGCGTGCGGGGTTCGACGTCGCCGGACACGGTTTTCCCGTTCACGGTCATGGACACAGCCGGCATGGGCATCTCCCAAAATGCGGGTCAAACGGCCTCTTTTTCCGGTTCCACCGGAAGAGCCCGGCCGACCCGGCCGAAATTCGAAGGTTTTTTTCCAGTTTGGAACACCCCTAAGTCTGAACCCGCACAAAAGGGGGGTCAAGGGGCGTCCAGGGAATGACTGGGGCAGAAGGCGCGCGCAGCCGGCCCCTCAGCCGGCGAACTCGTTGGCGAACTTCCGGAAAAAGTCGTCCGCGACCTTCTTTGCCGCACCGTTGACCAGCCGCTGGCCGAGCTGGGCGAGCTTGCCGCCGATCTGGGCCTCGACATTGTAGGTGAGCAGCGTGCCGCCGTCCTTGTCGACCAGCGCCACCGTCGCCCCGCCCTTGGCGAAGCCGGCGATGCCGCCGTCGCCCTCGCCGACGATCCTGTAGCCGTTCGGCGGATCGAGGTCGGTCAGGTTCACCTTGCCTTTGAAGCGGGCCTTCACCGGGCCGATCTTCTGCGTTGCGACCGCTTGGAACTCGGTGTCCGACACCTTGTTCAGTTCCTCGCAGCCGGGGATGCAGCGCTTGAGCACCTCGGCGTCGTTGAGAGCGGCCCAGACTTTCTCGCGGCTCGCGGCCAGCTGATACTCGCCCGTCATCGTCATCGCCATCGTCGTCTACTCCCTGCTCGACACCAGCCCGGCCATCGTTCCGGTGATTATCCCGTCCACCATCGGGGTGCAATCCGGTGGAAAGTCCTGCCGCAGCCGGCCACCGGCCTCGCCGATCATATCGAGAAAACGGTCGAGATGGCGCATCGCGCCCGACGGCACGTCATGCAGCACCATCAGCGTCCAGGCTTGCGCGCGCACATGGTCCATCGCGCGCCCGATCCAGCCCTCCGCGTCGTCCCAGTCGCGCGGGATCGAATTCCACAACACGCATGTATAGCCGCCATGCGCTAGGTAGTCGGCGTTGCCGGCGGTCAGGAGATGCGGCCCGAGCTTGCCGCCGCCGCCCTGCGGACGGAAATAGCGATGCGCGTGCGCAAGCCCGCCGAGCGTGGCTTGCGTGCGGCCGATTTCACTGTCGGAGAGATCGCCGCCGCGCGCGCCGAGCGGTCCCGAATGCGTCCAGGTGTGATTGCCGATCCAGTGGCCTTCCGCATGCGCGCGTTCGGCGAGCGCGCGGCGTCCCGGCATCGCGAGCTTTTCGCCGATCACGAAAAACGTCGTCTTGATGCCGCGCCGCGCCAGCACGTCGAGCACCTGCTGCGTCGTTTCCGGCTCCGGCCCGTTGTCGAATGTCAGCGTCAGATCGAACATAACGGCAAGCTTGCAGCCGATTTCCGCGTCTCCCGCAAGGCCTCAGGGTTGGCGGCAGCTATGCGGCCACATAAAGTGCGGCCAACTCAAAACGCGCCTTGCAGGGGAAATGCCGATGCCGAAAATCGATGCCGATGGCTGTCCGATCAATGTCGAGGTCACCGGGCCGGACAATGCCCCGGCGCTGATGCTGTCGAACTCGCTCGGCACCAACCTGCATATGTGGGACGACCAAGTGCCGGCGTGGTCGCAGCATTTCCGTGTCGTGCGTTACGACAGGCGCGGCCACGGCCAGTCCGGCTCGCCGCCCGGCCCCTATTCGATGGAACGTTTCGGCCGCGACGTGCTTGCGATCCTCGACGCGCTGAAGATCGACAAGACGCATTGGTGCGGCCTATCGATGGGCGGCATGGTCGGGCAATGGCTCGGCGCCCATGCGCGCGACCGCATCGGCAAGCTCATTCTGTCGAACACGCAGTACAACTATGCCGACAAGAGCGGCTGGATCGACCGTATCAAATTCGTCCGCGAGAAAGGTCTCGCCCAGCTCGTCGGCCCGAACATGGAGCGCTGGTTCACCAAAGGCTTCCGCGAGGCGAATCCGCAGGCGATGGCGCGCATGACGGAGATGTTTCTCGGCAGCAATCCGGATGGCTACATCGCCTGCTGCGAGGCGATCCGCGACATGAACTTCACCGCCTCCAACCCGACCATCACCGCGCCGACGCTGGTGATCGTCGGCACGCACGATCCCGCGACGCCGCCGGTGGCCGGCGAGCAGATCGCAAAGGCCATTCCGGGGGCGAAGCTCGCCGCGATCGACGCCTCCCACATTTCCAACATCGAGCAGCCGGCGGTTTATACGAAAACGGTGCTCGACTTCCTGCGGAGCTGACGCCGATGGACGACAAGGAACGCTTCGACAAGGGCACCGCGCGCCGCCGTCAGGTGCTCGGCAATGAATGGGTCGACCGCTCGACCAGGAACAAGACCGCCTTCAACGCGGAATTCCTCGACCTGATTTCCCGCTACGCCTGGGGCGAGATCTGGACGCGGCCGCATTTCGACGACCGCACCCGCCGCGTCCTCGTGATCGGCACCATGATTGCGCTCGACAAGTGGGAGGAGTTCCGCATGCATGTGCGCGCGGCGCTGGTCGAAGGCGGCTTCACGAGCGACGACATCAAGGAAATCATCATGCAGCAGGCGATCTATTGCGGCGTGCCGGCTGCCAATCACGCCTTCAAGGAAGCGGCGGGCGTCATCGCCGAAGTGAACAAGTAAGAAGTGAACAAATAAAAAAACAAGGCGGGCACCCCGCCCGCCTTGTCGTCCCCTTCCGGCATCCCGCGCGATCAGAAGTTGAACGCGCGCGACACCGCCACAAGCTTCTCATTCACAAACTTGGCGTACTGGTCGGCGATCACCCAGGCGACGCCGCAGCGCATGCCCCAGAAAATCACCAGCGCCATCAGCCGGTCCACCATGACGAGCGCTCCTTCGTCCGCGCGGCGCGCAAGCGCCGCTGTTCGTCAGGCGTGGAGACGCGAGCCCGGCCTCGCGGGCAGCGTCTTCGGCACGTAATCCCGCGCGTCGAACGTCGCGAGATCGATGGGCTTCACGGGCTTCGCGCCCGCCGAGGCCGGCTCGAAGGTCATCAGGTTGAAATTCTTGAGGCTCTTCGGGGAAACGGTCTTCGCGACCGCCCGGCCGCTGCCGGCAAGCGCGGCGGCGACGCCCGCGAGCGCGAGGTCGACCGCGTAATCACGCAGCATGTCGGGATTGTGCTGGACGATCATCGGCAGCAGCGCCACCGCGCAGATCGGCACCGCCAGCACGAAACCGGCCTGCGCCACCTCGAGATTGGGCGAACCGCGGAACAGGCTGCGCAGGCGATCGACGACGTGCAGCGCGCAGACCACAGCGACGGTGCCCTTCAGCGCGCCAAACACGGCGCCGAGCTTGATGAGACCGGCCGGCGCGAGACCGAGATAACGGCCGAGCGCGAACACGACCTGCGAGGCAAGTGCGTCGTCGAGGCCGAAGGTCGGCGACGTGAACACCCGCCAGGCATCCATGCCCCAGGTGAAGGCGAAATAGGCGGCGACAGCGAGCACCATCGTCGCGGAGATTCCGGAAATGCGCTTCATGAGCGTTCCTCCTGCAAAGTCATGTGCCGGAGTAAGCGCTTCAAATGCGAAGTTCAAAGCAAACCGAAACTTTACCTTACCCGTTAAGCGCGTTGGCCCCCGCGTTCATCATTAACGGGCGGGGTCGCGTGCGTTGCGGAACGGCTGCGTCAGCAACGAGATCACGCCGCGCTCGCGCGGATCGCGGAATTCCGTGAGTCCGATGACGACACCCTCCTCGCCCGCCTTCGGCGCGGCGCGATAGGTGCGGAACAGCCGGTCCCACCACGGCAGATTGAAGCCGAAATTGCTGTCGGTCTCCTCGCGCTCGACCGAATGATGCACCTGATGCATCTGCGGCGTGACGATCAGCCAGCGCGCCAGCGGTTCGAGCCGCGCCGGCAGCGCGACATTGCTGTGGTTGAACATCGAACTCGCATTGAGCACGACCTCGAACGCCACGACGGCGACAGCCGGCACGCCGAGCGCCACGACCGCCGCGATCTTGATCGCCATCGACAGCAAGATTTCGATCGGATGGAACCGGTTGCCGGTCGTCACGTCGACATCGACGTCGGCGTGATGCATGCGATGCACCCGCCACAGCACCGGCACCGCGTGAAACACGCGGTGCTGGAGATAAATGATCAGATCGAGCGCGAGAAACCCGGCCACGAATTGAACCCAGACCGGCAGCGGCAGGTTGTGCAACAGGCCCCAGCCGCGCTCGGCGGCGACCAGCGCGACACCGACGGCCGCTGTCGGCACCAGAAGGCGGACTGCGACAATATCGATCAGGAAAATTCCGAAATTGCCCGGCCAGCGCGCCCGCCGCCCGGCCACCATTCTGCGGCGCGGCGCGGTCGCCTCCCACAGCGCCATGATGGCAAAGACCGTCACCGCGCAGGCAATCCGGATCGTCAGTTCCGCAGTCGGCGACATCGCGCATTCCCGTGGCGGCACTCCGCCACCCACAACAGCAAATTGCGATGATTTGACAAGAGGGAACGCCGTGGGGGAACGCGCCCCTCGCGTTGCCGCGCGGAAATCCGCCTGTTAAGACTGGCATCGGGAGCCGCCGGCCGGGGCGGCGTGGGGATGACACCCGAGCCATGGAAGTCTTTCTTCAGCAGCTGATCAACGGCATCACCGTCGGCTCGATCTACGGGCTGATCGCCATTGGCTACACCATGGTGTTCGGCATCATCGGCATGGTGAACTTCGCCCACGGCGACGTCTTCATGGTGTCGGCCTTCATCGCGGTGGTCGCCTTCCTGTTCCTCACCGCCTGGCTCGGCATCGGCTCCATCGCCGTCATCCTGTTTCTGGTGCTGCTGATCGCCATGGTGTTCACCTCGGTGGTGAACTGGGTGATCGAGCGCCTCGCCTATCGCCCGCTGCGCGGCTCGTTCCGCCTCGCCCCGCTGATTTCCGCGATCGGCATGTCGATCTTCCTGTCGAACTTCGTGCAGGTGACGCAAGGCCCGCGCAACAAGTCACTGCCGCCGCTGGTGCGCGGCGATTTCGTGCTGCTGCACGGCGACACCTTCCCGGTCACTCTGTCCTACAAGCAGATCATCATCTGGGGCGTCACCGCGGTGCTGCTCATGGCGTTCTGGTATCTGGTGGCTCGCACGTCGCTCGGCCGCGCCCAGCGCGCCTGCGAGCAGGATCAGAAGATGGCGGCGCTGGTCGGCGTCAACGTCGACCGCACCATCTCGATCACCTTCGTCATCGCCGCGGCGCTCGCAGCGGTCGCCGGCACCATGTACATGGTGCAATACGGCGTCGTGAACTTCGCCGACGGCTTCACACCCGGCGTCAAGGCGTTCACCGCCGCCGTGCTCGGCGGCATCGGCTCGCTGCCGGGCGCCGTGGTCGGCGGCCTGCTGATCGGCATCATCGAAACCATGTGGTCGGCTTATTTCTCGATCGACTACAAGGATGTCGCCTCGTTCTCGGTGCTGGCGATCGTGCTGATCTTCCTGCCGCAAGGCCTGTTCGGCCGCCCGGACGTCGAAAAGGTCTGACATGACCGCGCAAGGCGACGGCATTGGCGAGCCGATAGCGGGGCGGGCCGCACCTGTCGACGTCGTCCATGCGCTAAGGCAGGCCGGCGTCACCACCGCACTCGCCTTCGCGCTGTTTCTGCCGCTGATCGGTTTCCAGACCGTCCAGAACATCCGCAACGAACTCGTCCTCGAGACGCGCTGGTCGCTGCTGTTCTGGATGGTGGCGATCGCGGGCCTCTCGCGCCTCGTCTACGATCTCGTCATCGCGCCGTGGCGCGCCCGCCGCCGCGCGGCCGCGCGGCCGCGCGCCAGCACCACCGCGGCCGGCGTCTGGCGCCGCCGCCTGATGCCCTTCGCGATCGGCTTCCTGCTGGTCTATCCGGTCGTCGCGATCTACGGCGCGGGCTGGACCGGCGCGACCAAATGGATCGACAATTTCGGCATCCAGATCCTGATCTACGTCATGCTCGGCTGGGGCCTCAACATCGTGGTCGGCCTCGCCGGCCTGCTCGACCTCGGCTACGTCGCCTTTTACGCGGTCGGCGCCTATTCCTACGCGCTGCTCGCCAAGAATTTCGGCTTCTCGTTCTGGATTCTGCTGCCGCTCGCCGGCATCCTGTCCTCGTTCTGGGGCATCATCCTCGGCTTTCCGGTGCTGCGGCTGCGCGGCGACTATCTCGCCATCGTCACGCTCGCCTTCGGCGAGATCATCCGCATGGTGCTGGTCAACTGGGTCGATCTCACCAACGGCTACGCCGGCATCAGCTCGATCCCGCGCCCGACCTTTTTCGGCATCCCCTTCACCGCCAACGACGACGGCTTCGCCGCGCTGTTCGGCCTCGAGTTCACGCCGGTCTACCGCACGCTGTTTCTCTATTATGTGATCCTCGGGCTTGCGCTGCTCACCGCCTTCGTCACCGTGCGGCTGCGCCGTCTGCCGGTCGGCCGCGCGTGGGAAGCGTTGCGCGAAGACGAGATCGCCTGCCGCTCGCTCGGCATCAACACCACCAACACCAAGCTCACCGCCTTCTCGATCGGCGCGATGTTCGGCGGCTTCGCCGGCTCGTTCTTCGCCGCGCGGCAGGGCTTCATCTCGCCGGAGTCCTTCACGTTCCTGGAGTCCGCCACCATCGTCGCCATCGTCGTGCTCGGCGGCATGGGCAGCCAGATCGGCGTCGCCATCGCCGCGATCGTCATGGTCGGCGGCGTCGAGATCATGCGTGAGCTCGACTTCCTCAAATACGTGTTCGGGCAGGACTTCGACCCGACGCAGTACCGCATGCTGATTTTCGGCCTTGCGATGGTGCTGGTGATGATCTGGCGGCCGCGCGGGCTGATCTCGACGCGCGAGCCGTCGGTGTTCCTGAAAGAGCGCAAGGCGATCGCGAGCGATCTCGTCGGCCAGGGACACGGCTGATGACGGCCGCCCCCATTCTGCGTATCGAGCATCTGACCATGCGCTTCGGCGGGCTGGTCGCCGTTCACGACCTGTCGTTCGACGTACGCGGCGGCGAGATCACCGCGCTGATCGGTCCCAACGGCGCCGGCAAGACCACCGTCTTCAACTGCATCACCGGCTTCTACAAGCCGACCGCCGGACGCATGGCGCTCGTCCACGGCGATCCATCGTCCTGGAGCGATCTCGATGCGCTGACCGAAAGCGGCGCGCGCTGGACGTCCTATGGCGACGGCGCGGTCTATCTGCTGGAACGCATGCCGGACTATCTGGTGACGCATAAGGCGCGCGTCGCCCGCACCTTCCAGAACATCCGGCTGTTCGCCGGCATGACGGTGCTGGAAAACCTGCTGGTCGCCCAGCACAACCCGCTGATGCTCGCTTCGGGCTTCTCGTTCGCCGGGATCTTCGGCATTCCCTCCTACACGGTCGCCGAACAAGCGGCCATCGAAAAGGCCAAGGCCTGGCTCGAGCGCATTAGCCTGATCGATCGCGCCGACGACCCGGCCGGCGATCTGCCCTATGGCGCGCAGCGCCGCCTCGAAATCGCGCGCGCGATGTGCACCGACCCGGTGCTGCTCTGCCTCGACGAGCCGGCGGCCGGGCTTAATCCGCGCGAGAGCGCCGAGCTGAACGACTTGCTGCTCACGATCCGCAACGAGGATCGCACCTCGATCCTGCTGATCGAGCACGACATGAGCGTGGTGATGGGGATTTCCGACCACATCGTCGTGCTCGACTATGGCGTCAAGATTTCCGACGGCACGCCGGAGTATGTGCGCAACGACCAGAAGGTGATCGCGGCCTATCTCGGCGTCGAGGACAAGGACGTCGCCAAGGCCGAAGCGGAGGCCGGCATATGACCGCCCTCCTCACCGTGCGCGGCGTCAAGACCTTCTACGGCCGGGTGATGGCGCTGAAGGGCGTCGATATCGACGTCGAGGATGGCGAGATCGTCACGCTGATCGGCGCCAACGGCGCCGGCAAGTCGACCTTGATGATGACCATTTGCGGCAATCCCCGCGCGCGCGAAGGCACGATCGCCTTCGCCGGCCACGACATCACGCAATTGCCGACCCACGAGATCGCGCGGCTCAAGCTCGCGCAGTCGCCGGAGGGCCGCCGCATCTTCTCGCGCATGACGGTGCTGGAAAATCTGCAGATGGGCGCGACCACGTCGGACCCTGCGCATTTCAGCCAGGACCTCGAGCGCGTGCTCACACTGTTTCCGCGGCTGAAGGAGCGCATCGCGCAGCGCGGCGGCACGCTGTCGGGTGGCGAGCAGCAGATGCTGGCGATCGCCCGGGCGCTGATGGGCCGCCCGCGTCTCCTGTTGCTCGATGAGCCCTCGCTCGGCCTCGCGCCGCTGATCGTGCGGCAGATCTTCGACGCCATCCGCATGCTCAACCGGGAGGAAAAGCTGACCGTCTTCCTCGTCGAGCAGAACGCCTTCCACGCGCTCAAGCTCGCCCACCGCGGCTACGTCATGGTCAACGGGCAGATCACGCTGTCGGGGTCGGGAGCGGACCTGCTGGCGCGGCCGGAGATCCAGGCTGCCTATCTCGAAGGCGGGAGGCACTGAGGATGGACATCAACCTCGCCCACGTTCTCTATGAAGAGAATTCCTTCGGTGTGTTCGTGCTGGTCACGCTCGCGCTCGGCGGCGGCGGCGCCTGGCTGACCGGCCGGGCCATTGCCGGCACCTGGCGGCCGGCCTGGCAGGTCGCCGTTTACATGCTCGTGCTGGCGGCGGCGGTTCGCTTCATCCATTTCTCGTTGTTCGACGGCACCCTCTTGTCGCCGCATTACTATCTGGTCGATCTCGCGTTCTGCCTCGCGATCGGCTTCGCCGGCTTCCGCGTCATGCGGGTTAACCAGATGGTGCGGCAATATCACTGGCTTAACAGCCCCGCCGGCCGCTTCCGCTGGCGCCGAAACGGCGCCTAAGATACCATTGCGCCAATTCGCCTTGTGATTTCCGGGTCAACCGACAGGAGTTGTGGGATGAAAAAACTGACGACGCTCGGCCTTGCGCTGGGCATCAGCGTAGCGCTCGGCGGCACCGCCATGGCGCAGGTCAAGATGGGCGTTCTGGGTCCGATCACCGGCCCGAACGCCGCGTTCGGCGCGCAGCTCAAGAACGGCGCGGAACAGGCCGTCGCCGACATCAACGCGGCCGGCGGCATCATGGGCAAGAAGATCGAACTGCAGATCGGCGACGACGTCTCCGATCCCAAGCAGGGCGTGTCGGTCGCCAACAAATTCGCCGGTGACGGCGTGAAGTTCGTGGTCGGCGCCTTCAACTCCGGCGTCACCATGCCGTCCTCGGAATCCTTCCAGGAAAACGGCATCCTGCAGATCACCCCGGCCTCGACCAACCCGCAGGTCACCGAGCGCGGCATGTGGAACATCTTCCGCACCTGCGGCCGTGACGACCAGCAGGGATCGGTCGCCGCCGCCTACATCCTCAAGCATTTCAAGGGCAAGAAGGTCGCCGTCGTCCACGACAAGACGACCTACGGCAAAGGCCTCGCCGACGAGACCAAGAAGGCGATGAACAAGGGCGGCCTGAAGGAAGTTCTGTATGAAGGCGTCAACACCGGCGAGAAGGACTTCTCCGCGCTGGTGACCAAGATCAAGCAGGCCGGCGCCGACCTCGTTTACTGGGGCGGTCTGCACACCGAAGGCGGCGCGATCGTGCGCCAGATGCGCGACCAGGGCGTCAAGGCGCCGCTGATGGGCGCCGACGGCATCACCTCCGACGAGTTCGCCGCCATCGGCGGTCCGGGCGTCGAAGGCACGCTGATGACCTACGGCCCCGACCCGCGCAAGAACCCGCAGGCCAAGGCGGTCGTCGAGAAGTTCCGCGCCAAGAAGTTCGAGCCGGAAGCCTACACGCTCTACAGCTATGCGAGCGTGCAGGTCATCGCGCAGGCGGCCACCGCCGCGAAGTCGCTCGACCCCAAGAAGGTCGCGGAGAAGATCCACTCCGGCATGAAGTTCAAGACCGTGCTGGGCGACCTCTCCTATGACAAGAAGGGTGACATCACCAAGCTCGACTACGTGATGTACATCTGGAAGAAGAACCCGCAGGGCAAGATCACCTACTTCGAGTGCCCGAACAACGACTGCTCGAAGCAGATGTAATCGCCGCGCAGCGGTTGAATCGGAAAGCCCGCCTCACCGGCGGGCTTTTCATTTTGGGGGAGACGCAAGGCGCGACCCAACAACCGCTCACCCCCGCGAAAGCGGGGGTCCACGACTCAAACGATGCGTCCATTTTGTAAAGATGGATTCCCGCTTGCGCGGGAATGAGCGAAGTGGGGATACGGTTCGGAGAGTCAGTTCTACGACCGCTCGCGGTTGCGCTCCTTGATCAGCGCCGCAAGCTCCACGGCCTCCGCGTCCGGCTCCGTGCCGAGTCCTTCGATCACGCCGGCGCGGTCGGCGGCTGTGCGGTTCTGGCTCATCTTCCATTTGCCTTCGAGCCGCACGATCGGAATTTCGAGACCGACGATGCCGCGCAACTGACCTTCGACGAACGGCGCCGGCGCATCCGACACCGCCCACGGCGCTTGCCGCGGCCGCTCCTGCTGCGCGGTCAGTTCCGCGACATGGCCTGCGAGCCAGTCGCGGTCGTCTTTCACGATGAGCGGCCCATAGACATGAACGGCGGCGTAGTTCCAGGTCGGCACCACCTTGCCGCTCTCGCGCTTGGTCGCATACCACGACGGCGTGATGTAGCGGTCGAGCCCCGAGAAGATCACCAGCGCGCCGTGCGTCGCATCGAAATCCTTCCACAGCGGATTGCCGCGCGCGACGTGACAGCGCAGCGTTCCGCGTTCACCGGCGCTCGCATCGAGCACGAAGGGCAGCGGATTGGCGGTCAGCCCGGTCGAAGCGAGCGTCACCAGGAAGCCGAATGGACGCGCGCGGATCAGCTCGTGCTGAACGGCAAGGTCGTCTTCGCGGAACAGCGGCGGCTGGTACATGTCACCAGTTTAGCCGATCTTGCCGAGTGCCGGGAATAGTTCGAGCAGCCAGAAGCTTACTTCGCTGATGGTCCCGGTGAGAAAGGCAATGCCGGTGAGCACCAGAAGCGCGCCCATCGCCTGCTCGACACGGTGCAGGTGCCGCTTGAACCGCGCAAGAAATGCCGCGAACGGCTCGACGGCGAAGGCCGCGATCAGGAACGGAATGCCAAGTCCCGCCGAATAGACCGCGAGCAGCAGCGCGCCCTCCCCGACGGTGCGGTCCGACGCCGCGACCGCCAGAATGGTCGCGAGGATCGGCCCGATGCAGGGCGTCCAGCCGAAGGCGAAGGCAAGCCCCATCAGGTAGGCGCCCCACAGCCCGACGGGCTTCGCCGTTTCCACCCGCATCTGGCGGTTGAGCCAGGCGATCGGCGTGATGCCGAGGAAGTGCAGGCCCATCACGATAATGATGATGCCCGCGATGGTCGCGAGCGGCCCGGACCAGGCGCGGATCAGCCCGCCGATGGCGCTGGCGCTGGCGCCCAGCGCGATGAACACCGTCGAGAAGCCGAGCACGAACAGCAGCGCGGCGATCACCGTGTCGCGCCGGGCGCGCGGCCCCGCTTCGCCCGCAGCGAGGCGTTCGAGCGAGGTGCCGGCGAGATAAACGAGATAAGGCGGCACCAGCGGCAGCACGCAAGGGGACAGGAAGCTGACGATGCCCGCCAGAAGGGCGGCGTAGATCGAGACGTCGGAGGCCATGGCCCGCTACATGCGCCGCGCAGCGCGGGAGCGCAAGCGCCTCGCGAAGCCTTCGCCGGAACGTGATGGGACGTGATAGGGTTTTCCGGCGCGTGATCCCGAAAAGTGGGCACCGGTTTTCGGACAAGATCACGCGCAAAAAGGATCGCGATGGCCCTGCTCAATCATATCGTCGACGTTGCCGGCGTGCGGGTCGGCCATGCGGGCGACGCGCGGCTCGCCTCCGGCGTCACCGTGGTCCTGTTCGACCGCCCGGCGACGGCCGGCGTCGACATCCGCGGCGGCGGCCCCGGCACCCGCGAGACCGATCTGCTCGATCCCGCCCGCACCGTGGACGCCATCGACGCGCTGGTGCTCTCCGGCGGCTCCGCCTTCGGCCTCGACGCCGCCTCCGGCGCGCAGGCCGCGCTGCGCGAGCAGGGCCGCGGCTTCGCGGTGCGCGATGCGCGCGTGCCGATCGTGCCCGGCGCGATCCTGTTCGATCTGTTGAACGGCGGCGACAAGAATTGGGGCCGCTACCCGCCCTACCGCGAGCTTGGCTACGACGCCACGAAAGCGGCCGGTCACGACACCGCGCTCGGCTCGGTCGGCGCCGGTCTCGGCGCCACCACGGTCAATCTCAAGGGCGGCATCGGCTCGGCGTCGGCGCGCACCTCCGGCGGCATCACGGTCGGCGCCATCGTCGCAGTCAACGCGGTCGGCAGCGTGACGGTCGGCAACGGACCGCATTTCTGGGCCGGTCCGTTCGAGCATGGCCGGGAATTCGGCGGCTGCGGCTTCCCCGCGCAAATGCCGCCCGAGGCGCAGCTGCCGCGCATGAAGGGCGGCGCGATGGAAAACACCACGCTCGCCATCGTTGCCACCGACGCCGCGCTCTCGAAGGCGCGCTGCCAGCGCCTCGCCGTGATGGCGCAGGACGGCATGGCGCGCGCGATCTTTCCGGTTCACACGCCTTACGACGGCGACGTGGTGTTCGCGGCGGCAACCGGCACGAAGCCGCTCACCGATCCGCCGTTCGAGATGGCGGAACTCGGCGCGCTGGCCGCCTCCGTGCTCGCGCGCGCGATCGCACGCGGCGTCTACGAAGCAAAGGCGCTGCCGTTTCGCGGCGCGCAGCCGGCGTGGAAAGACAGGTTCAGCTAAAGCGTTCCGGGCGATACGGCGACGGATCGACGAACGGCGCATCGCCCTGCATCATGTCGGCGATCAGCCGCCCCGTCACGGGCCCGAGCGTCAGCCCCCAATGCGCGTGGCCGACCGCGAGCCACAGGCCCGCCTGCCCCGGCGCGCGCCCGATCGCCGCGCGCGAGTCCGGCAGGCACGGCCGCGCGCCGAGCCATGTCTTGTCGTCGGCGCGTTCGCCGAGCGGAAACAGCTCCCGCGCCTTTGGCATGATGCGGTCGAACTGCACCGGCGAAGGCGCCGCGTCCCGCGCGGCAAACTCGACGCCGGTGGTCATGCGGATGCCGTGTTCCATCGGCGTGATGACGTAGCCCGCATCGGCGTCGAGCACCGGCCGCCCGAGCGAGGCATTACCTTCCGCCTTGAAATGCCGGTGATAGCCGCGCTTGACCGCGAACGGCAGACGAATGCCGAACTGCGCGAGAAATTCGCCGGCCCACGGCCCGAGCGCCACCACGGCATGGTCGCCGTCGAGCGCGCCCTCGTCCGTCTCGACGCGCCATCGCGCGCCGTTGCGGTGAAGCGTGCGCGCGTCACCGTTGAGCACGATGCCGCCGAGCGCGACGAACCGCGCGAGATAGGCTTTGGTCACCCCGAGCGGATTGCTGATGCTCGCCGCCTGCGGCCAGAACACCGCGCGTTCGAACACCGGGTTCAGCGACGGCTCGAGCGCGCGCGCCGCCGCGACATCGAGCACATCAAGCGGCAGGCCGAATTCCCGCGCCACCTCGAACTCGCGCGCGAGCCCGCGCACGGTTTTCTCGTTGCGATAGAGCTTGAGCCAGCCGGTCTTGCGCAGGTAACGCGAGGCGCCGGCTTCCGCGAGCAGCGTCTCGTGCTCGGCAATCGACTGCGCAAGAAACGGACGGTTGAGGCGCGCGGTCTCGACCAGCCGCTCCGGCTGCGAGGCGGCGCGGAACGCGAGCAGCCACGGCGCGACCTTCGGCAGAAAACTCAGGTGATAGTTCGCCTCCGGCGCCCGCTTGAGCGCGATGCGCATGAGCGACCCGAAGTCGGACGGAAACGCCGGCGGGAAAACCGTGTTGGCTTCGATGATGCCGGCATTGCCATAGGAGGTCTCCTCGCCCGGCTTGCCGCGATCGACCAGCGCCACCGCCATGCCGCGCCGCGCCAGCTGCAGCGCCACCGAAACGCCGACAATGCCGGCGCCCAGAACGATTGCATCGACCCGTGCTATTCCCTGCCGTTCCTTCCGTGCCCGGCGTTGCAGTGCCGAGCCATGCCGATCTGCAGCCGGACGATGCGCCGACCCGCGCCCCTTTATATGGTACGAAACCGCCAACGGGCCATGATTCCGCCGCAGCCCACATCTCCGGAGATCACAGGCGTATGCCGATTTTGGAAGGCGTCAGGGCCGCGCTCGCCTGGATCGGCCGTCAGGGCACGCGCGCGCTGGCGGTGTCGATTTTCCTTGGCGTCGCGGTGCCGCCGCTCGCGGACTATGTGAAGCCGCATCTCTCCGAAACAGTGTTTGTGTTGTTGCTTTTCTCGTATCTGCGAACCGACCCGGCGGCGTTTCGTCGCTACCTGCGCGCGCCGGCGCTCGCCATCGCCGCGGCGCTCTGGATCATGGTCGCACTGCCGCTGCTGATCGGCTCCGCCTATGCCGCGACCGGCCTGCGCGACAGCTGGCCCGAACTGTTCACGATCCTCATCTTGCATATCGCGATCTCGCCGATCACTTCGGCCGCAGCCTTCACGGCGCTGATCGGCCTCGACGTCGCCTTCGCGCTGCTCACCCTGATCCTCGCCAACGCGGTGACGCCGGTCACCACGGTCGGCATCAGCTACCTGTTCCTCGGCACCGCGATGATCTCGCCGATCGAACTCGGGCTGAAGCTTGCTTTCTTTTTCATCGCCAGCGGCACGGCGGCCTGGGTCATCCGCCGCGTCGCCGGGCAGCCATGGATCGAAAAGCAGAAGGAGCCGCTCGACGGGCTCAACGTCATCGCCGTCTTCATCTTCGCCATCGCCGCGATGGGCAGCGTGGTGCCGCAGTTCATGGCCGATCCGTGGTTCGCGCTGGCGCTGACGGCTTACGCCTTCGTCCTCACCGCCGTGCTGATCGGGTTGACGCTGCTGGTGTTCTGGCGGGCCGGCATCGAGCTTGGCCTGGTGGTCGGCTTCCTCGCCGGCTGCCGCAACCTCGGCCTGGTGATGGCCGCGATCGGCACCGCGCTGCCGCCTGTCGCCTGGTTCTATTTCGCCGTGGTGCAATTCCCGATCTACATATTTCCGGCCCTGCTGCGGCCGTTGGCGCGCCGGATGGCGAAAAACCGTTAACAGCGCGCGCCCGCTGCGGCCGCCCGCATTGCCCGTGCCGTCGCCGCGTGATAGGCGAAACCTATCCGCAGATCGTTTCGAGGCCGCACATGCGCCCGCTCATCATCGCGCCGTCGATCCTGTCGGCCGACTTCGCCCGCCTTGGCGATGAGGTGCGCGCGGTCGAGGCCGCCGGCGCCGACTGGATCCACGTCGACGTGATGGACGGCCACTTCGTGCCGAACATCACCATCGGCCCGGACGTCGTGAAGGCGCTGCGGCCCGTCACCAAAAAGACGCTCGACGTCCACCTGATGATCGCGCCCTGCGATCCCTATCTCGAAGCCTTCGCCAAGGCCGGCTCCGACATCATCACCGTGCATGTCGAGGCGGGTCCGCACATCCACCGCTCGCTGCAGGCGATCCGCGCGCTCGGCAAGAAGGCCGGCGTCGTGATGAACCCCGGCACGCCGGTGTCGAGCGTCGAGCACGTCATCGATCTCGTCGATCTCATTCTCGTGATGTCGGTCAATCCCGGCTTCGGCGGCCAGGCCTTCATTCCCGGCGCCATCGAGAAAATCCGCGACCTGCGCGCGATGGCCGGCGGACGCCCCATCGACATCGAGGTCGACGGCGGCATCAATCCGCTGACCGCCCAGCAGGTCGTCGCCGCCGGCGCCAATGTGCTGGTCGCCGGCAACGCCGTCTTCAAGGGCGGCGACTACAAGGGCAACATCGCCGCGATCCGCAACGCCGCGGCACAGGCGCGCGGCGAAGCCGCCTGACGGTTCGGAGCGACGCCATCCGGAAGGCATTTCCCACGTCACACTGATTGCGACGGCGACCGCCGACATCCTGCCGACGATCCCGCCGCCTTACCTCAAGGCAGCCGGACACCGATGACGACACAGACCGTTCCCGCCCCCGCGAGCACCGCGCCCAGTTTCGCGGATCTGTTCACGCCGAAGCTCGTCACCATCCTGCGCGAAGGCTACGGCCTCGCCAACCTTCGCGCCGACGCGATCTCCGGCCTCACCGTAGCCATCGTCGCGCTGCCCTTGTCGATGGCGATTGCGATCGCCTCCGGCGCGACGCCGGCGCAAGGCTTGCATACGGCAATCGTCGGCGGCTTCATCGTGTCGGCGCTCGGCGGCAGCCGCTTCCAGATCGGCGGGCCGGCCGGCGCCTTCATCGTGCTGGTTGCCGAGACGGTCGCGGTGCACGGCATGGCCGGGCTGCTGCTCGCCACGCTGATGTCCGGTGTCATTCTCACGATCATCGGCTTCCTGCGGCTCGGCACCTACATCAAGTTCATTCCGTATCCCGTCACGGTCGGCTTCACCGCCGGCATCGCGGTCATCATCTTCGCGAGCCAGATCAAGGAACTGCTCGGCCTGACGCTCGCGCACGAGCCCGGCCCTCTGCTCGACAAGGTGCCGGCGCTGTGGGCCAACCTGCACACCACCGATCCTGCAACCATCGCCATTGCCGCAGCGACCATCGCCATCATCGCCGGCCTGAAAACGGTCCGCCCGCACTGGCCGGGCCTCATCATCGCCGTCGCCGCGACGACGCTGGCCGCCTTCGCGCTCGGCCTGCCGGTCGCCACCATCGGCAGCAAGTTCGGCGGCATTCCGAACACGCTGCCGCTGCCGGCCCTGCCGGACGTCACGCTTGCCGGCATGCAGGCGGTGCTGCCGAACGCGATTGCCTTCGCGCTGCTCGGCTCGATCGAATCGCTGCTGTCCGCCGTGGTCGCCGACGGCATGACCGGCCGCCGCCACCGCTCGAATTGCGAACTGGTCGCGCAAGGGGTCGCCAACATCGCCTCCGCGCTGTTCGGCGGCATCTGCGTCACCGGCACCATCGCCCGCACCGCGACCAATGTGCGCGCCGGCGCGCATGGGCCGATCTCCGGCATGCTGCATTCGGTGTTCCTGCTGCTGTTCGTGCTGGTCGCCGCGCCGCTCGCAAGCTTCATCCCGCTCGCGAGCCTTGCCGGCGTGCTGGCCGTCATCGCCTGGAACATGATCGAGAAGCCGGCCATCGCCATGCTGCTGCGCGCCTCGCGCGGCGACGCCGCGGTGCTGTGCGCGACCTTCTTCCTCACGATCTTCCGCGACCTCACCGAAGCCATCGTGGTCGGCTTCGCGCTCGGCTCGGTGCTGTTCATTCACCGCATGTCGAAGACGACGGCTATCGAAACGCAGACGCCGTTCGTGTCGGAAGACCGCGCCGACGACGCCGGCGCGCGCACGCCCTATGACAATGTCGCCGAGCAGAACCCCGACATCGTCGTCTACCGTATTTCCGGCGCGTTCTTCTTCGGCGCTGCGGCGGCGATCGGCTCGGTGCTCGACCAGATCGCCGACACCCACCGCGCGCTGATCGTCGATTTCTCCGCGGTGCCCTTCATCGACTCCACCGCCGCCAACACCATCGAGAGCCTCGCCCACAAGGCCGGGCGCAAGGGCGTCGCGGTCTATCTCACCGGCGCGAGCGCCGGCGTGCGGCACGACCTGCTCGTTCACGGCCTCAAGCCGCCGCTGGTGCACTACGCCGCACATATCGACGAAGCGGTGACGGCCGCGCGCGCGTCCTAGACGTTCAGAGATCGAAACCGGCGATGTCGGCGCTGACCTGCCACAGCCGTTCGGCAATGGCGTCGTCCTGCGCCTCGGCGGTCGGCTGCTTCCGCTTGCGCTCAAAGAAATACTCGCCGGTGACACCCGCGACCTCGGGCGAGGACGCGAGATAGATCATCGTGTCAGCGCCCTTCTCTTCCGACAGCGCCATGAATGTCTTGCCGAACCGGATCGTCAGCGCCGACCACCAGCCGGACTGGTCGCCGAACCGCGTCGCGACGAAGC
Source organism: Pseudolabrys sp. (assembly GCF_050250095.1). Classification (NCBI taxonomy): domain Bacteria; kingdom Pseudomonadati; phylum Pseudomonadota; class Alphaproteobacteria; order Hyphomicrobiales; family Xanthobacteraceae; genus Pseudolabrys; species Pseudolabrys sp. The sequence goes on along the minus strand of NZ_JBFWPH010000001.1, from coordinate 704,390 downwards.
CGGGATGAAAGCTGTTGGCGGTGACGCCGGTGCCGGCGAGCCGCCGCGCCAGCGCCCGCGTGAACAGGATGTTGCAGAGCTTGCTGGTGCCGTAGACCGTGAAGCCGCGATAGTGCCGCGCCGATTGCAGGTCGTCGAAATCGACATGGCCACGCCGGTGCGCGCCCGACGCCGTGTTGACGATGCGTGCGCCCGGCGTCGCCGCGAGCCGATCGCGCAGGCCCGCCGCCATCAAAAAATAGGACATGTGGTTGAGCGCGAAGGTGCGCTCCAGCCCCTCGCCTGTCACCTGCCGGCTCGCGAAGATCGCGCCCGCGTTGTTCATGAGCACATCGATGCGCGGCTCGGCCGCTGCGATCTCGGCGGCGACGCGCCGCGTCTCCGCCATCAGGCATAGGTCGGCATAATGCGCGGTGTGCCCGCCGTCCGGCGCGACGGCTTTCAGCGCCGCGAGCGTCTGCCGGGCGCGCTCCCGGTCGCGCGCCACCAGCACGATACGCGCGCCGCGTTTCGCCAGGGCTTCGGCGGTGACGCGGCCGAGGCCGGAGGTGCCGCCGGTAATGACGACAACCTTGCCCTTCATCTCGCTCGACTGGCTCAATCGTGCCTCCCGCGCGGGCTATTCACCGGCAAAACGCGCCGCAGGGTTTGCCGGTTCCGAGGTTCATGATACCCCATTCGCGTTCCGCGACATGTGGCCCGCGAGACCGACGAGAGAGACGCCGTGATCCCCCGCTATTCCCGCCCGGAAATGACTGCGATCTGGTCGCCGGAGACCAAGTTCCGCATCTGGTTCGAGATCGAGGCGCATGCCGCCGACGCCATGGCGGAGCTCGGCGTCATCCCGAAGGACGCCGCGAAAACGGTCTGGGAAAAGGGCAAGAACGCCACGTTCGACATCGCCCGCATCGACGCCATCGAGGCCGAGGTCAAGCACGACGTCATCGCCTTCCTGACCCACCTTTCCGAGATCGTCGGGCCGGAGGCGCGCTACGTCCATGCCGGCATGACCTCGTCGGACGTGCTCGACACCTGCCTCAATGTGCAGCTCGCCCGCGCCGCCGATATTCTCCTGAAAGATCTCGACGCGCTCTTGGCCGCTCTCAAGCGCCGCGCGCTCGAGCACAAGATGACGCCGACCATCGGCCGCTCGCACGGCATCCATGCCGAGCCGACCACCTTCGGCCTCAAGCTCGCGCAGGCCTACGCGGAATTTTCCCGCGCCAAGGACCGCCTGATCGCCGCGCGCAAGGATGTCGCGACCTGCGCGATCTCCGGCGCGGTCGGCACCTTCGCGCAGGTCGATCCGCGCGTCGAGGAACACGTCGCCAAGGCGATGGGTCTTTCCGTCGAGCCGGTGTCGACGCAGGTGATCCCGCGCGACCGCCACGCGATGTTCTTTGCCGTGCTCGGCGTCATCGCCTCCTCGGCCGAACGCCTGGCGACCGAAATCCGTCATCTGCAGCGCACCGAAGTTCTGGAGGCGGAGGAATTCTTCTCGGAGAAGCAGAAAGGCTCCTCCGCGATGCCGCACAAGCGCAACCCGGTGCTGTCGGAAAACGTCACCGGCCTCGCCCGCGTGGTGCGCGCCTATGCGCTGCCGGCGATGGAGAACGTCGCGCTCTGGCACGAGCGTGACATCTCGCACTCCTCGGTCGAGCGCATGATCGGGCCCGATGCGACGGTGACCCTCGACTTCGCGCTCCATCGCCTCGCCGGCATCATCGACAAGCTGATCGTCTATCCGGCGACCATGCAGAAGAACCTCGACCGTCTCGGCGGCCTCGTGCACTCGCAGAGAGTCATGCTCGCGCTGACGCAAAAGGGCGTTGCGCGCGAGGACGCCTATCGCCTCGTGCAGCGCAACGCCATGAAGGTGTGGAACGGCGAAGCGAGCGACTTCCAGGCTCTGCTGAAAGCCGATCCCGACGTGACGGCCAAGCTTTCGGCCAAGGAGATCGAGGAGAAGTTCGATCTCGGCTATCACCTAAAGCACGTCGACACGGTGTTCAGGCGCGTGTTCGGCGCCTAAGAACATCGTCATTCCGGGGCGCGAGCCATAGCGAGCGAACCCGGAATCCAGCAACAAACGACGACGCCCTTATCTGGATTCCGGGTCCGGCCTTGCAGGCCGTCCCGGAATGACAGTCTCGGTCAATGCCAGCGGCGATGATGGTGACGCCAGTGCCTGTGCCCCCAGTGCCGGTGATGGCCCCAGCGATGATAGGGCCGCCCGAAGCCGAACCCGAAGCTGACCACCGGCGGCGGCGCGACATAGACCGGCGGCGCGGCCGCGTAGGAGCCGCCTCCGCCGAGATAGCTGGCGCTCGCATAACCGATCGTGCCGCCATAGGCGACGCGGCACCACGAGCCGCCGCAACTGAGCACGCGCGCATAGGCGCCGGCGGGCATCACGTCGATCACGCGATAGCCGGTGCCCGGACCGCTGCGCAGATTGAGGTCGTTCTCGACCACCGCGGCACTGGCAAGTCCCGCGCTGGCGACGGCAAAGGCCCCGGCCACGGTGAAGGTCTTGAAAATCCTGAGCATCGAAACAACTCCGTCCACACGTCGCCCATCGCGTTAATGCACGGCAAAGAGGGCCGGTTCCGGGCGGAAATGCGACCCATTGTCACCCGCACAGCGGCGTGATTGAACAGCGCATCGGACCACGACTCGTTCATGACGCCTGCGCCCCGCATTCTGGTGTTCGATTCCGGCCTCGGCGGCCTCACCGTCTTTCGCGAGATCGCGGCGGCGCGGCCCGACGCGCAGCTTCTCTACGTCGCAGACGACGCTTTCTTCCCGTATGGCGATCACAGCGAGACGGCGCTGGTCGCGCGCGTCGTGCCGCTGATGGGGGAACTGATCGCCGCGCATTGCCCGGACTTCGTCGTCATCGCCTGCAACACCGCTTCGGTGCAGGCGCTCGCCGCGCTGCGGGCGCAATACACGGTTCCTTTCGTCGGCACCGTTCCGGCGATCAAGCCGGCCTGCGCGCAATCGGCAAGCAAGCGCATCGCGGTGCTCGGCACCAGGGCGACCGTCGCGCGCGAATACACCCGCGGGCTGATCCGCGAATTCGCGCAGGGCTGCGCGGTGGATCTCGTCGGCTCGGCGGACCTCGCGCGCCTCGCCGAGCAGGAGCTTGGCGGCATGCCGGCGGCCGATGCCGAGATCGCCGCCGAGATCGCGCCCTGCTTCGTCGACAGGGACGGCCGGCGCACCGACGCGATCGTGCTCGCCTGCACGCATTTTCCCCTGCTGCTGCCGCGCCTCACGAAGCTCGCGCCGTGGCCGGTCGCCTGGATCGATCCGGCCCCGGCCATCGCGCGCCGCGTCGTCGATCTCGCCGGCCCCGCGGCGGGCGTGCCGAGCGGCCGGCCGGCGCCGTTCATCGCGACGTCCGGCAAGGTCCCCGCAGCCCCGCTCGCCGCCGCGCTCGCCCGTTTCGGCCTCGCGGCGACGGTCGCCGCCTGACCCCCGTGGCCTCAATCCCGCCCATCCGGTAAAATAGGCTAGCGCCTCGCGAGATTTGCGCCTGAGTGTTCCGATGAGACCGTTCTGGACCGCCGTGATCGCCGCCGCGCTTGCCGCGCCGCCGCTCGTCCTACCGTCCGCCCCGGCGGCGGCTCAAGCCGAAGTTCTCGCGGTTCCGATGGCTGCCAAGAAGATGGCCGACCAGAAGAAGGCCGCCGAGCGGAAAAAGAAGTCCGAGGCCATCGACGAGGCCTACCGGGCGACCACCGCCACCCAGCCCGAGCAGAAGCCGAAAAACACCGATCCCTGGTCCAATATGCGCTGACCGGGTCTAATTCGGCTGGCTTTTCGGGGTTTCGGGCCGGAATTGACAGTGCAGGCTCGCCGCCCTAAAACCCACGCGCTTGCGGGGGCTTGTCCCCCGCATAGTGTTTCGCGACCCGCGGTCATCGCCTTGCGCTTTCGAGGCACGACCTGTCGGCGCCGGACCTGTCCGGCGCAAAGGAGGGCGCGGTTCCTCAACTTATCGTTTCAACTCGTCTATGAGGACGCGATGACCAAGCGCGCTGAATCCAAGTACAAAATCGATCGCCGGATGGGCGAGAACATCTGGGGCCGCCCGAAGAGCCCCGTGAACCGCCGCGAATACGGCCCCGGCCAGCACGGCCAGCGCCGCAAGAGCAAGCTCTCCGACTTCGGCGTTCAGCTCAAGGCCAAGCAGAAGCTGCGCGGCTATTACGGCAACATCTCCGAAAAGCAGTTCCGCGGCATCTTCGCCGAGGCCCGCCGCATGAAGGGCGACTCGGGCGCCAACATGATCGGCCTGCTCGAGCGCCGCCTCGACGCGATCGTGTTCCGCGCCAAGTTCGTGCCGACCGTGTTCGCCGCCCGCCAGTTCGTCAACCATGGCCACGTCAAGGTGAACGGCAAGCGCGTCAACATCGCGAGCTATCGCGTGAAGGTTGGCGACGTCGTCGAGGTCAAGGAAAAGTCGAAGCAGCTCGCGCTGGTGATGGAAGCCCGCGCGCTCTCCGAACGCGACGTGCCGGACTACATCGAGGTCGACGACGGCAAGCTGACCGCCAAGCTCGCGCGCGTGCCGGTCCTCACCGATGTCCCCTACGCGGTCCAAATGGAACCGCACCTGGTCGTCGAATATTACTCGCGCTGATCCGCAGCGCAGCATCGCCGATACGAACCGCCCCGCCCTCGCGCGGGGCGGTTTTGTTTTGCACTGCACACTGACGGCGGCAGTTGATGGCGAGATGGGCAACCGCACATCGATTGGGCAGCCCCCGCACATCTTTGCTACAAAGGGCGGCCGCGAAGCCGGCTGCAACGGCATGGCAATGCCGGCACGAATGGCACGTCACTTGCTCCACTCACCCGGAACCGAGTTTCCGGAAATTGCCGAATGGGGAGTGCAGACCATGAAGACAATGAAACGACGTGATTTTACTCGCCTCGCGCTGGCCGGCGCGGCCGGCACGATCGCCGCACCGGCGGTCGTCAAGGCCCAGACCACATTCAATTGGAAGATGACGAGCTTCTACGGTCCCAACGCCTATTTCTATTCGACCGGTCCGGGCAGCGCCAAAGATCTCGCCAAGCGCATCGAGGAGATGTCGGGCGGACGCATCAAGATCCAGTTCTACGGCGCGGGCGAACTGATCCCCGCCAATGCCGGCTTCGACGCGGTGTCGTCCGGCACCGTGGAAATGAACTACGCCAATTCCTATTTCTGGACCGGCAAGAGCTTCGCCGCGCAGTACTTCACTGCGGTGCCGTTCGGGCTCAACTTCGTCGGCTTCAACGGCTGGCTCTATGACGGCGGCGGCCTCGAGCTGTGGCGCGAGGTCTATGACAGGTTCAATCTGGTGCCGTTCGCCTGCGGCAACACCGGCGTGCAGATGACCGGCTGGTTCCGCAAGCCGATCGAGAAACCGGAAGACCTCAAGGGCCTCAAGATGCGCATCCCCGGCCTCGCCGGCCGCGTCTACAAGGAGCTTGGCGTCGACGCTCTGCTGCTCACGCCGGGCGACATCTTCCCCTCGCTCGAACGCGGCGTGATCGACGCCGCCGAATTCGTCGGTCCCTATCTCGACCGCCAGCTCGGCCTGCACAAGGTCGCGAAGTACTACTACACAACCGGCTGGCACGAGATGGCGACGACCAGCGAGCTCACCATCAACAAGGCCGCCTGGGCGAAGCTGCCGCCGGACCTCAAGGCCATCGTCGAGAACGCCTGCATGGCCTGCAATGCGCGCGGCGAAGCCTGGCTGCAGAAGGTCAATGCCGAGGCGATGGACGACCTCATCAAGAACCAGGGCGTGCACGCCGGACCGCTTCCGGACGCAGTCGTCGAGGCTCTGCGCAAGGCGAACGACAAGATCCTCGCCGAAGCCGTCGCCAAGGATCCGATGACCAAGAAGGTCCACGATTCCTACATGGCCTACATGGCCACCTACAAGCAGTGGGCGAAGTACAGCGAGAAGCCGTACTACGACCGCATTCTCGGAATCTGACGCGATGACGGCCGGGCAAGTTGCCGGCGGGATCGATCGGTTTATCGATCTCGTCGGCCGCATCTTTTCGTGGCTGGCGCTGGGCGTGGCGCTGGTGATGGGCACCAACGTCCTGCTGCGCTACGGCTTCTCGATCAGCGAGATCTGGGCGCAGGAGCTGGAGTGGTACATCCTGGTGCCGCTGACGCTGGTCGGCATGTCCTATGCGCTGCGCCACGGCGAGCATGTCCGGGTCGACGTGCTGTTTGCGCAGTTCCCGCCCCGCACCAAGCATCTGGTCGATGTCGTGTCGGCGGTCATCGCGATGCTGTTCTCGTTGTTCGTCGTCTGGCTGTCGTTCGGCTTCGTCGAGCAATCCTGGGTGATCCGCGAAGGCTCGCCCAATCCCGGCGGCATCGGCGCGCTCTACATCATGAAGGCGATGATTCCGGTCGGCTTCGCACTGCTGTTCCTGCAATCGCTGGCGCAGGCGATCCATTCCACGCTCGCCTTCAACGCCGCCGGGAGCGACGCATGACGCTGGAAATCCTCGCCACCCTGATGCTGGTGGCGTTCTTCGTCCTGCTGCTCGTCGGTATTCCGGTCGGCCTGACGCTTGCGACCACCGGCGTCGTGTTCGGCTATCTCGGCTTCGGCCTCACGCTGTTCAACCTGCTGCCGCACCGCATCTTCGGCGTGGTGACGAACTACACGCTGCTCGCCATCCCGCTGTTCGTCTTCATGGGCGTGATGCTGGAAAAATCCCGGCTCGCCGAGGAGTTGATGGACGTCATCGGCCTCGCCTCGGGCCGGCTGCGCGGCGGGCTCGGCATCGGCATCGTGCTGGTCGGCGTGCTGATGGGCGCGACCACCGGCATCGTCGGCGCGACGGTGGTGACGCTCGGCCTCCTGACGCTGCCCGGCATGCTCAAGCGCGGCTACGACAAGGGGCTGGCCTGCGGCATCATCTGCGCCTCCGGCACACTCGGCCAGATCATCCCGCCAAGCCTGATCCTGATCCTGCTCGCCGACATCACCAACCAGTCGGTCGGCACGCTGTTCGCCGCCGCGATGGTGCCCGGCCTGCTGCTGTCGGCGATCTACATCCTCTATCTGCTGATCCTCGGCATGGTGAAGCCCGAGATGGTACCCGCCCTGCCGCCCGAGGAGCGCGCGGCGATCTCGACCGCGCAGCTCGCCGGCAAGGTCGTGCGCGTGGTCGCCCCGCCGATCGGCCTCGTCATCGCCGTGCTCGGCTCGATCGTCGCGGGCATCGCCGCGCCGTCGGAAGCCGCCGCGATGGGCGCGCTCGGCTCCATCGTCGTCGCCGCCATCGGCCGCCGGCTCACCCTCAACGTCCTGCGCGAGACCTGCCGGGCCACCACCCGCATCTCCGCGATGGTGCTGTTCATTTTGATCTGCGCGCAGGCCTTCTCGCTCGCCTTCCGCGGGCTGCACGGCGAGGCGCTGGTGCAGGACGCCTTCCGCCTGCTGCCCGGCGGCATCGACGCGGCGATCTGGTTCCTGATGCTGCTGATCTTCGTGCTCGGCTTCTTCATCGAGTGGATCGAGATTTCCTACATCGCGGTGCCGCTGTTCCTGCCGATCTTCATCCACGCCAATGTCGACCTCGTGTGGCTGGCGACGCTGATCTGCGTCAACCTGCAAACCTCGTTCCTGACGCCGCCGTTCGGCTGGTCTCTGTTCTTCCTGCGCGGCGTCGCGCCGCCGGAGGTGACGACCAACGACATCTATCGCGGCATTATCCCCTTTGTCGGCATGCAGGTGCTGGCGCTGATCCTGGTCTTCGCCTTCCCGGGTCTTGCGACCTGGCTGCCGAAGGCGATCGGCTGGTAAGCGGCGGCACTCGTCAGACCTATAGAAAAATCCGAATATTTGAAGCAGACTGGCGGCCATGACGATCGACCGCCGGACCCTGCTCACCTCTTCCGCCGCCGCCCTCGCGGCGGCGCAGCTCCCCGCGCCGCTTTACGCCGCGACGCCGCCACACTGCTTCACGCACGGCGCCTTCGAGATCATCGTGGTGAGCGACGGCCATCTGGTGCTGCCGACGAGTTTCCTCGGCGCCGGCGGACCGCCGGCCGAGCGCGCGGCGATTCTGAAAGCCGCCGGGCAGACCGGCGAGCAATATCAGTCGCCGACCAACATCACGCTGATCCGCTCGGGCTCCGATCTGATCCTGATCGACATGGGCTCCGGCGACCGCTTCATGCCGACCGCCGGCAAACTGTGGGACAACCTGAAAGCCGCCGGCATCGATAAATCGTCGATCACCAAGGTCGTGTTCACCCACGGCCATCCCGATCATCTGTGGGGCGCGGTCGACGAGCTCGACGATCCGATGTTGCCGAACGCGAAGATTTACGTCGCCGCCGAGGAATGGGATTTCTGGCACGGCGACAACGCGGCGCGCGGCCTGCCGGCCGAACGCGCCGGCTTCGTCACCGGCGCGCGCCGCAACTACGCCGCGATCAAGGACCGCGTGACGATGGTGAAGGCGGGCGACGACATCGTCACCGGCCTGCGCGTGGTCGCAACGCAAGGACATACGCAGGGCCACATCTCGCTCGAGGTTGCCGGCGGCGACGGGCTTTTGATCGGCGGCGATGCGCTGACGCATCCGCTGATTTCCTTCGCCCATCCGGACTGGAAAACGGTGACCGACCACGAGCCGGACCGCGCGGTCGCGACGCGCAAGACGCTGCTCGATCGCCTTGCCACCGACCGCATGGCGCTGATCGGCTTTCATTTGCCCTTCCCCGGCCGGGGCCGCGTCGAGCGCAAGGACGGCGCCTGGCGCTTCGTCGCCGCCTGAGACCGGAACGATTTCAGAGTCTTCCCGCAGCGCCGCGACGATAGTGCATTGCGATTCTGTTGCATCGCAAACGTAAAACCGGTGCGGCGCGCAACGGCTCGCTCTCCAACCCGGCTTCAAAGCGCGGTATTTTTCGTTTCGCTCCTGATTCGGAGCGCTTTCGAGGAGACTCCGCAATGAAAGCCATCGATACCATCAAAGGCTGGGTGGGCGCGTTGACCGAGTTGGGTTTGATGTTGCTGGCGTTGGCGATTGTTCTTGCTCTCCTTGTCGGGTCGAACTTGCCGTTCTTCGGAACGGTGACGACAAACATCATGACGCTGGTGAAGGACATGGGCGCGAACGGGCTCGTCGGCCTGATCACGCTCGGCTTCGTCATCTGGCTGTTTTCCAACCGGAAGCTGGCCTGACGATTTCAACGCGTGGCCTTTCCGACAATTCGGGCCGCGCGTTCCGCGACTCTCAGACGTGATCTTCGGTGGGGAGCGCCGCTCCCCACCGTCTCTCTCAAGGGAGCTGCGTCATGTGGACATTCGTCACGACCGCCAAGCGTGTGTTGTGGGAATTTGTCGAACTGGGTTTTCTCGTCGTGCTGGCCCTGTTGCTCGTGCACATGCTGCTTGGCGCCGGCGCCGGCGCCTATGTCGTCTCGGTCGCCGACAACGTGGCGAAATTCGCCTCGACCGCGAGTTCCGGCCTGCTCGGCGTCGTGATCGTGCTGGCGATCGTCTTCCTCGCGCTGCGGCGCAGGATCGCGTGACCCACCGGATCTAAAGCACCGGGACGAGCAGGACCAGGAAGCCGACGGCGACGGGAGCAAGCGCTGCGATCAGCGCCGGGCCGCTTCTGCCCTTGCGGCTCAGCAGCAGCGCCGCAATCGGCAATGCAATGCAGGCGACGACCGCTCCGGTATAAAGCACGGTCGTGAGCGCGTCGGCGGTGCCCGCATTCGGCCCGCCGGCGAAGATGAAGCCCGACACCCCAATGAGAAGCGCCGCGATTGCCAGATCGGCAACCGCGGCGATCACGATCAGGACTTTCGTCAAACGCGGCTCAGGCGTTCTGGCCGGCGGCGACGCCCTTGTCCTTCAGCGTCTGCTGCAACTCACCGGCCTGGAACATTTCGCGGATGATATCGCAGCCGCCGACGAATTCGCCCTTGATGTAGAGCTGCGGGATGGTCGGCCAGTTGGAGTATTCCTTGATGCCCTGCCGCAGGTCGGCCGACTCCAGAACGTTCAGGCCCTTATAGGCGACGCCGAGATGGTCGAGGATCTGCACGACCTGGCCGGAAAATCCGCACTGCGGAAACTGCGGCGTGCCCTTCATGAACAGGACGACGTCGTTGCTCTTCACTTCGTTGTCGATGAATTGCTTGATGCTCATAGGTCTGGTCCTGGAAGTCCCGATTTGCCGCGCCGGATGCGGCGCGAAGCATGTTGCGAATATATGTAGCGCAAATCCGTCCGCCACCCCAAGGGGCCGGCACGCTCCCGACAGCCTTTTCGGGAGGATTTTATTTTACCGCCTAAAGGGCGCGTAAAATGTGCCTTCCACCTCGAAAATGTCGTCCTGATTGAGGCTCGCCACTGCGACGATGGTACGCGGCGGGTAAGGTCCGCCGGCCCACAATTCCTCCTGCACCTTGTTGGCGAGCGGCCGCAGCCGGCCCATGTCGGTGACAAAGACGGTGAGCCGGACGCAGTCCGTGAGCCGCGCGCCCTCGGAGGCCGCAACGGCCTCCATGTTGCGGAACGCCTGCCGCACCCGCGCCTCGTCGTCCTCGACCAGCCGGTTCGTCGCCGGGTCGATGCCGCGCATCCCGGCGACAAAAACGAAATCGCCGGCGCGCGCGCCGACGCTCCACGGCCCGGTCGGCGTAATCGCGCCCGCCGGCGCAAGCAGCGTCACTTTGTCTTCGGTGTTGCCCTCGCCGCTCATGTCGCCTCATCGGCGCCGAGCGACAGCCGCTCCCAGGTCGAGACCATGACGAGGATGAGCGCGGCGAGCGCCGCAAGCGCAATCTGCGAAATCGCAAGGCCGAGCATCGGCGCCGCGAACAGCAGCAGAAACAGCGCCAGTCCGACGAGATGCGAGGGCTGAAACCAGCCGCGCAGCGCCCATTTGAAGCCGATATTGCCGGCGAGGAACAGCGCCGGCCCGCCGACGATCGCCCAGGCATGCGCGGTATCGGCAATGTCGAGCGGATGCGCGAGCACGAAATCGTCGGACACCGCCGCGAGCACGACGCCGCCGACGATCGGCAGATGCATATAAGTGTAGCCGAGCCGCGCCAGCGCGCCGGGATCGTCCAGCGTCGACAATTGCCGCGCGCCCAGCTCCGCGCCCTTGTCGAAATAGATCCACCACATCGCGATGCTGCCGACGAAGCAGACCAGAAAGGCCGCAACCGAGATCGGCGTCATCGTTTCCTTCGCAAAGGTCGCGCCGGTGACGAGGATCGACTCGCCGAGCGCGATGATGACGAACAGGCCGTAGCGTTCGGCCATGTGGCCGCCTTCGACGTTCCAGTCGTGCAGGCTCGACGCGCCGATGCCCGGCGTCCAGAACCGCACCAGCGGCCCGACGATCTCGATGCCGAGCGCGACGATCCACAACACGACGCGCGTCTCGCCGTGCGCCAGCGCGCCGGAAATCCAGAACACCCCGGAGAACACCAGCCAGATCAAAATGCGGCGGAAATTCTGCCGCACGCCGCCGCTCGCGGCCGGCACAATCAGGCAGACCACCGCGGCGCGGCCGATCTGCATGCCGGCATAGGCGAGACCGAACACCAGCCCGCGATGCGCGAAGGCTTCCGGGATCGAGGCCGACATCAGCAGTCCGGCCAGCATCATCGCGAACAGCGTGAGACGGACCGCGAAGTGATCCGGGTTGAGCCAGTTCACGGCCCAGGAGGTGTAGACCCAGACCCACCACACCGCGAGCAGCAGAAACAGCGCCTGCGCCGCGCCGGCGGCCGAGTAGTGCTCGACCAGCGAGTGCGACACCTGCGTGATCGCAAACACGAAGACGAGGTCGTAGAACAGCTCGACGAAGGTGACGCGGTGATGCTGGTTGGCGACCTTGGCGCGGAAGGCACCGCGCGGGCGCTGCTCGGTGCTCATGCGGCGCGCTCCGCCGTCAGTCCGGCGTTCCGGTCTGCAGCGCAAGCGCGTGCAGCACGCCGCCCATCTGGCCCTTGAGCGCGTTGTAGACGATCTGGTGCTGCTGCACCCGCGACTTGCCCTTGAAGGACGACGAGATCACGGTCGCGGCGTAGTGGTCGCCGTCGCCGGCGAGATCGCGGATCGTCACCTGCGCGTCCGGCAGCGCGTCCTTGATCAGCCGCTCGATCTCGTTGGCGTCCATCGGCATGTCGGTCGGGCCTCTCCGAAATCGGCGGGGATAATGGGCCATTTGCGCCCAATTTGTTTCAGATGACAATACGGCTGAGGCCGTTAGCATGCGGCGACGGAGGCGCTGTTCACAGGAACCGCGCGCCTTTTCACGACATTTTGGGGGGATTGCGATGTTGACCAGTCATTTCCGAACCGCCGCGACCGGCGCGCTCTTGTGTCTGATCGCCGCAGGTTTTTCCACGATCTGGTCGCAAGACGCGCAGGCGCAACTGTCGAGCGCCCAGCAGAGCGCGCTCAAGTCGAACTGCCGCGGCGACTTTATGTCGAATTGTTCGGGTGTCAGCCCCGGCGGCAAGGACGCGCTGACCTGCCTGCAGAAGAATGTCGACAAGCTGTCGGCGGGCTGTCAGGCGGCGGTGAAATCGACCCTGCCGCCTCCGGCCGTCGCCGCGCCCGCTCCGGCAGCGGCGCCCGCTCCGGCTGCGCCGCCCCCGCCGAAGGCCGTGAGCGCGCCGCCTCCCGCCGCGCCTGCGCCGCCCCCGCCGCCGAAGGCTGCCGCCGCGCCGCCCCCGCAGGCCGCGCCGAGCGCTCAGCAGCAGGCGGCAATCAAGCAGTATTGCCGCTCTGACTTCATGAGCAATTGCCCGGGTGTGTCGCCCGGCCCGGACGCGCTGCAATGTCTCCAGCGTAACGCCGCCAAGCTGTCGTCGGGCTGCCGCACCGCGATCGGCGCGTCCGCGCCTGCGCCCAAGGCGGTCGCCGCGCCGAAGCCCGCCGCACCGCCGGCCGCGGCGGCCCCCGCTCAACCGAGCGCGCAGCAGCAGGCGGCGATCAAGCAATATTGCCGCTCGGATTTCATGAGCAAATGCCCGGGCGTATCGCCCGGCCCCGGTGCGCTGCAATGTCTCCAGCGTAACGCCGCGACGCTGTCGCCGAACTGCAAGTCCGCGGTCGCCTCGCTCGGCGGCGCACCCGCTGCCGCCGGCGCACCGGCCGCGGCCGGCGTTGCCGCGCAGCCGACGCCACAGCAGATCAGCGCACTGAAGTTCTCCTGCCGTGGCGACGTGCGCTCGCTCTGCCGCGGCGTGCCGCAGGGGCCGGAAATTCTCGGCTGCCTGCAAAGCAACGAGGCGCGGCTCACGTCGAACTGCAAGGCTGCGGTCGCCGACATCGTCCAGTCGATGCCCGAGGGCGCGACGCCGGCGGCCGCTGCTGCCGCGGCGCCGGCAGCAGCCGCCCCGGCAGCGGCAGCGGGTCCGCGCGGCGGGCCGCTACGCCGCGCGATCCGCCGTCGTCTGGCGGAGTAAGAGTTAGCTGATCACGCCGGCCATGTAGTCCGGCAGCCAGCGCTCGAACCGGTCGCGCAGCGCCGCGACCGGGATCGCGCGTTCGCCCGCAATCGCCAGCGCGTCGCCGCCGGTGACGCCGATCCGCGCGCACAGCACGCTCGCGTCCTGCGCGCGTGCGATCACGGCGTCGGCCTTGCCGGCCGGCACGGTGACGAGATAGCGCGCCTGATCCTCGCCGAACCAGTGCGCATGCGCCGGCACGTCGCCCGGCGCAGCATCGAGCTTGGCGCCGATCTTGCCGGCCATCGCCATCTCGGCGAGCGCGACAGCCAGCCCGCCGTCGGAGAGGTCGTGTACCGCGGTCGCGGTGCCGTCGAGGATGAGCGAACGCACGAAATCGCCGTTCTCGCGCTCCTCGGTGAGATCGACCGGCGGCGGCGCGCCCTCTTCGCGGCCACAGATGTCGCGCAGATAGACCGACTGGCCGAGCCAGCCCTGCGTCTCGCCGACCAGCAGGATCGTCTCGCCGTCCTTCTTGAAGGCGAGCGACGCGGATTTCTGGAAATCCGCCAGCAACCCAACGCCGCCGATCGACGGCGTCGGCAGGATCGCGCGGCCATTCGTTTCATTGTAGAGCGAGACATTGCCGGACACGACCGGGAACGCCAGCGCCGTGCAGGCTTCCGCGATGCCGCGGATGCAGCCGACGAACTGGCCCATGATCTCCGGACGCTCGGGATTGCCGAAATTCAGGTTGTCGGTGACGGCGAGCGGCCGCGCGCCGACCGCCGTGAGATTGCGCCAGCATTCCGCAACCGCCTGCTTGCCACCCTCAAACGGATCGGCCTCGCAGTAACGCGGCGTCACGTCGGTCGTCAGCGCAAGACCCTTCGGCCCGTCCTCGACGCGCACCACGGCGGCGTCGCCGCCCGGCCGCTGCACGGTGTTGCCCTGAATGATGTGGTCGTACTGCTCCCACACCCAGCGCCGCGAGCAGAGATCCGGCGCGCCGATCAGCGTCTCCAGCGCATCGGCCACGCTCATCGGCGGCGCGACGCTCCCCGCATCGATCGGCTTTTCCTTCGGCATCTCGACGAAGGGCCGCTTGTATTCCGGCGCCTGGTCGCCAAGCTCCTTGATCGGCAGGTCGGCCATCACGTCGCCGCCATGCTTGACGATGAAGCGCATCGACGGCGTCGTCTCGCCGACCACCGCGAAGTCGAGGCCCCATTTGCGGAAGATCGCCTCGGCCTCTTTCTCTTTCTCGGGCTTCAGCACCATGAGCATGCGCTCCTGGCTTTCCGAGAGCATCATCTCATAGGCGCTCATGCCCTCTTCGCGGGTCGGCACCTTGTCGAGATCGAGCGTCACGCCGAGGTCGCCCTTGGCGCCCATCTCGACGGCCGAACAGGTCAGCCCCGCCGCGCCCATGTCCTGAATGGCGATCACGCAGCCCTTCTGCATGATCTCGAGACAGGCCTCGAGCAGCAGCTTTTCGGAGAACGGATCGCCGACCTGCACGGTCGGGCGCTTCTCCTCGGAGTCCTCGCCGAATTCGGCGGACGCCATGGTCGCGCCGTGAATGCCGTCGCGTCCGGTCTTGGAACCGAGATAGACGATCGGCATGCCGACGCCGGACGCCGCCGCGTAGAAAATCTCGTCCTTCTTGACGAGCCCCACCGCCATCGCGTTGACGAGGCAGTTGCCGTCATAACGCGTGTGGAAGCGCACCGAGCCGCCGACGGTCGGCACGCCAAACGAGTTGCCATAACCGCCGATGCCGGCGACGACGCCCGACACGACATGCCGGGTGCGCGGGTGCTTCGGATCGCCGAAGCTCAAGGCGTTCAGGCAGGCGATCGGCCGCGCGCCCATCGTGAAGACGTCGCGCAGGATGCCGCCGACGCCGGTCGCCGCGCCCTGATAGGGCTCGATGTAGCTCGGGTGGTTGTGGCTCTCCATCTTGAAGGCCACCGCGAGACCGTCGCCGATGTCGATGACGCCGGCGTTCTCGCCCGGTCCCTGGATCACCCACTCCGCCTTGGTCGGCAGCTTGCGCAGGTGAACCTTGGAGGACTTGTACGAGCAGTGCTCGTTCCACATCGCCGAGAAGATCCCGAGTTCGGTCACCGACGGCGCGCGGCCGATCAGATCGAGGATGCGCTGATACTCGTCCGGCTTGAGGCCGTGCTCGGCGACGAGCTCAGGCGTGATGGCGGGTTCGTTGCTCATCGGACGTTACACGCGCGCGCGGACCATCATGCCGCCTTGTCGAGAAACGAGGAGAGGCCCGCGAACAATCCACGCCCGTCGGTCGAGCCGATCACGCTTTCGACGTGGTTCTCCGGATGCGGCATCATGCCGAGCACATTGCCCTTCTCATTCAGGATGCCGGCGATGGCGTTGGTCGAGCCGTTGGCGTTGGCGGCATCGTCGCGCGCGCCGCTCTCCGTGACGTAACGGAACGCAACGCGCCCCTCGCCTTCCAGCCGTGCGATGGTATCGGCGTCCGCGATATAGTTGCCCTCGCCATGCGCGGTCGGCACGCGGATCACCTGGCCCGCATTGTAACCGCGGGTGAACGGCGTGTCGGAGCGCTCGACCTTCAGGAACACGTCCTTGCAGATGAATTTCAGTTTGGCGTTGCGCGCCAGCACGCCGGGCAGCAAGCCCGCCTCGCACGCGATCTGGAAGCCGTTGCACACCGCGAGCACCAGCCCGCCCTTCGCAGCGAAGTCGCGCACCGCGTCCATCACCGGCGCGCGCGCCGCGATCGCGCCGCAGCGCAGATAGTCGCCGTAGGAGAAGCCGCCGGGAATGACGACGAGATCGGTGCCGGCCGGCAGCGCGGTTTCCGCGTGCCATACCATTGCCGGCGCCTGCCCGGAAACGAGCTTCAGCGTGCGCGCCATGTCGCGCTCGCGATTGATGCCCGGAAAGACGAGGACGGCGGCTTTCATCGCGTGGTCCCCATTACCCCAGCACCTCGACCCGGTAATTCTCGATCACGGTGTTGGCGAGCAGCTTGTCCGCGGCCTGTTTCAGGAGCGCCTCGGCCTTGGCGCGGTCCGCGCTCTCGACCTCGATGTCGAACACCTTGCCCTGGCGCACGCTGGCGACGCCGGCCAGCCCGAGCGACTTCAGCGCGCCTTCGATCGCCTTGCCTTGCGGGTCGAGGACGCCGGTTTTCAACGTAACGGTGACGCGGGCTTTCATCGCTCTCGGCCTTTTGGCGCGACTTATCGCAGGAATCGCGGGGGTGGAAGCCTCCAAATGGGCTTTCCCGACCTAAACTAGAGACGCGAACGCCCGGTACAAGACCGGGCGCTGCCAATTCACATGATTGAGCGGGCAAAGTTCCCGCTTTTCGGGATCGGGCCGGCCTAGCCCTTCACCAGCACGGGGCCGGAGCCGCGCGGCGGCTCGCCCTCGTTCATGATGCCGAGGCGCTTGGCGACTTCGGTATAGGCCTCGACCAGCCCGCCGAGATCGCGGCGGAAACGGTCCTTGTCGAGCTTGTCGCTGGTCTTGATGTCCCACAGCCGGCACGAGTCGGGCGAGATTTCGTCCGCCACCACCACGCGCATCAGGTCGTTTTCCCAGAGCCGGCCGGTTTCCATCTTGAAATCGACCAGACGGATGCCGACGCCGAGGAACAGGCCGGACAGGAAGTCGTTGACGCGGATGGCGAGCGCCATGATGTCGTCGATTTCCTGCGGGGTCGCCCAGCCGAACGCCGTGATGTGCTCTTCCGACACCATCGGGTCGTTCAGCTTGTCGTTCTTGTAATAGAACTCGATGATCGAGCGCGGCAGCTGGGTGCCTTCCTCGATGCCGAGGCGGGTGGCCAGCGAGCCGGCGGCGACGTTGCGCACCACCACCTCGAGCGGGATGATCTCGACCTCGCGGATCAACTGCTCGCGCATGTTGAGCCGGCGGATGAAGTGGGTCGGCACGCCGATATTGTTGAGGTGCTGGAACACGTATTCGGAAATACGGTTGTTCAGCACGCCCTTGCCTTCGATGATCTCGTGCTTCTTGGCGTTGAAGGCGGTGGCGTCGTCCTTGAAATGCTGAATCAGCGTTCCGGGCTCCGGGCCTTCATAAAGGACCTTGGCCTTGCCTTCGTAAATACGGCGGCGGCGGCTCATCGGGATATACCGTGGTTTCTGAGGATCCATCGAAGTGCCGTGATTCCGTTTCGAATAAGAGTGAAATCGGCGGCGACGAGACCGGGACCGCCTGCGAGGCGCCGAACAAATGCGCCGAACGTCCCGGCCACGTGGGCAACCTAGCGGATCGTTTCGGGCAGCACAATCGCGCTTGGCCGGGCTTGTCCACCTCCAATTTGCGACAGGGTGCGACCGCCATGTTGTTGCCTTGACGCTATGGGGACGATATGCAAGGCGGCAAAATACAATAGACGCGGGGCATTTTTTCGCGACGCCGCCGCCGCGACGTCATCCGAAGGGAACCTGTATGACCACGTTCGACAAGCGCGAGGAAGGCTTCGAGAAGAAGTTCGCGCACGATGAGGAATTGCGCTTCAAGGCGACCGCCCGCCGCAACAAGCTGCTCGGCCAGTGGGCCGCGGAAAAGCTCGGCCTCGCCGGCGCGGACGCCGACGCCTATGCCAAGGAGGTCGTGATGGCCGACTTCGAGGAAGCCGGCGAAGACGACGTTTTTCGTAAAGTCCGCAAGGATTTTGACGACAAGAAGGTCGCCGTCAGCGACCAGGACATCCGCGTCGCCATGAACGACCTGATGGCTCAGGCGATCCAGCAGATCCAGAACAGCTGAGCCGCGCCGATGGCCCTCCCCGGCTTTTCGCTCGCTCGCCGGCTCCGCGCCGGCGAAGCCGTCCACACCGGCTGGTGCAGCCTCGGTGCGCCGGTCGCCGCCGAAGCGCTGGCGCGGGACGGCTTCACCGCCGTCACCATCGACATGCAGCACGGCCTCTGGGACGACGCCGGCGCGCAGGCCGCCATCGCCGCCACCCGCCAGGGCGGCGCCTCGCCGGTCGTGCGCGTGCCGCTCGAAGAATTCGGCACCGCATCGCGCATGCTCGACTGGGGCGCGGAAGCCATCATCATGCCGATGATCAACACGGCCGATGACGCGCGCCGCTTCGTCGCTGCGGCGAAATACCAGCCGGTCGGTGAGCGCAGCTGGGCGCCGCAGCGCGCCATGATGCTCGCCGGCATTGCCGACCAGACGGATTATCTGCGCGAGGCCAACGACAACACCCTGACGCTGGCGATGATCGAGACGCCGCAGGCGATCAAAAATGTCGATGCCATCGCCGCCGTGCCCGGCATCGACATGCTGTTCATCGGTCCTTACGACCTGTCGGTCGCGCTGTCGAAGGGCGCGGCGCTCGATCCGCTTTCGAAAGACGTCGAAGCGGCCATCGACACCATCGTCGCCGCAGCGAAGAAAGCCGGCAAGCTGACCGGCCTCTATTGCGCCAATGCCGAACGCTCCAAGGCCGTTCTCTCGCGGGGGATTTCATTTACCGCGGTCGGCAACGATCTCGGCTTCCTGCGCGCGACCGCCGCCGCGCAGCTCAAGGCGTTGAAGTAAGCACCGCCGCGAGCTGATCGAGCGTCCTCGCCGGATCGCGCTCCGCCACCGCGGCGCTGATCGTCACCACCCTGTAGTCGTGGTCTTCGAGCCAGAGATGCTTGTCGGCGCGCGCGAGCGCCGCCTCGTTGCTCTCGTCGGCCGGCAGCAGTTCGATCACGCACTTCTCACGGAACGACACGAAGTCGACGATGTGCGGGCCGATCGGCGTCTGCCGCTTGAAGCCGCGCCCGGCAAAGCGCCGGTCGTTCACCAGCGCCTGCCACAGCGTGCGCTCGGCCTCGGTCGGGTTGCGCCGCAAGAGCTTCGCGAGGCCGCGCACCGGGTTTTCATCGTCCGGCCCGCGGCCGCCGCGGCCTTCGGCCAGCAGCGTGCGCAACAGTTCGGCCTGCTCGCCGTCGAGCACGCCGCCGCGCGCCGGGCCTTTGCGCCCTTCCGCCAGCGCGAGCACGATGCCGTGCAACGTGCGCAGATCCTGCTCGGTCGGCGTCATGCGGTTGAAGATGTTGAGCAGGTTCGTCTGCATCGTGCCGCGCTTCTCGTGCGGCCGGAAGAATTCGATGCGGTCGAGCTCGCGTTCGAGATCGGCAAAGAACGCCGCGAGCTGCTGCTTGGGCGCGGGGCGCGACCGCTCCTGCGTGGTGAACGGCAGTTCGCCACCGCCCGCCAGCTTGAACCACTCATAGGCGACGATCAGCACCGCCTGTCCCAGATTGAGCGAGGCAAAAGCTGGATTGACCGGCAGCGTCACAATGGCGTCGGCCTTGGCCACCTCGCCGTTTTCGAGGCCGTTGCGCTCACGGCCGAACAGGACCGCGACCGTTTCGCCGCCCGCGACCTTCGGCGCGAGCTGGCGCGCCGCCTCGTCGGGACCGATCACGGGCTTCGCCTGGTCGTGATTGCGCGCGGTCGTCGCGAGCACGAAGGTGCAATCGGCGATCGCCTCGTCGAGCGTCTCGCAGATCATTGCGCCGTCGAGGATGCGGTCGGCGCCGGCCGCCATCACCCTCGCCCGCTCGTTCGGCCAGCCCTGCAGCGGCTTGACGATCCGCAGCGTCGGCAGGCCGAAATTCGCCATCGCCCGCGCGCAGGCGCCGATGTTCTCGCCGAGCTGCGGCTCGACCAGCACCACCACGGGCGCGGGCGTCTCGATCCAGCGTTTGGTCTTGTCGGTGCCGGCTCCGGGCATGATGCGTCAGTAAATGAGAATGTCGGTGAAGCGGTCGATGCCGGCGAGCGCAGCGATCTCGCGCGGCGCGCTGCCGGGCGAATTCAGCGCCTGGCAATGCGTGTAATGCGCGGTCAGCCGCGCGATGAAGGCCTCGCGCTGCTCGCTCGTGTAGCGCTGCGGCGCGAACTCGATCAGCAGCGGAATGCGCTGCGCGAGCCAGTCGCCAAGCCCGGCGACGACTTGCGGCTCGAAGCCCTCGACGTCGATCAGCATCAACGTCACGTCGCCAGGCTTGACCCCCAGTTCGCCGAGCGCCGCGTCGGCGCGCTCGATCGGCACGCTCACCACCTCGCGGCCGTCGACCGAGGGCCACAGCGACAGCGAATGCGCGCCCTTGTTGCGCGGATGCAGCCGCAATTCGCCGCGCCCCGCCGCCTCGCCGAGCGCGGTGCGGCGGATGGTGACGCGGTCGCCAAAACCGTTGAGCGCCACGTTACGTTCGAGCAGCGCGGCGTTGCCCGGCTCCGGCTCGAAGGCGATGGCGCGCGCGAAATGACCGCCGCGCAGGCCCGCGACGACCTGCACGCCGATATTGGCGCCAATGTTGACGAAGGTGCCGCCGGCGCGGAACCGGCCGGCGCGCGCGAGCAGCCCGGTCACGGTGTCGAACAGGCCGGCGTCCCAGCCGCCCTTCAGCAGCAGGTCGCGGCCGACCGACTGATCGGCGGGATCGACGAAGAAGCGGCCCTGTGGCACCTCGCAGTAGAGCAGGTGTCCGCGCTCGGACAGCTGCGCCAGCACCACGTCGCGCACCGCCGGCTTGCGCAGCACGGCGCGCTCGATGACGCGGCGTTTCAGCCCGCGCCGCCACCGGCTGTAGCGCGCTTTCAGATCGGTGAAATGAGTCACAGCGGCCTGTCCCACGCCCCGCGTTCCGCGAGCGGAGCACGGCGGGATTATCATAGCCGAATCAAGGGGAAAAGAGCGTGTCGGCGGCCGCCTTGCGCCGTTTTGGGCGCTTCCGTCAGCGCCCCGCAGGTGCTATAGCGCCGCCGGCTCAAGGTTTCCCGCCCGCGCATCACAAGTCCGCGCCGAGAACGATTTGAGGGCCCGAGGGAGACGCCTCCACCGCGCCCGTCAACGGTCCGTTTCCGGTCGGCCCAACAAACGCGGCGACCAGAGGTGTGAAGCAATGTCGAATCTCGAAATCATGTGGACGAAGGTCGATGAAGCCCCCGCGCTTGCGACCTATTCCCTGCTGCCGATCGTCGAAGCCTTCGTCGGCGCGGCGGGGGTGTCCGTGACGCTGAAGGATATCTCTCTGGCGGGCCGCATCATCGCCACCTTCCCCGAGAAGCTCGACCCGAAGCAGCGCATCAACGACGAGTTGACCGAACTCGGCAACCTGACGCTGAAGCCCGACGCCAACATCATGAAGCTGCCGAACATTTCGGCGTCGATTCCGCAGCTCAAGGCCGCGATCAAGGAGCTGCAGGACAAGGGCTACGCCGTTCCCGATTACCCGGATAACCCCGCGACCGACGCCGAGAAGGACATCAAGGCGCGCTATGCCAAGGTGTTCGGCAGCGTCGTCAATCCGGTGCTGCGCGAGGGCAATTCCGACCGCCGCGCGGCGAGCGCCGTCAAGCAGTATGCCCGCAACAACCCGCACAAGATGGGCGCCTGGAGCAAGGACTCCAAATCGCATGTCGCCGCTATGCCGGGCGGCGATTACTACGGCTCGGAAGTCTCGACCACGGTCGCCGCCGCGACCAACGCCCGCATCGAGCTGGTCGAGGCCGGCGGCAAGACGACGGTGCTGAAGGCCAAGACGCCGATCCAGGCCGGCGAGATCATCGACGCCGCGGTGATGAGCGCCAAGGCGCTGCGCAAATTCTTTGGCGAGCAGATCGCGGAAGCCAAGAAGGAAGGCGTGCTGTTCTCGCTGCACGTCAAGGCGACCATGATGAAGATCGCCGATCCGATCATCTTCGGCCATGCCGTCTCGGTGTTCTTCTCCGACGTGATCGAGAAGCACGCCGCCACGCTCAAGAAGCTCGGCGTCAATTTGAACAACGGCTTCGGCGACCTGCTGGCCAAGATCGAGACGCTGCCCGACGCCGAGAAGAACGCGATCAAGGCCGACATCGAAGCCGAATACAAAAAGCGTCCCGGCCTCGCGATGGTGAATTCCGACAAGGGCATCACCAACCTGCATGTGCCGAGCGACGTGATCGTCGACGCCTCGATGCCGGCGATGATCCGCGAGTCCGGCCGCATGTGGGGCGCCGACGGCAAGCTGCACGACGTGATCGCAGCGATCCCGGACCGCTCCTACGCCACGCTCTATCAGGCGGTGATCGAGGACTGTAAGGCGCATGGCGCGTTCGATCCCAAGACGATGGGCTCGGTCCCGAATGTCGGCCTGATGGCGCAGAAGGCCGAGGAATACGGCTCGCACGACAAGACCTTCGAAGTGCCGGCGAGCGGTACCGTCCGCGTCGTCGCGGAGGACGGCAAGGTGCTGCTGGAGCGCGCCGTCGAGGCCGGCGACATCTTCCGCATGTGCGAATTGCGCGACGCGCCGGTGCAGGACTGGGTCAAGCTCGCGGTGCGCCGCGCGCGGATTACCAACACGCCCGCGGTGTTCTGGCTCGACAAGAACCGCGCGCATGACGCGCAGGTGATCGCCAAGGTCGAGAAATACCTGAAGGACCACGACACCAAGGGTCTCGACATCCGCATTCTCGCGCCGGTCGAGGCGATGAAATTTTCGCTGGAGCGCATCCGCAAGGGACAGGACACGATCTCCGTCACCGGCAACGTGCTGCGCGACTACCTGACCGACCTGTTCCCGATCATGGAACTCGGCACCTCGGCCAAGATGCTGTCGATCGTGCCGCTTTTGGCGGGCGGCGGCCTGTTCGAGACCGGCGCCGGCGGCTCGGCGCCCAAGCACGTTCAGCAGTTCCAGGAAGAAGGCTATCTGCGCTGGGATTCGCTCGGCGAATTCCTCGCACTCGGCGCGTCACTGGAGCATCTCGCGCAGACCTCCAATAACGCCAAGGCGCAGGTGCTGGCCGACACGCTCGACACCGCCATCAGCAAGATCCTCGAATTCAACCGCTCCCCGGCCCGCAAGGTCGGCGAACTCGACAATCGCGGCAGCCATTTCTACCTCGCGCTCTACTGGGCGCAGGCGCTGGCCGAACAGACCAAGGACAAGGACCTGCAGGCGCGCTTCAAGCCGCTGGCCGAAACGCTCGCGAAGAACGAAGCCAAGATCAACGGCGAGCTGATCGCCGCGCAGGGCAAGCCGGCCGATACCGGCGGCTATTACCTGCCCGACGACAAGAAGGCATCGGCCGCGATGCGGCCGAGCGCCACGCTGAACGCCGCGCTCGCGGCGCTCTGAGGCACCGCCCGCTCATTCCCGCGAAAGCGGGCATTCAGTCTGTAGCTCTGGATTCCCGCTTTCGCGGGAATGAGCGGAGTTTTCTTCAAGCCCATCGACCAAACCGCGGCTGCAGGGCGACAACATCATCGCGCGCGCGGCGTCACGCGCCGTCTCCGCATCAGGACGCCGGCCATCACCGTCATGGCCGCCGCGACGACCAGCGCGCAAAGGATCAGTTTAGACACCGTTTCCATCGCGCCCTCGACCAGCGCGGCATGGACCACAACGCCGGCGACGATGATCGCCGCGAGCGTCATATGGACGATCCGCCACGCGCGCGGTCCCAGTTTTCTGCGCAGCACGGCCAGCACCGCGACGGCGAAGATCGCCCACATCGCGACCACGCCGAAGGGAGAGAACGGCGTCGGCGACGTGAAGGACAGCGCGTCGATCATGTCCGGAGGGCTGGTGTACCAAAGCCCTCCGACATGGATCACCACCGCCGCGACCAACGTGGCGCCGATCCAGTGATGAACGCGCCGCCCGCGAAAGGTTGACAGACCCGGCAAATATCCGGCGATCAACAGCGGCTGGACGAGGATGAGACCGAGCCCCGCGATCCCGGCAAACCCGGCGAGGATGTAGACCGGGCCGCGCCATTCGAGCAGTGGGCTTGCCGCTGCGAGGACGATCGGCACGCACAGGACAGCTGCAAGGGCGGCCCAGATCAGGGTCACCTTCGCCGATCTCATCACCCGTGGTCCTGCTTCGCTCAGGCCGGCTGAAGAACGAAATGCGCCTCAAGGCTGGTCTGCTTGGCGCTGCGCATCACGGGGCGCAGAAACACGGTTTTGAACTCGCCGCTATCATAGGCGAGATGGCCGTGCGGCTGGCCGAAGATCGGGATGATCTGCGGCATCTCAAGACGGAACGCGCCGTTCTTGTCGGTGAGCGTCGCCCCGTGGCTCTTCTGTTCGTGCTCCTGGCCCTCGACCGTGTGCGCCCAGATCTGGATGCGCTGCCCGGCAAGCGGCGCGCCGTCGCCGGCGCGGCGCACGGTGCCGCTCATCACGAAGCCGCCCTTGCCGATTCGCTCCACGATCGGCGCGCCCTTGAGATAATTGTTGGAGCCGCCCGACATCGACGCGGTCGGCGCGACGCCTTGTGCGCAAGCCGGCACCACAAGTCCCGAAACTCCGGTTGCGAGGACTGCGCCGCCGCCGGCGAGAAGATTGCGGCGGTTGAGGACAAGGATGGTCATGTCAGTTTCTCCGGGCCGTGCGATTGCTCCGCGCGAGGACGGCAACAAGCGGAGACATCCGCAATTTTAGCGCGATTTGCGACCAATTTCCAATTGAGGGGACGTGCTAGGCTGCAATAACGGTTTCGTGAACAGGTCCGCTCTCAAGAGGTGGCGCGCTCAATGGCGAAGATCAAGGTAGCCAATCCCGTCGTCGAAATGGACGGCGACGAGATGACCCGGATCATCTGGCAGTTCATCAAGGACAAGCTGATCCACCCTTATCTCGACATCGACCTGCTCTATTACGACCTCAGCGTCCAGAAGCGCGACGAAACCGGCGACCGGATTACCGTCGAGGCGGCGAACAAGACCAAAGAGGTCGGCGTCGCCGTCAAATGCGCCACCATCACGCCGGACGAAGGCCGGGTGCAGGAATTCGGCCTCAAGGAAATGTGGCGCTCGCCGAACGGCACCATCCGCAACATCCTCGGCGGTACCATCTTCCGCGAGCCGATCATCTGCAGGAACGTGCCGCGCCTCGTTCCGGGCTGGACGCAGCCCATCGTGATCGGCCGCCACGCCTATGGCGACCAGTATCGCGCCACCGATTTCAAGGTGCCCGGCAAGGGCAGGCTCACCCTCACCTTCACCGGCGACGACGGCGAGAGGATCGAACGCGAGGTGTTCCAGTTCCCCGGCCCCGGCGTCGCCATGTCGATGTACAACCTCGACCAGTCGATCGTCGATTTCGCGCGCGCCTCGATGAACTACGCGCTCAACCGCGGCTATCCGCTCTACCTCTCCACGAAGAACACCATCATCAAGCAGTATGACGGCCGCTTCATGGACATCTTCCAGGAGATTTTCGACGCCGAGTTCAAGGACGCCTTCGCCAAAAAGAACATCATCTACCAGCACCGCCTGATCGACGACATGGTGGCCTCGGCGCTCAAATGGTCCGGCGGCTATGTCTGGGCCTGCAAGAACTACGACGGCGACGTGCAGTCCGACACCGTGGCGCAGGGCTTCGGCTCGCTCGGCCTGATGACCTCGGTGCTGATGACGCCGGATGGCAAGGTCGTGGAGTCGGAAGCCGCCCACGGCACCGTCACGCGCCACTATCGCCAGCATCAGAAAGGCGAGCAGACCTCGACCAACTCGATCGCTTCGATCTTCGCCTGGACGCGCGGCCTTGCCCATCGCGCCAAGCTCGACAACAACGAGCGGCTTGCGAAATTCGCCGCGACGCTGGAGAAAGTCTGCATCGATACCGTCGAGTCCGGCTTCATGACCAAGGATCTCGCGCTGCTGGTCGGGCCGGAGCAGAAGTGGCTCACCACCACCGGCTTCCTCGACAAGGTCGACGCGAACTTGAAGGCGGCGATGGCGGCGTAACGCATACTGTCTTGATGCAGTCGTCCCGGGCGAGCGAGTGAACGAGCGAGGCCCGGGACCCATAGCCTCCGGTTCTCGATTCACGATCAGCGCCTGCGGATATGGGTCCCCGCCTTCGCGGGGACGACCATAACCTTCAGCTTGCCGTTCCTTTTGCCCCCGCCGCCTTGGCCGGACCTTCATCCAGCTCCGCCGCCCGGATCGCGGCGACGCGCTCGGCCACTGCGTCTTCCGACAGGTCGAGTTTCTCCAGCACGCGCGCGGCGAGTTGAAGGCTCGCCTCGAAATTCTCCGGCACCACGCCGACCGCGCCGAGCGAGCGTAGCCGCTCGGCATGTTTGGGATCGCGGGCGCGGGCAAACACCGGCACGTCGGGCCGGATGCGCCGCGCCGCCGTCACCATGCGCTCGGCGGATGCCGCGTGGTTCACCGTGACGACGAAGGCGCGGGCCCGCTCCGCCCCCACCCGCTCGAGGATTTCGGTGCGCCCGGCGTCGCCGTAGAACACGAAGGGATTGGTGATGCGCTCGACCGCGACCAGTTCGCCATTGGTGTCGAAGGCGACATAGGGCACGCCCTCGGCGGCGAGCACCCGCGCGACGAGTTGCCCCGCGCGTCCGTAGCCGCCGATCACCACATGGCTGTCGAATTCGGCCGCGTCCGGCAGCGCCGCGCCGCGCGCGGCGTCGGCGGATTCGAGCCGGGCCGCGATCCTGCGCGCCAGCGCCGCCGCCACCGGCGTCAGCATCATCGAAAGCCCCACCACCGCGATGGTGGCCGCCGCGAGCCGCGGCGACAACAGCCTGCCGGCCGCCGCCGCGCCGACCACGACGAAGGCAAATTCGCCGGCCTGCGAGAGCAGCAGCGCCAGTTCGGCGGCCAGCGGCCGCGCCACGCCGAAGGCACGGGTCGCGCCGTAGATCACCACCGCCTTGCCGGCCATCAGACCGATCACTGCGAGCACGATCCACAGCACGTCGCCGGCGACGCTGACGACGTCGACTTTGGTGCCGACCGAAACGAAGAAGACGCCGAGCAGCAGGCCCTTGAACGGCTCGAGGTCGATCTCGAGCTGGTGGCGCACCTCGCTGTCGGACAGCAGAATGCCGGCCAGGAACGCGCCAAGCGCGATCGACAGTCCGCTCGCCACCGTCACCAGCGCGAACACGACGAGGATCAGCAGCGCGATCGCCATGATGAGGTCGCGGCTGCCGGTGCGCATCGCGGAATGCAGCAGCGGTGACGCGAGAAAGCGCCCCAGCACCATGATGACCGCGACGGCGCCGAAACCGACCGCAAAGGGCAGCAGCAGATCGAGCCAGCCGCCGCCGCGCGTCGCGCCCGAGAAGATGCCGACGATGAACAGCACCGGCACCACCATCAGGTCCTGGAACAGCAGGATCGACAGCGCGATGCGGCCGACCGGATGCGCCACGCGATGCTGCTCGGCGAGGATCTGCATGACAATCGCGGTGGAGGACAGCGCGAGGCAGAGGCCGAGGATCAGCCCCGCCGGCGGCGGCGCGATCAGGAAGCGCACCGCGAAGCCGATGGCGAGCGTCGTCACCGCGACCTGCACGAGGCCGACGCCGAGCACGTAGCGGCGCAACTGCCAGAGCCGCTGCACCGACAGTTCGAGGCCGAGCAGGAACAGCATCACGACGATGCCGGCTTCCGCCAGCACTTCGGCGTTATGCGGATTGTTGAAGGTGATGTAATGGACCCACGGATACTCCGCGTCGAAGCGGCCGAGTCCGCCGGGGCCGAGCACCACGCCCGCGATCAGGAAGCCGAGCACGGCCCCGATCCGCGCCCGGTGGAACAGCGGCACCACGATGCCGGCGACCACCAGAAACAGGATCAGGCCTTGGGCGGAGGGCGGATGCGGCACGGGGTGGAAATGTCCTGCGGAAATATGCGCTCTGTGTGCCGCAGGCCGCGAGCCGGTGCAACGGCCAAGGCCAACTGCGCCTAAAAATCGCCGCCGCGGCGGCGCCCTTCCTCACACACTCAGCCAGGGATCTTTGCGTGACCGAGCCGGACCTCATGACCCGCCGCAGCGACGCAGCGCCGCCCTTCTTCGTCCTCACCGGCGGCCCCGGCGCCGGCAAGACGACGCTGATCGAGGCGCTGGCGCGGGCTGGTGTCACCACCGTCGCGGAGGCCGGCCGTGCCGTTATCCGCGACGAGGAAACGCGCGGCGGCCGCGCCCTGCCCTGGCTCAATCCCCTCGCCTTCGCCGGCGCGATGCTGGCGCGCGACGTCGCGAACTACGAAGCGATGCGCGGCGCCGCCGCGCCGGTCGTGTTCGACCGCGGCATTCCCGACATCGCCGGCTATCTGCGGCTCGAAGGTCTGGACCCGCCGCAGGCGCTGCGGGCGGCGATGCGGCGGCACCGCTACCGCCCCTGCGTCTTCATCTGCCCGCCCTGGCGCGAGATCTACACCGCCGACAGCGAACGCTGGCAGAGCTTCGACGTCGCGCGTCGCACGTACCGCGCGATGGTCGAGGTCTATGGCGAACTGGGATACGAGTTGGTCGAGGTGCCGCGCGCGCCGGTCGAGGCGCGGCTGCGGTTCATCCGCGACAGGATCGGCTAGCCGCCCGCCAGCGCGGCCTCGACTGCCTTGAGCGCGGCGTCGGCCTTTCCGCCGTCCGGCCCGCCGGCCTGCGCCATGTCGGGCCGCCCGCCGCCGCCCTTGCCGCCGAGCGCCTCGGCGCCCTTGCGCACGAGGTCCACGGCCGAGAAGCGCGCGGTGAGATCGTTGGTGACGCCGACCACGATGCCGGCCTTGCCGTCCTCCGCGGTGCCGACAATGGCGACGACGCCGGACCCGACCTGCTTCTTGCCCTCGTCGGCCAGGCTGCGCAGATCCTTGAGGTCGATGCCGGTCACGGCGCGGGCCATCAGCCTGACGCCGGCAACCTCGCGTACGTCATCGGCCGCAGGGCCGGCCTTGGCCCCCCCGCCGCCCATCGCGAGCTTCTTGCGCGCATCCGACAGATCGCGCTCGAGTTTCTTGCGTTCTTCAAGAAGCGTGGCAATGCGAGCCGGCATGTCCTCCAGCGATACTTTAAGTTCCGCAGACGCCGCTTTAGCCGCCTGAAGCTGTTTGTGAGCGGCCTTGCGCGCCTGTGCGCCGGTCAGCGCCTCGATGCGGCGCACGCCGGCGGCGACGCCCGCCTCGCCCACGATTGACACCAGCCCGATGTCGCCGGTGCGCTTCACATGGGTGCCGCCGCACAGTTCGACCGACCAGCCCATCGCGTTGGAGCCGCCGGCGCCGGCAGCCTCGCCCATCGCCACCACGCGGACCTCGTCGCCGTATTTCTCGCCGAACAGCGCTCGGGCGCCGGAGGCAATCGCGTCGTCGACCGCCATCAGCCGCGTCGTCACGGCTGCGTTCTGCAGCACGATGGCGTTGGCGATGTCCTCGACCTTTTCCAGTTCCTCGGCCGTCACCGGCTTGGGGTGGGAAATGTCGAAGCGCAGCCGTTCCGGCGCGACCAGCGAGCCCTTCTGCGCGACGTGGTCGCCCAGCACCTGGCGCAGCGCCTCGTGCAGCAGATGGGTGGCGGAATGGTTGCGGCGAATGTCGCCGCGCCGCTCGTGGTCGACGTCGAGCAGCAGCGGATCGCCGACCTTCACCGTGCCCTCATTGACGGTGACCATGTGCGCGAACACGTCGCCGGCCTTTTTCTGGGTATCGGTAACGGTGACGCGCACGCCGTCGCGGCGCATCTCGCCGGTGTCGCCGACCTGGCCGCCGCTCTCGCCGTAGAACGGCGTCTGGTTCAGCACGATCGCGCCGGTATCGCCCGTCTTGAGCTCCGCGACGTCCTTGCCGTCTTTCACCAGCGCGGCGACGACGCCCTCCGCGCTCTCGGTCTCGTAGCCGAGGAATTCGGTGGCGCCGGTCTTCTCGCGCAGCGGAAACCACACCGTCTCGGCCGCGGCCTCGCCGGAACCGGCCCATGACGCGCGCGCCTTGTCGCGCTGGCGCTCCATCGCATCCTCGAACGAAGCCAAATCGACCGAGATGCCGCGCGAGCGCAGCGCGTCCTGCGTCAGGTCGAGCGGAAAGCCATAAGTGTCGTACAGCGTGAAGGCGGTCTCGCCGTCGAACATGTCGCCCTTTTTCAGCGACCCACTCTTCTCATCGAGGATCGTGAGGCCGCGCTCCAGCGTCCGGCGGAAGCGTGTCTCTTCCAGCTTCAGCGTTTCGGTGATCAGCGCCTCGGCGCGGATCAGTTCGGGATAGGCCTGCCCCATCTCGCGGGTCAGCGAGGGGACGAGCCGCCACATCAGCGGATCTTTGGCGCCCAAGAGCTGCGCATGGCGCATCGCGCGGCGCATGATCCGGCGCAGCACATAGCCGCGGCCTTCGTTCGAGGGCAGCACGCCGTCCGCGATCAGGAACGAGGAGGCGCGCAGGTGATCCGCGATCACCCGGTGCGAGGCCTTCTGCGCGTCGTCCTTCGCCGGGCCGGTCAGTTCGGCGATGGCGCGGATCAGCGCGACGAACAGGTCGATGCCGTAATTGTCATGCGTGCCCTGCAGCACCGCGGCGATGCGCTCGAGGCCCATGCCGGTGTCGATCGACGGGCGCGGCAGCGCGGTGCGCTCGCCCCCCGCCTGCTGCTCGAACTGCATGAAGACGAGGTTCCAGATCTCGATGAACCGGTCGCCTTCCGAATCCGGCGAGCCGGGCGGGCCGCCGGGAATCTTGTCGCCGTGGTCGTAGAAGATTTCCGAGCACGGCCCGCACGGGCCAGTGTCGCCCATCGCCCAGAAATTGTCCGAGCCGGCGATGCGCACGATCCTGCTCTCGGGCAGGCCGGCGATCTTCTTCCAGAGGCCGAACGCCTCGTCGTCGTCGATGTAGACGGTCGCCATCAGCTTGTCTTTGGGCAGACCGAATTCCCTGGTGATCAGGTTCCACGCCAGTTCGATCGCGACGTCCTTGAAGTAGTCGCCGAACGAGAAGTTGCCGAGCATCTCGAAGAAGGTGTGATGCCGCGCGGTGTAACCGACATTGTCGAGGTCGTTGTGCTTGCCGCCAGCGCGCACGCATTTCTGCGCGGTCGCGGCGCGGCTGTAGGGGCGCTTCTCGAGGCCGGTGAAGACGTTCTTGAACTGCACCATGCCGGCATTGGTGAACATCAGCGTCGGGTCGTTGCGCGGCACCAGCGGCGACGACGCCACCGGCTGATGGCCGTGCTTCTCGAAATAGCCGATGAACTGCGACCGGATGTCGTTGACGCCACTCATGCCAATTCCGCTTTGCCCCCGAAAGACGATTGCCGCCGGGCGGACCGGCGGACCCGCGCTAAATCCCGGCGCGGCCTTGCTTTTAGGCTCTGTATCTAGCGGCGGGGTTGCCCGGAGTCCACTGACGCGGCCCGACGGGACCGGGGATTAAGCGCCCGGAATGGCCCGGACATCGCCGGGGGAACCGCGCGAGGCCGATGGCGTCAGCCCCAGGGGCCACGCGGCCGGGCCGCGCGGGGCGTTGCGCTGCCGAGCGCCGAACGCGCCGCCGGGCGCGCCTCTCCACCCGCCGCGCCGGCGAGCCGCTCCAGCGCCGCGATACGGTTCTCGGTCGCCGGGTGGGTGGAGAACAGGTTGTCCATGCGTGCGCCGGACAGCGGATTGACGATGAACATGTGCGCGGTGGCGGGCGAGGCCTCCGCCGCGTCGTTCGGGATCGCATGCGCCATGTCGGAAATCTTGGCGAGCGCGGACGCCAGCGCCAGCGGCTCGCCGCTGATATGCGCGCCGATCTCGTCGGCGGCGTATTCGCGCGTGCGGCTGATCGCCATCTGCACCAGCATCGCGGCGAGCGGCGCGAGGATCACCATCGCCAGCGTGCCGATCAGGCCGACGCCGTTGTTGTCGCGGTTGCCGCCCATCCCGGTGAACATCGCGAAATTGCCGAGCATCGAGATCGCGCCGGCGATCGTCGCCGTCACCGTCATGATCAGCGTGTCGCGGTTGCGGATATGCGCCAGCTCATGCGCGATCACGCCGGCGACCTCGTCGTGCTGAAGCGCGCGCAACAGGCCGGTCGTCACCGCGACCGCGGAATTCTCCGGATTGCGGCCGGTCGCGAAGGCGTTCGGCTGCGGATTGTCCATCAGGTAGACGCGCGGCATCGGCAGTCCGGCGCGGCGCGCAAGCTCGGCGACCATCGCGTGCAAATCGGGCGCGGAGGCAGCATCGACCTCCTGCGCGCCGTGCATCGACAGCACCATCCTGTCGGAATTCCAGTAGGCGAACAGGTTCATGCCGCCGGCGACAATGAGCGCGATGAAAGCGCCCGCCGCGCCGCCGATGAGATAGCCGACGCCCATGAACAGCGCGGTCAAACCCGCGAGCAGCAGAGCGGTGCGGAAATAGTTCATCGTCGGTTTGCCTGTTCCGGTCCTGTATCGGCGCTCGCAACGCCGCGACGCGCCAAAGCGCAGCCGAATCCGGCCGCGCTTGCGGGTGGTGAAAAATGTCGGGAGTCCCGCCGCCATACGCAAGATGCGCCGGTGTCCTGCGACAGCATGTCCGGGGGTTTCGCCGGGCCGTCCTTCAGGCCCGGCGGCGGCGGTCAGCCGCCCCGCGCGGCGGCGGCCGCCTCGGCGGGCTTCGACGAGGGGTCCTGCCCTTTCGCGTCGATCCAGCCGACCAGAATCTTGTTGGCCGGCGTCACGATCAGCACCTTGTCGGCCGTCTTGATGTAGCCGTAGGTCGCGAGCGCCGGGAATTTCTTCAACAGCGCATCGGGAAACGGCTGTGACGGCGTCAGGTTCGGCAGTTGCGCCGCCGGAGCGGTGGCCTTGATGTCGACCGCCGGCACGGATTTATCCGCCATCACCGTGCGGAACACCTCGGCCGCCTGCTCCGCGGTCAGGTCCGCGCCGCCGGACATCGTCGGATGGCTGTCGAGCGCGGCATTGACCTCGGAGAATTTCGCCGGCGCGGTCTCGCTGTTTTTCGGCGCGCCCGGCGCTGTCAGCACGCCGTCGCGCAGCACGGTCGAGTCGGCCTGCTTGGCCTGATCGGCGGGCTTTTCGACATGCGGGTCGTTGGTGTCGTCGTCATAATGCTTGTTGCGGTCGATATGCGCGCGCGAGCCGCCATCCTTGGTAGCGTTATCCTTGGCGTCGTCGCTCGCGGCCTTGCTGCCGTCCGCCGCGTCCTTGGTTGCATCCTTGGTTGCATCCTTGGTTGCATCCTTGGTTGCATCCTTGGTTGCATCCTTGGTTGCATCCTTGGCTGCATCTCCGACCGCCTGTTCACGGCTCGTCTCTTTGACGTCCTTCGCCGTCTCGGCAAAGCCGCTGGCGGCGGCCGGCGCGGCATTCGCCGCATCGCCCGGCGCCGCAATCACCGCCACGATCTTGCGATCCATCGCGTTGACGACCAGCACCTGCCGGTTCGCGATATCGGCGACGAAGAAATGCCGGAGTTCGGGAATGTCCTGAATGATTTCCGGCGGCATCGACTCAAGCTTGAGCGCGCGCGGCGCCGTCTTGCCCGCTTCCGGCTCGAAGCCCGGCAACGCTTTCTGCGCGGTGTGCCGGGCGAACACGGCTTTACGAACCGCCTCGCGCTGCTGGTCGTTGAGCGTCAGGTCGGGCGCATGGTCCTTCTGCGCGACAGCGCCACCATGCTGGGGCACCGCGCCGGGCGCGGCACTGCCGCCGTCCGAAGCCGCTGCGGGCTTGCCGGCGTCCGGCGGCGGCGCGGCGGGCTGGCCCTGCTGCTGCATGTCCTGCCGGGCCGCCGGCGGCGACCCCATGCTTTGCCCATTCCCCTGTCCGCTTCCTTGCGCCACGGCGGCGCTCGCGAACGCAACGGCAAGCGCGACGGCGGCGACCGTCGACAGCATCGCAGCGGGCGACATCAGCCTCGCTGCGCTTTGGATTGAGACGCTCCGGATAACCGGAGAGTTGCGGAACAAAGGCGCGGCACAGCGCCCGCGTGCTTCGGGTGACGTCATTCGATCCTCCCCGGATCAAGGCCACCCCCTGCCCCGGCCAGTCATGACGCATCTGTTCGAGGCGTCATCGACAAAACGGTTTGCCGCTGCGATTGGTTCCCGCCGGCGCAAACCGAATTGACGCAGCCAGCCCCGGAAAATCAGGCAAGCGCCAGCAAATTCAGGCAAGCCTCCAAAAACCCGGGATTGCCGCACAGCCGGCGCCCAAAACGCATCTCGCCCCCGTCCTCGGTGGCGGCCGCGTTATGCAGCCGGGTGCCGACGGGGGCGATACGCGCGACAGAACCGGAATGGCGCGGCGATCGGATGGTCGATCGTCAGGCTCCCGCTTGGATCGCGATCAGGCATGGGGCGCTGGCGCAACTCCAATGGCTGACGATCACTCGGATACGACACACAACAACACGCACGAACACGCACGCTACGTTCCAGCCGATAAAGCCTCCGCTCGCGGCACCCCGTTCAGACACTCAAGCTGCGACACCGGGGCTACTCAACACGGGCGCCGCTTCGCGGGGCAATATCGACAGGCAACGCTCACACACCACACGCAACACACTCAGCGATCGAGCCATCTCCGGTTCAGTGGCAAAACATCAAAGGCAAAAAGGAGGGCAGCCGGCCCCGGGGACAAGGGGACTGGGGCGAAGCCGGCTGCCGGAAGACGATGAGGCTTCCGGCGGTTAGGCCTCCGCCGCCTCGTCGTCGTCATCTTCGTCGGGGTCTTCGCCGGCCAGGATCGCTTCGGCAATCAGGCCGGCGTTCTGGCGCACCGCCGCCTCGATCTTGGCGGCAAGGTCGGGATTGTCCTTGAGGAACGTCTTGGCGTTTTCGCGGCCCTGCCCGATGCGCTGGCTGTCGCAGGAGAACCAGGCGCCCGACTTCTCGACCACGCCGGCCTTGACGCCGAGGTCGATCAACTCGCCGAGCTTGGACACGCCTTCGCCATACATGATGTCGAACTCGACCTGCTTGAACGGCGGCGCGAGCTTGTTCTTGACGACCTTGACGCGGGTCTGGTTGCCGATCACCTCGTCGCGGTCCTTGATCGCGCCGATGCGGCGAATGTCGAGGCGGACCGAGGCGTAGAATTTCAGCGCGTTGCCGCCCGAGGTGGTTTCCGGCGAGCCGTACATCACGCCGATCTTCATGCGGATCTGGTTGATGAAGATCACCATGGTGCGCGAGCGCGAGATCGAAGACGTGAGCTTGCGCAGCGCCTGGCTCATCAGGCGCGCCTGCGAGCCGGGCTGCACGTCGCCCATCTCGCCTTCGAGTTCGGAGCGCGGCACGAGAGCCGCGACCGAGTCGACCACCAGCACGTCGATCGCGCCGGAGCGCACCAGCGTGTCGGCGATCTCGAGCGCCTGCTCGCCCGCGTCGGGCTGCGAGATCAGGAGGTCGTCGACATTGACGCCGAGCTTACGGGCATAGATCGGGTCGAGCGCGTGTTCGGCGTCGACGAAGGCGCAGATGCCGCCCTTCTTCTGGGCTTCCGCGATGGTGTGCAGCGCCAGCGTCGTCTTGCCGGAGGATTCCGGACCGTAGATTTCGACCACCCGGCCGCGCGGCAGGCCGCCGATGCCGAGCGCGATGTCGAGGCCGAGCGAGCCGGTCGAGATCGCCTCGATATCCATCGCCTTGTCGTTCTTGCCGAGCCGCATCACCGAGCCCTTGCCGAACTGGCGTTCGATCTGGGACAGGGCGGCCGTCAGCGCCTTCGACTTGTCGGCTTTTTCCATCGGACTTCCATCAACAACACGAAGCGCAGGCTGGCTCATCGGTGGCTCCCTATATGCCCTCAGATTCGACACCCCGACAACGCGCCCCCCGCCTTATCCAAGCCATTGTGCGCATTTGATTTTGCGCCCTGGCCGAACCGTGGAGCATCCCCGCCGGGTCAGCCGGCCCCCGCCGACTGAGGAACCATCGTACACTATTTGTTCTCCGTTCGCAATATGTTCTTCCCCAGAATTTGGTGCTGGCCTGTTTCGACCCCTAGTGGCCTAGTTTGATTTTTGGAGTGGCCTACTTCGGTTTTTGTACTCACTTATGAACCATTAGCTTCTGCGCTGCGTTTACTCCCCGACATATGGGGGGATCGCCGTGGAAGTTGTTTCGATTCTATACGTGGAAGACGAGGTTCTCCTTCAGGGCGAAATCGAAGCGGCGCTTCAAGAGGCGGGCTTCACCGTCGCAACAGCAACGCTCGGTAAGCAAGCCCTCGCAATGCTGGACGCACCGGAAGCCAACTATCGGGCATTGGTCACGGACATCCATCTAGGCCCTGGACCGATCACGGGGTGGGATGTGGCGAGACATGCCCGCGAACTGCACCCAGAATTGCCGGTTGTTTATGTAACCGGTCACGGCGCAGATGAATGGGCGGCTCAAGGTGTCCCCAACAGCGTGTTAGTGACAAAGCCGTTTGCGCCGGCCCAAGTGGTGACTGCGGTATCGCAGCTTATCAACCAAGCGACCTCCGCGCCGCCTGCCCCTGAGTAGGCCGCCCCAATCGGCGGGTATTGGCCTGTTTCGACCCTAGTGGCCTGATATACGGAAAAGATCAGCGAACGTTGGGTCTTGTATTATTCAGAATAGACACCATTTATATAATGTACTTGAGAAATCCTTTTCAGGTATTTGAGGAAAAATACTATGACGAATATTTCGGTCAATACCGATGAAACCAAGAAGACCCCCGTCGAGGGCGCTCCCGCCAAGCCGGCCGAGCAGAACCCGGGCAATCAGTCGAAGCCTTCCGAGCAGCAAAAGTAAGTCGTCGTCCGACTTCGTAGACCCCAGCTTGGAAGCAGGGAGCCCGGCATATTGCCGGGCTTTTCTTGCACTCGACCGCTGGGAAAACGAAGGCGGTACGGCCCGAAGGGACAATCAATGAAAAATCATAAGGCCGCGGCGACTTATTTCGTTCCGCCACAATGGGCGGTCGCCACACTCGCCGTCGTTGTGATGTTTATGGCGATGTACGCTTTTCGCCTGGACTGGACAGCGCTCGCGCCAAGCTACCCATGAGACATCACGCTCAGTTTGGGCTGACCGTGAATGAGAGCGGCTAACGCATAGCCAGCTCGGAGGCCGCCCTAACCGGCGGCCTCTTTCATTTCAGATGCGCCCATCCAGCGCTTTTTAGGCTCGTTCATGAAGGCGGAGCCATAATTTTTGTATTGCGAAACTACCAATTTTTTTTGCCGCTTTGTGAAATGGCACTGTCCATTGTGCGAAATATGCAGTTTTCACGATACGTTCTGACGTCCCCCCGCTGATGGGTCTCCAATTTTCAAATGGCCCCGGCGCAAGCGCACCCTTACACTTTCGGCGCGAGCAACAAGCAAAACCAGAACAAGCAAACGGGACATGGGGAGGATCGAATCATGATGCGCATCGCAGCGCTGGCACTGACACTGACCGCCGCACTGACCCTGGGCGGCTGCTTCGAGGGACCGAAAGGCGACGCCGGCCCGGCCGGTCCTGCAGGCCCGAAAGGCGATGCGGGTCCGAAGGGCGAAGCCGGTCCCGCGGGAGCGAAGGGCGAGCCTGGTCCGGCCGGCCCGAAGGGCGACAAGGGTGACAAGGGCGATGCCGGTGCGCCGTTCTATGTGGTGCGCGGCTCGGGCAACCTTGTCTGCGCGCAGGGCGGCCAGATCATCGCGCTGACCTGCAACGGCGCGCCCGGCACCATGTCGTCCGAAGGCGGCAAGGATGTCGGCCAGTGCGGCGCGGCCGCGGGCGTCGCGGTCTGCTCGCGCTGACGCCTGCGCGACTTGGAACAGCGAAGGCCGCCCTCGCCGGCGGCCTTTGTCATTTCAGCGCCGGCCGCGCAGCGTCAGCATCGCCATCGCGCCGGCGATGATCGTCAGCACGGCGAGACCGCCGAGCTGCTGCGAAGAGGCGTCGCCGAACAGAACCGCCAGCCACACACCCGCCAGCAAGGCCAGCGTAATGGGGCCTATAAAACGAGACTGGCTCATGCGCCGCACTCCCGCTACACTCGAGACCGATGGGGATGGGGTCCCCCGATAACCGCCGGTCCGGCTGATGACTCCTACCAATGCGCTTGGCGCAGGTAGGAGCTATGGCGGTGCAAGAACAATTTCTCGTCAAAGGTCTGTCGGATCGTCGTCGCGAATTCGGCCGTGTGTGCGCCCGCCGCGCACTACACTGTACAACTGCGTGACTGCGATGGTCCCCCGCCTGCCGCCCGATATATGGTTTGCGATCGCCGCCGCCATCGCCGTGCTGCTGTTCGGCATGGCGGAACCCGCCGGCGTGCTGGTCGCGGCTTATGTCGCGATGTGCGGCTACATCGCCTTCAAAGTTTTCGGCCGCGAGTAGACCCGGACGACATCGGCGTCACAGATCGGCGACGCCAACGCGATGGCGATAGACCATCTCCCATCCCTTCCAGCCGGTGAACAGCAGGATCAGCACCACGATCAGCGACAGCACGATGCCGCTCGGGATCACCGCGGCCGCGCCGTGTTCGTAGCGCGTGAACCAGTTGCAGAGTTCGATCAGCACGGCGACGATATTGCCGCCGGCATGCCACCACACGTCGCGTAGCGCACGGATTTGGCGGTCGCCGAACAGGTCGATCAACCCCATCGCCGCCGCCAGCGCGCCCATCACCAGGCCGGCGCCGAGCAGCCAGAGCGAGGCGGTGACCCATAGCGGGTTGCCAGAATACCAGTAGCCGAGGTCGGCCGCGAAGGTGCCGACGAAGAAAGCGACGGGAAACGGAATCAACATCGGATGAATCGGATGGCCGGCAATGCTGGCCGTGCTGCGCGGATTGGCCATTGGATTGTCCTAACTTGACCCGCCCCTGCTATGATTGATGTGAGATTCCATCATGGAAACGCGCGGCAGCGCGCTGCGGTTCCGCCGGCGGTGCAGCGGACGCTGCATTTGGGAATCGCGCGCTGCGCTTCGCAACCGATTGTCGCGGGAGCGTTTTCAAGCGAAGTGGAGCCCGGATCGCGTCAAAAGACGCGACAAAGCAAAACTAGAAACCCCGGCTTCGATTCCATCGAAGCCGGAAAGGCCCTAGCAGGTCCGCTTCGCCGCCGCGCCGCGCAACATCGCGGCGGTATGCATGAAGTCGCGGCAGCGGCAGATCTCGGCCTGCGGCTCGCCCTCGCCGTTCTGCACCGAGAGGCGGGCCGGCTTGCCGCTGCGGGCGAGATCCTGCACCTGCGCCAGCGCCACCCGCATCGCCATGTCGTCGGAGAAGTAAGGGCCCGACTGCTGCGGCCCCTGTTCGACGATCCAGCCGCCATGGGCCGGCCGTACAGCCACCACGGTGCAGTCCATTCCCATTCCTCCGACCCTTGAGGCCGCCCGGTCACGGGCGTCCTGTGTCGTGCCGGCCGTCGCAGCGGTGCGCGACGGTCCGGACTTCGTCCCGAATTTCGTTACGATATGTGCCATTAAAATATGAGATAAGTCTTAACCACCGGTCGACCAAAGGCCGAAACGGCCCGAAGCCACCTTGTTTGAGCCGTTATTCCGCCGGATTGGGCATGCACGGCTACCGCACCGGCTCGTGGGGGCCGGCCCCGTTAAGCACGCGGATTTACTGCGTTCCGAGCCTGCGATGGGCGGGCCCCGGTTTCAGCGCGTAAGGTCGCCGGCATGTCAGGAAGGGTGGCACCGATGGCTGATTGTTGGGTCCGGCTGGGCTTTGCCCTGACCGCAATCGTTCTGCTCACCGCCGCATTCTATCAGGTCAACACACCCCCGGCTGTCGGTATCGAAACCGCGGCGATCGGCGTGACGCAGCCCGCCAGGCGGTAAGCGCGCTCCGCGATCTTTTCCGCGGCTTTCCACGCAAGATTCGTTCGGTCCGGCCGCGCTTTGCAGCCATTTCTTGCAATTTGAAAATTTTATTTTGCGTACATATATTTTATACTTGAAATAAACCCGCGTGTTCTATAGCTGCTCGCGTATTAGGAGCAAGGGTTCGATGCGCGACGCCCAATATTTCATGGACAAGGCCGACGATTGCCTGCGGCTCGTGCGCCAGGCGCGCGAGGCTGCCGATCAGCTCGAAGCGATGGCCAGCGAATTCTGGGCGAAGGCGGTCGAGATCGACACCGAACGCGACCGCAAGGTCAAGAAGTCCGCGCTGTCGCGCGGCAAGTAAAGGCGTCGAGTAACCGCTGCAAATAAAGGCCGCAAGTAAAGGCCGCCAGTAACGGCGTGAAGTAACGGCGTGAAGTAACGGACGCGAGTAACGCCGCTCGCTCCGATGAAATTCTGCCGGCGCATTCTCGCAAGCCGCCGTCGTAACAAGTCGTAGTACCCCGTCACCGCCACGCGCGGCCCGCGTGGCCGCCGCGAAGCGGGGCGTTTGCGGCGTCGCGTACCAGCCGCCCTCGCCCCGACCGTCCCGCCTGCACCATGCGCGGATGCATGGCAGATATTTCAAATTACAACTTTTTAAACTTGAAATATTAACCGGCGCGGATCATGGTCGATACACAACCGATCCCGCGGATTTTCGTCCGCGTGCAACCGAGAGCCGAACCGTGACGAAGTCTTCCCTGACGGAACTGGCCGAAGAATGCCGAAGTCTCGTGCAGACCGCGCGCGAAACGGCGAGCCGCCTCGAATTCGTTGCCGATGAGCTTGCGGCCCGCGCCGCCTGGATCGACGAGGCGAACCCCGCCGCACCGCGCAAGCGCGCCTGCGGCGACGACAGCTAATACGATCGTTCTAGTTCTGCGGGCCGGCCGGCAGCGTGTCGCGCGCCGGCAACGGCTTCGGCGTCAGGTCGAACGCCATATGCAGCACCGGCGCGCCCCGCGCGTCGACCGCGGTCACCGTCCAGTCCGGCCACGACCCGTGCATGCCGCTTTCCAGTTGCGCCGCCTTCATGTCACGGATCTGGCGCACCGCCTCGCGGCGCAGCGCGCCGAATCCGGTCAGATCGACCCCTTGCGTGTCGCTGAACGTCCGCCGTCCGTCGCTGAAATGGAAATAGAACTTCGGCACGGGTCAGTCTCGCCTCACGCACATCGTTGCCTGGCGCACACGTCGCCACGCACGTCGTCACTGACGTACATCGTCCGCGACCAGCCGCCGCTCCGGTCCCGCCCTCGACCTGACCCTTGCAAGCGTCTGCGTCGATATCGTGACAAGTCTAACACGAGGCTTGCGCGGCTCGTCAAAACGCGAATGATTGTCATTCCAGAGGCTCGAACCGGCGGGGTTTGCCGGCATAATCTCGACGCCGACAGACTGAGGCCACCGATTATGCCGCGTGAACCGAATGCCGTCGATTTCTGGCGCGGCTTCGCACTCATTACAATTTTCATCAATCACATTCCGGGGCTTTATTACGCGCGCTTCACCCACGGCAATGTGTCGCTGTCGGATTCCGCCGACCTGTTCGTGTTTCTCGCCGGCTGGTCGGTGCGGCTCCTGTCCGGCGTCGGCGAGCGCCGGATGCCGA
Source organism: Pseudolabrys sp. (assembly GCF_050250095.1). Classification (NCBI taxonomy): domain Bacteria; kingdom Pseudomonadati; phylum Pseudomonadota; class Alphaproteobacteria; order Hyphomicrobiales; family Xanthobacteraceae; genus Pseudolabrys; species Pseudolabrys sp. The sequence continues at coordinate 662,661 of NZ_JBFWPH010000001.1, read as the reverse complement.
CCCGCGACCTGATGCTACGGCTGACCGGCCGGGCGCTGGAGCTTTACGCCGCCCAGGTGCTGATCACGATGATCGCGATCGCCCTGCTGGCGGCGAGTGCGCTCGAATTCGCCAATCCGCTGCTGCTCGAATGGCACAACGCGGCCGCGGTGTTTCACGATCCGGTCCCGACCCATATCGGGCTTGCCGCGCTGACCCATCAGCTCGGCTATTTCGACATCCTGCCGCTCTATGTCGTGCTGATGCTGGTGGCGCCCGCCTTTGCCGCGCTCGATCGCGTCGCGCCGAACGCGGTGCTGCCGGTGTCGCTGGCGCTTTATCTCGTCACGCTTGTCTTTCGCCTGACGCTGCCGACCTGGCCGGTGCCCGGCACCTGGTTTTTCAATCCGCTCGCCTGGCAGCTTGTCTTCGTGCTCGGCTTCGTGATGGCCAAGGGCGACGCCGGCGCCGGCGCTTTCGTGCGCCGCCATATCGTCCAGATCAGGATCGCCGCGCTGCCGGTCGTCTTGCTCGGCGTGCTGATCGTGTGGTTCGGCTGGTGGCCGGACCCGACCAAGGTGCCCGCGCCGAAACTGTTCTTTATCGCCGACAAGACTTTCGTGACGCCGATCCGCCTGATCCAGTTCCTGTCGCTGGTCGCGGTGTTCTCGGTAGCGTTCCCGTATATCCGCCGGCTCGGCGCTTTCGCCTGGACGCGCCGGTTCATGACGCCGCTGATCGCCCTGTTCGCGATGCTCGGCCGCAATTCGCTTTACGTGTTCTGCGTCGGCTCGCTGCTCAGCCTGCTGGCGCAGGTGGTCCGCTACGTCTTCCGCGGCACTGTCGGCGTCGACACCGTCGTGGTAATTTCCGGCATCCTCATCATGGCGTTCACCGCATGGCTTGCAGAACTTCGAGAACGCGGACGCAAAGAGCGCCCGGTGCGCGCCTGATCGCCGCCGCCGCGGCGGCGATGCTGCTTGGCGCGGCGCCCGCTGTCGCGCAAGGCAACGCGCCGCAGTCCGCGCCCGCGCAGGAGGCCCCGTCGGAGGCGCTGCCGATGCCGGCGCTGTCGCGCTTCTGCCAGCCCGGCGCCAGCGCGCTCGCCGCCGAGACGGCGCTGCCGAACGTCGCGGCGGCGCTCGCCCGCGGCAAGACGCTGCGCATCCTGTCGTTCGGCGCCGCGCCCGGCCGCATCCGCGCCCGCGGCGATTACAGCGGCGTGATCGAGTCCATGCTGGAACGCGCGTTGCGCGGCATCGACGTCGTCATGATCAATCGCGGCGTTTCGGGCGAACTCGCCGCCAACGCCGCCTTCCGCATGAAGAACGAGGTGGCGCTGAACGAGCCGGACCTCGTGCTCTGGCAGGTCGGCACCAACGACGCCCTCGCCTATGTCCCGATCGAGGATTTCGCCGCCGCGGTGCGCGACCAGATCGTCTGGCTGAAAGACCACAAAATCGACGTCGTGCTGGTCGGCCTGCAATTCGCCAGCGAGATGCTGCGCGACACGCATTACAAGTCGGTCCGCGACACCTTGCGCAAGGTCGCCGCCGAGGAGGAAGTGCCGGTGATCCGCTTCTACGAGGCGATGCAGATCGTCAACGGCCCGACCGCCGCGGCGCCCGCCGCCGACGAGTTCGAGCGCGACGAGGCCGGCTACAATTGCCTCGCGCAATATGTCGCGCGCGCCATCACGCTCGGCACCTTCGCCAAGGGACTGAAGCGGCGGCCGCAATAACGCGGCCGCGCCTTACACGCCCAGATAGCGATGCAGCACGTCGGGGTTGGCCTTGATCTCGGCCGCCGGCCCTTCATGCGCAATGTGGCCGTTGTTGATGATGTAGACCCGGTTGGCGAGCGCGAGCGTCGCCGCGAGGTTCTGCTCGACCAGCACGATGGTCTGCCCCGCTTCCGCGAGATTGCGGCAGGCCTTCATCAGGTCGCGCACGATCACCGGCGCGAGCCCCTCGAACGGCTCGTCGAGCAGGATGATCTTGGGGTCGCGGACCAGCGCGCGGGCGATCGCCAGCATCTGCTGCTCGCCACCCGACAGATCCGTGCCGCGGCTGGTGCGCCGCTCCTTGAGCCGCGGGAACATCTCGTAGATGCGCTCGAGCGGCCATTTGGCATCCGCCGTCAGTCCGGCGAGGACGATGTTCTCCTCGACATTGAGGCTGCCGAAGATGCGCCGCTCTTCCGGCACCAGCTGCATCCCGGCCCGCGCGATGGCATGCGCCTTCTTGCCGGCGATGTCGGCGCCGTCGAACAGGACCGCGCCGCTGCGCGGCGTCACGACGCCCATCAGGCTCTTCAGGGTGGTGGACTTGCCGGCGCCGTTGCGGCCGAGCAGCGCCACCACCTCGTTCTTCTCCACGCGCAGATCGACGTCGAACAGGATATGGCTGTCGCCGTAATAGCTGTTCAGTCCCTTGACCTCGAGCAGGCTCATCAGTGGACCTCCCCGTGCATGCCGCCGAGATAGGCTTCCTGGACGAGCGCGTTGCTCTTGATTTCTTCCGGCGTGCCTTCGACCAGCACCCGTCCCTCCTGCAACACGGTGACCCGCTCGACCAGTTCGAACAGCGAATCCATGTCGTGATCGATGATGATCATGGTGCGGCCTTGGCTGATCGACTTCAGCAGGCGCACGGTTTCGACGCGCTCGCGCGGGCTCATGCCGGCGAGCGGCTCGTCGAGCAGCAGCAAGGATGGCGAAGTCGCAAGCGCAAGGCCGACCTCGAGGCGGCGCTTCTCGCCATAGGCGAGTTCCGACACCGGGGTTTCGAGCCGCTGCGTCAGATTGACGAGCTCGGCCGTGTGGTCGACCTGTTCGGTGAGATGCGGGATATTGCCGACGCTGCGGAACATGTCGAGGCGGAACTTGCCGCGAATATCGGCGAGCGTCGCGATCGTCAGGTTCTCGCGCACGGTCAGCCGGTTGAACAGCTGGTTGACCTGGTAGCTCTTGGTCAGGCCGCGCTGGCAGACGTCGGTGACGCTCATGCCGGTGATGTCCTGCCCCTCGAACATGATGGTGCCCGAGGTCGGCGGGATCTCGCAGGTCAGCATCTTGAAGAAGGTCGACTTGCCGGCGCCGTTCGGGCCGATGATGCCGCGCAGTTCGCCGCGGTTCACCGTGATATCGACGTCGCTGTTGGCGACGAGACCGCCATAGCGCTTGGTCAGGCCGGTCGCCTTGAGGATCGGCCCCTCGAAGTTCGACGGCGGACGGTGATGCGCCAGCACCGGCGTCGCCGGCGCGCGCGTGGCCTCGCCGACGCCGCGGCGCTGCTCGTCTTCCTCGGGCGTCAGCCCGAGTTCCATCGGCGCCTCCTCCGGCGCCTCCTTGACCTTCTTGCCGGTCGCGAGGTCATAGAGATCGACGATCGCGCCGATCAGGCCCCGGCGCAGGAAGCAGATCAGCAGCACGAAAATCATGCCGAGCACCAGCTTCCAGGCGGCGCCGAGATGCAACGCGGCCTGCAGGAAGTCCTGCAGGAACAGCCACAGCGTCGCGCCGACCAGCGGGCCGAACAGCGTGCCGGCGCCGCCGATCGCCGTCTGCATGACGAGCTGGCCGGAGGTGTCGAACACGAAGGCTTCGTAGGGCATGAAACCCTGCAGCACGCCGAGCAGGCCGCCGGCGAAGCCCGCATAGGCGGCCGCGATCACGAAAGCGGTCAGCTTGTAGCCGTGAATGTTGTGGCCGACCGCCTGGGCGCGCAGCGGATTCTCGCGCACCGCGCGCAGGATGGTGCCGACCGGCGAACGCACGATGCGCAGCGCGACGACGATGCCGACGAAATAGCAGACCGCGAGATACTGATAGAGCGACCAGCCGCTGGTGAAATTGATCGACGTGAAGCCGAGATTGAGCGTCGGCGTCGGCACGCCGGGCAGCCCGTTCTCGCCGCCGGTCCATTCCGAGAGCGGATTGAACTCGAGATAGAAGAACACTTCCGCGATCGCCACCGTGATCATCGCGAAATAGATTCCGGTGCGCCGCAGCGCGATCAGGCCGACCAGATAGCCGGTCACGGCCGCCGCCACGGTGCCGGCGACGATCGCCAGCGTCACGTAGGGGAACCCGGCGCGCGTCATCAGATAGGCCGCGAAGAACCCGCCGGTGCCGTAAAAGGCCGACTGGCCGAACGACAAGAGGCCGGTGTAGCCGAACAGGATGTCGAAGCCGATGCCGAACAGGCCCCACACCAGGATGCGGTTCACGGTGTCGGGCGCGAAGTCGAGATAGGGCAGCACCAGCGGCGCCAGGATCAGGCCGATGGCCGTCAACGTCTCGACGAGGAAAGGTCGCTGTTTAAGCATGAGAGCAATTCACCTATTCGCGGCCTTTGACGCCCAGCAAGCCGTACGGTCGCACCACCAGCACGACGACCATCGCGGCAAACAGCATGACGTAGGAGTAAGCGGGGTCGAACATCGAGGTGATGCTGATGATCTCGCCGGCGATCAGCCCGCCCAGGATCGCGCCGGGGAAAGACCCGACGCCGCCGATCACGACGACGACGAAGGTCTGCACCAGGATCGCCTCGCCGACGTCCGGCGCAATCGACACCACCGGTGCATTGACGATGCCGGCAAAGCCAGCCGCCATCGCGCCGATGCCGAATACCAGCATGAACACCTTGTAGACGTCGATGCCGAGCGCATCGACCATCACCGCGTCCTCGATGCCGGCCCGCACGATCATGCCGATCCGCGTCTTGTAGAGCACGATGAACAGTGCGAGCAGCGCCACCGCGACGATGCCGAGCAGCGCGATGCGGTAGGTCGGGTAGAACATGAAGCCGAGATTCATGATGCCGACCAGCGGCGGCGGCGGCGGCACCATCTTCGAGAGGCTGCCGAAGAAGAACCGCACCGCTTCGACGAATACGATGCCGAGGCCGAAGGTGACGAGAAGCTGGTCCTCGTGCGGGCGCGTATAGAAGTAGCGGATGATGACCCGCTCGACCACGATGCCGACCACCATGACGAACAGCGAGCCGCAAAGCACCGCGACGATGAACGAGCCGGTGTAGCCATAGGCGACCCAGCCGGCATAACCGCCCAGCATGAACATCGCGCCATGCGCGAGGTTCAGAACGCCGAGCGTGCCGTAGATGATCGTCAGGCCGGAGGAGATCAGCGCAAGCAGCGCGCCGAGCACCAGCCCGTTGAAACATTGCGAAATGAAGTTGCCCCAGTTGATCACGATCCCGTCCCGTTCGTGTCCGCTATCGTCTCCGGCGCGTCGCCGGCCTCGACGGCCTGGTCATGGCGCGTCATGCGGTGACAGCCGGCGCGAGGGCGGGCTGCCTTGCAGCTCGTCCCGGCGCGCCGGCCGTTATGCGGAAAGCCGCCTCCGCCCTGCGGCGGAAGCGGCTCCTGTCACATCAGGTGTAGTCGCCGAGCTTGCAGCCGAAGGCGTCCGGCTTCTGCATCAGCGGCTCGCCCGGAACAACCTCGAGAACTTCCCAGAAGTCTTCCTTGTTCTTCATCGCCTTCGGCTCCTTGCCGCGGACGATGACGACCGGACGCACCAGCTGGTGGTCCTGCGGGCGATAATGGGCGTCGCCGACCATCGACGGGACGGTCTCGCCCTTTTCGTACTGCTTGATGACCGCCGGCGGATAGAAGGTGCCGGCCGCTTCCACCATCCGCGCCCAGTGGGCGAAGCTGACATAGGCGTTTTCCGCGCCCCACTCGGGGTGATAGCCGAACTTCTTGACGAAGGCGGCGTTGAACATCTTGGCGAGCGGATACTTGTCTTCCAGCGTCCACCAGTAGTCGGTGGCGGCGAACACGCCCGCCATCAGCTCCGGACCGGCTTCCTTCGCCAGGAACGGAATCTGGTACGGGATCACCATCTTCATCTTCGGCGTCAGGCCGAACTGCTTGGCCTGCTGCACCGACAGCACGGCGTCACGGCCCCAGTTGACGTTGACGATGACGTCGGCGCCGGAGTTCGCGATGTTGGTCAGGTACTGCGAGAAGTCCTGGGTGCCGAGCGGCGACACCTGATCGGTCACCTGCGTCCAGCCGCCGTTCTTGGTCAGGTACTCGTTGACCGACTTGGTGACGGTGTGGCCATAGGTGTAGTCCGGCGTCATGAACGCCGCCTTCTTGCCCTTGCCGAACGCCTTGACCAGCACCGGGCCGATCGCGTTCGCCGCGGTCTCGCCGTAGAAGTTCTGGCGGAAGCCGTAGCGCACGCAGTCCTTGCCGGTGGTGTCGTTCGAGCCGGAGATGCCCGAGACATAGAGAACGTGTTCGCGCTGCGCGAGCTTGTTGGTCGCAACCGCGACCGCCGACGAGGTCGAGCCGGTCAGCAGCACGGCCTTGTTCTCGGAGATGGCGCGCTGGTGAGCCTGCACGGCGATGTTCGGCTTGGCGCCCGAATCGGCGACCACCATCTTCACTTCCTTGCCGAGCACGCCCTTCTTCAGGGTCGGCACAAATTTCTTCATCAGCTCGTGGCCGGAATTCATGTGCTCGACCGCGAGCTGCCAGCCCTTGAGCTCGTCTTCGCCCTGCACCGCATAGGCGCCGGTGCGCGGCACCGCGATGCTGACGGTGACCGAATTACCTTTCGAGCCTTCCGGCCAGGTGCCGATCGCCGGCTCGTTGGCCGCAAAGGCCATGCCCGCGAAGCCGGGCAGCATCATGCTGCCGGCGAGACCCGCACTGCCCTGCAGCAGCGCACGGCGGGACACGCCGTTATCGTCAAAAGAAAATGCCATATCAGTTCTCCTCCCTTATGAGGTTCATTCGAGGCGTGCCCCGAATGTGTTTGTGTATTTTTCTCGACGACGATGTGTTCGCTCGTCGCTGACGGCTGCCGCGAAAGCCCCCAATGCAACAGTCGTGTCATCCAACGCGCCAATTCGTTTGCGCGCCGATGCCGTCATTGTTGCAAATTCCGTCATGGAGAGCACGTCGCGTCAATGCCACTTTCGTTCGAGAAAATTTTTCGTGGCGATCCGCGATGCAATGAATGTCGGTGCGCATGCTTCAACGAAAGCTGCACGCATTATCGCGTCACGTGCGCGCGCACTAAGTGCTCTCGTGCAGCGACTATCGTTCAATTAAGTTTGCCTATGGAACTTTCTCGCGCAGATGATGCGTGACGGATGCTCGCGCGTATCGTCTTCCGACGCATGACGACGACGCAGAGCGCGAGCCTTCATTCACGCGCATCGCAACGCGCGTAGGAGATAAAGACTCCGCCGACGCGGAAGCGCCCTCGCCCGAGGCGGCCGTGTCATGGGCTTCGGTTCGCTCACCGCGCGACACGACGAAAGTCGAAGACAGAGGCCGGATTCCGCCGTTTCGTTATCCCGCGCCGGCGATGTTGCAGTGCGGTCGGAACCCTGCTTGCCAAATCGTCCGCTTTTCGTTTCTGTCCTGCGCCGGCCGGCATCCCGCCCCGCCGGCGAGGCCGCCCATCGCCGAAGCAGTCAGATGACCGAAACCGCCAATCCCGCCACCCTTGCGCAACCGGAATCCGGGCTGGTCCGCCCGCTGGCCGTCGCGCTGTCGCTGATCGCACTCGCCATCATGGTCGCCGCGATTGTCATCGGCAATCAGTGGTTCCTCACCTACGTTCACATCATGGCGGGCGTGCTGTGGACCGGCATCGACCTGTTCATGGGCTTCATCGTCGGGCCGGTGCTGCGGATGACCGCGCTGCCGGTGCGACGCGCCGTGATGCTCAATCTTATTCCGCGCACCATGTTCCTGATGCCGAGCCTGTCGATCATCACCTCGACGTCGGGCTGGTTTCTCGCCTCGCAGATCGGCTATCTCGATCTCGGCTATCCGGAATTCTGGTGGGTGATCGCCGCGCTTGCGATCGTCACCGTGCTCGGCGTGCAGGGACTGTTCTACCTGCTGCCGACCAACATCCGTCTCTATTACATCTACAAGCGCCCCGACGCCGACCCGGCCGAGATCGGCCGCGTGATGGGTTCCTATATCCGCGTCGTTGCGATTCAGGGCACGATGCAGGTCGCGATCATCGTCGTGATGGCGAAGTTCGGCTCGGGCCTCTGATCCCGCGAGCGCCCGCGCATGGTCCCGAAAAGTGGGGACCGGTTTCCCGCCTTCGCGAAGTCCGCTTCGGCGGACGAAGCGAGGCCGGATAAGACCATGCGCAAAAATTAGTCGCGATCGATGCAAAGCCAGACGCCGCCGCGCGAGGCCGACTGCACGCGGATGCGCAGGTCGCGCTTCGGATTGTCGTAGTCGCCGGTCCAGCCGAATTCGAGATTGACGCCGCCCTGCTCCGCGGCCTCTGCGATCCGGCCGCAGAAATCCAGTCCGCCGAAACGCTCGCAGAATTCGTAGAGATTGATTCCCACCGCCGACTGATTGTAGCCCGACAGCCGCGCCTCGGTGTCGCTGTAAAACCGGATCAGGCCGTCGAGATCGAGCAGCATGACTCCGAACGGCAGTGCGTTGATTTCGGCCTGGCTGAGCTTCTCGATTTGATGGGCAAGATCGGGGGCATCGAAATCGACTTTCGGTCCAGCCATGGCTTCCCCTTCCGAACGTTTCTTCTTGTTTGCCGTTTCTTATCGTTTGCCGCGCGCTGACGGCGGCGGCATCTGAGCATGCCGGCCCATCCGGCGCAGCCCTCATTTCATCTTACACACGAAATTTGTCCGGCCTGAAAATTTTAAGGTTGAATAGTCGGCGTCTCAGATTTGAGGCACCTGATTTTATGCGGTCGAGAAATCGACCGTACACAAATGAATTGTTCGCGAAATGTTTTCGCCGCGAAGAACTAGCCGCCGACCCTGATGTGCGCGGCATCCACCGCGCGCTTCATCCGGACGAGTTCGCGCGCGATCTCGGCGCGAAAAGCGTCGGGCGAGTTGCCGACCGGCCGCGCCTGCTGCAAGGCCAGCGTGTGTCCGACCTCCGGTACAGCCAGCGCCTTCACCACGGCGGCGTTCAGCCGCGCGACGATCGCCGGCGGCACGCCCGCCGGCGCGACGAGGCCGAAGAAGGCCATCCAGTTGAGGTCGGCGAGGCCCAGTTCCGCGAAGGTCGGCACCGCCGGCAGCGCGGCGACGCGGGCCTCGCCCGAAACGCCGAGCGCGCGCAGCTTGCCCGCCTGCACCTGCGGCAATGAGGTCGGCAGGTTGTCGAATAGCACCTGGATCTGCCCGCCGATCGCATCGCTCATCGCCGGCCCGATGCCGCGATAGGGCACATGCACGAGGTCCGTGCCGGTCGCGAGCTTGAACTGCTCGCCCATCAGATGCGCGACCGAGCCGTTGCCGGACGAGCCGTAGCTGAGCTTGCCCGGCTGCGCCTTCGCCAGCGCGATGAACTCTTTCATGTCGCGCGCCGGCACCGACGGGTGGACCGACATGATGTTGGGCACCGCGGCAATATTGGAAATCGGTGCGAGGTCTTTGGTCACGTCGTAAGGCAGGTTGCGATAGGCGGCCGGGTTGATGGCGAGGGTCGAGGCGGTGCCCATGCCGAGCGTATAGCCGTCGGGCGGCGCCTTCACGATCAGCCCGGTGCCGAGCGAACCGCCCGCCCCGGCGTGGTTCTCGACCACGACCTGCTGTTTCAGTTCGGCGGCAAGCCCGCGCGCAACGACGCGGGCGATCACGTCGGTCGAGCCGCCCGCCGCGAAGGGCACGATCAGCGTAATGCGTTTTGCGGGGTACGCGCCTTGCGCGCGCGCCGCGCCGGCCAATGCGCCCGCGCCCAGAGCAACAAGAAGCGCGCGGCGATTGATGGAATGGATAAGCACGCTCACCCTCTCCCCTCATCCTGAGGAGGCGCGCAGCGCCGTCTCGAAGGATGAGGCCGCCCACGCCGCGCAAGCAAAGATACACGGCTCCAATCGCCATCGATCAGAGCCTGTTTCTTGGCCCTGCTCCAGCCTTTGATTTTTCTCTCCGTTGCAATCGCGTCCACCGTGTTGGGAAAGTGCTCGGAGAAAACGAGCTTCACCGGCCGACGCGCGGCCGTATAGCCGTTGAAAGCGCCAGCGTTATGCTCGGCGACACGTTGGCTGAGAGCCTTGCGTGTCGTTCCGACATAGAAATGCCCGTCGGCGCAACGCAGAATGTAAAGAATGGCTCCGCTCACGGGCCTCATCCTTCGAGACGCGCCTGACGGCGCTCCTCAGGATGAGGATTATCGTTGCGGGAAGTCAATCTCTCCTCATCCTGAGGAGGCACCATCAGCGCGCGTTCACGCGCGTCTCCGACGCGCGATGGCGCCGTCTCGAAGAATGAGGCCCGCCTCACCTAGCCCAGATTCAGCTCTTTGAAGAAGTCGTTGCCCTTGTCGTCGATGACGATGAAGGCCGGAAAGTTCTCGACCTCGATCTTCCAGATCGCCTCCATGCCGAGCTCCGGATATTCCTGCACCTCCACTTTCTTGATGCAGTTTTCCGCGAGGTTCGCCGCCGAGCCGCCGATCGACGCCAGATAGAAGCCGCCGTGCGTCTTGCAGGCCTCGCGCACCTGCGCCGAGCGGTTGCCCTTCGCGACCATCACCATCGAGCCGCCGGCCTCCTGGAACTGGTCGATGTAACTGTCCATCCGCCCCGCCGTCGTGGGCCCGAACGCACCGGAGGCGTAGCCCTCCGGCGTCTTGGCCGGGCCGGCGTAATAGACCGGGTGGTTCTTGAAATAATCCGGCAGCCCCTCGCCGCGCTCCAGACGCTCGCGCAGCTTCGCGTGCGCCAGATCGCGCGCGACGACCATGGTGCCGGTCAGCGACAGCCGCGTCTTCGGCGGATACTTGGAAAGCTGCGCGAGGATCTCCTTCATCGGCTTGCGCAGATCGACCTTCACCACCTCGCCGCCGGCGAGCTTGTCCTGATCGACGTCCGGCAGATACTGCGCCGGATTGTGCTCCAGCTCCTCGAGGAAGATGCCGTCGCGGTTGATCTTGCCGACCGCCTGGCGGTCCGCCGAGCATGACACGCCAAGTCCAATGGGTAGTGACGCGCCGTGGCGCGGCAGGCGGATCACCCGCACGTCGTGGCAGAAGTACTTGCCGCCGAACTGCGCACCGACACCGGTCGACTGCGTCATCTTCAGCACTTCCTGCTCCATCTCGAGATCGCGGAAGGCGTGGCCATCCTCCGAGCCCCTGGTCGGCAGCGTGTCGTAATATTTCGTCGAGGCGAGCTTCACCGTCTTCATGGTGAGTTCGGCCGAGGTACCGCCGATCACGATGGCGAGGTGATAGGGCGGGCACGCCGCGGTGCCGAGCGTCAGCACCTTCTCCTTCAAAAACGCCAGCATGCGGTCATGCGTCAGGATCGACGGCGTCGCCTGAAACAGGAACGCCTTGTTGGCCGAGCCGCCGCCCTTGGCGATGAACAGGAACTTGTATTCGTCGGCCGGCGCGCCCTCGCCTTCGGCATAGATCTCGACCTGCGCCGGCATGTTGGAGCGTGTGTTCTTCTCCTCGAACATGGTCAGCGGCGCGAGCTGCGAATAGCGCAGGTTCTTTTTCAGATACGCGTCGCGCGCGCCTTCCGCGAGCGCGGCCTCGTCGGAGCCGTCGGTCAGCACCGCGCCGCCCTTCTTGCCCATGATGATCGCCGTGCCGGTGTCCTGGCACATCGGCAGCACGCCGCCGGCGGCGATGTTGGCGTTCTTCAGGAAGTCGAAGGCGACGAACTTGTCGTTCGCGCTTGCCTCCGGGTCGTCGAGGATCGAACGCAACTGCTTCAGATGCGCCGGGCGCAGCAGGTGATTGATGTCGGCGAAGGCGGCCTCCGACAACAGCCGGATCGCCTCGCGCTCCACCACCAGCATGTCGCGGCCGAGCACCTTCTCGACCCGCACCCCCGCGGTGCCGATCTTGCGGAACGGCGTCTTGTCCTTGCCCAGCGGAAACAAAGGCGTGTGCTTGTAGGGCGGCAGTGTCGGGGGCGTGACCGGGGCGTTCATCGCGGCATCCTTTGGCGGCAAAACGGGAGGTTCCGCTCTGCCATAGCTGGAACGGCTCCAAAGAAAAAGGGGGAGCGGTTCAAGGGAAAGTCCCACTTTTAGAGGGTCATGCCGCGCCATCCTCACGCACGGAATAACAGCCTTTCATGGCCGCCCGCGGGCCGTTACCTTCGCCGGATGCCGCGCGAACAGCACTTCTGGAACTCGGTCGCCCTCGCCGTCTTCGTGGCGCTTTCCGCCATCTCGGTGGCGCTGGTCGACGCCTATGGCAACCGCGACTTCGACGCGCTGGGCTTCCTCGACCTGACGCTGATGGGGCTGGCCGCCTTCCGCATGGTGCACCTGCTCACCTACGACAAGATCTTCGAGATGGTGCGCGCCGCCTTCATGGACGAGAAAGGCGGGAGGCTGAAGAAGGCCGAGCGCGGCTGGCGCCGCCTCGTCTGCGAATTCCTCGAATGCATCTGGTGCACCGGCATCTGGTCGGCGCTGGTCGTGGTGACGATCTACCTGCTCGGCTTCTGGGGCCGCTTCACGGTGCTGCTGTTCGCCGTCGCCGGCATCGGCTCGCTGCTGCAGCTGGTGTCGAAGGCGGTGGCGAAGAGGAGTGAGTGAGGGGAAGATTAAATAGTAGGGCATTAGCTCAGCTATGCCCCATGCCAATCTAAGGAAATCATTTCATTCATAGGTTGCAATAGCTTGCGCCCACAATACAATTTACTCGGGCTTGGGGGCCTGCAATGCGTGGCGTGCTGAATATTGCTGCTCTTATAACGTCGCTTGTCGTGTCCGGTTGTGTCACGACATCGATGCAAGGTTACGCTGATCGTCAGTTACCGTCCAAACCAATTCGACATATCGCCGCCTTGGTAAGCGCACCGGGAGCTCTCGGCCCTCAGATTCAAACCAGCGTTAATGAGGAGGCGCAAAAACGCGGCGTTGCTTCGCAAGATGCTTTGATTATTTTTCCTCCAACCCGAAATTATTCTAACGATGAAATTCGCCGCGGCCTTGCACAAAATGGAATCGATGCGGTGCTCACAATTCAGGTTGGTGACACAGGCGTCATAAGTCAGTATGCGGGAACCATTTTTCAAAGCCACACTAGTGGCACCTTTACCGGAACAGGTACGGCAACAACTTTTGGAAATTCTACCAACATCTCAATTGGTGGCGTCTCTCAACAATCTACTTTTGGTAGCGCAACTCCGATCTATCGACACAGTCGTAGAACGGAATTTCACGCGCGCCTCATTGAAGCTTCCTCTGGAAGGACTTTATGGATTGGGAACGGTCAAGTAAGCGCGAGTGGAAGGCTTTTTGTCGGAGACAGAACAAGCGCGTCGAGTTCCATTTCCGCGATTTTTGATGATCTACAACAAAAGCAAATTCTAAGCCCAACTTCCTAGAAGGACGATGTAGGAGACACTGCGGACTCCTCAAAGAAGACAGAGACTCCTCCTTCTCACTTCCCCTCCTGCTTCTCCGCATACATATCGACCAGCGAGCGGATCATGCGCTGGTAAGGCACGCGGCGTTTCTTCGCCTCGCGCTTGAAGTAATCGAGCGAGCGCTTCGACAGCGACAGCGTCACCTTCACATGATCCTCGCGCGGCACCAGCGCGTCGGGGCTCGGCAGGAAATCCTCGATAACCCTGACGCGGCCGATCTCGCCGGCGGTGTATTTAACGGTTCTGTTGCTCATAGATCGCCTTTCCTTTCCGCCAGTAACCGGCGCCGAAAATCCGGATGCGTCCGCCGCGCCAGGTGAAGCGCACCGTCATCACGCCATTGCCCACAATGCCGAAGCAGAAATAGCGCTGTTCGGCACCGCTATGACCGAGGTCTTCGGCGATGACGCGGGCGGGATCGAAAAATGCTCGCTGCGCCAGCGCGAAGGCCACGCCATGTTTCGCGCGATTGGCGCGGTCCTTGGCGTCGTCCCATTCGAAGCTCGCGTCCCGCGCCATCGTATGGTCAAATTACCATACTTAAATATGGTCTTCAATTGTCGTTTGACAAATCCGCGTATAGGATTATAGTCATACCCATCCCGCCCCACCATCGGGGCGTCTGATCAGCGTCATTTGGCGCGGGGCGGGTCCGGCGGCGCTTGGGCGGAGATCGGCCCTTGACGCAACCGGAGCCGGCCGATGCGGCGCGTCCCTCAAAAGACGCGCAACAAAAGCCGGTCACGCGGTGGCCGTTTCGCGCGCGACGCAGCGCGCGGATGGCAGGCGGAAGCCGCGCGATCCCCATCCGGCAGGCGGCCGGAACAGCGGCGGGTACAACGGTCCCCCGCCGGGGCTTGCGCAGGCGACGTCTTCAAACACCGCGCGCGGGACGCTGGAGATGACAGCGTTCGCGGCGACTACGCTCGTGTGACTAAAAACTCACCTGTCACACGGGGCCGAGGACGCGGCTTATCGTCCGGCGTTCCGCGCGCCCGATGCTTCGGGAAGGAACGTAAGTTACGACAGGTCCGGCGTACCCCGCGCCGTTAAAGAACAGGGGCGATCCCGCACACCCTCATGGTGAGGAGCCCGCCGTAGCCCGAAGGGCGAAGGCGCGGCGTCTCGAACCATGAGCCAGGAGCTTCATCCTTCGAGACGCCCGCCTCCGCTAAAGCTTCGGCGGGCTCCTCAGGATGAGGTCACAGACCAAGGAGTCCGCCACCTCCCTCTCACACCACCCTGCACTGTCCCGGCTGCCCCATCGCGCATTCCAGCGCCTTGCGGTCCCATTTGGCGAGGCTGGCGGCGGCCTCGTAGGTCGAAACAAGGAAATCCATCAGCGCCGCGTCGGGGTCGCGCGCGGTGCGCACGGCTTCGTAAGGCAGCAGAAACTCGCCGAGTGGTTTCGACCAGAACGCAGCCTGCGGCTTCACGCGCGCGTCGGCGAAACCCTGCGGCCCCGGATAGGCATAGGAATAGAACGCCGCCTCGTCGTAGCCGCCGCCGCCCGGCCAGAAGCCCGCGCTCGACACCTCGTGCGAATAGGCCTCGCAGGCGACGTCGTCGGACAGGCCGGGCACGCCGCCGGGATGGGGCGGCGCGGTGCGGCCGGAAAACCGCGTCACCGCGAGATCGAACGAACCCCAGAAGAAATGCACCGGGCTCGCCTTGCCGAGAAAGCCGGTGCGGAAGCGGGTGAACACCTGATGCGTCGCCAGCAGCGCGCGCCAGAATGTGTGCGCGGCGTCGCGGTCGTAGGAGGCGTGCACGCCGTCGGTGTTGAACGGGATAGCGCCGGGGATTTCGCTGGGCCGCGGGTCGATCGTCACCGCGATGCCGAGGTCGCGCAGCGCCTTCATCACCTCGCCGTGGAACTCCTTGGTCGCGGTCGGCCGCAACAGCACTTGTCTCGTATGGTCGCCGGAGGTGCGGATCATCAGGGCGTGGTCGATGAAGTCGAACTCCATCTCGAACTCGCCAAGTCCACCAGATGTGCCCGCCGGCTCCGCATAGGGGATCGGCCCGGTGGTCAGGCCGCGCGCCGAGACGTAAAGCGCGACGTGCCAGGAGTGGTTGAGCCACGGCGTCAGCGCGAGCCGCACCTTGCCCACAATTTGCGTCCACAGATGCAGCGTGTCCTTGGTGTCCTTCCAGGCGGCGTAAGGCAGCGCGGGCCAGCGTTCGCTCGTCGTCATGGTCGCCTCCTCGGTCGCCGCAAACCGTCGCACAAGGGCGCCGCGCAGGCAAAGCCTCCGGGCACGCGCCGCATGGCGAACCTTCCCCGGCCTGTGCGCGTTGACGATGCGACCCGAAAGGCCCGCCGTGCCGTCATGACCGCGCCCGCGTTCCGCACGCTGATCCCGCACCGGCTCGACCGGCTGCCCTTCGCGCGCTTTCACCGGCTGATCGTCGTCGCGCTCGGCGTCACCTGGATTCTCGACGGCCTCGAGGTGACACTGAAGGGCGCGGTGTCGGGCGTGTTGCAGGACGAGGCGACGCTCGGCCTCACCAGCGCCGAGATCGGCCTCACTGCCTCCTGCTATCTCGGCGGCGCGGTCGCCGGCGCGCTGCTGTTCGGCTGGCTGACCGACCGCTACGGCCGGCGGCTGATGTTCTTCGTCACGCTCGGCATCTATCTCACCGGCGCGTTCCTCACCGCCTTCTCGTGGGACCTCGCGAGCTTCATCGTCTTCCGCGTCATCACCGGCGCCGGCATCGGCGGCGAATATGCTGCGATCAATTCGGCGATCGACGAGTTGATCCCGGCGCGGCTGCGCGGCCGCATCGACATCTATATCAACGGCTCGTTCTGGCTCGGCGCGGCGCTCGGCTCCGGCGCGACGGTGGTGCTGCTCGACCCGGCGGTGTTCGCGGTCGACACCGGCTGGCGCGTCGGCTTCGCGATCGGCGCGCTGCTCGGCCTCGTCATCATCGCGGTGCGCCGCCACATCCCGGAAAGCCCGCGCTGGCTGATGACGCATGGCCGCCACGAGGAGGCCGAGCGCGTGGTGGCCGGGATCGAGGCGCGCATCGCGCGAGAGAGCGGCCGCGCGCTCCCCGCGGTGCCGGACCGGCCGGTGGCCCTGCACGCGCATCGCCGCTTCGGCTTCGGCGTCATCATCCCGGAGATCTTCGGCCGCCACTGGCGGCGCTCGCTCGTGGGCTTCGCGCTGATGGTGTCGCAGGCCTTTCTCTACAACGCGATCTTCTTCACCTACGCGCTGGTGCTGACGCGGTTCTACGATGTGCCGGCCTCCGACACCGGGCTTTATCTGCTGCCCTTCGCGATCGGCAATTTCGCCGGCGTGCTGGCGCTCGGCCACCTGTTCGATACCTGGGGGCGGCGTCAGATGATCGCCGTCACATATATCCTGTCGGCCGCGCTGCTGGTTGCGACCGGCTGGCTGTTCGCCACCGGCGCGCTGACGGCGGCGACGCAGACCGCGCTGTGGACGCTGATCTTCTTCGTCGCCTCGCCGGCGGCGAGTTCGGCCTATCTCACGGTCAGCGAGATCTTCCCGCTGGAGACGCGCGCGCTCGCCATCGCCTTTTTCTATGCGGTCGGCACCGGGGCCGGTGGCGTGGTGGCGCCCTGGCTGTTCGGCACGCTGATCGGCACTGGCGCGGCGTGGAACCTGTTCTATGGCTATCTCGCCGCGGCGGCGCTGATGGTGATTGCCGCCCTCATCGCGCTGGTGTTCGGCGTGGCGGCGGAACGGCGCTGCCTTGAGGACATCGCGGAGCCGCTGTCGGCGCGCCGGCCCACGCCATGAGGCCCTGCCCGGCCCTCCACAAGCCACCGCCAAGGCCGTTGACCCTCTCTGCCTGAGCCCTTACGCCTTTGGCGACCATCGGAATCGAACGAAAACGCCCCGCCGCAATGCCCGCAAGACCGTTCCGCGTCGGCCGCAGTTTGACCGGCCTCGGCCTGTTCGCCACCCGCGAGATCAAGAAGCGGGCCCGCATCGTCGAATACAAGGGGCCGCGCCTGTCCGAACCGGCGGCCGAGCGCGCCGAAACGCGCGGCAACCGCTACCTGTTCGAGGTGTCGAAGCACGTCACCATCGACGGCACCACGCGCGCCAACGTCGCGCGCTACGCCAACCATTCCTGCAACCCGAATGCCGAGGCGATCGTGTTCCGCGGCCGGGTCTTCATCAAGTCGCTGCGGCGGATCAAGCCGGGCGAGGAAATCACCTACAGCTACGGCGGCGATTACCTGCGCAACGTCATCGGCAAGGGCAACTGCAAGTGCGGGCGCTGCCGGCGGCGGAAGGCGAGACTGGCAAGAGAACGCTACGCGGCAAAGCAGCGCGCCGAACGCCGCGCCGCCACATCGCGCCGCAAGAAGACAACCAAGAAGACCTCGCGTAGAACCTCCCGGCAATGACAGACATCAAACCGTTCCGCGTCGGCCGGTCGCGCACCGGCCTCGGCCTGTTCGCCACCCGCGACATCGCACGCGATACCGACATCGTCGAATACAAGGGCCGCCGTATCGAGACGACGAAGGCCAAGGAACTCGAATGGGTGCGGCCGAACCGCTATCTGTTCGAGATCAATTCGCGCTGGACCATCGACGGCGCCTCGCGCCGCAATCTCGCGCGCTACGTCAATCACGCCTGCCGGCCGAACGCCGAAGCCGTGCTGACGGGCGGCCGCATGGTCTATCGCGCGACCAAACGCATCCGCGAGGGCGACGAGATCACGGTCGATTACGGCAAGGAGTATTTCAACCTCTATCTCAAGCCGATCGGTTGCCTGTGCCTTTCGTGCATCGAAAAACGCCGCGAAACACGCCGGCTCGCGCGCAAAAGAGCGGCCAGGCGGGCAAGCAAATCGTTGCAATCGAAACGCCGCGCAAAGACAATCCGCAAGACAAAGGCGCGCAGGAAAACCGCAAGGAGGACGTGATGGCGCACAAGATTCGCCGGGTCGTGACCGGTCACGACGCGCAGGGCAAAGCCAAGGTTCTGTTCGACGAGGTGATGACCAACCCGCAGCAGAACCGGCCGGGTGCGGCGTTCTACAACATCTGGACGACCGAAGGTTTCCCGGTGAACAACGACGGCAGCGACGACGCCAGCAAGCGCCCCGTCAAGACCGCGCTGCCCGGCGGCATCGTGTTCCGCATCGTCAGCTTCGAGCCCGGCGTCGCGCCGCGCAATCACCGCACCGACACGGTGGACTTCGCGGTGGTGATGTCCGGCGAGATCGACATGACGCTCGATATCGGCTCGATCCACCTCAAGGCCGGCGACGTGCTGGTGCAGCGCGGCACCATCCACAACTGGATCAACAAAGGCACCGAGCCCTGCGTCATCGCCTTCACGCTGGTCGATGCAAAGCCGGTCGAGGCCGGCGGCCAGGTGCTGCCGGCGCACGGCTGATAACGCTCTGTCATGCCCGGCTTTATGCCGGGCATCCACGACTTGATTGTCGAAGAAAGACGTGGATCGCCGGGACAAGCCCGGCCATGACGCACGATGCCGGAAAGGCTACACGTCCAGTTCCGGATAGCGGCGGAAGATGCCGTTCTCGTTGAAATCGATGCGCCGCGGTGACGCGAGATAGGCCTTGATGTTGGGCCGCTCGCTCACTCTGTCGTGGATCGCGACAAGCCGCGGCGCCTTTTTCTCGATTCCCTTCATCGCCCTCGGGAATGCGTAGCGCAGCCCGGCGATCAGCTGGAACACCGACAGGTCGACATAACTCAGCCGGCGTCCGGTGACGTAAGGCCCGCCGCTCGCCTCGGTCACACCCTCCAGATAGCCGAAATATTTCGGCGCGCGCTCGTTGCGGAACTGGTCGGCGAAACGCAGCGCCTCCGGCTTCTGGTCCTCGTAGTAGTAGGACGAGCCGACCGGATGATGGGTGTCGTGAATTTCCTTCGCGAAGTCGGTGATGGTGAGCTGCAACTGGTGTAGCCAGAGCCGCGCGGCGTCGGACTTCGGCGCAAGGCCGTGGCGCGGCGCGAGCCAGTGCAGGATCGCCGCGACGTGCGACACCGTAAGCTTGCCGGCCTTCAGGAACGGCGGCGCGAAGGGCGGCGTCTTGTTGGCGGCATTTGCCTTCATCAGGCGGAACATCGCCTCGGTGCCGCCCCTCCCCCGGCAGACGTCGTCATAGGACACGCCCGCGTCCTCGAGCGCAAGGCGGACGAACTCGCCGCGCCCCTGAATGCCGGGCCAGTAATAGAAGTCATAGCGCATCGGAGCCTCCGTTCGCGGAGCGGAGCATAGCAATGAGGCCGCGCCATGAAAAATCCGCGCCGGGCGACCGGCGCGGATTCGTCCGTGCGGTGAAGACGCTTAGTTGACGGCGAAGCAGTACAGCAGGCCGTCGCCGCCGGTGCCGCGCAGGTCGGCCTGCCCGCAGCCGGCGCCGGTCGAGCCCTGCGGCCCGCGCGAAGGATGCGACGAGTTCCACGACTTCGACGGCGCGTCATCGCGCAGGCCCTGGCGGTCGTGATGGCCGACCATCGCCGCGCCATCGGTGCTGCTCGTCCAGTTCTTGCAGGTCATATCCTTGTCGGCGGGGAACGCCTTGCCGTCCGCGGTCGAGCCGGTCAGCACGTCGTGGCGGTTCGGCTGGTCGCCGCGGCCGTTGATGACGTCGCCCTTCTCCGAGAGCGCGGTCTGCTTGGTCAGGTTGTTGGCGTCGCTGTGCAGGTCGTCGACGCTCTTGGCGACGACGACGCCCTTGGCGTTCTGCCACGGGCCGTTGCCGATGCGGTCGCGCGCGTTCACCGCGCCCGACCCTTGCGTCGACAGGTAGGCATGCCAGGTCTTGCCGGTGGTGCCGGCGGCCTGCGCGAGCTTGCCGCAATGCGCGTCGGCGCCGGCAAGTCCGCCGAGGTCGCCGCCCTTGCCGGGTCCGGCGCTGGTCAGAAAGAACGTCATGTTGGCCTGCTGCGCCTGCGCGGGCGCGGCGAACGGCAGCAACGCGAGACAGGCGACAAGCGGCGCAGACTTGATGACGAAACGCATGGAAGTCCTCCCAAATGACGCGCGCGAGGCACGCGCGTTCGACGGAGGCTAACACCACACCTCGGGGGCTATTCCTGCACGACTTCGTGAGCGCCGCGCCCGGCCATGCGCAACGATGTCGCAGCCGCGACACACGCAGCGCCGAAATAAAGAGAAATAAAAAAGCCCGGCGCGAACGCCGGGCTTTCGAAACTCAAACCGATTCTGGCGATCAGGCCGGCTGGATGTTGCCGGCGGCCTGCTTGCCGCGCTCGGTGATGATCTCGTAGCTGATCTTCTGGCCTTCGACCAGCGAGCGCATGCCGGCGCGTTCGACCGCGCTGATATGCACGAACACATCCTTCGAGCCGTCATCCGGCTGAATGAATCCGTAGCCTTTCTGGGTATTGAAGAACTTCACAGTACCGACAGCCATTGCACGCGTTCCTTTCACGCTTCGTTGCATTTGCCGCCGCGAACCCGCGGCTGCGCAACAGTCCGAGTTTCGGGGGTATTCACATCGAGAAGCAGCCCCAGAGATCGGGAGCGTGTCAGCAAGGTGAAGCCGAAAATCCAGTTGCGGGCGGGAACCTATCCGATTTGCGGGCAAGGTCAACGGTTCCACGGCTAGCCGGCCCGCGAAACCGGCCGTTTATGCGGCTTTCGGGCCACAATTGGCTCCCAAACCCTTAACCCGACCCCCTGCTTGGTTATCGGTCTGCTTTATTCATCGATAAGAAGCAAACGATAGAGTGCAGTGCATCGGCCGGGCCGCCCCGTGGCATCCGCGGTCGGAAGTTTGCCGGACCGCTGAACATGTCTGTCGAAAATCGCAGATCGCGCCGTTTCCGCCTGTCCTATCGCGCATGGATTGCATCGGCCGGCGCACGCCCGCAGCCCTGCGCACTTGTCGATATTTCAGACACCGGCGCCCGCCTGCGGGTCGAAAACCCGGATGCCGTACCCGAGCGCTTCGCCGCGCTATTCGCGACACGCGGCGAACCGAGACGGCGCTGCCGTGTGGTCTGGCGGTCGCCGAAAGAGATCGGCGTCGTTTTCGAAAATCATTCGCCAATGGCGGGGCGCGACAGACGGTTCGCGCGCGTGCACCAGGCGCAGAAGTTCGCCGATCTGGTATTGGCGATCTGAGTTCCGCTGCATCTAGCGCCAGCCCAGCCCTATTTCGTCCACGCATGCGACGCGTGCGCGACAAGTCTTCACGAAATGACCTTGTGAGCGCCGCAGCCCCGCCCCGCACAGCGAACACGGTGCGCTGCGCGTCGGTCACTGGCTTCACTGCGATAGCGTCATTGGGACGCATCGCATTCCGATGCCGCCACTGGCGACGGCGCGTTGCAACATCCGAACCGAAAGGTGATGCAATGAACACTCTGACCAAAACTGCCTTGTCCGTTTCCTGCGCGGCGCTGCTCGGCGCCACAACCCTGGTGGCGACACCGAAGCCCGCTCACGCACTCGCGGAATGGGTGATCCCGGTGATCATCGGCACCGCCATCGTCGGCGTCGGCACCGGCGCGGTGGTGAACGAATCCGCGCACCGCGACTACGCCTATTACGGAGGCCCGCGCGGCAATGTTTACGTGCAGCCAACCGGCTGCCACTGGGAGCGCACGCGCTACCAGGGCCGCTGGCACAATGTCCAGGTCTGCCCGTAAGACAGCAGCATCTCAGCGTCGCGCCGTTTTCGGCGCGGCGCGGATGCTTCGCCTCAGCTCATCGATTCCTTCACGGTGGCGACCAGTTGCTTGAGCGTGAAGGGCTTCGGCAGGAAGGCCGGCATGTCGCCGTCCGGCAGGCTTTTGGCGAAAGCGTCTTCGGCATAGCCCGACACGAAGATGAACTTCACCGTCGGATAGCGGCGGCGCACTTCCTTGAGCAGCGCCGGGCCGTCCATTTCCGGCATCACCACGTCCGACACCACGAGGTCGACGCTGCCTTCCTGTTCCAGCACCTCGATCGCCTCGACGCCGTTGCCGGCCTCGAGCACCGTGTAGCCGCGCGAGGCGAGCCCGCGCGCGTTGAGCGCCCGCAATCCCTCCTCGTCCTCGACCAGCAGAATGCGGCCTTGGCCCGTGAGATCGGCATTGGCGGTCGCGGCCTTTTCCGCGCGCGCCGCAGCCGACATCGCGTCGGCGATGGCCGGGGCTTCGCCGGCGGCGAGCTTCGGCAGGCTGTCCTCCGCGACCGCATCATGGCGCGGCAGGAAGATGCGGAACGTCGTGTTGCCCGGCTTCGAGTCGACATACACATAGCCGCCGGTCTGCTTGACGATGCCGTAGACCGTCGAGAGGCCGAGGCCGGTGCCCTTGCCGACTTCCTTGGTCGAGAAGAACGGCTCGAAAATCTTTTCGATAATGTCCTGTGGAATACCGGTGCCGGTATCGCTCACCTCGACCAGCACATAGTCCGCCGCGGGCATGCCCTTGGCGTTGTAATTGATGCACTCGCTCGCCGTGACGTTGGAGGTGCAGATCGTCAGCTTGCCGCCATCCGGCATGGCGTCGCGGGCATTGACCGCGAGATTCACCACCACCTGCTCGAGCTGCGACAGGTCGGCCTTGACCGGCCACAGGTCGCGGCTGTGCAGCACGTCGAGCGAAACTTTCTCGCCGATCAGCCGCTTCAGCAGCATGCCGAGATCGGACAGCGTCTCGCTGAGATCGAGCACCTGCGGCCGCAGCGTCTGCTTGCGCGAGAACGCGAGCAGCTGCCGCACCAGCGCCGCGGCGCGGTTGGCGTTCTGCTTGATCTGCATGATGTCCTGGAAGGACGGATCGGTCGGCTTGTGCGCGTTGAGCAGGAAGTCGGTCGCCATCATGATGGCCGACAAGACGTTGTTGAAGTCGTGCGCGATGCCGCCGGCGAGCTGGCCGACCGACTCCATCTTCTGCTGCTGGTTGATGCGGTTTTCCAGCGTGCGTTGCGCGGTAGTCTCCAGCGCATAGACGATGGCCGCCTCGCGGTCGCGATCCTCGTCCTCGACCGCCAGCACGAAGAAGCTTGCCCAGCGTTCGCTCGGACCCACGAGCTGCGCCTCGACCGGCGGAATGTCGCCCTGTCCCTCGGAGGCTTTCTGAATCGCGGCCTCAAGCGCCGGCCGGTCGCGCTCCGCGACGAGCGTGAGGATCGAGGCGTTGCCGTCCTTCATCGTGTCGGTAAAGGTCCGCGCGAAACGCGGATTGTTGCGGGCGACCCGGCCAAATTTGTCGACGGTCGCGATCGCCATCGGCGTGTTGTGGAAGAAACGCATGAAGCGCACTTCAGCCGCGCGCTGCATGTCGTCGGTGCCGTCGTCGCGGCCGCGATTGAGGACCAGCGTGCGCGACACGCCGGGCACACCGTCGGCGCCGAACGCGATCTGGTGATGCAGCCGCACCGGCACCGGACGGCCCATCGCGGTCTTGAGGTCGAGATCGACCACCTCGGTGCGCACCTCGCCGGGTGTCGGGTTGCGCGGAATCAAAAGCGCCGCGCCGTCGCCCGCCACGATGTCGGTCAGCGTGAGACCGCCGGAGCCGACGCGGGCAAAATCCTGGTCGAGCCAGCCGGCCAGTGTCGCGTTGAGATAGACGACGTCGCCCGCGCCGTTGACCGAGAAGAAACCGGCCGGCGCGTGATCGAGGTAGTCGATGGCGTGCTGAAGATCCTGGAAGACGTTTTCCTGCCGGTCGCGGTCGCGGGTCACGTCTGCGACCGACCATACCGCCATGCGGGCGTCGCGGCCGTCGGCGCCGAGCGGGCGCACGCGGATGCGCAGCCAGCGGCCGGGCGCGTCGTTGCCGCTGGCGATCCGCACTTCTTCTTGGTGCCGCCGCCCCTCGCGGGCCGCCTTCATCAGCCGGTAGATCGCCTCGGACACTTCCGGCTCGCCGATGAACACCCGCTCGAGCGGCCGTACATCCTGCGTGCCGTCGGCTTCGATCAGCTCGAGATAGGCGGCATTGGCATAGACGACGCGGCCGCCGGCGTCGGTGACGACGATGCCGTCGAAGGCGCCGTCGGCCACCGCCTTCAGCGCGGTCGGCGCGTCGTCCTTCGACGAGGTGCGGAAAATGCCGGAGGCAAGCGCAAACAGCGAGAACACGCCGACGGTGGCGAGCACGGCGAGCAGCGCCATGATGTAAAGCTCGGCCCGCTCGGGCGGGATCAGCAGCATGCCGCCCGCCGCCGCGATCAAGAGCAGCGCAACGAGGAGCACCCAGCCGATGCCGCCGGACCGCGCGACCTGCCGGGTGCGGTCGAAGGCCGGCCGCGGCGCGGGCGCGCGCGTTTCGCCGGCCGGCTCCGCCGCCGAGTCCTGTGCCGCTGAATCCTGCGTGGACATGCCGCTGTTGCGCCTCATCCTGCCGCGACGTGATTTGCG
Organism: Pseudolabrys sp.; assembly: GCF_050250095.1. Lineage (NCBI taxonomy): Bacteria > Pseudomonadati > Pseudomonadota > Alphaproteobacteria > Hyphomicrobiales > Xanthobacteraceae > Pseudolabrys > Pseudolabrys sp. The sequence continues at coordinate 637,934 of NZ_JBFWPH010000001.1, read as the reverse complement.
CCCGTCCCCCTGAGTGCCCCGCCGCAACGGCTGGCGCAAGGGCGTCGCCGCCGCAATCCAAGCCCTTTAAGGCCGGAAAACGTCCCCATTGCCGGGCAAAACCGCTATTGGCGCGCGAGGCCGCGGCGCAGCCGCATGACGTAGCCGATCACCTCCGCCACCGCCTTGTAGTGCTCGGGGGTGATCGCCTGATCGATCTCGACCGAAGCGTGCAGCGCGCGCGCGAGCGGCACGTTCTCGACGATTGGCACGTTATGCTCGCCGGCGACCTCCCTGATTTTCAGCGCGATGCGATCGACGCCCTTGGCGACGCAGACCGGAGCGTCCATGCCCGGCTCGTATTGCAGGGCGACGGCAAAGTGGGTCGGGTTGGTGATCACCACGGTCGCCTTCGGCACCGCCGCCATGATGCGCTGGCGCATCCGGCTGTGGCGCAGCGCGCGGATGCGGCCCTTGATCGCCGGATCGCCTTCCGACTGCTTGTATTCGTCCTTGATCTCCTGCAGCGACATCTTCTGCTTCTCGTGCCACTGGCGGTACTGGAACAGGTAATCGGCGATGGCGACGACGGCGAGAATGGCGACCACCGCGCCGAGCATCTTGGCCGACAGCGACATGGTCAGGCCGCTGATCGCGGCCGGGTCGGCCGAGATCAGCCCCTCGAGACGGTCGCGCTCCGGCCACAGCAGCGCGGTGAGCACGACGCCGACCACCGTGAGCTTCAGCAATCCTTTGATGAAATTCGCCAGCGCCTGCTTGGAAAACATGCGCCCGAGACCGGCGATCGGCGAAATCTTCGACAGCTTCGGCGTGATCGTCTCGGTGGTCCACACCAGGCGATGCTGCACCATGTTGCCGGCGATCGCCGCGAGCAGGAGCAGCAGGAACGGAATCGCGACCGCCGCGATCGTCTCGATGCCGATCTTCTCGCCGAGGCTCACCAGCGCGCGGCCATCGGTGCGGATGGCGTAGGAATTGGCGATCAGGCCGCGGAAGGTGGTGTACAGCCCGTTGGCGAAACTGCCGGAAAACGTCGTCAGCGCCAGCGCGCCGGCGGCGATGATGAACCAGGTGTTGACCTCCTGGCTCTTGACGACGTCGCCGCGCTTGAGCGCCTCGTCCAGTTTTCGTTGGGTCGGGTCTTCTGTTTTCTCGTTGTCGCTCTCGTCGGCCACAGCGATCTCCGGTCAGAACGGCCGCAGCAGTTCGCCGAGCACGCCTTCGAGATAGCCGACAAAGACGCCCATCATCGTGCCGATCACCGCGAGCAGCAGCGCGAAGCCGAGCATGATCGACAGCGGCAGGCCAATGAAGAACACCTGCATCTGCGGCATCAGTCGCGACAGCACGCCGAGACCGAGATTGAACAACAGGCCGAAAACGAGGAACGGCGCGGAGAGCTGAATGCCGATCTTGAAGGCGGTGGCAATGGTGCGCGTCATCAGCTGCGCGATGTCGCCGACGATCGGGATTTCGCCGGGCTGGAACAGCCGGTAGCTGTCGTCGAGCGCGGCGATGACGAGATGGTGCAGGTCGGTGGCGAAGATCAGCGCGACGCCGAGCAGCGTCAGGAAATTGCCGATGATGACGCCCTGCTGGTTCTGCGTCGGGTCGACCGCGGTGATGAAGCCGAGGCCGAGCTGCTGGGCGACCACCGCGCCGGCAACCTGCAGCGCGGAGACCGCGAGCCGCGCCGTCATGCCGAGCACGGCGCCGATCAGCAGCTCCTGGAACAGCATGGTGATGACCGGACCGAGCGACTGCAGGTCGATCTGATAGGCATTGCGGTGCATCGGCAGCAGGATCGCGGCAAGCACCAGCGCGATGGTGAGCCGCACCCGGCTCGGGATGCTCAGTTCGCCGACGCCCGGCAGCAGCATGATCATCATGCCGACGCGCGCGAAGACCAGCAGGAAAGCCGCCGCCAGCGCCGGCAGGAATGAGACGTCGAACTGCATCCTCAGCCGCTGATGATGCGGGCGGCGAGCCGCATCATGTGCTGCTCCAGCCGCTCCGCCATGAATGGCAGCACCACCAGCATGGCGATGAAGATCGCGAGGATCTTCGGCACGAAGGCGATGGTCATTTCCTGGATCTGCGTCAGCGCCTGGAACAGCGAGATGGCGAGGCCGACCACCAGCGCGACCACCATCAAGGGGCTCGACACGATGAGCAGCGTGTAGATCGAGTCGCGGGCGACATCGAGAACGTCAGGTCCGGTCATTTCGATTGTCCGTCTGGAGTGTTGGAGCGCAGCGCCGATCCGTCAGATCGGCATCCGCATGATTTCCTCATAAGCCGCGATGACCTTGTCGCGCACCGCGACGACGGCATCGATCGCCACCTCGGTCTCGGCCACCGCGGTGACCGCATCGACGATGTTGGCCTTGCCGGTGATGACGGCCTTGGTCTGGGCGTCGCTCTTCTGGCCCATTTCCTTGACCGACATCAGCGCGTCCTTGAGCGCGGCGCCGAAGCTCGCGCCCTCCTCCTTGCCGGCCTGCGGACGCAGCGCGCGCAGCGCCGCGTCCGGCGAGAGTTTCGCCATGCTGGCGTAGGCGCTGGCGGCGGAAAGCGGCGATGCCATGGTTCAGTTCCTTCAGGCTTTGAGGATCTCGAGCGTGCGCACGATCATGCGGCGCGTCGCGCCGATCACGTTGATATTGGCCTCGTAGGATCGCTGCGCCTCGCGCATGTCGGTCATTTCGACCAGCGCGTTGACGTTCGGGTATTTGACGTTGCCGTTCTGGTCGGCGGCCGGATGGCCGGGCTCGTATTTCAGGCGGAACGCCGACTGGTCCGGCTGCACGCGGCCGAGCGACACCACCTCGGCGTTCAGCTCGCGGTCGAGCGTGGTGCGGAACGTCGGAATCTTGCGCCGGTAGGGATCGGCGCCGGGACGCTCCGGCACCGAGTCGGCATTGGCGATGTTTTCCGAGATGACGCGCATGCGTCCGGCCTGCGCGCGCAGGCCGGAAGCGGCGATGCTCATCGTCTTGAAGAAGTCCATTGCGATCCTCCTGCGCCCCCGCTAACCGCGCTCACCTCTTGCCGAGCGCCGTCTTCAACAGGCCGAGGCCGCGCTGATAGAGCGCGGTCGCCGCCTGGTAATCCATCTGGTTGGCCGACACCTTCATGATCTCGTCCTCGAGGCTCACCGCGTTGCCGCCGGGGCGAACCTGGCTGGCGTGCCGGTTGGTGGCGCGAAAATTCGTGCCGCTCTGCCCGACCGCGGCGATGTGGGAACCCGAGGTCAGCGTCAGGCCGACCGTCGGCGGCGGCGCGTCGTCGAATTTCGGCATTTCGAGATCGCGCGGCTTGAAGCCCGGCGTGTCGGAATTGGCGATGTTCTCGGCGAGCAGTTTCTGGCGCTCCTGATGCCACTCCATCTTGGTGCGCAGCATCGAGAAGATCGGAATATCGGTGATCGGCATCGCGCCACTCCGCCGGCGGCGCCGCGACGACGCGGTCCGCACCCGGCAGACTTTGCCGGGCTTATGGTTAACGGGCGGTAAAAACGCCACGTTTGGCCGCTCCTGTCGGCGACGAAGCGTTAACCATCAGAAAGGTTGAAAATCAGCGCCGGGGATGGCAAAGCCCCCGTTCTGTTAATGATCTGTTAGTATTCCGGGCGGCAAATAGTGCCGGCGGCGTTAACCAATCCGGCGATTCCCGCGCCGGCTCGGTTGGCAAAAATGGAGCGCCATTGATGTTCGAGTTGCTTCCAGAGATGCCGCTACCGGCGAAATTCTTCGTCGCGTTCGTCGTCGTTCTGGCGCTGATCGCGCTGACGGCCTGGCTGGTGCGCCGGCTCGGCGCCAACCGCCTGGGCGGCGGCGCGACGCGCGGCCGCCAGCCGCGCCTTGCCGTGATCGACGCGGCTTCCGTCGACGGCCGCCGCCGGCTGGTGCTGATCCGCCGCGACAACATCGAACACCTGCTGATGATCGGCGGCCCGACCGACGTGGTCGTCGAGCAGAACATCGTGCGCGCCTCCGGCGCGAGCCGCGAGACGGGCCGCATGGCCGGCGACGGCCTGCCGCGCACCATGCCGCTCGGCGACAACAACGGCTGGCCGCTGCAGCCGAGCGTGGAAATCGCGCCTGCCCCGGCGATGCCGCCGGCCTCGCCGCCGGTGCAGCAGCAGACGGCGCTGCGCGCCACCCGCGTCACGCCGGCGGAAGACGCCTGGACGCCGCCGCCCGAGCCGCCGCGCCCGCGCGCCGCGCCGCCGGTGACGCCGGTTCCGCCCGCGCCGCAGCCCGACCTGTCGGCGCGCTTCACCGCGCCGGACCTCAATATTCCTCCTCCGCCGCCGCTGCCGGAACCCGCCGCCATCGAGCCGACGCTTCCGGCCGAACCGGCGCATCCGCCGCAGAGCGACCGCAACCTCGCGGAAATGGCGCAGCGGCTCGAGGCCGCGCTGCGCCGCCCGGCCGCCGAGACCAAGGCCGCCGAGGTCAAGGCGGCCGCGCCCGATCCGTTCTCCGTTCCCGTCCCGTCGTCGCCGCGCGCGCCTGAGCCGCCGCGGTCTGCCCCGCGCGACAGCGCGGCCTCTGGTGAGAAACCCGCGTCGTCGTCGAAAACGCCGTTCGACAGTCTCGAACAGGAAATGGCCAACTTGCTCGGCCGTCCCGCCAACAAAACGTGACATCACCAACGTCCGGCCGCCGGGTTCGTCTGAGGACGGTGGTGGCTGGCGTAACAGGGTTGATTGCGCTGACGCTCGCAGCGGGGCTTGCCACGCCCGCGCTCGCGCAGGACGTCAGCATCAATTTCGGCCAAGGCTCCGGCCTGACCGAGCGCGTCGTGCAGATGATAGCGCTGCTGACGGTGCTGTCGCTCGCGCCGTCGATCCTCGTGATGATGACGTCGTTCACGCGCATCGTCGTGGTGCTGTCGCTGTTGCGCACCGCGCTCGGCACCGCGACCGCGCCGCCCAACGCCGTCATCATCTCACTGGCGCTGTTCCTCACCGCCTTCGTGATGGGCCCTCACCTGCAGAAAGCCTATGACACCGGCGTGCGGCCGCTGATCGCCAACGAGATCACGCCGGAGCAGGCGTTCGAGCGTTCCGCCGCGCCGCTGCGCGAGTTCATGCAGAAGAACGTGCGCGAGAAGGACCTCAAGCTGTTCATCAACATGTCGCACACCGCGGCGCCGGAAAAGCCCGAGGACCTGTCGCTGCGCGTACTGATCCCGGCCTTCATGATCTCGGAACTCAAGCGCGCCTTCGAGATCGGCTTCCTGTTGTTCCTGCCGTTCCTCATCATCGACCTCGTGGTCGCCTCGATCCTGATGTCGATGGGCATGATGATGCTGCCGCCCGTGGTGGTGTCGTTGCCGTTCAAGCTGATCTTCTTCGTGCTGGTCGACGGCTGGAGCCTGGTCGCAGGCTCGCTGATCCAGAGTTACGGGACTTAACTCCGAAAACCCGTCAAGGGCTGACGCGCGGCAACCGCGGCACGCCGATTTGCGGCGGCGGCACGCGCGTGAGTTTCACGCCGCGCGGCGGCCGTGGCGGCAGGATCAGGCCGTGCGCCTCGCTGCCGATCGAGCCGGTCGGCGCCGGATCGGGCTTGCTGTTGGCGGTTGTATTGGCCGGCGCCGACGCCGGCGCCTCGACGCGCGGCTCGCCCGGCGGCTGCGGGGCCGGCGTCGCCTGCGGTGGCTCGGCGGGCGCCGGCTCCTGTTTCGTCGCGTCGGGGAAGCGCGCCCGCACCGCGTCGAGAAACGCGCCGAGCGTGTTCTGCGCCGCCACCACGCTCGCCACCTCGCGGAACTCGGGGCTGTTGACGCCCTGCTTGCCGGTGATGGTCTCGAAGGCCATCCGCGAGGGGCTGTCGATCATCTTCGCCGCGTATTTGTCGCGGAACGCGGCAAGCCCGATCGCGTCCTCCGCCAGCGCGTAACCGAGCGCCGCGCGCAGGATGTCGCCGCGCTCGGCCTCGGTCAGCGGCGTGAAATCTTTCCAGCGTTCGCCGTAGAGCAGCTCGATCTGCTCGGCCGCCTCGCGCCATTTCTTCGCCGCCCAGTAGATGTCCGACCGCAGGCGGATGACCTCGTTGCCCTTCATGCTGGCGATCACCTCGATGGCGAGGTCGTGCCGCCCGATCGAGGACAGCGCGCGGGCTTCGAGCAGCAGGCGCTGGCTGCGCAGTTCGGTGGAGAGGCCCGAGATTCGCGTCGTGCGCAACGTCGCCAGCGCGCGGTCGGCCTTGTGCGCCATCAGATAGACGATGGCGAGCCGGGTCGCGACCTGCGCGCGCGCCGCGCCCTGCAGGCGGTGCGTGACCTGATAGTCGAGCAGCTCGGAAGCCTGCTCGAGCAGATCGACCGCGATCAGCCGCTCGGCGAGCCGACGGATCATCTCGTCGCCGCGCCGGCCGATCGGCGTCAGGTCGCGATAATCGTAGAACAGGCCGAGCGCCTCGATCGGCGGCAGCGCGTCGCCCTTGCCGCCGAGGAACAGGCTGCCGAAGGTCGCCGCCGCCTCGTCGTGGATCTTGCGCGTCAGGTCGGAGTTCGGATGCGCGAGCAGCGCCACCCGCATGACGTGGAAGGCGTCACGGAAGCGGCCGTCCTGCGTGTAGAAATGTGCGAGCAGCTTGAGGCCCTCGGCCTCGGTCTCGTCGCCGCGCCAGGTCGCGGTCAGCCGCTCGAGTTCTGCGACCATGTTGGCGCGCTTGATCTCGTCCGATTTGAAGCGCAGCACCAGTTCGCGCAGCCGCCCTTGCGCCGCGGCGCGGCGGTCGTCGGACTCCGCGGCCGCGCGATACCGGGCCAGCGCCTCATCCTTCTTGCCGAGCGCCTCGTCGAGCCGGCCGGTCTGGACGGCAAGTTCCGGCGCGACCTCGGCCGAAGCGCCGATCGCCTCGAAGTCGTTGACCACCTTGGACGCGGCGGTGAAATCGCGCGTCTCGATATAGCTGCGAAGCGCCGAGAGCATCACCAGCCGCTGCAGTTCGATGGGAATCGTGCCGAGCAGCGCCGCCGAGGCCTTGAATGCTTCGCGGGCATCTTCCCAGCGGCCCTGCTTCGCAAGCGCGACCGCGCGCCACAACGGCGCGTCATGCTGCTCGCCGACGACCGGGCTCGCCAGTTCCTTCAGCGCCTCGTTCGGCCGGTCGAGCATGACGTTGGCGATCGCCATCATCAGTTTGCCGGTGACGTCGTCGGAATTCGGCGGCTCGTCCTGCAGCACCACGTCGATCACCGCCTTGGCTTCGGTGACGAGATCGCGGGCGAGATAGAACCGCGCGAGGTCGAGCCGGGCGTCGCGGCGGCGCGCCTCAGGCGCGCTCGCGGCGTCCGCGATCAGTTCCGCCTGGCGCGGATAGAACGCGGCCTGCCGGTTGAAGCCCCAGGTCTGCGGATCGAAGGTGTATGACCGCGACACCTCGGCCTGCTTGATGTTGCCGGGAATCGAGGACGACAGCGTCAGCCCGTCCGGCCGGCTGATGATGATCTTGTCCGGCGACAGCTTTGCCGCGACGTCGTCGGCAAGCGGCTGCACGACGACGCCGTGCGCGGACGACAGCGCGCGCAGCTCGACGAAGGTCTGCGGCTTGAGGAAGCCGCGCGCCGGCCCGAGCGCCGTCACGACGAGCAGCTTGTCGCCGATGTCCGGATCGGTCAGGCGGTGAACTTTCGCCGGGTTGGCGAAGGGAATGGTGATGGTCGGCTGGCCCGACGCATTGAGGCTGCGCGTCACCGTCAGCGGCGCGACCGACTGGCTCGACGCATCGCCGATGGTCAGGCTCCAGCCGTTGCCCGCGGGCGCGAGCGTGGCGAGACGCGGCCGCTCGAGCCGGATGCGGACGATGGTTTCGCCGGGGCGCGAGTCGTCGAGTGCGACGTGACGCAGCGTTGCATTGCCGCTGCTGCGGATCGCCGAGAAGTCGAGCGGCTGCTCGCTGTCGAACACCAGCCACAGCGTCTCGGCGCGCTGGAACGCGGCCGCGGGCGTCGCGGCGGAGAACGGGAAGTTGAGCACCAGCGTGTCACCCTTCGGCGTCACCGTAACGGCCGGCTTGTTGACCGCGGATTTGGCGCGCGCCGCGTCGGGCGCGGGTTTGGCCGCAGCCGGCGTCGTCGCCGGCGCAGCGACGGGCGGTGGCGCGGTCGGCGGGAGCGCAGCCGCGGGCGGCGTCACGCTCTCCGCCTTCGCGACGGCTTGCGGTGCGGCCGGCCGCTCGGCGGCCTTGGGCATGTCCGGCGCGGCCTTGCTCACAGCCGGCGCGACCTGCGGCGGTGTTGCCGCGGCCTCGGCTTGCGGCGCCGGCGTCTGCGGTGCTTGGGGCTGTGACGTTTGGGGCTGTGACGCTTGGGTTTGCGATGCCTGGGTTTGCGGCGCCTGAACCTGCGGCGGCGGAGCTTTGTCGCCGCCCATCAGCCGCATCGCCTCTTCGACCGCCGTGGCGGCCTTGGCCGCAGCATCCGGCGTGTCGAGCTTCATGCGTACGGTCGCGGCGGCCGGCTTGGCGCCCGGTACGGTATCCCCGCCAGGCTCCGCCATCGCCGTCGCGGCGTTGTTCGGCACAATGGGCTGTCCGGGCAGGCCGTCGCTCGCCGGTTTCATGTCGGCGACAGCAACCGCGGACGGCGGCAGCGCGGTCTGCGGCTTGCCGCCGGCGCTCGCCTTGTCTTTCCGGTCCTTGTCCTTCTGATCCTTCTGCGCCGACGGCACCGTCTCCGGCGCGGTCAGCGCCGGCGCCTTGATCGCCCCGTCGGGCGAGGTTTCGACGAAACCGTTCTCGGTCATCTTTTCGGTTTCGGTGGCCGCGCCGCCATTGTCGATATCGATCACGACGCTGCGATCCTCGCGGAACAACCGGACATCCGGCTCGCCCTTGAAGACGAAGGACACGGCGACGGAGTCGTGCTCGACCTCGGCATCGACCGACTGTAGTGTCGGCGGCATCGCGGCCTTCGCGTCGGCGAGGTCGTATTTGATCGACTGGTCGAAATTTAGCGTCAGCTTGTCCTGGCTGCGCTCGGGAACGACGTTGGCGAAATTCGGCAGGTCGAAAACGTAGCGCGTGAAGGTCGGCTGAGTACCGACCTTGACCGGCACGGTCTCGTCGTTCTGCTTCTTGCCGAACAGACGCTGCTGGCGGAGCTGACGCTCCGCTTCGCGCGTCCGCCGCGCGAGTTCGTCGATCACCTCCTGCGGCAGACCCGGCAGCATGCCTTGCCAGTCGGTCGGCAGAATGTCGACGAACAGCCGCTCGGCCGCGGGTGTCATGTTGATCCGATAGCCGCGCACCAGCGCGAGCCGCACCGCCTTGCCGTCGGGATCGAGCCGGCCGGCGCTGATGTAATCCGGCGCCGCCGCGTTGAGGCGATCGACCGCGACGTCGATCGGCTTCTTGAAATCGAGGATGAGCACGGTACCCGACAGATGAATCCGGGCGTCCACCTGCTCGTCGAGCCGAAACACCAGCCGCGCATAGCCGCGGTCCGTCGTCACCCGCACGTCGCCCCTGACCGGATCGGCGTGCGCCGGCGGAACGAACGTCAGCACGGCGAGCAGCGCGGGCACGATGCAGCGCGCGGCGCGGAACACCGTCCGCGCGCGTTCGCCACAACACCTTACAAAGACCCAGCCCACCATACCGTCATCCAGCCGTCCGCGATCTCCGCCGGAATCGAAACTCCGCGGAGCGCGCCGTGGCCGAGCCTAAAGACCGCCGTTTAACGGCGCGTTAAGGCTGTTTTGCTGATTTTCGATGGATTGGCGGCGCTTGCCGCCGGCGGCTTCAGTTTGCCTTCGGGGTGGTCTGCGCGGGCCGCATCTCGGTCCGCTGACCCTCGATCTTGGGCAGTTCGGGCGCTTTCGGCCCGTGGTTCGCGGTCGCCCGGGTCGCCAGCTCGACCGTCAGCTTCTCCGCCGCCTGCGGCGACATCTGGCCGAGGATTTCCGACATCTTGCGCGGGGCGATCTGGCTCGTCACCTCGACGAGAATCTGGATGTCGAGCCGGTCGAAGATGCGCGCGGCATCCTTCGGCTTCATGTTCTCGTACATCGTGACGAGACTCTTGAAACGCTCCTTGTCCGACTTCTCGCCGGCCTCGGTGCTTTCCTTCAGTTTCGTCTCGGTCTTCTTGACTTCGAGGAGCTTGGCGTCGATGCGCTTCTCCGCCTGCTTCATCAGGCTTTCGCGCATGTCGAGCTCGCGCGCGCGGCGCTCGATCTCCTCGCGGCGGTCCTGCAGGCGCTCCAGCACGGCGCGCTCACCGGCCGAGGCGATGCGGGGCGGCTCGGTGGTGACGACGGTGCCGCCGGGGTCCTTCGGCGGATTTTCCACCTTCTTGGTCTGGCCCGGTTTTGCCGCCTCGTCCTTCTTTTCGTCTTTCTTTTCTTCCTTCGGCTTGCTTGCGCCGACCGAGCCGGTGATGTCGCCGCCGGGATAATTGAACATGTCCTGTGCCCAGGACTTCTTCTTCGCGCCGGCCATGTTGTCGGGCGTCGCGCCGGCGACCACGATGGTCGGCGTCTCCGGAATATCGGAGCCGTCCGCGATCTTCGGCCCCTGCCGGTTGCGGTCGGCGAGCCGGTCGCCCAGCGTGTAGCCGCCCTCGAAGACGAGGCCGGAGAATTTCAGCACGAACAGGCAGACCGCCGCGACCACGACGACCGGGATCAGCCTGATGTCGCGCCCCAATCCCTTCATGCCAGCACGCCCTTCATGCGAGACCGTCCGTCACGCCGCGATGTTGCCGGCGGCGCGCGCCTCGAGATGCGCCTTGGCGCGCTCGGCAAAAGCCTGTGCCGCCGCCGCGATCGATTTCGCATCGGGCGCCGCGCTCTTGTCGAGCGTCTTATCGATCGCTTTGGCGACCGCAACCGCCGCGGCGCCGACCGATGACGGCCGAACCACGCCGGCGATCCGCGCGAGCTTGCCGAGCAGGTCTTCGCCCGAGGCAAGCTGTTCGCCGAGATCGGCGGACAATTGTTCCGCGCCGGCGATCTGGACGCCGAGCGTCTGCTCGCCGTCGCGCATCGTCGCCTTGAGGCCCGCGATCGCGCGCTCGGCGATCTCGGTCGCAGTGACGAGTTCGGCGATGGTCGCGCGCAACGACTGCTCGTCGGCGCGCAAGAGCCGCAACTGCTTGGACAGCCGGACGCAATAGAGAATCGTCAGCAGCAGCAGGATCGCGACCATGCTTTCGATCATGAAACCGAAACTGTGGCTCACGGGACCTCCATCGGGCTGGCGGATTGTTCGTCGGCTTTCTCAAACATCGCGTAAGTGGTTTTCGGCTTGCGCAAGGGCTTCGCCACGCGCACCGCGACACGGTCGCCGACCTTGCCCATGCGGCCTTCCGTCAGCGTCACGTCGCCGCAGCGCACCGTCACCATCGCGTCGCGCTTCAGCTCCAGCGGCAGCGTATCGCCGACATTGAGATTCATCATCTGCCGCAGCGGCAACTTCGCCTCGTACAGCACGGCGTCGACGCCGACCTGCGCCTGGCCGATTTCAGTCGCCAGATGCCCTTCCCAGATCTCGTCGCGGCCGAACTTCTCGCCCATGAACATCTGGAGCAGAACGGCGCGGATCGGCTCGATCGTCGCGTAAGGCAGCAGCAGTTCGACGGTGCCGCCGCGGTCTTCCATGTCGATGCGCAGGCGCACCAGAATGGCGGCGTTGGCGGGCCGCGAAATGGCGGCGAAGCGCGGATTGGTTTCGAGCCGGTCGATGTTGAATTTCACCGGCGACAGCGGACGGAACGCGAGTTCGGCGTCCGCCAGCACCACCTCGATCATGCGCTTGACGAGGTTGGTTTCGATCGTGGTGTAGGGCCGGCCTTCGACGCGCACCGCGGTCTGCCCGCGGCGGCCGCCGAGCAGCACGTCGATGATCGCGTAGATCAGGCTCGAATTGATCGTCGCAAGGCCGAAATTGTCCCACTCCTCCGCCTTGAACACGGCGAGGATCGCCGGCAGCGGAATGGAGTTGAGGTAATCGCCGAACCGCACCGAAGTGATGCGGTCGAGCGAGACTTCGACGTTGTCGGACGTGAAGTTGCGCAAGGACGTCGTCATCAACCGCACGAGACGGTCGAACACGATTTCCAGCATCGGCAGGCGTTCGTAGGACACCATCGCCGAGTCGATGATGGCGCGAATGCCCGAACGGTCGGTCAGCGAAACGTCGGCGAGGCTGAAGCCGAGCAGGCTGTCGATTTCGTCCTGGTTCAGGACACGCTCGGCGCCACCCTTGGAAGCCTGATTGAAGACGCTGGCGTCGCCGGCAAGACCGCCCCACTGCGCCGCGAGATTCTCGCCGGAGCTTTCGCTGCCTTCACCGCCAGCGCCGGCTGCTTTCGCGCCGCCTTCGGATTCGAGCGCGAGGCCCCACTCGGCGGCGAGCGCTTCCTGATTGACCGGTTCCTTCTGAGACATGGCTCAGGCCGTCACTGCACGACGATTTCTTTGAACAGCACGGCGGTGACCTTGTCGGGCGCGAGCGCGACATTGACACGCCGGGTCAGTTCTTCCTTCAGGCGGTAGAGGCCCGCCGAACCGTCGAGATCGGTCGGGCGCAATTCGCGCAGGTAAGTCTGGAAGGCGTCCATCAAGCGCGGTGTCAGCGGCGTGATCTTTTCGACCACCGCCTTGTCCGGCACCTCGAGCACGATCTTCACCTTGAGATATTGCGTGCGGTCGCTGTTGGCGTTGGAGAGATTGACCAGCACGTCGGGCATGTCGACGAACACCGCCGGCTTCTTCTTCTCCGCCGCGGCTTGCTCCTGCTTCTTGTGCGCGGCGAAATGCTTGTAGGCGCCGAAACCGCCGCCGCCGACCACCAGCAGTGCGCCAGCCGCCATGATGATGAGTTTCTTTGAGAACCGGCCTGCCGGCTTCGCGGCCCCCGCCTCGCCGTCCTCGGCGTCCTTGGTTGCGGCGGCAGCGTCAGCCTTCTTCGGTTTTGAAGCCATGTCGATCCAGTCCCAGTCAGCGCGATCACCCCGCCCGCAGCGCAGAAAATTGCGCCGGATGCGTGCCCGCGTCCCCGGAACCAAAGGTAGGTCCGTATGGTTAACGGAACCTTGCCAGCGGGCGTTCACCGGGAAAGTTTTGCCGGGTGACCTGCCACAAAGGCGTATTTTGCCGATCCGAAACCGCTCCGGCTTTAATCTAAGTATCTGATAATTCTATAGTTTACAGTTTGGCACGCCCCCTGCACTTCCTGTCGTGAGCCAAGGCTTGGGAGAGCCAAAGCTCGCGAAGACCAAGACGACTGCGGCCACGATCCGCGCCTCGGGAGGGCAAGGATCGCAAGCCGGATTGGGGAGCAGGATGGAGAACGCCTATCTCGTTGGGCTGTCACGTCAGGTCGCGCTCGCGCGCGAACTCGATGTCGTCGCCAACAACATCGCGAACCTCAACACCTCGGGCTACAAGGCCAACGGGGCGATCTTCGAGGAATTCATTAGCCAGACCGCGCGCGGCGACGGTGCCTCGCGCGGCGACACCCGCGTCAGTTTCGTGCGCGACCGCGCCACCTGGATCGATCTGAGCCAGGGGCCGATGGAACGCACCGGCAACCCGCTCGACGTCGCGCTCGACAAGCGCGGCTTCCTCGCGGTGCAGACGCCGCGCGGCGAGCGCTTCACGCGCAACGGCGGCTTCCAGATCAACGCCCAGGGCCAGCTCGTCACCACCGAAGGCTTCCAGGTGCTCGGCGAAGCCGGACCGATCACGTTCCAGCCCGGCGACAAGGACATCTCGATCAGCCGCGAAGGCCTCATCACGGTTCGCGAAGGCAACGAGGCGCGCACCGAGTCCCAGCGCGGCAAGCTGCGGGTCGTCGACTTCGACAATCCCGGCCGTCTGCAGAAGGACGGCAACGGCACCTTCCTTGCGCCGCAGGGCGTCACGCCGATCACGCCGGAGCCCGACAAGCGCGCCGCGGTGCTGCAGGGCGTCATCGAGAAATCCAACGTGCGCGGCGTCGTCGAGATGACGCGCATGATCGAAGTCACGCGCACCTACACGCAGGTCGCGACCATCCTTCAGCAGCAGGCCGACATGCGCCGCTCGGCGATCGAGAAGCTCGCCGAAGTGCCGGCGTAACGACAGAGTGATCGGGAGACAGGTTCATGCGAGCGTTACACACCGCAGCGACCGGGATGATGGCCCAGGAACTCAATGTTCAGGTCATCTCCAACAACATCGCGAACATGCGCACGACCGGCTACAAGCGCCAACGCGCGGAGTTCCAGGATCTCCTGTACGAGCACGTCAGCCGCGTCGGCACGCAGACCTCCGAACAGGGTAACCAGCTTCCGGCCGGCATCGAGCTTGGCTCCGGCGTCAAGACCGTCGGCACCCCGCGCATCATGACGCAGGGCACGCTGCTGCAGACCGGCAAGGATTACGACGTCGCGATCCGCGGAGAAGGCTTCTTCAAGGTGCTGCTGCCGGACGGCCGTACCGCCTATACGCGCGACGGTTCGTTCGAGCTCGACTCGCAGGGCCGCCTCGTGACCGCGCAGGGCAATGTCGTGCAGCCCGGCATCACCATCCCGCAGGGCTCGACCGGCGTGACGATCAACGCGCAGGGCCAGGTCTCGGCAACGCCGGTCGGCACCACGACGCCGACGACGCTCGGGCAGATTCAGCTCTCGCAGTTCATCAACAAGGCCGGCCTGCAGGGTATCGGCGACAACCTCTATCTGGAAACGCCGGCCTCCGGCGCGCCGACCGACGGCACGCCCAACACCGACGGCTTCGGCAATCTCCAGCAGGGCAATCTCGAACAGGCCAATGTCGAAGCGGTCAGCGAAATCTCCGATCTGATCGCAGCGCAGCGCGCCTATGAAATGAACGCCAAGGTGATCGGCGCCGCCGATCAGATGCTGCAAGCCACTTCCAACCTGATGCGCTGAGGACGAACCATGATCCGCACCCTCGCCCGCGTCCTTGCGTTGCTTGCCACGATGACGGCACCCGCCGCCGCGCAGACGCTCGCCGCGCTGTCGGCGGACCAGCAGCAGCCGCGCCCCGCGCTGCGCAGCGCAGCGATCGTCACCGACGATGTGGTGCGCATCGGCGACCTCATCGACAACGCCGGCATCGTCGCCGACGTGCCGATCTTCCGCGCGCCCGATCCCGGCACCACCGGCCGCGTCTCGGCCGCGCGCGTGATCGAAGCCGTCGAGGCGCACGCCCTGGTCGGCCTCAGCGCCAACGGCATCCGCGAAATCAGCGTGACGCGGCCGGGCCGCCAGATCGCCGTGAACGACATCGAGGCCGGCATCGCCGCGGCGCTCGCCGCGCGTTACGGCCTCGGCAGCGCAAGCGACATCGAGATTCGTTTCGATACCGCGCCGGCCCCTGTCAGCATCGACACCGGCGCGTCCGGCGCCGTCAACGTCGATCAGCTCGCCTATCTCGCCCGCTCCGGCCGCTTCGAAGCCATCGTCGAGGTCTCCGGCAACGACAGCCGCCGGATGCGGCTCTCCGGCACCGCGCTCGCGACGGTCGAGGTCGTCACCGTCAGCCGCTCGCTATCGCGCGGCGCCGTGGTGCGCGCATCCGACATCGCCATCGAGCGCCGCCCGCGTGCGCAGGTGACGCCCGACATGGTCACCGATGCCGCCCAGGCGATCGGACGCGCCGCGCGCAACACCGTGAGCGCCGGCGGGCCGCTGCGCAGCGGCGATCTCACCAAGCCGCACCTCGTCGATCGCAACGCATTCGTCACGCTGGTCTATGAAGTGCCGGGCATCACGCTGACGATGCGCGGCAAGGCCAACGAAGCGGGCAGCGAAGGCGATGTCGTCGAAGTGCTCAATATCCAGTCGAAACGCGTCGTGCACGGCGTCGTCACCGGCCAGGGCCGCGTCGTGGTGTCCGCGATCAACGCCCCGGCGGTCGTCGCCAGCAACGCCGGACAGTCGTCCAAATCCAACAGCGCGGCCGTCCGCGCGCAGTGAAAGCAAAGTCCATGCTCGTGAGCAAAGTGGTGAGTCGCGCTGTCACGTTGTCGGTTGCGGCGGTTCTGTTGAGCAACTGCTCGGCGCTCGATCGGTTGAAGGGCATCGGCGAACAGCCGAAACTGTCGGCGGTCGACAACCCGGTGGCGCGCCCCGGCTACAAGCCGGTGCAACTGCCGATGCCGGCGGCGCAGCCCGCCTCCTACAATCCGAACTCGCTGTGGCGGAACGGCTCGCGCGCCTTCTTCAAGGATCAGCGCGCCCATCAGGTCGGCGACATTCTGACGGTGAAGGTCAACATCACCGACAAGGCGATCATCGCCAACGAAACCCAGCGCAGCCGGACCAACAAGGAAGATTCGGGCGTCGACAACTTCTTCGGAAAGAGCAAGCTGCCGATCACCAATTCGGCGCTGCCGACGCGGCTGTTCACGGCGGACTCGACCGCCTCGAGCGACGGCAAGGGCTCGGTGAACCGCCAGGAAGCGCTGCTCACCAACGTCGCCGCCGTCGTCACGCAGGTGCTGCCGAACGGCAACCTCGTCGTGGAGGGCAAGCAGGAAATCCGCGTCAACTTCGAGGTGCGCGAACTGATCGTCGCCGGCGTGGTGCGGCCGGAAGACATCGAGAGCGACAACACCATCGAGTCGACCAAGATCGCGCAGGCCCGCATCGCCTACGGCGGCCGCGGCCAGATCACCGACGTCCAGCAGCCGCGCTACGGCCAGCAGGTGATGGACATTCTGTTGCCCTTCTGACCACGGACCGAACGGGCATGATCCCGAAAAGTGGATACCGGTTTTCGGACAAGATCATGCCCCACGAAATAATTGACATAAGCATGCGCCAGATCTTCCCCGCGTAGCTTATCGGGCTCCCACGCCGTCCAGCGTAGCGCGCACGCGACGACGGCGACACGACGCGGCCTCCGGTGTGCTCCCCCACACGGAGGCCGCGCTTCGTTTTTACCAAAGCGTTTCCAAGCGAAGTGGGAACCGGTTCGCGTGAAGAAAACGCGTCAAAACAAAAACGAGAACCTCTAGAACGCAAACGGCCTCCGGCGGGACACCGGAGGCCGTTTTCAGTTTCAGAATTCGCTGTCGCTCAATCGTCGCGATAGACGCGCTCGCGCCGCTCATGACGCTCCTGGGCCTCGACCGACAGCGTCGCGATCGGACGCGCCTCGAGACGCTTGAGCGAGATCGGCTCGCCGGTCTCCTCGCAATAACCGTAGGAGCCGTCTTCGATCCGGGTCAGCGCCTCGTCGATCTTGGCGATCAGCTTGCGCTGGCGGTCGCGGGCGCGCAGTTCGATCGCCCGGTCGGTTTCCGAAGAGGCCCGGTCGGCGAGATCCGGGTGATTTTGGTTTTCCTCTTGCAGGTGGGCCAGGGTCTCCTTGGCCTCCTTGAGGATTTCTTCCTTCCAGGCGAGCAGCTTGACGCGGAAATACTCCCGCTGCCGCTCGTTCATAAAGGGCTCTTTGTCCGTCGGCCGGTACGGCTTGGTCTTTTCGACCTTGATTGTATTAGCCTTCCCCGGCTTGGTCTTTGCCAGCATCTACCTACCACTCCCGTCTGGAATACGCAGAACGCGAATAGCCCTCCCACAGGCCGCAGGCTTATATACGTGCGGCGGGCCGCCGACAATAGGTCAGTGGCCGCTGTAATTCGCAATTTATGACGGTTTTGTAAGCAGTTACCGGTATCCCGGCGCTCCGGGCCTATTGCCGCGAAGCGGCCGCGCTAGCGGACGCCCGCCTTGGCGAGTTCCACCGCGACTCTCAGGTCGATTTCGGCCAGCACCCCGTCCAGCCCGGCATCGCCCGAGTCGGCCTTGAGCCCTTCCGAGGCCGCCTTGAGCCGGCCGATCACCGAGGCGTCGAGGCTGCCGTCCAGCACCCCGACCTTGAGCGCGTCGAGCACGTCGAGCGCGTGGCGTCCACGGCCGACCGCCCGTTTCTTGCGTTCGGTCGGATCCTCGACCCCTTGCAGCGCGATCAGCGCATCGAGGCTGGTCACGGCGCGCAGGCTGCTCGCCGCCGCGGCGCTGCGCGGCGTTTCCTGTTCGGCGACGGAGAACGTTCCCGACGATGCGCGGCGTGGCGCAGCCGTCGACGAGGCACGCGCCGTCGCGTTCGTTCCGTTGATGCGCATCGCTTCAGCTCCCCACCGGGTTCGGTCGCCCCCGGCTCCCGTAGGCAGCCTGCGCCGGTATGGTTAATGGCGGGTAAAAAAGGCGCCGGCAGGCCGGCAATAATTGCCGCGGGCAGCCAAAGCTGCCGGGCCGCGCAGCGCCTTCCGCACGCGGTCGTTTCCGAAAACGCACGCGGTCGCAACGGCTTGGCGCATCCGCTGCGACTGGCACGACATTCGCAAGACACGCGCTGTAGTCCGCTAGTCATTGGGGAGAATGATGACGAGGACATTGAAGGCCGTGTATCTCGCGGCGGTCATGATCCTGCTTGCCGCGACGCCGTCGGGAGCGACGTCGCGCATCAAGGATTTGGCCAATGTCGAAGGCGTGCGCCAGAACCAGTTGATCGGCTACGGTCTCGTGGTCGGCCTCAACGGCACCGGCGATACGCTCAACAATATTCCCTTCACCAAGCAGTCTCTGCAGGCGATGCTGGAACGCCTCGGCGTCAACATCCGCGGCCAGACGCTGCGCACCGGCAACGTCGCCGCCGTGATGGTGACGGCCAACCTGCCGGCCTTCGGCACGCAGGGCACCCGCATCGACATCACCGTCTCCGCCCTCGGCGACGCCAAGAGCCTGCAGGGCGGCACGCTGCTGGTCACGCCGCTGTTGGGCGCCGACGGCAACGTCTACGCGGTCGGCCAGGGCTCGATCGCGATCGGCGGCTTCCAGGCCGAGGGCGACGCCGCCAAGATCACCCGCGGCGTGCCGACGGTCGGGCGCATCGCCAACGGCGCGCTGATCGAGCGCGAGATCGACTTCGCGCTCAACCGGCAGAGCCAGCTCCGCATGGCGCTGCGCAATCCGGACTTCACCACCGCCAAGCGCGTCGCGGCGGCGATCAACGACTTCATCGGCGCGCCGACCGCCGAGCCGCTCGATCCCTCGACCGTGCAGATCAGGATCCCGCAGCAGTACCAGGGCAACGTGGTGGCGCTGCTGACCGAGATCGAGCAGTTGCAGGTCGAGCCCGACCAGCCAGCCAAGATCGTGATCGACGAACGCTCCGGCATCATCGTGCTCGGCCGCGACGTCCGCGTGTCGATGGTCGCGGTCGCGCAGGGCAACCTCACCGTCACCATTTCGGAAACGCCGCAGGTCAGCCAGCCGCTGCCGTTCTCGCGCGGCGGGCAAACCACCGTCGTGCCACGCACCCGCATCGGCGTGCAGGAGGACGGCAAGAAGCTCGCCGTCGTCAAGGACGGCGTGTCGCTGCAGCAGCTGGTCGATGGGCTCAACGCACTCGGCATCGGCCCGCGCGACATGATCGCGATCCTGCAGGCGATCAAGGCCTCGGGCGCGATCCAGGCCGACATCGAGGTGATGTGATGGCCGCCGACATGATGCTCCCCGCCGCCGGCCGCAACGCCGCCGACATGCTGCAGGCCAACCGCATCGCCGGCGCGACCAAGAAAGTCTCGTCCGGCATACACGCCAAGGCGAAGGCCGCGTCGGAGGATTTCGAGGCGGTGTTCCTCAACACCATGTTCCAGCAGATGTTCGCCGGTCTCGAGGGCGAAGGCCCGTTCGGCGGCAAGGGCGCGACCGGCGTGTGGCGCTCGTTCCTGACCGACCAGTATTCGCGGACTTTCGCCAAGGCCGGCGGCGTCGGCATCGGCAACGAGGTCTACCGCGCGCTCCTCGAACAGCAGGGTCTTCGCTCATGACAGCAGCCTCGAACACGCAGGCCGCCGGCGACGGCTTCAAGACCCCGCAGGAGGCGGCCAATCTCATCGAGCAGTTCGGCCGCATCATGGATTCGCTGGTCGAGACGGTCGAACGCGAAACCGCGCTGGTCCGCGAGGGCAAACTGAGCGAGGCCGGCACGCTCGAGGCGGTCAAGGCCGAGCTGTCGCGCGAGTACCAGGCCGGCACTGCCTGGTTCAAGCGCAATAACGGCTATCTCAAATCCAACCTGCCGGCCCTGCTCAAGGCGCTGCACAGGCGCCACGACGAATTCCGCGCGGTGCTCCAGATCAACCTCACGGTGCTCGCCACCGCGCAGGCGGTGTCGGAAAGCATCATCCGCGGCGTGTCCGGCGAGATGGCGCGCAAGCAGTCGCCGCAGACCTACGGCGCGTCCGGCAAGGCCAACACGCCGGGGCCGCGCGCAAGCCAGCCGATCTCGGTCAGCCGCTCGCTTTAAGCATCGTCGCAGCCGCGGCGCCCGCGCCACCGCGTCTCGCGGCGGACGCACCGCCGCGCGGCAAACATCGCCGCGACAATTTTCACAAAATCGGCGGAAGCCCGCCAAGGCGCCGCCAACCGCGTTCTTTTACGCGCCGTTACGAGACGGCTCGCTAGGCTTGCCGCGCTCGAACGGCATCACGAAACCAGAAAGGTCTCGTATCATGACGTGGAAACCGACGACGACCGCCGCGACGCGGCACGCTGCGCGGTTCTTTGCATGCGGCGCCGGCAGCGCGCCCGCCCCGCTCTTCACGCAACGACAATGTCGCTCGCAAGCGGTCCGCGCTTCGTTAACGCGCGATGAATTTTCACGGCTAACAGACCGTTAACGGCATGCCGAAAAGTCGCCGACAACTTTCCGCTAATCATCATGTCGCGGGAAAGCCGGTAGTAACCCATTAACCATGATTTTTTACCGGCCATTACGTGCTGCTCGGTTACTTGTCGCGCGCCAGTACGGCACTAAACCAGAAAGGTTAGATCTAACATGTCTTCCAATATCACTCTCTCGGCCGGCGTTCGGCAGAACCTCCTCTCGCTCCAGGACGCTGCCAGCCTGATCGGCGAGACTCAGAACCGCCTCGCCACCGGCAAGAAGGTGAACTCGGCGCTCGACAATCCGGGCAACTTCTTCACCTCCCAGTCCCTGCAGAACCGCGCCAGCGACCTCAACGGCCTGCTCGACGCGATCGGCCAGGCTCAGCAGACGCTGAAGGCTGCCGACCAGGGCATCACCTCGATCACCAAGCTGGTCGAATCCGCCAAGTCCATCGCCAAGCAGGCCCAGCAGGCTCCCGCCGCCGGCTCGACGACGTACAGCGCGATCACCGCCTCGGGCGATCCCACCAACGAAACGCTCGGCACCGTGACCGGTGCGGGCCTCGGCGCCACGCTCGGCGTGGGTAACGGTGGCAACCTCGTCATCAGCAGCGGCGGCACCGACTACACCGTCGCGCTCGCTGACGGCGATGACATCTCGACCATCGTCACCAAGATCAACGCCGTGACCGGCGCCGGTGGCGCCAACGTTGTGACGGCTTCCGATGACGGTTCGGGTCAGCTGAAGCTCGATGCGGTCACTGCCGACGTCGACTTCACTGTCAACGCTTCGTCGGATGACGTGACGACCACCGCCCTCGGCCTGACCGAAGGTGCTGCGCACAACTCGACCAGCCTGCTCGACAGCATCGGCTCTTCCGGCCAGACGCTGACGATCCAGGTGAACGGTGGCGCCAACCAGGTGATCACGTTCGGCACCGGCGCGGGTGAAGTCTCCACGCTCGCCGAATTGAACACCAAGCTCGGCACCATCTCGGGCCTGTCCTCGGCGTCGGCCTCGAACTCGGCGATCTCGCTCGCCGTTGCGTCGACCTCGTCGCAGAACAGCATCAAGCTGACGACCTCGAACGCGGGCCTGCAGACGGCCCTCGGCCTCGGCTCCTATTCCAGCACCTCGGGTGTCACCACCCAGGGCACGGCGACTGTCGGCACGCCCGACGCGACCCGTACTTCGCTGGAAGCGGACTACAACAACATCATCTCGCAGATCGACACCCTGGCTGGCGATGCCTCCTATAACGGCAAGAACCTGCTCAGCGGCGACGACCTGAAGGTGGTGTTCAACGAGACCGGCACCAGCTCGCTGACCATCTCGGGCGTCAGCTTCAACTCCGCTGGTCTCGGCCTCTCCGCCGTCAGCTCGGGCACGTTCCAGAACAACACCAACGTCGATGGTGTCATCGGCCAGCTCGACACCGCGCTGACCAGCCTGCGTACCCAGGCTTCGAAGTTCGGTTCGAGCCTGACCACGGTGCAGACCCGTCAGGACTTCACCAAGAACCTGATCACCACGCTGCAGACCGGTGCGGACAGCCTCGTGCTCGCCGACACCAACCTGGAAGGTGCGAACCTTCTGGCCCTGCAGACCCGCCAGAGCCTGTCCTCGACGGCTCTGTCGCTGTCGGCCCAGGCCGACCGTGCGGTGCTCCGTCTGTTCGGCGGCTAATCCTAAGCCACAGATCGAAAACGGAAACGGCGGGGGAAACCCCGCCGTTTTCTTTTTGGCCGCCGCCTTTGAGCGGCCGCAGCGCCATCGCGCGCTGCATTCCGAATCCAGCCCGCACGTTTACGCTTCCTTAAGCCATTTTTAACCGTCCATTAGGGTTAACCAATCATGATCGCGGCACGGTTTGCGTGCGCGTCGCGTCGTGTCGATCCGTGCCGCTTGGCCGTCAGCCAAAAAAATCAAAGGATGAATTGTCATGAGCGATATCGTGCTCTCCGCCGGCGTTCGCCAGAATCTCCTGGCGCTGCAGCAGACCGCCGACTTGATGAGCCTCACCCAGAACCGGCTGGCGACCGGCAAGCGGGTGAACTCGGCGCTCGACAATCCCACCAACTTCTTCACGTCGCAGGGCCTGCACGCCCGCTCGAACGACCTGAACGGCCTGCTCGACTCGATCGTCCAGGCCCAGCAGACGCTGAACCTCACCGACCAGGGCATCACCTCGCTGACCAAGCTGGTCGACTCGGCAAAGTCGATCGCCAAGCAGGCCATGCAGGCCCCGCCCCCCGGCTCGACGACCTACAACGCCTTTACCGTCGCCGGCGCGGCGCCGACCGCCGAGACGCTCGGCACCGTCACCGGCGCCGGTCTCGGCGCCACGCTCGGCGTCGGTAACGGCGGCAACCTCGTTATCACCGCCAACGGCACCAACTACACGGTTGCGCTCGCCGACGGCGACGACATCTCGACCATCGTCAGCAAGATCAACGCCGTGACCGGCGCCGCCGGCGCCAATGTGGTCACCGCCTCCGACAACGGCTCGGGCCAGCTCAAGCTCGACGCCATCACCGCGGACGTCGACTTCTCGGTTAATGCCCTGACCGACGACGTCACCAGCACCGCGCTCGGCCTAGCCGAAGGCGTCGCGCATAACTCGACCAGCCTGCTCGACAACCTCATCGCCAACGGCGGCGCGTCGGGCGACACGCTCACCGTCAAGATCAACGGCGGCGCGAACCAGGTCATCACCTTCGGCACCGGCCCTGGCCAGATCTCGACGCTCGCCGAACTCAACACGACAATCAGCAACTTCACCGGCCTCGGCGCCGGCTCCGGCGCCAACGGCTCGGCGCTGACCTTCAACGTCTCCTCCGCGGCGTCGCAGAACAGCCTGCTGCTGACCTCCTCGACCGCGGGCCTCACCACCACGCTCGGCCTCGGCGGCCTGACCGGCATCACCACGCAGGGCACCGCCACCATCGGCGCGCCGGACTTCACCCGCACCTCGCTCGAAAAGGACTTCAACAACGTGTTGAGCCAGATCGACGCGCTGGCCGGCGACTCGTCCTACAACGGCATCAACCTGCTGATGGGCGACCAGTTGAAGATCGTCTTCAACGAGACCGGCACCAGCTCGCTGACCGTGCAGGGCGTGACCTTTGACTCCACCGGCCTCGGCCTCTCGACCGTCACGACCGGCACCTTCCAGAACAACGCCAATATCGACGCGGTGCTCGCCGGCGTCGACAACGCGCTGAAGACGCTGCGCACCCAGGCCTCGGCCTTCGGCGCGAACCTGAACACCGTGCAGACCCGTCAGGACTTCACCAAGGGCCTGATCCAGACGCTCGAGACCGGCGCCGACGCGCTGGTGCTCGCCGACACCAACGAAGAGGGCGCGAACCTCCTGGCCCTGCAAACCCGCCAGAGCCTGTCCTCGACGGCGCTGTCGCTGTCGGCGCAGAACGACCAGGCTGTGCTGCGCCTGTTCGGCGGCGGCTGATCCCGCCCGACAATCCGGAAACGGCAAGACGGCGGGGCAAAACCCCGCCGTTTAACGTTTCATTAAGCACGCGGTGAACACCATGCCGCACGAGTCGCAGGAGGCACCGATGGCACTCAAGGTCGAACTGAAGCCCGGCGAAAAGGTCGTGATCGGCGAATGCGTCATCACCAACGGCGATCAGCGCGCGCGGTTCCTGATCGAAGGCAGCTCACCGATCCTGCGCGAAAAAGACATCATGACGGCGAACCTCGCCGATACGCCGGCCAAGCGCATCTATCTCGCGGTGCAATACATGTACACCTCGCGCGATCCGGCGGCCTTCCACGACGACTACTTCGCGCTGATCAAGGATCTGGTGCAGGCCGCGCCCAGCGCCTGGCCGCTGGTTGAAAGCATCAACAACCTTATCTTAACAGGCGAAATGTATAAGGCGCTCAAGCAGGCCGCGAAGCTGATGGCCTACGAAAAGGATCTTCTCGATAATGCAAAGCGCGACGCAGGCGTACGGCAAAGTCGCCAGCCAGACCTTAAATCCGCGTGATCTCGAAGCTCACCTGCTGTTGAAGGCGGCTTCCCGTCTGCAAGCCATTCGCGAATCCTGGGACGCCAAAAAGGGCGACCTGGACGACGCGCTGCACTATAACCGCAAGCTCTGGTCGATCTTCATGTCGTCGGTGAGCGACCCGCAGAACCCGCTGCCGAAGCCGGTTCGCGAGAACGTCGCCAATCTCGGCCTGTTCGTCTTCAAGCAGACCTTCTCGGCGATGTTCGAGCGCAATCCGGACCAGCTCCGTCCGCTCATCAACATCAACCGCGAACTGGCCGCCGGCCTGCGCGGACAAGCCGCTTAAGACCGGCCGTCAATCCGAAACGGCAACGCCGCGACCGCCGTCGCGGCGTTTCTCATTGCCGGAAACGGTTCTTACCGCAGGTAATTGATCAGGCTGGTCTGGTAGAGCATCGCCGTCGTCTGCAACGATGCGCTGAGCCGCGTCTGCAAGGCGAGGATCTGCGCGCCGACTTCCTCGTTCGACACGCCTTTGACCTGATCGAGGAAGTCCGACAGCGTCGCGCTGAGTTGCTGATGCCGGTCCTTGGCGCCCTTGATCGAGTTCTGCGCCGCGGCCAGCTCCGCCTGAATGTTCTCGACCTTCTGCGTGCCGGCCGGCACGTCGAGATTGGGCTGCAGGCGCGCATTGAGCGCTTGGCTGCGTTCCTGGCCGTCCGGATCGATCGGCGAGAAGGTCGTGGCGGCAAGCGTCGCGACGTTTTGAATGAGCCAGGAAATGCCTTGTTCGTTGGCGCGGGTGCCGTAGCTCACCACCAGCGCGCTGTCGACGCGCGCGACCGCCGAGGATCGCGCCGGATCGGCCGACACTTCGCCGGTGTACCAGACGACCGTATTCGCCGAGGTGCCGGCAATCTGCCCCGTCGCCGTATTGAACGGCGGGCCGTCCACCCGCAGCGGCGGGTTGTTGACGTCGGCGGCGAAGAATTCGCTCGAGGCCTTGATGGCGGAGGCCGCCATCAGCGAGGTGTTGGCGAGCTTGGCCGTTGCCGTGCTCAGCTTGGCCTGCATGTTCGCCGCGGTCAGGTCGGAGGTCGCGCCGATGGTGAATTCGTTCGGTCCCGGCGTCGCCGAGTCGGTCGCGGTCAGCGTGACGCTCTCGTTGCTGCCGTCCGGCAGCGTGTAGCTGAACGTCACGGTGTCGCCGACATTCGGATTGGTGGCGCCGAGATCGACCGACATCGACGGCGGCGCGCCGGCGGGCGGCGACGTCGTCGCGGTGGCGATCGTGGTCGAAACCGAGCTGAGCTTGAAGCCGAACGGCGAGGCATCCTGCTGGACCTGAACGCCGGTCGTGCCGAGCGGGGTGATCGCCAGCCGGCCGAGACCGCCGACGCCGAGATCGGCCTGGCCGCGCTCGGAAATGAGCTGTTTCAGGCCGGCACGGGGGCCGTCGCCATTGAGCACATGGTCGAGCGTTTCGACCGACGGCTTTTCGCTGTCGCGGCCGGAAAAGACGTACTGGTCGCCGACCTGCGTATTCAGCAGCCCGAGCAGCTCGCCGAGGTTGGAGGCGGCCGTCTTCTGCAGCGTGGTCTGTCCGCCGGTATCGGGATCGAACGGCGCGCCGGTGGTCGCTGTCTTGATCTCGTGGCCGATATCGGACACGCGGCCGAGCGTGGTCTGGACGATGTTGAGGCGGGTCGAGATCTGCTTGATCGCCTCGTCGAAACCGCCGATCGACTGCAGCTGGGCGTTGAGCGACACCGCAAGGCCGCGATCGACGCCGAGGCCCGAATAGGTGGTCGATTTCTGGCCGGTCGCCAGTTGGCGCTGCAGGTCGTCGAGCCGCGACCGCGTATCGAGCAGCGTCTGAATGCCGGGCAGAACGTATGAACCGACGGTGCTAATGGCCACGATTGATCCTCACAACACCTGCATCAGTTCCTGATACATCTCGCGAACCGTCGTCATGATCCGCGCATTGGCGCCATAGGCGTTCTGCAAATTGAGCAGGTTCGCCATTTCCTGATCGACGCTGACGCCCGAGACGTCCTTGAAGCGCTGGGCCAGCGAGTTGTAGACGACCTGCTGGCCCTGATTGATGCTGTCCGCGTTCTGCGCGGCCTGACCCTGCTGACTCAGGACCTGGCGCAGATAGGATGTGATCTTGCCATCGAACGGCGCCGCCGCGGTTCCGATGCCGGTATCCGGCGAGAACGCATGCGAGGCCGTCATCAACTGCTCGTAGATGAAGTTCGGCCGCGTCGGGTCGCCGGAGGACGTCGTGGCGCTCATCGCGACGAGCTTCGAGGGATCGGCAAGCAGCGACAGGTTGACCGAGATGCGTCCGGCAAAGCCGACGATCTGCGAGCCGCTTTCGGTGATCTCGCCGGTATAGGGCTTCGAGGCGTCGTCGAAGAACGGCAGTTCCGGGCCGCCGCCCGACAGCGAGCCGGCCGTGCGGGTCGCCGTCGCGCCGTTGACCGCGATGGTGCCGATCGTGCCGTTGTCGAGGATGCGCAGCGCCGTGCCGGTGTCGGAGAAGCTGAGCTTGCCGGAGTAGATGGCGTTGAGCTGGTTGGCGATGCCGGCGGTGCCGCCGGAGAAATCGAGGCCGATCACCTCGTCATTGGGATCGACCGTGGCGCTGGCGGGAAGCGGCAGCGCCTTGGGGTCGTCGACGCGCACCACCGAGACGTTATGGACCTTGCCGGTCAGCACGTCGGTATAGCTGAACTGGAAACTGTTGCCGTCCTGCAGGTTCGAAATATCGAGGTCGACGCCGGCCTGCGGCGGCGACGAGACGGTGCTGCCGGTCGTGGTCACGCTCGATAGGCTGTCCGCCAGCGCCGCGGCGAAAGCGTCGAGCTGGGTCTGTGCCTCGACCAGCACGTTGTCGCGCATGTCGAGATAGGCGGCCATCTGGCCGGACCGGATGCCCTTGTTGGCGATCAGGTCGTAGGAGGCGCCCGTCGGCAGGATCAGCTTGAGCGCGCCGACATTGCTTTTCGTCGGGTCGGAATTGTACAGCGCGTTCGGCGTGACCGTGCCCTGCTCGTTGAACGAGAATTGCGCGGCCTGGGTGCCGACGATCTGCACGCCGGAGCCGGTGAACACCGACACCTGGTTGCGGTCGCCCTCGATGACGCGAATGTCGAGAATCTGCGACAGCTGGGTGATGTAATAGTCGCGCTGGTCGGCGAGCGTCGCCGCGGTCGCATCGGCCGACCCGCCGGTCGCAAGCTGCCGGTTGATCGAAGCGATCTGCGTCAATGCGTTGTTCGCGGTCGCCGTCACGTCCGCCAGGCCCCGCTCGGCGTCGCTGCGCAGCGCCTGGATCTGGTCGGTCATGCCGTTGAGCTGGCTGGTCAGGATCTGCGCCGCGCTCAGCACCGCGGTGCGGCTGGAGAAGTCCGACGGATTGGCGCTCAACGCCTGCAACGAGTTGGTGAAGCTGTTGAAGACCGACTCAAGCGAGGTGTCGGAGCTTGGATCGCCGTAGATCTGCTGGAGCTGCGTGTAGAACCGCGCGCGCAGCTCCGAAAAGGATGCGCCGGAGGTTTCGGTCTGCAACTGCCGCTGGATGTACTGGTCCAGTTCGCGGGTCACCGCGTCGACCCGCACGCTGACGCCGGTGCCGCCGGCCGCGGTCGTCACCTGCGACAGCGTCTTGCGGACGTAACCCGGCGTCTGCGCGTTCGCGACGTTCGCCGCGACGAGCGACATCCCGGCCTGCGTGGTGCGCAGTCCCGAGATGGCCGTGGCGAGCGCTTGCGAGAGACCCATAAGCCGACTTCACTTTCGCCGGCGGCGTTGCCGCCGCTACCGGATGACGTTCAGAAGGTCCTGGACCATCTGGTTGCTGGTGGTGATGACGCGGGTGTTCGAGGAATAGGCCTGCTGCGTCACGATCAGCTTGGTGAACTCGTCCGCAATGTCGGTGTTCGACCCTTCGAGCGAACTCGCCACGATATTGCCGGCGCCGCCGAGGATCGCCGGGCCGGACTCGTCCGTCACCTCGAAGGCGCCGCCGTCGACGCGCTTCAGGTTGTTCGCGCCGTTGAAGTTGGCGATGGTGATCTCGGCGAGGTCGAGCGAGCGGCCATTCGAATAGGAACCGACGAGGCGGCCCTTGTCGCTCACCGACACGCTCTGCAGCGAGCCGGCCGGGAAGCCGTTTTGCTGGATCTGGTTGACCTTGGCGTTGCCGTTCGGATCGGCGAACTGGGTCAGGCCGCCGGCGCCGAACACCATGTTCAGCGAGCCGAGCGAAATGCCGTCGATGTTCACGTTCGACAGCGACAGACTGGTAATGACCGGATTGAGCTGCTTGTCGGGGCCGAAGGTGAAGTCGGTGCCGACGTTGCGCCAGGCCGGATCGCTGCCGGTGGCGAGCGAGTCCACCTGATAGAACAGGTTCCAGGTGTCCTTGTGGGTGCCGCCGAGCGAGGCGCTGTCGGTCTTGGCCCAGCGCAGCTGGATGTCGACCGGCGAGCCGGACACGTCATAGGCCGTCACCGCGCCGCCGCCGATCGACTCGGCCAGGAAGGCCGTCAGGTCGTCGGCGATCACCGCCTGGTTCGACGGCAGGCCCGACAGCGTATGCACGCCGAAATTGGCGATCTGATTGGTGGTCGTCGCCGTGCCGCCGAGCACGATCTCGTCGGAGGCGCTCGAAGCCTTGATGGTGATGTTGCCCTGCGCGTCGACGGTGTTGCCGGTGGTGTTGGCAAGGCCGGACAGCGCGACCTGCAGGTCGGCGAGCGTCGCCACCTCGCCCGGCATGCCGCCGGTGCCGAAGGTGATGGTCTGCACCGGATTGGCGCCGACCGTCACTTCGAGGGTCTGGCCCTGCGCGATCGCGCCCTGCGTCAGCAGGTTCACCGGCAGGAAGGTGTTGTTGCCGACGCCGAAGCCGATCAGGTCGGGCGACGTGCCGCTGACGGTGACGGTGTCGAGATAGTTCGTCGAAACGAATTTCAGCTTGCCGGTCGGATCGAGCGAACCGGTGACGGCGGCCGTGCCGCCCGCGATGGTGGTCAGAAGATCGCTGATGTCTTCACCGGCGGCCACCGTGTGCGTGGTGGTGTTGGTGCCGTCGCCGACCGTGATGGTGTCGCCGATATTGTAGCCGAGCGAGGCGAGCGTCGTGCCGGCGGTCAGGCCGGTGACGGTGCCGAGCGCGGTGGCATGCGCGTCGGTCTGCAGGCTCGCGCCGTAGCCGGCGATCTGCGCCGCGGTCGGCGGCACCGCCAGCGGGTTGGAAATGAAGTCCGCCGCCTTGATCAGTTCGCTGCCGGGAATGTCGGTGTCGTGCGAGGGCGTCAGCGGATAGAGCGCGAGGTTGGCGCGGTAGCTCACCTGCGTGGTCGCCTGCGCCGGCAGGAAGTCGTTCTGGAATTTGAGCAGCTCGGGCACGCTGCCGGTCAGGTTGCCGGTGGTCGCATCGATCGGGATGCCCATCAGGTAGTAGCCGGCGCCGTTGACGAGATAGCCGTCCTTGTTCGGCTGGAAGTCGCCGCGGCGGGTGTAGAGGTTGATGCCGTCGAACACCGGGCGGCCGTCGGTGAAGCTCGAAGGCTTCTGGATGACGAAGAAGCCGTCGCCGTTGATCGCCATGAAGGTGCTGATCGAGGACGCCTGGATGTCGCCCTGCACCGTGTTGGTGGCGCGCGAGTTGGCGACCACGTTGCCGCCGAGCTGCTTGGAGGGCACCTGATCCGGGATCAGATCCTGGAAGCTGGTGTCGACGCGCTTGTAACCGGTCGTCTGCGAATTCGCGATGTTGCCGGATACGTTCTCGAGAGCGAAAGACTGCGCACGCAGGCCGCCGACGGCGGTATTCAGTGCACCGAAAATACCCATAACCTGATCTCCACTGCGCAACGCGCGAGCCCTGGGACGGGCGGCGCGCGGACAATCCCGCGACAGCGGATTGGCAATCCCCATGCCAGTTAAAAACTATAATAAAATCAATATCTTATGGATACGCCTCGGCGGTCCGCCCCGGCCGTTTCTGCCGCGGCCGGAAATTCTTGCCGGGTGCCCGGCATGATCCCGAAAAGTGGAAACCGGTTTTCGGACAAGATCATGCCGTTCGGAAAATCGTCGTCTTGTGGCCTGCCCCGGCGGCTGGCACATCGTCGTCACGCGCAACGAAAGGAAGAGGCAATGCCCTACGTCAACATCAAGATCACCCGCGAAGGCGCGACGCCGGCGCAGAAGGCCGAGCTGATCCGCGGCGTCACCGATCTCCTGGTGAAGGTGCTGAACAAGAATCCCGCCACCACCGTCGTCGTCATCGACGAGGTCGCGATGGAGGACTGGGGCATCGGCGGCATGCCGGTGACCGAATATCGCAAGCAGGCCGCCGCGCGGAAAACCTGAGCTGCCCGCGCCGCGCTCAGGCGGCGGGCGCCACCTTGAACGTCAGCGCCAGCCCGTTCATGCAATAGCGCAGGCCGGTCGGCTTCGGGCCGTCCTCGAACACATGGCCCAGATGGCCGATGCAGCGCGAACAGTGCACCTCGGTGCGCGTCATGAAGAACGAGCGGTCGGTCTGGGTGCCGACCGCGCCCTCGCGCGGCTTGTAGAAGCTCGGCCAGCCGGTGCCGCTCTCGAATTTCGTCTCGGATGAGAACAGCGGCTGCGCGCAGCCGGCGCAGGCGAAGGTGCCCTTGCGCTTTTCTCCGTTGAGCGGACTGGAGCCGGCGCGTTCGGTGCCGTGCTTTCGCAGCACGTAATACTGGTCCGCCGTCAGCCGCTTCTTCCACTCGGCGTCGCTCAGTCTGGTGAATTCATTGTCCACGGCCGTTGCGGTCGTCATGGCTGTCTCCGATGAGCCGGCGGTTGCCTTGCGGTATCCGATGGCGATCGCGGCGAGCGCCGCGCCTCCTATCAGCACATCACGGCGTGCGATCATCTCAGCTGTCTCCCTTGTGCGCGCCCCAGATGCTCTGCACCCGCTGATCGCGGCCGCAGCTCCAGCGATAGAATTTATATTTGGCCGGATTCTTCTTGTAGAAATCCTGGTGATACTCCTCCGCCGGATAGAACGCGGCGGCCTTGTCGATCTCGGTATAGATCGTCGTCTTCAATTCCTTTGCGGCGCGCGCCTTCCACGTCTCGGCGATCTTGCGCTCGTTGTCGTTCG
This sequence comes from Pseudolabrys sp., assembly GCF_050250095.1. Lineage (NCBI taxonomy): Bacteria > Pseudomonadati > Pseudomonadota > Alphaproteobacteria > Hyphomicrobiales > Xanthobacteraceae > Pseudolabrys > Pseudolabrys sp. The sequence continues at coordinate 606,145 of NZ_JBFWPH010000001.1, read as the reverse complement.
CCACAAAGATCGCGCTGCGATACTGGCTGCCGTGGTCGCAGAACTGCTGGTCCTTCACCGTCGGATCGATGTGATGGAACAGGTAGCCGACCAGCGTGTCGTAGGAGACCTTCGCGGGATCGTAGACGATCTTGACCGCTTCGGTGTGGCCCGTGCCGCCGGCCGAGACCTGGTTGTAGGTCGGATTGGCGACCGTGCCGCCGGTATAGCCGGAGGTCGTCGAGATCACGCCCGGCAGCTTGTCGAAGTCGGCTTCGACGCACCAGAAACAGCCGCCGGCGAAAATGGCGGTGGCGCGCTCGGCGGCGTTCGCGGGCGAGGCGACGCCAATGGCAAGCGCGAGACAAAGTCCGGCAAAAAGGGTCCGCATGCGCTCCTCCCAAAGCCTCCGCGTCATGCGCGAAAAATGCCTCTGAAACGGGCGTTTCTCAAGGCAGCGGACATCACATTCGCCTCACGCCGCTATCACATCGGTGCGAGGGATCACAGCATCGGACAGCCTTGCTCCCTCCTCCAGCGCCCCCTAGTGTCCGGCCAAACACGAGGTTTTCATGCGTTTTGAAGGCACCAAGGCCTACGTCGCGACCGAGGATCTGACGGTCGCCGTCAATGCCGCGATCACGCTGGAGCGTCCCCTGCTGGTGAAGGGCGAGCCGGGCACCGGCAAGACCGTGCTCGCGGTCGAGATCGCCAAGGCGATCGGCGCGCCGCTGCTCGAATGGCACGTCAAATCGACCACCAAGGCGCAACAGGGCCTCTACGAATACGACGCGGTGTCACGCCTGCGCGACAGCCAGCTCGGCGACGAGCGGGTGAAGGACATCCGCAACTACATCCGGCGCGGCAAGCTGTGGGATGCTTTCGTCGCCAACGAGCGCCCTGTCCTCCTGATCGACGAGATCGACAAGGCCGACATCGAGTTCCCCAACGACCTGTTGCAGGAACTCGATCGCATGGAGTTCTTCGTTTACGAGACCGGCGAGACGGTCACCGCCAAGCGCCGCCCCATCGTCGTCATCACCTCGAACAACGAGAAGGAGCTGCCGGACGCCTTCCTGCGCCGCTGCTTCTTCCACTACATTCGCTTCCCCGACCAGGAGACGATGCGCGCGATCATCGACGTGCACTTCCCCGGCATCAAACAGCGCCTCGTCGGCGAGGCGTTGCGGCTGTTCTACGAGATCCGCGACGTGCCCGGCCTCAAGAAGAAGCCCTCGACCTCCGAGCTGCTCGACTGGCTGAAACTGTTGATGGTCGAGGACATCGGCGAGGAGCTGTTGCGCGAGCGCGATCCCAAGAAGCTGATCCCGCCGCTGCACGGCGCGCTCCTGAAGAACGAGCAGGACGTGCATCTGTTCGAGCGTCTCGCCTTCATGGCGCGAAGAGACGGGCGCTGATTACGCCGGCTTCGTAATCCAGCCCTGTTGCTGCGCGTACTCGATCACCTTGTCGGCGATGGCGTCGCCGAGGTTCTTTGCCAGCGCCTCGACATCGGCGCGCAATTTTTCCGAGACCGCGCCGCCCGCGGCGCTCCCCACCGCTACAGCCGCACCGCGACCCGCTGTCAGCGGAGCGGTGGCCACTGCGCCCGGCCGGCGGCCGCTGTCCGCCTCGGCGCGGAAGGTCAGCAGCTTGTGGCGGCCGGCGCTGTCGGCCATCGACACCAGGACGTCGGCGGACACCTCGCTCTTGCCGGCGCCGAAACCGATCACCTTGCGTTTCATGCGATTGCCTTCGTTGATCTCGGCCACCGTGCCGTCGATCAGCAGGATCCGACCGTCGGCCCGCTGCATCGTGCTGATGCCGCTGGTCGCCGGCAGGCCGGCGCGCGTCAGCCGCTCGATCACGCGCTGCGTCAGCACCGCGCTGACCTCGGAGGTCAGCCGCTGGCGCGCCATCGCGGCGTCCTCGTCCTTCATGCGCCGGCGCAGCTTGGCCGCGACACTGGCGTCGAGCGCGACCGCGCCCGGCGGCACCACGATGGCGCCGACCACCACGCTGTCGGGCTTGCCGCCGCCGCTGTCGAAGACGTTCATCGAGCTGACTTTGGCCGAGCTGCACGCCGCCAGCGCCAGCGTGGCGAGCACCGCCACCGTCAAACGAAATTGTGTGATCGCGATTTTGCGCATCGCCCCTACCCGCCAAGCCTCAGCCACCCGCGGCGACCATAAAGCGTCGTCGCGCGAAATGAAACCGCGCGTTGCAGCGGCAAAATGACGGATCGTTTTCGCCGATATGTCAGCTCGGCGGATTGGCCGTCTCGGCGCGCGGCGCGGCGGCCTCCGCCTTGCGCGCCTTGCGCCGCCGCGAGCGCTCGCGGGCACGCGCCAGCGCTTCCTGCGCCAGCGCCTTCTGCTTGCGCCCGAGATAGAGCGCCTTGGCGACATAGCGCCCGGCCTTGCCGCCGGCCCACACCAGTTCGTAGGGCGCGAACAGCCGCCAGGTGTCGTCGCTCTCGACGATGCCCCGCGCGAGCAGTTCGCCCGCCATCGCCGTGTTGTTGATGCCGTGCCCCGAAAATCCGCTCGCCACCCACAGGCCCGGCTGGATTTCGCCGATCTGCGGCATGCGATGCAGCGTGCGGCCGAACGTGCCGGACCACAGATGCGCGGCCTTGACCGGCGGAAGCTGCGGAAAGACGCGCCGCACGCTCGCCTCGAGCGACTTTGCGAATGTGCGCGGCTCGCGTTCGGTGAGCGTGACATGGCCCGACCACATCAGACGCTGGCCGTCCGGCGTGTCGCCATCGACGATGCGATAGTGATTGTCGGCGCGGTCGGTGTCGCTCACCGCGCCGCGATAGCGCACCGTCTCCGACAGGCCGGGGATCGGCTCCGTCACCATCACATAAGTATTGAGCGGAATGAGCGTCGCGCCGAGCCGCGGCATCAGCGTGTCGAGATGCACGTTGCCGGCGAGCACAACATGGGCGGCGCGCACCGTCGCCGCCGGCGTCTGCACCCGCTTGCGCACGCCGGCCGGGTCGATGGCGACCGCCGGCGTGTCCTCGAAGATGCGTGCGCCCGCTTTTTCCGCCGAGGCCGCGAGCCCCAGCGCATAATTCAGCGGGTGGATATGGAACGCGCGCGGGAAATGCGCGGCGCTGAAATAGTAATCGCTCGGCAGCGTTTCGCGCACCCGCTCGACCGGCCAGAACTCGACCTCGGCGCCGAGCCAACGCAGCCGCTCGACTTCCGCCGCGGTCTGCCGGCCGGGGTCGGATTTCGACACGTGCAGCCAGCCGTCGACCGGATCGACGCCGGGCATCGCTTCCTCGGCGATGGCCGCGCGCACATAGTCGACGCCGCCTTTCGACAATTGCCAGAGCTGCTTGGCATGATCGAGGCCGATGCGCTCGATGATGTCGTCGATGCCTTCGGAAAATCCCGGCAGGACGAAACCGGTGTTGCGCCCCGAGGCCGCCCAGCCGACCTGCGCGCCTTCGAGCACCACCACCGACCAGCCGCGCCGCGCCACCTCGCGCGCCAGCGTCAGCCCGGCGAAGCCCGCCCCCACCACGCAAACATCGGCGTCGAGTTCGAAGGTCAGCCGCGGCCGTTCCGGCGCCGCAACCTGCGTCGTCTGGTACCAGGACAAAGAGCCGTCACCTTGGTCGGCCATAAGGGTCGAAACCTGTGCAACACCTGCGACCGTGCAGCGCCTCTGCGCGCTCGATCTTCATGCTAGACTGATGGCCCGGCCGGCGCGACGCCGCAACCGGAATTGTGACTGGAAAAGCCGCCGGCAGGACAGACGGATCGACCGGAACCATGCGCCGCCTCATCCTGTTCCGCCACGCCAAGACCGAACGGGCCGCGCCCGGCCAGGCCGATCTCGACCGCGAACTGACCGACCGCGGCCGCGGCGACGCCGCCACGATGGGCGCCTATATCGCGAGCCACGGACTGGCGCCGAGCCATGTCCTCGTCTCGCCGGCGCGGCGGACGCGGCAGACCTGGGACATCATGGCGCCGCGCATCGCGCCGCCGCCGCGCACCGCGATCGACGAGCGCATCTACGATGCAAGCCCCGAGCGCCTGTTCCGGCTGGTCGAAACCGCCGATCCCGACGCCGCGAGCCTGCTGATCGTCGGGCATAACCCCGGCCTGCACGAACTCGCGGTCGCCCTCACAGCGACCGGCGACATCGACGCGCGAGAACAGCTGCAGGAGAAATTCCCGACCTCGGCGTTGGCCGTGCTCGATTTCGCCTTCAAGGACTGGCGCGATCTGCATCCGCAGAGCGCGCGGCTCGACCGTTTCATCAGTCCGCGCTTGCTCGCCGGCACCGTCTGACCGACAATCGCAGGCACGTCCGCTCGCGGGCGTGTGTCGCGCCACGACACCGTTGAGATTGAAAGCCACAGGGGGCAATCATGTATCAGCGCATTCTGGTTCCGGTCGACCTGTCCGACACCAACCTGGCGAAACCCGCGATCGATACTGCGCTGGCGCTGGTGCGCATTTCGGGCGGGTCGATCCGCATCGTCAACGTGCTGGCGCTGACGCCGGTGATGCTCGCCGAATATGTCCCGCCGGATTTCGACGTCCAGCAGCGCAAGGCCGCTGAAGACGCGGTCGCGACCATCGTGCGTGAGAGCGGGCTCGACGCCTCCCGTGTGTCCGGCATCGTCCGCCAGGGCGGCATCTATCACGAAGTGCTGGAGGAAGCCGACGGCTTCAACGCCGACCTCATCGTCATGAGTTCGCACCGCCCCGCGATGCGCACCTATTTCCTCGGCTCGAATGCCGGCCATGTGGTGCGTTACGCCAAATGCTCGGTGCTGGTGGTGCGCGGCACGGATTCGCAATAACGGCGTCCACCTCGCTTCCCGATAAAAAAGAGGCCGCCGGGGAGGAACGGCGGCCTCTTTCGTCAGGCGTTCCGGAAAATCAGAACGCACGCTCGACGCTGTTGCGGTCGTAGCCTTCGTTCACGGGGGCCAGCGCGAAAGCGTCGGCCGCGCGATGAGCGCGAACCTGCGCATGCTGCGCGCCGTGCGCGACGGGGCGCGCATCCGGCGTGAACAGGTAGGTGTTGCGCTCCAGCTGCGTCAGGGCCTCCGGCGCGGTGTTGTCGATGGCCGAAGCGGCGAAGGCCGGGGCGGCCGACAGCGCGAGCACCGAGGCGACGGCGAGCTTGGTGAGGATCTTCATTGTCGTAACTCCGTTCTTGTTCGCAAGGATCAATTGCCTTGCGTGAGGCAAGACATGGCGCTGCCCTCGCCCGATCTCAATCCACGATCCGGTGAGCGAAGCTCGCGCCGGAGTCACGGATTCGTCATTGCACGTCGGTGATCCACCGAACCATGCCGCGCGTCGCGGATTCGAGGATGGAATTGTTTCGTCGCACGCGGCGAACGGAAAATATTTTCGCCGGCACGACTCGTCGCCTACGACTTTAGTTTTGGCATGCAAAGTGCGTAACGCAGCACTCACATTATCGCACGGCGGTATCCGCCTGCTCCGGCGCGAGATATTGCGCACGCGCCAGCGCCGCAAAGCTGCCGTTGCGCGCGACCAGCGCGTCGAAACTTCCGCTCTCGACGATTCGCCCGCCGTCGAACATCACGATGAGGTCGGCCTTGCGCACCGTCGCCAGCCGGTGCGCGATGACGAAGGTGGTGCGGTCCTTCATCACCTCGTCGAGCGCGACGAGCAGCTTCTGCTCGGTCGCGGCGTCGAGCGCGCTGGTCGCCTCGTCGAGAATGAGGATCGGCGGGTTCTTCAACAGCGCCCGCGCGATGGACAGCCGTTGCCGCTCGCCGCCGGACAGCATGCGGCCGCGCTCGCCGACGCGCGCCGCAAAGCCGCCGGGCGTTCGCTCGATGAAATCGAGCGCCTGCGCACGGCGCGCGGCGACACGCATCTCCTCCTCGGTCGCGTCCGGCTTGCCGACCCGCAGATTGTCGGCAATCGAGCGGTTGAACAGCAGCCCTTCCTGGAACACCACCCCGATATTCCGCCGCAGCGAGGTCAGCGTCAGGTCGCGAATATCGCGGCCGTCGATGGTCACCGCGCCGTCATGGGGATCGAAGGCGCGGTAGAGAAGCGCGAGCGCCGTCGACTTCCCCGCCCCGGTCGCCCCGACCAGCGCCACCGTCTGCCCCGGCTGCGCGGCAAAGCTCACCTCCGTCAGCGCCGGCCGCTTGCCGTCATAGGAGAACGACACGTCGCGGAACGCGACCTCGCCGCGCACGTCACGCGCTACCACCGCGTCCGGCCGGTCGCGCACCGCCGGCACGGTGTCGAGCACGGCAAAGAATTCCTGCAGCCGCGGCGCCTCGGAGAACACGCGATTGACGAAGCCCACCATGTCCTGCAGCCGCTGGATCAGCATGCTGGCGAAGCCCATGAAGGTAATGATCTCGCCGATCGTCGCCTGCCCGCGGAAGTTCAGCCACGCGCCGAGCATGATGATCGCCAGCAGCGTGATCGTGGTCGCCGAGCGCGTCAGCACCGATACCACCGCCCACCACGACAGCACCGGGATCTGCGCCGACAACAGGCTGTCGATCACGCGCTTGAGCCCCGCCACCTCCTGCTCGATGCGCGCGAAGGAATGCACCAGCGCGATGTTGCCGAGCGTGTCGGAGGCGCGCTCGGCGAGCGCGGAATAATGCTCCTCGACCTGCTGCTGCAGGTGTTCGGTCTTGCGCAACACGAAAGCGGTGAGCCCCGCGAACACCACGCACAGCGCGATCAGCAGGAGCGCGAGCCGCCAGTTCATCACGAGCGACAACGGCAGCAGCACGAAGAAGGACACGAAGGCGGCGAGGTGATCGCGGAAGAAGCCGACCCACAATCCCCACAGCGAGTCCGTTCCCTGCAGCATGATCTTCATCAGCCGCCCGGAATGCACGTCGCCGTGATAGGCGAGCGGCAATTCCAGCAGATGCTCGAAATAGCCGGACAGCACCCGATGGCGTTCGAGATGCGCGAGACGGTCCGCGTAGAGCGCGACCACGGTGCCGCACAGGATGTTGAACAAGCCGAAGCCCGCCCAATAGACGAGCAGCGGCGCGAACCTCGCGAATCCTTCCGCCTCACCCGCGCCCTGCGTTGCGGTCAATGCGTCGACGACGCGGCCGAACAGCACCGGCTCGGCGAATTGCGAGGCCGCGAGCGCGAGATTGGCGAGCGCGAGGCACCACGCCATGCGCGCTTGGGGGCCGAGCGTCGCCAGCACGCGCAAATAAAGCCGGACGAGAGACATCGGTTGCACCGGAGCGGTGTTGAGGGCGCGCCGATCTTATCGGGGAAGCAGATCGTCCGGCAGGGCGTCGGGCCGGTAGGTTTTCGGACGATTCCGGCGCAGGTAATTGCCGCCGTGCCACAGGAACAGCGCGAGGAACGCGCCGATGAAGGCCGCGCCGCCCCAGGCCGCGAGTTGCAGCGCGCGCACCGTCAGCACCGCAAGACCCAGCGCCATTCCCGCGAACACGACAAAGCCGGGCCAGTAGCGCAGCGGATGCATGCCGGTCTCGAACGACACCGACGCTCCGCTTGCCGCGATCCGCCGGTGCAGTTCGCGGATGAAATCCACATAGGGTTTGCTGAGCCGCTCCTGCTCGACCATGCTCTTCCAGGAGGTCGAGGCGACGGTGAGCCGCGTGCCGTCGCCCAGCCAGGCCTCGGTGACGAAGCGGTAGTTCTGCATCGTCACCGGCCGGTATGACATCCGTACCCGCCTGATGTCATGAAACGCCGCGCGCCCGGACCGGCGGCCGATGTCCCAAAATAGAGCATCGCCGGTCAGCCGGAATTGCCAGGGCGCGCCAAGTAACGAGGGCCGGTAGGTATAGGTCAGGTCGCCGGTGGTTTGGGTGTCGCTCATAAAGCGGAATTAACCATATTGAAGAGCCGTCAGCGCCCCGCGCGCGGCCGGCGTTGTTCCAATTCACAATCATTTATAATATCTTAACGAACCGATCCCGGTGCATGTGGCGTGGTGCAGGAGTAAGCCGAATGAGCAAGTTTTCCGACCTTTTCGGCCGCAAAGGCGGCGAGGCCGGGCCGTCCGGGCACGCCAACGGCAATCACACCAACGGAAACCGCGATCACCTGACGCTGGATAACTTCTCCGACGTCGGCTCACGGATCGGCGAAGCCAACGAGTCGCTGCGCAACCTGCTCTCCGACACCGGCCGCAAGATCAGCGAGCTGGACGATCTGAAGTTCGCCTTCGACAAGATCGTCGAGCCGTTCAATCAGGCGCTGCGCGCGCTCGAGCAGGAAAAGTCGCAGAACCTCTCGCTGTCGGAAATGCTGGGCGAGAGCCGCTCCGCCTACGACTCGCTGCGCACCGAATTCTACCAGATCGAACGCAAGGCGACGCAGTTCGAGTCCGAGACCGAGCGCCTGCGCGAAGATCTCGAACTGTCGCGCGAAAACGTGCGCGGCCTCGAAAGCAACCGCACCGAACTGTCCAACGAAATCTCGACGCAGCATGCGCAGATCGCCGAGCTTGAGCGTCAGCTCGCGCAGGAGACCTCGCAGCGCCGCACGCTCTCCGAAAACAAGCGCACGCTGACCGACCAGCTCGACGCCGCCGAGAAGCGCATCATCGAACTCGAGGGCGAGCTTGCCGCCTCGCGCGAGCGCGTCACGCTGCTCGAGGACGAGAAGCGTTCGCTGCAGAGCGCGGTCGACCAGGCGCTCAACGAAACCGCCCGCCTCACCCGCCGCCTCACCGAGTCCGAGAACACGCTGACCGCGACCCGCGCCCAGCTCGGCAAGGTCGAGTCGAGCTTCGCGGAAGCCTATGCCGAACGCGGCCGGCTCGCCGCCGCGCTCGACGAGGCCAAGGACCAGCACCAGAGCGAGCGCAACAGCCTGAACATGCGGCTCGATGCGCTGTCGTCGCGCGCCTCCACCGCCGAGAAGCTGCTCGCCGAGGCGCGGCAGAACCTGATCGCCCGCACCGAGGAAGTGCGCGCCTTCGACCGCAAGTCTGTCGAGTCGACCATCGCCCGCAACAACGCCGAGAAGCGTCTCGCCCAGATCGAGGCGAGCCACGAGGCCCGCGAGCGCCAGATCAAGGAGCACGAGCAGGCGCGCGCGGCGCTGACCGAACGCGCCAACTCGCAGACCAAGACGCTGAAGGCGCGCGAAACCGCGCTCGCCCGCGCCGAGGAAAAGATCCAGCAGTTGACTGAGCGCGTCGGTCATCTCGAGGCCGACATCCAGGTCAGCCGCACCAACATCGAAAAGCGCGTCGAGGACCTGAACGCCTCGCTGCAGCGCGAGCGCATGGAACGCGCGGTGGTCGAAGGCGCGCTCGAAGCCGCCCGCAAGGACAATTCGCGGCTGCAGAGCGAGGTCGCTTCGCTGCGCTCGACGCTCCGCCGCGGCATCCCGCTCGACGATCCGCCGGCCTCGACCGACGCCGCGCCGGAGCCGCGCGCGGCCCGCCGCGGCAAGGCGGCCGAAAGCGAGACGGCGAAGCCGTAGGCTTGTGAGTTAAGCGCGCGCCACGCGCGCGCGTTCGGACAAGAGCGCGCCGGCCACGACGCGCGTGTGGGAATGCGCATCGCGATCCTCATCGCCGCCCTGTTCGGCCTGCTCATCGCAGCCGGCTGGTTTGTCGTCAGCACCTGGGTCCATCTCGGCGAAGGCCCGATGCCGACCTTCCTCCTCGTCGCGCTCGGCGCCGGCGTCGGCTTTTCGCTGCTGATCGGCTGCGGCCTGATGGCGCTGACCTTCTATTCGAGCCGGCACGGCTATGACGACGAGGCCGGCAAGCAGCGCGAGACACGCGACGACAACTGAGCCTCGGCTCTGGCCCTGAGCGCTGTTCTGTGATCGATTGCGCCGCAATCAGGGACAGCACGTCATGACCAAAACCCTCGTCCAGCAGGAATTCGGCCGGACCGCCGCGACCTATCTCACCTCGAAGCCGCATGCGCAGGGCAAGAGTCTCGAGAGGCTCGTTGAACTGACGAAGCCGCAGCCCGGCTGGAGCGTGCTCGACGTCGCCACCGGCGGCGGCCACGTCGCCTATACGTTTGCGCCGCATGTCGCGCGCGTCTGGGCGACCGACATCACCGACGAAATGCTGTCGCTGGTGCGCGAGGAAGCGGCGAAACGCGGCCTCGCCAATGTCCGCACCGCCTACGCCAAGGCGGAGGCCCTGCCCTTCGAGGACGCGAGCTTCGATCTCGTCACCTGCCGCATCGCGCCGCACCACTTCGACTCGATCGCGCAGTTTCTCGACGAGGTACGCCGCGTGCTGAAACCCGGCGGCACTTTTGCGCTGGTCGATAACGTGGTGCCGGCAGGCTCCGTCGGCGACTACATCAACGCCTTCGAACGCTTCCGCGATCCGAGCCACCTGCGCGCCTGGGATATGCAGGAATGGCGCGACGCGCTCAAGGCGCACGGGCTTGCCGTGGCGCATGAGGAAACGCTCGACAAGAAGATGGATTTCAAGTCATGGGCGGCGCGCCACGACAGCACCATGCAGGCGCTGCTCCGCGCGATGCTCGTGCAGGTGACGCCCGCCGTCGCCGCCGCGCTGAAGCCCGAAGTCACCGACACGAACGGGGTGTTCTGGCTGGTCGAGGGCCTGTTCGTCGCGAGGGCATGATCCCCGAAGGCGCACGCTGCGCGGCGCCTGCGAGACGCGACCGTTAAAACGAAAAACGGCGCCGGATGTCTCCGGCGCCGTTCTCGCAAGCGATGACTTGCGCTTATTTCTTCTTGTGACGGCGATGTTTCCGATGGGTCGCCTTCTCGTCCGGCAACCATTGCGGGTTGGCGTCGTAGGCGGCATTGACCAGCCAGCCGCCGACGATCGGCACGATGCACGAGCCGACCAGCACATGCGCTTCGCGATAGGTCAGCGGCGCCTTCTTCAGCGCGGTCGCGACGATCGGCGACAGCGCGACGCAGCCCGCGGTGGTCGCGCCCCAGGCGCCCCACTTGTACGAATTGGTGTGCTTGTGCCAGCTCCAGTCGAGGATCGACCAGTACGTCACCGTCGACACGACGCCCGCGCCGATCGCGGTCGCGACGACGGGCTTGCTCACTCTCTTGTGACGCCAATGCGCGTCGGCGGACTGCGACGTCAACACGAACACCGCAACGGCGGCAGCCAGCATCGCAACAAAACGTTTCATCGAGAAAACCTCCCGGTGGAATCAAAATCGAAGAGCGTCATGGTTGTGCGGCGGCGGCCTTGCGAAGTCGAGAAACCGGCGGATGAGCCGCGCGGTTATTCACAGCCGCGATGAGACGCGAAAAGCGCGCCGCGGGCGCCGTCCGTTAAGGAAAAAGTAAACAGATAAGATATTGATAATATTGAAAAAAACATGCGACGCCTGCCGCCGTTAACCCTTCATTAACCATCCGGAATCAGGTTGGGGATAAGGTGATTTTGTAGGTGATTCGGCGTCGCTACGGCCGGGCGGATCGGCGCACAGAGGACCTGCGATGAGCAAATTTGGGGGGCTTCTCGCCCGCACGCCGGCGGCGAACAAGCCGGGCAAAGCGGCCGAGACCGACACACCGCTCGACATCGATGAAGAACTGTTCGCTTCGCTCGGCGCCCAGATCGGCGGCGAGAACGAGGCGCTGCGCAATCTGCTGCTGAACGCCAGCACCAAACTATCCGAACTCGATCTCATCAAGGACGCGGTCGGCAAGCTGGTCGACCCGGTCAACAAGGCGCTGCGCGACTTCGAGAGCGAGAAGAGCGAGAAGGCCGGTCTGCAGACCATTCTCGCCAACACCCGCGCCGCCTACGCCAAGCTCAAGAGCGAAACCTCCGAGATCGAGCGCAAGGCCGCGGGCTTCGAGCGCGACTGCTCCGAGCTTCGCCAGGAGCTGATCGCCGCGCAGCATCAGGCGAGCATGCTCGAAACCGCGAAGGCGGAACTCGTCACCGAGATCGCCGCGCAGCAGGCCAAGATTGCCGAACTCGGCGCCGATCTGCAGCAGGAAACCGCGCAGGCCAAGACCGCGCGCGAGGAAGCGCACCGGCTCGACCAGCGACTGACCGGCGCCGACAAGCGCATCATCGCGCTCGAAACCGACGTCAACAACACCCGCCAGCGCCTCGTGCTGTCGGAAGACGAGCGACACAATCTGCAGACCTCGCTCGACAAGTCGGTGGCGGAAGCCGCCCGGCTGTCGCGCCGGCTCGCGGAAGCCGAGAACACCGTCAACGCGCTGCAGGGCCGCCTGCGCCACACCGAAGGCAGCCTCGCGGAAGCCAACACCGAGCGCGCGCGGCTCGCCACGATGGTCGACGAGCTGAAGGAGCGCCACGCCGCGGAACTGACGACGCAGCAGCTGCGCTTCGACGCCATGCAGTCCCGCGCGGCCTCCGCCGACAAGCTGCTCGGCGAGGCGCGCGACCAGCTTGCCCAGCGCTCCGAGGAGATCCGCCAGTACGACCGCCGCTACGGCGAGCTGACGCAGGCCTACGAGCAGATGTCGGCGCGGCTCACCGAGACGGAAGCCGAGCGCCAGCAGCGCGACGCCGACGTCGATGATCTCGAGCGCACCCGCACCACGCTGATCGAGCGCTCGAGCGCGCTCGCCAAGGCTTTCACCGCCAAGGAAACCGCGCTCGGCCGCGCCGAGGAGACGATCGGCAACCTCAACGAACGGGTCGCCTATCTCGAAGCGCAGGCGCAGGCGCGCAGCACCGACATCGAGCAGCAGCTCGAGGAAATGGCCGCGGCCCTGCGCCGCGAGAAGCTGGAGCGTTCCGTGGTCGAAGGCGCGCTGGAGACCGCGCGCAAGGACTTCGCCCGGCTGATGCGCGAGGTGCTGTCGCTGCAGCGCCAGCGCGGCGCCGAGGAGCCCGCTCCTGCCCTGCGCTCCGCCAACGCCGCCTGATTGCCCTCGGACGGAAGACGACCAAACCGCCGGGCCAAAAGCCCGGCGGTTTTCTTTTTGTCCGCTCGATCGCTCGATTATTCGGCGGCGTCGCTCTCTTGCCGGTCGGCGAGCTGCGTCGACACCTCTTCGCACGTCCCGCAGCTATAGGTGCAGATATCGATCGCCGGATCCGTCGGGTGCGGTTCGATACCCACCAAACGACTGCGACCGCTGCAGGAAGGGCATGTCGCGGACATCAATGAACTGAGGGATAGTTGCTGCATCAATACAGTCTAGGACTCCAGAATACAGGCGCAAATAAATAAGCTGAACTCTGCAATCTATTTTGCCGCAGCGATTTTTATTCATTTTTACTCTTCGAATTACTTTGAATAACTTGCGCCTCAGGTGTTAAGATCACTCATTGAGTTTTTTGAGTAAGTGACCTAGATTAAGGAACCGACTGAATGTTGGGGCGTTCTCTGCGCTATCCGGGCGAGTTCGGGGTGGCTTCGCATGCAGGACAGAATCGAGCGGTTGCAGATCATGCTGTCAGGCGAAGAACTGGCGGCGTTGGATGATTTTCGCTTCAAGCAGCGCATGCCAAGCCGGGCTGCCGCAGTTCGCGAGCTGCTCAAGCGCGGCCTCGCGGCGGAAGGTTACACCGACTTCGCGCCGCAGGGGTCCAAGTCATCGGACTACGGCGTGACCGGCGACGGTCCGATGGCGCGCGACGATGGCGACGGCTCGACCCCCGACGGCGCGGCCAATCCCTGATCGCGCGTCGCCTCACCACCGCATCCGAAAAGCAAGAAGGGCCGTCCTCGCGGACAGCCCTTCCATTGTCAGGCCGTGGCCCGGTGACGCGGGCGTTGCCCGCGTGGCGTGCGCTAGAGGCAACCCTCTTGAGAGGCGAGGATCCAGCTCACGGATGCCGGCGACCGCGGCGATAGACAATGAGACACTGGATCACCTCCTTTCTGTTGTTACGGACAAGACTGAGCATATAGGCAGGCGCAGGAGATTCGGAAGGGCGGCTTTGGGATTTCGTTTAGTAACTTCGCCTGTCAGGCAAGCGTTTTGTCCGCGCGCCGACACGCGCTAGGAGCGGTCAAAACGTGCAAAAACAAGTTCCATTTTCCCAAAACGTGGACATCGCACCCATTGACTAAGTTTAGCAATGCCGCGCGCCTCTCATGCAGCTTTGCGAGAAGAATTTTGAAAGCGGCATCCTCATCCGCTGCATTAGATAGGAAAAACGACGCATTTGAATTTGGATAGATAACTAAATGTCGGATTTCTTTGTTAGGGGCGAATATGCTCTTTTCTGATTTCCGCTCAATTGCCTCGATTACGTCATTGGCCCAAGGATGACCCGGATTCCCGAGGCCACCAGAAAATCTCCCGCCCAGACCGCCTATAAGAATCGAGTTTTGATCACTTCTCTCAAACTCAGTCATCTCCCTTTGATCGTCAGGATGCGTTGCTTCCGTGATCTCAATTAGAGTTGACGAGCCGTCATAGGACAAAACGAAATCGGGAAGCGGCTCTAGCCCTTTTTCAATAGAGAAAGGAGGCTCAACTATCTTCTCTCTAATTGCCTCCTTCAAAAAGCGGCGGACGACATACCATTCTTTTTGCTCTTTAGTTCTTTTGTTTGAACCAGTTCGTGGACCAACCTTCAGCCCTAAATCACCAAACACATCATCAAAACTCTCAAAATCTGAAATCTTTAGCCGCACCTTCACCTCACCAGCTCCCGCATCGCCCTGTCCAGCCCGTCCAGCGTCAGCGGATACATCCGCCCGCCCATCAGCTGCCGCATCATGCCGATCGACTGGGTGTAGGCCCACTCCTTCTCCGGCACCGGGTTGAGCCAGACGCAGGCCGGATAGGTGCGCGTCACGCGGTCGATCCACACCTGCCCCGCTTCCTCGTTGTAGTGCTCGACCGAGCCGCCGTTCACCGCGATCTCGTAGGGCGACATCGACGCATCGCCGACGAACACCACCTTGTAGTCGTGCGGATACTTGTGCAGCACGTCCCAGGTCGGCGTCGTCTGCTGGAAGCGGCGGCTGTTCTCCTTCCACACCCGCTCATAGAGGCAGTTGTGGAAGTAGAAATGCTCCATGTGCTTGAACTCGGAGCGCGCGGCGGAGAACAGTTCCTCGGTCGCCTTGATGTGCCAGTCCATCGAGCCGCCGATGTCGAAGAACAACAGCACCTTCACCGCATTATGCCGCTCGGGCCGCATCAGGATGTCGAGATAGCCCTTGTGCGCGGTGCCCTTGATTGTGCCGTCGAGATCGAGTTCGTCCGGCGCGCCGGTGCGCGCGAACTTGCGCAGGCGGCGCAACGCCACCTTGATGTTGCGCGTGCCCAGTTCGACCTCGTCGTCGAGATCCTTGAACTCGCGCTTGTCCCAGACCTTCACCGCGCGGCGATGCGTGCTCTCGCCGCCAATGCGGACGCCTTCCGGATTGTAGCCGGCGTTACCAAAGGGAGATGTGCCGCCGGTGCCGATCCATTTCGAACCGCCCTGATGGCGGCCCTTCTGCTCGGCGAGCCGCTGCTTCAGCGTTTCCATCAGCTTGTCGAGACCGCCGAGCGCCTGGATCTGCTGCTTTTCTTCCTCGGTCAGATATTTCTCGGCGAGCTTCTTCAGCCACTCGGCCGGGATTTCCGCCTCGATGCCTTCGGAGACAAGCTCCAGCCCCTTGAAGACGTGGCCGAACACCCGGTCGAACTTGTCGAGGTTGCGCTCGTCCTTCACCAGCGCGGCGCGCGACAGGTAATAGAAGTCCTCCACCCGCCGCGAGGCGAGGTCCTTGTCCATCGCCTCCATGAGGGTGAGATATTCGCGCAGCGTCACGGGAACGCCGGCGGCCTTCAACTCATGGAAAAACGTGACGAACATGACAGCCGGAACGTCTCAGCGGCGTTTTGCCCGCTGGCCTTGCATGAATGTGATAGCCGCCAACTTGGCAGGTTCACGGCAAACTTGCCATAGTCAGCCGTCGATTCACGGCGGCGCTTCTTTGACGCCCGTTCCGGGAGGACATCGAGATGGCGCAATCCTGGCGCCGCGACACGCTGACCCGCCCGATCTTCCGCTGGGCGCGCACCGTGTTGCCGGACATCTCCGAAACCGAACGCGAGGCGCTGGAAGCCGGCGACGTCTGGTGGGACGCCGAATTGTTCGCCGGCAACCCGGACTGGTACCGCCTGCGCGCGACGCCGCAGGCGAAGCTCTCCGCCGAGGAACAGGCCTTCCTCGCCGGCCCGGTCGAAGAGCTGTGCGCCATGCTCGACGACTGGCGCATCAACTGGGAACTGGGCGACCTGCCGAGCGAAGCCTGGGCCTTCATCAAGCGCCACAAGTTCTTCGGCATGATCATCCCGAAGGAGCACGGCGGCCTCGGCTTTTCCGCCACCGCGCATTCGGAGGTCGTGCGCAAGGTCTCGACCCGCTCGATCGCCGGCGCGGTCACCATCATGGTGCCGAACTCGCTGGGCCCCGGCGAACTGCTGATGCAGTTCGGCACCGACGCGCAGCGCGCCACCTGGCTGCCGCGGCTGGCCGACGGCCGCGAGGTGCCCTGCTTCAGCCTCACCTCGCCGGAAGCCGGCTCCGACGCCGCCTCGATGATCGACAACGGCGTGGTGATCCGCCAGAGCGATGGTCAACTCGGCATCCGCCTCAACTGGCGCAAGCGCTACATCACGCTCGGACCCGTCGCGACCGTGATGGGCCTTGCCTTCAAGCTGCGCGACCCCGATCGCCTGCTCGGCGGCGAAGAAGACCTCGGCATCACCGTCGCGCTGGTGCCGACCGACTTGCCCGGCATCAAAATCGGCCGGCGTCACCTGCCGTCCCATCAGGTATTCCAGAACGGCCCCAACGAGGGCCACGACGTCGTGATCCCGGTCGACAACATCATTGGCGGCGCGGCGCAGGCCGGCAAAGGCTGGCGCATGCTGATGAGCGCGCTCGCCGCGGGCCGCGGCATCTCGCTGCCCTCGCTCTCGGCGGCCGGCGCTGCCTTCGCGCTGCGCACCACCAGCGCCTATGCGCGGGTGCGTTACCAGTTCAACGTGCCGATCGGAAAATTCGAGGGCGTGCAGCGCCGCCTCGCCCGTCAGGCCGGCACCGCCTACATCCTCGATGCCGGGCGGCGGCTGACCTGCGCCGGCCTCGACGAAGGCCGCAAGCTCGCCGTCATCTCCGCCATCATGAAGGCGCACGCCACCGACCGCATGCGCGAGGTCGTCACCGACGCGATGGACGTCCACGCCGGCAAGGGCGTGATCGACGGCCCGCACAACTATCTCGGCAATCTCTACCGCGCCATTCCGGTCGGCATCACCGTCGAAGGCGCGAACATCCTGACGCAGAACCTCATCATCTTCGGTCAGGGCGCGATCCGCTGCCATCCCTTCCTGCTGCGCGAGATGATGGCGCTGCAGGACGAGGACACCGAGCGCGGCCTCACCGCCTTCGACGAAGCGTTCTGGGGCCATGTCTGGCACAGCGTGAAGACGCTCGGCCGCGCGCTGCTGCGGAGCTGGAGCTTCGGCTGGCTGTCGCCGGCGCCCGCCGGCGCGGGCCGCGCCACCAAATATTATCGCCAGCTCGGCCGCTACGCGGCGGGCTTCGCGCTCACCGCCGATCTCGCGCTGCTCACCCTCGGCGGCGCGCTGAAACGCAAGGAACTGTTGTCGGCGCGGCTCGGCGGCATCCTCTCGGAGCTTTTTCTGTTGTCGGCGGCGCTCAAGCGTTACGAGGACGAAGGGCGTCAGGAGAGCGATCGCGCCGTACTGTCGTGGTGCATGGCCGACGGCTTCGCCACCATCGAGCGCCGCTTCATGGAGGTGTTCTCCAATCTGCCGAACCGTCCGGTCGCCTGGCTGCTGAACGTCATCGTGCAACCGCTCGGGCCGCAGCGCCGCGGCCCGTCCGACCGGCTGACGATCGCCTTGGCCGAACAGATGATGGCGCCGTCGCCGTTGCGCGACCGGCTGACCGCCGACATCGACCTCGGCGCGGAGGGCGTCGCCCTGCTCGAACGCGCCTTCACGCTGACGGTCGAGGCCGAACCGCTGCGGCAGAAGCTCCGCCGCGACGGCATCCGCGACTGGCGCGAGGCGGCCAAATCCGGCGCGCTGTCGGAGGCCGAGGTGGCGCAACTCACGGCGCTCGAGCACGCCGTTGCGAAAGTGATCGCGGTCGACGACTTCGCCGCCGACGCCTTTGCCCGCCCGGCTGGCTCGCCGTCCGAAACGCCGGCGAAGCCGAAAACGCCGGCGAAACCGCGCGCGACAGCCGAGGCGGCCTCCGTGCGGCCCGCCGGCACAAAACGCAGCAAGCCGGATGGCGCCGTCAAACGCGCGCCGAAGCCGCCCGCCTCCTGATCTGAAAACATCGACCCCGGCCGCGAGGCGGCCGGGGCCTTTTCCGTCGTCGTCGCTCGCGCGACCGCTACGGCTTCGCCGCTTCCGTTTTGCCCGCCCCGAACTTGTAGGTGAGCTGCGCAAGAACCGTGCGGCCGGTGCCGTAGAAGCAGTCGCCGCGGGCGAGACAGGCGGTGAAATACTGCTTGTCGCCAAGATTGGTGCCGTTGACCTGAAAGCGCCACTCGGCGTTTTCCCAGGCGAACATCGCATCGTACAGCGTGTAGCCCGGCGTCTGGATGGTGTCGGTGCCGTCCCACACCGCGCCGATGTAACGCACGCCCGCGCCGGCCGAGAAACCGCGCAAGCCCGCTACCGCGAAGCGATATTTCGCCCACAGCGAGGCCTGGTTCTGCGGCACGGTCTCGATACGGCTTCCGGCGTTGTCGCCCTCGAGCACCTTGGCATCGAGATAGGTATAGGCGGCGATGACGTCGAGATTGTCGAACAGCGTCGCCAGCACCTCGAGTTCGGCGCCACGGATGCGCGCCTTGCCGGTCTGCACCGAGCCGACGCCGTTCGGATTGGTCGCCAGCCGGTTTTCCTGCGTGATGTCGAACACCGCCCCGTTGATGACGAGATTCTTCGACTGGCTGAACTTGAAGCCGGCCTCGTACTGCTCGCCGCGCACCGGCTTGCAGAGCCCATTGGCGCTGTCGACGCAGGCGCTGTTGCCGTACACCGCCGTGCCGAACTGCGGCGTGAACGACTGCGCGTAGGAGACGTAAGGCGACAGGCCAAACGGCAGTTCGTACATCAGCCCGGCGCGCCAGGTCAGCGCCTTGTCGGTTTGTATCGGCTGCCCCTCGATCGCGCTCGAGGCGCGGTCGTAGCGCAGGCCGTAAGTGCCGATCAGCGCGCCCCAGCGCACCTGGTCCTGCGCATAGACGCCGGCCTGCTTCTGGACGAGATCGGGCGTCACGAACATCGGCGGCGGCACGATCGGATTATAGACCGGCGCGTAGAGGTCGAACGGCGTCGCATCGACGTAACCGCCCGCCGCGCCGGTTTCCGACATGCGGCGGTAGTCGAAACCGACGAGGATCTTGTGCGCCAGCGGCCCGGTGTTGAACTTCAGTTCCGCATTGCTGTCCGAGGTGAGGGTCTTGCGATGCGTATCCCACCAGTCGACGTAACGCGAGACGGTGCGCTGCGCCGGGTCAAGATAGGGATTGGCCATGAAGCTGTTCGAGTAGACGCTGTGATAGATGCCGTCCACGCTCTGGTAGCGCATGTTGTGCGACACCTTGAGCACCTCGTTGAAGCGATGCTCGAACAGGCTGGTGATCGATCGCGTCTCGGTCTGGTAGAGGTCGGTCGCCGGGTCGCCGGCGAAACGGTTGATCGGAATGCGCCCGTTCGGATTGGCGAAAATCGTCCCGGAATGCGGCAGGAAGCCCGTCGACGAGCCGGTCTTGTCCTTCTGGTAGGTCGCCATGACCGTCCAGTTGGTCATGTTGGTCGGCCGCCAGCTGATCGACGGCATCACCAGCACCCGGTCGTCCTTCACATAGTCGGTCTGGTAATCGCTGTCGCGGAACACGCCGATCACACGATAGAGCCAATCGCCGTCCGCGGTGATCTTGCCGGTGTGGTCGGTCTGGATCTGCTTGCGGTTGAAGCTGCCGTACTGGACGCCGACCTCGTGGAGATCCTGCGCCTGCGGCCGCTTGCTGACGAGGTTGATCATGCCGCCCGTCGTGGTCGCGCCGTAGAGCACCGAAGCCGGTCCGCGCAGCACCTCGGCGCGCTCCAGCGTGTAGGGCTCGATACGCTGGTAGTTGAACCACGAATTGGTGGTACGCATGCCGTCGAGATAGGTATCGACATCGACGCCGCGGATGGTCGGCCCGTCGACGCGGCTGTCGGGACCGTAGGGATCGGCGAACACGCCCGGCACGTAGCGGAACGCCTGCTGGATCGTCTCGACGCCCTGGTCCTTCATGCGGTCGGCGGTGACGACCGTGATCGACTGCGGAATTTCCTTCAGCGGCGTGTCGGTTTTGGCTCCGGTCGCCGAGCGCGTGGCGACATAGCCGTCGACCGGCCCGGTCGCGCTCTCCGTGTTCGACTGGACTTCGATGGTCCCCAGCTCCACCGGGGTCGACTGCGCAAAGGCGCCTCCGAGCGCAATCACCGGCAGGCAGGCACCGATCAGGATACGGATCACCAACGAAACGCGCAGACCTTCACTCACCATGACAACGCCCCCAGGACCTTCTCGGTCAGAAATTTTTCTTCACCGGACGGACGAATGATCCGCTTGCGGTGTTGGTTCGCTTGTCATCGCCAACGCGCGGAAAAAACCAAAACGGATTTTTGCGCGGTACATTCGCGCGATTCCAAATTCGAATTTTTCAAATGCGATGCGCGCGCGTTTCGGCAATCGGTTGCGCCGCTTGCGATCTGAATTCGGTTTGGAAAAATTCCGCTCTGCGTAAAGCCCCGACAATTTGCCGCACCTCCGTACCGGAGGCGCATGCGCTTACGCACAGCCCGCCGGCCGCCGCGCGCCGAATGCCGATGTCAGGAAGCGCCGGTCTGCCGGGCACGAACGCGGCCGTGCATCGCCATGCCGCGCTCGCCGGGCTGCCGCCGTCACGACCAAAGGTAACGAAAACCTTTAGGCACGGTCCCGGATTGCCGCGTAATTAAGCCGCTTTGTCGCAGCCCCCTGCCTCATAAGATAATGCGTTGTCGAATCAGATGGCGGCGGCCGGTGCCAGCGAGCTTTCCCTTTCCCGACCAGATTCTCGCTGCGCTCGAGGCTGCGCCCGACGCGCTTGCCGGCCTTGCGCGTCTGCTGCGAAAGCCGCAGCCCGGCGCGGCGGATGGCGTCACCGTCTATGCCGGCGACGACGCGGTCGAGCGCACCCGTAGCATCTGGCGCACGCTCGAATTTTCCGGCGCGCGCAGCACCGCGTTCCAGTCGCTCGCGATGGCGGAGGCGACCTGCGAGGCGCATCGCCGCAAGGGCGAGATTCCCCTGATCGTCGTCGTGTCACGGCGCAGCCGGCCGGTGCTGTTGTTTCCCGCCGTGGTCGGCCGCGCGCGCGGCTTGCGCGGCGTGCGCTTTCTGGGCGACCCGCTCATTCAATACGGCGACGTGCTGGCCGCGCCCGACGCGACGCCGGACGACTTCGCCACCGCCTGGCGGGAAATTTCCAGCCCGCGTCACGGCCACTACGTTCACCTGCGCAAGGTGCGCGCCGACGCGGCGCTCGCGCCCTTTCTCGATCGCGCCGCTCATGTCGTCGCGACGCATCGCGCGCCCTATCGCTGCCTTGAAAGCGAAGCCGAGCGGTGCAGCCGCAAGGCCAAGGATCTGCGCCGCCGCCGGCGGCGGCTTGCCGAATACGGCGACGTCGCCTTCCGCATCCTGCGCGGCAACCACGTCGCCGATGCGCTGCACGCCGCACTGTCGCGCAAGCGCGCGTGGCTCGCCGGCCGCGGCCTGTCGAGCGCGGTGGTCGGCGACCCCGACTGGGAGCACAGTCTCTACCGCCTGTCGGCCGAGCCGCGCGGTCCCATTCGTCTCGCCGCCGCCCAGCTCGTGATCGACGGCAAGCCGGCCGCGACCGAGATCGCCATCGAGGACGGCCGCCGCTGGTGCGCCTTCCTCGGCACCACCGATCCCGCCTTCGCGCGCGGCGGCCCCGGCCATGTGCAGATCGACGAGACCGTCGCCTGGTGCGCCGCGCAGGGCTATGCCGAATACGACCTGCTGGCGCCCGCCGACGACTATAAGCGCAGGATCGCCAACAGCGGCGTCGAGGTCCGCGACTATGCGCTGGCGACCTCGCTGCGCGGCAACGCCGCCGTCTCGGCGCTGCGCGCCGCCCCCGCCGTGAAGGAAGGGCTTGCCCGGCTGCCGGTCGGCCCGCGCGCCGCGCTCGGCCGCTGGCTGCGCGCGCTCGCGCATTAGTTCCCCGCGACGGCGGGCTTGACCTCGCCCGCACTCCGGCGTCACTGACGGCGTGATCCGTCCGGCAGCGCCGGACTGCCGGGACGTTCCGATGATCAGCCCCGCTCGCTGGGCGCTCGCCAGCCTGTTTTGCTTTGTCGTTCTCGCGGCGCCTGCGCTGTGGAACGGCTTTCCGCTGCTCCAATGGGACACCGGCGGCTACCTCGCGCGCTGGTACGAAGGCATCCTGGTGCCGAGCCGCGCCGTCGCCTACGGCCTCATTCTCAATGCCGGATCGTGGAGCAATTTCTGGCCGGTCGTCGTTCTGCAATCGGCGCTGACCGTCTGGGTCATCGCGATCGTGCTGCGCGTACACGGCCTCGCCCGGCCGGCGATCCTCGCCGGCGTCATCGCCGTGCTGTCCGTCGTCACCACCCTGCCCTGGCTGACGGCGATCCTGCTGACCGACATCTTCTGCGGCCTCGGCGTGCTCGCACTCTATCTCATCATGATGCGCCGCGACCGTCTGATCCGCGCCGAGCGCACTGCGCTCGGCCTGCTGGTCGCCGTCGCCGCGGCGACCCACAGCGCGACGCTCGCGGTGCTCGGCGGCCTCGTCATCGTCGCCGCATGTGTGTGGCTCGTGCGCCGCGCCGCGATGCCGGCCAACCGCCTGCGCGCCGGTATCTTCGCGGTTCTCCTCGGCGCGGCTTTGGTGCCGCTCACCAACTACGTCGTCGCCGGACGGCTCGCCTGGACGCCGGGCGGCTTCGCGCTGTCGTTCGGCCGCATGTTGCAGGACGGCATCGTCGCGAAATATCTCGACGCGCATTGCCCCGACCCACACCTCACGCTGTGCGCCTACAAGGACGAACTGCCGCGCGACGCCGACCAGTGGTTCTGGGGCTCCGACCTGTTCGACCGGCTCGGCCGCTTCAACGGGCTGGGTCCCAAGATGGCGGCCATCGCGCTCGGCAGCGTGAAGGAGTATCCGCTGCTGCAAGCCAAGGCGGCGCTCACGGCCGCCGGCCGGCAGCTCGTCGACATGCGCAGCGGCGAAGGCGTGCTGGATACAATCTGGCACACTTACGCGATCATCGAGAGATATGTGCCCGCCGCCGTGCCGGCGATGAAGGCCGCGCGCCAGCAGAACGGCGCGACGTTCGGCTTCGAGACGCTGAACCTGCTGCACTGGCCGGTCGGGCTGTTGTCGATGGCGCTGTTGCCGCTGATCGTGTTCGGACTGCGCGGCGAGCGCTTCCGCGAGGCGCGTGAACTCGCCGCCGTGATCGCGCTCACCGTGCTCGGCAACGCCGTCGTTTGCGGCGTGTTCTCCAACCCGCACGACCGCTACGGCGCGCGGGTCGTCTGGCTCGCCGTCTTCGCCATCATCGTCGCCGGCCTTGCGCGGCGCCAGCGGCGCGACATCGCGCCGCGTTAATCGTCAGCGAAACCAAAGTCCCTCTCGCGCGTTATTGCCTGGCGGGCGCCGGCGCGCGAATGCGTTTTTTGGGACGTGGACAGCGATGTCGGACCTGCTGGTTGCAAAGCCTGCCGCGCTTGCGGATCGCGCGTGGCGCATTGAAGGCAAGCGCCTCGCCTGGATTCCGGCGACACTGGGCATCATGCTGGCGCTGATGGGGGCCGCGCTCTGGAACGGCTTCCCGCTCATTTTTCCCGACACCGGCGGTTACTTCACGCGGCCGATCGAAGGCACGCTCGACATGGGGCGCTCGGCGCTCTACGGCCTTTTCCTCTATATCGGCATTCCCTTCGCCTTCTGGCCCGCGGTGCTGGTGCAGTGCGCGCTGACCGCCTGGCTGATCGTTCTCACGCTGCGCGCACACGGTCTCGGCGACCGGCCGGGATTAGCTTTCGGCATCGTGCTGGCGCTGTGCGCGACCACCGGCCTGCCGTGGTTCGCCGGGCAATTGATGCCGGACATCTTCTTTCCCCTCGCGGTGCTGGCGCTTCATCTTCTCGTGTTCCGGCATGAGGCCCTGAACCGGGCGGAACGCACCGGGCTTGTCGCCGTCATCGCCTTCGCGATGGCGTCGCACATGGCCGCGCTCGGCGTCTGCGCCGGCGCGCTGATGGCCCTCGCCTTGCTGCGCCGGATCTGGCCGCGGGCGCTGCCGCCGCTGCGCGCCGGACTTGCCGCGGTGGCGGTTGCGAGCGGCATTGCGCTCGCGCTCCTCTCCAACGCCGCGATCACCGGCAATCTCGCCTTCACGCCCGGCGGCGCGAACTTCCTGTTCGGCCGGCTGATCGAGGACGGCATCGTCGCCCGCTATGTCGAGGACGAATGCCCGGACCCCGCGCTGCGCCTCTGCGCCTACCGCCACGAGCTGCCCGGCAACGCCGACGACTGGCTGTGGGGGCCCGGCACCGCCTTCTATAAACTCGGCGGCGACGAAGGCTTCCGCGACGAGGCGCGCGAGATCATCGCCGACACTTTGACGCTCTATCCGGCGGAACACCTGCTGACCGCGATCGAAGGGACGTTGAAGCAACTCGTGACGTTCAAGACCGAGGTTGCCCCGCCCGCGCACAATGCGCCGGCGATTGCTGCCTTCAAAGAACACACGCCGCAATGGTTCGGCGCGCTGATGGCCGCGCGCCAGCAGAGCAACCCGCCCGACGCCGCCCTGCTCAACCTGATCCACTGGCCGGTCGCGGCCACCTCGCTGCTCGGACTTGTGGCGCTGCTCGCGTTCCGCCGCCGGCTCGGCGTCACGCCTCAGGCCACCGCGCTGATCGCGACGGTGCTGCTGGCGCTTGCCGCCAACGCCGCCGTCTGCGGAATTTTCTCGCACCCGGTCGACCGCTATCAGAGCCGGATGATCATGCTCGCGCCGTTCGCCGTCGCGGTGGTCTGGTGGTCGCGGCGGCGCACCGTTCCGCCTGACAGAACACTTCCCATCGACTGATTTTGGCTTAAGTTGCTCCGCCAATCCTGACGGAGCGAGTCCTCATGTCCCCCGATGACGCCACACTGAAAGACCTCATCCCGACCGGCCGGCTGCGCGCCGCGATCAATCTCGGCAATTCGGTGCTGGCGCAGCAGGACGCCGCGGGCACGCTCGGCGGCGTCACCGTCGATCTGTCGCGCGAGTTGGCGAAGCGCCTCGGTGTCGACGTCGAGTTCAAGACCTATCCCGGCGCCGGCAAGGTGTTCGAGGACGTCAAAAGCAATGTCTGGGACATCGCCTTCGTCGCCATCGAGCCGGTGCGCGCCGCGGAGATCGAGTTCACCGCGGCTTACGTCATCATCGAGGGCACCTACATGGTGCAGCAGGACTCCCCGCTCCGCGAGGTGGCCGATGTCGACAAGCCCGGCATCCGCATCGCGGCCGGTGGCGGCTCGGCCTATGAGCTTTACCTCACCCGCACCATCAAGAACGCGACCATCGTGCGCGCGTCGCAGGGCGGCGGCCGCGCCATGATCGAGCTGTTCCTGAAAGAAAAGCTCGAAGTGGTCGCCGGCGTGCGCCAGCAGCTCGAGGCCTATGCCAAGGATCATCCCGAGATGCGGATCATGGACGGCGCCTTCATGGAGATCCGCCAGGCGATGGGCGTGCCGAAGGGCCGCACCGCCGCCGCGCGCTATCTCGCCGGATTCATCGACGAGATGAAAACTTCCGGCTTCGTCGCCGACGCGCTCACGCGCAGCAAACAGTCGGCGAAGGTGCCCACGTGATCCCGAAAAGTGGGAACCGGTTTTCGGGCAAGATCACGCGGAAAGAATAGAGGCTAACGCGCTTCCGGCGTCCGGATGTGCTCGGTGCGGATGCCGACGCCGACGAGATAGGCCGGCAGGCGGCGCAGCACCGGAAACCAGTTCAAAAGTTTCAGCGGCCACGGCGGCGTCGGCCGTTTGCGGCTCTTCAGGATGCCGCTGATGATCCGGTTCTGGATCACGATCTGTATCCGCTGGATGACGCGCACCGGCAGCAGCCGCCGCTGCTCGATGGCGTGCAGATGCTCCGTCGCCAGCGTGCCGGCGGCAAGCGGACCGGCCAGCTCATTGGCCGCCGCCACCGCGTCCTGAATGGCGAGATTGATGCCGACGCCGCCGATCGGCGACATCGCATGTGCGGCATCGCCGATGCACAAGAGGCCCGGCTTCCACCAGCGCGTCAGCCTGTCGACGCTGACGCTCAGCAGCTTCACCTCGTCCCAGTCGGTGATCTCGCCGATCCGCGCCGACAGGAACGGCGACAGCGCCGCGACCGCGTCGCGGAACGCCGGGAGACCTGCCTCCTTCACCGCGCCGATGCCGCCCTTGCGGATGATGTAGGCGCATTGCCAGTAGTCACCGCGGTTGAGCATCACCATCATGCAGCCGGCCTCGACATGGCCGAAAGTCATGTCGGGATCGCTGTCGCGCCGCGACACGCGGAACCACAACACGTCGATCGGCACGCCGAAATCCTCGACCTGCAACCCCGCCGCCTTGCGCAGCGTCGAATGGCGGCCGTCGGCGCCGATCACCAGTTGCGCGCGAATGGCGAGATCGCCGTCGGGTGTTTTGACACGCACGCCGGCGACGCGGCCGCCATGTTCGATCAGTCCCACCGCTTCAGCGCGCATGCGCAGCTCGAAGCCGCGAAACGTCTTGCCGTAGTCGGCGAGGAAATCGAGAAAGTCCCATTGCGGCATCAGCGCGATGAATTTGCAGCGCGTCGGCACGTGGCCGAAATCGGCGATGGTGACCGAGCTGCCGCCGATCTGCCCGACCAGCTCGCGCACCTTCTGGTGCGGCAGCTTGAGAAAGTCCTCGAGCAAACCAAGCTCGTGCATCAGCTCAAGCGTCGAGGGATGGATAGTGTCGCCGCGGAAGTCGCGCAGAAAGTCCTTGTGCTTTTCCAGCACCACGACGTCGATGCCGGCGCGCGCCAGCAGCACGCCGAGCATCATGCCGGCCGGCCCGCCGCCGGCGATGCAGCAGGTGGTGGTGATCTCTCCGGCGTCCGCTTGCGCGATCATCGCAAGGACAGGTCTAGCGCAATGCGCCGGACTTGTCAGGCCACGCCGAGCTTCTTCTGCAGGTTGGTCGAAGACGTCGTGTACTGGAACACGAATTTCTTTTCGGGGAAGACGTAGGACATCGCCTTGCGCGACATCAGCGCCGCCTCATGGAAGCCGGACAGAATAAGCTTCAGCTTGCCCGGATAGGAATTGATGTCGCCGATGGCGAAGATGCCGGGCACCGAGGTCTCGTAGGCCGACACCTCGACCGGGATCAGGTTCTCGTCGAGGTGAATGCCCCAGTCGGCAATCGGCCCGAGCTTCATGGTGAGGCCGAAGAACGGCAGCATCGCTTCGCACTCGATGCGTTTTGCTTCGCCCTTGTCGGTCTTGACGTTGACCGCGCGCAATTCGCCGTTGTCGCCTTCGAGGCCGGTGGTCTGCCCGACCACGAAGTCGATCTTCCCTTCCTCGGCAAGCGCCTTCATCTTGTTGACGCTGTCGGGCGCGGCGCGGAAATCCGGCCGGCGATGCAGCAGGGTCAGCTTGCCCGCGATCGGCGCGAGGTTGAGCGTCCAATCGAGCGCGCTGTCGCCGCCGCCGGCGATCAGGATCTTCTTGCCGCGGAAGGCGTCCATCTTGCGCACGGCATAGTGCAGCGACTTCGCCTCGTAGGCTTCGATGCCGGCGATCGGCGGGCGCTTGGGCTGGAACGAGCCGCCGCCGGCCGCGATCACGATGATCTTCGTCTCGAACACGCTGCCGCCGCTGGTCGCCACGCGGAACAGCGGCTCGCCGATCTTCTCGATTTTTTCGACCATCTCGTTGAGATGGAATTGCGGGCCGAACGGCTTGATCTGCTCCATCAGCCCGTCGACCAGGCCTTGGGCCGAAATCGCGGGGAAGCCCGGAATGTCGTAGATCGGTTTTTCCGGATAAAGCTCCGCGCACTGGCCGCCGACCTTGTCGAGAATGTCGACGAGGTGCGCCTTGATGTCGAGCAGCCCCAGTTCGAACACGGCGAACAGGCCGACCGGCCCTGCTCCGATAATCAATGCGTCGGTCTTGATCGTCTCGCTCATCTCGATCCCGTTGCTCGCGCCGGTGTGGCCTCGCAGGCTTTGTGTCATTTCACGGGGCGGGTGCGCAAGCGTCCTGCGCCGCGGAACGGCGCGGCCGAATTATTGTGCAGGTGTCGGAAGTTGCGCGGCGCTCAGGCCTGACGCTCCGGCGTCGTCACCACGAGACCGTCGAGTTCGTCGGCGACCTTGATCTGGCACGACAGCCGCGAATTCTCCCGCACGTCGTAGCCGAAATCGAGCATGTCCTCTTCCATCGGCGAGGGCGCGCCGACCTTCTCGCGCCAGGCCTCGTCGATATAGACGTGACAGGTCGCGCAGGCGCAGGCGCCGCCACATTCGGCCTCGATGCCCGGGATATTGTTCCGGATCGCGGTCTCCATCACGGTCGCGCCGTTGTCGGCGTCGACGGTGCGGGCGGTGCCGCCGTGATCGATGAAGGTAATTTTCGGCATCGGCTCGGGGATCGCTGAGGAAGGACGGGGAAAGCCGGCCCGATATAACGGCTCACGCCGCCGCGCGCCAGCCGGAATGGAACGGCTCGAAAGATCGCGCCCCAAAAGACAAGGCCGGGCGCTACCCGGCCGGCCCTCAGATCCGGATCAACGGTCTTTATCAACGGCCTTTAATGAGTGCGCAGCATATCCGCGATCAGCGCGCGGGTGGCGACGATCTCGGCGCCGAGGCGCTCGATGGCGGCACGGAATTCGGCGAGCGTCCCGTCGGCGAGTTCCACCGCTTCCGCGGCCCGCGCGACGTTCCAGGCGCCGACGCCCCTGGCGGAGCCCTTGAGCGTGTGCGCCAGCGTCGACACCGCGGCCGGCGGCATCGCCTGCATCCGCTCCAGCAGCAGTTCGGCCTGCCGCGCAAACAACGACAGGATCTCGCGCTCGAGCGCGGCGTCGCCCAGCGTCATCTGGGCGAGATGCGCGCGGTCGATCAGCGCGTCGGAGGATTCCGGAGTGGGTGCGACGGCAACCGCCGAAGCGGCAACAGCGTAGGTCATCAATGGCCTCCCCAAAGGCTCTGTAAATCGCGGCCTCTTGTCGGGGCCGACTATGGCCGAACGGGGGAAAAAGCCCGGTAAACATCGGGCATTTGATGAAACTTCTGTAACGGAAACCGCCGCGATGGTTATCGCCGGCTCACCGCGGCAGGCCCGCCGCAAATCGCATGGTTAACGAAACCCTGACGAGGCCGCCGAACCTGTTAACGATGATTAAAATTCTCCTTACCGGCTCGGTTTTCATCGAAATGCCAAGCGGATAGGATTGGGGGGCCGGCAGAGGTGCACCCTTTGGTACCTCCCGCCGGCACCTCAGGGGACATTCGAGGGACACCCCACACTCGCGCCGCGGCCCGGATTTCGACCGGGCTGCTGTCACTGTCCGGCGTAATGACAAGGCGATCAGCTGATGGCGAACAATCCGCAGAAGTCCAAAGATGCGACCCAGGATGCCCTCGCGGCAATCGACGAGGCGCTGAACATCCGCGAAGGGGATCGCATCGCACCGGCCGAGGCCGGCCGCCGTTCGGCGGCGGCAAGCGCCGGCACGGACCTGTTCGGGGAGCCGGTCGCCGGCCCACGTGCCGAAGACGCCCTGCTGCGCCGCCCGGCCAATGACGACCGCGCCGCCATCGGCAAAATCCTGCAATCGCTGCAGCGCCGCCCGTCGCGCCTGCCCTGGGCCGTCGCCATTCTCTTCACCCTCGCCTGGATCGGCGGCGCCGCCGCGCTCGGCTACCTGTATCGCGCCGAACTCGGCGTGCTGTTCGGCCATCCGGACATGCGCATTCCGGCGATGATCGCGCTCGGCGCGGCCGCCGTCGTGCCGGTCGTCTTCTTCTTTGTCGTCGCGCAGGTGATCCGCCGCACCCAAGACCTGCGCCTTGCGACCCAGACCATCGCCGAAGTCGCGATGCGCTTCGCCGAGCCGGAAATCGCCGCCCGCGACAGCGTCGTCAGCGTCGGCCAGGCGATCCGCCGCGAGGTCGCGGCGATGGGCGACGGCGTCGAGCGGGCGCTCGCCCGCGCTGCCGAGCTCGAGGCGCTGGTTCACAACGAGGTGTCCGCGCTGGAGCGCGCCTATAACGACAACGAAGTGCGCATCCGCGACCTGTTGACCGAGCTCGCCAACCAGCGCGACACGCTGGTCGATCAGGCCGAGACCGTCCGCAACGCCATCGCCAGCGTCCATCTCGACCTGTCGCACGACATCACTTCGGTCGGCGACATTGTCGCCGAGCGCGTCAACGAAGTGGCGCAACGCATCACCCGCACGCTGACCGAGAAGGGCGAGCACATCACGCTCGCGCTCGGCCATGCCGGCGACTCGATGATCGACGCGCTGGGCGAGCGCGGCTCGACGCTGCTGCAGCGGCTCGAGACCACCAGCGATTCCGCGACCACCGCCATCGCTTCGGCTTCCGAACGCCTGTCCTCCAGCCTCACCTTCAAGACCGAGAACATTCACGACGAATTCTCCGAGCTGTCGGCCCGCCTGCAGCAGATGATGGCGACCCGCCTTGACCAGGTGGCGCAGACCTTCTCGCAGCGCTCGACCGGCGTGATCGAGCAGATGGAACAGCGGTCCCGCCAGATCACCGAAGGCATGGTCGAAACCTCGAGCCGGCTCGCCGACACCATCGGTGCCCGCGCCGAGGAAGTCTCCTCGACGCTGCGCTCGACCGGCGACTCGCTGGTCCTCGACCTGTCGCTGCGCGGCGGCGACGTCGTGTCCAAGATCGAGCAGACCGCCTCGCGCGTCACCGACACCATCGTCGAGCGCGGCAACAAGGTCGCGGCCGACTTCAGCCAGCAGAGCCAGTCGCTGGTCGAGACCATCGACGAGCGCACCCGCTCGGTGTCGGACGCCCTCACCGTCCGTTCCAAGGCGTTCGACGAGCTGTTCGCCCATCACGGCACGGCGCTGACCGAGAAGATTTCGCGGGATTCCTCCGAACTCGGCGACCTCATCATCCGCCACATCGGCGAGTTCGACCGCACGGTGAAGACCTATGGCGGCGAACTGGTCGAAAAGCTCGGCGAGCGCACCGAAGGCGTCTCGACCGCGATGCGCGCCTACATCGACTCGTTCGACCAGCGCGTCACCACCCGCACCGAGGAAGTCAGTGGCAAGCTCGCCGCCCACCTCGACGACTTCGAGACCGGCCTTGACGGCCGCGTCACCAAGCTCGCCGCGACGCTTGCCGAAGGCGGCAAGGAGGTCATCGTCGCGATCGACCAGCGCGTCGGCGACGTCGGCAACATCATCACCAACCGCGGCGACGAGGTCGCCCGGCAGATCGAGACCAAGATCCAGACCATCGACAAGACGCTGGGCGCCCGCGCGACCGAAGTTGCCGACACGCTCGACAACCGCGTCGGCCGCTTCGAGGAACTCCTCGTCGGCCGCGCCGAGACGGTCACCAACCAGATCGAAAGCCGCACCAAGGCGGCGGCCGACGCGCTCAACTCGCGCATGGAGCAGCTCTCGCAGTCGATCAAGAGCAATGCCGGCGAGGCCGAAAAGGCCCTCAGCCAGCTTGCGATGTCGGCCAGCGAGCAGATCCGCAACAGCGCGATCGAAGCGCAGGCGAGCCTGACCGGCGCGAGCAACGAGATCGCCCGCAGCTTCACCGGCAAGGCCGAGGAAATCACCGCCGCCGTCACCAAGCAGACCGGCGACCTGACGACCACCCTCTCCGACCAGACCTCCGGCGTGCTCGCCGCCCTCGAGCAGAAGGGCCAGCAGTTCACCGCCGAGATCACCCGGGCGACCGGGGACGCGGTCAAGTCGATCGAGACCACCGGCCTCAACTTCGCCCGCGCCATGTCGGAGAATTCCGCCGACATCGCCCGCCAGATCAACACCGCCGGCGAGAACGCCACCGGCGTCATCAACAAGACGCTGGCCGAGCTGCAGGACAAGGGCGTCGGCGCCATCGAGCAGTCGCGCGACACCGCGCACAAGACGGTCACCGACCTGCTCGAGACGCACAACATGCTGCGCTCCGACTCGGTCACGATGTTCGAGCGGCTGCGCGAGGCGAACCTGATGCTGCAGGAGGTGCTGTCCGGCGCCCACGAGAACATGGGGGCGCTGGAAAACACCATGATGCTGCGGGTGTCGGAATTCGTCTCCGCGATGAACCGCGTCAACGAGACCACCGGCGCCGCCGGCGAGCGCGTCGAGCAAAACATCGGCGCGTTCCGCGACGCCACCGGCCAGGTGCTGGCCGATCTCGGCCAGCTCGCCGAGCAGTTCGACATCCGCGGCCGCGATCTCGCCCGCGCCGCGCAGATGATCGAAGCCAGCAACCAGCGCACCGACGAGTCGGTCAATCAGCGCCGGCTCGAGCTTGAATCGCTCATCAACACGCTCGACATCCGCACCGAGGATCTCGGAAGCCGCCTCACCCGCTTCTCGTCGCTGCTCGACGAGGCGCTGGAGACCGCGGCGAACCGCGCCCGCGAGGTCGCCCGCGTCGCCGCCGATTCAAGCTCGGTCGCCTCGAGCGCGATCTCCGATCAGCTCGAGAACCTGCGCGCCGCCGCCGAAGAGGAACGCGACCGCACCGCCGGCTCGATGCGCGTGCTTTACGAGCAGTCGATTGCCGACAGCCAGTCGATGTTCAACGACGCCGCCGAGCGCTTTGCCGACGTCGTACACGGCATGAAGCAGATGTCGTCCGAGATCCAGCGCGAGCTGGAACAGACCCGCGAGCAGCTCCGCCGCGGCATTCTCGAAATGCCGCAGGAGGCCTCCGAAAGCGCGGCGCAGATGCGCCGCGTGCTGGTCGACCAGATCGAGGCGCTGGCGGAACTCAACCGCATCGTCGCCAAGCACGGCCGCGCTGCCGACGCCGTCGAGCCGACGCGCCGCGCTCAGGAGCCCGCGCTCGCCGTGGTCGGCGGCCGCGAACCGGCGCGCGAAACCATGCGCGAGACGCCCCGCGAGTCTACTCGTGAGATGTCTCGCGAGGTTCCCCCGCCGCCGCGCCCGCCGCGCAACGAGGCGCCGTCGCGCTTCGACTTCGGCGGATCGCCGCAGCAGGCCCCGCGCCGTGGCGAGCCGCCGGCGTCGCCCGCCGCCAACAACCAGACCCGCGGCTGGCTGACCGAACTCCTCAACCGCGCCTCGCGCGAGGAACAGGACGTGCCGACATTGCGCGACACCGCGCGGGATGCCGACAACGGCCGCGACGAGCGCACCCAGCGCCACGCCATCGAGTCGCTCGACTCGCTGTCGGTCGACATCGCCCGCATGATCGACCACGACGCGGCGTCCGACCTGTGGGACCGCTACAAGCGCGGCGAGCGCAATGTCTTCACCCGGCGTCTCTATACGCTGCAGGGCCAGAAGGCATTCGACGAGATCCAGCGCAAGTACCGCGCCGACCGCGAGTTCCGCCAGACGGTGGACCGCTACGTCGCCGAGTTCGAGCGTCTGCTGGAAGAAGTCTCGCGCGACGACCGCGGCCAGATGGTGACGCGCACCTACCTCACCTCGGAAACCGGCAAGGTCTACACCATGCTGGCGCACGCGGCGGGCCGCTTCGGCTGATCCGCCTGTCGAGCAACCGATAAAAACGGCGGCCGTCACGGCCGCCGTTTTGTTTTCTCAGACGTCATTGCCCGCTTTCGCGGATGATGACACCAGAAGGCTCTGGTTAAGCCCTTACCGTTAGCGCCACTACCGCTTGTTGCCGCTGCCGCCGAACAGCAGCCGGCTCGGGTTCTGGTCGATGTTGCGCGCCGCCCGCTCGATGGTGTTGAGCGTCTGGCGGAATTCGCGGCCGATGCTGTCGATCTGCCGCGTGCCCGTCGCCGTCAGCTTGTTGATGCCCTCGGTGATCGACTCGGTGCGCTTGTCGAGATTGGCGGACAGATCGCGCAGCGAGCGGATCGTCTCGGCGACGTCGCCGGTCTTGCCGTCGGGACCGCCGGTCAGCGTCTCGAGGTTCGACACGATGTGGTCGATCTTCTCGCTGTTCTTCCTCATCACCGCCGAGAACTCCTGGATGTTCTTCAGCGTCTCGTCGATCTGCACCGAGTTCTTGGAGAGCGAGCCGGAGAAGCTTTCCAGGTTCTTCAGCGTGTTGTTGAACGGGCCGCGGTTCTCCGAGATGAACTCGTCGATCCGCTGCAGCACGTCGCGGGCGCCCTGCGTCACGTCCCGCGTCATGCCCTGCGAGCCGCTGAGCGTCGCCGGATCGGCCTTGGTGCCGGCCAGCGGCGCCTTGTCGGCGCTGCCGCCGGACAGGCCGATCGCGGCGATGCCGGTCAGCCCCTGGAATTCGATGGCGACGCGGGTATCGGGGCGGATCGCCACCGACTTGTCGACCGAGATATAGGCGACCACCTGCCTGGGCTGCTCCGGGTTGAGCCGCAGGTCGTTGACCTCGCCGACCCGGATGCCGTTGAACAGCACCGATGCGCCGGTGCGCAGGCCCGACACCGAATTCTCGAACACCACGCGGTAATAGTTGCGCTCGCCGCCGGTGCCGGTGTTCTGGAACCAGAACACGAAGCCGAACACGGCGGCGATGATCGCCAGCACGAAGACGCCGATCAGGACGTAGTTTGCTTTGGTTTCCATCGGACGCTCCGTCTCATCGCCCCGGCGCTAAAGCGCCGGCCATTTGCCCTGACGCCGCCGCGCCGACCGCGCGCGCGCGTTTGCCGTGGAAATACGCCTTCAGCCAGGGATGTTGTGAGGCGAGCATGACGTCCATCGTTCCTGCGGCAATCACCTTGCCGTCCGCCAGCACGGCGATCCGATCGCAGACGGTGTGCAGGCTGTCGAGGTCATGAGTTACCATGAAAACGGTCAGTCCCAAAGTGCGCTGCAGGGTGGCGATCAGCTCGTCGAAATCGCCGGCGCCGATCGGATCGAGGCCGGAGGTCGGTTCGTCGAGAAACAGAATGTCGGGGTCGAGCGCAAGCGCGCGCGCCAGCGCCACGCGCTTGATCATGCCGCCGGACAGTTCCGACGGGAACTTGTGACGGACGGAAGGGTCGAGCCCCACCATTTCGAGCTTGGCGACCGCGATCTCGTCCATCAATTGCTGCGACAGCTTCAGATATTCCCGCATCGGGAACTGGATGTTCTCGGCGACCGTCAGCGAGGAAAACAGCGCGCCGTGCTGGAACAGCACGCCCCAGCGCCGCTCGACCGCGCGGCGCTCGGCCTCGCTCGCCTTCGACAGTTCGACGCCGAGCACGGTGATCTCGCCGCCGCGCCGCGGAAGAAGTCCGATGATGGTGCGCATCAGCACCGACTTGCCGGCGCCGGACGCGCCGACAAAGCCGAGGATCTCGCCGCGATAGACGTCGAGGTCGAGATGATCGAGCACATTAGTCGCGCCGAAGCCGACCACGAGGTCGCGCACGCCGATAATGACGTCTCCCTGCGTGCCGTTGCTTTTGCCGTTCGTCGCCATCGCCTACATCCCGATCGAGGCGAAGAAGATGGCGAACAGGCCATCGACCACGATGACGAGGAAGATCGACTCCACCACCGAGGCGGTGGTCTGCATGCCGAGCGACTCGGCGCTGCCCTTGACATTGAGGCCGGCGACCGAGGCGACGATGCCGATGATCAGCGCCATGAACGGCGCCTTGATCATGCCGACCTTGAAATGGTCGAGCGTGATCGCCTCCTTCAGCCGGCTGAGGAAAATGTCGGGATCGATGCCGCCATAGAGCCAGCAGACGAGGCCGCCGCCGTAAAGCGCGGCCATCGAGCCGATGAAGGTGAGGATCGGCATCGCGATGATGAGCGCCAGCACCCGCGGCAGGATCAGCACCTCGACCGGGTCGAAGCCCATCGTCCGCAGCGCGTCCACCTCCTCGCGCATCTTCATCGAGCCGATCTCGGCGGTGTAGGCGCTTCCCGAACGCCCCGCCACCATGATGGCGACGATCAGCACGCCGATCTCGCGCAGCACCAGGATGCCGACCATGTCGACGACGTAGATGTCGGCGCCGAACTTGCGGAAATGGAAAATGCCCTGCTGCGCGATGATCGCGCCGATCAGGAAGGTAATGAGCAGGATGATCGGCACCGCCCGCCAGCACACATGGTCGAGATGATGGATCAGCGAGGTGAAGCGGAACCGGGCCGGCTTCGCCCCGACGCGCAGCAGCGTGGTGGCGAGCGCGCCGAGCATGTCGAGGATCGCGATGAACGCGCCGCCGGCGGTCGCGACGCTGCGGCCGATCGCCGACAGCCCCCCGGCGGCGAGCGTTGCCCGCGGCGGCGGCGGCGCCTCGTTCTGGCCCGCGCCGTGCACCTCGTCGATCAGGGTCTGGAAGTTCGGGGCAAGGCCGGTCACCTGCGTCACCGCCCCGCGGTCGCGCCAGCTGCGCACCAGCCGCTCCAGCAGCCAGGCGCCGAAGGTGTCGAGCCGCTTGACGCCGCTCATGTCGATGTCGACGCGCGTGACATCCTCCGCGCCCCGTCCGGTGGCGACGATGTCCTTTTCCAGCCGATTGGCCGCGAGCGCGGTCCATTCGCCAGCGCCCGCCAAAGCCAGCCGCGTCCCGTCGGCTGTGCTTTTCAGCAGAATCTCGTCGCTCACACTGTGCTCCGGTCTTGAGCGCAGCCACCCGTCCAATCCATAATTGGCCCACCCCGGCGATGCTGTCGAGGGTCCGGCAGCCGGAAAATATGGTTAACGATCAACCCCTTGTGTTGTCGGCCAGCGTCGAACACTGGCCGATCGCCGGCACATTCACGATCAGCCGGGGCGCCAAGACGGAAGCGGCGGTCGTCGTCGTGGAACTCGTCCAAGAGTCCGTTCAAGGGTCTTTCCGCGGCCGCGGCGAGTGCGTGCCTTATGCGCGCTATGGCGAAACCGTCGAGGCAGTTGTGGCAACGCTCGACGCCGCCAAAAGTTCCCTCAAGCGCGGTCTCGACCGTACCGCCCTGCAACGCGCGATGCCGCCCGGCGCGGCGCGCAACGCGCTCGACTGCGCCTTCTGGGATCTCGAGGCCAAGCGCGCGGGCCGTCCCGTCCATGCGCTTGCCGGCCTGCCGGCGCCCGCGCCGCGCATCACCGCTTACACGCTGTCGCTCGACACGCCGGACAAGATGGCTGAGGCCGCCGCCCGCTCCGCCGCGCGCAAACTCCTGAAGGTGAAGCTCGGCGGCGACGGCGATGTCGCACGCATCGCGGCGGTGCGCGCCGCCGCGCCGCAGTCGGACCTGATCGTCGACGCCAACGAAGGCTGGACCGCCGCCAATCTCGAAGCGAACCTCGCGGCCTGCGCCGCCGCGCGCGTGTCGCTGGTCGAGCAGCCATTGCCGGCCGGCCGGGATGACATGCTCGCGACCATCGCGCGGCCGCTTCCGGTCTGCGCCGACGAGAGCGTTCACGACCGCGCCTCGCTTGGCGCGCTTGCCGGCAAATACGACGCGGTCAACATCAAGCTCGACAAGACCGGCGGCCTCACCGAAGCGCTGGCGATGGTCGCGGAAGCCGAACGGCTCGGCCTGCAGATCATGGCGGGCTGCATGGTCGCGACCTCGCTCGCCATGGCGCCGGCGATGCTGGTCGCGCAGCGCGCGCGATTCGTCGACCTCGACGGTCCGCTGCTGCTCGCGCGCGATCGCGCCAACGGACTCCAATACCGCGACAGCCAAATCTTCCCCCCAACGCCCGCTTTGTGGGGTTGATCGTTCGGGCCTGTCCCGAATTGGCACGAAACACCGCTGTCTTTCCGGCTCATAAATTAAGGCGGGTTAATTTTTTTGGTTAACAAATGGTTACCGTCTGACCTAGACTGAGTCGCGATAAGGGCCGTGACAGACGGCCCGGGGGCTGAGGGGTCTCTGACGTGACGGGGCTGCGGGCGTTTCTGGCAGGCGCAATGCTGTTGGCGTGCGGAGTGACATCCGCGTCCGCCACCATGCTCATCTCGGAAGATCGTGGCGGCCAGATCGGCGCCTATCTTCAGACCTTCACCAATGTGCGCGACACCGGCGAGCGCGTCGTCATCGACGGCAACTGCCTGTCCGCCTGCACCATCCTGCTCGGCGTCGTGCCGCGCGACCGCATCTGCGCGACGCCGCGCGCGCGGCTCGGCTTCCACGCCGCGTGGATGCCGGATGAAAGCGGCCGTCCGGTGACGAGCCCGCTCGGCACGCAGGCCTTGTGGAACATCTATCCCGCGCATGTGCGCCGGCTCATCAACCGGCACGGCGGCCTCACCCGCAAGATGATCTATATCGAGGGCCGCGAACTGGCGCAGCTGGTGCCGACCTGCGGCACGCCGACCCGCGCCGCGACCCGCGATTCACGCCGCCGGTTCGGCAGCAAGGCGCTTCGCGATGCACGCGCAAGCGCAGCCAACAACCGCCGCTAGCGCCATCGCCGCGTAGGCGGCGTTTCCGAACGACGCAAACAGCACGCCGGCCAGTCCGGTCGCACCCGCCATCGCCAATCCAAGCGCGATGGCGAAATAGCCTTGCGCGGTCGCGCCCTGCCCCGGCGGCGCATGGCGCGCGACGAAGGCGAGCGAGCCGAGATGCACCGCGCCGAACGACAGGCCGTGCATCAGTTGCAGCACCGGCAGCGTCGCGACCGGCGGATCGAACGCCATCGCGAGCCAGCGCAGCGCGGCGCCGGCCGCGCCGAGCGCGAGCAGCCGCAACGGCGTCAGCGCGCGCGGCAACCGCTCCTGGCATGCGAACAGCGCGATCTCCGCGATGACGCCGAGCGCCCACAGCGCCGCGACCGCCGCGCCGTCGAGACCGGCCTGCGTCCAGGCGAGTGCCGAAAAGCCGTAATAGACCGCGTGGCTCGCCTGCGCGAGCGCCGCGGCCGCCGCGACCAGCAGGAACACCTTGTCGCGCAACAGGCCCCGGCGCGGCGGCGGCGGCTGCGCGTGAGCCGCCGGAGCGCTCGCAAAGCTCATTGGCTCCAGCGCAACCGCCGTGAGCGCAATCAACAGCGACGCGCCGACCAGGAGCCAGATCAGCCGCTCATGCGGAATGAGATCGATCGCCGCGCCGGCCGCGAAAGTGCCGGCGATGAAAGCGAGCGAACCCCACAGCCGCACCGGCCCGTAGGCGCGGCCGCGCGCGGCGAGCCCGCGCAGCGCGTAGGTTTCGGTGAGCGGCATGATCGGCGTGTAGAGGAACGAGGCGAGCGCGAACGCGACCCCGATCGCCAGCGCGCCTTCGGCGAAGCCGAGCAGCACATAGCCGGCGACGGTCGCGACGGCGGCCGCCGCCAGCACCGCCTTCACCGCGTCGCCACGGTCCGCGATCCGTGTCGCCAGCGGCACGGCCGCCACCCGCACCACCATCGGCAGCGCCAGCACGAGGCCGATCGCGCGCTCGTCCAGCCCCTTGGCGGCCAGCCACACCGGGAAGAACGGCAGTTGCACGCCGCCCAGCGTGAAGATCGCGGCGTAAAGCAGCGCGAGCCGCGTGATGAAACCCGGTCGGAGCGGAGCAGCAGTGCTTGTCACAGGCCTGTCGGGGGTGCTGGCCGAATCAGTTGCGTCCTTTGATAGACTGCCGGCGACCGGATTGCCTATGGCCACAGACCCTCTCGTCCGCAGCGACCTTTCCGCCGAGCCCACCGAGGCCGAATATCGCGCGTTTTGCGACACGGTGATGGCGACCGGCCGCGGCCGCTGGTTCCTCGCCGAACACGCGCGCCGCCATCGCAAGGCGACGACGCAGGACGCGCTCGACACGCTGTCGCGGATTGAAACCCGGCTGCGGATCGCGCGCGATCCTGCGACCGCTCATGTGTTCGAGGAACTGCGCTCGCTCGCCGCCACCATCCATCACGCCCGGCTCGACATCGGCTGGTCGGACAGCGAGTTCTCGAAGGGCGCGAAGGTGATGGCGCTGCTCGAACTGCTCGAGGGCCGCATCGCCGGCTTGCTCGACGACACCGCCCGCGATGGCGCGACCGCGCCCGAAGACAAGGCCGAGCCGCGCGTGCAACTGACGGTGATCGCGGCCAATCCGCTGCCGCCCCGTCCGCGGCCCGAACTGCCGGCGATCGACTTTACCGCCGAGGCGACCGTGGTGGCGCTGCCGCAACCGGCCGCCGCCGTCGAGTTCCGCAACGAGCGGACCGATATCGACACTGCGCACATTGAAATTGCGCTCTCAGCCGAGCCGGCGGCTTCGACGCTCGCCTTTCCGGCGGTCGCGATGTTCCAGCCGTTCGAGATCGACAAGGACGAGCGGACCGAAGCCGCCGCGCCGGTCGATTTCACGCCCGAGCCGTTCGACGCCGAGGCGATTGCGCCGGAGGTTTTTGACGCGCCCGTCGCGGAAGCCATCCTCGAAGCCGCGGCGGTCGAAGCCGTTCTCGAAACGGTCGTCGAGGCAGCGACGGCCGTTGAGGCTGTTGCGGAGACGCCGGGCGACATCGAACTGTTCGCAGCACCGGTTGTCGCCGAACAACCGGCGGCAACGCCACCTGCCGTTGTCCGGCGTCAGCTGCCGCCCGGCTACGATCCGATGACGCCGGTGCGCGCCTTGAGCGCCGACGAACGCATCGCGCTGGTGAGCTGACTTGTTGGCAGTCATCGCCCGCGAAGGCGGGCGATCCAGTAAACACCGAATTTCACGAGTGTACTGGATGCCCCGCCTGCGCGGGGCATGACAGAGGAGTTTAATCGCTACGCTGCGATCAATCTGTCGAACAGCGCGGCATCGACGTTGCCGCCGGACAAGACCGCGACCACGACCCTGCCCGCAACCGGCACCTTGCCGGCGAGCAGCGCCGCAAGCCCGATGGCCCCGCCCGGCTCGACCACCAGCTTCAATTCGCGGAACGCGAAGCCGACCGCGCGGGCGACCTCCGCGTCGCTCGCCGCCACGCCCTCGCCGATCAGCGCGCGCGTGATCGGAAAAGTCAGCTCGCCCGGCGTCGGCGACATCAGCGCGTCGCAGATCGTGCCGGACAGCTTCGCGTTGGTTTCGCGATGGCCGCTGGCGAAGGAGCGCGCCATGTCGTCGAAGCCTTCCGGCTCCGCGGTGTAGAACTTCACCTGCGGCAGCCGCGCCTTGACGGCGAGCGAGATGCCGGCGGCAAGCCCGCCGCCCGAAGCGCCGATCACCACCACGTCGGGTTTCAGGCCCTGCGCGGCAAGATCCTCGACGATCTCGCGGCCAATGGTGCCCTGCCCCGCGATGATGAGCGGATCGTCATAGGGCGGCACCAGCGTCGCGCCGCGTTCGGCGGCGATGCCCTGCGCGATCGCCATGCGGTCTTCCCTGTCGCGGTCGTAGAGCACGACCTGCGCGCCGAGCGCGGCGGTGCGCTCGCGCTTGGCCGCCGGCGCGTCGCGCGGCATCACGATGGTCGCCGGCAGGCCGAGCAACTGCGCCGCGGCGGCGACGCCCTGCGCATGATTGCCCGACGAGAACGCCACCACGCCCGCCGCGCGGCGGTCCGCCGCGATCGAGGACATCTTGTTGTAGGCGCCGCGGAACTTGAACGAACCGGTACGCTGCAGGGTCTCCGCCTTCAGGAACACCCGCGCGCCGATGGCGGCGTCCAGCACCGGCGAGTTGATCAGGGGCGTGCGGATCGCGATACCGCTGAGCCGCGACGCAGCGGCATCGACATCGGCGGCGGTCGGCGGCTTCAACTGAGACATGCCGAGAATCGTAGGCTCGCTCGACAGGCCGAGCAAGTTCCACACCCGTCATGCCCGGCCTTGTGCCGGGCATCCACGTCTAACTTGGCATAAAACGCAGGAAAGTCGTGGATGGCCGGGACAAGCCCGGCCATGACGAACGAAAACCTACGCCGCGGCCCGCGCCTCCCGCCGCCGCGCCCGGCGGCCCAGCGCCGGGTTCACCGCCTGCGTGACGTGACCGAGCAGCGCGCGCGTGCTCGCCTGCCAGGTCATCGTCAGCGCGAAATCGCGGGCCGCCTGCTTCGACAGCGTGAGCGCCTTCAGGCAGGCCGCGCGCAGATCTTCGTCAAGCGCGCCGACCGCGGCCGGGTCGCTCGCCAGCCCCAGCACGTCGCGCGGCGCCGGCGCCGGAAAAGCCGCGACCGGCAGGCCGCTCGCCAGCGCCTCCAGCAGCACGAGGCCGAAGGTGTCGGTGCGGCTCGGAAACACGAAGACGTCGCTGCCGGCATAGATGCGCGCCAGCGCCTCGCCATGCTGCGCGCCGAGGAACACCGCGCCGGGAAATGTCTTCTCGAGCTCCGCGCGCGCCGGCCCGTCGCCGACCACGAGCTTCGTGCCCGGCAGGTCGAGCGCGAGAAACGCCTCGACGTTCTTTTCGACCGCGAGTCGGCCGACGGTGAGAAACACCGGCCGCGCAAATCCGAGATCGCCCGCCTTCTCCGGGGAAAACAGCGCCGCATCGACCCCGCGCTGCCACAGCTTCACGGTCTTGAAGCCGCGCGTCTCGAGTTCGGCGAGAAGCGTCGGCGTCGCCGCCATGGTGGCCGCCGCAGGTCCGTGGAACCAGCGCAGCAGCGACCAGACGGCACGTTCCGTCCAGCGCGCCGGCAGCGGCAGCCGCTCGGCGAGATAGTCCGGAAACCGCGTGTGGAAGCTCGAGGTGAACGGCAGCCGCCGCGCGATGCAGAGGCCGCGCATCGCGAGCCCGACCGGCCCTTCGGTCGCGATATGGATCGCATCGGGCGCAAAGGCGTCCACCGCGCGCGCCACCAGGCGCCGCGTCGCCAGCGCGAGGCGGATTTCCGGATAGCCCAGCATCGGCATGCCGGCGAACATCGCCGGCGTGACGAAATGAACCGTGTTGCCGAGCGCCGTAGCCTCGCGCGCGGTCTGCTTCAGCGTGCGCACCACGCCGTTGACCTGCGGATTCCAGGCGTCGGTCGCGATCAGAAGCTTCATGCCGCTTCCACCCGCGCCGGCGCTGCCGGCGCGCGGTCGTGGCCGGGCCGCGCCCAGTTGATGATCGCGAAGACGCCGTCGTGGCCTTCCGCCACCGCCGTGCAGCTTTCCACCCAGTCGCCGCAGTTGACGTAGCGCAGGCCGAAATCGTCGTGGATCGCGGCATGGTGAATATGGCCGCAGACCACCCCTTGCGCGTCGTGGCGCTTGGCTTCCGCGGCGAGCGCCTTCTCGAAGGCGCCGATATAGTTCACCGCGTTCTTCACCTTCAGCTTCGCCCACTGCGACAACGACCAGTACGGCGCGCCGAAGATGCGCCGCAGCGCGTTGAACACGCGGTTCGCCGCGATCGCGAATTCGTAGGCCTTGTCGCCCAGGAGCGCGAGCCAGCGCGCCTGCGTCACCACCATGTCGAAGATGTCGCCATGCACGACCAGATAGCGCCGCCCGTCGGCGCCCTCATGGATCGCGGTTTCGGCGACCTCGATGCCGCCGAAATGCGTGCCGTAATAGCCGCGCAGGAATTCGTCGTGATTGCCGGGGATGTAGACGATGCGCGCGCCCTTGCGGCCCTGCCGCAGCAGCTTTTGCACCACGTCGTTATGCGCCTGCGGCCAGTACCACGACGAGCGCAGCGCCCAGCCGTCCACGATATCGCCGACGAGGTAGATCGTGTCGGCCTCATGGTATCGCAGGAAGTCGAGCAGCTTGTCGGCCTGGCAGCCGCGCGTGCCGAGATGCACGTCGGAGATGAAGAGCGCACGAAACCGTTTCGGGACGACTTCCGTCACGAAACGCTGCCCTGTCCGGTCATTGCCATCTGGATCGGCACCTAGCATGCGCGCATTGCAGTTTTATGACAGTCACGCCGCGGCGGTCCGGCGGAACCGCACCAGCGTGTAGACGCCGAACGGCGGGATCTTCCTCCGCTCGATCAGCTCGACGCCGGAGTGCGCTTGCGCCCAGGCCGCGAGCCGCGCGAAGGGAAACTCCGGCCGCAGGCCGAGACGCCGCGCCCGCGCCGCCGTCCAGCGCTCGACCGCGGCGGCAAGCCCGCGCTCCGAGTAAAGATGATTGACGAGGATGATCTGCCCGCCCGGCCGCACCACCCGC
Organism: Pseudolabrys sp.; assembly: GCF_050250095.1. Classification (NCBI taxonomy): domain Bacteria; kingdom Pseudomonadati; phylum Pseudomonadota; class Alphaproteobacteria; order Hyphomicrobiales; family Xanthobacteraceae; genus Pseudolabrys; species Pseudolabrys sp. Next base: position 561,940 of record NZ_JBFWPH010000001.1, on the reverse strand, counting down.
GCGCATTCGGTGAGCACCTGCTCCGGGTTCTCCACCAGCGTGATGACGAACTGCGCGACCACGCAGTCGAACGACGCATCGGCGTAGCCAAGCGCGCCGGCGTCCATCACGGCGAGGCCCTTGACGAAGGGATAGCGGCCCGACGCCGCCCGCTCGCGCGCCCGCGCGATCATAGGCTCGGAAATATCGATGCCGGTGATCTCGGTGCTCGCGTCGTAGTCGTCGAACGACAGCCCGGTGCCGACGCCGATCTCGAGAATACGTCCGCCGACGTCGCGCGCCGCAGCGGCGGCCGCGCGCCGCCCGTTCAGGAACACCGGTCCGCACAGCGCGTCGTAGACCGGCGCCCAGCGCTGATAGGCGCGCTCCATCACCTGGGCGTCGGGATCGGCGAAGGACGGCGGAACATGGGCGGGCGACGGATCGTGCGGCTGGAGGGTCATGGGCATTAGGTCATGGCCTTGGCTTCCGGCGGGCGGAGAATCGTTTCAGTGGCGTCGCCGTCCCGCCTACCAGCCGTTTGCGACGGTCAGGCGACAGCCGGTCCTCGAAGCCTTGACGCTTCCGCGGGCGCACCCGACACTCGCGCCACAACAAGAAACGCGAAGGACTCTCCGCAATGGATCTTGGAATTGCCGGCCGCAAGGCCATCGTTTGCGCCTCGAGCCGCGGGCTCGGCAAGGCCTGCGCCCGCGCGCTCGCCGAAGCCGGCTGCGAGGTCATCGTCAATGGCCGCGACCCGAAGAAGACCGAGGCGACCGCGATCGAGATCGCAAACCTCACCAAGACGAAAGTGGCCCCCGTCGTCGCCGACGTGTCGACCCCCGAAGGTCAGGCCAAGCTGCTCGCCGCCTGCCCGCAGCCCGACATTCTCATCAACAACAACGCCGGCCCGCCGTTTCGCGACTTCCGCGAACTGTCGCGCCAGCAGATGATCGACGGCGTCATCGCCAACATGATCGTCGCGATCGAGCTGATCCAGAAGGTGATCGATCCGATGAAGCAGCGCCGCTTCGGCCGCATCGTCAACATCACCTCGGCCGCGGTGAAGGCGCCGCTCGCCGGCCTCGATCTGTCCTCCGGCGCGCGTTCGGGGCTGACCGCCTTCCTCGCCGGCGTCTCCCGCACCGTCGCGGACAGGAATGTCACCATCAACCAGCTGCTGCCCGGCGCCTTCGACACCGACCGGCTGCGCGCCAACCTGAGCAAGACCGCCGAAACGTCGGGCAAGAACATCACCGAGATCGCCGCCGGCCGCATCGCCAGCATCCCGGCCAAGCGCTTCGGCGATCCCAAGGAATTCGGCGAGGCCTGCGCGTTTCTCTGCTCGGCGCAGGCGAGCTACATCACCGGGCAAAATCTGCTGATCGACGGCGGCGCCTTCCCCGGCACGTTCTAGGAGCGCGGCCTCGCTTTGTGAACGCACGAATTCCCTCGGGCGGCTGCACAATCTCCTCCGTCATGCCCCGCGAAGGCGGGGCATCCAGTAATCTCCGTCGACGTCCGTGTTTACTGGATCGCCCGCCGGAGCCTGTCATCGGGCCGCGCTTGCGCGGGCCCGTTGGCGGGCGATGACAACGGTGGATTCTTGCCGTTACCAGATCGGCCCGCCCCACTGATAGCGCACGGCGAGCGAGACAATGTGGCTGCTGCTGTCGGCCGTCCCGGTATAGGCGCCGGCGGCGGCCGAGAACCACGGATTGCCCGATGCCGCCGTGATCGTGATCGGCGTCGCGGCGACGTCGATATAGGTGTAGGCGAGATCGACGACGAGGCCGGGGAACTGCGGCGGCCGGTAGCTCGAGCCGATCGAGTACCAGTAACGGTCGCTGTCCGGCAGCCGTGGCGTGCGCACGCTTTCCGGAATGGGCGTCGACTCATAAGCAAAGCCCGCGCGCAGCGTGAGGTCGCTCCGCAGCGCACATTCGGCGCCGATCGAAACCATGAAGCTGTCGCGATAGTTGAACGGCAGCAGGATGGCGGCGCCGGTCGGCCCGAGCGCCGCGGCGCCATTCGCCTGCGTCACCGCCACGCCGCCGATCCGGCTCCAGTTCGTCCATTCGACGCCCGCCATCACCGTCGCGCGCTCGCCGACCCGCTGGCGCAGGCCGACCGTCATGACGTCCGGCAGTTTCACCGTCGCCTTGATGCCGCCGTTGGTCGCGAGGCCGATGCCGCCGGTCATGTCGCCCTTGAGATCCTGGTCGATCGCCGAGCGATAGCCGATGCCGATCTGCGTGCCGCGGAACGGCGTGAAGGTCGCGCCCGCCGTGAAGCCGAAACCCCAGCCGGTGCCTTCGAGCCTCAGGTTCGACACCGCCGCGCCCTGAAAATTCTCGAACCGGATATCCATGTATTGAATTTGCAGCCCCAGCCCAACGCTGAGCCAGTCCGTCACTTTCATCGCGGCGACCGGATTGAAGTTGTAGGACTTCATCTCGGAGTCCTGCGCATAGGCCGCGCCCGCCCAGGTCTTCGGAAACTTTGCCGCGACGCCGTAGGCGCCGTTGGTGCCCCAGCCGATCCAGAACCGGTCGTTGAGCTGCCAGGACGAATAGCCGGACGGCACCAGCGCGTTCTTGGCGGTGTTGCTGTCGGACGCCGTCAGCGCGCCGCCGCCGCCGACGCCGCCTTGCGACGTCTTGCTGATGATGCCGGAAAAGCCGTTCTCCATGCTCTTGCCGGACTGCTGCGTGATCGTCGCCGGATTCCAGAACATCGACGACAGCGCGCCGCCGGCCGCGACCCCGGCATAGGATGCGCCCTGCCCGGCCACGCTCTGCTCGTGGACGGCAAAGGCGCCGGCCCATGCGTCTGGCAGCACCGCGGCTGACGCGGTCAGGATTGTCAGGACAAAAACCGGGACACGCTTCGGCAGTCGATGGACACGTTGTCCTGCAGACCGACCCGCACGCCGACGCAACATTGCCACCCCCAACCTCGCGGGCGGCGCCTTCTTGTCGGTGCGCCTGCCACCATCCGGGCGGCAGCTTCAACCAAATGCGCCCCGGTGACAATTGGGGCGCCGCACTTCGAGGATGGCCGAAAACCGATTTTCCTCCGGTGTTGCCGGCGAGTGCCGCCGGCAATGCGTGTCCGGCAGCCGGCGGCGTCAGCCGGGGAATTCGACGCCGAGGCGCTTTGGCTCGCGCCATACCACCCGGCAGTCGTACCGGGCGTGTTCGCTGTCGATCAGCAGCACGAATGTGTCCGGCACGCCGATGCTCGATTCTACCTCCAGGCAGGCGCCGAGCGGCGACAGGTTGCGCACGCGGCAATCGAACCGCGCGCCGGAGTTGAAGGCGATGCTGCCGCCCTTCAGGGTGCGGTGCCGGCGAATGCGCCGGCGCTCGACCTGTCCTTGCACGACGGTCTTGTCGTCCTCGACAACGGTCATGGGTTCCCTCCCTCTCAAGGAACGCTATGTCTCGCGGGCGTCTCGGCCGCGTCCGCCCGCAATGCGAATGCGGGCGGATATTGTTGGGAGGGATCATCGCAGCGATGGTTTATCCGGCCGTGAAAATGCCGCGCAAAAACGGGCCGGTTACATTCACGGTTCGATAACCGTGGGACCTTCCGGCGCGTCGATGTCGCGCGGGAAATGCACGCTGCAATCGCTGCATTTGAAGATGTCGACCAGCCTGTCGGCGGTGCGCGTGCGGCTTTCGACAAGGCTCATCGCGCGGCCGCACAGCGGACAGTGCGGACTCTGAGGCGCGGGCAATCGAATATCGGTCATGAAATTCGCCTCCTTCTTGGTGGAGCAGGCGCACATCGCTTCGGACGCGAGATGTGAGGGTTGGCCGCAAGCGAAACGCCTGCGTTGGGGGTATGCTGGGTTAACGCCAGAACGCCGCGTTGGTCCCATCACGAGCCGTTACATCGCGCGGCAAACGTGACCGCGCGCCGGGAACCGTCATGGTTTCGGCACAGTTCGGAATAGGATTTATTTCCCAATTATCCGGTTGACACCACAAGCCCCATATGCTGTATTTGCAGCAACAAAGGGCTTTGGACATGGACACCTTCTCAGCACCCCACTTCCGCGACGATCAGGCCGCTAGGGCCTATCTCGAAGGTGTTCTGTGGCCGGAAGGTCCGGTTTGCCCGCACTGTGGCGTTATCAATCACGCTTACGCGACCAAGCGCCCCGGCGTGTTCCGCTGCGCTGAGTCAAAGTGCCGCAAGGATTTCACCGTCACCATGCGGACCGTCATGGAGCGCAGCAAAATCCCGCTGCACAAGTGGCTCCAAGCCTTCCACATGATGTGCGCCAGCAAGAAAGGCGTATCGGCTCACCAAATCCATCGCACCCTCGGCATCGGCTACGAGGCCGCATGGTTCATGTGCCACCGAATTCGTGAAGCGATGCGCGACGGGGGCCTTAGCCCGCTTGGTGGCGAGGGCCAGATCGTTGAAGCCGACGAAACCTATTTCGGCAAAGTGGACAAGGCGAACCGCCGCACCAAGACGACCAGCGGTCGCCCGTTCACTAAAGGTGGCCGTGCATCGAATAACCGCCCGATTGTCTCGCTGGTCGAGCGCGGCGGTAACGTGCGCTCATTCCATGTCGCGGTTGCCGACGCTGAGAACGTCGCCAACATCGTCAACGAAAACATCATGCGCGAAAGCCGGTTGCACACTGACGAGTCGCGCCTTTACACCAAGGTCGGCGCTAATTTCGCGAAGCACGAAACCGTCAATCACAGCGGGAAAGAATACGCCCGTGGCGATGTGACTACCAACACGGTCGAGGGCTACTTCTCAATTTTCAAACGCGGTATGCGCGGCGTCTACCAGCACTGCGGCGAAAAACATTTGCACCGCTATCTCGCGGAATACGATTTCCGTTTCAATCACCGGATCAAGCTTGGCTTCAACGATGGCGACCGTGCGACACTTGCCGTGAAGGGTGCGGCTGGCAAGCGTCTCACGTATCGGGGGCCTCACTAAGCCCGTATTCAAGCATGTCGCGCGGCGCTTCCTGCGTTGGCGCAAAAAGCATCCAATCAAGCGCAAGGTAAAGCGAATCTGGGTCCGGTGAATTACCGGGGGCGATCATGATTCGTTCTTGCCGAATCTCGCGAATCCCGTGAGCATTACCGGGACCGATTCGAGAAAAGCCGCCGGACAGGTGGTGCTGTCCAGCGGCCCTCGAATTTCTCCGCGTGGTAGCGAGCCGTTCGCGGAGCAGGTTGTGTAGCGAATTGGATTGAATCCGACTCGATTGCTTGGGTCAAGCGGCTCGCACTTCAACTATGGAGTGCGCCATCATGGCCAACTCAAACTACTGCGTAACTTTTCGAATTGCCGACAAAACTGTCGGCGGCCGCTCTTATGCCGAAAGATATAAAGCGCTGATCGACGCAATGCGCGCTGAAGGCATGGGATACTGGGAAGAAACCACGTCGTTTTTCATGGTGGAATCCCCACACAACACAACGGCAATTACTACTCACGGCGCAAAAAGTCTTAGTGCGGCCGATGATTTGCTGGTTGTGTTCGACCCAACAGACATGTCTGCATCCTACTTCGGCGCGCTAAAGCACGTTGAGGTGCTGCGGTCATTTTTCCCGAAACTGAAAAAGGTCGGATGAACATCAATCGGAATACATAATAGACGCGCGGCTTTCATGACCGCCCAACAACGGAGTTTTTTCCATTTAGTCATTGCGTAGGCTCCGAAAATCGGAAGCCCGACTATTTGCCGGGCTTCTTCTTTGCTTTGCTTTTCTTGGCGACCTTGCCAAGGTTTCGTTTAGGCGAGATGTCGCTCATCGCCTTGTGACCTGTAACGCGTGCGCCGCGTAGTGCGGCCTCCATACGGCGCTTGGTTTCGTTGTCACTAAAATTGTCATCTGACTTTTTCGCCATCGGGGAGCTTTCATGACGGGCAAAGGAACACGCCGCAGACAACTTAGAATTATATCACAAATTCAACTGTCTCACGAAGAGGCTGCAGCACTAAGCGATGTGTTTTCCGACCTGTCACAACATGCCATTGTTACAGGCATTCTCGGCGGCGTTCTCGTAGAACACCAGTTGGATGCGTTATTGCGAGATAAATTTAAGCGCCGCGATGATGCAACTTGGGAGCAGTTGGTCGGTGAGAACGGCCCCCTACGTTCTTTTCATACAAAGATTATTGCCGGTCATGCTTTTGGAATTTATGACGACACGTTTTGAGATGATCTAAATATCGTAAGGATCATCCGAAACGCTTTCGCCCATTCAAGACAAATACTCGATTTTGACAACAAACTAATCGGCGATGAACTTGCCATCGCGGTTCACATACACAAAGCAATCAAAAAATCATTCTTTGCCAAACGGTCAAAGGTTGCGTCGCAGTCTGCTTATGTAACGCTCTGTTACAACCTAACTTTAAAATTGCTTCAGAAAAGAAATCGGGCCGTTAGCGCCGCTACGCGGCGTCTGCGTAAGAAGCAGCTGGAGTCGTCGCCTATTCTGAATGCCCTTCTGGCCGGGACAAATCCTCCGCAATCACGTCGAGTATTGAATTCACTATTGTCTGAGGCCGGTCAAAACGCCGATCCCAGGACTCCACCTCCCGGTGGAGTTCTTGGCGGGCTGACTCGCTTAGTGCCAGTGGAGTCCGGCAAGAGGGACAAATGAATTTGGGCGCGCCAGCCTCGGCACGCTCAACATAGGTTTCCTCGGCTTCAACAATACAACATTTAGTCATTGTGGTGTCAACCGGATAATTGGGATTTATTTCCTTGACAGACCGGGCCGGCTTTTCTACCCTCGTTCCATCCCGCCCCGTCTCACGGGGGCGTCTCATGAGCGTCACGAGGCGCGGGGCGGATCCGGAACGCGCGGCCGGAGATCAGGCCGCGCAGACCGGAGCCGGTGCGGAGCGTTTCCGCGGCCGGTTGGCGGTGGCCCGGTCGCATCGTGACGCACGATGCGGTCAGGCAGGCGGAAGCCGCACGATCCCCATCCGGCGGGCGGCCGGAACAGCGGCGCGTACAACGGACCCGCGCCGGGGCTTGTGCGAGCGACGCCTTCGAAACACCGCGCGCGGGACGCCGGATGCTTCCGGCGACTGCGGTGACGTCGCCTGTGTGTTCAAACTCAAACACACACAGGGCCGTGGACGCGGTGAAACGTCCGGCGTTCCGCGCGCCCCGTGTTCAAGGGGCGGAAGGAACAGGATCGGGACTGCGGCGTACCCGGCGCCGGATAAGAATACGGGTGAACTCGCATGTCCGCCTCTCCCCCTCATGGTGAGGAGCCCGCCGAAGCGCCAGCGCAGGCGGGCGTCTCGAACCATGAGGCCACGGGGGCCATCCTTCGAGACGCATCGCCTGGCGGCGATGCTCCTCAGGATGAGGCGGAATACGCAGCGGACACGATGCCAAACGGCTCTGGGCAGCCCCCTCCACTTGCCCTTGGCCCCTGCGCCGTCGCATGATCGGCCGATCGCTTCACCCACAATGCAGAATGTTTCGGGGAGAGACCGTAAAATGAAACTCGTCCGCTATGGACCGCTTGGCAAGGAGAAGCCCGGCATCATCGACGCCGACGGCAAGATCCGCGACCTGTCGAAAATCGTGCCGGATCTCGCCGGCGAGGGACTGTCGCCGGCAAGCCTCGCCAAGATCCGCAAGGCCAACATCAAGCGCCTCAAGGTCGTCCCCGGCAAGCCGCGGCTCGGCGCCTGCGTCGGCAAGGTCGGCCACTTCATCGCCGTCGGCCTCAACTATGCCGACCACGCGGCGGAAGCCGGCATGGCGATCCCGAAGGAGCCGATCCTCTTCACCAAGGCGCCCTCCTCGATCTGCGGCCCGAACGACAACACCATCATCCCCAAGGGCTCGACCAAGATGGACTACGAGGTCGAGCTGGCGATTGTGATCGGCTCGCCGGCGCTCAACCTCACCAAAGAGAACGCGATGCGCGCCGTTGCCGGCTATTGCATCAACAACGACGTCTCCGAGCGCGACTTCCAGATCAACCATGAGCCGACCTGGATGAAGGGCAAGGGCGCGCCGACCTTCGGGCCGCTCGGTCCCTGGCTCGTCACCAAGGACGAGATCAAGGATCCGCAGAACCTGAACATGTGGCTCGACGTCAACGGACAGAAGCGCCAGCGCGGCAACACCAAGACGATGATCTTCGGCGTCGCCCATATCGTCTGGTACTGCTCGCAGTTCTTCAAGCTCGAGCCCGGCGACGTCATCGTCACCGGCACGCCGCCGGGCGTCGCGCTCGGCATGAAGCCGACGCCGCAGTTCCTCAATGCCGGCGACGTGGTGACGCTCGGCATCGACGGCCTCGGCGAGCAGCGCCAGAAGCTCGTCGCACCGAAGAAGTAATTCGGCCGGTTCACGCCGGCGCAAAACAAAACCCCGGGCACGAGGCCCGGGGTTTCTTATGTCTTCGTTCGCGTCGTGCGATCAGAAGCGGTAGTTGATGCCCGCGCGCACGATATGGCTCTTGAACGAAACGTCGTTCGGGGTGCCCGCGCCGCAGGGCGCGCCGCAGTCGAACTTGCCGAGATCGGCGTAGAGATACTCGGCCTTGACGCTCCAGTTGTTCCACATCGCGTATTCGAGGCCGGCGCCGACGGTCCAGCCGAAACGGGTCTCGCTGGTCGAGCCGGTCAGGCTGTTCTCGGCCTTGACGCTGCCATAGGCCGCGCCGCCGGTGATGTAGGGCAGCCAGCGATCCCAGCCGCCGTAGCCGATGCGGCCGCGGGTGGTGCCGAGCCAGGTGTTCTTGGTCGAGCAGGTGGCGAGACCGCAGGCGGTGTCGTCCTTCATGTCCGACCACATCAGATCGGTCTCGAGGCCCCACACCCAGGTGCCGGTCTGGAAGTTGTAGCCGGCGGTCACGCCGCCGAGAAAACCTTTCGGATCGAGGCTGATGGCCGAGGCGCTCCAGTCGGAGCTGCCGAAGCCGTAGCCGGCGTTCAGACCGACATAGAAACCGGTCCAGCTGAAGTAGGCCGGCGCGACATAAGCCGGCGCTTTGTAGGCGGGCGGCAGATCGGCGGCGCTGGCGGAGAGCGGAGCGGCGGCGACGAAGAGCGTGGCGATGCCGCGGCGGATCAACTTGGCAATCATTGAGCAACCCTTTCACACTGCGATGAACACGACGCCGAAGGCCGGTGACAGACCACACGGCGTGCAATCGAATTCGCGGCACGGGCCTCGCCCATGCGTGGTGGAAGGTGCCTTGGTTTGGTAAATCGGCGGTTAACCATGTCGATTAACCAGCTAAATCCCGGATAAGACAGTTTTTTCGAAAACGACTGTTTCCGAAAAGACACAGCGGGGACCGGGAGCGTTTTCCGGCGCGGGCCTCGAGCCCGGAACGGCCCTACCCGCGCGCGCCGAGCACCGCCTCGATCGAGATTTCGGACCACGTCGCCGTCGTGTCGCGGAACGCCAGATACGAGTCGTGGACCTTGCGGCTCACCGCATCGCGGCCCGCGACATCGGCGAGCACATCGACGCCGTGCTTGCGCGCATCCGCAACGAGATCGCGCGGGAACGCGCTGAGCTTGACGCGATGACGCGACGTCATCAGCGCGAGCGCCTCGGCATTGAGCCGTTCCATTTCGGAGAGCGCGTAATTCGCCTCGGTCGCGCAGGCATGTGCGACGATCGCCTGCAGGTCCTTGCCGAGCGCGGCCCAGGACTTGCGCGACACGATGCATTCGCCGGTGCCGTTCGGCTTGTTGAAGCCGGGATAGTAGTAGAACGGCGCGACACGATAGAGGCCGAGCGCGATGTCCGATCCGGGTCCGACAAATTCGACGCCGTCGATCACGCCGGACTGCAGGCTGTTGAGGATTTCGGCCGGCGGCGTGGTCTGCGGCGTCGCGCCCATGCGGCGATAGATTTCCCCGCCAAGGCCGAGCGAGCGCAACTTCAAGCCGCGCAGATCGGCGGCGCTTTTCAGTTCGTTGCGGAACCAGCCACCCATGCAGACGCCGGTATTGCCGGCCATGAACGGCTTCACGCCGAACGGCGCATAGAGTTCGTCCCAGAGCGCCTGCCCGCCCCCGGCATCGACCCAGGCGACGTGCTCGCCCGGCGTCAACCCGAACGGCACGGTGGTGAAGAAGGCCGCGGCCGGCATCTTGCCCTGCCAGTAGAACGCCGCGGTGTGCCCGCAATCGGCGACGCCGTTGCCGACGGCGTCGAGCACTTCGAAGGCGGGCACCAGTTCGCCGGCCGCATGCACGGAAATATCGAGCCGGCCGTTCGACAGGCTGCGGATGCGCTCGGCCACGCGCTCGGCCGACATGCCCGGCCCCGGCAGGCGCTTCGGCCACGAGGTCGCCATGCGCCACTTGATCGTTTGCGCCCGTGCAATCGACGGCATCGCCAGCGTGCCGGCAAGCCCGGCGGCTCCCGCTCCGATCGCGTTGCGGCGCGTGATCTTGGTCATGATGTCCTCACCAGTATGCGTGGAAATGATGCAGCGGCCCGTGGCCATGGCCGACCGGCACGCGGTCGGCGGCGGCAATCGCCGCGGTGACGTAGGTCTTGGCGCCGCGCACGGCGTCCGGCAGCGTCTCGCCCTTGGCGAGCCCGGCGGCAATGGCGGACGACAATGTGCAGCCGGTGCCGTGGGTGTTTTTCGTCGCGATGCGTTGCGCTGGCAGGCGCACGATCTCCCATTCGCCGATCAGGAGATCGGTCGCTTCCGGGCCGTCGCCATGTCCGCCTTTGACCAGGACGCGGCGCGGCCCGAGCGTCAGAATGTGGCGCGCCTGCAATTCCATCTCGCCCTCGTTGCGGGCGAGCGTCGCACCCGACAGCGCGGCGGCTTCGTGCAGGTTCGGCGTCACCACGGCGGCCAGCGGAATGAGATCCTTGCGCAGCGCATCGACCGCATCGGCGGCAAGCAGCCGGTCGCCGGAGGTCGCGACCATCACCGGATCGACCACGATATTGCGCGCCTTGTGGCGCTCGAGCGCGGCAGCAACCGCGCGAATGATCGGCGCGGTCGACAGCATGCCGATCTTGACCGCGCCGACCGCGAAGTCGCCGAACACGGCGTCGATCTGCGCCACGACGAAGTCCGGCGGCACATTGTGAATGCCGGTGACGCCCTTGGTGTTCTGCGCGGTCAAGGCCGCAATCGCCGATGTGCCGTAGACGCCGAGCGCGGCGAAGGTTTTCAGATCCGCCTGGATGCCGGCGCCGCCGCCGGAATCCGAACCCGCGATGGTGAGCGCGATCGGCGTCATCGCGCGCCTCGCTTTGCCAGCGCGGCATCGATCACGCCGCGCAGAGACTTCGCGGCGGCGGCGGGGTCGGTGGCGCGCGACAGCGCGGAGATCACCGAGACGCCGTCGGCGCCGGCCGCAACCACATCCCCCGCATTGCCGGCGTCGATCCCGGCAATCGCGGCGACCAGCATGTGCGGCGCGCGCTTGCGGATCGCGGCGAGAATGGTCCGAAAGCCGTCGAGCCCGACCGGCGGATCGGGATTGTTCTTCGAGATCGTCGTAAACACGCCGCCGATCGCGACATAGTCGAGCATCTCGAGCGGCGCGGCATCGGCCTGCCTCACGCTCTTGATGCTGAGGCCGACGATCGCCTTCGGCCCGAGCAGACGCCGCACATCGGCGGCCTCCATGTCGTCCCAGCCGACATGAACGCCTTCCGCGCCGCAGGCAAGTGCGACATCGACGCGGTCGTTGATGAGCAGAAAAATCCTGCGCGGCGACAGCACTGCGTGCAGCGCGCGGGCACGCGCGATCATCTCGCGCGTCGTCCCGTGCTTGTCGCGCAGCTGCACCAGCGTGGTATCCGGCGCGATCAGTTCCGCGAGCCGCGGCAGGTCATGCCCGCCGGCGTTGTCGGGATCGAGCAGCGCATAAAGACGCAGATCGACGGCGTTCATTGGACGCGCGCGTGGCTGGCGATGGCAGCGGCGTCGAGCGTGCTGATCGCGTCGACATAGGCTGCGGGAAAGGTCCCCGGCCCCTGCGCATGGCGCGCGCCGATCTCGCCGGCGATGCCGCCGATCAGGACGGCGGACAGCGCCGCTTTCCACGGATCGGGTTCGACCGCGATGCAGGCCGCGACCAGCGCCGAGTTGGCGCAGCCGACCGCGGTGACTTTCGCCATCCACGGGTGGCCGTTCGACACCGAGGCCTGCCGCGTTGCGTCGGCGACCACGTCGGTCGCACCGGTCAGCGCGACCACGGTGCCGCGCTGGCGTGCATATTGCGCGACGTTGCGCGGCGTCGGATCGGCGCCGGAAATCGCGCGGAACTCCGCCGCGTTGAGGCGCAAAGCGCGGTTGCCGCGCTCGATCAGGTCGTGCGCCAGTTCGGCGCGGAACGGCACGCGGTCGATGAAGACGGGATCGAGCACCCATGGAATGTTCTCGGCCACCGCGGCCTCGACTGCGGTATCGATGGCCACGCGGCGCTCGCGGTCGAGCGTGCCGATATTGACGAGCAACGCGCCGGACATCGCGACGAAAGCGCCGACCTCCTCCGGCGAGGCCGTCATCGCCGGAACCGCGCCGGCAGCGAGCAGCACGTTCGCGGTGAAAGCCTGCGCCACCGTGTTGGTGATGCAGTGAACGCGCGGCGCCTTCGCCCGCAAGGCTTCGAGCGTTGCTGCCGCGATGCCCGCGAGTTCGGCTGCGCCGGACGACGCACCAGATTGGCTGGGAGACTGCATCTCTCATCCCTCCGCCGGCATGACCCGGATCAGGTTCGTTGGGTTGGCCCGAATGGCCTCTCAGCCCGGCACCGGCCGGACACCCCACGAGATTGCAAGCTGGAAACTAATACCCGGCGCGGAATGCCGCAAGGTGGCCGGACCGGCGCAGCCGCGCGGCCCGCGAAACGGCGCCAACCGCTTGCCAGCGCGGCGCGATTTTGCTGGATTGCGCCATGCGCCGGGCCTGCCTGCCCGCGGCGCGGAGGGTCGCGATGGTTCCGTTCTTTGTCCAGATCAAGTGCCACCTCGGCAAGTGCTACCAGGTCGCCAACAAGCTGGCGGAGGCGGAGATTGCCTCGGAGATCTACTCGACCGCCGGCGACTTCGACCTGCTGGTGAAGTTCTACGTCGACGAGACGACGGACATCGGCCACTTCGTCCAGGAGAAGGTCCAGCCGATCGCAGGCATCCAGGACACCCGCACCATCGTCACCTTCAAGGCATTTCAGGGCTAACGCATCGCCCCGAAAAGTGCGCGCCGGTTTCCGGTAAAGGCGACGCGCAGGGATATCAGGTTCGCGCCGGCGGGCTCTCGACCTCGCGACGGCGCTGCAGGCCGAGTTGCCGTTCGCGCCAGATCACGAACAGGCCCGCGGCGGCGACGATCGCCGAGCCGATATAGACCGTGCCGGTCGGGATTTCACCGAACACGTAATAGCCGAGGATGATCGCCCAGATCATCGTCGAGTAATCGAACGGCGCGACGACCGAGGCCGCCGCATGGCGATAGCTTTCGGTCAGGAAAATATGCGCGAGGCCGCCGAGCATGCCGAGCGAGACCAGCCCCATGAGTTCGAGCCAGGTCGGCGTGTACCAGTCGAACGGCAGCGTCGCCGCGCCGGCGATCGCGCAGATCAACGAGAAATAGAACACGATCGACGGTGTCGTCTCGCTCTGCGTCAACCTCCGGGTCTGGATCACCGTGCCGGCGTTGCAGAACACCGCGATCACCGCGAAGATCGCACCGGCCGAGGCCACGAGGCCGGCCTCCTTGCCGCCGAATTCCAGATGCGGAACCAGCATCACGATGACGCCGACGAAGCCGACCGCCACCGCCGACCAGCGATAAATGCGGACCCGCTCCTTCAGGATGAGCGCCGCCAGCGCTACGGTGATCAGCGGCGAGGCGAATGAAATCGCGGTGGCGTCGGCGAGCGGCAGGCGCACCAGCGAGGAAAAGTTGGTGTACATGCCGCAGACGCTGAGACTGCCGCGGCCGATATGGCCGAGCGGCCGTCGCGTCGTCACCGCGGCGAGGATTTCGCCCCGCCAGGCGTAGATCGCGATCACCGGCACGATCGCAAAGGCGCTGCGGAAAAACACGATCTGCCCGACCGGCGTGACCTCGCCGGTCAGCCGGACCAGCGCCGACATCGCCGCAAACAGCAGCGCCGAGATAAGCTTGAAAACGATGCCCTTGAGCGGATTGGTGCTGGCCGGGGTCATGTCTGTCACGGACCGATCAATACACCGGTCAGCGATTCCCGCCAGCCGGAACCCGGCCGGCGGGGCAATGAAACCCGCTCTAGTTTCCGCTCTGCTTGCGCCGCACGCCCTCGACCGGCGCAAGCGACTTGATGTAGGTCGCCATCGCCTCGCGGTCCTCCTTGGACAATTGCGAGGTGTTCTTGATCACAGGCGTCATCGAGCCGCCCACGCTGTCGCCCTCCGGCGTCAGGCCGTCCGACAACACGCTTGCGATGTCGCTCACCGACCAGCTCTTCAGCCGCGCCTGGGTAATATTGGGGATGAAGCCCTTGCCTTCCGGATTAGGCCCGCCGGAAAAGCGTTTGCCGGCCTCGATGCCGCCGAGCGCATTGCGCGGGCTGTGACATTCTGCGCAATGGCCGGGACCGTTGACCAGATAGGCGCCGCGGTTCCATTGCGCGGACTGGCTGCCGTCCGGCGTAAACGGCTTGCCGTCGAGGAACAGGAACTTCCAGCCGCCGAGCAGCCGGCGGATGCTGAAGGGAAACGGCAGTTCGTGATCGCGCACCTTGCCGGCCACAGCGGGAAGAGTCTTGAGATAGGCGAACAGGTCTCGCAGATCGTTGAGCGCGATGCGCTGGTAGGACGTATAGGGAAACGCCGGATAATAATGCTCCCCGCTCGGCGAGGTGCCCTTCACCATTGCGGTGACGAACTGCACCTCGGTCCAGGCGCCGATGCCGTCTTTCTGATCGGACGAAATGTTGGGAACATGGAAGGTGCCGAACGGCGAATGCAGGGCGAGACCGCCGCCGAGCCTGGTGCGGTCGTCCTGTTTGGGCACCGCATGACATGACGCGCAGCCGCCGGCGTTGAACATCGTCTTGCCGTTGTCGAGATTGGGCGTGTGAGGCCCGAGCGCGCTCGCCGATACCGTCGCCGGAATGGTCACGAGCCAGAACACGATGACGCCGACAAAGACGGCCGCGATCGCGAGCAGGAACAGTTTACGAAGCATCCGGGGAACTCCGGTCCTGTTGGCGCGGCAATAATCCTAAGCGGGCCGGCCGATTCCGCAAAGCGAAGGGCGGCATCTCCTGCGAGACGCCGCCCGACGACAATAAAATACTGACATTCCCCGCAAAAAGCGGTCAGCTCTTCTTGATGCGATAGGTCTGGTGGCAGGCGCCACAATCCTTGGTCACCGCGGTGAAGGCTGCCTTGAAGCTGTCGAGGTCCTTCGTCGCCGCTTCCGCGGCCTTGGCGTCGGCCGCAAGCTTCTGGAAGCCGGCCTTGAAGCCCGCCATGTCTTCCCAGATTTTCGGCGCCGCGGTGGTGTCGCCGCCGGTCTTGCTGTTCTCCGGGAACAGCGTCGGCATTTTCACCGCCGCGTCCTGGTAGACGGCAAACGTATGCTTCGCCTTGGCGAGATCGAACGGCGCCTCACCCTTAACCATCTGGGCGGCATCGCGGGTCGCAGCCCCGACGCCTTTCATGGTGGCCTTGCGGGTCGTAATCGGATCCTGCTGGGCGATGACGCTGGTGGCGCACAGAGCCGCAACCGCGGCAGCCGCGGCCATCAAAGACAATTTCATAGGGACTCCCCTGTTTGGCGTGACGAGGTGCAAAGAGGCCAACACCTGGAATCATTCTATATTCCACGGCCATGTCAGTCGTCAGACGGGAAATTTCACAAATAAGTGAAGGGACTTAAGGCTGAGAGGCGCCGCCGGCGGATCAGGCCAACCGACTGCCTTTTGCGGCCGCGATCGCGGCCCAGACCCGTTGCGGGGTCGCCGGCATGTCAATGTGACGCACCCCGCAATTGCGCCACAGCGCGTCGAGGATCGCGTTGATGACGGCCGGACACGAGCCGATGGCGCCCGCCTCTCCGGCGCCTTTGACGCCGAGCGGATTGGTCTTGCAGGGGACGTTGATGGTCTCGAACTGGAAGCCCGGCGCGTTGAGCGCGCGCGGCAGCGCGTAGTCCATCAGGCTCGCGCTCATCAACTGGCCGGAGGCCGCGTCGAACACCGTCTCCTCCATCAACGCCTGGCCGATGCCTTGCACGCTGCCGCCATGCACCTGGCCTTCGAGCATGATGGGGTTGAGCGTCATGCCGAAGTCGTCGACGATCGCGTAGCCGACGATCTCGATCGCGCCGGTGTCGGGATCGATCTCGACTTCCGCGATGTGGGTGCCGTTCGGAAAGGTCGGCTGCTCCGGCGTCCAGGTGTCGTCGGCGGTGCGTTCTTCCTTGGTCGCCTTCTTCGCGACATCCGCGAAGCTGATCTGCCGGTCGGTGCCGGCGATGCGCACGGTGCCGGCGTCGATTTCGAGATCGCCGGCCGAGGCTTCGAGCGCGTCGGCGGCGAGTTTCTTGATCCGGTCGGCAAGCTTCCTGGTCGCGCCTTCCAGCGAGGCGCCGCCGCAGGGGATCGAGCTTGACCCGCCGGTGCCGCCGCCGGTCGCCACGCGATCCGTGTCGCCCTGGTGCATGCGCACGCGCTCGGGCGGCAGACCGAGTTGCTCGGCGACGATCTGCGCATAGGCCGTATCGTGACCCTGTCCGGTGCTCTGCGAACCGATCAGCAGGTTGACGCCGCCGTCGGTGTCGAGCGTCAGCGTCGCTGTCTCCGGGCCCATATTGCCGCAGGCTTCGATATAGGTCGCGATGCCGATGCCACGCAGCTTGCCGCGGCGCTTGGCCTCGACCGCGCGCTTCTTGAAGCCGTCCCAGCCGATCATTTCCTGCGCGCGGGCGAGATGCGCAGCGAAATTGCCGGTGTCGTAAATCTTGCCCGTCGCGGTCCTATAGGGCATCGCCTTCGGCTTGATGAAGTTGCGGCGGCGCACGACGTCCTGCGCGACATCGAGTTGGCGCGCCGCCTCGTCGACGACACGCTCGATCAGATAGGACGCCTCGGGCCGCCCCGCGCCGCGATAGGCGTCGACCGGCACGGTATTGGTGAAAACGCCGCGCAGCCGCACATGGCAGACCGGAATGTCGTACACACCGGGGGCCATGCCGACGCCGAGCCACGGTATGTAAGGCGCATAGGCCGACAGATAGGCGCCCATGTCGGCCAGAGTGTCGATCTCGAGCGCGGTGAAGCGGCCCTTGTCGTCGATGGCGAGCCGCGCCGTGCTGATGTTGTCGCGGCCGTGGCTGCACGACAGGAAATGCTCGCTGCGTTCGCCGATCCAGCGTACCGGGCGGCGCAGCTTCTCAGCGGCAACCGCGGTCAGCGCATATTCGCGATAGGGGAAGAGCTTTGTGCCGAAGCCGCCGCCGACATCCGGCGTCACGACCCGCATCTTGTCCTGCGGGATCTTCAGCACATTGTCGCACATGATCTCGCGGATGATGTGGCTGCCCTGGCTGCCGAGCGTCAGCGTGTACCGTTCGCCGTCATATTCGGCGACCACGCCGCGCGTCTCCATGTAGTTGGTGACGAGCCGCTGATTGACTATGGTGACTTCAGCCGTGCGCGCAGCGCTTTTGAACGCGGCACGGGTTGCCTCGGCGTCGCCCTCCTCGGCATGCAGAACCAGATTGCCGGGATGGCTCGGCCAGATCTGCGGCGCGCCCTTGGCGAGCGCGGCCTCCGCGCCGACCACATGGGGCAGCGGCTGCCAGTCGATGACAATGGCTTCGGCGCCATCCCGCGCGGCTTCGAGCGTGTCGGCGACAACGAAGGCCACCGCATCGCCGACATAGCGCACGGTGTCGGTGGCGAGGATCGGATAGGCCGGCACCGAAATCTCCGGCGTCGAGGGAATGACGCCGGGGCACGGCAGCGGGCCGAGATGGGGAATGTCGGCCGCAGTCAGCACCAGGCGGACGCCGGGTTTCGCCCGCGCGGCGGCGAGATCTACGAGACGGAACCGGGCATGGGCATGCGGCGAGCGCAGCACCACGGCCTGCAGCGGCTTGTCCGCCGCAACGTCGGCGACGTAGCGGCCGGCGCCGCGCAGGAGGCGGTCGTCTTCCTTGCGGGTCATCGGCTGGCCGATGCCGAATTTCGGGACTGCCATCCTCGTTCTCCGCTGTTACCGGCCGATTATTCCGCAGGCTGCTCGGCGCTGCAGCGGCGCGAGGCGCGCAACGCGATCCAGCGGCAAACCACGTAGAACACCGGCGTGAAGATCAGGCCGAAGGCGGTGACGCCGATCATGCCGGAGAACACCGCGGTGCCGAGCACCTGGCGCAATTCGGCTCCCGCGCCGACCGCCCACACCAGCGGCGACACGCCGAAGATGAAGGCGAGCGAAGTCATCAGGATCGGCCGGAAGCGCAGCCGCGCGGCCTCGATGGCCGCGGCGAAGCGGTCCTTGCCGCCCTCCTCGATCTGGCTCGCAAATTCGACGATCAGAATCGCGTTCTTGGCGGCAAGGCCGATCAGCACGATGAAGCCGACCTGCGTCAGGATGTTGTTGTCCTGCCCGCGCAGCACCACGCCGACAATCGAGGCGACGAGACACATCGGCACGATCAGAATGACCGCGAGCGGCAGCGTCAGGCTCTCGAACTGTGCCGCGAGCACGAGGAACACGAAGACGACCGCCAGCACGAAGGCGAAGATCGCGGTATTGCCGGCGCGCAATTGCTGGAACGCGAGCGTCGTCCATTCATAGGAGAAGCCGTCCGGCAGCACCCGCTGGGCGAGTTGCTGCATGATCTCGATAGCCTGACCTTGCGAATAGCCGGGCGCCGCGCTGCCGTCGACCTCGGCTGCGGGATAGAGATTGTAGCGCGGCACGCGGTAGGGACCGGACACGTCGCGCACCGTCGTAAAGGCGCCGAGCGGAACGGTCTCGCCATCCTTGTTGCGAACGCGGATTTTCAGAACGTCTTCGGGGCTCTTGCGGAACTGGCCGTCGGCCTGCGCGACGACACGGAATGTGCGGCCGAACAGATTGAAGTCGTTGACATAGGCCGATCCGAGATAGATCTGCAGCGCCGAAAAGACATCCGGCACATTGATGCCGAGCAACTGCGCCTTGGTGCGGTCGATGTCGAGATAGAGCTGCGGCGTCGAGTTCTCGAACAGCGAATAGACTTGCTGGAGGCCCGTCGTCTGCGCCGCCGCTCCCATCATCGCATAGGTCGCCTGCTGCAACGCCGCCGGCCCGCGCCCGGCGCGGTCCTCGATCATCATGCGGAAACCGCCGGCGTTGCCGACGCCGCGCACCGGCGGCGGCGGCACCACCACGATCAGCGCCTCGTCGATCGCCGCGAACTTGCCGAACAGATTGCGCTGGATCGCGGAGGCCGTCAGGTTGGGATTGCCGGCCCGTTCCTCGAACGGCGACAGCACAAGAAACACCGCGCCGGCGTTCGGCGCGTTGGTGAAGGTCGCTCCGGAAAAGCCGACAATGTTAACGGCGCCGGCAACGCCGGGCGTCTTCAGCGCGATCTCGACCACCTTCTTGTTGATCTCGTCGGTGCGGTTGAGCGCCGCGCCCGGCGGCAGCTGAACGACGGTGACGAGATAGCCGGCATCGACCTGCGGGATGAACCCGACAGGCGTCTTGCGGAATTCGTTGAGACCGAATGCGAGCAGGCCCGCATAAAGCAACAGCATGATGATAGCGAAGCGCACCGCTTTGGCTGTGAGCCTGCCATAGCCCTCGGCAAACTTGTCGAAGCCGAAATTGAAAGCGCGGAAGAAGCCGTGAAGGTAGCGCACCAGCCCCCGCTCCTCATGCGCCGCCGCGTGCGGCTTGAGCAGCAGGGCGCATAGCGCCGGCGACAGGGTCAGCGAGGTGATCAGCGAAAAGACCGTCGCGGCGGCAATGGTCAGCGCGAACTGCTTGTAGAACTGGCCGGATATGCCGGTGATGAAGGCCGACGGGATGAACACCGCGCACAGCACCAGCGCGATCGCGACCAGCGCCGTCCCGACCTCGTCCATAGTTTTTCGCGCGGCCTCGCGAGGACTCAAGCCCGCGGCGATATTACGCTCGACGTTCTCGACTACGACAATTGCGTCGTCGACCACGATACCGACCGCCAGCACGAGGCCGAACAGCGACAGCGTGTTCAGCGTGAAGCCGAACATCGACATGACGAAGAAGGTGCCGATCAGCGAGATCGGGATCGCCACCAGCGGGATCACCGCGGCCCGCCAGGTCTGCAGGAACAGCACGATCACGAGCACGACCAGAATAATCGCCTCGCCGATCGTCTCCTGCACGGCATTGACCGACTGCTGGATGAACTGGGTCGGGTCGTAGACGATCCGGTATTCCACGCCGGTCGGAAAATTCTTCGACAACGCCTTCATCGTGTCGCGAATCTTCCCCGCGGTCGCAAGCGCGTTCGAGCCCGGCCGCTGGAACACGGCGATGGCGACCGCCGGATCGAGATTGAGATAGGAGATCGAGTTGTAGTCCTGCGCGGCGAGCTCGACGCGGGCGACGTCCTTCAGGCGCACCACCGCCGTTGCCGTCTGCTTGACGACGATGTTCTGGAACTCCGCCGGATTGGTCAGGCGCCCCTGCGTCTGAACGGCGATCTGGAACGCTCTCGGATCGTTCAGCGGGGGCTGGTTCAGGGTGCCGGAGGCGACCTGCACGTTCTGCCCCTGCAGCGCCGCGACAACGTCGTTGGCGGTCAGCCCCAGCGACTGCAGGCGGTCGGGATCGAGCCAGATCCGCATCGAATAGTCGCGGCTGCCGAACACGATGATCGAGCCGACGCCGTCGACGCGGGTCAGGACGTCCTTGATCTCCAGCGAGGCGTAGTTCGAGACGAACAGCGAGTCCCGCGACTTGTCCGGCGAGAACATGTGCACGATCATCATCAGGTCGGGCGAGCTTTTCGCCACCGTGACGCCGATCGCGCGCACGTCGGCGGGCAATCGCGGCTGCGCGATCGCCACGCGGTTTTGCACCTGCACCTGCGCGATATCGAGATTGGTGCCGATTTCGAACGTCACCGCGATCGAGAACTTGCCGTCGGCCGTCGAATTCGACGACATGTAGAGCATGTTCTCAACGCCGTTGATCTGCTCCTCGATGGGCGCGACCACGGTGGAGGCGACGACGTCGGCGCTGGCGCCCGGATACTGGCCGGTGACATTGATGACCGGCGGCGCGATCTCCGGATATTCGGCGATCGGCAGGCGCACGAAGGACACGGCGCCCAGAATGATGATGACGATCGAGACGACGCAGGCGAAGATCGGCCGGTCGATGAAAAAATGCGATATCCGCATCTGGCCCGCGCCTATTTCTTCGGCGCGGCGCCCGCCGCACCCTTTTCGCCTTGCTTCTGCTGCTCTTGCGCCTTTTGCTCCTGCGTCTTCGGCGTCACTTTCGTGCCCGGCCGCGCCCGCATCAGTCCGCTCACCACAACGCGGTCATCCGCGGCAATGCCGTCCCTGATGACCCGCATGTTATCGCCGATCACCGGGCCAAGCGTCACGAATTTCTGGGTCGCGACATTGTCCTTGTTCACGACGAGCAGATATTTCCGAATCTGCTCGGTACCGACCGCCGCATCCGGCACCAGCAGCGCCTCATAGGGCGCCGAACCCGGCACGCGCACCCGGCCGAACATGCCGGGCGTAAACAGTCCCTTGGGATTGTCCAGCACCGCGCGCCCGCGGATCGTGCCGGTGGTCCGGTCGATGACGTTGTCGATAAAGTCCATGCGTCCTTTATGGGCGAAGTCCTTTTCGTCGATCAGCTTCAACGAGACGGCCGTGCCGCCGCCACGGCTCGCGATATCGTTGCCGTCGCCCTGCTTCGACAGCCGCTCGTAACGCAGGAACGAGGCTTCGTCGAAGGTGAACTCGAAACGGATCGGATCCATCGAGACGATGGTGGCGAGCAGCGTAGTGGTGCTGCCGGCGGCGCCGGTTACGAGATTGCCGGGGCTGACGCGGCGGTCGCCGATGCGGCCGGAGATCGGCGCGCGCAACTCCGAGAATGCAAGATCGAGCTCGGCCTGGCGCACCTGCGCCTCGCCGGCGGCAACCGCGGCTTCGGCGTTACGATACGCCTGCGCGCGCTGCTCGAAGGTCTGGTCCGTGATGGTCTTCTCGCGCACGAGCTGCGAGGCGCGGTCGAAATCCGCCTTGGTGAATTTCAGGTTGGACTTCGCGGTTTCCAGATTGGCGCGCATCTGGTCGAGCGCGTTGCGGAACGGGCGGCGGTCGATGGTGAACAGCAGATCGCCCTGCTTGACGAGTTGACCGTCGGTGAAGTGCACCGACTCCAGATAGCCGGAGACGCGCGCACGCACCTCGACCGAGTCGATCGCGACAAAGCGCCCGACATATTCGTCGTAGTCCGTGACGGTCTGCTTGACCGGCGTGGCGACGATGACCTCCGGCGGCGGCGGCGCGGACGCCTTCTGGCCGTCGCCACACCCGGCGAGAGCGGAGGCGAGTACTGCGACAAGCCCGATGGCCAGCCGGTTTGGACTCACAACAATATTTTTCATCATTCCAATCAGGTTCTTAGATGGCCGGCACACGGGCAAAAGAACTGCCGGACTGACTTAGCTACGACACCCGCCAATGTCCACCGGCGGAAAGCCGCGCCAGTGCGCCTTTTTTCATCGTGTGGGCGGACGGCCACGGCCCAGATTGCGGCTCCAGTTGCGCAGCCGAGCCGGGCCGAACAGCGCGAGCAACGCGCCGCCATAGGCGACGGCACCGGCGGCGATCAAGGCCGCAAGCGCGGCGATGTCATGAAGGCGCACGCCGGCGAGCCAGCCGCTCAGCGGCGCATAAAGTCCCCACAGCACAGCGGCAAGCACAACGGCAGCAGCCAGCAGCCGCCATGCCGCGCCACGCAGCCGCGCGTCGATTTCAAGCAGTCCCGCCCGTCTCGCGAACCACACCACAAGGCCGAGATTGATCCACGCGCCAATCGCGGTCGCGAGCGCAAGACCGACCTGCGCGAGCGGCCCCATCAACGCAAACTTGAATGCAATGTTGACGACCGCCGCGGTAAGCGCGGCCTTCACCGGCGTTGCGGTGTCGCCCCGCGCATAGAACGTCGCCGTCGCAGTGCGGATCAGGACAAACGGCAAAAGACCGATCGCATAGGCCGCAAGCGTCGCACCCGCAGCGTCGGCGTCCGCTGCGGTGAAAGCGCCGCGCATGAACAGGGCCCGCATGATGAGATCGGGCACCGTGACAAAGGCGGCAAGGCACGGCAAGGCGAGCAACAGCGCGAGTTCGACCGCGCGGTTCTGCGCCGCGCTTGCGCCAGCCATGTCGCCGGCGGCAATGCGGCGCGCCATCTCGGGCAGGATCACCGTGCCCACCGCAATGCCGATCACGCCGATCGGCAACTGATTGAGCCGGTCGGCATAATACAGCGCCGACAGCGCGCCGGTTGCAAGGAACGTTGCGATGATGGTGTCGGCGAACAGCGCGAGCTGCACGCCGCCGGAGCCGATCACCGCCGGTCCGAGCGCCTTGAAGAACGCCTTGACGTCGGCATCGAGCGTTGGCCGGCGCAGTCCGGTCAGCGCGCCGGCGCGGCGCGCGTCATAGGCAACGAGCAGCACTTCGAGGACGCCGGCGACCAGCACGCCCCACGCAGCGGCATGCCCAACGGTCGGGAAAAAAGCCGCCAGCGCCAGCGTGACGATCATCGACAGGTTGAGAAAGATCGGCGCAGCCGCCGCCGCCGCGAAACGCTGCAACGCATTGAGGATGCCGCTGAACAGCGTGACGATCGTGACCAGCAGCAGATAGGGAAAGGTGATGCGGGTGAGTTCGACCGCGAGCGGGAAGCGCACCGGATCGCCGTGGAGGCCCGGCGCCAGCACATCGATCACCGTCGGCATGAAGAACAGCGCCAGCGCCAGCAGCACGAGTTGCGTGGCAAGCAGCAGCGTGAAGATGCGGTCGGCGAATTCGCCGGCGCGCGCCGCGCCGCCGCGTTCGCGCAGGGACGCATAGGCCGGCACGAAGGCCGCGTTGAACGCGCCCTCTGCAAAAATGGCGCGGAAGTGATTGGGCAGCCGCAGCGCGACGAAAAAGGCGTCCGCAACGGGACCCGCGCCGAGCACCGCGGCGAGGAAAATGTCGCGGGCAAAGCCGGTGATCCGCGACAACAGCGTAAAGCCGCCGACCGTGAGAATGCGCTCGATCATCGTTGCCCGATTATTGCCGACGCCAGACGCAAAGACCCCTGCCCGGCGAATCCCGCCGACTGTACGCCACCATATCAGCTATGGAGAGACGGCGCGGCGGTCAGCCGGCAACGACACGCGGCTTGCGCACCGGCGGGGCCGCCGGCTTTTGCAGGCAGCGGGTGGCGATTTCGAGGCTGTCGACGCCCTGCTCTCCGGTCACCGCCGGGGCGGCACCGGTCCGCACCGCCTCGAGGAAGGCGGCGAGTTCGGAACGCAGCGGCTCGGCATAGCCGACCGAAAGATGCCGCATCGAATAGCTGCCGTCCGGCTGGAAGCCGAAGCATTCGGTGACCTGCCGGGTCAAGAGGTCGCCCATGATGTATTTCTTGCGCGTCGCCACCGTCACGTTGCGCGCCTTGAACGGCGTCAACCAGTTGGTGTTGATGTGCGCCAGCACGCCCGAGGCGGTGCGGAACTGCAGCAGCGCGATGTCCTCCCGCTCGGCGACGAAGCTCGAGACCTGCGGCTGAACCTCGACGATCTCGGAGTCGGTGAACCACTGGATCAGGTCGATGTCGTGCACGGCGAGGTCGATGACCACGCCGACATTCGACATGCGCGGCGGGAACGGACCGACCCGCGTGATGCCGATGGAGAGAATATCCTCGTTGCGGATCGCGTCCTTGATCGCCTGCACGGCCGGATTGAACCGCTCAACATGGCCGACCATCAGCGTGACGCCGGCGCGTCTGGCCGCGTCGATGATGTCGTGGCCTTCCTCGGTGGTCGAGGCGATCGGCTTTTCCACCAGGACGTGGACGCCGCGCGCGATGCATTCGAGCGCGATCTTGTGATGCAGATGGGTCGGCGCGGCGATCGTCACCGCCTCGACGCCGAAGTCGAGCAACTCGCTGACGCTCGTCACGGCCTTGCAGTCGAGCTGGCGCGCGACATTCTCGGCAACCGCACGGTCTGTGTCGGCGATGCCGATCAGCTTGCCGCCGGCGAGGCCGCTGAAAACGCGCGCGTGATTGCTGCCCATCACGCCGGCGCCGATGACGCCAATACGCAACGGACGTTCCGTGTCCGGTCCTGCCGACTGATTCATGCTGAAACGGTATCCCCTGGCGGTCTGCAGCCGCCCTTCGCTTTCCCTAGCACGGCGGTTCCGGCGGCGCGACCGGACCCTGTGAATGAGGTGAACACGAATTGATTCAATGCGTTACAGGTG
This sequence comes from Pseudolabrys sp., assembly GCF_050250095.1. Taxonomy (NCBI): domain Bacteria; kingdom Pseudomonadati; phylum Pseudomonadota; class Alphaproteobacteria; order Hyphomicrobiales; family Xanthobacteraceae; genus Pseudolabrys; species Pseudolabrys sp. The sequence continues at coordinate 536,454 of NZ_JBFWPH010000001.1, read as the reverse complement.
GCCGAACGGCGTTCCTGTTAAGACTCTGTCGAAAGCGCCGACAGGCCCTGCCGCGCCCGGATGCGGTCGTTGTGCTTCACCTCCTCGAGCCGGCGCTCGTTGTCGGGAAGCGCGGCGCGGTTGGCTTCCGCATGCCACAGATGAATGACGCCGGTGGCGAAATTGCCGTCCTTGCGCCGTACGCCTGAACGCATCAGGCGAATGAAGAAATCGGAGTCTTCCCGGCCCCAGCCGACGAAGGCGGCGTCGAAGCCGTCGATGCGGTCGAGGTCGGCGCGCCAGACCGCGATGTTGCAGCCACGCGCACCGCGCCAGGCCTTCGCGCGCAGCCGGCGCAGCGGACCGAGCGGCAGACGCAGCAACGCCGACAGGCGATTGATCCCGCCGCGCAGGCGCTCGGAGATCCAGCGCGTGGCCGGCCAGCGTTCTGCGGCCTGACCGTCGCGCAAAATCGCGGCGGTCGCGTCCGCCGACAGCAGAATGCGGTTGCCCGCGACGAACCAGCCGCGTTCGGCAAGCCGGCGATGCGCTGCAACGAAATCCGGCCGCGCCAGACAATCGGCATCGAGAAAAATCAGGTACGCGCCACGCGCGGCAAGGATCGCGCGATTGCGGCATTCGGCGAGACGAAAGCCGTCGTCCTTCTGCCAAACGTGTTCAAGACGCCACGACACTTTTGATTGCCACGCGGCGACGACCTTGGCGGTCGCCGGACCGGAGCCATCGTCACCGACGATGACTTCGAAGTGACGGTCGGTCTGCCCCGCGAGCGAGCGCAGCACGGCATCGAGCGCGTCCTCGCGGTTGTAGGTGGTGACGATGACGGAGATCAACTCAGTCACGGCGCCGGCCCGCCTGCCACGCTTTCATATACTTGTAGTAGGCGCCTTCGGCATTGAGCACCGCGAGCAGGAAACCCTCGCGGCCGTCGAGAAAGCCGGCACGCAGAATGTAGGTCTTGAAGAACGTGAACATGCCGTGGAGGAAGCCCGAGGCAAACGACACGCGGCGGCCGGACTTCACAAGCATCTCGGCATTCGCGGTCGAATAGCGGTCGACGCGCGACAGTGCGGACTCCAGCGTCGTAACGGGGAAATGCGAGAGCGGTTCGGTCAGGCGCGACACCTGCTCCTCGCAGATCACCCGTTCGTGCACGAGATCGTCCGAGATGCGCGCCTTGCCGCGGCGAAACAGCCGCAACACGTAATCCGGATACCAGCCGGAATGCCGCATCGGCCGGCCGAGAAAGGTCGAGAGCCGCGGCATCTCGTAGCCATTGATGTTTCCTTGCGCCGTCGGCTGCGCGACCGCCTTCTTGATTTGTGCGGCGAGTGCCGGCGTCACACGCTCGTCGGCGTCGATCAGCAGCACCCAGTCGCCGGCCGCATGCGAGAGAGCAACCTGCTTCTGTTTTCCGAAGCCTTGCCACGGATGATGATGCACCATCGCGCCGCGCGCCTGCGCAATCGCCACGGTATCGTCATCGCTGCCGCAGTCGACCACGATGCACTCGTCGCAGAACGCGACGCTGTCGAGACAAGCGCCGATATTGGCGGCTTCGTTTTTGGTGATGACGATAGCGCTGAGACGCGGCATGGCGGCCCTCGCCTTCAGCGCGTCTTTGCCCGCGAGCGCGCCACCATGTCGGTGGTGGAGTGCCCGGGCACGAGATCGATCAGCACGACTTCGCCGCCCTCGGCCTCGACGATCTCACGACCGACCACCTGATCCTTGTTGTAATCGCCGCCCTTCACGAGAACGGTGGGACGGATTTTGCGGATCAGGTTTTCCGGCGTGTCCTCCTCGAACACAACGACGAGATCGACCGCCTCGAGCGCGGCGAGCACCTCGGCGCGGGCGTGAACGTCCTGGATCGGCCGTTCCGCGCCCTTCAGCCGCTTCACCGAAGCATCGGCGTTGAGGCCGACCACCAGCCGGTCGCAGGCCGCGCGCGCGCCGGCCAGCACGCGGATATGGCCGGGATGCAGAAGATCGAAGCAGCCATTGGTGAAGCCGACGCGCAGACCCGCGCGCTTCCAGCCTGCGAGCCGCTCGTCGAGCACCGACCAGTCGAACACGATCTTTTCTTCCGGCGCGAGCGAAGCCGCCGGCAGGATGCGCGCGCGCAGTTCGGAGGGCGACAACGTCGCTGTCCCGCGCTTGCCGACCACCACGGCGGCGGCGGCGTTGGCGGCGCGCATCGCCGCCTCGAAATCGGATTTCATCGCCAGCATCGCGGCGAGCACGGCCACCACGGTGTCGCCGGCGCCGGACACGTCGCGCACCCGCACCGGATAGGCCGGCACATGCACCGGCTCACCCTCGCCCACCAGCGTCATGCCGGCTTCGCTGCGCGTCACCAGAACGGCTTTCGCGTTGAGCTGCATGCGCAGGTCGGCGGCGGCAGCGGCGACCGCCTCGTCGCTGTCGGCGGCGCGATGAGTGGCATCGGCCAGCTCCTGTCGGTTCGGCGTGATCAGCGTTGCGCCGCGATAATGCGAATAGTCGCGGCCTTTAGGATCGACGATGACCGGCTTGCCGGCGGCTTGCGCAGCTTCGATGACGGCGCGGACGACCTGCGGCGTCAGCGCGCCCTTGGCATAGTCGGACAGAATGACGGAGCCGGCGCGTTCCAGCGCCTTGGTGGCGCGGGCGATCAGCGCGTCTTCGGTTGTGGTGCTGACGGCGGCAGCCTGTTCCCAGTCGGCACGCAACAGATGCGTCGAATGATGCTCGGAGACGAAGCGCACTTTACGGGTGGTCGGCCGGCCGTTCTCGACCGCGAGATAAGGCTCGATCAGCTGTTCCTCGCCGAGCGAGCGGCGCAGCAGTTCGCCGGCATCGTCATTGCCGACCACGGCGACGAAGATGCAGTGTGCGCCGAGCGCAGCCAGATTGCGCGCCACGTTGCCGGCGCCGCCGATCATCAATTCGCTTCGGTTGACGGCGATAACCGGCGCCGGCGCTTCCGGCGACACCCGCGTCACCTCGCCATAGACGAACTCGTCGAGCATCAGGTCGCCGATGCACAACACCGTCTGCTTGCCGAGCGCCGAGAGCTGTTTTTCGAAATCGAACATGGGTTAGTTGTACTTATCGGCGCGGTCGAGATAGCCGGTGACGTAATCCGCCACGGCGTCCTCGAGCGGCGTGAAGTCGGCATTGTAGCCCGCGCGGCGCAGGTTTGCCGTCTCGGCCTGCGTGAAATACTGATACTGGCCGCGAATGTTCTCCGGCATGTCGACATATTCGATCTTCGGCTCGCGTCCCATCGCACGGAACATCGCCACGATCATGTCGCGGAAGCTGCGCGCCTTGCCGGTGCCGACATTGAAGATTCCGTTGACCGAGGTCGCGTCCATGAGCCAGCGCAGTACGGCAACCGCGTCCTTCACATAGATGAAGTCGCGGCGTTGATCGCCGTCGGCGATTCCCTCGCGGTGCGACTTGAACAGCTTGACCGTCTCGCCCGCCTTGGCGCGCTCGAACACGTTGCACAACACGCTCGCCATCTTGCCCTTGTGATACTCGTTCGGGCCGAACACGTTGAAGAACTTGAGGCCCGCCCAGTGCGGCGGCAACGGCTGGCCCTTGCTGACGCGATCCGACACCAACTGGTCGAACAGGTGCTTGCTGGTGCCGTAGAGATTCATCGGCTTCAGGTGGCGCAGCGCCTCGACCGACCAGTCGTCGTCGAAGCCCTGGGTGCCGTCGCCATAGGTCGCCGCCGACGACGCGTAGATGAAAGGCGTGCGGGTCTGCGTGCACCAGTCGAGGAAGCGCAGCGAGGTGCGGAAATTGTTTTCCATCACGAGGTCGGCGTCGCTCGCGGTGGTATCCGAGATCGCGCCCATATGGATGACGGCTTCGAGCTTGCGGCCTTCGAGCCAGCGCATCACCTCCGCCGGCGGCACCACGTCGGCGATCTGCCGCTTGGCGAGGTTGCGCCACTTGGCGTCATCATCTGCGCCTTTTTGGCCGAGCAGGTCATTGACGACGACATCGGTCGCGCCGGCCTCGTTGAGGCTCGTCACGATATTCGACCCGATAAAGCCCGCCCCGCCGGTGACCAGAAACATGCCCGTCCTCTGCGCCGCCACGCGGCGGCCCGCAGCTTGTGCCCCAGCCGCCGCCAGTGCGCAACGACGCGGCCCCGTCGCCCTTAACGGCCGCTAATTCATTGAGGATACGCCATTATTCGTCGCTTTACAGGACGGGCCAACGCGGGCTAACGCCTTGCAGCCCGGAGGCGCCTCGTCCGCCGGGCCGCGACAGGCCGCAATGACCAACGATCCCGTCCTGATCATTCCCTATATGTGGATCGGCGATTTCGTGCGCTGCCATTCGGTGGTGCGCGTGTTGCGCGCGCAGGAGCCGGAACGGCCGGTGGACGTGCTGTCCACCTCGCTGTGCGCGCCGCTCGCCGACTACATGCCCGGCGTCCGCAAGGCGATCGTCGTCGACCTGCCACGCGGACGGCTGGCGATGGGCATGCAGCGCGAGCTTGCCGCACGCCTGAAAGCCGAAAGCTACGGCCAGACGCTGGTGATGCCTCGCACCTGGAAAGCGGCGCTGGCGCCATGGCTCGCCGGCATCCCGGCGCGCACCGGCTTCGTCGGCGAGATGCGCTTCGGCCTGCTCAACGACGTGCGCTGGGGCGAGAAGAAACTGCCGCGCATGATCGACCAGTGCGCCGCGCTCGCCCTGCCGAAGGACGAAGCGCTGCCGGACAAATGGCCGGTGCCGCAACTCATCGTGCCGGCGGCCGATGCCGCGCAATGGCGCGCACGCAACGGGCTGGGTAGCGGCCCGGCCGTCGCGATGGCCCCTGGCGCGGTCGGCCCGAGCAAACGCTGGCCCGCCTCCTACTACAGCGAGGTGGCGAAGCAGCTCACCGCCAAGGGCATCGCGGTTTGGGTGATCGGCGGGCCGGGCGAAAGAACACTGGCCGACGAGATTGTCGGCGCAGCGGGCGCGCGGGCGCGCAACCTGACCGGCACCGACCTGCGCAACGCTATCCTCGCACTCAAGGCAGCGACTGCGGCGGCGTCGAACGACTCCGGCCTTGTGCACGTCGCCGCCGCGATCGGAACGCCGACCATCGGCATCTTCGGGCCGACCAGCGCCTGGCACTGGGCGCCGCTCAATCCGCTCGCCGCCACCATCGAAACGCTGACCTATGTGGATTGCCGGCCCTGCCACAAGCCGGTGTGCCGCGTGCTGCATCACCGCTGCATGCGCGACATCCCGCCGGCGCGGGTGCTGGCGGCCGCCGAACAGGCGCTTGCCGAAGCCACCCGCTAGGGCGCGACGCGGACCAGCGCCTGAGCGACCTCGTCGACGCTCGGCGCGCGTCCCCTGGTTCCGACAATGTCCATCGGACCCGGCCCGACAGGACCGGTGAGTTTCGGCTGGCTGCCGGCAAAGATCGCGACCAGCGGCACGCCGAGCGCAGCGGCAAGGTGCATGATGCCGGTGTCGACCCCGACCACGAAAGACGCACCGGCGATCAGCTTCGCGACGCCGTCGAGCGGCAACCGATCCACCACGCGCGCGCGCGACAAACCCTTTTCGGAAAGACCTTGCGCAATACGCACGGCCCGTTCGCGCTCGTCGTCCCTGCCCCACGGCAGCAGCAGATCGACGTCGTATTTCGCGAACGTATCCTTCAACCCGATCCAGTGTGCGACCGGCCATTCCTTGTCGGCGCGCGCGGTGGCGTGCAGCAGCACCGCGTAAGGCGCTGCGCCTTGCTCGCGTAACGCGCCGCGGTCGAGGCCGTAGTCCGGCGCGCCTTGCAGCACGTATCCGAGCGACAGACCGGTGAGCAGACGGTTGCGCTCGACCGCGTGCAAATCGCGCGAGACGGCGTGCCGAGCGTCGTAGAACATCGAAGCCAGCGGTTCTCGGATGCTGTCACGGTCGTAGCCATGCCGCATGCCATGCGCGAGCCACGTCATCAAGCCGGTGCGGAACAGGCCTTGCGTATCCACCACCAGGTCGTAGCGCCGCGCCTGGATCGTACGGCGGAACGCTGCCATCTCGCGCAGCACCGCCGCGGACATGAGACCTTCGCGCCGCCAGCGCCGCGACGCGACCGGTATCACGTCATCAACCGCCGGATGCAACTGCACCAGCGGCACGCAATCCTCCTCGACCAGCCAGGTCAGGCGGTCGCCCGGCCGCGCGCGCCGCGCGTCGGTCACCGCCGGCATGTGGTGGATAACGTCGCCGAGCGAGGAAGTCTTGATGAAGAGGATATCTGCCATGAGGCCCCGTTTCCGCAGGATATACCCGCCGTTAAGCAGCCTCGCCACAACAATGCCGGTGAAAGCGCCGGATTGGCCCATTTTCAGAGCGCGGCACCGGGTTTAAGAGGGTCTGGGGAGACACGCATGACGATTCTTGTCACCGGCGGGGCCGGCTATATCGGCAGCCACCTCGTTCATGAGCTGGAGGATGCCGGCGAGTCGGTGGTCGTTCTCGACAACCTGTCGACCGGATTCCGCTTCCTCGTTCCGAGCAGCGTGCCGTTCGTCTCCGGCAGCACCGGCGACCGCGACCTCGTCAAGAAGATCGTCGCCGAACACCGCATCGACTCCATCCTGCATTTCGCCGCATCGCTGATCGTGCCGGATTCGCTGCGGGATCCGCTCGGCTACTATCTCAACAACACCACCAACACGGCGCTGCTGCTCGACGCCGCCGTCGACAGCGGCGTGAAGAATTTCATCTTCTCCTCGACGGCCGCGGTCTACGGCAATCCGCAAACGCTGCCAATTTCCGAAGACTCCCCTACGAATCCCATTTCGCCTTACGGTAATTCCAAACTGATGTCGGAGATCGTGCTGCACGACACCGCACGCGCGCACGGGCTGAACTTCGTCGCGCTGCGCTATTTCAATGTCGCCGGCGCCGACCCCAAGCAACGCTCCGGACAGGCGAGCGCCAACGCCACGCATTTGATCAAGGTCGCCTGCGAGACCGCGCTCGGCCGCCGACCTAAAATCGATGTGTTCGGCACTGACTATCCGACGCCGGATGGCACCTGCATCCGCGACTATATTCACGTCACCGATCTCGCCCGCGCCCATATCGCCGCACTCGCCTATCTGCGCCGCGGCGGCGCGAGCGCGACCTTCAATTGCGGCTACGGCCACGGCTATTCGGTGCTCGAAGTGCTGGCGGCGGTGCGGCGCATCAGCGGCAACGAATTCCCAGTGGACTTTGCTGACCGCCGGCCCGGCGATCCGGCAAGCCTGGTCGCCGATGTCAGCCGCATCCAGGCCGAACTCGACTGGCGACCGATGTTCGACGATCTCGAGATCATCATTTCCCACGCGCTGGCGTGGGAACGCCGGCTGATGGCGAACAACGGCGTGCCGTAAGGCCGCCAGGCAACCATAAACAGCCCTGATGGGCTGCAAGGCTTGAAAAATCCACCCCGCACGGGCAGGAAAGCCTGACATCGTCGGCCGCGCGGGCGGCCGCCGGAACGCGCCCAGCCGGCGCTTTGTGGGGCATGCCGGCTGCCGCGATACTTCGACAGACGCCAGACACGCACCTCAAGACGGGCATCCCAAGACGCGCATATGGCCGACCTGCTGCCACATTCGACCGACGAAATTTACGGCATGACGGCCGTTATCAAGCGGCTCGTCACCGAACAGGGCCTGCGGCACTGGAAGAAATATGTCGCGGCCTTCGTCATGATGGCGATCGCCGCCGGCGCCACCGCGCTCAGCGCCTATCTGATCGGACAGGTCGTCAACGCCGCTTACGTCAGCCGCAGCTTCCCGTCGGTGCTGGCGCTCGGCATCGCCTGCGTCGCACTGTTTGCAACCAAGGGCCTTGCGACTTACGGGCAGGCCGTCATTCTCGCGCGGATCGGCAATCGCATCGTTGCCGACAACCAGCGCCGCGTCTTCGCGAAGCTGCTCAACGAAAACCTCGCCTTCTTCTCGGCCCGTCATTCAAGCGAATTCATCGCCAAGCTCACCGCCGGCGCCACCGCCGTGACGCAGATCCTCAACCTGCTGATCACCGCGGTCGGACGCGACCTGCTGTCGCTGATCGGCCTCGTCATCGTGATGGTCTCGCAGGACCCGGTGATGTCGCTGTTCAGCCTGGTGGTCGCGCCGCCCGCCCTGCTCGTGCTGCGCCATCTGGTGCGCCGAATCTTCAAGATCGCGCGCGACCAGTTCCACGGCGGCGTGCAGATCATCGAGACGATGCAGGAAACCGTGCAGGGCATCCGAATCGTCAAGGCGTTCACGCTCGAAGAAACCATGCGCACGCGCTTCGACCGCAACATCGCGGTGGTCGAACAGGAAGCCAACCGCATGGCGCGGGTGTCGAACCGCGCGAGCCCGCTGATGGAGACGCTCGGCGGCATGGCGATCGCCGGCGCCATCGTCTATGGCGGCTATCGCGTCATCGTCACCGGTGCGACGCCGGGCGAGTTCTTCTCCTTCATCACCGCCTTCCTGCTCGCCTATGAGCCGGCCAAGCGCCTCGCCCGCCTGAACATCGAAATGTCGAGCGCCATGGTCGGCGCACGCATCCTGTTCGACATCCTCGATACGCCCGCCAGCGAACCCGACGACGCCCACAAGCCCGCGCTGAAGGTCAGCTCAGGCCATGTCGTGTTCGACAAGGTCGATTTCTCCTACCGCGGCGACTCCGCGACGCTTCAGGCGATGAGTTTCGACGTCGCACCCGGCAAGCTGACCGCCCTGGTCGGGCCGTCCGGCGGCGGCAAGTCCACCGTGTTCAATCTGCTGCTGCGGTTCTACGAGCCCTCCGGCGGCACCGTGATCGTCGATGGCCAGGACATCGCCAAGGTGTCGCGCCATTCGCTGCGGGACCAGATCGCCTATGTCGGCCAGGAGGTATTCCTGTTCCGAGGCACCGTCCGCGAGAACATCGCCTTCGGCAAGATCGGCGCCAGCGAGGACGAGATCGTCGCCGCCGCGAAAGCCGCCTACGCGCACGATTTCATCGCCGCTTTCCCGCAGGGCTACGATACCCCGGTCGGCGAGCACGGCCTGCAGCTGTCCGGCGGACAGCGCCAGCGCATCGCAATCGCCCGTGCGCTGATCCGCAACGCGCCGATCATCCTGCTCGACGAAGCCACCGCGGCGCTCGACTCCGAGTCCGAGCGGCAGGTCCGCGAGGCGATGGAGCATCTCTGCAAGGGCCGTACCACGCTCGCGATCGCCCACCGGCTGCACACGATCTCGCATGCCGACTGCATCCACGTCGTCGAAAACGGCGTGGTGACGGAATCGGGCACGCATGACGAACTGCTGCGGCTCGACCGCCGCTATGCGTCATTCTACCGGCTGCAACTCAAGGACCAGGAAGGCCCGGCGCCGGCGCTCGCCGTTTCGGCGGGCTGAAAGCCGCTGCCGTTGACGGCGCTACGGGCCACCTGATAACCCGGCGCTGCCCTTTCGACGGCCGCCACGGCCGCGCATCGACGCCGAAACCGCTCTCACAACCGGGACTTTTCCCATGACCGATTACGTCATTCCGCCGCCCCCGCAAGCGACCCTCGACGTCGCCGGCTCGTCCAAGAAATTTCCGGTTCGCCGCATCTGGTGCGTCGGGCGCAACTACATCGAGCACATCCGCGAGATGGGACAGGATGAGCGCGCGCCGCCGTTCTTTTTTGCGAAGCCCGCCGACGCCATCGTGCCGGACGGCGGCACGGTGCCCTACCCGTCACTGACGAAAGACATGCATCACGAGGTCGAACTCGTGGTCGCACTCAAGAGCGGCGGCATCAACATCCCGGTCGAGAAGGCGAACGGCTGCATCTACGGCTACGGCGTCGGTGTCGACCTCACCCGCCGCGACCTGCAGATCGCCTCGCGCGAGTTGAAGCGGCCGTGGGAAGTCGGCAAGGCGTTCGACGCCTCCGCGCCGTGCGGACCGCTGAAGCCCGCGGCCGAGATCGGCCATCCGGCCAAGGGCCGCATCACGCTCAAGGTCAACGGTCAGGTCCGTCAGGACGGCGACCTCAACCAGTTGATCTGGAACGTCCCGGAAATCATCTCCAAGCTCTCCGAGATGGTCGCGCTCGAGGCCGGCGACATCATCATGACCGGGACGCCAGCCGGCGTGGCCGCGACGGTCGCCGGCGACAAGCTCGAATGTGAGGTCGAAGGCATCGGCAAGCTCACGGTCACGATCGGCCAGCCGAAAAAGTAGGCATCGCTCACAGCGCAAATCAGTATAGCGTCGCATCTCGCGTTGCGTCGCTGTACGCCGCCGTTGCGTGTTCCGCGCCGTCGCTGCCCGGAACCAGTCCCCGTATCCCTGCGTTAACGAACTTGCAACCACCCGGCCGCACACTGGAGCGTGCCGGACGCAAGGATTTCCGCAATGGGCAGGCCCCTCACGCTTCAGAGCTTTCAACCCACCCCCGACGTCATGGCGGGCGAGGTGATGCAGTTCATGCCGGCCTCCGACGCCGAGGCGCTGAAGCTTCTGCGCGCGCAGTATCCGGACGCGCCGCTGAGCCTGCGCGTCGCGGCGCTCGCCTTCCTGATGAGCAAGAAATCCCGTTCCGAGGTCGCCCGGCTGATGCCGGCGAAGATCTAGAACCTTCCGGCTTTGTTGAAATCAAAGCCGGAACTCTCGCTTTTTGTTTTGTCGCGTTTTCTTCACGCGAACCGGTTTCCACTTCGCTCGAAAACGCTCCGGGCCGCGATCAGAGGCCGAGATAGGCCTGACGGACGCGATCGTCGGCGAGCAACTCGTCGCCCGTGCCGGACAGCGTGATGCGGCCGTTCTCCAGCACATAGGCGCGGCTCGCGAGTTTCAGCGACACCGCGACGTTCTGCTCGACCAGCACGCAGGTGAGCCCCTCGCGGTTCAACTCGTGGATGGTCTTCAGCACTTGTTGAACGATCGCCGGCGCGAGGCCGAGCGACGGCTCGTCGAACATCACCAGATCGGGCGAGGCCATCAGGCAGCGGCCGATGGCGAGCATCTGCTGCTCGCCGCCCGACAGCGTGCCCGCCGCCTGATGCTGGCGCTCCAGCAGCCGCGGGAACATGCGGTAGACGCGCTGAAGCGCCTCGTCGCGCTGCGCGCGGCCGCGCGGCAGCATCGCGCCCATCGCGAGGTTCTCCGCGACCGTCAGCGAGGGGAAAATCTGGCGGCCTTCGGCGACCTGCCCGATGCCGAGGTTGCAGACGCGGTGGCTCGGCCAGCCGGCGATCTCCTCGCCCCGATAGGCGACGCGGCCGGAGGCAGGCTTGTGCATACCGGCGATGGTGCGGATCAGCGAGGTCTTGCCCGCGCCGTTGGCGCCGACGATGGCGATGATCTCGCCCTGCTTGACCTCGAGCGTGACGCCGTCGAGCGCCTGCGCATCGCCGTGAAAGACGCTGAGGTTCTCGACGAGAAGCATCAGACCTCCGTCTCCGCGCCGAGGTAGGATTCGATCACCGCCGGCTCGCGCACCACCGTCTCCGGCGTCCCTTCAGCAATCGCCGCGCCGTGGTGGAGCACGAGAATACGATCCGCCAGCGCCATCACCGCGCGCATGACGTGCTCGATCAGCAGGATGGTGACGCCGTGATCCTTGCAGAGCTTGCGGAACACGCCGACCATGCGATCGGTCTCGGTCGGGCGCAGGCCGGCCATCACCTCGTCGAGCAGCAAAAGCTTGGGCTCGGTCGCGATCGCGCGGGCGACCTCAAGCCGCTTGCGGTCCGGCAACGTCAGCGACGAGGCGCGCTGCAGCCGCTTGTCGTAAAGATCGAGCCGGTCGAGCACCATGTCGACCCATTCGCGCGCCTGCGCCGGCGTGCGCTTGCGCAGCAGCGCGCCGATCATAACGTTGTCCTGCACGCTCAGGGCCGGGAACGGCTTGACGATCTGGAAGGTGCGGCCGACACCGCGCTCGCAGATGATGTTGGGCGCGAGACCGGAGACGTTCCGGCCGTCAAACACGACCTCGCCGCCGTCCGGCGCGAACTCCCCCGCGATCACGTTGAACAGCGTGGTCTTGCCCGCGCCATTCGGGCCGATTACTGCGTAGATCGAGCCCTGCGGCACGTCGAACGAGACCTTGTCGACCGCGACGAGGCCGCGGAAGCGCTTGGTGACGTTCCTGACCGAGAGAAGCGTGTCCGTCGCCTGGTTCATCACTTGCGCCTCGTGATCTTGAGCCACGCGGCAATCCCCGGCCAGAAACCCTCCGGAGCCGCGACCACGACGACCAGCAGCAGCACACCGAAGAACACCTGCTTGGCGCCCGGCACGTCAACACCGACGGTTTCCAGCACCACGCGCAGACCCTCGGCCAGCCACTGCAACAACGCCGCGCCAATGATCGGACCGAACAACGTACCGGCGCCGCCGATGAACGGCGCCAGGATGATCTCGATCGACTGCGAGATGTGGAAGACCTGCTCGGGAAACAGGTTGTTGTTATAGAAGGCGATGAACACGCCGGCCGGCGCAGTCATGGCCGCCGACACCACCACGGCGATCATCTTGCAGCGGAAGGTGTCGATGCCGAGCGCGCGCGCCGCCTGCTCGTCCTCGCGGATCGCCAGCCAGTAATAGCCGAGGCGCGAGCGCAGCAGCGCACGGCAGATCAGGAAGGCCCCGATCACCATCGCAAGGATCAGGTAATAGAACATCTCCGGACCGCCGCGCAGGTTCCAGAGATCGTATTTCGCGTAGCCTGACACCGGCAGGAACAGGCCGGCCGAACCGCCGACCGCGGTGAAGTGGTCGAAGCCGATGCGGGCGAATTCGGCGAAGGCGATGGTCAGGATCGCGAAATAGACGCCAGAGACTCGGAAGCGGAAGGCGAGAAATCCGATAATGGCGCCGCACAGCGCCGCGATCGGGATCGCCGCGACCAGGCCGATCCAGGGGCTCACCTTAAACTGCACGAACAGCCACGCCGCCGCATAGGCGGCAAGCCCGACATAGATGGCATGGCCGAGCGACAACTGGCCGGCAAAGCCCATCATGACGTTCCACGCCTGCCCGGTATAGGCGAAGTAAAGCGTGACGATGAGCACGCTCAGCAGATAGTCGTTGACGATCCACGGCGCCGCCAGCGCAAGCGCCAGAATGACGGCGAGCAGCGCCTGCCCGCGCACGGTAATGTCGTCAAACAGGCGGGAGATCATGCGGTCCTCCGCCCGACGATGCCCTGCGGGCGGAACAGCAGCACCAGCACCAGGATGCCGAAGGCGAACATGCTTTTCGCCGACGGCGAGAACAGCAGCCCGGCCATCGCTTCGGTCAGGCCGATCAGGACGCCGCCGAGCAGCGCGCCCGACATCGAGCCGAGGCCGCCGGTGATGACGATGACGAAGGCCAGAAGCGTATAGGCCGGCCCGAGCGCCGGCGTGACGTCGATGATGATGACCAGCATCGCGCCGGCCGCGCCGACGCAGGCCGCGCCGAGGCCGAAGGTCAGCGCGTAGAGCCGGTTGACGTCGAGCCCGATCACCTGCGCGCCGGTGTAATTGTCGGCGCACGCCCGGATCGCGGTGCCGACCGCGGTGAAGCGGAAGAATGCCACCAGCGCGACCGCGACGACGATGGCCGCCGCGCCGGCATAAAGCTTGGTCGCGTCGATGATGATCGGACCGACCTGATAGCTGTCGAACGAATAGGACGTCTGCACGCTCTGCGCGTCCGGCCCGAAGATGATCAGCAGCACGTTGACGATGATGATCGCGATGGCGACGAGCAGCAGGAACTGGCTGTGCTCGGGCCGCGTGATGAAGCGGTTGATCAGCCGCAACTGCAGGAAATAACCGGCGACGAACAGCACGACGGCGATCGGCGCGAGCATCAACAGCGGATCGAGGCCGAGCTTCGCGAACAGCACGATGGCGATATACATCGCAATCGTCATCATCTCGCCGTGCGCGAAATTGACGACGCGGACGACGCCGAAGATGACCGAAAGGCCAAGCGCCATCAGCCCGTAGACGAGCCCGGTCAGGATGCCGCCAATGGCGACGTTGACATAGATATCGAGTGGCAACGGCTCAACCCATCCGACGAAAAAGACCGGCTCCGGCCGCGGTCAGGCGGCCGGAGCAGTCGCGCGCGAGAAACGGATCAGCCGCGCTTCATCGGCCAAACGGGCTTGGCATTCGCCGCCTCTTTCGGGGCGAGCGTGACGGTATCGCCGTCGCGATTCTGAATCGCCGAGCACTTCAGCTTGTCGTTCTGGCCCTTCTCATTGAACATGATGCCGGGGCCGGGGCTGACGTTGTCGGTGATGTTGGTCTTGCGGATCGCGTCGGCGAGCGCCTTCGGATCGGCCGAACCCGCACGCTTGTAGGCGTCGGCTGCGACCAGCAGGGCCTCGAACGTATAGACGTGGTTGGTGTTGAGGCCGATGCCCTTGTGGGCCTTGGCGAGCGCGTCCTTGAGGAGCTTGGTCGCCTTCTTGTTCGGGTCATACCACGGCACGAAGCTGATCGGACCGTTGGCGTTCTTGCCCAGCGTCTTGAGATACTGGTCTTCGTACCAGCCGGGGCCGATCGAGAGCACCGCCTGCGGCAGCCAGCGCTGCTTGATCATTTCGCGGGTCAGCAGGATGGCGTCGTTGAGACGGCTCACGGCATAAAGCACGTCGGCGCCGGTCGCCTTGGCCTTGGCCACCTCGACCGAGAGGTCGCGCGCGGCCGGATCGTAGGCGATCTTGTCAACGATCTTGTAGGGCATGTCGAACTTCGGGAACATCGCCTCCGTGCCCTTGAGGATCGCGGTGCCGTAGGTGTCGTTGACGTGCAGCATCACCGCGGTCTTCGGCGCGGAGCCGGCGACCTGGAACACTTCCTTCTGGTTAAGGAAGGCGTCGCGCAGGATCATGGGCCCGGTCGGGAAGTTGCGGAACACGAACTTGTAGCCCTGCTCGGTGATCGGCGGCGCGGCCGCGATGTTGATCACGAAGGGAACGCCCTTCTGCTCGGCGACCTGGGCGATCGCGGTCGACTGGCCGGAGTCGAAGGCGCCGACCAGAAGCTGCGCGCCGTCGGCGATCAGCTTTTCGGCGGTGGTGCGGGCGACGTCGACCTTGGTTTCGGTGTCGCCGTTCATGATCTGGAGTTCGGGCAGGCCCATCTGCTTGAGCACGGCCTTGGCGACGTCGACGCCGCGCTGGCAATCCTGGCCGATACCGGCCTGATAGCCGGAGCGCGGCAGCAGCACGCCAACCTTGAGCGGGCCCGCGGCGCGCACGATGTTGAACGGCGCGGTGCCGGCGAGAATGCCTGCGCCGAGGCCGGCGGTGACAGTGCGGCGCGTGACGAGCGACGCGCCAGTGTGCGTTTTCTTGGACATACGATTCCTCCCTCACGACCCTTACGGGCCTTTGTTCCCATCATGCCGGATTTTACCGGCCTTCAACAAGCGCGGACCAACGCGACCAAAGAACAATGCCGCGCGCGCCACGCGAGCGCGCGCGGACACGAACGTGCCGGCGCCCTTCGACGTTGGCATATTGTTGACTCGGACAACAATTTCGTCAACACCTGACGGTGCAAAAGACGCTTGGCAAAAGGCAGGGTCCAAACGCCGCTGCCCATCCGCGCGAGACCGGCCCGATGAGCGAACGCAAATCCACCCGTCCGGCGGCGCGTCCGGCCAAAGCCGGCACGGCCGCTGCGCTGCGGCGCAAAGGGGCCACGGTGCGGCGCGGCAAGCCGGCGGTCGATCTCGGCATCCTCGAGGACCGGCTCGGCTATTTCATCCGCCGCGCCCAGATCTGGGTGTTCCAGGACTTCATCCGCGGGCTGGCCAGCGTCGACCTGTCGCCGGCGCAGTTTTCCGTCGTGGCGGTGATCGGGGCCAATCCCGGCCTGTCACAGTCGGCCCTGTCCGAGACGCTCGGCATCGAGCGGGCGCGGCTTGCCCGCATGCTGCACGAACTCGGCGACCGCGGCCTGACCCAGCGCCTGCCCTCGCCCAAGGACGCCCGCAGCCACGAGCTGCATCTGACCGCGGAAGGCCAGAAAACCCTCGCCCGCGCCAGGACGCTGTCCGAAGAACACGAGCAGCGCCTGACCAAGAAATTCGGCGGCGAGCGCTACAAGGCGATCAAGACGATCCTGCGGGAGTTTTAGGAGAACAGCCGCTCCACCGCCGCGGCGATACGGAACAGCCGCCGGTCGTGGCCGTTGCGCGTCATCAGCATCAGCCCGCACGGCAGGCCGGAGCCGGGGATCGGCAGCGACACCGCGCACAGATCGAAGAAATTGCCGATCGAGGTGTTACGCAACAGCATGGCGTTCTTCTTGCCGAAGGTCTCGGGATCGAGCATCTCCGCGATGGTCGGCGCGGCGATCGCCGTCGCCGGCAAGGCGAGCACGTCGATGTCGGCGAGCCGCGCATCCATCGCGGCAACCAGCGCCGCGCGTTCCTCACGCATCGCGATGTAGTCGGCCGAGGAAATTTTCGCGGCGCGTTCGATGCGCGTGGCGATCATCGGATCGATTCCGTCTTTCGCGCGCGCGATGCGCTCGCGGTGCACGGCATAGCCTTCGGCCGGCACGATGCCGCCGCGCCGGTGCACCGCGTTCATCGCGTCGAGCAGCGGCAGCGTTTCATGGGTGAGCCGCGCGCCGGCTTTCTCCAGCGCGTCGAGCGCCTGCGGAAACCGTTTCCCCACCGTGTCGTCGAGCGCGTCGAGCGGCATTCCCTGCGCGACGCCGATGCGCAGGCCGGCGAGCGGCGCCGGCTCGAGCGTCCAGGCTGCCTCGCCCGCAATCACCGCGTCGGCACGCGCGCAATCGGCAACCGTCATTGCCATCGGTCCGATGGAGTCGTGCGTCTGCGACAGCGGAAACGCGCCCTCGGTGGAAATGCGCTGCTTCGAGGGCTTGTAGCCGACGATGCCGCACAGCGCCGCGGGAATGCGGGTCGAGCCGCCGGTGTCGCTGCCGATGGTGATCTCGCACATGCCGTCGGCGACCGCGACGGCACCGCCCGAGGTCGAGCCGCCGGGAACGCGCGACCGGTCGGCCGGATTGGCCGGCGTGCCGTAATGCGGATTGGCGCCGACGCCGGAGAAAGCGAACTCCGTCATGTTGGTTTTGCCGACGATGACCGCGCCGGCCGCGCGCAGCCGCCGCACCACCGGCGCATCGGCGTGCGCGATCTTGCCCTCCTCCGCCAGCACCTTCGAGCCGGCGCGCGTCACCTCGCCGGCGACGTCGAACAGGTCCTTGATGGTAACAATCGCGCCGTCGAGGGCCCCGAGCGAAATGCCCTGCCGCGCCCGCGCATCCGCTGCGTCCGCGGCTGCGATCGCCTCGTCGCGATAGACGGTGAGACAGGCGCGCGCGCCTTCGCCATAAGGATCGCCGATGGCGGCAAGCGCCTTGTCGAGACGGGAACGTGCGGAGGGTGAGGTCATGGGTTGGTCTTAGAACGTTGTCGGAATATCTCCAAGACAGAGAATAAACCGACAGTGTTCCCCTCACCGTCATGCCCCGCGAAGGCGGGGCATCCAGTAAACTCAGGGGCTCGCAATGCCTGGATAAAGGTCCGACCAGTTCGGGTTGTTCTCTTCAACAAGCCGAATTTTCCATTTTCGGTTCCATTTCTTGAGACGCTTCTCCCGCCGAATAGCGTTTTCAATATCTTCGTATTGCTCGAAATAGATCAGGCGCTTGACGTCATGTTTTTTGGTAAATCCTTCGACCGCAGCTGATTTATGCTCGTATACGCGGCGAACCAGATCGTTTGTCACGCCGATATAGAGCGTGCCGCCAATACCGCTTGAAAGGATGTAGACGTAGTAGGGCATCCCGCAATGCTTGCGTTTACTGGATCGCCCGCCTCCGCGGGCGATGACAACTCAGTTTAGGCGCAGGCGCACGCCTTTGCCCGCATTGTTTGTCCGGCGCCGGGTCGCCGGTCGTGTCCCGAGAATGAGGCTTCGGGAGGCGCCAGGAGCTTGCGAGGCTCCATATGGCGGGGTTCCTTGCGATCGGACCCGCCCGCGTGCTTTGCGAGAGCACGCGCCGGTTTGCGAAACCGGCTGCGCCTCCCGAAGCATCACCCGCCCGCGCACGACGGCGTTCATGAGACGCCGCCGCATCAGCAGACCTAATAGGATTTATTTCCTTTAGCCTGTCCTGTCAAGACTGCCCTGCAGCGGGCGCGCGAAGGCTCAAACTCCGCGACAAAACGCGCTATAGAAGCGCCCACGCAATTTCGGAAACGATCCAGGGACAAGAAGAATGGCAGACCCAAAAACCGGCCTCGTCGTCACCGCCCATCCCGGCGATTTCGTCTGGCGCGCTGGCGGCGCGATCGCGCTGCACGCCAAGGCCGGCTACAAGATGAAGATCGTCTGCCTGTCGTTCGGCGAGCGCGGCGAAAGCCAGTTCGCCTGGAAGGAAAAGGGCGCGACGCTCGAGAGCGTGAAGGCCGGCCGCAAGGACGAAGCGCAGCGCGCCGCCGACCTGTTGGGCGCCGAGATCGAGTTCTTCGACTGCGGTGACTATCCGCTCAAGCTCAACGAACAGCACTTCGACCGCATGGTCGACATCTATCGCGAGACCAACCCGGCCTTCGTGCTGACCCACGCGCTGGAAGATCCCTACAATTTCGATCACCCGAACGCGGCACACTTTGCACAAGAGACCCGCGTGGTCGCGCAGGCGATGGGCCACAAGCCGGGCGCGCAATACAAGTATTCCGCGCCGCCGGTCTATCTGTTCGAGCCGCACCAGCCGGAGCAGTGCAATTTCAAGCCCGACCTGATCCTGAAGATCGACGACGTCTGGGAAACCAAATACAAGGCGTTCCAGATCCTCGCCGCGCAGAAGCACCTCTGGCACTATTATGAGCGCGTCGCGCTCAACCGCGGCATCCAGGGCTCGCGCAACACCGGCATCCCGATGACCTATGGCGAGGCCTATCAGACGCTGTTCCCGCGCGTCGCGATGGAGCTCGGATGACCCTGAAATTCTACTACGCGCCGCACACCTGCTCGCTCGCCTCGCATATCGCGCTGGAAGAAGCCGGCGCCGACTACGAGGCGATCCGCCTAAGCTTCGCCACGGAAGACCAGCGCAAGGCGGATTATCTCGCTGTCAATCCCAAGGCGCGGGTGCCGGCGCTGGTCACGCCGCGCGGCGTGCTGACCGAAACGCCCGCCCTCCTCCTCTACATCGCGCAGAGCAATCCAAAGGCAGGCATCGCGCCGCTCGACGATCCGTTCGCGCTCGCCGAGGCGCAGGCCTTCAACAGCTATCTGTGCTCGACGGTCCACATCGCGCACGCGCACCGCATGCGCTTCTATCGCTGGGCCGACGACCCCGCCGCGCATGAAGCGATGAAGAAGAAAGTGCCGCAGTCGGTCGGCGAGGCCTTCGCGCTGATCGAGAACGGCATGCTGCGCGGCCCCTGGGTGATGGGCGACACCTACTCGATCTGCGACATGTATCTTTTCACGCTGGCGCAGTGGCTCGAAGGCGACGGCGCCGACCTGACCAAGCTGCCGCGGGTGCTCGACCATCGCGCCCGCATGGCGGCGCGGCCGGTGGTGCAGAAAGTCGTCGCCGACGAAACGCGCTGACGGCCGCCACGCAATTTTGACTGGAGAACTCGCATGAAAACCGTCGTCGTCCGCAACATCCAACGCGCCGATGCCAAGGCGATCGCGACCTTCGAGAAGCTCGGCGCCTCGACCGTGCATGAGGCTTACGGCCGCTACGGCCTGATGAAGCCCTATATGCGGCCGATCTGGGCCGGCGCGACGATCGCCGGGCCGGCGGTCACGATCCTCGCGCAGCCGGGCGACAACTGGATGCTCCACGTCGCCATCGAGCAGTGCAAACCCGGCGACGTCGTGGTGCTCGGCTGCACCGCCGACAACACCGACGGCATGATCGGCGACCTGATCGCCACCTCGCTGAAGGCGCGCGGCGTGAAAGGCGTCGTCATCGACGCCGGCTGCCGCGACGTCGCAACGCTCAAGGACATGGGCTTTCCGATCTGGTCGCGCGCGATCTCCTCGAAAGGCACCGTCAAGGCGACGCTCGGCTCGGTCAACATTCCGGTGGTCTGCGCGGGCGTCAATGTCGAGCCCGGCGACGCCGTGGTGGCCGATGACGACGGCGTGGTCGTCATCCCGAAAAAGTATTGCGCCGAGGTCGCGGCCAAAGCGCAGAAGCGCGCCGACGACGAAGGCGCCAAGCGCGAGAAGCTTGCCTCCGGCGTACTTGGCCTCGACATGTACAACATGCGCGAGCCGCTGGCGAAAGCCGGCCTCGTCTATGTCGACAACCCGGACGACGTGTGACGCCGCGCTTCACGCTCGATTTCGGCAGCGGCGCGACGCCGGAAGCCGACGGCCGGCTGCATGCGCCGGCCTTCACGCGCAACCATGAGCCGATCTGGTCCGCGATCGGGCCGTGGCTCGCGCAGCAAAGCGGCGACGTGCTGGAACTCGCCAGCGGCACCGGCGAGCACAGCGCGGCCTATGCGCCGCGCACGCCGCGCCTGACCTGGTGGCCGAGCGACATGGACAATCCCGCGCATTTCGCCAGCATCCGCGCGTGGCGCGACGCGGCCTCCGCAGCCAACTTGCGCGACCCGCAGCGCATCGACCTGATGGATGCGAACTGGGCGATGAGCGGCCCCTCCCTCGCGGCGATGCTCGCGATCAACGTCACGCACATCTCGCCGTGGCCGGCGACGGAAAACCTGATCGCCGGCGCGGGGCGCTGGCTCAAACCCGGCGGGCGGCTGTTCGTCTACGGGCCGTTCATGAAGGACGGCACGCACACCGCGCCGAGCAACGAGCAATTCGACGCGAGCCTGCGCGCCAGCAATGCGGAGTGGGGCGTGCGCGACATCGCGGCGCTCGCCGCGCTCGGCGAAGCCGCCGGCGCGCCGCTGATCGAGACCGCCGCGATGCCGGCCAACAATTTCACTTTGACATTCGAGAAGGCATAATCGCCCGCTTTCGTGTCTCGTGTGAGGATCGATGCCCGACAAGGTCAAACTGTTCACGCTGCTCGGCGACCATCCGGGCGTCATGCCGTTGAAGCGCGGCGAGGTGACGTCCAACCTCGTGGAATTCGTCTATGACGACGTCAAGGTGCCGAATACCGCCTTCAAGGCGCTGGTGCGCGACGGCAAGTATGACTGCGCCGAACTCGCTATCGTGACGTTCCTGCAGGCCAAGGCATTCGGAAAACCCTACGCTCTGCTCCCGGCGACCGTGATGGGCCGCGGGCAGATGCACACGCTGTTCGTCAACGCACAGAAACCTGTGAAGCCGCAGGACTTGAACGGCAAGCGGATCGGCGCTCGTTCCTACACCGTGACGACCGGCGTGTGGGTGCGCGGCATCCTCGCCGACCTCTACGGCGTCGACTCAAACAGCATCACCTGGGTCACCTTCGAGGACCCGCATGTGGCCGAGTACAGGGACCCGCCGAACGTGGTCCGCGCGCCGGCAGGCGCGACGCTGGAAAGCATGCTGGCGGCGGGCGACATCGACGCCGCCGTGCTCGGCAATGTCGATCAGAAACCTCCTTTGGTGCCGATGTTCCCGGATGCAAAAAGCGTCGACCGCGACTGGGCGGCGGCGAACGGCGGCATCCCGATCAATCACATGATGGTGCTGCGGTCGCAGATCATGGCAGAGCGGCCGGACGTCGCCCGCGAGGTCTACCGGATGCTGGCGGAGTCGAAGGCGAAAGCCTTTCCGCAAGCCCCCTCGCCCGATCCGATCCGCTTCGGCATCGCGGCCAACCGCGCCTCGCTCGACAAGGTCGCCCGCTTCTGCGCCGCGCAAAAGCTGACGCCGCGCGCCCTCACCGTCGAGGAGATGTTCGCGGAGGCCAGCGCCGCGGGGCTCTGAGCGCTGCGCAGTGGGCAGCTTTGCTGCAAATCAAGGTCGATCCGCCCGGCGGCATCGGATAGTGTCCCCGCAAAATTCCCGTTGAGACGACAAGGTACCCGGTCATGGCAGACGCGCCCGAACCCATCATGGATATCGCCCATCTCGGGCATATCGAAATCTTCACGCCGAAATTCGAGGAGAGCGCGCGCTTCTTCACGGAGATTTACGGTCTCACCAAGAGCGGCGAGAAGGGCGACAGCATCTATCTGCGCGGCTATGACGACTATGAGCGCTATTCGCTCAAGCTCACGGCGGCGAAGACCTCCGGCCTCGGCCACGCCGCCTACCGCTGCCGCTCGCCGCAGGCGCTCGAGCGCCGCGCGGCGGCGCTGAAAGGCTCCGGCTTCGACGTCGGCTGGACCGACGGCGACCTCGGCCACGGCAAGACCTTCGTCTGCAAGGATCCGGACGGCCACGTCATCGAGCTTTATTACGAGACGGAGTGGTACCAGCCGCCGACAGAAGAAAAACCTGCACTGAAAAATCAGGCGCAGCGCTATCCCGGCCACGGCATCAATCCGCGCCGCATCGACCACTGGAACGGCTTGGCGGCCGACATCTCGGCCTGCCGCAAATTCTTCGAGGACTATCTCGGCTTCCGCCTGACCGAACGCATCGTGCTGAACGACGGCAGCGAGGCGGGCATCTGGATGACGGCGACAAACAAGTCCTACGACTTCGCCTATACGCGCGACCACACCGGCACGCCGGGCCGCTTCCATCACGTCACCTACGCGCTGAACTCGCGCGAGGAGATCCTGCTCGCCGCCGACTGGTTCCTCGAGAACGGCGTCTATATCGAGACCGGCCCGCACAAGCACGCCGTGCAGCAGACCTTCTTCCTCTATGTCTGGGAGCCGGGCGGCAACCGCGTCGAACTCGCCAATGCCGGCGCGCGGCTGGTGCTCGCGCCCGACTGGAAGCCGATCACCTGGACCGAGGACGAGCGCAAGAAAGGCCAGGCCTGGGGCCTGAAGACCATCGAGTCCTTCCACACCCACGGCACGCCGCCGGTGGCGCACAAGTAGCGTTCTCAGTTGGCGCCGTTGCGCCGTGGCAGTTCGAACAGCGCGACGTGCCGGCCGAGCCTGACCGTCGAAACCGGCACGTCGGCCGCAAGCCATCTGGCGCGGAAATCCGCTTCGGGCACGGCGGTGCCCTGACCGGAACGGCCATACGCCACCCAGACAGCGCTCTCGCCGGCATAGCGCGCGAGCTCCGCGGGATCGGCAATCGCCTTCACTTTCGACGGATCGAGCCGGAACCACGCGCCGTAACGCCGCAGCACGTAAACCGCCATCGGATCGGGCGTGACGACGATATCGGACGGACCGAGATGCTGCGCGAGATAGCGCGCGGCGAGATCCCAGCGCGGTTTGGTTTCGGAGCGGTAATACGGCGTGAGCGCGGCCACGCCGCCTGCCAGCAGCGCCACCGTCGCGATGGTGAAAGCGCGTCGCGGTAGCGCGGCCAGCCCGACGCCGGCCAGCACGACATAAGGCCCGGTACTCCAACTCAGATAACGCGGAATGAGGATCGGCTGGACCAGCGACACGGCGAGCACGAGAACCGGCAGCGCGATCGCCGCGATGCCGCAGACGGACAGCAGCACGGGCTGTCGCCGAAGCTGCCAGGCGCCAGCCGCGGCGAGGATGAGCACGACCGCGCCGAAGCCGGGCGCGAGAGTCGGCAACAGCTCGAAGCTGACGACGTCGGCGATGCGGAACAGATAGACCGAGGAAAACAACGACCGGAGATGCTGCAGGCTGAACGGCGGCAGCCAGCGCAGGCTTTGGCCGGGATCGCTGCGCAGCAGAAGCATCGCGGCAAGACCGGGGAGCCAGATGACAAGGATGATCGCCTGCCGCCGCAGCCATGCGCGCACGAAGGCCCTATCCGGACGCGGTCGTCGCGTCGCGACCAACAGAACGGCGACGTTCGACGCCACCAGCCAGGCGGTGGCGACGAGATGCAGATAGAGCGCGACGGCCGTGCCGAGCGTATAGGCCATCCAGCCGTTACGCGCCCGCGTGTCGCGATCCGGCGTTGAGTCTGGCGGCGGCAATGAACCCGCGATCCTGACAAGGCCCCACAGCGCGATCAGAATGAAGCAGGACACCACCGCATAGGGCCGTGCCTCCTGGCTGAACTGCACGTCGAATGGCGACAGCGCCATCAGCAGGCCCGCGACGAGACCTGCTCTCGCCGAATGCACCCGCGTGGCGATCATCGCGACCAGCACGACGCAAACTGAACCGAAAAACGCCGACGGCAGCCTCAGCAGCCATGCATCGTCGGCGTGGAAAAGCTTGATCAGCGCAAAATAGGTCGGGAAGTGCCGGTTGCTGAGCGCGTTGACCGTCAGGTCGGCGACTGGGCGGCCGCTGCGCCCCCAGGTGATGATTTCATCGAGCCACAGCGGCTTGTCGTCGAGGCCATACAGCCTGAGAGCAAACGCAAACGCGAAGAGGCCGGCGAGAACGGCGTGTGAGGCGCGGATGCGTGCCATCGGCGAATTCTGCCGTGGCACGCCGCGGCGTCAATTGCCGCGCCAATAAAGCCTGCATAAACCGGACATAACGAAACCCGACATGCGAAGGCAGGGCGGAGCACGCGACAAAAGCAACGGGCCGCTGCCCCACGCAGCGGCCCGCCGATCGTCGCCCCAACCGTGACGGCTTGCGCGTCAGCGCTTCGGAATCTGGATGAATTCCGCAAGCTGCTCCTTGGTCAACGGCTTCTCAAGGAACTTCAGCTTCACCGCGTCGCGCACCGCGCCGTCGAGATCCTTCATCTCGTCGGTCTGCAGCGCTTCCTTCGGCTGGAACCGCTTGGCCGAGTCGGTGACGAGCTCGACCGGACGCTTGATTTTCTCGGCGTACATCTGCAGCGCCTTCGGATCGGAATACATCCAGTCCACCGTCTCGCGATACGCCTTCACGAACCGCATGATGGCGTCCTTCTTGGTCTTGAGCGCATCGGCATTGACGATGATCGAGCGCACGGTCTGGCCCTTGAGCGAGGGCACGTCGCTGCCGCGGGCGACCATGCGGATCTTGCCGTCCTTCATTTCCTGCAGGCCGAACGGCGGCGCCGCCCAGCCGATATCGACCTGGCCGGACATCACCGCGGTCAGCGTCGCCGCCGGACCGCCGGTCTTGGTCGGCTTCGCCTTGGCGCCGAGCTCGTTGACGAAGGCGAGCACGATGTTGTTCGACGAGGAGCCGCTGGTTGAATAGGCAATCGTGTTCGAGTCCGTGGCGTCCTTCAGGGTTTTGATCGGCGAGTCCGCCTTGACGTACCAGTACAGGTCGCCCGTGCCGGTGAAGGCCGGCAGCAGAATGCGCACCGGCGCGCCCTTCGAGAAGGCGCGCATCGCGCCGGCGACGCCGACGCCGGCGCCGAGATCGGCGGAGCCGGAGATGACGCCCTGCAGCGTCTCGCCCGCGCCCTGCGTGCCGGTCGCCTCGATCTTGAGGTTGTACTTCTTGAAGATGCCGGCGGCCTCGCCGAGCGTCGGCGCCTGATTTTCCCAGTTGTTGATCTGGCCGATCACGATCTTCAGCGTGTCCTCGGCGTGAGCGCTGGCCATGCCGAGCGCGAGAACGCCGGCAATGCCGAGCATCCCCGCCAGAGTGCGATGCTGTTTCATGGATATCCTCCCTGTTCCCGTTTACGTCGCGCGGTCTTGCCGCCGCTCTCGGCGGCCATTCAATGTGATTTAGCCGCCGAGCGAAAGCGCAAATTTGCAGCGCAGCGCGGTGCGCCGCGGCCTCAGCCGCGGCGACGCTTTTTCGCGGCCCGAAACTTCGGCTTGCTCTTGCTCGCCGATTTCGCCGAGGACTTCGACGACGACGCTCTGGACGCCGAGCCACCCGGCGGCATGCCGCCAGCATCCGAAAGATGACGCAGCCAGACTTCCCATGCGCGATTGAGACCGGTCGTCGAGGTCGCAATGTCGCCGGAGATTTTCGCATCGCCCGGCGACAGCGGATCGAGGCTTCCCGCGTTGGCGGCGGCGACCTGATACTCGGCGTTCTTGGCGGAGTAGATCGCGCGGAACACGCAGGCCTGCAGGCTTGCGCCGACCACGGTGACGCCGTGACGGTTCATCAGCACCATGTTGTGCAAGGCAAGCCGGGCTGCGAGCGAAGCACCCTCCTCCGGCGTCACCACCAGATAATTGCAGTCGCCGAATTCCTTGCGCTGGTCCCAGAACGGCGGCTTGATGCCGCCGATCGCGCCGAGGTGAAACACCGGAACGAAATCGATCCCGCAAACCACGAGCGGCATGAAGGCCGGCGCATGGTGATGACACACCGCCATGACGTCCGGCCGCGCCTTGTAGATCTCGCCGTGGATGACGCGCTCGGAATAGAGCGGCGAATGGTTCTTGTCGATCGGGTTTGAATCGAGATCGAATTCCAGAATGTCGCCCGGCTCGACGAGCTGCGGCGCGCGCGACCGCGACAGCAGATAGCGGTTCGGATTGGTCGGGTGCCGCGCGCTGGTATGCCCGAAGGCGTCGAAGATGCCTTCATTGGCCAGGATGCGGTTGGCGATGGAAAGCTCGGTACGCACAGCGTTGAGTGTGTCGGCCACGGTCATGTTCCTGAAGCGATTGACGGGTCCGCACCGGCGCGGACCGCGGGCATTGTGTCACCTCCGCCGCCGCGCGTGCGAGTGAAACCGCCGGTTGCGGAGCGGCCGCCCATTTTTGCAGAGCATGTGGAAAGTCCCAAAGCGGGACAGCGCCGACGCCCGCGCCGGGGCCGGACCGTGAATGAAAACGCAACAAAACGACGTGGCTGGCGCCCCGATCCGGGACAGCGCCCCGGCAGGTTAAAAATCCCTTTACAAAGATGGTTAACGCGTCAAAAATGAAGTTCTACTCGGTACTTACATGGTTAATGGAGTGATCCGATGAGGCACTTGTATTCCGCGTTTTTGGCTCTGCTGATCGTCGGGTCGGCGGGCTATGTCACCTCTCCGGCGCAGGCCGGTGGCTACCGCTACGATCCGGGCTGTAACTGTAACCGCCCGATCGACTCGACGCGCACGGTGCGCGAGGCCCCGCGCGTGATCTACAACACCCGCGTGGTCAACACCCGCCGGGTGGTTCCGCGCTACCGCACCGAAGAGCGCAACCAGCTCGTCGTTCACGTCCGCCCGGTGATCCGCAAGGACGTCGTCGTGCACCGCGAGCACGTCCACTACCAGAACATCGTGACGCGCCGCATCAACACGATCAACCGCTATCGTGAAGAAGAGCGTTACGGCGGCGTCGAGCACCGTCGCGGTGGCGTGTCCACCTCGTCGAGCACGGTCGTTCGCACCGTTCAGGGCACGAACTGCAACTGCGGCGGCAGCGAGCGTGTCGCGGTCGGCGGCGGCGGCGGTTATCGCCAGGCCGTGTCCTACCGTTACTGATCGTCGATCCTGTCAGCGTCTCACCGCGATTGACAGCAAGCCGCCCCGTGGTTTCCACGGGGCGGTTTCGTTTTGGGAGATGAGAGCGCCCTGCCGCTTTTCGGGATCATGCCCTGGCGGCGCGTCCGGCCGCGCGGTCAGACCTCGGCCCACTGCCGCAGCAGGTTGTGATAGACGGCCGTCAGCTCGACCACCGACGCATGCTGGGGATGGTCGCCGGCGACGCGCATGATCGCCATATCGAGATCGAACAGCAGCGAACGCTTGCTCTCGTCGCGGATCATGCTCTGCGTCCAGAAGAACGAGGCGATGCGCGAGCCGCGGGTGATCGGCGTGACGTGGTGCAGCGAGGTCGCCGGATAGACGATCATGTCGCCGGCCGGCAGCTTCACCGAATGACGGCCATAGGTGTCCTCGACGACCAGTTCGCCGCCGTCATAATCCTCCGGCGCGGAGATGAACAAGGTCGATGAGACGTCGGTGCGGATGGTGATGCCGCTCGCGGCATGGCTGCGCACCGAATTGTCGACGTGGGCGCCGAAGGTCATGCCGGCGTCGTACCGGTTGAACAGCGGCGGGAACACCTGCTTCGGCAGCACCGCGGAGGTGAACAGCTGGCTGCGCGCGAGCGCCTGCAGCACCATGCCGCCGAGTTCACGCGCTTCCGGAGCGCTCTCCGGAAGCTGCAGGTTGTTCTTCACCTGAGACGACTGGTGGCCGGCCGTGACCTTGCCGTCCACCCAGGCCGCCTTCGTCATCACCTCGCGGCAACGTGCGACCTGCTCGGCGGTCAGCACGTTGGGGATGCGCACCATCATGGCAGGAGTGTAGGCGGTTCGAGGCGCACACGCCAGGACAGCATGGCCCAGCGGCCGGACGCCGGCACCGCGT
Source organism: Pseudolabrys sp. (assembly GCF_050250095.1). Lineage (NCBI taxonomy): Bacteria > Pseudomonadati > Pseudomonadota > Alphaproteobacteria > Hyphomicrobiales > Xanthobacteraceae > Pseudolabrys > Pseudolabrys sp. Next base: position 508,211 of record NZ_JBFWPH010000001.1, on the reverse strand, counting down.
GGCCTCCATAATACTGCGCGTAATAATGCTCGTCGGCGAGATTGTAGATGTTGAGCTGGATGGTCGAGTACTTGTCCACCTTGAAGCTCGCCATGGCGTCGAACCGCCAGTACTCCGGCACATAGGCCGTGTTGGTCGTGTTGACGTAAGCCATCGACTGATAGACCGCGCCGCCGCCGACCGTGAAGCGCGACGTCAGGTCGTAGGTCGACCACAGCGTGAAATTGTGCTCCGGCGTGTTGGGGAGCCGCCTGCCCAGTTCGGCGAGATTGGTCGTCTCGGCGATTTCCGACTTCAGATAGCTGTAGCCGGCGGTGATCTGCCAGGCGTCGGTGAGCCGGCCGGACAGGCCAAGCTCGATACCTTCGACGCGCGCGAGCCCGTCGAGCACGAGGAACTGCTGCGCCGTCGGCGCCGAAGGATCGTTCGGGATGCGCAGATTGGTCTTCTCGATGCGGAATACCGCACCGCTCAACGTGACCTTGCCACCCATCGCGTCGTATTTGGCGCCCAGCTCATACGAGATGTTCTTTTCCGGCGCGAGCGTGACGCTCGCCGAATTGTTCGCGCTCGACGACAGCGTGCCCAGTTCCGCCGACGGGTTGTAGGAATTGCCGTAGGCGAAATAGATGCTGGCGTTCGAGACCGGGTGGAACACGATGCCGTAACGCTGGCTGAACATGTTGTCGGTGCGCGACAGCTCCCGGTTCGCTCCGGTCGCGGCTTCGTCGACATAGTTGGTCGAGAAACGATCGTTGCGCAGCGAAATCAAAAGCTCGAAGAACCGCGTAATCTTGATTTGATCGGAAATATAGAGCGCGACGTTATCCGACGTGGTGTGGTTCGGCGCCGTGACGTCGTAGCGATCCGTGGCGACGGTGTTCAAACCGGGATTGATCAGGCTGGTGCGGCAGGCCGCTGCGGTCTGTGAGCACAGGTCGACGCGAGTCTGGTCGCGGGTCTCGCGACTCAACTCAACGCCGGTTGCAAAGGTGTGCCTGAGCATGCCGGTTTCGAACTTGCCGGTCAGATCCGTCTGGTTGACGAGGTAGCTCGCGTCGGTGACCCGGTTGCGGCGCTCGCGGCCGATCGTCATCAGATCGACCGGATAGCCGGCCGAGGCGATGCCGCCGCTGGTGCCGCTGGCAAACACCGTGTTCGCGGCGTTGCCGAGCGCACGCGGCGCGGTCACCGTCGAGTCGCGGACATTGGAGATGAAGCGGGTGCCGTTGGTCACCTTGAAACGGTCGCCGAGCTGGCGCTCGATCAGCGCCGTGACGATGTGGGTTTCGGTGGTGGTCAGGTCGCGGAACGGCCCGTTCTCGATGCCGTACCAGAGCTTGCGGGACACCGGCACCGGCGTCACCGCCGAGCCATTGCCGTTGTATCCCGGATTGGTCAGCGCGCCGGTGCTGGAACTGTAAGCCGGCTGCGGCAGATAGGGCTGCCCGTAGTCCTGCGAGCCCTCTTCGCCCTGATAGACATAGGACAGCGTCGCCTTGGTGGCCTCGTCGAGCTGCAGCGACGCCGACGGGGCGACACCCCAGCGCTTGGTGTAGACGTTGTCGCGGGTCGGCGTATCGATGTTCTGCGCCGTCGCGGCGATGCGGCCGGAGACGTTGCCGACCTTGCCGCCGGTGTCGAGATCCGCACGGACGCCGGGGCCGGTGGTGCCGCTGACCGTGCCTTCGACGAAGGTGTTGCCGGTCGGCAGCTTCGAGGCGTTGTTGATCGCGCCGCCGGTCGAACCGCGGCCGAAGGCGAAGGCCGACGGGCCCTTGTAGACTTCGACGCGGTCGATCGAGAACAGGTCGCGCGTGTACCAACCCGGATCGCGGAAGCCGTCGCGGAAGATGTCGCCGCGCGCGGCGAAACCGCGGATGATCGGACTGTCGCCCTGCTGGCCGCCTTCGCCGGCGCTGAAGGTGATGCCGACGACGTTGCGCAGCGCCTCTTCCATCGTCGAGACGCGCTGGTCCTTGATGACCTGCTGCGGCACGACGTTGACCGTCTGCGGCGTGTCGAGCAGCGGCGTCTGCAGGCGCGTGATCGACTGCTGCGTCGCCTGATAGCCGCTGTCGTTGCCGGCATTGACGTCGATGGTCGGCAGCGCGACGCCGCTTTCCTGCGCGGAGGCCGCGGCCGCCGCCATCAGCGAGGCAAGGCTGACCGCGGTGCCGAGCAGCGCCGCATGACGCGCGAGCCGGTTCGGCGCGCCGGTGCGCCCGATGCCGCCAGCCGAATTGTCCGAGAAATCCGTCGAAAAACGCGTCGCATTCGGCGCGTGCCGGTCAACTGCCACCATTTGAAGCCCCCGCAACAAATACTGTAGCTTAGAACTACTCTAAGCTATTGATTTTTATCGCTTATCCTTTCTTTTCGAAGCATGCGGCAGCCACACAGGTCAAGCGCCAAGTAAATTATCCAGTATTCGTTGATTAGAATAAATACAAACTGAATATTCGCCTCTTTAGAATGCTTCAAATCATTGCAAAACCTCAAGTTTCTGGTTCCTTCTGTTTGAGGCCCTGCTATAGGGTGCCCCATTCAGGCTAGGATCAAGGTGATGGCGACCTCGCGGACACGCGCCCTGCGGCAATTGTGGCTCAACATCCATCTCTGGATCGGCATCGGCCTGGCGATCCTGCTCATCCCGATTTCGATTTCGGGCGGGCTGCTGGTGTTCCACGACGAATTCGACGGCATGCTCAACCCGCATCGCTACGCGGTCAGCGGACCGCAGCGGGCGCTCCCGCTGTCGGACTATCTCGCCCGCGCGGGCGAAGCGGTTGCCGGGGCCGCCGACGACCTCCGGCCCGCCGCGCTGCGGCTGCCGGCCGAGCCGGGCGCTCCGCTGCAGGTGCAGACTCGCGCGCAGAAGAGCGAGCCCGGCCAGCGCCCGCGCTTCGTCACGGTCTATCTCGATCCGCCCACGGGCCGCGTGCTCGACGTGGTCGATTTCCGCGCGTCGCTGTTCGGCTTCCTGCATGTGTTCCACGAGAACCTGACGATCCCGCAATATTCCGGCCGCCAGATCGTCGGCTGGGCCGGCGTCGGCATGCTGATCCTGTCGCTGTCCGGCATCTATCTGTGGTGGCCGCGCGGCGGCTTTCTGCGGGGCCTGCGCTGGAGCCGCTCGACGCGCTTCACCTACAACCTGCATCACATGACGGGGTTCTGGATTTCGATCCCGCTCGCCGCCGTTTCGCTGACCGGGATCTATCTGTCGTTCCCGCAGACGGCGCGCACGGCGATGGCGTCGGTCGCGACGATGACGCCGCCGGGACCGCGCGGCTTCGGGCCGGTCGTGGCGGCGCCGACGCTCACCGCCGACAAGGCGCTCGACATCGCACTCGCGCAGAATACCGGCGCGACGGCGCGCGCAATCTTTCTCCCAGCCGCCGCCCGCGGCAATCGCGGCCCGGCGCCGGCGTGGCGCGTGCAGATGGAACGCGCCGACGGCATGGCGCTCAACGTCACGGTCAGCGATCGCGACGGCACGGCGGCGATCCTGCCGGCGCCGCAATCCGGCGACAAGGCGGCGCGCTGGATCCGCTGGATTCACGAGGGCAGCAACAGCGGCCCGGTGTGGAAGGCGCTGGTGTTCGCAACCGGCGTGCTGCCGACGGTGTTTGCCGTTACCGGCACGATCATGTGGCTGCGGCGGCGCGCCGTGCGCAGAGGCGCGGCGGCGGTCCCGGAGACACAATTGCGTCCCGCAGAGTAAGTAAAAGACAGAACGAGTTGAGATAGTGCAGTCATGTCAAGCGAGCGGCCGATCATGAATTCCGTCATCCTTCATTTCCTCCGGCGGCACAGCGCCGCGATCATGCTCGCCGCCGCGCTGCTGCCCGCCGCGGCGCTGGCGCAGACCAGTGCGCCGCCGCCGAGCACGCCCGCCAGCCCGCCGCCGGCCGTAACGACGCCCGCCGCTCCCGCGCAATCCACTCCGGCGCAGTCCGTGACGCCAGCCGCTCCGGCAACGCCGGCGCCAGCCGCCAACCCTGCGTCGACCGCTGCGCCGGGAGACGCCGCAGCCCCGGCTGCGCCGGGCGCGACTGCACCGGCGGTTCCCGCGCCTGGCGCCGCGCCAAGCGCCGTGCCAAGCATCGCGCTGACGCTGCCGCGGGATCTTTCCCCGTGGGGCATGTTCATGCAGGCCGACATCGTCGTGAAGGCGGTGATGGTGGGCCTCGCCTTCGCCTCGCTGCTGACCTGGACGATCTGGTTCGCCAAGGCGCTGGAGATTTTCGGCGCGCGCGCGCGGCTGCGCAGCGACATGCAGCGGATCGAAAACGCGCCCTCGCTGATCGAATGCACGCAGACCTTCGGCACGCGGCGCAGTTCGGCCTCGATGCTGGTTCACGCCGCGATGACGGAAATCGAGCAATCGGCCGATGCGATCGACCGCGAGGGCGTGAAAGAGCGCGTCGCGTCGCGGCTCGAGCGGCTCGAAGCCGCGGCCGCGCGCCGCATGATCCGCGGCACCGGCCCGCTCGCCACCATCGGCGCGACCGCCCCCTTCGTCGGCCTGTTCGGCACCGTGTGGGGCATCATGAACAGTTTCATCGGCATTTCGAAATCGCAGACCACCAACCTCGCGGTGGTCGCCCCCGGCATCGCCGAGGCGCTGCTCGCAACCGCGCTCGGCCTCGTCGCCGCGATCCCGGCCGTGGTGATGTACAATCTGCTGTCGCGCTGGACCGCCGGCTATCGCGCCCAGTATGGCGACGCCTCGGCGGCCGTGCTGCGGCTGGTCAGCCGCGACCTCGACCGCGAACTCTACGGACGCCGCACCGGCCACCGGCCGCGCGCGGCGGCGGAATAAGACGGACCGGACGCAAGATATGGCCGCAAAGCTCGACCACGGCGACGACTCGCTCGGCGAACTGCACGAGATCAACGTCACGCCCTTCATCGACGTGATGCTGGTGCTGCTGATCATCTTCATGATCGCGGCGCCGCTCGCCACCGTCGACATCTCCGTCGATCTGCCCTCCTCGACCGCCGAGCGCCAGCCCCGGCCGGACAAGCCGCTGTTCGTCACGCTGAAGTCCGATCTTTCCGTCACGCTCGGCAACGACACGATCCAACGCAACGGCATCGGCGCCGCGCTCGACAGCGCGACCTCCAACGACAGGGAACAGCGGGTGTTCCTGCGCGCCGACAAGAGCGTGCCCTATGGCGAGTTGATGACGCTGATGAACGAGCTGCGCACGGCCGGCTATCTGCACGTCGCGCTCGTTGGACTGGAGTCGGTGCAGAAGCCATGATCGCAACCGGCGCCAAAGCCGCGTTCCGCGAACACGGCCTCACCCTCGCGCGCTGGAGCGGCTGCGTGGTGCTGGCGGTCGCGTTTCATGCCGCCGGCATCGCCGGGCTGTTCGCCCGCTGGACCGACAGCGCGGAATCGATTGCGACGGCGCCGGTGATGCTGGTCGACTTCGCGCCGGCCGCGGTCGCGCCGACCACGGAAGAACTCCAGCTGCCGCCCGGCCCGCTCCAGGCGGAAGCCGAGCCCGAACCGGAACCCGAGCCGCCGCCGGAGCCGGAACTCGACCTGAAGCCGGAACCCGCGCCGAACCCGATGATCGCGGTCGCGCCGGTGCCGCCGCCGAAGCCGATCGAGCCGGAAAAGCCGAAGAAGAAAAAACAGAAGCGCCGCAGCGTTGCGAGCGCGCCGAGCCCGGCGGAGCACCGAGCCTCGCAAACCGCAGCGCCGGCGCCGGGCGCCGCCTCGCGCCATTCCAATGCGCTGCCGACCTGGCGCTCGATGCTCGCAGCCCGCCTCGAACGCGCCAAGCGCTACCCGTCCGAAGCGCGCTCGCGCGGCGACCAGGGCGTCGCCTATCTCGCCTTCACCATCGACCGCAACGGCGGCGTCCACGGCGCGCGCATCGCGCGCTCGTCCGGCTCATCGATCCTCGACCGCGAGACGCTCGCGCTTCTGTCGCGCGCAGAGCCGCTGCCGCCGCCGCCCACCGAACTCGGCCGCTCGATCTCGATCACGGTGCCGATCCGCTACACCATGCGTTGAGACGCTGCCGCGTTAACCATGCCGCAAGACAGGCGGCCGGTTTACGCTGCTTTTTCTTGCACCAGCCTCACATCCCCGGAAAAAATGGCCGCAGCGGTTAACCACGTTTGCGGTGTACGCCCTTCCGCGAATGCAGACGTGGTCAAACCGTTCGAACCAAGACCGGTTCCGAAGCGGATGCGATGAGATGAAAATCGCCGGTGCAATTCTGGCTCTTACGGTCGCGCTCACCGCGGCCGCGCCGGCCCATGCCAACAATCAGGCCAGCGGCAAACGGCCGGCGCGTTTTGCCGACGTCACGCCGATGGAGACGATTGCGCGCAGCCGGACCGACGCAGCCGATATCGCCGCCTCGGTGCCCGGCGCCGGCGCGGTGCTGCTCGAGGCGCTGCGCTATCGCGGCCGCAACGCCAAGCAGCTCGGCCTGCCGACGCAGTTGTGGTGCGCCGACTTCATGAACATGATCCTCCGCAAGGTCGGCGGCAAAGGCACCCACTCGCGCGCGGCGCGCTCGTTCCTGAGCTTCGGCAAGAAGCTCGACAGCCCCCGCGTCGGCGCCATCGTGATCTTCCGCCGCGGCGGCCCGAACAACGGCCATGTCGGCATCGTGCGCGGCACCGACGGCGCCGGCAACCTGATCGTCATCTCCGGCAACCACGGCAACAAGGTTCAGGAGAGCCGATACCCGACCAGCCGCGTGCTCGGCTACATGATGCCGCCGCAATACGTGCTCGACGACATCGCCAACGCGGCCCGCGCCGAGGCGCGCGCCGAAGCACTCGGCCGTTAACACCTTCACGCTTTGTCCGTTAACGTCATGCGCGCGTAACGCGCATGCGGATTAATGTTAACTCGTTCAATAAGTCCGCTCGCTGACTCAGACGCGCCGCTTCGCGCTAAGTTCCGCCCAATAAATTTCATCGCGCCGAACGCACGGCGCGTCGTCAGGGTGGCATCGAGGCGTCAATGAGCGGCGGACTGTTTCGAATTTCCGGGATCGTGCTGACGGTAGCGGCGATGTCGTTCGCCGCGGCCGGCGCGCACGCGCAGACGGCGGAGCAGAAGCGCCATTGCTCGACGAAATCCGGCGCGGGCATCGAGCAGCGCCTCGCCGCCTGCACCGCCGTCATCGACAAGACGAAATCGAAGCCGTTGAAGGCCGCGGCCTATGCGATCCGCGGCAACGCCTATCGCGAGTCCGGCAACACCGACGCCGCGGTCGCCGACTACGACGAGGCGGTCAAGCTCAATCCGAAGGACGCCGACAGCTATTTCAACCGCGCGCGGATCTTCCGCGACCGCGGCGAGGTCAACCGCGCCGCGCAGGATTTCGAGATGGTGCTGCGCCACGACAAGCGCAACGCAGAAGCCACCATCGCGCTGGCGCACATCTATTACGGCAAGCGCGACTTCGTGAAGGCGATCGACGCGCTCGACCTCGCGATCAAGATCAACGCCAGCAACGCGCTCGCCTACTACAACCGCGGCATGGCCTACCGCGCCAAGGGCGAGCCCGACCGCGCCATTCCCGACTTCGATCGCGCGATCAAGCTCAACCCGAACGACTCGGTCGGCTTTCACAGCCGCGGCCTCGCCTATCGCGACATCCGCGACTACGAACGCGCGATCCAGGATTTCGACCAGGCGATCAAGATGCGGCCGGACTTCATTCTGGCGCTGAACGACCGCGGCATTGCCTATGCTTCGAAAGGCGCGGTCGAGCGCGCGATCCAGGATTTCGATCAGGCGATCCTGCTCGATCCCCGCGACGCCTTTGCCTACAACAACCGCGGCCTCGCCTATCGTAACCGCGGCGAAACGGCGCGCGCGATCAAGGACTACGATCAGGCGCTGCTGCTGAACCCGAATTACGTGCTGGCCTATTACAACCGCGGCAACGCCTTTTACGACAAGAACGACTACGACCAGGCGATCCGCAACTACGACCGCGCGATCCAGCTCGACGCCAAATATGCGCTCGCCTATTACGACCGCGGCGTGTCCTACTTCGCCAAGCGCGACTACGAGCGCGCCCTGGCCGACCTGACCCAGGCGGTCAAGCTCGACCCGAAGGACTCGCTGTCCTACTACAACCGCGGCGTGGTCTACATCGCCAAGGGCGAAACCGACCGGGCCATCGCCGATTTCGATCAGACGCTGAAGATCGACGGCAAGAACGCCCTCGCCTATTTCAACCGCGGCCGCGCGTATCACATCAAGGGCGACGACGAGCGCGCCGTTGCCGACTTCAGCCAGTCGATCAAGCTCAATCCCAAACACGCGCCGAGCTTCTACAACCGCGGCCTCGTCCTGCGCGCCAAGGGCCAGATCAAACAGGCGATGGCGGACTTCGAGGACGCCATCAAGGCCGATCCGCAGAACGCGGGCGCATTCTACGAGCGCGGCCGCGCCTTCTATGCCGGCAAGGAATACGACCGCGCCATCACCGACCTCAACCAGGCGATCAACATCCGCCCGGACTACACCGACGCCTTCAACGTGCGCGGCCTTGCTTACACCGCGCGCGGCGACAGCGACCGCGCCATCGCCGATTTCGACCAGGCGATCCGGCTCGACCCGAAATTCACCGCCGCGCTGAACAGCCGCGGCGAGGCCTACCGCGCCAAGGGCGACCTTGCCCGCGCCATCGCCGATTTCGACAAGGCGGTCGCGGCGCGGCCCGACGACGCGCGGGCGCTCCTGAACCGCGGGATCGCCTGGCGCGACCGTCGCGACGACGAGCACGCCATCGCCGACCTCACGCTCGCCATTAAGGCGGCCCCGAAGAACGCCGTCGCCTACAACTTCCGCGGCCTGAGCTACCGTACGCTCGGCAAATCCGATCAGGCGCTGGCGGATTTCGACAACGCCATCAAGCTCGATTCCGGCTATGGCGAGGCCTATTTCAACCGCGGCGCGACCCGCCTCGACCGCCGCGACTTCGACAACGCCATCGCCGACCTGACGCAGGCGATGCGCGCCGACCCGCGCGACCAGCACGCGGCGCACCTGCGCGGCCTCGCCTATCGCGAGCGGCACGACTACGACCGCGCCGTCGCCGATTTCGACACCGCGCTGAAGCTCGATCCGAAATTCGTCACCGCTTACGTGGATCGCGGCAACGCTTACCAATACAAGGGCGACTACGAGCGCGCGGTGCGCGACTACGACACCGCGATCAAGATCGACCCGAAGAACGCCGCCGCCTTCACCGAGCGCGGCAACACCCATGCAGCGCGCGGCAAGATCGACCGGGCCTTGCAGGACTACGATCAGGCGATCAAGTTCAACCCGACCTATGCCGGCGTTTACAACAGCCGTGCGCTACTGTGGCAGCGCAAGGGCGACCTCGGCAAGGCGCTGGCCGATCTCGACCAGGCGGTGAAGCGCGACCCGAACTTCGTCGCAGCGCTGAACACGCGCGGCACCATCCACCGCCAGAAAGGCGATCTCGACAAGGCGCTGGCGGATTTCGAACAGGCGATCGCCGCCAACCCGCATTACGAAGCCGCGCTCAACAACCGCGGCATGGCCTTCCGCGACAAGGGCGACCTGCGCAAGGCGCTGGCCGATTTCGACGCCGCGGTGAAGATCAACTCCGGCTTCGTCAACGCGCTGTTCAATCGCGGCGAGACCTACGAGGCGCTCGGCGAGCACGACAAGGCGCTGGCCGATCTCGACCGCGCGCTCAAGGTCAGCCCGTCCAACGCCAAGGCGTTCAACGCCCGCGGCCTCGCGCTCACCAGCATGCGCGCCTATGACCGCGCCATCGCCGACTTCACGCAGGCCATCAAGCTCGACCGCGATTTCGCCGAGGCCTACAACAACCGCGGCCTCGCCTGGCGCAACCGCGGCGACATCGACCGCGCCATCGCCGATTTCGGCGCAGCCGCGAAGCTCGAGCCGAACGACGCCACCGCCTATTCGAACCGCGGCAACGCCTATTACGACAAGCAGGAATACGACCGCGCCATCGCCGACCTCAACCAGGCGATCAAGCTCGATCCCAAGCGCGTCTCGGCCGTCTATGACCGCGCCATCGTCTATGGCGCCAAGGGCGACCACGCCCGCGCCATCGCCGATTTCGATCAGGCGATCAAGCTCGACGGCAAGAACGCGGTTGCCTACAACAACCGCGGCGTCGCGCGGCGCGCCAAGGGCGAGCTGGACCGCGCCGTGGCGGACTTCGATCAGGCGGTTCGCCTCAACGACACCTATGCCGCCGCCTACTACAACCGCGGCAGCGTCTATTACGACAAGCGCGACGCCGACCGCGCCATCGCCGATTTCAGCCAGGCGATCAAGCTGAACCCGAAAGACGCGGTGGCCTATCACGACCGCGCCGTCGCCTATTTCGACAAGCGCAATTACGACAGCGCGATCGCGGACTTCGAGCAGGCGATCAAGCTCAGCCCCGGCTTCACGATGGGCACGCGGCCGAACGGACCGGACGTGCGCAACCAGCGCGGCTATGACCGCGGCGCGATGCAGCTTGCGCAGCCGCTGCGCGTCAGCCCGGTGTTCGCGCTCGCGCTCAACGACCGCGGCATCATGGCGGCGGCCAAGCACGACTACGACAAGGCGATCGGTGACTTCAATTACACCATCAAGCTGAACGTCAATTTCGGCGCGGCCTATTACAACCGCGGCAACGCGCTGTTCCGCAAGAACGACACCGCGCGCGCGATCCAGAACTACGACCAGGCGATCCGGCTCAACCCGAAGGACGCAGCCGCCCACTACGACCGCGGCGTTGCCTATTACGTGCGCGGCGACCACGACCGCGCCATCGCCGACTTCGACGCCACGCTCAAGATCGACGACAAGAACGCCTCCGCCTACTACAACCGCGCGATCTCCTATCTGGAGAAGCGCGACTACGCCCGCGCGCTGTCCGACTTCGACAATGCGCTGAAGGCCGACGGCAAGCTTGGACCCGCCTATGCCGGCCGCGCCAATACGCTGGTCAACAGCGGCGAAATCGAGCGCGCCATCACCGACTTCACGCAGGCGCTCCGCCTCAACGCCACCAGCGCGCTGACCTATAACGACCGCGGCGTCGCCTACGGCATGAAGGGCGATTACGATCGCGCCATCGCCGATTTCGACGCCGCGCTCGGCATCGACGCCAAATACGCGCCGGCCCTGATCAACCGCGGCATCGCCCAGTCCGCCAAGCGCCGGTTCGACCGTGCGCTGGCGGACTACGATCAGGCGATCAAGCTCGACGGCAATCAGCCGCTCGCATGGTTCAACCGCGGCAACGCCAACTACGACAAGGGCGACTACGCTCAGGCGATCAGCGACTACGACAAGGCGCTGAAGCTCAATCCGAAGGACGCGCTCGCGCTCAACAACCGCGGCAATGCCTATGTCGGCCGCCGCGACTTCGACCGTGCTATCGCCGACTTCACCGCCGCCATCAAGCTCGATGGCGACTTCGCCCAGGCCTATAACGACCGCGGCATCGCCTATGGCGCCAAGGGCGACACCGAGCGGGCGCTGCGCGACTTCGCCGACGCGGTGAAGTTCGACCCCCGCAATGCGCTCGCTTTCTACAATCGCGGCCTCGCCTATCGCGACAAGAACGACCTCGACCACGCGATCCAGAACTTCGACCAGGCGATCAAGATCAATCCGGACTATGCGGCCGCCCTGTTCAACCGCGGCAGCGCCTATCAGGCCAAGCGCGATTTCGACCGCGCCATCGCCGATTTCGACGCCACGCTGAAATTGCGGCCGAACGCCGCCGATGCAACGTATGACCGCGCGCTGGCGCTCGGCGCCAAGGGCGACGCCGACCGCGCCATCCTCGGCTTCACCGCAGCGCTGAAGCTCGACCCGCAGAACGCGGCGGCCTTCTTCAACCGCGGCATCGCCTACCGCAACAAGAGCGATCTCGACCGGGCGCTCACCGATTTCGGCGACGCGATCAAGCTCGACGGCAAGTTCGCGCAGGCCTATTTCCAGCGCGGCCTCGCCGCCTTCGAAAAGCGCGACTACGACCGCGCCATCGCTGATTTCGACCAGGCCGTGAAATTCCCCGCCGGCGCGGACGACGCCTATTTCCACCGGGCGCTCGCGCAGCTCGCGAAGAACGAGGTCGACAAGGCAATCGCGGACTTCGGCCACGCGATCAAGCTCGCGCCGAAGAACGCGGTGGCGTTCAACAAACGCGGCCTCGCCTTCCGCGACAAGGGTGACCTTGACCGGGCGCTCGCCGATTTCGACCAGGCGGTGAAGCTCGATGCAAAATATGCGGCGGCGCTGCACAACCGCGGCACGACCTATGGCATGCGCGGCGACGCCGACCGGGCGATTGCCGATCTCGACGCGGCCATCAAGCTCGCGCCGCAGAACGCGATCATGCTGAACAACCGCGGCCTCGCGCTGCGTCTGAAGGGCGAACTCGACCGCGCCATCGCGGATTTCGACGCCGCGATCAAGATCAACGGCGCTTACGCGGCAGCCCTTCTCAACCGCGCCGGCAGCCACTACGCCAAGCGCGATTTCGACCGCGCCATCAAGGACTACGACGCCGTGATCCGCCTGAAGCCGGCGCTGGCCGACGCCTATAACGGCCGCGGCCTCGCTTATGATGGTAAAAACCAGCTCGACGCCGCAATCGCTGACTTCAGCCAGGTCATCAAGCTCGATGCCGCCAATGCCTATGCCTATAACAACCGCGGCTTCGCCTGGCGCAACAAGGGCGAGTTCGACAAGGCGATGGCCGATTTCGATCAGGCGCTGAAGCTTGCCCCGAATTATGCCGGCGCGCTCTATAACCGCGCCATGACGCTGATGGACAAGCGCGAGTTCGAGCGCTCCTCGCGCGACATGAACCAGGCCATCAAGCTCAACCCGAACTACGCCAGCGCCTTCCACGACCGCGGCTTGTCGGCGGCGGGCCGCCGCGACTACGACGTGGCGGTTGCGGCGCCGGACGCCGGCAGTACGCCGGGCCTTGCCTATGTGCTCGACCACGGCGCGCGCAATTCGAGCTACGAGAACCGCCGCGCCGGCGACCGTATCGTTCGCGACGCCGCGCAGGCGATCAAGAGCAACCACTACAACGCCTTCGCCTTCTCGCCGGAGACGCCGGCGATGCCCGAGCCCGGCCCGCCGCCCAAGCTCGCGAGCGCAGCCGCGCCCAGCGCCGACATCGCGAGCGCGACGGTGCCGCTGCCGATGCCCTCGCCCGAAGCCGCCGCCGCCTCGGCGCAGGCTTTCGAGGCGGTGCCGCTGCCGCAGCCGCGGCCGCGCGGGCGCTATCTGCGCGCGGCGCAGGCACGGCGTTAAGGCGAACCCTCGCGGATTTGTTGTGGACGCATCGGCCGCGTGGCGCGCGGCCCCGCCATGCCGCGCTTAAAGTGCGCGCCCATGAGCCTGTCAGCCGCTTATCGAAAATCGCTGCGCGACCTCCTGACGTCCGCCGAGCGCCGCATCGTCGCGCGGCTGTCGAGCCCGGAGGCGATCCAGGATTTCCTCGACCGCATGCCGGTCAATTTCGAGGAAGACGGCGACACCCACATGTCGCCGCGCCGGGTGCTGCGCACGCGGCGGGCTCATTGCACCGAGGGCGCGATGCTGGCGGCGGCCTGCTTTGCCTATCACGGCAAGCCGCCGCTGCTGATGGATCTTCGCTCGCTGCCGGCGGACCAGGATCACGTCGTCGCGCCGTTTCAGGTGCGCGGCCTCTGGGGCGCGATCAGCAAGACCAACCACGCCGTGCTGCGCTGGCGCGACCCGGTCTATCGCAGCCCGCGCGAGCTCGCGATGTCCTATGCGCACGAATACTACCTGCCGAGCGGCCGCAAATCGCTGCTGTCGTTCTCCCGGCCGTTCCGGCTCACCCGCTATTCGCCGCAGCGCTGGGTGACCCCGGAGGACAATCTCGACTGGCTGATCGCCGCGCTCGACGACGCCCCGCACGAGCCGGTGGCGCCGCCCGCGGCGCTCGCCCGCCGCCGGCGGGTCTCGGCCCTGGAGCGTTACACGGTCGAGGTGATCGAATGGCGGGCGCCGGACGGCACCGGCCACCCCCCGCCGTGGAAGCCCAAAAGGCCCCTCGGCTGAGCTTTTTTGCGCTGCAAAACATCGCTTAACGCGGCCGTTCCGGCCTGCCGAGAAAGCGACGGCATTTCTTAAACCTTGCTTAAAGCGCGTCCCCTACTGTGGCGGCACGTTTTGATTGCGACGAATCATCAGGAATGCGCGCCGCTGCGGCCGGCTTCCGGCCAAACCAGTGAGGCCTGAGGACGGCGCAGCACAGTTTCGGAGTTCGGGTGCCGCGTAACGCTGCCAACCGACATTGACCGTCATCGAGATGCCGTTTCCGGACCTGCCTGACGACACCGACTTTCCCGACACCGCCATCGAGCCGGCGCAACAACGCGCGGCCCAATCGGCGGACGGTGCGCTCGAACATGCGCACATGCTCGAACTTGCGCTCGACAACATGACGCATGGCCTGTGCGTCTACGACGCACAAGGCCGGCTGCAAATGTTCAACGCGCGCTATCTGGAACTGCACGGCTTCACGCGCGACGAGATCAAGATCGGCTGGACCTTCCTCGATCTCGTGCGCCACCTGGCCCGGAGCGGGCATTTCTCCGGCGATCCCGATCAATACGCCGTCGACATCGCCGCCGGTCTCGCCAAAGACGGCGTCGTTGAGCGGCAACCCACCCTCACCAACGGCCGCACGTTGCTGTGCACCCACACGTTGACCGCCAGCGGCGAGCGCGTCACCACACATCGCGACATTACCGATCAGGTCCGCGCCGAAGCCGAGCGCGACCGCACCCAGAACTTCCTCGACACCGTCATTACCAACGTCCCCGCCATCATCATGGTGAAAGACGCCGTGACGATGCAGTACGTGCTGATCAACAAGCGCGCCGAGGAATATTTCGGCATGAGCGCCGCCGAGGTCATCGGCAAGACACCATACGAGCTGTTCGAGAAGGAGCTGGCCGACCGGATCACCGCGCGGGACCGCAAGGCGCTGGCCGGCGACCGCATTGCGCTGGTCACCACGCCGCTGCACGACACCGCGATACCCGGCCAGATCGTGCGCGTGAAGAAAGAGGTCGTCCACGACGCCGACGGCACGCCGAAATATCTCATCAATATCGTCGAGGACATCACCGAGCGTGCCCAGGCCGCCGAACGCGTCGCCTATATGTCACGCTACGACGCGCTGACCGGCCTCGCCAACCGGACGCGCCTGCTCGAGATCATGTCCGGCTTGCTGGCGCAGGCGCCCGAAGCCGCCGGCGGGCCCAAACCGTTCAACCTGCTCCTGCTCGACATCGACCGCTTCAAGGACATCAACGACACGCTCGGCCATCCGGTCGGCGACGCGCTGCTGATGGCGATCGCGGCGCGGCTGAAGGATCTCGCCGGCAAGGACGACGTGGTCGCGCGGATCAGCGGCGACGAATTCGCGATCCTGCAGATGGCGGGCGACGAGGCGCGCGACAGCGCCGTCGCCCATGCCGCCCGCGTCATCGGAGCGATGCTGGAGCCGTTCCACGTCGAGGGACACCACATCGAGACCAGCGCCAGCATCGGCATCGCCATCGCGCCGGAACACGGACTCGACGCCGACGGCCTCATCAAATGCGCGGATCTGGCGCTGTATCGGGCGAAATCGAGCGGCCGCAACCAGTACAGCATCTTCGAATCGACCATGGAGGCGGAGGTCAATATCCGCCGCACGCTCGAGACCGAATTGCGCAAGGCATTGGCCGCGCAGGAATTCGAGTTGCGCTATCAGCCGATCGTCAATGCGATCAACAAGGACATCGCTGCCGTCGAGGCGCTGGTGCGCTGGAATTCGCCGCTCAAGGGCCTCGTGTCGCCGGAGCACTTCATCCCGCTCGCGGAGGAAACCGGGCTGATCGTGCCGCTCGGCGATTGGGTGATGCGGCGCGCCTGCACCGACGCGGCCGGCTGGCCGGACTCGGTCAAGGTATCCGTCAACCTGTCGGCGATCCAGTTCTCCAAGGGCGACATCGTCGGCCTCGTCTCCAGCGCGCTCGACGAGTCCGGGCTCGCGCCCGAACGGCTCGAGCTGGAGATCACGGAAACGGTGCTGCTGCACAAGAACGAGGACAACATCTCGCTCCTGCACGCGCTGAAGAATCTCGGCGTCGCCATCGTGCTCGACGATTTCGGCACCGGCTATTCCTCGCTCAGCTATCTGAAGATGTTCCCGTTCGACAAGATCAAGATCGACAGGTCGTTCATCAACGAGATGTCGACCCGCACCGACTGCGCGGCAATCGTCTGCGCGGTCACCGGCCTCGGCCGCAGCCTGAACATCACAACGACCGCCGAAGGCGTCGAGACCCAGGAGCAGTTCACCCTGCTGCGCGCGGTCGGCTGCACGCAGATTCAAGGATACCTGTTCGGCCGCCCGGTTCCGGCTGCCGAGTTGCCGTTCGACGGCGCCCAGACCCGGCCGCAGCACCGCGCCGTGGCGGAGATCGAAGCGCCGCGCACGGCGCCTCAATATCCCGTTCTGGCGTCCGACCTGCCGCGCCAGATTGCCTGAAAGATGGAATGACCATGCGACAGAATTTCCGGATGATCGACGAGCTGAACGACGCGCTCAGCGGCAAGGCGACCGAGCGGCGCGGCGCGATGCTGCTGCGGATGGCGGACCTGTTCGCCTTCGGTTCCGGCGGCTTCTCGAACGACCAGATGCGCATGTTCGACGACGTGTTCACGACGCTGGTCGCCAATATCGAGATCGCGGCTCGCGCGGCGCTCGCGCAACGGCTCGCCGTCATTCCCAATGCGCCGCAGACGGTGAGCCAGATGCTCGGTTTCGACGATAACATCGGCGTCGCCGGCGCGATGCTGGAAAAGTCGTCGCAACTGACCAGCGAATGGCTCGCCGACGCCGCCCTCACCAAGAGCCAGGATCACCTGCTCGCCATTTCGAAACGCGAGAACCTCGACGAAAGCGTGACCGACGTTCTGATCGAGCGCGGCAACCGGCCGGTCGTTCTCTCCACCGCGCGCAATCTGGGGGCACGGATTTCCGAGGCCGGCTACACCAAGCTGGTTCACCGCTCCGACGGTGACGACGAGATGGCGTTTTGCGTCGGCCTGCGCGGCGACATTCCGCGCCACCACCTGCTGCGGCTGATGGCGAAGGCCTCCCAGGCGGTCCGCGCCAAGCTCGCCGCCGCCAATCCGGCGCTTTCAAGCATGGTGCAGGAAACCGTGGCCGACGTCGCAAGCCAGATCCAGGCCCGGACCGGAGCGATGTCGCGCAGCTATCAGGCCGCGCAGGAACTGATCGAGGAACTGCGGACCAGCGGCCGGCTGGCGGAGTCCGATATCGCCAATTTCGCCAAGGCCGGCCAGTTCGAGGAAACGACGGCCTCGCTCGCCGCGCTGTGCCGGCTGCCGATCGAGACCGTGGAACGCGCGATGGTTCAGGACCGGCCCGAGACCGTGCTCATCATCGCCAAGGCGATCGGCCTGTCCTGGCCGACCGTGAAGCTGATCCTGCGCCTGCGCGGCGGCGAACAGGGCGTTTCGCCGCATCAGCTGGAGCAATGCCTCGGCACGTTCTCCCGGCTGAAACCGCTGACGGCGCGGCAGGTGGTCGATTTCCAGCGCAAGCGAGCCGTCGGCGCCTGATCGCTGCAACGCACATGGCGTGTGTGCGCTGCGCTCGGGGGCGCTGACGCCACGCACAGGACGAGCGTCGCGCCTCGATTTCCGCTTTTCATTTTCTAAACTCTTTCTAATATGCGCGCTGTTGCGCGCGTCCGCTATAGCGCACGGTACGCCGCAGTCGCGAAAATCCAACCGCTCGCGCAGCTTCAGGATTTTTGCGGCCCGGCACACACCCGCGAACCGGATAGCCGCCTTTGCCAGTAGCAACGCAGGACATCGGCACCGATCTGCTCAGGACGCTTGTTTTTGTCGTCGAGGAGCGCAGCTATACCAAAGCCGCGCTGCGCCTGGGCCTCTCGCAGCCGACCGTCAGCGCGCACATCAAGCGCCTGCAGGACCAGCTCGGCTACGAAGTCTTCGACAAGAGCGTGCCCGGCGTCAAACTGACCGCCAAGGGCGAGTTCGTCCTTGCGCGAGCCCGGCAGATGCTGGCGCTGCACGAGCAGATGCTGCACGGCGAGGAATCCGGCGGCGCCGAAGGGCCGCTGATCCGCGTCGGCGTGCCGGACGAATTGCTTTCAATCGCTCCGATCATGGCGGCGATCCGGCGTGATGACCCGGCGGTCAATTTCCGCATCGAGCGCAACACGTCGGCGCAGCTGAGAGAACGATTTTACGCCTGGGAGATCGACGTCTGCGTGACGCTGGATCGCAACGAGCAGATCGAGGATGCCTATATTCACGGCACCGACTCCCTGGTGTGGACCGGCCCCGCTTCCGGCAATACGCCGGGCTCCCCGCTCAATATCGTCGCGCCGCCTTCCCGCTGCTTCAGCTATGAAATCATGCTGGAAACGCTGCAAGCGCACCGCGCCAATTACCGCCTCGTTGTGCAGGCCGGCACGATGAACGGCGCCGTCAACGGCGCGGCGGTCGGGCTCGGCTACCTCGCCTTGCCGCGGTCCGTCGTGCCACCGGCGCTGGCCGAGGTCCGGCACGAAGCGGCGCTGCCGCAGATCAAGAAGCCGTTCTTCTGGGGTGTCTACGTCAACCGGGGGACCGGCCGCGGCGCGTGGAGCAGCGCGGCGGAACGCTTCGGCAATTTTCTGGCGCTCGGAATGGGCCATCGCGAACCGCTGGCGGCGTCCGGCGGCCGCCGCTGACATCAGGCGGAGCGCCGCCTGATGCGCGGCAGGATCAGCGCATATTCGCGATCGCGCGGAACGCGCCGGGATCCTTGATGGTCAGCGCGCGCTCGCTGATCTCGATCGACCCGGCGCGGCGGAATTCGGTCAGAACCTTGCTGACATGGACCGACGTCAGGCCGGTCGCGTCCGCGATATGGTGCTGGCGCAGCGGAAACTCGAAACTGTCGCCCTCGGTGAGACCGCGCTGCCGCGCCCGCTCGGCGAGGCCGAGGATGAGCCTGGCGATCCGCTCGTCGGCGCTGCGGCGGCCGAGATCGACCGCAAGCTGATCGGCCTGAAACTTTTCGACAGCCGCGAGCCGGGAAAACCGCTCGAACAGACCGGCCTCGCGCTGCAAGGCGTCCTTGAACTCGGCGCGCTGGACGGCGCGGAATTGAACGTCCGTCACCGCCTCGACCGAGACGTGAGCGACATCGTCGAACACCATCGCGGTCGGCGCCATGTCGCCCGGCAGCAGGAAGGACAGGATCTGGCGGCGGCCGTCGAACAGCGTGACGCTGCAGGCCGCCCAGCCGCGGCAAATCAGCGGGAGGACGGAGAGCGCGTCGCGCTCGCGCAAGATCAGGCGGCGCGCCGCAACGGACTGTTCGGTGTCCGACACAAAGGCTTCGTTGCCGTCCAGTAGCACGCCGGACATCGCCGTCGCAGCGCGTGCGGCGGCCTGACGCAGCCTGGTGTTCGCCGACAGATCGACCGTCTCAGCGTGAGCCCGGTGCGCATCGTGCATGAGGCATCGTCCTTCGCAAAAAAGGAGAAAGAGGAAGCGATACGCACGCACCCGGTGACGCAACTTGCGGCAGGGCCGCAATCAACGAACGCTACCGGACTACCCTATCGATGCTGCGCGACCCAGAATCGGGAACATCGATGCGACATTATCTATCATCATAAGGCTCTATAAAACGGGTTTTCGTGTGGCAGATCAGACAGATAACTTTCACGGGGTCGAAGAAGACTGTCTTCACAACGTTTCAGAGAGTGGACGTTGTGCGACCAACCTCGGCGCGCGGCCACCGGTGCCCAGACACCACACGTTACACAACCATTTCGTGAAGCCGAATCATAAATAAACTATTGGTTGTGTTATTGCAAGCTGCAACCAGAGACCGGCCAAAAAGCCGGCCGTTCGAGGCCAAAGAGGCCGAAAAAATGCGCTGTGGACAATCCTGACGGGCTTTGGCGGATGCGCGCCCGGCACCCAAGCAGAAAAAATTAACCACGTTTTATCCTGAATCGCCTTAGCTCGGATGAACGAGCGCCACCGGCTTCGCCGCCGATGGGACACGCACGAGCGAGGCCATGCTGCTTTTGACGTTGCGGCTTTCAACTTTACTTCGGTCCGGCACCGGCGGCGGCAGCCCCACGCGCACGACGATGCGCCGTGTCAGGCCCGCCTTCCAACGGGTACGCGCATGACATCGCCCGCCATCAATCTTCGCGACCTCGTGATCCTGGTCGCCGATCCGAGTTCGTATCTCTGCATGCTGGTGCACGGCATGCTGCGCGGCTTCGGCGCCAACAAGGTTCTCGAAGCCAAGGATTCGATGGGGCTGTTGCAGAGCCTGTCGTCCGGCAAGGCCGACATCCTGTTGCTTGACGCTCACATGCCGGCGCCGGGCGCGCCGTCCGGTGAAAACGGCGGCCTCGCCTTGACCCGCGCCATCCGCCGCAATGCCGACAACGAAAATCGCACCATCCCGATCCTGCTGATGGCCAGCGACACCCGCGAAGCGACCGTGAAGACCGCGCGCGACGCCGGCGTCAACATGGTGATCGCCAAGCCGATGTCGCCGGCCGCGCTCTACGACCGGCTGACCTGGATCGCCTTCACGCCGCGCAAGTTCATCGATACCGAGACCTATTTCGGCCCCGACCGCCGCTTCAAGATCGAAGGCTTCCCCGGCGGCGTCGGCCGCCGCAAGGGCGACAAGCCGATCGAGATCGGCGCCGAATCCGGCCCCGCGCTCGCGCAGAACGATATCGACAGCCTCTTCTCGGCCGCCCGCACGGAGCAATCCTAATGAATAAAAAAATCTCCAACAACGCGACTGAGTTCCACGTCGACACCCGTTTCCAGCAGATGGCACGCCGGCCCGGCGGGATTTCACGCGACGAGGCCATCGCCCGCGCCCAGAACCAGATCGACGAGGTGCGGCCCGACCTCGAGGCCCATCTCGACCGCGAATTGACCGCCCTGCACCTGTTGATCGACGATGCGCTCGAGAACCCGGCAAACCTGCGCTGGATCAAGGAGGCGAACGATCGCACCCGCCAGCTTCGCAATATCGGAACGACGATCGGGCTCGAACTGCTCACCCACATCGCCGACACGCTGTGCGACATGTTCGACCGCATCCGCAAGGGCGAGGATTACAGCGTCGAGTCGATCAAATGCTATGTCGACTCGCTGCATCTCGCGCGCCGCGACGAATACCGCAACATCAAACCGGAAGAAGTGCCCGAGCTGACCGAGGGGCTTCGCCAGGTTGCGGAAAAGCTGCGCCGCAAATCGCCGGCGTGATAATCGCTCCGCTCACCCCCGCGAAAGCGGGGGTCCAAAGCACCAAACCAACGCTCAAATTTGAAGGTGGATTCCCGCTTTCGCGGGAATGAGCGGAGTTTGGATCAGGCCAGTCCGCCTTTTAAAACACCACCTCTTCCGCCTCTTCCGGCGAAAGATCGCGCGCAGGCTCGCGCATGTAGCGATTGAGCCTGTCCTTGACGTTGGCGATCGAAATGGCGTCGATCGCCTGCCAGCTGTTGTGACTTTGCGCGGTGGCATTCTCGGCGAAATGCGCAAGCACGTTGGAGAGCGCGGCGAATTCCTGCTGCAGCCGGTCGAATTCCTGGAAGGCCACGATCAGTTCGCGGCCGCCGCGCGCGGGCTGCACGATGTCGGTGATGCGGCTCGCCGAATGCTCGAAGCGCGCGATGGTTTCGCGCAGCACGAAGGACAGCGCCGCAAGAAACGGCCCGACCTCGCCGCCATCGGCAAGCCTGGCGATCGCCGCGGACGAGTCGTCCGCGGGCTCCGGCAGCCCTGTCAGCGCAACTGGTTCGGATCCCCCCGACGACATCGCAACCGGCCTGAAAGCCCCTAGGTCAGCTTGCCGATGACCTGCTCGATCTTCTCGCGCAGGATCGCGGCGGTGAACGGCTTGATCAGGTAGTTGTTGGCGCCGGCCTGCGCGGCCTTCACGACCAGTTCGCGGTCGCCACGGCCGGTCAGTAGGATGAACGGCACCTTTCGCGACATCGGGTGGCCGCGCATGTTGCGCAGGAACTCGATTCCGTCCATTTCCGGCATGTTGAAATCGGAAATAACGAGATCGAGCGGCTGGACGGACGACACCGCCAGTGCGTTCTTGCCGTTATCCGCCTCATGAATGGTGCGGACACCGATCTCTTCGAGGATCATGCGCGTCATCTGACGAACGCTGTTCTGATCGTCGACAATGAGCACTTTCAGTGTCACTGCGGCTGGCATCTTGAGTACTCCTTATCGCATCTTCTTTTTTGCAGTCTTGAGGCCGCGGACCGCGGCTTCTGTTTGGTACTTCCCATCAAGCCGCTTCCGGCGCGACCTCGGCCCGGCGGGCCCGGCCGATGCCGGCAGCGGAACTGGTAACGGAATTGGTGGCGGTCGAGAGGTCCGCGAGCTTCTCGGCGTCGAGGATGAAGGCGACCTTGCCGTTGCCGAGGATCGTGGCGCCGGCGACGCCCGGCACCGCGCCGTAGCTTTCCTCGATGCTCTTGATGACGACCTGCTGGTGGCCGCACAGCTCATCCACGATAACGCCGAACCGGGTGTTCTCGCCGCCATCGACGATGATGACGACACGCTCGGCCTGGTCGCCGCCCGCCCGCTCGATCGACAGCAGATCGCCGAGATGGACGAGCGACACCAGTTCGCCGCGCAATTGCAGCATGCCGCTGGTGCCGACGAGGTTGTGCATCTCGGCCTCGCCCGGCCGCAAGCATTCGAGGATCACCGACATCGGCATCACGAAGGTTTCGCGGCCGACCTTGATGACCATGCCTTCCATGACGGCGAGCGTGAGCGGCAACGCAAGCTGGATCACCATGCCCTTGCCGCGCTCGGACTTCAGGCTGATGCGGCCGCCGATGTCCTGGATGTTCCGCCGCACCACGTCCATGCCGACGCCGCGGCCGGAGATATCCGAAACCTGGTCGGCCGTGGAGAAGCCGGGCGCGAAAATCAGGTTGTTGACCTCGTCCTCGGTGAGATTGGCGTCGGCGCTGACGAGGCCGCGCTCGCGCGCCTTCTTCAGCACCTTTTCGGTGTTGATACCGGCGCCGTCGTCGCGGATCTCGATGACGATGCGGCTGCCGCGATGGTCGGCGGACAAGCGAATGGTGCCCTCCTCCGGCTTGCCGGCGGCCGCGCGGTCGGCCGGCATCTCGATGCCGTGGTCGGCCGAATTGCGGATGATGTGGGTGAGCGGGTCGGCCAGCCGCTCGATAATCGAACGGTCGACCTCCGTGGTCTCGCCATGCATCTCGAGGCGGACCTTCTTGCCGGTCTTCACCGCAAGCTCGCGCACCAGGCGCGGCATGCGCTGGAACACCGCGCCGACCGGCTGGGCGCGCATCGACATCACGCTGTCTTTCAGCTCGCGGGTGTGATGCACGACCTCATCGAGGATCTGCCAGAGCTGGCCGCTGACAGCTTCCGGGAGGCCCTGCACGATCTGGCCCATCATCGCCTGCGAGATGACCAGTTCGCCGACGAGGTTCACGACGCGGTCGATGCGCTCAAGCTCGACGCGGGTGGTGGTGGCGCCGCCCTTGGCGGGCGCGCTCTTGCTCGAACCGTCCGACGCCGAAGCGGCGGAGACCACCGGCGCGGACGCCACAGGCTTCGCCGGCGCATCGGCCGGCACGATCGACGGCGCGGCCACGGTCGGGCTGACCGGCGGCAGGCTTGCCGCCGTCGGCTGCGGGGCGGGCGCGGCGGCAGGGATCGGCTCCGGCATCGCCGGCGCGCCATCGAGCGCGATGGTCAGATCGCAATCGCCGGCGACGAATTCGAACACCTCCTCGATCTCGGCCTGCGGCGCGCCGGTGCGCAGGGTGCCGCTCCAGCCGACGTAAGGCCGGGTCGGACGCAATTCGTGCAGCGGCGGGATGCCGCCGGTCTCGGCGGCAAAATCAAGCTCGCCAAGCCGCTGCAGCCCGCGAATGATGAGCAGCGGCTCGTTGGCCTTCTCCAGCATCTCGGGCTTGGGGCGGAACTCGATGCGCCAGAGTTTCGGCGCTTCGCTGGGCGGCGGCGCATCGCCGGCTTCGTCGAAGTCCTCGATGCGGACCGGAGCGAAATCGAGCCCTTCGAAATCGGCCGGCGCGGGCCCCTCGTCATGGCCTTCGTCGCCCAAGAGCGCCTGCAGCTGGGCGCGGGAGTCCTGGCCGTAATTCGCGGGCGCCGCCTCACCCGAGCGCGCCATGTTGACGAGATCCGTCAGCACGTCGCCGGCGGTGAGCATGATGTCGATGACGTCGGTCGACGGCGCAAGCTTGCCGTTGCGCATGGTGTCGAGCACGGTCTCGAACACATGCGCGAAGCCGACCAGTTCGTCGAAGCCGAAAATACCGGCGCCGCCCTTGACCGAATGCACCGCGCGGAACACCGCGTTGATGATGTCGTCGGACGTGTTGCCGTCCCGCATCTCGGTCAGGCTGACCTCCATTTGCTGGAGCAACTCCGAGCATTCGTCGAAGAAGGTCAGTTTGAGTTGTTCAAGACTCGACATGGCCGTCGATCCTTTTGCCTTCAAATTCGTGCGTCAGGGCGAAACCTTGCACACCGTTGCGATCAGCCGTTCGGGGTCGAACGGCTTGACCATCCAGCCGGTGGCGCCGGCCTCGCGCGCGAGATTCTTCTTGTCACTATCGCTTTCGGTGGTGAGCACCAGAATGGGCGTCGTCTTGTGCGCCGGGTCGGCCCGCAGGTGACGGATCACCTCGTAGCCGTCCATGTTCGGCATGTTGATGTCGGTAATGACGACGTCGACCCGCTCGCGGCCGAGCACCTCGACGCCATCCTTGCCGTCGACGGCCTGCAGCACGTCGAAACCGGCGTCGGTCAGGGTCAGCAGCAGCATGTCGCGGATCGTCTTGGAATCGTCGATGGTCAGGATGCGCTTGGCGACGGCGCCGTTGGCCGGCGCACGGGCCGGCGCGTCCGCGCCCGGTTCGGACGCCGGGGCCTCCGGAGCGATGGACGGCGCGGCGTCGATATCCGCGAGGATGATCCCGCGCGCGCGTTCCGGCATCCAGTCGAGGCCGAGGTCACGGAACGCGGTGGAGAAGGCTTCCGACGGCTGCTCGACGGAAACCTCGGTGTGGCTGCGCAGCGCCGAGACCAGCACCTGCGCGCAGGGAAACGTCATCGTCTCGACCTTCGAGGCGTCGATCCGCAGTTCGGTATCGTTAGCGAGCTTTTCGCGCAGCATCGCGAGCAGCGTTTCCGCGGCGCCGAGATCGAGCACCGACGGCAGCGGCAAAACCGGAGCGCCGCCGATGTCGCGCAGGGTGACGTTGTGGGGTTCCATCAGCATCGCTCCATCGTCATGCGGACTTTGCCGCGCCGGCCGGAACATAGTGGCAGGCGGCAAGAATGGCGTCGGACACGTCGCCCAAAGGCGACTGCTTCATCACGCCGCCGACCTCGAAGGCCACGCGCGGCATGCCGTAAATCAGGGACGTCGCCTCGTCCTGACCGATGGTGAAGGCGCCGGCGTTGCGCATCTCACGCATGCCGTTGGCGCCGTCCTTGCCCATGCCGGTCAGGATCGCAGCGACCGCGTTGGCGCCGACGAGCTTCGCCGCCGACTGGAACAGTGTATCGACCGACGGCCGATGGCCCGACATCGTCGGCCCGTCGTTCAACGCGCAGACGAAGCGGCCGCCGGTCTTGGCGATTTCGAGATGATGCGAGCCGGGCGCGATATAGGCATGGCCCTGCTCCACCGGATCGCCGTGCTTGGCTTCCGAGATCGTCATCGCGCATTCGCGATTGAGACGCTCGGCGAAAGCCTGGGTGAAGCGCGGCGGCATGTGCTGGGTGATGAGGATCGGCGGCGAATCCGCCGGCATGCCGGTGAGCACGACCTTCAGCGCCTCGACGCCGCCGGTCGAGGCGCCGATGAAGATGATCTTGTCGCCGGAGGCCGCCGAGCGGCTGAGCGTGTGTACCTTCGGCTTGCGCGCCACCGGCGCACGCACTTTGGCGCGGCCGGCGTTCTTGACCTTGGCGCGGATTTCCGGCGCGAGTTGCGCGAGCGTCGTCGCGACATTGGCGGTCGGCTTGGCGACGAAATCGACCGCGCCGATCTCGAGCGCCTCGAGCGTGGTTTCCGCGCCCGCCGTCGTCAGGGTGGAAATCATGACGACCGGCATCGGCCGCAGCGTCATGATCTTGCGCAGGAACGTGACGCCGTCCATATGCGGCATCTCGACGTCGAGCGTGATGACGTCGGGGTTGAGCGCCTTGATCTTCTCGCGGGCGACGTAAGGGTCCGGCGCGGTGTCGAGCACCTCGATCTCCGGGTCTTCCGCGAGGATGCCCGACAGGAGGTCGCGCATGACGGCGGAGTCGTCGACAACCAGGACACGCACGGGCTTGGCGTTTGTCGTCATGATGGTCACTCAAAAAGCTCGATTTCGCCGCCGGTTTTCTTCTCCGACAGGCGGCTCGCATATTCGGATTCTTCGCGGGTAATGCTGTATTTATCGACCGTTCCGAGGAACTTGCGCACCACCTTGCCGGTCGCCGGCGCGTACTGGATGCGGCGCGGATAGTCGCCGCCGAGATCCTGCGCGGCGATGCGCAGGTTTTCCGCCAGCAGATAGCGCACGACGAATTCGGCGTTGTCGGTGCCGACCTCGTTCGACATGTCGGTGACATTGCCGCCGCCGAACACCTTGATCTCCAGCCGTTCGCGCCGGGCGCCGGCCTTGAGAAGCTCGTTCAGCAGCTTTTCCATCGCGAAATTGCCGTAGCGGGTCGACTTCAGATCGCCGCCCCAGTGGCCGGTGGCATCCTGCGGCAGCATGAAGTGGTTCATCCCGCCGAGACCCGCAACCGGATCGCGGATGCAGGCGGCGACGCAGGACCCCAGAATGGTGACGATGGTCTCATCCTGTTTCGACGTGATGTAGTACTCGCCGGGAAACACCTTCACCATCCACGTGCCGGACGCGGCATCGTGGAAACGCCGGCCGGGCGCTGGCGCGATGCCATCGTCCTTGAACGGTGTTGCAAGCTTCGCCGCTGACGTCGCCGTCACCACCATCAGCCGATCTTCCGATAGATGGTGCGGCCCATCAGCTTGAGGCCCGGATGGCCGCCGGTCAGCGATTCCGAATGGCCGATATAAAGCCAGCCGTCGGGCTTCAGTTGCGCAATGAAACGGTCGATCAGGCGCGCCTTGGTCGGCGCGTCGAAATAGATCATGACGTTGCGGCAGAAAATGGCGTCGAACAGACCCTTGATCGGCCAGTCCTGCATCAGATTGAGCTGCTTGAAGCGGACGATGTCGCGCAAGTCGTCGGCGACGACCATCGCCTCGCGGCCGGCGCGCGTCTCCACTGAGAAGAACGGCTTGTAGGCCGCGGGAATTTCATCGACCGCCGCCGGCTGGTACTCGCCGCGCGCGGCGCGGCTGAGAATTTCGGTATCGATGTCGGTCGCGAGGATCAGCACATCGTGGCGTTTGAGATCGGGAATGTCCCGCGCGAGCACGGACGCGATCGTGTAGGGCTCCTCGCCCGACGAGCAGCCGGCCGACCAGATCCGCATCCGCCGGCCCGCCATGCGCTCGCGGCCGAACGGCGCCGAGACATTGGCGTGCAGGTGATCGAAGTGATGGGACTCGCGGAAGAATTTGGTGTGATTGGTCGAGATCGAGTTGATGAAGTTCTCGATCTCGCGGTCGTTCTTCGTCAGATAGTCGCGATAGGTCTTGAAGTCCGGCAGCTTCAGCGCGCGCAGGCGGCGCGACAGCCGTCCATAGACCAGGTTCACCTTGTTGTCGGACAGCGCGATGCCGGCATGCTCGTAGGCGCACTTCGCCAGGAAGCGGAAGTCGTCATCGGTGAAATCGAATTCGCGGCCGAGCGTCGACTGCGAAGCGTCGTCGCTCTTAAGCGCAACGCCGGAAGAGAGCGGTGCCATCGCTCAGCACCCGAAAGGCCGGCCAGCGGCAACCGTCACGGCATTTACCAGTGGTCGACTCATGGTCTCGGTTCTCGTTTTGGTTGCATTCGGGAAGGCTTGAGGCCGGTGGGTTGAACTGCAGGTGCGACAATGAATCATTAACGTGAAGACTCGGTTAACCATGATTTTGCGGGCCATCGCCGGGTTTTGAGGCCGTTTCCGGCGGTCCGTCAGCGTCCCGGCTAGAACTCTTCCCAGTCGGGATCCGTCTTCAGGGCGGTCGCGAGATTCGCCTGCATGCGCCGCGCCGGGCCCACGCCGGGTTGCGGCGGCGTCTTTGCCGCGGATTTCGCAGCCGGCCTGGCGGCCGGTTTGGACGCCGCCCTGTCGGCGTCGGCTGACGGCGCCATCGGGGGCGCCTCGTGCTCGCTCAGGCGGAAAACCGCGATGCGCTCGTTCATCGCCCTCGCCTGGCTCTCCAGCGTCTTGGCGGTCGCGGCGTTCTCCTCGACCAGCGCCGAGTTCTGCTGCGTGACCTCGTCCATCTGGGTCAGCGCCTTGTTGACCTGCTCGACGCCGCCGGCCTGCTCCGCGCTCGCATTCGCGATGTCGGCGACGACGACGGCGACCTCCTTGATTGACGCCACGATCTCGGTCAGCGCGGTGCCGGCCCGATTGACCAGCTCGACGCCGTCCTTCACCTGACCGCCGGAGTTGGTGATGAGATCCTTGATGTCCTTGGCCGCCTGAGACGACCGCTGTGCGAGGCTGCGGACTTCCGAGGCGACCACCGCGAAGCCCCTGCCCGCATCGCCGGCGCGCGCCGCTTCCACGGCCGCGTTCAGCGCCAGCAGGTTGGTCTGGCGGGCGATCTCGTCGATGACGCCGATGATGTCGGAGATCCTGCGCGATGACTCCTCGATCTTCGCCATCGCATCGACGGCCTGCGCCACGACCTTGCCGCCGCGGTCCGCCACATCCTGCGTCGACGCCGACGACTGGTTGGCGGCCTGCGCGTTCTCGGCGTTCTTCTTCACGGTCGCAGCGATCTCCTCCATCGAGGCGGAGGTTTCCTCGAGCGAAGCGGCCTGCTCCTCGGTGCGCTGCGACAGATCGGTGGTGGAGGCGGAGATTTCCGAGGAGGCGGCGCCGACTTCGCGCGCCGTGTCCTTGAACACGGTGACGACCTCCGTCATCTTGTCGAGCAGGCCGTTGAAGCCTTCGCACAGAGCGGCGATCTCACCGGACTTGTCGTCCATCGGGATGCGCTGGCTGAGATCGTTCTGGTTGACGGCGCCGACCACCTTGTCGACCGCGAAGCGCAGCGCTTGCCGCGCCTGAACGGCGGCCGTGACATCGGTGGCGTATTTGACGACCTTGAACGGCTTGCCGTTCATGTCCAGGATCGGGTTATAGCTTGCCTGAATCCAGATTTCCCTGCCGCCCTTGGCGATCCGCTTGTATTCGCCGGAGTCGAATTCGCCGCGGGCGAGCTTGTCCCAGAACGCCTTGTAGGCCGCGCTCGAACGCTCCGCCTCATCGACGAACAGACGGTGATGCTGGCCACGCACCTCGTCGAGCGAGTAACCAAGCGTCTTGAGGAAGTTCTCGTTGGCGTGGCGGATGGTGCCGTCGAGCTCGAACTCGATCACCGCCATGACCTTGCCGATGGCCGCGATCTGCCCCTCGAAATCGGCGGTCTTCAGCTTCTGGCCGGTGATGTCGGTGGCGAACTTGACGACCTTGAACGGCTTGCCGCCGGCGTCGAGGATCGGATTGTAACTTGCCTGAATCCAGATTTCCCTGCCGCCCTTGGCAATGCGGCGATACTGCCCGGCGTCGAACTCGCCGCGGCCGAGCTTGTCCCAAAACAACTTGTAGGCCGGGCTATCCTTTTCGGCGGCTTCGACGAACATCGAATGATGTTTGCCGACGATCTCGTCGCGCGCGTAGCCGACGGCGCCGAGAAAATTGTCGTTGGCGTCGAGAATGTTGCCCTTGGTGTCGAATTCGATGACGGCCTGCGCCTTGCCGATGGCGGCGATCTGGCCGGCGTAATCGAAGCTCTTGAACTGCTGCACAGTGATGTCGGTCGCGAATTTGACGACCTTGGCGACGCGGCCGTGACGATCGAGCACCGGATTGTAGCTCGCCTCGATCCAGATTTCCCTGCCGCCCTTGCCGAACCGCTTGTACTTGCCGGCATCGAACTCGCCGCTGCCGAGTTTCTTCCAGAACGCCTTGTAGGTTTCGGTATCGCGTTCGGCCGGATCGACGAAGATCGCGTGATGCTTGCCGGCGACTTCCTCGAGCGTGTAGCCGACCGCGCCAAGGAAATTGGCGTTGGCCTTGACGATGGTGCCATCCGGCATGAACTCGATCACCGCCTGTGAGCGGTCGATCGCCGAGAGCACGCCGTCATTGTTTGCCGAGGACTTTCCAAGAGAAAACATCGCGATCTCCTAGCGAGCGCCAGACCATGACGGCACGGCTGCACCGCACCGCGGCGCATCGCATCGATCCTGGACGGGAAAGATCATTGGGAATTCCCGGCCGGTCGGCCAAGATCGTCAGGTCAAGGTTTTGGATTTCACGCCGGACGCGACTGAACCGGGACTACAGCCCACGTTTAGGCCCGTAACGGTTTATTTATGGTAAATTATTGATCTATTTTATAAATCTACGTTTGCAAGCCGACATAAGACGGCAAAGGCGGCGGGCCTTTCGGCCTCGCCGCCTTGTTGTCTTGTCGCCGCCGGTGGAACGCCGCCGTGCCGGAGGGCGCGGTCAGCCGTTGGGGATCACCGCCGTCGCCTCGATCTCGATCTTGGCGGCATCCTCGGCCAACGCCGACACCACGAGCAGCGTCATCGCCGGAAAATGCCGGCCGATCACCCGGCGATAGGCCTCACCGATCTCGCGCTGGCGACTGACGTAAGACGGCTTGTCGGTGACGTACCAGGTCAGGCGTACGATGTGGCTCGGCTCGGCGCCGGCTTCCTTCAGCACCGCGACGATGTTCGCCAGCGCCTGCTCGGCCTGCGCAACGAAATCGTCGCTGATCAGTTTCTGCTGCGCGGTCCAGCCGATCTGCCCCGCGACATAGACCTGCCGCCCGGTGGCGGCGATGCCGTTGGCATAACCCTTCGGCTCCGCCCAGCCCGCCGGCTGCAGGAACTCGAAATCGCGTCGGATGGTGGTTGTCGTCATTTCTGTCACTGCTCGCGAAGTTTGAAACGCTGGATCTTGCCGGTCTGGGTTTTCGGCAGGGCGGAAACGAAGTGAACGGCGCGCGGATACTTGTAGGGAGCGATAGTGGCCTTGACGTGATCCTGCAAGACCTTGATGCGCAGGTCGTCGCCGGCGACGCCGGATTTCAGCACCACGTAGGCCGTGACGATCTGCCCGCGCTCGCCGTCGGCGGTGCCGACCACGGCACATTCCGCGACCTCCGCATGCGCGAGCAGCGCTGACTCGACCTCCGGACCGGAAATGTTGTAGCCGGCCGAGACGATCATGTCGTCGGCGCGGGCGACGAAGTGGAACAGGCCCTGCTCGTCCTGCATGAAGGTATCGCCGGTGATGTTCCAGCCGCCGGTGACGTAGTTCTTCTGCCGCTTGTCGGCGAGATAACGGCAGCCGGTCGGCCCGCGCACCGCGAGACGGCCAAGCTCGCCGCGCGGCACTTCATTCATCCTGTCGTCGACCACCTTCGCCTCGTAGCCCGCGACGGGGCGGCCGGTGGCGCCGGCATGGCTGTCGCCGATGCGATTGGTGATGAAAATGTGCAGCATTTCGGTGGAGCCGATGCCGTCGAGGATCGGCTTGCCGGTCTTCTTCGTCCACTGCTCGAACACCGGCGCCGGCAGCGTCTCGCCGGCCGACACCGCGAGCCGCAGCGAGGACAGGTCCGCGCCCTGATCCATCGCCGCCATCATGGCGCGATAGGCCGTCGGCGCGGTGAAACAGATCGTCGCTTTGTACTGCTCGATGATCTGGATCATGCTCGGCGGAGAAGCGTTCTCCAGCAACGTCGCGGTGGCGCCGAAGCGCAGCGGGAAGATCGCGAGGCCGCCGAGGCCGAAGGTGAAGGCGAGCGGCGGCGAGCCGACGAACACGTCGTCCGGCGTCACCTTCAGCACTTCCTTCGCGTAGCCGTCCGCGACGATCAGCAGATCGCGGTGGAAATGCATGGTGGCTTTCGGTTCGCCGGTGGTGCCCGAGGTGAAGCCCAAGAGCGCGACGTCGTCGCGGCCGGTCTTGACCGCGTCGTACTTCACCGGCTTGTCGAGCGCGATGCGGTCGAGCTCGGAGTCGTGATTGGCGGTGCCGTCGAAATTGACGACCTGCTTCAAGAACTTCGAGGTCTTGGCGCAGGCGACCAACTCGTCGGCGATGCGGCTGTCGGTCAGCGCCAGCGCGATCTCGGCTTTGTCGACGATCTTGGCAAGCTCGCCGGCCCGCAGCATCGGCATGGTGTTGACCACGACCGCGCCGGCCTTGGTAGCGGCGAGCCAGACCGCGACCAGCGCCGGATTGTTGCCGGCGCGGATCAGCACGCGGTTGCCGGGCTTCAGGCCGTAGTTTTCGGTGAGCGCGTGCGCGAGCCGGTTCGACCAGTCGGTCAGTTCCTTGTAGGTGCGGCGGCGGCCATTGCCGATCAGCGCCACGCGATCGCCGAAGCCGCGCTCGACCATCCTGTCGGTCATCTCGACGGCGGCGTTCAGGTATTCCGGATACTGGAATTCCGGGCGATCGAGCAGGATCTCCGGCCACTGATCGGGCGGCGGCAGGTTGTCGCGCGCGAAAGTGTCGACATGGCCCGAGGGGCCGAGCTTGACGGACGTGCTCATTCTGACGCTCCGGGAGTCTCGGCGAGAACCGAGCGGGCGATCACGACCTTCTGGACGTCGGACGCGCCCTCATAGATGCGCAGTGCGCGGATTTCGCGATAAAGAGATTCCACG
Organism: Pseudolabrys sp.; assembly: GCF_050250095.1. Lineage (NCBI taxonomy): Bacteria > Pseudomonadati > Pseudomonadota > Alphaproteobacteria > Hyphomicrobiales > Xanthobacteraceae > Pseudolabrys > Pseudolabrys sp. The sequence continues at coordinate 475,181 of NZ_JBFWPH010000001.1, read as the reverse complement.
ATGTGCCCGGAGCGCACGCCGTCGCCGCCGTGAAGCTGCACGGCGGCGTCGATGACGCGCTGCGCCGCTTCGGTCGCGTAGAGCTTGGCCATCGCCGCCTCGCGGGTGACGCGGGCCGCGCCCATGTCCTTCACCCAGGCGGCGCGGAAAATCAGCAGCGCGGCGGCATCGACCTCGAGCGCCATGTCCGCGAGATGGCCTTCGACCATCTGCAGTTTCGCAAGCGGCGCGCCGAATAGTTCGCGGGTTGCGGCGCGCTTGGCAGCCTCGTGCAGCGCGCGGCGGGCAAAACCGAGCGCGGCCGCGCCGACCGTAGTGCGGAACACGTCGAGTGTCGCCATCGCGATCTTGAAGCCCTCGCCCGGCTTGCCGATCATGGCGGAGGCCGGCACGCGGCAATCCTTGAAGGCGAGCCGCGCCAGCGGATGCGGTGCGATCACCTCCAGCCGCTCGGCAATCGTCAGGCCCGGCGTGTCGCCCGGCACGATGAAGGCCGACAGCCCGCGCGCACCCGGCGCCTCGCCGGTGCGGGCGAAAACCACATAAAGGTCAGCGATGCCGCCATTGGAAATCCAGGTCTTCTCGCCGTCGAGCACGTAAGCGTCGCCGTCACGGCGCGCGGCGCAGGCGATGTTGGCGACGTCCGAGCCGGAAGCCGGCTCGGAGAGCGCGAACGCGGCGATGGCCTTTCCGGCGCGCGTCTTCGGCAGCCATTGCGCGCGCTGCGCCTCGTTGCCGTAGAGCGAGATCGGCCCGGCGCCGAGGCCCTGCATGGCGAAAGCGAAATCGGCCAGGCCGGCGTGATAGCCAAGTGTCTCGCGGCAGAGAGCAAGTGTGCGGACGTCGAGCTTCGGATTGCCGTCGCCCGGCGCGGTGTGCTTAAGCCAGCCGTCGCGGCCGAGCCGCGCGACCAGTTCGCGGCAGGCGGCGTCGACATCGTAATGATCGATGCCGGCGACATTAACGGCGGCCCAGGCGTCGAGCTTCTCGGCCAACTCGCGATGGCGCGGCTCGAAGAACGGCCAGGCAAGGTAGCTCACGTCACGCATGCTCAGTCGCCGGCGAAGCGCGGCGTTCCCTTGGCGATGAAGGCCTCGTAGGCGCGGCGGAAATCCTGCGTCTGCATGCAGATCGCCTGCGCCTGCGCCTCGGCCTCGATCGCCTGTTCGAGCGACATCGACCATTCCTGGCCGAGCATCGTCTTGGTCATCATGTGGGCGAAGGTCGGCCCCTCGGCGAGCTTCTGCGCGAGCGTCACCGCCTCTTTCTCCAGCGCGTCGGCGGCGACCAGCCGGTTGAAGAAGCCCCAGCGCTCGCCCTCCTCGGCCGACATGGTGCGTCCGGTGAACAGGAGTTCGGCGGCGCGCCCCTGCCCGATCACGCGCGGCAGCATGGCGCAGGCGCCCATGTCGCAGCCGGCAAGACCGACGCGGGTGAACAGGAACGCCGTCTTGGCGGCAGGCGTGCCGAGCCGCATGTCCGCAAACAGCGCGATCATCGCGCCGGCGCCGACGCAGACGCCGTCGACCGCGGCGATCACCGGCTGCGGCGCGGCGCGCATCGCCTTGACGAGATCGCCGGTCATGCGAGTGAATTCGATCAGGCCCTTCATGTCCTTGTCGAGCAAGGGGCCGATGATGTCGCGCACGTCGCCGCCGGAGCAGAAGTTGCCGCCGTTCGAGCCGAACACCACGGCCTTGACGTCGTCGGCATAGACGAGCTGGCGGAAGGTGTCGCGCAGCTCGGCATAGGACTCGAATGTGATGGGGTTCTTGCGGTCCGGCCGGTTGAGCGAGATGAGCGCGACCTTGCCCTCCATCCGCCAGTTAAAGTGCTTCGGCTTGTGGTCCTTCATGATCACGCGCGCGCTTCCCCGTTCTGCCGCGCCACGCCGGTGCGGATGCGCACGTCGAGCCCGTCGAGGTGCTCGATGACGGCCTGCGCCTCGGTCGCGCCGAATTCCTTCAGCAGTTCGTCGACCCAGGTTTCGTGCGCCTTCGCGATGGTGGCAAAGTGGGTGGAGCCCTTCGGCGTCAGCCGCACGATGAAGGAGCGGCGGTCCTCTTCCGGCGCCTGCCGCAGCACCAGCTTTTCCGCGACCAGCCGGTCGACGATGCCGGTGACGTTGCCGTTCGACACCATCAGGCTGCGCGACAGTTCGGTCATGGTCATGCCGTTGCCCTGGCGCTCGAGCGCGGCCATGACATCGAACTGCGGCAGGGTGATCGCGTATTCGCGACGCAGCCGCTCGCGGATCTCGGATTCGATGGCGCGGGCCGAGCGCAGCAGGCGGATCCACAGCCGCAGCCGCTGCTTGCTCGCCGGCCTTGCTCCCGAGCGCGCACCGTTGCGCGCGCGCGTTTTCGTCAAACCGCTCATGCGGCCTCCCCTGTGATGGCGATCGCCTCGCCCGTTGTCTTGGCGGCGTCCGGCAGGCAGAGCCGCAGCACTTCCTGCGCCACCTCGTCCGGCGTCAGCAGCCGGCCGTGATCGTTGTCTTTTGCAAGCTGGTCGCGCGCATCGCTCGCGGCGCGGCCCGAAACCGCGGTGATCTTGCCGACCGCGGCGTCGAGCAGCGGCGTGTCGGTATAGCCGGGGCACACCGCGTTGACCGTGATGCCCTTGCCGGCAAGCTCGACGGCGAGCGCGCGCGACAGCCCGACGACGCCGTGCTTGGCCGCGCAATAGGCCGCGACGAAGGGATAGCCTTTGAGCCCGGCGGTCGAAGCGACGAAGACGATGCGGCGCGGCTTGCCGTCGGCAGGCCGCGTGAGATCGGGAAGCGCGGCGCGCACGGTGAGAAAACTGCCGGTGAGATTGACGGCGATCGCCGCGTTCCACCGGTCGAGCGTCAGCTTGCCGAACGGGCCGCTGTCGGCCGCGCCCGCATTGGCGATGACGATATCGAGCGGCCCCTGCGCGGCGCGCGCGGCTTCGACCATCGCGGCGCAATCGGCCTCCTGCGTAATGTCGGCGCTGACGGCCGCGCCCTTCGGCAACGACTTCGCCACCTCGTCGAGCGGCGCCTTGCGGCGGCCGGCGACGGTGACGGCGGCGCCCTCACGCGCCAGCGCGCGGGCAATCGCGGCGCCGATGCCGGTGCCGCCGCCCGTCACGAGCGCGTGCGTGTTGGCAAGCGCGCCCATCAGACCTTCCCCGCCGGCGGCTCGGGCCGCGACTTCAGGCGATTGAGCTGATCGCGGCCAGGCCAGTAGGGCTTGGGCCAATCCGTGCCCTCATAGCGCAGCCCGGCGGCCTGATGCAGCGTCCAGTACGGATCGGCGAGATGCGGCCGCGCGAGGCAGACGAGATCGGCGCGGCCCGCCATCAGGATCGAATTGACGTGGTCGGCCTCGTAGATGTTGCCAACGGCGAGCGTCGGAATTCCCGCCTCGTTGCGGATGCGGTCCGAGAACGGCGTCTGGAACAGACGGCCATAGACCGGCTTGGCGCGCACCGAGGTCTGTCCGGCGGAGACGTCGATCAGGTCGGCGCCGGCTTCGGTGAGCATGCGGGCGACTTCAACCGAATCCTGCGGCGTGATGCCTTCCTCGCCGATCCAATCGCTCGCCGAAATGCGCACCGACATCGGACGGTCCTGCGGCCACACCTTGCGCACCGCGCGCAGCACTTCGAGCGGGAAGCGCATGCGGTTTTCGAGGCTGCCGCCGTATTCGTCGGTCCGCCTGTTGGTGAGCGGCGTGATGAAGGCCGACATCAGATAGCCGTGGGCGTAGTGCAGCTCGAGCCAGTCGAAACCGGCGCGGGCGGCCATTTCGGCGGCACGCACGAAGTCGTCGCGCACCGCATCCATGTCGGCGCGGGTCATCGCGCGCGGGATCAGGTTGTTCGCGCTCCACGAGATCGGCGACGGCGCCAGCGTCTCCCAGTTGCCGGAGGAGAGCGGCGCGTCCATGTCCTCCCAGCCGAGCTGGGTCGAGCCCTTGGGTCCGGAATGGCCGAGCTGCATGGCGATCTTGGCGGGCGTCTCGGCATGGACGAAATCGACGATCCGCTTCCAGGCCTTTTCATGTTCGGGCGCATACATGCCGGTGCAGCCGGGCGTGATGCGCCCTTCCGGCGAAATGCAGGTCATTTCGGTGAAGATCAGCCCCGCCCCGCCCTTGGCGCGTTCGGCGTAATGCACGAAGTGCCAGTCGTTCGGCGTGCCGTCGACCGCGCGATACTGCGCCATCGGCGACACCACCACGCGGTTGGCGAGCGTCAGGCCCTTCACCCGGTAAGGCACGAACATCGGCGGCCGCGCCGCGTTCGGCGCCGCGCCGGTCGCCTGCTCCTCGAACCACTTCTCCGCGCCGGCGAGCCATTCCGGGTCGCGCTCGCGCAGGTTCTCGTGGCTGATGCGCTGCGAGCGGGTGAGCAGCGAATAGTTGAACTGTACCGGATCGAGATTGAAGTAGCGCTCGACATCCTCGAACCACTCGGTCGAATTGCGCGCGGCGTTCTGCAGGCGCAGCACCTCGAGGCGGCGCTCGTCCTCATAGCGGCGGAACGCCTGCGCCATGGTCGGCTCGGTGTGGATGTATTCGGCCAGCGCAATGGCGCTTTCGATGGCGAGCTTGGAACCGGAGCCGACCGAGAAGTGCGCGGTCGCCGCCGAGTCGCCGAGCAGCACGACGTTCTTGTGGCTCCAGCGCTCGCACAGCACACGGTTGAAATTCAGCCAGGCCGAGCCGCGCAGATGCTTGGCGTTCGACATCAGCGCGTTGCCGCCGAGGCTCCTGGCGAAGATTGTCTCGCAGGCCGCGATGGTCTGCGTCACATCCATCTTGTCGAAGCCGGAGCGCTTCCAGGTTTCCTCCGAGCACTCGACGATGAAGGTCGCGGTGTCGGCGTCGAACTGGTAGGCGTGCGCCCAGACCCAGCCGTGCGGCGTTTCCTCGAAGATGAAGGTAAAGGCGTCGTCGAATTTCTGGTGGGTGCCGAGCCAGATGTATTTGCAGGCGCGCACGTCGATGTCCGGGCGGAACTCCTCGGCCAGCGCGGCGCGCACGCGCGAGTTGACGCCGTCGGCGGCGACGACGAGGTCGTAATCCTTCATGTAGGTCGAAACGTCGCTCGCTTCCGTCTCGAAGCGCAGCTCGATGCCGAGCGAGCGGCAACGGTCCTGCATGACGTTGAGAAGCCGCATGCGGCCGACGCCGCAGAAGCCGTGGCCGCCGGAGCGCACCACCGCGCCCCGGTAATGCACCGCGACGTCGTCCCAATAGACGAAGGAGTCGCGGATCGCCTTGGCGCTGACCGGATCGTTGCGTTCGAGATTGGCGAGCGTCTCGTCGGACAGGACGACGCCCCATCCGAACGTGTCGTTCGGCTTGTTGCGCTCAATGACGACGATCTCGGCCTGCGGATCCCGCAATTTCAGCGAGATCGCGAAATAGAGCCCGCCGGGCCCGCCTCCCAGAACTGCCGCCCGCATCGACAGGCTCTCCCGTGATCGGTGGACGCGGAGGCAAGCTTGACGCAGGCGGGGCTATCTTACAAGCCTAAATATTTTAGATTTGAAATATTTAAGTGAATGTCTTTAAGCAGCAAAAATAGTCCACACACGCCTCCGGCGGCCCGGGAGGGCCCGGTCCGGGGTGCCGACTGGCAGCAGGATTTATGGGAGATATTGGCGGGACATGGTGGGCGCACTAGGGCTCGAACCTAGGACCCGCTGATTAAGAGTCAGCTGCTCTACCAACTGAGCTATGCGCCCTCACGCATGGCCCGCATCGCCGCAACGACTGATGTCGTGAAGCCGGCGTCGTTTAGCAAACACCCCCCGGCCTGTCCAGCTTTCAGGCCGGCCCGGAAGGCCCTGAAAGGGCAACGGAAAGCCGCCGGCCTGATGCCGGCGGCTCCCGATCGGCCGCGGACCCGGGCGGCCCGCTGCACGCTTTACGCTTACTGCTGCGGCTTCTGCTCGCCGGCCGCGCCATCCCTGTCCTGCCCATGATGCTTCATGTGGCGGAAGTTATGGTGGCGGCCCCACTCGTGATGGCGATGGCGGCCGTTCTGCGCGAACTGGCGGCCGGTGAAATGCGCCATCACGCGGAAGCGCTTCTTCTGGCCGTCGTCGAGGCTCGCATAGAGCGGCGCGGCAGCATCGGCGACCGCCTTCAGCGAGGCGCCGGTCTGCTCCATCCGCTCGGCGCGCAGCTTGAGCCGCGCCACCGGATCCTGCGGACGGTCGGCGTTGGCGCGGGCGGCGAAGCGGTCGCTACGCTGCTTGGCCATGTCGCGCATCGCCTTCTCGAGCGGCGGCCAGAGCTTCTCCTGCTCGGCGGTCAGCTTGAGACCGGCCTTCAGCGCGGCGATGCGGGCATCGCCGTAAGCCGTGATGTCTTCCGCGGACGGACGCCAGCGGTGTGCGTCAGCGCGCTTGTCCTTGTCGGCGCCCTGCTGAGCATAGACCAGCGTCGAGCCGGCAATCGCAAGCGCGGTCGAGGTGGCAAGAACTGTCTTCCAGATCATCGAAATCCTCCTGGGGTACATTCGATGATCGCAGTAGAGCCGGACAAATAGGCGGGAAAACGGTGCGCAAATTAAAGCTTGGACAGGTTTCCAAGATGTAACCTTGATGACCGCGCGTTCATGCTACCGAACACGGTTCATCTTCCATTCATCATGCACGACGGCGCAACGAAAACGGCCGCGAACAATGTGTCCGCGGCCGTGTTGCAATTCGCGAGCGACGCGCGCCGCTACATCATGCCGAGCACGCGCGGCAGCCAGAGCGAAATCTCCGGCACATAGGTGACGAGAGCCAGGAAGCCGAGCATGGTGAGCAGCCACGGCAGCACCGCGATGGTGAGTTCCGTGATGCCCATCTTGGCGATGCCGGAGGCGACATAGAGGTTGAGGCCGACCGGCGGATGGCACATGCCGACCTCCATGTTCACCACCATCAGGATGCCGAGATGCACCGGATCGATGCCGAGCTTGGCCGCAACCGGAAACAGGATCGGCGCGGTGATCAGCACGATCGATGACGGCTCCATGAAGTTGCCGGCAAGCAGCAGCAGGATGTTGACGAACAGCAGGAAGCCGATCCAGCCGATGCCGAGCTCGGTCACCCAGCCGATGATCGCCTGCGGGATCTGCTCGCTGGTCATCAGGAACGAGAACAGGACCGCGTTGGTGATGATGTAGAGGATCATCGCGCTCATGTTCGCCGAGGCGAGCAGCACCTTCGGCACGTCGCGCAGCCCCATGTCGCCGTAGATGAACACGGCGATCACGAAGGCATAGACGGCGCTGATGGCGGCGGCTTCCGTCGGCGTGAAGATGCCGGAATAGATGCCCCCCATCACCACGAAGATCAGCGACAGGCCCCAGAACGAATTGCGGAAGGCTGTGAACGCCTCGCCCCAGCTCGCCCGCGGCATCCGCGGATAGTTGAACTTGCGCGCGCGATACCAGGTGGTGAGGAACAGCAGGCTTGCCAGCATGATGCCGGGCACGACACCCGCCATGAACAGCTGGCCGACCGAAGCGGACAGCACTCTCTCGCCGTTCGGGCCGAAGGCGCTGCCGCCGCCGGTCGCGACCGCATAGAGCACCATGACGATGGAAGGCGGGATCAGGATGCCGAGCGCACCGGAGGTGGCGACGACGCCGGCGCCGAAGCGCTTCGGAAAGCCCTGCGCCACCATCGCCGGCAGGATGATCGAGCCGATCGCCACGACCGTCGCCGGCGAGGAGCCGGACACCGCGGCAAACAGCGCGCAGGCGACCACGCCGGCGAGGCCCAGGCCGCCATGCCAATGGCCGACCATCGCGGTCGCAAAGCGGATCATGCGTTTCGCGACGCCGCCGTGGGTCAGGAAGTTGCCGGCCAAGATGAAGAACGGCACCGCCATGATCTCGAAGCTCTCGATGCCGGTAAAGAGCTTGAGCGCCACCGCCTCGGTCGGCACGTTCGTCATCACGAACAGGAAGGTGAGCACGGTCAAGCCGAGCGCGATCGAGACCGGCATGCCGGTCAGCATCAGGCCGATCAGCAGCGTGAAAATGATGAAGGAGTTCATCGGGCCGGCTCCTTCGGCGGCGTTTCAAGCGCGTCGAAGTCGTCGATGCCGTCGACGTGGCCCGCGTCGTGATGCGGCATCTGGTTGGTCCAAAAGAAGTTCCATGCCACCTGCAGGAAGCGGAAGCACATCAGGTAGGAGCCGAGCGGCACGCACAGGAAAACGAACCAGCGCGGAATTTCCATGTCCGGCGACACCTGGCCGGTCGGATAAAGCTCGATGACGAACTTGGCGCCCATCGTGCCGACGATGAAGGTGAACAGCGCGCCGCAGAACAGGCTGAACAGGACGACGTAGCGGCGCTTGTCGGGCGACAGGTAATTGACCAGCACGTCGACGCCGACATGGATGCCGGTGCGCACGCCGTAAGCGGCGCCGAACTTCGCCATCCACACGAACATGTAGATGCACAGTTCCTGCGCCCAGGTCAGATTGATGTCGTAAAGCAGGTCGTAGAAGAACGGATAGCCGACGAGATAACGCTGCGTCACCGCGGCGAAGATCACCAGCGTCGCCGCGCCGATCAGGAAGGCGATCAGAATCTCTTCGAGTCGGTCGAGAATGCGCAGGAACAGCATGGTGTCACCCGTTCCACGCGCGTTGCAGAGGCGTCGGCCAGCCGGATGCCGGCGACGCCAGTCCCCACGGCGCCATCAGAAATCCCCCCACACGCGAAAGCCTGACGGGCCCCGGATCGTCGGATCCGGAGCCCGTTGCCTTTTCTTGTCAGTGCGTCGCGCCGCCGACGGTGGCGACAACCTCGTCGATCAGCTTCTTGCCGACGCGCTTGGCCATGTCGTCATAGAGCGGATTGAGCGCCTTCTTCATCTCGGCGACTTCTTCCTTCTTCAGCGTGATGAATTCGGTCTTGCCCGACTTCTTCATCTCCGCGAGCGCATCCGCATTCTCCTGGGCGGAGATGTGGTTGGTGTAGTCGGTCGCTTCCTTCATGGCCTTTTCAAGCTGGCCGCGAATGTCGGCCGGCAGGCCGTCCCAGAACTTCTTGTTCACGACCACCACGTAGCCGATATAGCCGTGGTTCGAGAGCGTCGTGTACTTCTGCACTTCGTGCATCTTCTGGGTGTACATGTTCGACGGCGTGTTCTCCTGGCCGTCCACGACGCCGGTCTGCAGCGCCTGGTAGACTTCCGAGAACGCCATCACCTGCGGAATGGCGCCGAGCGCGCGGAACTGCGCCTCCAGCACCTTCGACGACTGGATGCGGAACTTCAGGCCCTTGTAGTCGGCCGGCACGCGCAGCGGCTTGTTGGCGCTCATCTGCTTGAAGCCGTTGTCCCAGTAGGCCAGGCCGATCATGCCCTTGGGTTCCATCAGCTTGAGCATGCGCTTGCCGATCGGGCCTTCGGTGACCTTGCGCAGCGAGGCGAGGTCCGGCAGCAGGAACGGCAGGTCGAACACCTCGAAGTCCTTGATGCCCATCGGGCCGAATTTCGAGTTGGACGGGGCGAGCATCTGCACGGCGCCGAGCTGGAGCGCCTCAAGCTCTTCCTTGTCCTTGTAAAGCGTGGAGTTCGGATAGACCTCCACCTTCACTTTGCCGTTGGTGGCCTTTTCGGCCAGTTCCTTGAATTTTTCCGCGCCCTTGCCCTTCGGCGTGTTGGGCGCCACGACGTGGCTGAACTTGATGACGATCGGGCTCTGCGCCTCTGCCGGGGCAGCGATCGCCAGAGCCGCGACGGCCGCGGCCGCCATGAAAAGCTTGCGCATTGAGACAGTCTCCTCCGCTCACAAGGCCTGTAACCGGCCTTTTGTCTGAATTTATGCGAGCCAAGGTGGCATTAAACGGTGCTGCCAGCAAGCCGGGCGGTGGGCCGGCGCCGCAGCCGGACCGCGTCGATACCGCGGATTGCCGAAAGGATTCCCGTCACCTGACCGGCCCTGTTGCCGCAGGGCGGCCGAAAAGCCGGTGCCGCGCTCCCGGCAGGAACGCGGCACCGATGTTCGTAGGCAGGATCGCGGCCGGGGCCTAGCCGACGTCGGTCGAGTGGATGCGGCGGCCGGCCTCGCCCTTGCCGGCCCGGCTCGACAGCCGGTTGAGCGCGCCGAGATAGGCCTTGGCGGAGGCGACCAGCGTGTCGGGGTCCGACGCCTTGGCGGTGAACGAGCGGCCGTCATGCGAGAGCCGGACCGAAACTTCGGCCTGCGCGTCGGTGCCCTCGGTCACGGCATGCACCTGGTACAACTCGAGCTTCGCCTCATGCGGCACCAAGGCGTGGATCGCGTTGAAGATCGCGTCCACCGGACCGTTGCCGGTCGACTGCGTGGTGACGTGCTTGCCGTCGATGTCGAGCGACAGGGTCGCGGTCTGCGGACCCATCGTGCCGGCGATGACCGTCAACGACAGCACCTTGATGCGGTCGTGGGCGGTCGCGATCTCCTCGTCGACCAGCGCCTCGATGTCTTCGTCGTAGACCTGCTTCTTGCGGTCGGCCAGCGCCTTGAAGCGCACGAAGGCGTCCTCGAGTTGATTGGACGACAACTGGTAGCCCAGTTCCTCGAGCTTGTGCACGAAGGCGTGGCGGCCGGAATGCTTGCCCATCACCAGCGAGGTCTGTTTTACGCCGACCGACTCCGGCGTCATGATCTCGTAGGTCTGCGCGTTCTTGAGCATGCCGTCCTGATGGATGCCGCTCTCATGCGCGAAGGCGTTCCGGCCGACGATCGCCTTGTTGTACTGCACCGGGAACGAGGTGACCGCCGACACGAGCTTCGAGGCGCGCGTCAGCATCGTCGCGTCGATGCCGGTGTCGAACGGCAATACGTCGCTGCGGGTCTTGATCGCCATCACGATTTCCTCGAGCGCGGCGTTGCCCGCCCGCTCGCCGATGCCGTTGATGGTGCATTCGATCTGCCGCGCGCCGCCCATCACGCCGGCGAGCGAATTGGCGACCGCCATGCCGAGATCGTTGTGGCAATGCGTGGAGAACACCGCCTTGTCGGAATTCGGCACGCGCTCGCGCACGGTCTTGAAGAGATTGAGATACTCCTCAGGCGTGGTGTAGCCGACGGTGTCCGGGATGTTGATCGTCGTCGCGCCGGCCTTGATCGCGCCCTCGACGCAGCGGCAGAGGAAGTCGATCTCGGTGCGGGTGCCGTCCTCCGACGACCACTCGACGTCGTCGGTGTGGCCCCGCGCACGGGTGACCTGCGCGATCACCATCTCATAGACTTCGTGCGGCTCCTTCTGGAGCTTGTACTTCATGTGCACCGGCGAGGTGGACAGGAACGTATGGATACGGCGGCGCGCGGCCGGCTTGATCGCCTCGGCGCAGCGGTCGATGTCCTTGAAGGCGGCGCGCGAGAGGCCGCAGATCACCGCGTTCTTGGAGCGCTTGGCGATCTCGTGAACGGCGGCGAAGTCGCCTTCCGAGGCGATCGGAAAACCGGCCTCGATGATATCGACGCCCATGTCGTCGAGGAGTTCCGCGACCTCGAGCTTCTCTTCGTGGGTCATGGTCGCGCCGGGGCACTGCTCGCCGTCGCGCAAGGTGGTGTCGAAGATGACGACGCGGTCCTTCCGGGACTGGGTCGGGCTTGTCATGATTGCGTTCCTTCTGACGTCATGCGCCGCTCATGGGCGCTCGATGGGGTTGCTCGTCGTGCGCTCCCCTGAGTGCCCAGGCGCGAACGCCCAGCCGGCCCTCAGGGGCTGATAAGCAGAAGGAGCGAGCCCAGAATGAGGATGGCGCCCAGCATGACCTGATTGGCCGCCGGGTCGAACGTCGCGATGGTGGTCGCCGCGTGCATCGTTCGAACTTTGCCTTCGATCCTCATCATCCGGCGAAAGGTCGCAGAAGACGCTTAAACGCGCGTTAACCCTGCCGGGAAGGCCCCTGTTTTAGCGGAAGCGCGGCCCGCGAGGCAAGGGCCTCTGCCCCGCTTCCGGGCATCCAGCGCACCCCCTGTGGCCGCCGGGCCGCAGCGATGGCGTTCAGCCCTTGCCGGCCTTTTCGGCGGGCTTCTCGGCCTGCAAAGCCTTGCGGATGGCCTCCATCCGGCCCTGCGCAGCCTTGTCGACCTTCGGAAACTTGAGATCCATCCGCTCCATCGCGTCAATGACGGCGGCGGCGACGACGAGCCGGGTGAACCATTTGTGGTCGGCGGGAACCACATACCAGGGCGCCTCGGGCCGCGAGGTTTCGCGGATCATGTCCTGATAGGCCGCCATGTACTCGGTCCAACGCGCGCGTTCGCCGACGTCGCCGGTCGAAAACTTCCAGTACTTTTCCGGCTCTTCGAGACGGTCGAGGAAGCGCTTGCGCTGCTCGTCCGGCGAGACGTTGAGAAAGAACTTCAGAATGCAGGTGCCGCTCGCCGCGACATGGCGCTCGAAGTTGCGGATCGACTCGAAGCGTTGCGGCCAGATGTTTTTGCGGTCGAGCGTGGACGGCAGCTTCTGCGCATCGAGGATTTCGGGGTGGACGCGGACCACCAGCACCTCTTCGTAATGCGAGCGGTTGAAGATGCCGATGCGGCCGCGCTCCGGCAACCGCGTCGCGATCCGCCAGAGAAAATCGTGGTCGAGCTCTTCCGCACTCGGCGCCTTGAAGGAGAATACCTGACAGCCCTGCGGATTGACGCCGGACATCACATGCTTGATGACGCTGTCCTTGCCGGCGGCGTCCATCGCCTGAAAGATCAGCAGCAGCGAACGGCGGTCGTCGGCGTAAAGCCGCTCCTGAAGCTCGGACAACGTCTTGACGCTGCCCTCCAGCATATCCTTCGCATCTTTCTTGCCGATATCGAGACCGGCGGTGCCGCCGGCGTCGTGATCGGCGAGCGTGAACTTCTCCGGCTTGTCGATGCGGAAGCGGCCGGCGATCTCGGAGAATTTCATGCGGTTTACTCCTGCTTCCAGCGCTCAATCAGGAAGGCATGCACAAAGCGGGGCATTGCGGCATCGAGGTCGGCAGGCCCATGAACGATGCGGATATCCGCAAGCTCAGGATCGCGCTGGCGCGCAAGATTGGCAAGCACGCGCTCGCGCAGCGCTGCGGCGGTCGCGCGGGCATGCAACACCTTCACCGCGACGACATGAGGACCGGTGCGCACCAGCGTCCAGCCCGGCTCGGCATCGAAATCCGCAACCGCGAAACCCGTCTCCTCGGCCAGTTCGCGGGCGACGCTGCGCTCGAAATCGACGCAATCGCCGCTGATGTCGTCGCGGTCGGGCGTGCCGCAGGGGAAATAGGCCTGCCCCGCATTGGCCGTGTGAGCGCCCATGACTCCGGTGAGCCAGCCGCCGTCGCTGCCGCGGATCGCGGCGGCGGCGAAGCAATCCCAGATCGCGGCCGGCGGATGGGCCTGCCCGATCCAGTAACGCAGGCTCGCGTAGTCGGTCTCGAGGAACATGCCACGGAACAGATCGCCGACGATCTCGTAGTGATGCAGGAGCAGGATGCGGCCGTTCCACAGCGCGGGCTTGGCGGCCTTGAGGCGCGCGAAATAGGCGTCGATCGCGGCGCGGTTCGCATCCGCATAGGGCCACGGCACCGGCGCGTAGATCAGCTCCAGCCCGGCAATCCGCGTCACATCGGCGTCCGCGCCGCCGCTCATCGAGATCCTCTAAAGCCTGCGCCGGACGCCGGGCGAGCCGAGCGCCTTGACCTTGAACGTTTCGCTCGGTTTGACGAACTCGCTCTGGCAGGCGACCAGCGGCATTTCACGCTGTCCTGTCTCCGTCATCCGCGCCAGCACGCCATAGACCGACGATGCGGCAAGCCCAAGCGCCTCACCGGCCGAGCCCTCCCGCAAGTAATGCGCGAAGAACAAGGCTGCGATCAGATCGCCGGCCCCGTTGACCTTGAGCGGCAGCAACGGCGTCCGCAGGCGGAAGCGGCCGAGCTCGTCGGACACCAGAAGGTCGACACATTCCTTGGGCGTGTCGTCGATATGCACCGAGGTGACGAGCACGGTGCGCGGCCCGGCGTCGTGCAGCACATCGATCGCGGAGAACGCCTGCGCCAGCGTGTGGGTCTCCTTGCCGGTCAGGTATTCAAGCTCGAACTGGTTCGGCGTGACGACGTCAGCGGCCGGGACCGCATGAGCCTTGATGAAGTCCGGCACGCCTTCGCGCACATAGACGCCGCCATCGGCGTCGCCGATCACCGGATCGCAGCAATAGGCCGCCGCGGGATTGGCGGACTTCACCAGCGCCACGGCATCGAGAATCGCCGCGCCGGTTTCCGGCACGCCGACATAGCCGGAAATGATGCCGTCGCATTCGCCGAGCACGTTGCGGGCCTGAATGCCCTCGACGACATCGCGGATCAGATGGGGGTCGAAGATCTGCCCTTCCCAGTCGCCATAACCGGGATGGTTCGAGAACTGGACGGTGTGCACCGGCCAGACTTCGACGCCGATCCGCTGCAGCGGAAACACCGCGGCGGAATTGCCGACATGGCCGTAGGCGACGTGCGACTGGATGGACAGAAGGTTCATGGACGACCGACACTAACAGATACGGCGGGGATTTTCCCCGCCGTACCGGATCGCAAGCGATGACGCAATGCGCGCTTACTTCTTGTGCGCGGCGTCGACGTATTTGTTGGTATAGGTCTTCGACAGATCGATCTTGGCGTTCTTGATCGCCGGCACCGACTGGCTGAACACCTCGAGCACGGCCTGCGCGCCCTTCGGGTCCATCTTGCCGGTTTCCGAATACATCGACAGCGTGGCTTTGAGCGCGGCGACGTAGAGCGCCTTGTCCTTGCCGACCAGCTCGGGCGGCATCTTGTCGGCGATCTCTTCCGGCGTATGGCTGTGGATCCACTTCAGCGTGGCGACGATCGCGTTGGTCATCGCCTGCACTTCCTTCTCGTGCGAGGCGATCCAGTCTGCGCGGGTATAGAGCGCACCGCCCGGATATTCGCCGCCGAACACCGACAGCGTGTCCTTCTGCGAACGGGTATCGACGAGGATGCGCAGATCCTTGTGGGTGCCGGCAAGCACCGTCACCGCCGGATCGAGCATGATGGCGGCGTCGATGGTGCCCTGCTCCATCGCCGCGATGGCGGTGGCGCCGAGGCCGACGCCGATGACGCCGACCGAGTTCGGATCGACGCCGTTCTTGGAGAGGATGTATTTCAGGAAGAAGTCGGTCGAGGACCCCGGCGCCGAGACGCCGATCTTCTTGTCCTTGAGATCCTTCACCGACTTGATCTTGTCGTTCGCCTTCGGCGACACGACGAGCGCGAAGCCGGGGAAGCGGTCATAAACCACGAAGGCCTGGAGGTGCTGCCCCTTGGCGGCGAGATTGACGCAGTGGTCGAAATAGCCCGACACCACGTCGGCCGAGCCGCCCATCACCGCCTTGAGCGCTTCCGAGCCGCCCTTGAACTGGACGACCTCGACATCGACGCCGGCCTTTTTGTACTCGCCGAGCTGATGGGCAAGCATGGTCGGCAGATAGCACAGGCACGATGCGCCGCCGATGGCGAGCGTGACCTTCGACTGCGCCTGCGCCGGAGCCGAACCGATCAGGCCCGCACCGAGGACGAGCGCGGCGGCCGCGACCGTGAACCGCCGGAACAGAGACTGCATGACAAACCTCCCAATTTCGCCGCCTTGCGGCGACCTGCCGAGAATTGCGGCCGTTGCACCGGCCGGTTTGAGCGAACGATACTGAAGCCCTCCGCCCCTGACTAGGGCCGGTTATCCGCGGCGGCGGGCCGCCACACCAGCAGCCGCTTTTCGACCACGGTGACGAGCATGTCGATCACGATGACGAAGGCGGCCAGCACGAACATGCCGGCGAACACCCCGGCGACGTCGAAAATGCCTTCGGCCTGCTGGATCAGGTAGCCGAGGCCGGCCGCCGAGCCAAGATACTCGCCCACCACCGCGCCCACCACGGCAAAGCCGACCGAGGTGTGCAGCGAGGAGAACATCCACGACAGCGCCGAGGGCCAGTAGACGTGGCGCATCAGCTGCCGCTCGGACATGCCGAGCATGCGGGCGTTGGCGAGCACCGTGGGCGAGACTTCCTTGACGCCCTGATAGACGTTGAAGAACACGATGAAGAAGACAAGCGTGACGCCGAGCGCGACCTTCGACCAGATGCCGAGGCCGAGCCACAGCGTGAAGATCGGCGCCAGCACGACGCGCGGCAGCGCGTTGGCCATCTTGACGTAAGGATCGAACACCGCGGCGGTGCGCGGCTGGCGCGCGAACCAGAAGCCGACCAGCACGCCGCCGACCGAGCCGATCACGAAAGCGAGGATCGACTCCCACAGCGTGACCCACAAATGCTTCCAGATCACGCCGGTGACGAACCATTTCACCACCTGTTCGGCGACGGCGACCGGGTTCGAGAAGAAGAACGGCGGCAGCACCATATAGCCGAACACCGGATAGGTGCTGAACACATGCCATGCCGCCACGAACACGACCGCGACGAGAACCTGCAGCGTCAGCAGCGTCACGCGGGACATCAGCCGCCTCCCGTTTGCGCGTAGCCCTTGAGCACTTCGGCTTTCAGGGTGTGCCAGATGTCGCGGTGCAGATCATGGAACGCCGGACTGAGCTTGACCTCGCTGATGTCGCGCGGGCGCGGCAGCGGCACCTTCCAGTCGCCGATGATGCGCGCGGCAGGGCCGGCCGACATAATGACGACGCGATCGGACAGCGCGATCGCTTCCTCGAGATCGTGGGTGACGAACAGCACCGCCTTGCGGTCGGCGCTCCACAGATCGAGCAGCTGGTTGCCCATGATCTGCCGCGTCTGCGCGTCGAGCGGGCCGAACGGCTCGTCCATCAGCAAAATCTTCGGATCGCGGATCAGCACTTGCGCCAAGCCCACACGCTTGCGCTGGCCGCCCGACAGCATGTGCGGGTAACGGTTGGCGAAGCCGCCGAGGCCGACACGGTTGAGCCAGTCCTGCGCGCGGGCGCGCGCATCGGCCTGCGGCGCGCCGACGATCTCGAGGCCGATGGCGACATTCTCGATCGCGGTCTTCCACGGAAACAGCGCGTCGGCCTGGAACAGATAGCCGGCCTGACGGTTGAGGCCCGCAAGCGGCGCGCCGAAGATTTCCGCGCCGCCGGCCGACGGCGTCAGCAGCCCGGCGGCGACGTTCAGCAAGGTGGATTTGCCGCAGCCGGTGGGACCGACGATGGCGACGAACTCGCCGTCGGCGACCGTCAGCGACGCCTCGCTGACGGCGCGATAGGTCCCGCCGCCGGCGAGACGAAACGCAATATCGACATTCTGCAACGCGACGGCGGCGGACACAGCGAGCAACCCTCACCCGGCCTGTCGCCGGGAAGCGGCAAAGTAAAGGGTTGCCGCATGAATGCAATCCGCCGCATCATCGCAGTCCATGCTCGAGTCACGCTTTGCCGAGGCGCTTGCGCGCCTGCCGGACTATCTCGGCAGCCATGTGCTGGTGAGCATGGTGGCGATGGCGCTCGGGCTCGGCATCAGCCTGCCGCTGGCGGTTTTTGCGCTGCGGCGGCCGCGGCTGCGCGCCGCCCTGCTCGGCGCCGCGAGCGTGATCCAGACCGTCCCCGGCCTCGCGCTGCTGACCCTGTTCTACCCGCTGCTGCTGGCGCTCTCGGCGCTGACCGGCAGCCTGCTCGGCTTTGAATTTTCCGCGCTCGGCTTCCTGCCCTCGGTGCTGGCGCTGGCGCTCTACTCGATGCTGCCGGTGCTGCGCAACACCATCACCGGCCTGTCCGGCGTCTCGGACGGCGTGCACGACGCCGCCCGCGCGCTCGGCCTGACGAGACGCAAGACCTTCTGGCTGGTGGACTTGCCGATCGCCATGCCCGTGGTGATGGCCGGCATCAGGACCGCGACCGTGTGGGTGATCGGCACCGCGACGCTGTCGACGCCGATCGGCCAGACCAGCCTCGGCAACTACATCTTCGCCGGATTGCAGACGCAGAACTGGGTGTTCGTGCTGTTCGGCTGTTTCGCGGCCGCGGCGCTGGCGCTGTTCGTCGACCGCTGCCTCGCGGCGATGGAGACCGGCGTTGCACAGCGCAATCACCGCTCGCTGGCGCTCGGCGCCGGCGGGATTGTGCTGATCGTGCTCGCCGCGCTCGCGCCGCATCTCGCGCGGGCCTCGTCGACCTACGCGATCGGCGCCAAGACCTTCACCGAGCAATATGTGCTGGCCGCGCTGATGGAGCAGCGGCTTCGGGATTCGGGCCTCACCGCGTCGCGGCGCGAGGGCCTCGGCTCCACCGTGATCTTCAACGCGCTCGCTTCGAACGAGATCGACGCCTATGTCGATTACACCGGCACGATCTGGGCGAACCACATGGGCCGCAAGGACGTGAAGCCGCGCGCCGAGGTGCTGAAAGAAGTGGGCGAGTGGCTGAAGGAGAAGCACGGCATCGCCATGCTCGGCAGCCTCGGCTTCGAAAACGCCTATGCGCTGGCGATGTCGCGGAAGCGCGCCGAGGCGCTCGGCATCCGCACCATCGCCGACCTCGCGCGCCACGCGCCGCAGCTGTCGATTGCCGGCGACTACGAATTCTTTGCGCGGCCGGAGTGGAAGGCGCTGAAGGCCGCGTATGGCCTGAATTTCAAGGCGCAGCGGCAGATGCAGGCGGAATTCATGTATCCCGCCGCCCATGACGGCGAAGTGGACGTGATCTCGGCCTTCTCCAGCGAAGGACTGATCGCCAAATTCGATCTGGTCGTGCTCGACGACCCGAAACAGGCGTTGCCACCCTATGATGCGATCCTGATGGTGTCGCCCGGCAGCGCCAGCGACCGCAAGCTGATCGAGGCATTGAGGCCGCTGGTCGGCAAGATCGACGTCGAGACAATGCGGGACGCGAACCTGCGCGCCGCAACCGGCGCTTCGCCGGAGGATACGGCGCGGTGGCTGTGGCGGGAGATCGGGAAATAACGGCGCAACGCAAACGGGCCCGCGCAAGGCGGGCCCGTCGAACTCTTGCCGTGTGCGGCCGATCAGTTCTTGTTCTTGTCGACCAGCGCGCCCTGCTTGATCCAGGGCATCATCTCGCGCAGCTTGGCGCCGACCTGCTCGACCGAGTGCTGGGCGAGCTTGGCGCGCGTCGCCTTGAACGAGGTCTGGTTGACCTTGTTCTCCAGCATCCAGTCGCGGGTGAACTTGCCGGACTGAATGTCGTCCAGCACGCGCTTCATCTCCGCCTTGGTTTCGGCCGTGATGATGCGCGGACCGGTGACGTATTCGCCGTATTCGGCGGTGTTCGACACCGAGTAGTTCATGTTGGCGATGCCGCCCTGATAGATCAGGTCGACGATCAGCTTCATCTCGTGGATGCACTCGAAGTAAGCCATCTCCGGCGCGTAGCCGGCTTCGCACAGCGTCTCGTAGCCCGCCTTCATCAGCTCGACCACGCCGCCGCACAGCACGGCCTGCTCGCCGAACAGGTCGGTCTCGCATTCTTCCTTGAAGGTCGTCTCGATGATGCCGGCGCGGCCGCCGCCGATCGCGGAGGCGTAGCTGAGGCCGAGGTCATGCGCGTTGCCCGAGGCGTCCTTGTGGATCGCAATGAGGCACGGCACGCCGGCGCCGCGCTGATACTCGCCGCGCACGGTGTGGCCCGGACCCTTCGGCGCGACCATCAGCACGTCGATGTCGGCGCGCGGCTCGATCAAGTTGAAGTGCACGTTGAGGCCGTGCGCGAACAGAAGCGCCGCGCCGTTCTTCATGTTGGCGGCGAGGTGATCGCGATAGATGTCGCCCTGCAGTTCGTCCGGGGTGAGCATCATCACGACGTCGGCCCACTTGGCGGCCTCGGCAACGTCCATCACCTTGAACTTTTCGCCTTCGGCTTTCTTCGCCGAGGCCGAGCCCTTGCGCAGCGCGACCGCGACATCCTTCACGCCGCTATCGCGCAGATTGAGCGCGTGAGCATGGCCCTGGCTGCCGTAGCCGACGATCGCGACCTTCTTGCCCTTGATCAGGTTCAGGTCGGCGTCCCGGTCGTAATAAACACGCATGATCAGTAACCCCTAGATTTAGCCCCAAAATCGGCTCCGGCTGCCGGGCCGTCGGCTGGTCCGCGCTGCTTCTAGGTTCTTGCGCGGTTCAGGGCAAGCCCCGCGCGCCTCACAGGAATCCCAGCGTTTTCAGAAGGGTACGGCCGCTCAGAACCAGCACCAGCGCGCCGACCAGCATCATCATCGGCCGCGCCGGGATCAGGCGGGTGAGAAACCCGGCAAACGGCGCGACCACGAGGCCGCCGAGCACCAGCGGGATCACCGCCGAAAGGTCCGCGAGCTTCAGCAGCACGAAAAACGTGGTGGTGGTGGCCACGGTGACGAAGAATTCGGTCAGGTTGACCGAGCCGATGACGTAGCGCGGCACATGGCCGGTGCCGATCAGCGTCGAGGTGACGATCGGGCCCCACCCGCCGCCGCCGATGGCGTCGAGCAAGCCGCCGGCAAAGCCGGTGACCGGCATGCCACGGCCGTCGGCGCCGCCGGACGGCGGACCACGCAGCGCGCGCACCAGAATGACCAGCCCCATGATGACGAGATAGCCGGCGACGAATGGCGCGATGGTCTTGCCGTCGATATGCGAGAGGATCGTCGCGCCGACGATGCCGCCGATCACGCCGGGAACGGCGAGCCGGCGCACCAGCGACCAGTCGACATTGCGGTTGAAGTAATGCGAGACGCCGGAAGCGCCGGTGGTGAACACCTCGGCGATGTGGGTGAGCGCGCTTGCAACCGCGGGCGCCGTGCCGAAGCTGAGCATCAGCGACGTCGCGGTGACGCCGAATGCCATGCCGAGCGCGCCGTCGACGAGTTGCGCCGCCATGCCGACCAGAAAATAGGTCCACCACATCTCGTCCATGTGTCACCATGTTGCCCTTTGACGAGGGCATTCGTCAAAGCATCACAGATTCGACGGAAAATTGCGGCGGAACCAGTTTTCCGAAAATCTTAAGCGCAGGGTTTCATAGCCGCGCGTGATGACGGATGCGCCACCCTGACGCCGCGCGCGGCGTTCACATCACCATCGGCACGATGCTGGCAACCAGCAGCAGCGCCATGACGATGTTGAAGATGCGGGCATGCAGCGGGTTGCGCAGCGCACGGGCAACGACCGTACCGAACGCGGTCCACACCACCACCGCGAGCGTGGTGGACACGGCGAACACCGTCACCATCACGACCGCATCGAACACCGCCGTCGCCGGCCGCACGAACAGCGCCACCGCGCCGAGCGAGGTGAGCAACCCCTTCGGGTTGACCCACTGGAACGCGGCGGCCTCGATGAAGGTTAATGGCCGCCCGCCCCCGCCCTCCGCCTTCTTCGGCTGGCCGGCATTGGCGACCTTCCAGGCGAGCCACAGCATGTAGACGCCGCCGGCGAACTGCATCGCCGTGTGGATCGCCGGATAGGCGGCGACCAGCGCGCCGAGGCCGGCCGCGCAGGCCGCCTGCAACACGGCAAAGCCGACCACGACGCCGGCCATGTGCGCGCCGGTCCGCGCGAAGCCGAAATTCACGCCCGACGCCGTGAGCATGATGTTGTTCGGCCCCGGCGTGCACGACGTGGCGAGCGCGAAAACGATCAGCGAGGGCAAGAGGTCCATGCGGATGACGTGTAGCGGCCCGGCCGGTGGGCCGGCAACGCCTCAGTTGCCGCCGCGCTGCCGCCTGATCTGCCAGCGGCCGGCATAGATCAGGGCGAAGCCGACGGCGAGCGCGCCGTAGCGGATGATTTCCGGCCCCAGCGACTCGGCCGGAAAGCAGAACGGCTGCTTGCTGACGAAATTGATGGCGACGCAACGCATGCCGTCGGCCGCGTAAGGCTTGATGAAAATGCCGAGGATGATGAACGGCAGCGCCAGCATCGTCAGGATCATGCGCTACATCCCCTGCGGGCCGCGGATGATGGCGGCGATGCCGGTGCGCGACACCTCGACCAGCCCGAGCGGCAGCATCAGCTCGACGAACTGCTCGATCTTGTCGCTCTTGCCGGTGATCTCGAACACGAAGCTCTCGGTGGTGGCGTCGATCACGCGGGCGCGGAAGGCATCCGCCAGCCGCAGCGCCTCGACGCGGTTGTCGCCCTTGCCCTGCACCTTGACCATCGCCAGTTCGCGCTCAATGGCGCGGCCGGTCAGCGTCATGTCGACGACGCGATGCACGGGAACGAGGCGGTCGAGCTGGTTCTTGATCTGCTCGATCACCATCGGTGTGCCGGTGGTGACGATGGTAATAAGCGACAGATGCGCCTGATGCTCGGTCTCCGACACCGTGAGCGACTCGATATTGTAGCCGCGGCCGGAAAACAGGCCAATGACGCGGGCGAGCACGCCCGGCTCGTTGTCGACCAGCACCGACAGGGTGTGGGTTTCGAGCTTCTGCGCCGTCGGCGCGGCGGGGTAATGCGAGGTCGCGGCGGGGGCGTTCATCAGACCAACATCTTTCCTTCTTCGGTGATCGCCTCGTCGAGACTTTCGGCGGCGTCACCCAGGATCATTTCATTGTGCGCGCGGCCCGACGGGATCATCGGGAAGCAGTTTTCCTTCGGATCGACCACGCAGTCGAACACCACCGGCTTGTCGATATCGATCATCTCGCGAATGGCGTGATCGAGGTCGCCCGGTTTCTCGCAGCGGATGCCGTGGGCGTGATAGGCCTCGGCCAGCTTGACGAAGTCCGGCAACGCCTCCGAATAGCTCTCCGCGTAACGGCCGCCATGCAGCAGTTCCTGCCACTGGCGCACCATGCCCATGTACTGGTTGTTCAGGATGAACACCTTGATCGGCAGGCGATACTGCACCGCCGTCGACAGCTCCTGAATGTTCATCAGCGTCGAGGCCTCGCCCGCGATATCGACGACCAGCGATTTCGGATGCGCGAGTTGCACGCCGACCGAGGACGGCAGGCCGTAACCCATCGTCCCGAGGCCGCCGGAGGTCATCCAGCGGTTCGGCTCGGCGAAGCCGTAAAGCTGCGCCGCCCACATCTGATGCTGGCCGACTTCCGTGGTGATGTAGGTGTCGCGGTCCTTGGTCAGCGCGTAGAGCCGCTCGATGGCGTATTGCGGCTTGATGACCTCGTTCGACGGCCGGTAGGCGAGCGACTTGCGCGCCCGCCACTTCTCGATCTGCTTCCACCAGTCGGCGAGCGCCTTCTTGTCGGGCTGCTTGGCCTGCGTGCGCCACAGCCGGACCATGTCTTCCAGCACATGGGCGCAGTCGCCGACGATCGGAATGTCGACCTTGACGTTCTTGTTGATCGAGGACGGGTCGATGTCGATGTGGATTTTCTTCGAATGCGGCGCAAAGGCGTCGAGCCGGCCGGTGATGCGGTCGTCGAAGCGCGCGCCGACGCAGATCATCACGTCGCAGTCGTGCATCACCATGTTGGCTTCGAGCGTGCCGTGCATGCCGAGCATGCCGAGCCACTGCGGGCTGGTCGAGGGCACCGCGCCGAGGCCCATCAGCGTCGAGGTGACGGGATAGCCGGTGAGCTTGACCATCTCACGCAGGAGATCGCTCGCCGCCGGGCCGGAATTGATGACGCCCCCGCCGGTGTAGAACACCGGCCGCTTGGCGGAAGCCATCAACTCGACCGCTTCGCGGATCTTGTCCATGTCGCCCTTGAGCCGGGGCTTGTAGCCGCGATGCGGGAAGTCCTTCGGCTTCGAATAGACGCCCTTGGTGAACTGGATGTCCTTCGGAATGTCGATGACGACGGGGCCCGGACGTCCGGTCGAGGCGATGTGGAACGCCTCGTGCAGCACGCGCGGCAGATCCTCGATGCGCTTCACGAGGTAGTTGTGCTTGGTGCACTGCCGGGTGATGCCGACAGTGTCGGCTTCCTGAAAGGCGTCGTTGCCGATCAAATGTGTGGGGACTTGCCCGGTGATGCAGACGAGCGGAATGGAATCCATCAGCGCATCCGTGAGGCCGGTGACCGCGTTGGTCGCGCCGGGGCCGGAGGTGACGAGGATGCAGCCAACCTTGCCGGTCGAGCGCGCATAGCCTTCCGCCGCATGCACCGCGCCCTGCTCGTGACGCACGAGGATGTGCTTCACCTTCTTCTGCTGGAACAGCGCGTCGTAGATCGGCAGGACCGCGCCGCCCGGATAGCCGAACAGATGTTCGACGCCCTGATCGGCGAGCGCCTGGATCACCATTTCGGCGCCGGTCATTTCCGTAGACATGGTCTTCGTCCTTCCGTTCGTTCCTGCTTACGCTTGGCTCGCTCTCTCGTCGTGCCCCGGGGTCATCTCGTTTTATCCTTGCGCATGGCCTGATCCGAAAACCGGTACCCACTTTTCGGGGCCATGCGCAGGGCCATAAAAAAAGGCCCGCGAGGGGCCATGTGCGGACGCTCCCTGCGGATCGTCTAGACCCGCCCGGCCGGCGCCCGCCCCCGAAGTACGATAATATTATTGCGCGACATCGCTTCCACTCGAATTTTCATTGCGCGGGTTATAGAGGACCCGCCCGGAGCCGGTCAAGCGCCAATTCCGCCGGCCGGCACCTCCCGTCCTACGCCTGCGCGGAAAGCCGCGCAAGCTGCTCCTCCAGCACCGGAATGGCCTCCGCCGGCCCGGCCCAGGGCCAGTCCTTCATCTGGTTGCGGAACCAGGTGAGCTGCCGTTTGGCGTAGCGGCGGGTGTCCATGATGGCGCCTTCGGCGGCAGCGGAAAGATCGATCTCGCCGCGGAAATGCCGGATGAGCCACGGCACGCCGTGCGCCTTCATCGCCGGCAGCGTCGGGTCGAGGTCGCGGGCGTGAAGCGCCCTCACCTCGTCGAGCGCGCCTTCGGCCAGCATGACGCCGAACCGCGCCTCGATGCGCTTCACCAGTTCGGCGCGCTCGCAGGTGAGGAACACTTTCGCGGTTTTCGCCGGATCGAGGATGGGCGGCAGGCCCTCGCGATGCCAGTCGGCGAGCGAGCGGCCAGTTGCCTTGACGACCTCGAGCGCGCGGGAGATGCGCGAGCGGTCGGCCGGCATCAGGCGATAGGCGGTCTGCGGATCGAGCGTCAGCAATTCCGCATAGAGCGGCCCGACGCCGTCGCGCGCCAGACGGCCGCGCACCTCCTCGCGGATCTCCGGCGGGATCGGCGGCACGGCCGCGAGACCGGTGGCCAGTGCCTTGAAATAGAGTCCGGTGCCGCCGACCAGAATGGGCGTCTTGCCCTCCGCGGCGATCGCCGCGAGCGTCTCGGCCACCTCGCGGCACCAGCGGCCGACCGAGTAGTTCTCGCTCGCATCGACGTGACCGTAGAGCCGGTGCGGCGCGCGCGCCTCGTCCTCATGCGAAGGCCGCGCGGTGATGACGCGCAGGTCGCGATAAACCTGCATGGAGTCGGCATTGACGATGACGCCATCGAAGGCCTCGGCCAGCGCGAGCGCCAGCGCCGACTTGCCGCTCGCGGTCGGCCCTGCGATAAGCACGGCGCTGCGGACCTCGTTGACCTGATGGCTCAAACCCAACCCCTTGTCGCAACCCTGATCGCTAAGCCCGGCGCGCTCGACGACGCCGCGCTCGCTCGCGCACGCGCCGAACTGCCCGGCGCCGGTACGCCGCAATGGCTGGCGCCGGACGAAGCCGCCGACATTCCCTTTAGCGCAGAGCACGGCGCCGACCAAAGCGCGCTGCACAGTAACCTTGCCGGGCGATTGCGCGCGGCGCTGGGCGGCGGCATCGACGCGGTGGTGCAGCCGGCGGCCAATCGCCGCAAGCGGTTGTTCCTTGCCGACATGGACTCCACCATGATCGAACAGGAATGCATCGACGAACTGGCCGATTTCGTCGGGTTGAAAGACCACGTTGCCGCGATCACCGAGCGGGCGATGCGCGGCGAGATCGCCTTTGAGCCAGCGCTGCGGGAGCGGGTCGCGCTTTTGAAGGGACTGCCCGTCGCGACCGTCGAGACCGTGATCGGCGAGCGCATCACGCTCACGCCCGGCGGCCGCGCGCTCATCGCCACCATGCGCGCGCACGGCACGCGCACCTGCCTGGTGTCGGGCGGCTTCACGTTGTTCACCGACCGGATCGCGGCCATGATCGGCTTCGACGAGAACCGCGCCAACCGGCTCGACACCGCCGGCGGCACGCTCTCAGGCACGGTGGCCGAGCCGATCTTCGGCCGCGACGCGAAGCGCACCGCGCTGATCGCGCTGCGCGGCCAGTTCGGCCTCGACAACGCCGAGACGATGGCGATCGGCGACGGCGCCAACGACATCGCGATGATCGCGGAAGCCGGCCTCGGCGTCGCCTTCCACGCCAAGCCGAAGGTCGCGGAGAGCGCCCCGGCCCGCATCGACCACGGCGACCTGACCGCGATGCTCTACATTCAGGGCTATCGGAAAGACGAGTTTGTCCGCGACTAGCGCGACATCTCCACGTCCCCGCTCATTCCCGCACACTGACATCTGGTATACCCGATGTCAGTCTTAAAAATGCGCAAGTCGGGTACACCCGACTTGCGACGGGAATCCATCTGAAAAAATAGCCCCCCGCTTTCGCGGGGGTGAGCGGAGTTAGGTGAGCGCGCTATTGCAGGCTGAGCGCCACAAACGTCGTGTCGCCGTCCGCGTTGGAGACGAGCAGCACCGCGGCTTTCTTGCCGTCCTTCTTCAGCTTGTCGACGCGGGCCTTGAAGTCGGCGGCGGTCGACACCGGCTGCTGCTGCAATTCCACGATCACCATGCCGGGCTGCAACCGCTTTTCGGACGCCGCCGAGCCGTTCTCGATCTCGGTGATGACGACGCCCTTCACCTTGTCCTTGATCTTGTAGCGCTTGCGCAGATCGTCGGTCATCCCGGCAAGGCCGAGGCCGAGCATCTTGGTCACCGGGGTTTTGGCTTCCGGCGGATCGTCATCCTTCTTGGTGAGCGAAGCCTGCTTCTTGTCGGTGTCGTCGAGACGGCCGAGCGTGACGGACTTCTTCTCTTCCTTGCCCTTGCGGATGATGGTGACATCAACCGCCTTGCCGACCGGCGTGTCGGCAACGATGCGGGGCAGATCACGCATTTCCTTGATGTTCTGCCCGTCGAACTGAACGATCACGTCGCCTGGCTCGATGCCGGCGGGCTTGGCCGGCCCCTTGTCGTCGATGCCGGCAACCAGCGCGCCACGCGCGGGCTTGATGTTGAGGCTTTCGGCGATCTCGTCGGTGACCTGCTGGATGCGCACGCCGAGCCAGCCGCGCCGCACTTCCTTGAACTCGCGCAGCTGCGAGATCACCGGCACCACGGTCTTCGAGGGCACGGCGAAGCCGATGCCGATCGAACCGCCGGACGGCGAGATGATCGCGGTGTTCACGCCGACCACTTCGCCGTCGAGATTGAACAGCGGACCGCCGGAGTTGCCGCGGTTGATGGCGGCATCGGTCTGGATGTAGTTGTCGTAAGGACCGGAGTTGATGTCGCGGTTGCGCGCCGAGACGATGCCGGCGGTCACCGTGCCGCCGAGGCTGAACGGGTTGCCGATCGCGATCACCCACTCGCCGAGCCGCAGCTTGTCGCTGTCGCCGAACTTCACCGCCTTGAGCGGCTTCACCGGCGTCACCTTGAGCACCGCGAGATCGGTCTTCTGGTCGCGGCCGATGATCTCGGCCTTCAGCGTGCTGCCGTCGTTGAGGATGACGCTCACCTCGTCGGCGTCGGCGATGACGTGATTGTTGGTCACCACGATGCCGGAGGCGTCGATGATGAAACCGGAGCCGAGCGAGTTGACCCGGCGCGGCGAACGCTCGTTATTGCCCTCGCCCTGCTGACCGCCGTTCGGACCGCGGCGGTTCTTGAAGAACTCCTCGAAGAACTCATTGAACGGCGATCCGGGCGGCAGCTTCGGCATTTCGCCGTTGGCGACGTTGACCTTCTGCTTGGTCGAGATGTTGACCACCGCGTCGATCACGTTCTCGGCGACGTCGGCGATGCCGTCCGGTCCGCGCGCCGCAGCCGGCTGCGCCAGGAGCGGCAGAACGAGACACGCACAGGTCGCAGCCACCGCAGCAGCGCGCCGCGCCCGCCATGCGTTGCGAACGAAAATGCCATCCATCGGGCAAATCTCCAGAATCCGGTTGGCCACGACACTGCCCCCGTCAATCCGGGGTTTCAAGGGCGCGGCGGGTCAATCGCACATCAACAGAATGCGAGTTGATGGCGGATCGAAGGCAGTCATCCACGCATCAGCCACACCAGCGCGAGCCCGAAAATCGCGGAAACGATGCCGACGATGCGCAGGGTCGCATCCGGCGTCTCCAGCACCGCCGCCACGGCCTTCTTGCCCGACAACGGAAAGGCCGCAAAAATCAGGCCCTCGATCACGAAGACCAGTCCGATCGCGACCAAAAAGTCGTCCATCGGCGCGCCGGCGGCGGATATCAGCGAGCCGCCGGAGGTGCCGCGCCGGCTTGCGCCGGTGCGCCCGGAGCCTGCTTGCCGGACGGATCGCCGAAGTAGCGGAAGAAGCTGCTATCGGGCTTCAGCAACAGCTTGGTGTCGTTCGGCTTCAGGCCGGCCTCGTAGGCCTGCATCGAGCGGTAGAAGGCGAAGAAATCGGGATCGCGGTTGAACGCCGAGGCGAAGATCTGGTTGCGCTGGCCGTCGCCCTCGCCGCGGATCTGCTCGGCCTTCGACTGCGCGTCCGCGATCAGCACCGTGACCTCGCGGTCGGCGCGCGAGCGGATCTCCTGCGCGCGCTGGCTGCCCTGGGCGCGGAACTCGGCCGCCTCGCGCTGACGTTCGGTCTGCATGCGCTGATAGACCGCCTGGCTGTTCGCTTCCGGCAAATCGGCGCGGCGGATGCGCACGTCGACGACCTCGATGCCGTAATTGGCGGCTTCCTTGTCGACCAGTTCGCGGATGCGGTTCATCAGCCCCGCGCGCTCGTCGCGCACGACATGGGTAAAGGTCGCCTCACCGAGCACGCGGCGCAGCGCCGAGTTCAGGATAATCGCGAGCTGCGAATTCGCCGCCAGCGACGAGCCGAGCGTCTGATAGTAGCGCAGCGGCATCTTGATGCGGTAACGCGCGAAGGCGTCGACCACGAGACGCTTCTGGTCCGAGGCGATGACTTCCTGCGCCGGCGCTTCGAGATCGAGGATGCGCTTGTCGATATAAACGACGTTGTCGATGATCGGCATCTTGAAGTGCAGGCCGGGCTGCGTGCGCGGCTGCTGCGGATTGCCGAGCCGGAGCACCAGCGCCTGCTGGGTCGGCGAGACGGTGAAGACCGAGCTGTATCCGAGGAACAGCAGAACGGCCAGGATGACGACGATGACGCCGCCGACTACACCGAGTTTCATTGGCGCCGTCCCGTCTGCGTGGTTGAGGATGACGAAGAAGAAGTGGCGGGGCGCTGCTGGCCGTTCAGCTCGTTGAGCGGCAGGTAAGGCACGACGCCGCTGCCGGCCGAGTCGAGGATGATCTTGTTGGTGCCGCCGAGCACGCGCTCCATCGTCTCGAGATACATGCGCTGGCGCGTGACGTCCGGCGCCTTCTTGTACTCATCGTAGATTTTCAGGAAGCGCGCGGTCTGGCCGGTCGCCTCGGCAACCGTCTGCTGGCGATAGGCTTCCGCGGCCTGGGTGATCTGGGCGACGCGGCCGCGGGCTTCGGGCACCACGCGGTTCGCATAGGTCTGCGCCTCGTTGACCGAGCGCTCGAGGTCGGCGCGGGCGGCCTGCACGTCGCGGAAGGCGTCGATGACCTGCGCCGGCGGGTCGACCTTCTGCAACTGCACCTGCTGGACGATGATGCCGGCGCCATAGTCGTTGAGCGTCTTCTGCATCAGGTCGTGCACGGCGGTTTCGATGGTCTGCCGCGCGCCGGTCAAGATCGGCTGAATTTCGGAACGGCCGATGACTTCGCGCATCGCGCTTTCGGCGACGGCTTTCACCGTGCCTTCCGGATTCTGGATGTTGAAGAGGTAATCGCCGACGCCGGTCGGCTGCACCTTCCACAGCACCGAGAAGTCGACGTCGACGATGTTCTCGTCGCCGGTGAGCATGAGGCTTTCTTCCGGTACGTCGCGCACGATGTTGCCGCGGCGGGCATCCTCGATCTGACGCATGCCGATGTCGATCTTGTTGACGCGCAGCGCCTTGGGCGTCAGCACGCGCTCGATCGGATACGGCAGATGATAGTTCAGGCCCGGTTGGACCTCGCGCACCTGCTTGCCGAAGCGCAGCACGACGCCGAGTTCGTCGGGCTCGACCCGGAAGAAACCGGAAAAGCCCCACAGCGCGACGACCGCGAGCGCGAGCAGCGCGAAACCCTTGCTGCCGAGGCTGCCGCCGGGCAGCACATCGCGCAGCTTGTCCTGGCCGCGGCGGAGCAAGTCTTCCAGATTGGGTGGCGTCGGTCCCTGCGATTGCGGTCCGGACCCCCACGGGCCGCGCGGTCCCTGGCCCCACGGGCCTCCGCCGCCACCCTGATTGCTCCACGGCATGAAGTCGTTCTCCCTGCGCGCGCGTTCGACCGCGCCTCATCGACGACCGTATATAGGGGAGCCGCCCCGGCGTGACAACGCGGCCAAAGCCTTAAAACGTGGCGTTTTGCCGCTATTTACGCTCGTAAACGGCCACCGCGAACGGCGCGGAATCGTCGGGTCCGGCGGGGTGCTCGACGCTCGAAACCTGCCGCCAAACGCCCGGATCGATGGGGGGAAAGAAGACATCCCCCGGCGGCGACGCATGAACATGCGTGATTTCGAGGCGCGCCGCGCGCGGCATCAGCGCCTCGAACAGAGCGCCGCCGCCGATCACCATGATGTCATCGACATGGCGCTTGCGCGCGTCCTCGCGCGCCATGCCGAGCGCCGCTTCCAGCGTCGTCACCATGATCGCGCCCGGCGCCTTCAGGCTGAAGTCGCGGGTCAGCACGATATTGGTGCGGTGATCGAGCGCCTTGCCGATCGATTCAAATGTCTTGCGGCCCATCACCACCGGCCGGTTGAGCGTGACATTGCGGAAGTGCTTGAGGTCGGATTTCAATCGCCACGGCAACTCGCCGCGATAGCCGATCGCGCCGTTCTCGCCGATCGCGGCGACCAGAACGATCTTGAACGCATTGCTTGCGATGACGCCCATGCCGCCTACCCCCGCGCCGCCAGCGTCTTCAGCGCGTCGCCGGTGACGCGGCAGATCTTCCACTCATCGAGGATCGCGGCGCCGAGCGACTTGTAGAAGGCGATCGACGGCGCATTCCAGTCGAGTACCGACCATTCGAAGCGCGTCCATCCCTTCTCGACGCAGCGTTTGGCCAGATTGACCAGCAACGCCTTGCCGATGCCGCAGCCGCGATGCGAAGGGCGCACGAACAAATCCTCCAGATAAATGCCATGCCGGCCGCGGAACGACGAGAAATTCATGAACCACAACGCGAAGCCGCACGGCTCGCCATCCCACTCCGCGATGTCGCAGAACACCCGCGGCTCGGCGGAAAACAGCGCCCGCGAAAGCGAGGCTTCGGTGGCGTCGACGTCGCCAAGCAATTTCTCATACTCCGCCAGCTCCCGCACCAGAGCGAAAATCAGCGCGGCGTCATCGGGACGCGCCGGCCGCACAACGACGCTCACACCGCGACCTCGGCCTTGATGTGCGGATGCGGATCGTAGCCTTCCAGGCGGAAGTCCTCGTAGCGGAAGCCGAAGATGTCCTTAACATCCGGTTTCAGATGCATCGCTGGCAGTGCGCGCGGCGCGCGCGACAACTGCAAATGCGCCTGCTCGAGATGGTTGAGATAAAGGTGGGCGTCGCCGAAGGTGTGGACGAAGTCGCCGGGCTTGAGGTCCGTCACCTGCGCGACCATCAGCGTCAGCAAGGCGTAGGATGCGATGTTGAACGGCACGCCGAGAAACACGTCGGCCGAACGCTGATAGAGCTGGCAGGATAGCCGCCCCTCCGCGACGTAGAACTGGAACAGGCAGTGGCACGGCGGCAGCGCCATTTTGTCGACGTCGGCGGGATTCCACGCCGTCACGATCAGCCGGCGCGAGTCCGGGTTGCGGCGGATCATGGCGACGACATTGGCGATCTGGTCGATGGTCGAGCCGTCGCGCGCCGGCCACGAGCGCCACTGATGGCCGTAGACGGGTCCGAGGTCGCCGCGCTCGTCGGCCCACTCGTCCCAGATGCGCACGCCGTTGTCCTGCAGGTATTTGACGTTGGTGTCGCCGGCGAGGAACCACAGCAGCTCGTGGACGATCGACTTCAGGTGCAGCTTCTTGGTGGTCAGCAGCGGGAAGCCGGCCGACAGATCGAAACGCATCTGGTGGCCGAACACCGAGCGGGTGCCGGTGCCGGTGCGGTCACGCTTTTCCACGCCCTCGGCGAGGATGCGTTCCATCAGCTCGTGATACTGGCGCATATCTCCGCCGCGTCTGCTGCCGTTTTTGGTTTGTCGCGTTTTCCTAACGCGAACCGGCCGTCGCCAGCCGAAGCCGGCTATGGCCGCCGAAGGCCCGGACCCACTTCGCTGGAAAACACTCCGGTCGAGTCGAAAGATGGGGAAGTTTACCCCTCCCGGCAACCGGGACGCAGAGGCTATTCACGGACGAATAAGGGCGGACCCGCTCCTCGGCCGCCCCAAGCGGCGGCCGGGCCTCTGCTTTATGGCGAAAAGCGCCGCGGAGCCGTCACTCCTCGACAAAGACCTCTTCGCGGCGCTTGCGGATCGACGGCAGCACGGCGAGCGCCAGAAGGCCGACCGCGATCGCCAGCAGCACCGCCGAAATGGGCCGGGTGACAAAAACGCTGGCGTCGCCGCGCGCCAGCAGCATGGCGCGGCGCAGGTTTTCCTCCATCAACGGCCCGAGCACGAAGGCCAACACCAGCGGCGCCGGCTCGAAGTCATGCTTCGACAGCCAGTAGCCGAACAAGCCGAAAGCCGCGGAGATGATGACGTCGGTCGGCGCGTTGTTGATCGAGTAAATGCCGATGCAGCAGAACACGACGATCGACGGGAACAGCAGGCGATACGGCACCCGCAACAGGCGGACCCACAGTCCGACCAGCGGCAGGTTGATGACGATCAGCATCAGATTGCCGAACCACATCGAGGCGATCATGCCCCAGAACAGGTCGGGCTGTTTGATCATCACCTGCGGGCCGGGAATGATGCCCTGAATGGTCATGGCGCCGACCATCAGCGCCATCACCGCATTCGGCGGGATGCCGAGCGTCAACAGCGGAATGAAGGTGGTCTGCGCCGCGGCGTTGTTGGCGCTTTCCGGCGCGGCGACGCCTTCGATCGCGCCGCGGCCGAAGCGTTCCGGATTTTTGGAAATGCGCTTCTCGAACGTATAGGCGGCGAAGGAGGCAACGACCGCGCCGCCGCCCGGCAGGATGCCGAGCAGCGAGCCGAGAATGGTGCCGCGCGCAATCGCGCCCGATGAATCGATCAGATCCTGCCGGGTCGGCATCAGGCCGGTGATCTTGGTGCGGACGAGCTCGCGGCTCTCCGCCGACATTTCCAGATTGCGGATGATCTCGGCAAAGCCGAACACGCCCATCGCCACGTTGGTGAAGCCGATGCCGTCCGACAGTTCGACGAAGCCGAAGGTCATGCGATCGACGCCGGTTTCGATGTCGGTGCCGACCATTGCCAGCAGCAGGCCGAGCACGATCATCGCCACCGCTTTCAGCACCGAACCGCGCGCCAGCACGACGGCGAAGATGAGGCCGAGCGTCATCAGCGCGAAATACTCCGCCGGGCCGAACATCAAGGCCACTTGCGTCAACGGCGCGCCGAGCGCGGCGACGAGAACGGTCGCGACGCAGCCGGCGAAGAACGAGCCGATCGCGGCGATCGACAGCGCGGCGCCGGCGCGGCCCTGCTTGGCCATCTCGTGACCGTCGAGACACGTCGCCACCGATCCTGCTTCGCCGGGTATGTTGACCAGGATCGAGGTCGTCGAGCCGCCATACTGCGCGCCGTAATAAATGCCGGCGAGCATGATGAGCGCGCCGATCGGCGGCAGGCCGAAGGTGATCGGCAGCAGCATGGCGACCGTCGCCACCGTGCCGATCCCCGGCAGCACGCCGATCAGCGTGCCGACCAGCGCGCCGATCAGGCAGAAGATGAGGTTGATCGGAACATTGGGAACGATGAGTTGAGTGCCGAAGAAATTGAGCTTCCAGTCGACCAGCTGGAAGACCACCTGCACGCCGAGCCCGAGATTGCCGAAAAGTTCCTGCATGATGGTCCCCCGCCTAGTTCAAGACCGTGGGCCAGAGATCGAACGGCAATTCCAGGAGATAGTGAAAGATCAGAACGCAAAACGCGGTCATCGCCGCGGCGGCGATCAGGCTCTCGATCAGGCGCATTTCGCGCGAGCCGAAGATCGCGATCATGAACGTCAGGTAGGTGGTGACGACCAGACCGAAGGACCGGATCATCACCGCGAAGCCGAGAATAGAGACGACGACGAGGAGCGGACCGCGTATCGCGTAACG
Organism: Pseudolabrys sp.; assembly: GCF_050250095.1. Lineage (NCBI taxonomy): Bacteria > Pseudomonadati > Pseudomonadota > Alphaproteobacteria > Hyphomicrobiales > Xanthobacteraceae > Pseudolabrys > Pseudolabrys sp. The sequence continues at coordinate 440,734 of NZ_JBFWPH010000001.1, read as the reverse complement.
CTCGATCGTCGGTCCGTCGGCAAGCAGGCCGGAGACGGCAACCCAAAGTCCGATGAGTGCAAGCAGACTGGCCGCGATGCGGGGCGCGGTGCCGGCGCCGAACTGGAAGCCTTCCATGCCGGACAGGTCGCGGCTTGCGTAGAAAGCGATCAACGCGATCGCGACCATCACCACTCCGCCCCAGAACTCACGCGGCGCACGGATCTTGAATTGGAAACCCGATCCGTTCGCGGAGGTTTGTCCCCCGTCGGCCATTAGACGTCCTCCCTGCCCCACTATTCCCCGCGTCCGTCCCTAGCACGGCCTCATGAGTGCCGATAGTGAGCCCCAGAGATACCGTCGTCAGAGCCCGCCTGCCAACCCCAGAATCGCACCGCCGGCAAATACCCAGAGCGGATTGAAACGTCCGGTATATCCGGCAATGGCCGCGGCGAGCGCGACGGCAATTGCGACCGGGCCGGGATTGGCGGCGTCGGCCACGACATAGACGCTCGCCGCCATCAACCCGAGCGCAACGGGAACGAGTCCCGCCTGAATTGCGATCCGCCATTTCGCTGTGCGAAAGCGATCCCAGATTCGCGTCATCACATAGGCCGCGACGCATGTCGGCCCGACCATCGATCCGGTCGCCACCAGCGCGCCGGGAAGTCCGGCGACATGAAAGCCGATCAGCGCCACGATCATCACGTTCGGACCCGGCGAAACCTGCGCGATCGCGAAGACGTCGGAGAACTGCCGGTCGCTCATCCAGTGCATGATGTCGACGGCGACGCGATGCATTTCCGGGATCGCCCCATTGGCACCGCCGATTGCGAACAGCGACAGGATCGCGAAGTTCACCATCAAGGATGTCAGAGGACTGTCGTCGTTCACGGCCGCACCCAGGCAAGCGCGACGCTGATCGGCGCAAGCACGATCGCCACCAGCGGCAACGACCAGTGCATGAGACCGATCGCGACAAATGCGAGCACCGCGATCACCGGCGACCAATGCAGGCCGCGAGCGAACAACGGCTTCGCCATCTTGATCATGGTCGCGATCATCAGACCGATCGCGGCGGCCAGAATGCCGGTCAGCATCCGGCCGATGACGTCCGCGCCGCCGTAGCTGTCGTAGAGCCACGCAAGGATCGTCACGATCACGAGCGGCGGCCCCATCAGGCCGACGAGCGTGACGATCCCGCCCGGCGCGCCGCCGAACCGCGTGCCGAACACCACCGAGAAATTCACCACATTGGGTCCGGGCAGAAACTGCGCCAGCGCGAAGGCTTCATTGAACTCCTCCGCCGTCATCCAGCGCTTCTGATCGACAATCTTGCGCCGCGCCCAGGGCAAGGCGCCGCCGAAGCCGGACAGCGAGACCATGACGAAGGCGAAGAACAGTTCGGTCAGGCTCGGCCGTGCCGCCGGTTGATCTGATCCCGCCGGTTGAGTCGATGAGGTGGAACTGGACATGCGGGACGGCTTTTCAATTTTTCAATTGAGCACCGTGCGGAACGGACTCCGCCCGGCCTGTTCGCCTGCTAGACTATCGGACGACGACGAGGCAAGAGCCAACCAAGAGCCAATCGGGAGCCAGCGATGTCGCCAGTGAGTCTGCTCCTCAATGTACTGTGGATCGTCTTCGGCGGGATCCAGATGGCCGCCGCATGGCTGATCGCCGCCGTCGTCATGGCGCTGACCATCATCGGAATTCCGTGGGCCCGTGCCGCGTTGACGATCGCCCTCTACACTTTACTTCCGTTCGGCCACCGCGTGATCGAGCAGCCGTCGGGGATCGGCGCAGGCCCGCTCGGTTTCATCGGCAACTTCATCTGGCTGGTGCTGGCCGGGTGGTGGCTCGCCCTTGGTCACCTGCTGGTCGCCCTGCTCCTTGCCGTGACGATTGTCGGCATCCCGTTCGCCTGGGCGCATCTGAAACTCGCCGGATTGTCGCTCTGGCCGGTCGGCCGCACCGTCGTCAGCGCCTGAAAAGGCCCGGTCCCGGCTTTCCAACCGGCTGAAAACCCTCCGCGGCGCTCTTTTTTCGTCAAGGTTTGAGGACTATATTCAACCCGCCGGAGCAATCCGGCTATGGCGATAAACGGGCGTCGTAATAAACCCATCGGACCCGGGGGCAGTACCCGGCGGCTCCACCAGTGTCGCTCACGGAACGCGGGTTCCGGAGCGGCGGGCGACAGTGGCGGGGCCGAAATAGGATCGACGAGGGCGTAAAGGGCGTGCTTTTGCTCGGCATGGTTCCGCCGTTATCGGGCCATTCCATAGTTGCCAACGACAACTATGCTCCGGTTGCTCAGGCTGCGTAACGCAGTCTGAAAGACCGACTTAAAGCCCTGACGGGTTAAGCTCCGGCAGGCGGGGTTCGGAGGCACCTGGCAACAGAAGCCTCCACTTCCATCTTTCGCCGCATTGCGCTTTTCACATAAGCGTACCGGCCGGGCCGCGTGACGGAATGTTGACATGCCCGAACAACCGCCCCGCCGGGGGATGGCTTTCGGCCATGAGGGCGCTAGCATCGTCCCTCGCGAATCTCTGAACCGGAATGACCGGACTGCCGATGGCTGACCAGATCCGATACGACCTCTTGACCCAGAAAGCGCTGCGCGGCGTCGTGCGCAGCGTGCTTGCCGACGCGGTGAAGAAGGGCCTGCCCGGCGAACACCACTTCTACATTTCCTTCGACACCCAGGCCGACGACGTAAAGCTGTCGCAGCGCCTGCGCGCGCAGTATCCGCAGGAAATGACGATCATCCTGCAGCACCAGTTCTGGGATCTCACGGTCGACGATGACGGCTTCGAGGTCGGCCTCTCCTTCGGCGGCGTGCCGGAGCGGCTCGCCGTGCCGTTCGACGCGATCAAGAGCTTCTTCGATCCGTCGGTGCAATTCGGCCTGCAGTTCGAGGAAATCGTCGAAGGTCAGGAGAACACGCCGGCGGCGCCCGCCCCGGCCGCGGAGGCCGGACCCCGCCGTCCCCTGCCGCAGACCGCGACACCGGGCACACCGGTTCAGTCCGCCAAGAAACCGGTGCCGGCGCCGGCCAATCCGCCGACCGAGATCGCGCCGGAGCCCGCGCCTCCCGACAACGGCAGCGCGCAGGTGGTCCAGCTCGACCGCTTCCGCAAGAAGTAGCCGCCGGTGGCGCGCGCCCGCAAAAGCCGCAAGGTTTCATCGCGCACCCGCATCGAGAGCGACGCCTTCGGCGACATCGCCATTCCTGCCGACCGGCTGTGGGGCGCGCAGACGCAACGCTCGCTGGAGAATTTCCGCATCGGTACCGAGATCATGCCGATCGCGATCGTCCACGCCTTCGGCATCATCAAGCAGGCGGCCGCCGAGACGAACCGCGATCTGAAATCGCTCGACGCCCGCCGCGCCGCCGCGATCATGCGCGTCGCCCGCGAGATCGCCAATGGCAATCTCGACGCGGAATTCCCGCTCAAGGTCTGGCAGACCGGCTCCGGCACACAGACCAACATGAACGTCAACGAGGTGATCGCCAACCGCGCCAATCTCGCGTTCGGCGGCAAGCTCGGCGCCCGCGCGCCGGTGCATCCGAACGATCACGTCAACATGAGCCAGTCGTCGAACGACAGTTTCCCGACCGCGATGCACATCGCGGCCGCGACCGACATCGTCTATCTGCTGCTGCCGGCGCTGGCGCATCTGCACGAAGCGCTCGACCGCAAAGCCAGGGAGTTCGCAAAGATCGTCAAGATCGGCCGCACCCACACGATGGATGCGACGCCGCTTACGCTTGGCCAGGAATTTTCCGGCTATGCCGCGCAGGTGAAGGCGAGCCTGCATCGCGTGCGGCTCGGCCTGAAGGAGCTTTACCCTCTCGCGCAAGGCGGCACCGCGGTCGGCACCGGCCTCAACGCGAAAAAACAATTCGCGGCGACGTTCGCGAAGCGCGTGGCGAAGATTACCCGCCTGCCCTTCGTCAGCGCGCCCAACAAGTTCGAGCATATGGCGGGCCACGACGCCTATGTGTTTGCGCACGGAGCGATCGCCGCCGCCGCGACCGCGCTTTTCAAGATCGCCAACGACATCCGCTTCCTCGGCTCGGGGCCGCGCTCGGGCTTGGGCGAGTTGATCCTGCCGGCCAACGAGCTTGGCTCCTCAATCATGCCGGGCAAGACCAACCCGACGCAGAACGAGGCGCTGACGATGGTTTGCGCCCAGGTGTTCGGCAACCAGACCACGATCATGACCGCCGGCTCGCAGGGCCATTTCGAGTTGAACGTCTACAAGCCGGTGCTCGCCTTCGCGATGCTGCAGTCGATCCGGCTGCTCGCCGACGCGGCGCGGTCCTTCACCGACAATTGCGTCGCCGGCATCAAAGCGAACGAGGTCCGCATCAGGGAACTCACCGAACGCTCGCTGATGCTGGTGACCGCGCTGTCGCCGCACATCGGCTACGACAAGGCCGCGCAGATCGCCAAGGCCGCGCATGCCAACGGCACGACGTTGCGCGAGGAGGCCATCCGCCTCGGCTTCGTCTCGGCGCGGGATTTCGACCGCATGGTGCGGCCGGACAAGATGACCGGCCCGCGCTGAACGGCGTTCGGAGACGAATTTTGCTCTGCGGGCGCGAAATGCCCGCTTTTCGGTACGAATTTGCCGCCGGTGCGGCATTAAGCGCCGATCACCGAACCGTGTGTTGTACGGACCCGGAATCGGCCCCAATTCTTGGGCATACAAGCGGTAACTTTTCGTCGTCAGCGGCGGTGCGACGGAATAATCGACGATTTGCGGTGATTATCTGTTATGGCCGACATCATCAATCTGCGGACCGCCCGCAAACAGGCGGAACGGCAAAAGAACGAGAAACAGGCGGAAGCGAACCGCCTGGCGCACGGTATTTCGCGGAAGGATCGCGCCCGGGCCGACGCCGGCCGCGAGGCGGCCGACCGCCTGCTCGACGGGCATCGCCGCGACGACAGCAGCAACGACACCGGTGGGGGCGCAGCATGAAGTCCCCTGTCGTGAAACGCTCGATCGTCATCGCAGGCCACAAGACCAGCGTCAGCCTCGAAGAGGCGTTCTGGAAGGGCCTGAAGGAGATCGCGGTGAGCCAGGGCACCACGCTGTCCGATCTCGTCGCCTCGATCGACAAGGGCCGCAAGCAGGGCAACCTGTCGTCGGCGATCCGGCTCTTCGTGCTGGATCACTACCGCGCGCTGGCCGGCCTGCCGCAGGACGACCGCCGCAACGAAACCCGGCTCGCCGGCTAGCTCAATCGATTACTGAGATGCGGGCGCGAGCCCGAGCGGCGGCGCGCTTTGCGCGCGCGGCGCGGGCTTCCCCTTCGGGGCCGGCGCGGGCGCGATCGTCATCGGCGGCGGCAGGCTCGGCGCGGCGGCGGGCGGGACGCTCGGCGCCATGATCCGTTCGGCGTCCATCTTGGCGCGCTCGGCCTGCGCTTTCTCGTTCTCTCTTTCCTCAGCGCGCCGCGCATCCTCTCGGGCGCGTTCGGCTTCCAGCTTTTTCAGCTCGCGGGCGTGACGCTCGATCGCTTTCATGGTGAGCCAGCCGGTCAACGCCGAGGCGTCGATCGAGCGCAGCGGCGCCGCGGCCGGCCCGCGCAAGGCGACGAACAGATTGGGCCGCATGCCGGACTCGACCGCGCCGGATAGCGCGATGCGGGCATCGATGCTGCCGTCGTTGAGATCGAAGCGGCCCGACAGCGAGGCATCGGCGCCCTCCGCCTGCAGGCTGACATTGTTGACGCGCAACTGCCCGGCGCTGAGCGAAATATCGGCCTGCGCCTTGCGGACGCTGAGATTGCCGGCGTCCAGCGCACGCCCGGCCAGATTGGCGAGTTGCTTCGCGTCGGCCTTGGCATTGTCGGCGGCGTCCGCCACCGCTTCGAACACGCGCGGATCGAGCCCCGCGAGCCGGGCATCCTCGAGCGTGATGACGCCGCTGCCGTTGAGCGAGCCGATCAGCGTCGCCGGGCTCAGGCCCGATCCTTCCGCCGTCAGCGTCAGACCGAGCCGGCCCGCGACCGGCGCACGCACCGCGCCCGGCGTCAGCGAGGCGGCATCGACGCCTTTCAATGCGAGTTTCGCTTCGGCGGCAAGCCCCTGCACGCCGCGCCGCAGCTTCAGCGCACCGTCGAACTGGCCGCCGGCAAGCCGCCCGCTGACGTTATCCAGCGCGAAGGTTTTGTCGTCGAAGCGCACCGCCGCTGAAAAGCCCCGCAACTGCCAGTCCGGCGTCAATCGCGCCACCGGCGCATGGATCGCAATGCTGCCGCTGTAGCCGTCGAGTTGCGGCGCGCCGAACGGGTCGCCCGGCCACGACCACCCTGCGCCGGTCGCCAGCTGCGGCGGGAACCCGGCGCCGGCCGCGACCAGCGCCGCCACGTCGATGCTGCCGACATTGAGATCGCCCGACACCTTGCGCGCCGTGCCGCGCTCGACCGCGAGGCGGCCGCGCACCGAATGCCCGGCGATCGTGCCGGCAATATCGTCAAACCGCACCGCCGGCCCGGCGACGGCAACCTTCGAGGTCAACGCCACCGGCAGCGGCTCGGCCAGCATCGCCAGTCCGCCGCGCAGGCCCGAGAGATCGGCGCGCGCCACCTTGAGTGTCATCGAGGCTTTGGCCGCTTTCGTCTCGCCGCCCAGCGGCGACGCCATGCGGCCGTCGAGCGCGATATCGACATCCTTCGCGGTCCAGCGGCCGGCGAGCGTCACGTCTTTCGACGAACTGCCCGAGGCGTCGAAGGTCAGTTGCCCGACTCCCCGCGCCGTCGCGAGCAGATGATCGAGGCCGAGGAAACGCGCCAGCAGCACATTATCTTTGGCGTCAAATTTGCCCTTGATGCGGATGTCGGCGGCGGCCAGCGAGGTGAGCGACACTTGCGGCGCGGCGGTCGTCGCCTGCCCGTCGAGATTGACCGTCAAGGTTCCGGCGGTGCCGGTGACGACGACGCCGGCATTGACGGCGGACGCCGTGCTCTCGACCGTCAGCGTCGATTGCAGCCTCGCCGGCGCCAGCATCGGCGCAGACTCGCGCAAGCGTCCGGCAACCTCCGGCGCGAACTTGCCGATCGCCGCGGTGACCGCGCCGAGGTCGCGCGCATTGAGGTCGAGCGTCACGCGGCCGCCCGGCTTTCCCTCCAGCGCGATGGTGCCGCGCGCGGCGATGCTCGCGCCGCCGAAGTCGGCGACCGAGAGCTTGTCGAGTTCGAGGCCCTTTTCGCCGACATGCATCTGCAGGCTCGCCTGCTTCGCCTCGTAGCCGGCCATCGTTGCGCGGCCGATATCGAGCGAAAGCGACACCTCGCGCGGCCGTTCGAACGGCCCGCCTTGCGCAAGCGCGGACACGAAGCCCTGCACGGCATCGATGTCGAGCTGCGGCGCCTTCAATTCCGTGTCGAGGCGCGCCGGCTTGCCCGCCGCCGCGAAGTTATAGGCAAGGCGTCCGGTCACGGCCTCGCCGGCAAATTCGGCGCGCATCCCGTCGATCGCGATCCGCGTCGCACCGATGGTGAGATCGCCGCGCGCGCGCATCTGGCGCGGCGACGCCGTCGCGGCGGGCTTGCCGCCCTGAAGCCAGGTCGCCAGCAGGCGCGGATCGCCCGAGGTCACATCGGCAGGGCCTTTGAAGGTCACCGCATTGTCTTCGAGCGCGACGCGGCCGGACAGCCGCACCTGCGTCAGCCCCGGCGCGCGAAACTCGAAACGATCGAGCAGCCAGCCGCCGTCGCGGCTCGACACATCGCCGCGCAGGTTCTGGATCGAGGCGCCACCGAGCGTGATGAGATCGACGCCGACGCCGAGCGACACCGGAAAGTCCGGCTTGATGGCGGCCGCGGCGGTCGCGACGAGCTTGCGGATCAGCACCGCCGGCGGCTCGCCCGGCGCCGCATCGCCGCCGGTCAGCACGCGGTCGAGATCGATCTGCCGTCCCGACATCACGCCATTGAGCCTGGGCCGCGCGCCGAACGTCATATCCGCGGTGCCGAACAGGTGCACCGCGTCCTCGCCCGAGCCGTAGCTGAAGTCGATCTGTTCGAGCAGCGCCTGCTTCTGCGAAATCTTCACCTTGCTGCCGACGCGCCACGGCGGCGTCAGCCCCGCCTTCGGTCCGCCCTGCGCGATGCCGACCGGCCGCGCCACGGTCATCGCGCCCTCGAAGCGCGGCGCAAGACCGGCGAGGAACAGCGTGCCGTCGACTTCCATCGCCATCGCAACGTCGGAGGGATCGACGTTGAGATGCAGCTTGAGAGTACCGTCGCCGCCGTAACGGCCGGCGGTGACGCGATACGGGAACAGCGTGCCGTTATAGCTGAACGCGCCCTCGCCCCTCAGCGGACCGAGCAGCGAACGTACATCGCCGTTGAACCAGATTTTATCCAGCTGCACGCGGTGCGACGACGCGGCGTCGCTCAGGGTCAGCGTGCCGTTGACGATGCTGAGGCGGTCGATCGACAGCGCCTGCGGATCGAAATTGAGCGCGAGGCTCGGCGCCTGCACGCGGCCGCCGGCATCGAGCCCGAGATGGATGCTCGGCCCGGCAAGCCGCATTTCGGCGGCGCGCCACTCGCCGCGCATCAGCGAGCCGAGCGCGAATTCGATGTCCAACGAGTCGGCGCGAATACCGCCGGCATTGGCGCGGCCGATCTCGACATCCTTCAGCGAAATCTGCGGCGACGGCAGCAGCCGGCCGTCGATCTTGCCGTGGACGCGGACGTCGATGCCGGCGAGCCGGCTCGCTTCCTTCTCGAACAACGCGCGGTAATCGTTCCAGTCGACCACGAACGGCCCGACCAGCGCCGTCACCAGCGCCAGGATCAAGGCTATCGCCAGTCCGATCAGGGTTGTCTGCACCGCTCGCTCCGGTCCCGCCCCGGCACGTCAACACACGGCCGCGCACCGGCTCGATAAGTGTACGATATCGTGCCGGTTTTTGGCGGCATTTTCGTGTCGCCTCCCCGGCTTCGTCGCCGCCGGTCGACCCGGCGGCCGCTTCAGTCGACCGCGACGATCTTGCCCGGATTGAGGATGTTCTGCGGATCGAGCGTGCGCTTGATCCCGGCCATCACGTCCAGCACCACCGGCCCGTGCTCGGCCTTGAGGTATTTCATCTTGCCCTGGCCGACGCCGTGCTCGCCGGTCGAGGTGCCGTCCATAGCGAGCGCGCGCTCGACCAGCCGCCCGCAGAAATCCTTGGCGCGGGTCACCTCCGCGTCGTCGTTCATATCGACCAGCAATGCGACGTGGAAATTACCGTCGCCGACGTGGCCGACGATCGGTGCGATGAAACCGGTCGTTGCGATGTCGCGCTGCGTCTCGGCCACGCATTCGGCGAGCCGCGAGATCGGCACGCAGACATCGGTCGCCACGATCTGCGCGCCCTTGCGCAGCGCGAAGCAGGCCATCGCGGCGTTGTGGCGCGCTTCCCAGAGCCGGGTGCGGTCTTCCGCGCGCGTCGTCCAGTTGAACGGGCCGCCGCCGAATTCGGTGGCGATCTCACCGAAGCGCTCGGCCTGTTCTGCGACCGAGGCCTCCGTGCCGTGGAACTCCAGCAGCAGCATCGGCGTCTCGGGCAGATCGAGCTTGGAATAGATATTGACCGCCTTGACCTGCAGCGCGTCGAGCAATTCGATGCGCGCGACCGGAATGCCGGACTGAATGGTCTGGATCGTCGCGTTGCAGCAGGCCTCGACCGAGGGAAACTGGCACACCGCCGCCGAGATCGCCTCCGGGATGCCGGCAAGCTTCAGCGTCAGCTCCGTGATGATGCCGAGCGTGCCTTCGGCGCCGACCAGCAGCCGGGTAAGATCGTAGCCGGCCGAGGTCTTCTTGGCGCGGCGCGCGGTGTCGATCACCTCGCCGTTCGCCAGCACGACCTTGAGCGCCAGCACATTGTCTTTCATCGTGCCGTAGCGCACCGCATTGGTGCCGGAGGCGCGCGTCGAGGCCATGCCGCCGAGCGAAGCGTCGGCGCCCGGATCGATCGGGAAGAACAGGCCCATGTCGCGCAGATGCGCGTTGAGCGTCTTGCGGGTGATGCCGGGCTGAACGACGCAGTCGAGGTCCTCGGCATGGACCGCGAGCACCTTGTTCATGTCGCGGAAATCGACCGAGACGCCGCCACGCGGCGCGTTGACGTGTCCTTCGAGCGAGGAGCCGGCGCCGAACGGAATGATCGGCACGCCATGCTTCGCGCAGATGCGCACGATCTGCTGCACTTCCTCGGTCGATTGCGGAAAGACGACGGCGTCCGGCGGCTCGTTCGGCAGCCAGGTGATCGTGTTGGCGTGCTGCTCGCGTACCGCCTGCGAGGTCACGACCCGGTTGCCGAAGGCGGCGGTGAGTTCGCCGAGCGCCGCCGACAGCGCCTGCGCCTCCGGTTTGCCGTGAACCGCCTTGACCGCGACCGTCATCGAACGTCTCCGCACCCGCTTATTCCAAACATGCGCGGACCGTGGCCCCGAACCCGCAAGGGGTCAAGGGCGGCGCGGCCGGCCCGCTGGACCGCGGCTTTGCCGCCGGCCTAGATTACGGTTCGTTCCGCCCACGCCCGACCCGCCATGCCCGACATCCTGCATCCGATCCCCGCGCCTTTCGTGTCGTCGCTGATGACGGTCGAGCCGCAATGGATCGACTACAACGGCCATCTCAACATGGCCTATTACAATGTGCTGTTCGACCGCGCCGTGGACGAAGCCTATGAGGCGCTCGGCATCGGCCTGAGCTATCTCAAGCGCACCAACCATTCGACCTTCACCGCCGAGATCCACGTCCGCTATATCCGCGAGATCCACGTCCACGCGCCGGTGCGGGTGTCGTTCCAGCTGATCGATTTCGATGAGAAGCGCATCCACTATTTCGAGGAGCTGCGCCACGCCGAGGAAGGCTGGCTGTCGGCGACCTCGGAAAACATGACGCTGCACGTCGACATGGGCGCCAAGAAGGTCGCGCCGTTCTCGGCGGACACCATGAAAGCCTTGGCGGCGATGAAAGAAGCGCACGTCAAACTGCCCTTCCCCGACGGCGCTGGCCGCAAAATCGCGATGCCGGCCAAAGGCCGATAGCCGCTGTCCCGCCGGGCGATTGACTCGCCGTCAGCCGGTTCCTAACCTGATCGTGACGGTTCCCCTCGGGGATCAAAAGGGAACGCGGTGCAGGCGGGCGTGATCATGTGTTTCGGCACATGCGCGCGGCCGACGATGCCGCGGCTGCCCCCGCAACTGTAAGCGGCGAGTCTTCCGTCATTACGCCACTGGGAACTCGGGTCCCGGGAAGGCGACGGACGACAGCGACCCGCGAGCCAGGAGACCTGCCGTCAGCCGTGGTCACACGCGGACATACTGGTCGGGGCGTACCGGTAGTAGCCGAACCAATCGTGCCTTCGGGCCGTGCGGGGAGACTTCGTTCGCGGTGACGTGCCACCAGGCGTGTTACCCGAGGAGTATCCCATGCGGTCCGCCAGTTTCCTTCCCGAGCCGCGTCACGCGCGGCTTGCTTGCCTGCTTGCGTCGTCTTCCTTCGTCTCCGTCCTGCTGATCGGCCTTCCCGTCACGGCATCCGCGCAGGAGTCCGCCGTCGCGCTGCCGACCATCAATGTCGACAGCCCGACCGGCATCCCGACGCCGATCGACAAGATCGCCAATTCGATCACCGTCATCACCGGCGCGGAGCTTGAACGCGACCAGCGCCGCACCGTGCCGGACGCCTTGCGCACCGTGCCGGGCCTCAACGTCGTCCAGAGCGGCGGCCCCGGCGGGCAAACGTCGGTGTTCATGCGTGGCATGGAAGCCCGGCACGTCAAGGTGCTGGTCGACGGCATCGAGGTCAGCGACCCGAGCACCAATGTCCGCACCTACGACTTCGGCCAGTTGCTGACCGGCGACATCGAACGCATCGAGGTGCTGCGCGGGCCGCAAAGCGGCCTCTATGGCTCGGACGCGATGGGCGGCGTGATCTCGATCACCACCAAAAAGGGCAAAGGCCCGCCGAAAGTCACCGGCATGGTCGAAGGCGGCTCGTTCGGCACCTTCAACCAGAACGCCAGCCTCAGCGGCTCGCAGGTGCAAGATACCGGCGCGAACGTCAACTACGCCTTCAACGTCCAGCACTTCCGCACGACCGACACGCTGGTGACGCCCGAGCGCATCGTTCCGGCCGGCCAGCGCGTCATCAGCGACTACTACGACAACAAGACCTACTCGACGAAACTCGGCGTCGACTTCGGCGACTATGTCACGCTGAACCAGGTCGCCCGCTATACGGACTCCGAATTGCGCTACGGCGGTGGCGCGCCGGGCAACGCCCGGCAAAGCACGCAGAACGTCCACCAGTTCTTCAGCCGCAGCGAAGCCGTCGTCTCGACATTCGACGGTCGCTTCAAGAACTATTTCGGCTTCAATTTCAGCGACCACTGGAACTGGAACAGCTTCGCCGGCGGCGCGCCGACCGTGAACAAGGGCGAACGCTACAAGGTCGACTGGCGCGGCGTCGCGCAGATCATGCAGGGGCAGACGCTGGTGCTCGGCCTCGAACACGACCGCGAAACGCTGGAGACCTCATCCACCAATGCCGAGAACGGCAACAAGGCCGGCTACGTCGAATTGCAATCCGAATTCGCGCAGCGGGTTTTCCTGGTCACGAACATTCGCCACGACATCAATGACCGCTTCGGCGGTCACACGACATGGCGCGTCGCGCCGGCGGTGATCGTGCCGGGCACCGAAACCAAACTGAAGGGCAGCGTCGGCACCGGCTTCAAGGCGCCGACATTGAGCCAGATGTTCGTCAACTTCCCCGGCTTCCCGCCGTTCTTTCCCGCCTTCTTCGGCAATCCCAACCTGAAGCCGGAAACCAGCGTCGGCTACGACGCCGGTTTCGAGCAGCCGCTGTTCAACAACCGCGTCCGGTTCGGCGTTACCTACTTCCACAACGACATCGAAAACCTGATCACCGCCAACGCGGCCGGCACCACCAACGTCAACATCAACAAGGCGAAGACGTCCGGCGTCGAGAGCTTCGTTGCGGTGACGGTCACCGAACGGCTGACGCTGCGGGCCGACTACACCTATACGGACGCCTTCGACGAAACGACCGACCAGCAACTGCTGCGGCGGCCGCGGAACAAAGGCAGCGTCTCGGCGGTGTGGACGCCGGTCGATCCCCTCACCTTGTCGGCCACGCTCGTCTCCGTCGGCCGCTGGAAGGACGTCGACCGGGTCACCTTCGCCCGGATGGATCAGGGCGGCTACACCACGATGAATTTCGCCGCCAATTACAAGGTCAACGAGAACGCCACGGTGTTCGGCCGGATCGACAACCTGTTCGACGCCCGCTATGAGAATCCGAACGGCTACGAACAGCCCGGATTCGGCATCTTCGGAGGTGTCCGGATCTCCAACTGATGGAGCAAAATCCGGACCTTGAGCGCACAAGGCGACATCGTGGCAATCCTGGCGCAACAGGCCTCCGATCCGGCGACCGGCTGGAGCCTCGGCGCATTCGGCGCGATCGCGGAGTTCACGCGCGACGCCGGTGAGCCGGCAGCCATCGAGGCGGCGGGCGGCACGCTCGCCGTCTCCACCGGCCGCGGCGCACTTCGCCTCGCGGCGGTGGAGGGTCTGCGCCTGTTCGCCTCCGAAACCACCACGCGCGAAAACTGGAACCAGCGCGTCTCGCTCTGCCTGCCGGAGCGGGACAGCGCCATGAGCCGCCGCGCCGTATTGACCGAACTCGGTCCCGATGTGGACGCGATCCGTCCGCAGGATCGCGGCGATATCCTGTTCGACCTCGGCCTCGACACGCTGCAGACCGATGCCTGCGTGCGCATGCCGCGCGAGGCCACCGAAGCGCTGCGCGCCTGCTGCGGCCGGCCCGCCTTCGCGCCGGACAGTCCGGCGATGCACATTATCCTCGCGGCCAACCCGCATCGCGTGTTCGTGAGCCGCGCCGGCCGCGCCGAGGTGTTCCAGCCGATCCCGCCGCCGCACGGCAAGAGCCCGGAAGGCCCGCATACCCATGTGCTGCCGAAGCTGCTGAAACTCGGCCGCACCCATGCGGCGACCGAGGCGGTGCCGGACGGCTTCGTACCCTGCGCGCATTTCTATCCGGCCAATCCGGTGAAGGACGCGATGGGCATGCCGCATGCTTTCGTGCCGGCGCATCACGACGCCTTTCAGGCGCTGCTCGGCCGCTTCGGCGACGGCGCGCTCGTCGCGCTCAAGCACCGCATCGCCGGCGCGATCGCCGCCGGCGAAAACCCGCATGCCTTCGCCGTGCCGGACAGCCGCCTCGCCCGCACCGCGGTCCGCGTCGCGCTGCGCCAGCTTGCAGCGGCCGGCGGAGCCTCGCCTGCCCTCGCGGCGTGGCAGGCGATCCACGATCCGCGGCAGAACGCCGACGATGCCGACGACGAAACCGAGGGCAACGGCACCCCGCCCCATCATTGACCGAATGACCATGGGTCGTGGCCGTGCATTTCCGGCCGATCCGGTCTAAAATGCTTCACGAACAGGAGTCATGACGATGCTGAAAGCCATTTCCGGAAACCCGTCGCTCTCGCTGACGCTGCTGCTCATCGCGGCCTGCGCCTCCGCGAGCCTGATCTTCGCCTGCGCGACGCCCTTCGTGGCTTTCGCGGTGATCGCCGCGGCGCTGCTGCCGCTGCGCCAGGCGCTCGTGACCATGCTCGTCGTGTGGCTCGCCAATCAGGCGATCGGTTTCGGCATCCTCGGTTATCCGCGGACCTTCGACGCCGCCCTCGCCGGCCTGTTCATTCTCGGCGCGATGATCGCTGCGACCATCGTCGCGGAGCGCGTTTTCCATGCGCTCGCCAGCCTGGGCCGGCTCGCCACCTATCCGCTGGCTCTGATCGCGGCCTTCGCCGTGTTCGAGGTGCTGCTGCTCGCGGTGACGCCGCTGACCGGCGGCGCGGAAACCTTCGCGCTCGGCATCGTCGGCCAGATCGCCTTCACCAATGCCGTGTGGCTCGCGGGCCTTGTCGCCATCGTCGAGGTCGCCCGCACCGTCGGCGCGACGCAGCACTCCGCGACGCGCTGACACTCAAAAACCGAAAAACGGCAACGCCGGTGCCCGAGGGCACCGGCGTTTTTTATTGAATCGATTTATGCCGGCGGCTCCGCAATCACGGAGGCGGCGGCGCGCGGCCGCGCACCAAGCTGAACACCAGCGAGATCAGGAACAGCACCAGCGCGACGAAAAAGATGATCTTGGCGAATTCGAATGAAAGACCGGCGATGCCGCCGAACCCGAGAACCGCGGCAATCAGACCGATAATCAGAAATGTGACGACCAATCCGAACATGATTTTCACTCCAAAATAGCTCGCGTCAGATGTTAACTGCCGAAGGCGGAACAAAGTTCCCAAATAAATTCGGCCCGGCAGCGCTTCCGCCGCCGGGCCGATTATCGTGAAGGCGTGCCGGCCTATTTCAGCTTGCACTCTTTCGCGTAGGAGTCCGCGTTGTTCGAGAACACTTTCTCGACAATCGAGGTCCAGTATTTGCCATCGGCGCGCTTGACCACCTTGGTCAGATAGAAATCCTCGATCGGATAGCCGTTGACGTTGAACTTGAACGGCCCGCGCACCGACTCGAAGTTCGCCTTGCGCAGCGCCGCGCTCAGCGCCTTGATGTCCGAGGTCTTGCCGCCGGTCGCGGTGACGGCGCTGTTGATCAGCTTTGCGGCGTCGTAAGCCTGCATCGCGTAGGACGCCGGAATCGCCTTGTAGGCTGCCTCATAGGCTTCGACGAACTTCTTGTTCGCCGGCGTGTTCATGTCCGGGGCCCAGGTCAGCGCGCCGAAGATGCCCTCGGCCGCGTCGCCGAGCGCCGGCAGGGTCGCCTCGTCGGCGGTGAAGGCCGACAGCACCGGCAGCTTGCCCTTCAGGCCCGCCTGATTGAACTGCTTGATGAGGCTGATGCCGAGACCGCCCGGCATGAAGGTGAACAGCGCGTCGGGCTTCTGCGCATTCATCTTCGAAATCTCGGCCTGGAAGTCGAGATTGTTCAGGGGCACGAGCGATTCCTCGACGATGGTGCCCTTGTAGGTGCGCTTGAAGCCGGCGAGTGCGTCCTTGCCGGCCTGATAGTTCGGCACCAGCGCATAGACCTTCTTGTAGCCCTTGTCGGTCGCGACCTTGCCGAGCGCTTCGTAGATCTGGTCGTTCTGATACGACGTCACGAAGAAATTCGCGTTGCAGTGCGAGCCGGCAAAGGCCGACGAGCCTGCATTGGTGCTGATGAGGATCTTGCCGGCATCCATCACCGGCTTGTGCACGGCGGCAAGGACGTTGGAGAAGATCGGCCCAACGACGATGTCGACCTTGTCGCGGTCGAGCAGCTCCTTCACCTTCTGGATGGCGACATCGGGCTTCAGCGTGTCGTCGGCGATGTGAAGCTCGACCTCCTTGCCGCCCATCTTGCCGCCCAGTTCCTTGACGGCGAGTTCGAACGCATTCTTCGACTGCTGGCCGAGCACGCTCGGCGGCCCGGACAATGTGTAAATGAGACCGATCCTGATCTTGTCCTGAGCGGACGCACCCGTCGCGAGCAGGCCGAAGGCCGCCGCCGCGACAGCACCCCGAACCAGCAAACTCCTCACAAATCCCGCCATAACCCGTCCCCTTTTTGTCACGTTAAGACATTGTGTCCCGCCGGATTTGGCGGGTCAAACAGCGATGGCGGCGTTGACCATGGCGCGAAAAGACCGGTTGTCGCCCCCGGCGCGAGATTCCATGATGGGCGCCGGCCGGTTTCAGGCCGGAATGTGAGGGCGTCAGGCTATGAAGGCGTTGATCGTCGGCGGCGGCATCGGCGGGTTGACCGCGGCCCTGATGCTGCATTCACGCGGCCTCGACTGCGAGATCTTCGAGCAGTCGGAGACGGTCCGCGAGCTGGGCGTCGGCATCAACACGCTGCCGCATGCGATCAAGGAGCTGGCCGAGCTTGGCCTGCTGCCGCGGCTCGATCAGGTCGCGATCCGCACCCACGAACTGTTCTATCTCAGCCGCACCGGGCAGGAGATCTGGCGCGAGCCGCGCGGCACCGACGCCGGCTTCGAATATCCGCAATTCTCGATCCATCGCGGGCGATTGCAGCAGGTGATCTATCAAGCGGTGCGTGCGCGCCTCGGCGAGTCGCGCATCCACACCGGTCACCGGCTCGGCTCCTTCACGCAGGACGAAGGCGGCGTCACCGCCTATTTCTTCGTGCCGGACGGCTCGCACCGCAAGACCGCGCGCGGCGACATCCTGATCGGCGCCGACGGCATTCATTCTTATGTCCGGCAGACGCTGTTCCCGGACGAGGGTCAGGCGCACTGGAACGGCTCGATGCTCTATCGCGGCGCGACGGAGTGGCCGAAATTCCTGACCGGCCGCTCGATGGTGATCGCCGGCGGCATGAAGGCCAAAGTCGTCGTCTACCCGATCGCCGAAGGCACCCGCCCCGACTGGCCGCTCACCAACTGGGCGGTGCAGGTCAAAGTCGGCGAAGGCGGCGCGCTGCCGCGCGACAAGCAAAGCTGGTCGCAACTCGGCCGTTTCGAGGATGTGATGCCGCATGTGCAGCGCTTCACCTTCCCGCTCGTCGACGCCCGCGCGCTGATCGAGGCGACGCCGGAATTCTGGGAATATCCGATGTGCGACCGCGACCCGCTGCCGCGCTGGACGCACGGCCGCGTCACGCTGCTCGGCGACGCCGCGCACCCTATGTATCCGGTCGGCTCCAATGGCGCGTCGCAGGCGATCCTCGACGCGCGCTGCCTCGCGGACCGGTTGCGCGAATGCGACCACGTTTATCAGGCGCTGGCGGCCTACAACGCCGAACGTCTGCCGGCCACCGCGCAGATCGTGCTGTCGAACCGCTCGGGCGGACCGGAAGGCGTGATCGACGCCGTTGAGGCGCGCGCGCCGGACGGCTTCGACAACATCGACAACGTGCTGTCCTACGAGGAGCGCAAGGCGATCGTGCGCGGCTACGCCGCCAAGGCGGGCTTCGCGCGCGAGCAAGTCAACAAACAGCAAACCGCCCGGCAGGATAACCAGCCGGGCGGCAAAGCAGCGTCGTAATTTTCACACTCCGCTCATTCCCGCGTAAGCGGGAATCCAGCTTGATAAAATGCATTTCTTTTTAACTGGACCCCCGCTTTCGCGGGGGTGAGCGGCTCATTACCCAATCAAGCCCCCGGAGGCGGCGGCAGGAAGTTGACCTCGTGCCGCGCCGACAGCGCGACGACGTCCGGCGGGTTCTGTTCCTTCATCGAGTGGATCGCCCAGAACAAGTCATAGAGCTTGCCGGTCGGCGTCACCCAGAACAGGCACTTGATCGGCTGGTCGGCCTTGTTGAACAGGCCGTGCGGCTGGCCCATCGGCAAGCGAACGAGATCGCCGGCGGTGGCGACGAAGTCGCGGCCGTCGAGCACCGCGTCCATGCGGCCCTCGAGCATGTAGACGAACTCGTCCTGCGTCGGGTGGATGTGCGGCGGCACGAAGGTGCCGGGCGGAAAGGTCGCGTGCCAGGCGAAGGTCTGCTCGCTCAACTGCTTCGGCACATAGGTCTGGCCGAGAATGTTCCAGGAAATTCCGTCGAGGCCGGTATTGGCCTTGGTAATGCCTGCCGAGGTCACTTGCTGCATGGGAAAAACCCCCTGTTTGGCCGACAGCTTAGAATCCGCGCATCGCCAAGGCCAGCGATGGCGTCGCGGCGGGCGGGTTAACGGCGCAACTTCGTCGCGCCTTGGTTAAGCCCGGCCCGCTCAAACCGCCATTCGTTAATCCATCCGTCCGCCGGAGAAGCGCCGGCCCGGCACGGCGAGGAAGTAACCGACCTCCTGCCCGCCGTCGGAGCCGAGCACGCTGCCGGTGGTGTAGCGCGCGTCGTCGCTCGCGAGAAACACCGCCGGTCCGCCGATGTCCTTGCCGAGGCCGACGCGGCCCATCGGTACCGTCTTGAGCCGGCCCTCCATGATCGCGGGGTCGGCATACATCGCCTCGGTGCCCGGCGTGCGGATGTAGCCCGGCGTGATCGCATTGGCGCGGATGCCGTAGGGCGCCCATTCGACCGCCTGCAATTTCGTCAGCATGATGAGACCGGCCTTCACCACGCTGTAGGAGCCGGCCCAGTTGTAAGGGAACAGTCCCGCGATCGAGGCGATGTTGATGATGCAACCCGACTTGCTCGCGATCATGTGCTTCGCGCAGGCCTGGCTCATCATGAACGAACCGCGCAGGCCGATATTGACCGTGGTATCCCACGCTTCGACCGGCAATTCCTCGAGCTTGCCGGGTACGATCTTCATCGCGTTGTTGACGAGAATGTCGATGCGGCCGAACTCGCCGATCGCGGCGTCCACCGCGCGCGCGATGTCTTCCTTCTTCGACACGTCGGTCGGCACGCCGATCGCTTTCGGACCCGACTTGCTGATCTCGTCCGCGGTCGCCTTTGCCGTCGCGGGATCGACCTCGGCGATCACCAGATGCGCGCCCTCCTTCGCGTAGGCGAGCGCGATGTCGCGGCCGATGCCGCGCCCGCCGCCGGTGATGATCGCGATCCTGTCTTTCAGACGCACGGCGCGCCTCCCTGTCATTGTCTGCCGGCAGGCACGCTAGGGCGCGCGCCTTGCCTCCTCAAGACGCGCGTGGTTGAAAAAGCTGCGATTTCCGCCTTGTGAAAGCCGGATAAATCGCAGCCCGGACCTCCCTTTCCCGCCCCTCAGATGCCATCTTGGCCTGAGAAAGAATCACTTTCCCCCGAAGGACTTGCCGCCGAAGGACTTGATGGCCGAACCGAGCAAATTGCCACGCGATCCCGCGCCCGCCGCGCCGTCTCCCGGCGGGATTACGGCGCGCGCGCTGGCGGGCCGCTCGGCCGCCTATCTCGGCACCCTCAACCCCGAGCAGCGCGAGGCGGTGGAGACGCTGGACGGCCCGGTGCTGGTGCTGGCGGGCGCGGGCACCGGCAAGACGCGGGTGCTGACCACCCGCATCGCGCACATTCTCAACCTCGGCCGGGCGCGGCCGAACGAAATCCTCGCCGTCACCTTCACCAACAAGGCGGCGCGCGAGATGAAGGAGCGCGTCGGGCAGATGGTCGGCCAGGCGGTGGAAGGCATGCCGTGGCTCGGCACCTTCCATTCGATCGGCGTGAAGATCCTGCGCCGCCACGCCGAGATGGTCGGGCTGAAATCCGGCTTCACCATTCTCGACACCGACGACCAGATCCGCCTGCTCAAGCAGTTGCTCGAAGCGGAAGGCATCGACGACAAGCGCTGGCCGGCGCGCGTGCTGGCCAACCTGATCGACGGCTGGAAAAACCGCGGCCTCGTGCCGGCGCAGGTGCCGGCCGGCGAAGGCGCGAGCTTCGCCAACGGCAAGGGCCGCAAGCTCTACGAAGCCTATCAGGCGCGGCTGAAGACGCTGAACGCCGCCGACTTCGGCGACCTGCTGCTGGAATGCATCCGGCTGTTCCGCGAGAACCCGGAAATCCTCAAGCAGTACCAGCGCTGGTTCAAATACATTCTGGTCGACGAGTATCAGGACACCAACGTCGCGCAGTATCTCTGGCTGCGGCTCTTGGCGCAGAAAGCCGACAACGAGCCGCCGAAGAACATCTGCTGCGTCGGCGACGACGACCAGTCGATCTATGGCTGGCGCGGCGCCGAGGTCGACAACATCCTGCGCTTCGAGCACGACTTCCCCGGCGCGAAAGTCATCCGCCTCGAGCGCAACTATCGCTCGACCGCGCATATTCTTTCCGCTGCCTCGCACCTGATCGCGCACAACGAGGGCCGGCTCGGCAAGACGCTGCGCACCGAGGACGTGCCGGGCGAGAAGGTGCAGGTCACCTCCTGCTGGGATTCGGAAGAGGAAGCCCGCGGCATCGGCGAGGAGATCGAGCAGCTTCAGCGCGGCAAGCACAACCTCGACCAGATCGCCATTCTGGTGCGCGCCTCGTTCCAGATGCGCGAATTCGAAGATCGTTTCGTCACGCTCGGCCTGCCCTATCGCGTGATCGGCGGCCCGCGCTTCTACGAACGCGCCGAAATCCGCGACGCCCTCGCTTACCTGCGCGTGATCGCGCAGCCGGCCGACGACCTCGCCTTCGAGCGCATCGTCAACGTGCCCAAGCGCGGCCTCGGCGACGCCACCGTGCAGATGCTTTACGACCACGCCCGGCGCCAGCGCATCCCGCTCACCGTCGCGGCGCTCACCTTGTCCGCCACCGACGAGATGAAGCCGAAACCGCGCGCCACGCTGCGCGCGCTGATGGAGGACTTCGCGCGCTGGTCGAAGCTGAAGGACACCATGCCGCACACCGAACTCGCCGAGATGGTGCTCGACGAGTCCGGCTATACCGACATGTGGAAGGCGAACAAGAGCGCCGACGCGGCGGGCCGGCTCGACAACCTGAAGGAATTCGTGCGCTCGATGGAGCAGTTCGAGAACCTCGCCGGCTTCCTCGAACACATCTCGCTCGTGATGGACACCGACCGCCGCGAGAACGAGGAAGCCGTCAACATCATGACGCTGCATTCCGCCAAGGGGCTGGAATTCGACACCGTGTTCCTGCCCGGCTGGGAGGAAGGCCTGTTCCCGAGCCAGCGCACGCTCGACGAGCAGGGCCGCGCCGGGCTGGAGGAGGAACGCCGCCTCGCCCATGTCGGCCTCACCCGCGCCCGCAAGCGCGCCAAGCTCTACTTCGCCACCAACCGGCGCATCCACGGGCTATGGACCACCACCGTGCCGTCGCGCTTCCTCGACGAACTGCCGGCGGAGAGCGTCGAGGTCAACGAGGCACAAGGTGGCTTCGGCATGTCCGGCTACGGGCCGAGCCGCTTCGACGAGATGAATTTCGGCTCGAATTATGCGACGCCCGGCTGGCAGCGCGCGCAACGCGCCAACCGGGAGCGCAGCGGCGGCTTCGATGAAACCGGGGCGCCGCGCTCGGGCCGTGGCGGGCGCGGTTTCGGTGAGCGCCGGCAGATCGCCTATGAGCGCGATGAGGACGCCGGCACTTATGATTCAGGCGAGCGCCGCGATTTCAGCGAGGACGCTCCGCCCGCCCGCGCGCCGAAACGGCGCACGCCGCTGACCATCGAAGGCGAACTGGTCGCCAAATCGACCGGCACCGTCTCGGCCTTTTCCGTGGGCGACCGCGTGTTTCACCAGAAATTCGGCAACGGCAACGTCACCGCCGTCGACGGCAACAAGCTCACCATCCACTTCGACAAGGCGGGCGAAAAGCGGGTGGTGGACAGTTTTGTGGAGAGGGTGTGAGCGCAGAAGATAAAAAGCTCTATCACTGCTTTGAATCAGGAATTCAGCCGGGAACGATTATCCAGCCCGGTCGATTTGGTCGCCGTATTTTTGCAGACGGTATTGCTCATAGACGGTGGTCTGCAGAGTTAATTTATGAAATCGTTCGATTTGAGCATTATTCAAATTCGCCTTCGAGGCTGTATTGCAATTATCTAATCGAAGGATTGGAAGCTGCTCGTTTTTATATTCAAAGAATGGCACCCGAGTGGGTCATATACGAAGCAAGAATTGTAAATTCCGGGGCACCAACTCATCGAACTGATTTCAATCTAATTCAACCGCTTCATGGAACAGATACTTGGATTGACGCAGCTCACAAATATTGGAGGCACTCCACGACGGTAACAATTAAAGACATTCCGAGTCTGAATTGCATTGAGATTCTTGTATCGTCGCCTGTCGAACTTCTAAACCCCGTCCTAGACTAATCGCGTAGCCTCACACCTCCACCACCTCCGCGCCGTCGTGCGCGATGGCCTTGGCGATCAGCCGGCCCATCTGCTCGGACTGCGCCGAGCGCGTGTCGGCGTTCAGATAGACGCCCCACCACAGCGGCTTGAGCGGCGGCAGGCCGGAGCTTTCGTCCAGCACCTGCATGAACTCCGGCAGCCCGCGCGACAGCATCGCGATCTGGATGCCCATGCCATAGCGCGCGGCCTGCAGCGATGAATCCGCGTCGTTGCACTTGAGCACCATCCGGTGCTCGATGCCGGCCTCGCGCAGCACGGCGATATTCTCCTCCGCGCCCTGCGAGCTGGTGCCGTGCGCGATGATGTCGACCGGCTGCCTGACCGGCAGCGGCATGTCCTTGCGCGCGAGCCATACCATCGGCGCCTGCCAGTAGAGAAAGGCCTCCTCGCGCGGCTCGTGCCAGGTCAGCGCGAGGCAGACGTCAAGCTCGCCGGCATTGAGCATGACGATCTGCTGGGTCGACATCTCGCGATGGAACTGCAAATCGACATCGGGGTGATCGCGGCGGAACGCGACCAGCGCCTCCATGATCGAGCCGTGCAGCAGCACGGTCGAGGCGCCGATCCGCAGCCGCGGCACCGCCGAGGCGGTCTGCGCCATGTCGCGCAACAGGTTGTCGTGCTGGCGCATGATGCGGCGCGCATGCTCGAGCACGATCTCGCCGTTGGCGGTGAGGCGCACGCCGGGCGCGCTCTTGTCGAAAATCTCGACGCCGAGATGCTCGGCGAGCTTCTTCACATGCGAGGGCACCGCCGGCTGCGAGATGCCGAGCCGCAGCGCGGCCTTGGTGTAACTCGCCTCCTCGACGACGGCGACAAGCGAGCGCAGCAATTCGGTGCCGACGTCGCGCGTGCTCATTCTGTCCCCCCGATGGTCTGCTTTTCGGTTCTGTTCTTGGTTATCGCAGCAGCCGGCCGCGGCCGGCTGGGCGCCGTCTTCCGTGCCGGGTAAAAGTGTTACAAAGAGGTTCCGTATTATTTTACCTTCAATCGATCAGCGCCGGTCCGCTGCAGCGTCGTTGCAATCGGCCCGCCTGAAAATGGAAACGATGCCTGCGCCTGTCCCAAGGCCTAGGGTGGCAAATCCTATCCGGTGAGGACGGCAACCCGCAATCGCGGCGACAGGTTATGACGCATGCGCCGTTAATCCGCGGCCGCCGGGTTCCGTGAAATTTGCGCGCAAACGATCCGCGCTGTGCCGGCGCGGAACGACAACCATGACGTGCGCGCCGGCGGAAACCGTCAGACCGCGACCTTGCCGAGGAAGGCTTCGACCTCGTTGCGCATGTCGGCGGTGGCGGCCTCGACCGCCTGCGAGGCGTCGAGCACGCGCTGCGCCGACTGCTGGGAGTCCGCGGCGGCGCCGGCCACGTCGCCCAACACCTTCGAGATCTGCCGCGCGCCGTCGGACGCGCCGGTGACGTTGCGGGAGATCTCGCCGGTCGCCGCGCTCTGCTGCTGCACGGAAATCGCGACCTCCGAGGTGTAGAGATCGATCTCGTGCATGCGGCTGGTGATCCGCCCGATCGCGTCGACCGCCTTGCCGGTCGAGTTCTGCACCTCGAGCACCTGGCCCGAAATGTCCTCGGTCGCGCGCGCGGTCTGCACCGCGAGCGATTTCACCTCCGCCGCCACCACCGCGAAGCCGCGCCCGGCCTCGCCGGCCCGCGCCGCCTCGATCGTGGCGTTGAGCGCCAGCAGATTGGTCTGGTCGGCGATGTCGCGGATCAGCTTGATGACGTCGTCGATCTTGGCGGCGGCCTGCGCCAGCACGCCGATGTCGCGGTTGGTCGCCTGTGCCTCGTCGACCGCGATGCGCACCATCTCCGCGGTCTGGGTGACGCGCTGGTCGATCTCGCCGATCGAGCTGGACATTTCCTCGGCGGCGGAGGCCGCCGACTCGACATTGTGCGTCGCCTCGATCGAGGCCGCGGAGGCGTGGCGGGCGTGATCGGCGGTCTTGCTGAACACCGCCGCCAGCCCCTTCGCCGTCTCGCGCATGTCGGTGGCGCGGCCGAGCACCGTTTGCAGCAGCACCTCGGCGCGGCTGCGGAACACCGCGACCGCCTCCTCGATGGTGGCGCGGCGCTGTTCCTGGTCCTGCATCACCGCGAGCTGCTGCACCGTCTCGCGCTGCGCGGTGATATCCTCATGCGTCGTCACCCAGCCGCCCTGCTTCATCGGGTGATTGGTGACGCGCAGAATGCGGTCGTCCTTCGATGTGACGTCGAGCGCCCAGGTCGTGCCCCTGCGATAGTTCTCAAGGAAGTCCTGACGATACTTGACCGGATCGCGCAGGAAGGTGCCCTTGGCGACACGGCGCGCCAGCACCTGCGTCAGCGTGGTGCCGGGCAGCGCCTCGTCGCGCGTCATGTCGTACATTTCGTAGTAGCGCGCGTTGCAGAACACGACCCGCTCCTGGTCGTCGTACATGCTGATGCCCTGCGTCATGCTGTCGACCGCGCCGCGGATGCGTTCGTTCTGCCGGCTCAGATGGCGGTTGATCTGCGCGAAGGTGACGATGACGGCGGCGGTCGCGACCAGCGCCGCGAGGCAGGCGTCGAGCGCCCATTCGGGCAGCGCCGCGAGCAGAAAATCCCGCCAGCCGGGCAGGACGAAAACCAGCGCGCCATAGGCGGCGGTAAAGACCAGCACGCCGACCAGCGCGGTCAGCCGGGTCCGGCGTCTCATGTACGGCACGCGAGGCTGACCTGTCATATCCGGTTCAAGATTCGAGAGGACGGTAGCGCCAAACTGCCTTTTTTGCGGTAAACGGGCGGTTAACGAAGCGTTACCGGCCCAAAAACCGCGTTCCGGAATTCGGCCGCAATGGCGGGGAAGGCTCGCGACATGAGAGAAGGCATCCCGCGACCGGCTCTAAGCTTCACAGCAACGCTCGCGGCGCTGTTGTCGATGAGCGCCGCCGTGGCGGCCGAGGACCTCAACGCCTTTCGTGCAAAGAACGGCCGTCCGCCGCTCGCCTACAGTTCGACGCTTGCCGCGATCGCGCAGGAGCAGGCGTCGTCGATGGCGCGGCGCGGCCGGCTCGATCACAAAAATTTTCGCC
The DNA here is from genome assembly GCF_050250095.1 of Pseudolabrys sp. Classification (NCBI taxonomy): domain Bacteria; kingdom Pseudomonadati; phylum Pseudomonadota; class Alphaproteobacteria; order Hyphomicrobiales; family Xanthobacteraceae; genus Pseudolabrys; species Pseudolabrys sp. The sequence goes on along the minus strand of NZ_JBFWPH010000001.1, from coordinate 414,877 downwards.
AGCGCACCCGCCTGGTCGGCACGATGGCCGCTGAAAATGTCTCCTGGGGTTGCGACGACGCACCTTGCGCAATCCGTCAGTGGTCACGCTCGGCCGGCCATCGCCGCAACATGCTGCTCACCGGCGTGTCGCATTACGGCATCGCTTCGGCGACCGCGGAGAACGGCCGCCGCTACTGGGCGCTCGAACTCGGCGGCGAGTGAGACACGCGTCTGCATCGCGCGCAGATCACGTTTGCGGACCGAAGTCCATATTGACCCGCCAGCGCGAACGGTTTTTCATCGGCCATTGCCTGCGGAGGGCCGCCGATGATCGTCCGACGACTCGTTTTGTCCATGATGCTGCTGTCGTGCACCGCGCTGCCGGTCGCCGCGCAATTTTTTCGCGACTCGCCGCCTCCGGCCGAAGTCGCCGACCGCGATCCCGGCCAGGACGGCGGCTCGTCGAGCCAGGACCTTCCGCCCGAATATCACATGCAGCCGGTGTTCTACCGGACGCAGGAGCCGCGCGGCACCATCATCATCAACACCGCCGACCGGTTCCTCTACCTCGTCCAGGGCAACAACACGGCGCTGCGCTACGGCGTCGGCGTCGGCCGCGACGGCTTTCAATGGGGCGGCACCAAGACGATCGTGCGCAAGGCGGAATGGCCGGACTGGCGTCCGCCGCCGGAGATGATCGAGCGCCAGCCCTATCTGCCGCGTTTCATGGCCGGCGGGCCCGGCAATCCGATGGGCGCGCGCGCCATGTATCTCGGCGGCACCGTCTACCGCATCCACGGCACCAACGCGCCTGAGACGATCGGCCATGCGGTGTCGTCCGGCTGCTTCCGGCTGGTCAATGACGACGTGACCGACCTCTACAATCGCGTGCCGGTCGGCACCAAGGTGATCGTGCAGCACCAGTAGCGCCGGCCGCGGCGCGACTCGTGCCTCGGGAAAAAATTTTCGTGATCGTCATATTTCGCGTCTGACGCGGTGCTAGCCTTTGCGCGAAGGCTGGGCACCTGCGGACACGAATCATGCGCATGTATCGCGTTACGACACTAATCGGCGTTATCGTCGCCGCGTTGGCGGCCACGCCGGCCAGCGCCGCGCTGCTCATCACCATCGACAAATCGACCCAGCGCATGAGCGTCGTGCTCGACGACCTGCCGGTGTTCGACTGGCCGGTCTCGACCGGCCAGCCCGGCTACGACACGCCGTCCGGCGAGTTCAAGCCATTCCGCATGGAAAAAGATCACTTCAGCCGCGAATGGGACGATGCGCCGATGCCGCATTCGATTTTCTTCACCACGCGCGGCCACGCCATTCACGGCACCAATCACGTCAAGGCGATCGGCACGCCGGCCTCGCACGGCTGCGTCCGGCTGTCGACGCAAAATGCCGCCACGCTGTTCAAGCTGGTCAAGCAGGAGGGCATGGCGAATACGCGCGTCGTGTTGCGCGGCGAGACGCCCGGCCCCGCCGTCGCCGCCGCGCCACGCGACAATGGCGAGGATTTCACGGCTGCGCTGCCGCCCGATGCCCGTCGTGACAGAGCGCGGCGCGACAACGGTCCCGCTTTCTATGACGGCCGCTATTATTACGACCGCCGCGGCCGGCGCTATTCTGGCGTCCCGGCGGAGCGCCCGGCGCCGCGCTATTACTATGAGGACGAGCCGCCACCGCGCTACGAGCGTATGCCGCGTCGCTATTATCCGCGCGGCGAGTATTACGTCGATCAGGGCGCGCCGTTCTTCTTCGGGCGATAGGCTCAGCCCAGCAGCGCCGCCGCGATCATTCCGACGCACGTTACAAATCCGGCCGCCGGCACCCAGAGCGGGATGCGGATATGCGGGCCATCGGTGACGATACGACGCCGGCGCAGCCGCAACAGCGACAGGTTCACCATCGCGAACACCACGAGCGTCGCGATCGAAGTCACCTCCGCGAGCCGCTCGAATGGAACGAACGTCACAAGCGCGATCGTGACCGCCACGATGGCTCCGGTCGCCGCAAGCGGCGTCGATGTCACCGGATGAACCTTGCCCGCAATGTCGGGCAGATCGCCGAGCTTCGCCATGCCGTAGACGACCCGCGACGCCATCGTCATCTCGGCGAGAATTGTATTGAGCGTCGCAACGATGGCGATCAGGCTGATCGTCGCCGGGCTGGCGCCGGCGAGCTTGCGGAAGACGTCGCTGAGCGGCGCTTGCGATCCAGCCAGTTCGGCCGGCGACAACGCGGTGACGGCGACGGCTGCCGTCACCGCGTAGAGCGTGGCGGTGATGACGAGGGTGATCGCGATGGCACGGGGGATGGTGCGCGCCGGATCCTTCGCCTCCTCGACCATGTTAGTCAGGTCCTCGAACCCGATGAAGGCGAAGAACGCGAGCAGGCTTGCATAGGCGATGCCCGACCATATTGCCGCATCGAGCGGCGGCACAGCCGTCAGGCTGTCGATCACCGGCAGTCCCCAGGCGAAGGCAAAGCCGACAATGACGAGAAGACCGCCGACCTCGATCAGCGTGAAGACGCTGGCGAGCAGCACCGATTCCAGAACGCCCCAGCCCGACACCGCGCCGAGCGCGATCAGGATGACGGAGGCGACCAGCGGCCGCGGCCAATCGACGAATTGGGCGATATAGCCGCTCGCGCCGAGCGCCACGGTCGCCGCGGCGACAATGGCCGTCATCACCATGGAAAGGCCGGTGGCGGTCGACAGCAGACGCGACCGGAACGCGGCTTTCACATAGGCGGCCTCGCCGGCCGCGACCGGAAACCGGGTACACAGCTCGGAGTACGATGCGACCGTGAGGCCCATCACCACCGCGGCCAGCAGAAATGACAACGGCGCGTAGCGGCCCGCATGACCGGCGACCGCACCGACCAGCACATAGATGCCGGCGCCGACGGCGACGCCGGTGCCGTACATGACGAGCAGCGGCAAGCTCAGCCGGCGGCGCAAGGCCGGCGCCGATTGACGGTCCATTGTTCCATTATGCAGCCCGTTTCGGCTTCGCATTTGCGTCAAATCAAACGGTAATCACCAAAGCTGTCGGGATCCGGCCGGGGCCGGTTCTGCCGGCAAAATCCCTGTGTTCTGCGAACCTGAGCGATTGCGCGGCCATCGGCGGAGGCTATTGTCCGGATTGCCCGGGCGAGCAAAGCTGCTTTTCCTCCACGCCCTTTTCACGCGCGACGTCCAAGTCCTGGTTCATGCCGACTGCCGTTGCCCGCCTCGCCTGCGACGAGGACACCGCCCGCCGCATCGCCGGCGCGGTTGGCGAAACGCTTCCCGAAGACACCGCCTGCAGCGCCTTCGAAATTGCCGAAGGCCGCTGGATGGCCGAGATTTTTTTCCACGACGCGCCCGACCACACCATCGTTGAAACGCTGGTGCGCGCAGCCGGCGGCGATCCGGCGCGACTCGTCTACGACGCCGTCAGCGAGCGCGACTGGGTGCAGGCCAGTCTTGAAGGGCTGGCTCCGGTCCGCGCCGGACGCTTCGTCGTGCACGGCAGTCACGACCGCGCGCGGATCGCGCCCAACGCCACGCGCATCGAAATCGAAGCCGCGCTTGCGTTCGGCACCGGCCATCACGGTACGACGCGCGGCTGTCTTCTGGCATTCGATGCCGTGCTGAAACGACGGCGGTTCCGGCGCGTACTCGACGTCGGCGCCGGCACCGGCGTGCTGGCCATTTCCGCCGCCAAGGCGCTGCGCCGGCCCGTCATCGGCACCGACATCGATCCCGTTGCGGTTGCCGCCGCGCGCAGCAATGCACGGCTCAACGGCGTTCCGTCTCTGACGACCTACCTGCACGCCAACGGTTGCCGCGCCGGCAGCATCCGCAACCGCGGGCCCTATGACCTGATCTTCGCGAATATTTTGCTCGGGCCGCTACGCGGCATGGCGCAACCGCTGACCGCGCTGGTCGCTGCCGGCGGCACCGTGATCCTGTCCGGCCTGCTGACCGCCGATGGCCGCGCCGCGCTGGCGCGCTATCGCGCCGCCGGCCTGATCCTTGAGGCGCGCGTCCCGCTCGAAGGCTGGGTCACGCTGATCATGCGCCGGCCGGGACGGCGCCCTGTCCGCCGGCGCTAACCTCGCGTGAGATGCAAGCCACCTAATTGCAAAAACGAAACCGCCCCGGGGAGGATGCCGGGGCGGTCTCGGTCGGTTCGGCGCTAAAGCGTGAACGTATTAGCCACCGAACGGGAGGGCATCCCGCTTCGACGCCAGCGTCTGCCGCTCATAGGCGCGCTGGAGGTGGCGGTAGCTGTTGAGCTCGATCGCCGCCTGACGGGCACGCGCCGCGATCATCGCGTCGAGCACGCGTGCGAAAAATCCTTTGGAAGCGCCCTTGGACGTACCCTTGGCGGCTTCGGACTTGCTGTTGGCCGCCGTGACGGCGGCGCGAGCGACGCCATAAGCGATGGCAACCATCTCTAATCTCCTTCAGATCCCGGGGTGCCGCGTCGGTCAGGCCAGTCCTGCCGCATAGGCCCCGTTGTTGCGATGCAATATAGACCCATCCCGAGCAATGCACCACGCGCATGGATGCATGGAAGCTCTGTAAAATCAGCATGTTCAGGGGGATATGGCGTTAAGGAATCGATAACGAGCGCTGCGGCGGCGCAGAATGCGCTTGGAATTTCGAGTATTTCCGTAGGCTTGGACTAAATCCAGTTCCCAAAAACGCATGATTCGTCACCTCCTGAGGCCGAGCCTCAAGGAGCTATGCGCCTGCATGGCAGCTCTGACTGTTGCGCCGACCTCACCGGTTTTTTGCCGCCGCCGACTGGGCGGTTTGGCAAAGCGCGATATGGTGCCGGCCATGTTCGAGGCCCGCTTCCAGACATTCGAGGATCAGGACGACCGCGCCGCCGTGGCCGGCCGCGTCGCCGCGCTGCGCGGTGAACTGAAAAAACGCGGCCTCGACGGTTTCATCGTGCCGCGCGCGGACCGCCAGCAGAACGAATACGTGCCCCCCGGCGAGGAACGGCTCGCCTGGCTGACGGGCTTTTCCGGCTCCGCGGGCGCTGCGATCGTGCTGGCCGGCCGCGCCACGCTGTTTGTCGACGGCCGCTACACCGTGCAGGTCCAGGCGCAGACCGACACCGCCGTGTTCGAGATCGCGCATCTCGTCGACAATCCGCCGAGCCAGTGGTTGCGCGCCAATCTCTCCGCTGGCCAGACCATCGGCTATGACCCCTGGCTGCATACCGCCGAAGGCGCCGAGCGGCTCGCCAAAGCCTGCGAGGCGGTAGGCGCGACGCTGGTGCCGGTCGCAGACAATCCGATCGACGCCTTGTGGGCGGACCGTCCGGCCGCGCCCGCCGGCGCCGTCGCCTTGCACGACCAGCGCTATGCCGGCGAAACCACGGCCTCCAAGCTGACACGCATTGCCGCGGAGCTGACCAAAGATCGCGTCGACGCGCTGGTGATGTCCGATCCGCACGCGGTCGCGTGGACCTTCAATATCCGCGGCGCCGATGTCGCGCATACGCCCCTGCCGCTCGCCTTCGCCATCGTGCCGCGCGAAGGCCGGCCGACGATCTATGTCGAGAGCGCCAAACTGAGCAACGCCGTGCGCAGCGCGCTGGAGGAGACCGCCACGGTGCGCGAGCCGGCCGCGCTCGAAACCGACCTCGCCGCGCTCGCCGGCAAAGCCGCGCGGCTCGACCGCGCCACCGCCGCCGATGCGCTGACCCGCATCGTCAGGGAGGCCGGCGCGAAGCTGTCGCCGGGCGACGATCCGGTCGCCGCGATGAAGGCGATCAAGAACCACGCCGAAATCGACGGCAGCCGCGCCGCGCACCGCCGCGACGGCGCGGCGATGGCGCGCTTCCTTGCGTGGTTCGATGCGGAGGCTCCGAAAGGCAGGCTCACCGAGATCGACACGGTCGCCGCGCTCGAAACCTTCCGCCGCGACACCGGCAAGCTGAAAGACGTTTCATTCCCGACCATTTCGGGAAGCGGGCCGAACGGCGCCATCGTGCACTACCGCGTGACCCGCGCGACCAACCGCACGATCGGGAGCGGCGAGTTGTTCCTGATCGACTCCGGCGCACAATACGAGGACGGCACCACCGACATCACCCGCACGCTCGCGGTCGGCACCCCGACCGACGAGATGCGCGACCGCTTCACCCGCGTGCTCAAGGGCCACATCGCCATCGCAACCGCGGTGTTTCCGGAGAACACCACCGGCGCGCAGCTCGATCCCTTCGCGCGCGCCGCGCTGTGGCGGGCCGGCCTCGACTACGACCACGGCACAGGCCACGGTGTCGGCAGCTATCTCTCGGTCCATGAAGGCCCGGCGCGCATCTCCAAGCTCGGCGCGGCGGCGCTGCGGCGCGGCATGATCCTGTCGAACGAGCCGGGCTATTACAAGACCGCCCGCTACGGCATCCGTATCGAGAACCTGGTGCTGGTGATCGCCAAGCCGACGCCCGCGCTCGCCGAGAAGCCGCTCAATGCCTTCGAGACGCTGACGCTCGCACCCATCGACCGCCGGCTGATCGACTCCGCGCAGCTCGATACCCACGAGAAACACTGGCTCGACAGCTATCACGCGCGCGTCGCCGCCACGCTCACGCCGCTGCTCGACAACGCGACCGCGCGCTGGCTCGACGCGGCCACGCGGCCGCTGGAGGCGCATTGATGGACGCGCGCGCCGTACCGTCGCAGCAGGACCGCACAGCACCGCAGAAAACCCCGTGGGGCCTGCTCGCGCTGCTGATGGCGATGACCGGCATCGGCCCCGTCTCGCTTAACATGCTGGTGCCGGCGCTGCCGAACCTGATTAGCGAATTACAGACCGATATCGGCACGGTGCAGCTCACCTTGTCGCTGTTCCTGCTGAGCCTTGCCACCGCACAGCTCTTGCTTGGGCCGATGTCAGACCGCTTCGGCCGCCGCCCGGTGGTGCTGTGCGGGCTTTCGCTTTCGGCCATCGCCTCGCTGGTCGCCACCTTCGCCTGGTCGATTGAGCTGCTGATCGTCGCGCGCATCGTGCAGGCCTTCGGCGCGGCGACCGGCGTGGTGGTCGGCCGCGCCGTCGTCCGCGACCTGTTCGAGCGCGACCGCGCCGCCGCGATGCTCGGCCTCGTGACCACCGTCATGGTGGTGGCGCCGATGTTCGCGCCGACCATCGGCGGCCTGCTCGATGTCGCGTTCGGCTGGCACTCCATCCTGCTGTTCACCGGCATCTATAGCCTGCTGGTGGTGATCTGGGCGGCCCTCGTCCTGCGCGAAACGCGGCCGGCGCGCATTCCCGGCGCCAGCTTCCTGCGCGACGCCCGCGCGCTGTTCGCGAGCGCGACGTTCTACGGCTATGTGCTGGTCGTCGCGTTCGCCACCGCGCCGTTCTTCACCTTCATCGGCGGCGGGCCGCACGTCGTCGTCACTATGATGGGCCGCTCCTCCGCCGAATACGGCGTGTGGTTCATGACGAATTCGATCGGCTACATGGCCGGCAATTTCATCGCCTCGCGGCAATCCCAGCGGTTCGGCGTCAATGCGATGATCGTCATCGGCCTCGGCGTCGAATTTGCCGGCGCGGCGATCGCCGTTCTCGCGCTCGCCGTCGGGGAACATGGGGGGCCGGCGGCGCTGTTCCTGCCGCAGGTGATCGTCTCGGTCGGCAACGGCATGCTGTTGCCGAACGCCATCGCCGGCGCGGTCAGCGTGCGTCCGCAGGCGGCGGGCGCTGCCTCCGGCATTACCGGCTGCGTCCAGATGGCGTTCGGCGCGGCGATGGCGCAGGCCGCAACGGTGGCGATTGCCGGCGCGATGACCGCGATGCCGCTGATCCTGATCATCCTCGCCGAAGTCGTGCTGGCGGGACTGATCTATGCCGTGCTGGTGCTGCCGCGGCGCTCGGCCTGAACACCTATCTTCCGCCGACCAGCGCCAGCCACTCGTCTTCGGTCATCACCGTGATGCCGAGCTTCTGTGCCTCGGCGAGCTTGGAGCCCGCGCCCGGCCCCGCCACCACGAAATCGGTCTTCTTCGACACCGAGCCGGACGCCTTGGCGCCGAGCCGCGCGGCCATCGCCTTGGCCTCGTCGCGAGTCATTTTCTCGAGCGAGCCAGTGAATACCACGGTCTTGCCGGCGATCGCCGAGTCCGTCTTCGGCTTCTCGGCGTCGCGGATCGTAACCTGCTTGGCCAACCGCTCGACCGCGCCGAGATTGCGCTTTTCCCTGAAATAAATCGCAACCGCTTCGATCACGGTGTCGCCGATCTGATCGAGCGCATCCATCTCGGCGATGGCTTCCTCGTCGCCCTTGGCGACCTTCAGCGCGGCGTCGTGGAACGCCTTCCAGGACCCGTAGCCGCGCGCCAGCGCCATCGCCGTCGTCTCGCCGATATGGCGAATGCCGAGCGCATAGATGAACCGGTCGAGCGCGATGTCGCGGCGGCTCTCGATGGCGTCGAACAGATTGCGCACCGAGGTCGCGCCATAGCCCTCCTCGTCCTGCAGCTTGATCTTGGTGTTGCGGGCCTGCAGCGTGAAGATGTCGGCCGGCTCCTTGAGCCAGCCGCGCTCATGGAACCATTCGATCTGTTTTTCGCCGAGGCCGTCGATATCGAAGGCGCGGCGCGAGGCAAACAGCTTAAGATGCTCCACGGCCTGCGCCTTGCAGATGAAGCCGCCGGTGCAGCGGCGCACCGCGTCGAGCCTGCCGGCCTCTTCGTCGTGTTCGCGCACCGCATCGCTGCCGCAGACCGGGCACTTGGTCGGGAAATGATAGGGCTTGGCGCTTTTCGGCCGCTTGTCGAGCACGACGTCGACCACCTGCGGAATGACGTCGCCGGCGCGCTGGATGATCAGCGTATCGCCGATGCGAATGTCACGGCCTTCGCGGATCGGCTCGCCGTCGCCGCCGATGCCCTTGATGTAATCCTCGTTGTGCAGCGAGACGTTCTGCACGATGACGCCGCCGACGCCGACGGCTTCGAGCTTGCCGACCGGAGTGAGCGCGCCGGTGCGGCCGACCTGGATTTCGATGTCGCGCAGAACGGTCACCGCCTGCTCGGCCGGGAACTTGTGCGCGATCGCCCAGCGCGGCGAGCGCGACACGAAGCCGAGCCGCTCCTGCCAGTCGAGCCGGTCGACCTTGTAGACGACGCCGTCGATGTCGTAGTCAAGGCCGGAGCGTTCCTCGCCGATCTCGCCGTGAAACGCCACGAGGTCTTCCGCCGACTTGCAGATCTTCGTCAGCGGATTGGTGTCGAACCCGCATTTGGCAAACCACGCCACCATGCCGCTCTGCGTGTCGGCCGGCATCTCGCTCATCTCGCCCCAGGCATAGGCGAAGAAGCCGAGCGGGCGGGACGCGGTGATCTTGGGGTCTTTCTGGCGCAGCGAGCCTGCCGCCGAATTGCGCGGATTGGCGAAGACGTCGAGGCCGGCTTCCTTCTGCCGCTCGTTGAGCGCGAGGAAGTCTTTTTTCGTCATATAGACTTCGCCGCGCACCTCGCAGACGGCGGGAATGTTCCTGCCCTTGAGCTTTTCCGGCACGCTTTTCAGCGTTCTGATGTTCGCCGTGACATCCTCGCCCTCGCTGCCGTCACCGCGGGTCGCGGCGCGCACCAGTTCGCCGTCCTCGTAGCGCAGCGACATCGACAGGCCGTCGATCTTCGGCTCGGCGCTGAACACAATCGGCTCGTCGTCGCCGAGCTTGAGGAAGCGCCGGATGCGGCCGACGAAATCCCGCACGTCGTCGTCGCTGAAGGCGTTGTCGAGCGACAGCATCGGCACGGCATGGCGCACCTTGGCAAAGCCGCGCGCGGGCGCCGCGCCGACGCGCTTCGAGGGCGAATCCGGCCGCACCAGCTTCGGAAACCGCGCCTCTATCGCCTTGTTGCGCGCACGCAGCGCGTCGTAGTCGGCGTCCGAAACGCTCGGCTTGTCCTGCTGGTAGTAGCGCTTGTCGTGGACGCTGATTTCGAGCGCGAGCCGCATCAACTCGGCCTTGGCCTGCGCTTCGGTCAGGTCGGGGACGGGGATTTTGGTAGTATCTTTCATCTTCGTCATTCCGGGGCGTCCGCCGAAGCCCGAAGGGCGAAGGCGCGGCGAACCCGGAATCCAGCAACGAAACCGGGCCGTTTGTGTGTTCTACGTTTACCTACTCGCAAGCCGAAAACAAGGAACGCTCTATGTCGGCGTGACGCGCAATCTTGTGCGCCGAATCCACGAACATAAGGAAAAGATAGTTCCCGACTTCACCGCCCGCTACGACGTCCATCGCCTCGTTTGGTTCGAAACCTACGACCAGGTCGTCCCGGCCATCGAGCGAGAGAAAGAAATCAAGAAATGGCGGCGGGCTTGGAAAACCGCCTTGATTGAGGAAAGCAATCCAGACTGGAGGGATCTCTATCCCGACATCGTCGGTTAGTGAATTTGTCTGGATTCCGGGTTCGCGGCTTCGCCGCGCCCCGGAATGACGGAATTTTCAACTCGCCTGCTTAATCAGCCGCTCGGCGGCGGCGCGGGCTTCGGCCGTGATCTCGGCGCCGGCCAGCATGCGGGCGATCTCCTCCCGACGCTTCTCGGCCGCGACTTCCGAAACACGGGTCGCGACCCGCTTGCCCTTGTCGAGCGCATCCTTGCTGATGAGATAATGCCGCCCGGCCCGCGCCGCCACCTGCGGCGCATGAGTCACGGCGAGCACCTGAACGCCGCGCGAAAGCTGGCCGAGCCGGGCGCCGATGGCGTCCGCCACCGCGCCGCCGACACCGGTATCGATTTCGTCGAACACAAGCGTCGGCGCCGAGCCGCGGTCGGCCAGCACGACTTTCAGCGCCAGCAGGAAGCGCGACAGTTCGCCGCCGGAGGCGACCTTCATCATCGGCCCTGCCCGCGTGCCCGGATTGGTCTGCACCCAGAACTCGACGCGGTCGATGCCGTTCGGCCCGGCGGCGGCCGCATCGCTTTGGATGTCGGTCGAGAACCTGGCGCGCTCGAGCTTGAGCGGCTTCAGCTCGCCGTTCACCGCCTTGTCGAGCTTGACGCCCGCCGCGCGGCGGGCCTTCGACAGCGCCTCGGCCTTCTTGTGGAAGTCGTCCTCGGCTTTCTTTGCCGCCGCTTCGAGCTCTTTCAGCTTCTGCTCGCCGGAGACGATCAGCGCGATATCGGCGGCGTATTTTTGCGCCAGCGCCGCAAGATCGTCGACCGCGACATTGTACTTGCGGCCCGCCGCGCGCAGCGCGAACAGCCGCTCCTCGATGCGCTCAAGTTCCGCCGGATCGTAATCGGCCGCGCGCAGGGCGGCATCGAGATGCGTGGTCGCCTCGTCGAGCGCGGTCAGCGCCGCGTCGAGCGCCTTGACCGCCGGCTCGACCAGCTGCGGCGCCTGCGCGCCGCGGCGCTCGAGTTTGCGCACGGCGCTGGAGAGCGCCGGCACCGGCGAATGACTGCCTGCCACCGCCTCGTGGGCATCGCGCAGATCCTCCGCGATCTTTTCCGCCTGCATCATCGTGGTGCGGCGTTCGGCGAGCGCAGTTTCCTCGCCAGCCTGCGGGCTGAGCTTGCCGAGTTCCTCGACCGCATGGCGCAGCCAATCACCTTCTTTTTGCGCGCGGGCAATATCGGCGCGATGAGCTTCGAGCGCCTCGGCAGCGGCCCGCCGCGCTTCCCACAATGACGTCACCGCGTCGGCATCGTCCTCGAGGCCGGCGAAGGCATCGAGCAGCGCGCGGTGCGTGCCGGCATCGACCAGCGCGCGGTCATCATGCTGGCCGTGAATTTCAACCAGCGCCGCGCCGAGCGCCTTGAGCGCCTGCACGCTGACCGGCTGGTCGTTGACGAAAGCGCGGGTGCGCCCGTCGGCCAACTGCACGCGGCGCAGGATCACCTCGTCGTCGGCGGGAATATCCTGCGCCTTCAGCATGGCGCGGACCGGATGGCCTTTCTTGAGATCGAAGGCCGCCGTCACCTGCCCCTGCTCGGTGCCCTCGCGCACCAGCGCGGCGTCGCCCCGTCCGCCCAGCGCCAGCGCGAAGGCGTCGAGCAGGATCGACTTGCCGGCGCCGGTCTCGCCGGTCAGCACGGCGAGCCCGTCGGCGAAATCGATGTCGAGCCGGTCGATCAGGACGATGTCGCGGATGGAAAGCCGGGAAAGCATGAACCTGACCTATAGGTCGTCATGCCCGGCCTCGTGCCGGGCATCCACGCCTTGCAGATTCGTAATCATTAAAGACGTGGATGGCCGGGACAAGCCCGGCCATGACAATGTACGCAACTGCATAGGCTAAAGTGCCGTCAGCCCAGGTTCACGCCGACCTTCTTGAAGGCCTTGCTGATCCAGGACCCCTCATATTCGCGCGGCTCGGTGCCGCCGGACTTCACCAGCGAATAGGCGTCCTTGTACCAGCGGCTGTCCGGGAAGTTGTGGCCGAGCACGGCGGCCGCCGTCTGCGCCTCCTGGACGATGCCGAGCGACATATAGCACTCGGTGAGGCGCATCAGCGCCTCCTCGACGTGGCGCGTGGTCTGGTATTGCGTCACCACGACCTTGAAGCGGTTGATCGCGCCGGGGAAATCCTTGCGCTTGAGGTAGTAGCGGCCGATTTCCATTTCCTTGCCGGCCAGATTATCGCGCGCCACCTGCGCCTTGCGCTTGGCGCTGGTCGCGTATTCGCTCTCGGGATATTTGCGCGCCACCTCGTCGAGCGCGTTGAGCGCCTTCTCGGTGCGGGACTGGTCGCGGGTGATATCCGGGATCTCGTCGTAATAGGACGACGCGATCAGGAATTGCGCATAGGCCGCGTCCGGGCTGCCGGGATGCAGCGTGACGTAGCGCTTGGCGGCGTTGATCGATTCCTCGTATTCGCGCGCCTCGTAATAGGCATAGGCGGACATGATGAGCGACTTGCGCGCCCATTCCGAATACGGGTGCTGGCGGTCGACTTCCTCGAACTTCTTCGCCGCCGCCCGCGCGTCCCTGCGGTTGTTCAGCAGGAACAGGCCTTCGTTGTAGAGCTTGTCGGCCGGCTCATCGGGGACGACGTCCTCCTTGCCGAACAGGCTGCCGAAGCTGGAACAGCCCGGCAGGGCGGCGAGCAGAACCAGCGCGAGCGCCGGCGCAAGCCAGCGCGACGAGCGAATCGAACGGGATTTGGGTGCCTGGGACAGCGTCATGATACGCGGCGGATGCTCTTGAATCTCAAAACGCGACGTCTGCCGTTGCTGAACCGGGTCATTTCTAGCCGCAAAACCGCGGCCGCGCCAATCGACTAGGCCGACATTCGGCCCGTATTAAGGCAAAAAGTTAAGGCCGGAAACCGGCGATTTCGGGAAATCCGCCGTTTCAGGACACATCCGGCCCATAAGCCGGGGCGACGAGGCCGGCGGCGACGTCGGCGTGGCCGCGGGCACGGCGTGCCGGGGCCGCCTCGACGATCCGCCAGGCCGATCGATCGGCCATCAGCGCGGACAGCACGGCGTGGTTGAGCTTGTGACCGCCGCAAACCGAGCGATAGGCCCCAAGCAGCGGCGCTCCGGCGAGCGCCAGATCGCCGATGGCATCGAGCACCTTGTGACGGACGAATTCGTCCGGATAGCGCAGTCCGTTCGGGTTGAGCACCCGGTCCTCGGCCACCACCAGCGTGTTCTCGAACGACGCGCCGAGCGCATAGCCCGCGCCCCAGAGCTTCGCGACGTCGCGCATGAAGCCGAAGGTGCGCGCACCGGCGATCTCGGTGCGGAAGGTGTTCGGATCGATGTCGAACGCGACGGCCTGACGGCCGATCACCGGGCTCGGGAAATCGATCTCGGCTTCGACGCGGAAGCCGTTATAGGGGCGCAGTTCGCCGACCGACTTGTCGAAGCCGACCCGCACCGGCTTGAGAACCTCGATGTAGCGGCGCGGTGCGTTGAGCGTGACGATGCCGGCCTGATCGATCGCGGCGACAAACGGCGCGGCGCTGCCGTCCATGATCGGCGCTTCCGGCCCGTCGAGTTCGATCACGGCGTTGTCGACGCCGGCGCCGCGCAGCGCGGCAAGCACATGTTCGGTGGTCTGGCACAGCGCGCCCTTGGCGTCGCCGAGCACGGTCTGGAATTCCGTGGCGGTGACGGCGCGGAAATCGGCGCGAACTTCGCGCTCCGGTGCGCCTTCGCTGGCGGCGCGCACGAAGAGAATGCCGCTATCGGCCTCGGCGGGATGCAACGTCAGGGTCGCAGAGAGGCTGGAATGCACGCCAATGCCGAAAACAGCGGCATGCTTGCGCAGCGTCGTTTGCTTTCCGCCCTTCATCCAGTCCCCTTCACATCACCGCTTCCAACCCTGGCGGGTCGAGGGTGACGCGATCCCCAAAACGCGACTCACAAACCTGATCTCAGGAGCGCCGCAGTTTCGTCACCATTCCGAGGGACCCGTTCCAACCGCCGTTCGCCCAAGTCAGCGGAGAAGTCCCTTTGCGGTCAGCAAACTAGGCCACGCTGGCACTGCAACCAACTCACGCTTTCTTACCGACTATTACCTTTTTCGACACAATTCGCGGCACTGCCGTCCATCAAGACCGCGATTTACCCTGCAAAGCATGGCAAAACGGGACGTTCCGGCACACGACGCGACACGCCGCCCGAACGCCCCAGACATAAAAAATTAATGTTAATTCAGTGCTTTATACGGAATTGACCGGTCCGTCCGGCAGTGACGGCGGCGAACCCTTCGCGGGTCCGCCGCCGCATTTCACCGTTCAGTTCGCCTGGCGGCGCAGGAACGCCGGGATATCGAGCTGATCGTCCTCGGCGGCGTTATGCACAGGAGCCTGCCGGCCGTGCTGGTCGAGGCCCTGCGGGCCGCGGCGGGCATATTCCGAGACCGGCTCTTGCGCCGGACGCGGACGCGCCACCGGCGGCATCGGCTGCGCAGCCGTCTCCGGCGGCGCCATCGGCTCATCGCGGCGGCCGAGGCCAACCGCGGCCAGCCGCTGCATCAGCGACATCCGCTGCTTCTCCGGGTGGGTGTCCGGCAGCTCGCCGCGCTGGGCATTGATCTGGTTCTGCGCCGGCAGCGGCAGCTCATCGATCCGCGGCATGCGCGGCTGGCGCAGCACGCGCTCGGCCTGCGGCGGGATGAACGTCTTGGCCGGCGGCGCCTCAACCGCAGCCTGCGGCGCCGGCGCAGGCTCAAACAGCGACGGCTTCATCGGCATCGGCTGGATCGAGACGTCCTCGACGGTGGTCTGCTGCGGCATCAGCGCCGCAGCAACCGCCGCATGCGCCGCCGACTCGACCCTCGCGGCAGGCGCCTCAACCGGCGCCGGCGCGACACCCGCGTCGCGCTCGATACGCTCGGCGATGCGCTTGGAGTCGGTGCGTAGCCGCGCGGTCAGCTCGGCCAGGCGGTTTTCCGCGGCCGAGGCGGTCGGCGAGGCTTGCGTGGCCGGCGTGGCGACCGCCTTCGGCGTCGCGGCGGCGGCCGGGCGCTGCTGCGCGTGGACGACGGCGTGATCGATGCCGGTCGCGACGACCGACACGCGAATGATGCCTTCGAGCGACTCGTCGAAGGTCGCGCCGACGATGATGTTGGCGTCCGGATCGACCTCGCCGCGGATACGGGTCGCCGCTTCGTCGACCTCGTACAGCGTGAGATCCTTGCCGCCGGTGATCGAGATCAACAGGCCGCGCGCGCCCTTCATCGAGGCGTCGTCGATCAGCGGATTGGCGATCGCGGCTTCCGCCGCGGTGAGCGCCCGCTTCTCGCCGGAGGCCTCGCCGGTGCCCATCATCGCCTTGCCCATCTCGCGCATCACGGCGCGGACGTCGGCGAAGTCGAGGTTGATGAGACCTTCCTTGACCATCAGATCGGTGATGCAGGCGACGCCCGAATAGAGCACCTGGTCGGCCATCGCGAAGGCGTCGGCGAAGGTGGTCTTTTCGTTGGCCACCCGGAACAGGTTCTGGTTCGGGATGATCAGCAGCGTGTCGACGACCTTGTGCAGTTCCTGGATGCCGGCTTCGGCGAAGCGCATGCGGCGTGCGCCTTCGAACTGGAACGGCTTGGTGACGACGCCGACCGTCAGGATGCCGGCCTCGCGGGCGGCCTTGGCGATCACCGGCGCAGCGCCGGTGCCCGTGCCGCCGCCCATGCCGGCGGTGACGAACACCATGTGCGCGCCGCTCAAGTGGTCGCGAATCTCGTCGATCGCTTCTTCCGCCGCGGCCCGGCCGACTTCCGGCTGCGAGCCGGCGCCGAGACCCTCGGTGACCTGCGCGCCCATCTGGACGATGCGCTCGGATTTCGACATGGTCAGCGCCTGGGCGTCCGTGTTGGCGACGACGAAGTCGACGCCCTGCAGCCCGGCCGTGATCATGTTGTTGACCGCGTTGCCGCCTGCGCCACCGACACCGAACACGGTGATCCGCGGCTTCATCTCCCGGATGTCCGGAATCTTCAGATTGATCGTCATGGGTTGCCTCTCGATTGCACAGGCCGCAGGACTGCGTTCGCGCAGCCGCACGCCATCCGGCCCGGCCGGTCCGCCACCGGCCGTGTCGTGGTTTGAGTAAAAAGGGTCAGAAGCTGTCGCGTAACCATCGTCCGACCCGGGCCATGTAGCCGCCCGTCCCTGTCATCAATTGCCGCGTTCGCCGCGGTTCGAAGTGTTCGAGATGCGCCACCTGCGGATAGACCAGCAGACCTGCGGTCGCCGCAAAGGCGGGATTCTTGGCAACGTCCGGCAGACCGGCGATGCCGAGCGGACGCCCGATCCGCACCTGGCGGTCGAGAATGCGCGCTGCGAGATCGGCAAGACCGGTCAACTGGCTTGCGCCGCCGGTGAGCACGACGCGACCGCGCCGATCACTGGCGAAAGGCGAAGCTCTCAATCGATCGCGCACCATCTCCAGAATTTCCTCGACGCGCGGCCGGATGATCCGCACCAGCGTCTCACGCGATACGAATTGCGGCGGTTCGCTGTCGTCGTCTCCGACCGGCGGCACGGTGATCATGTCCCGGTGATCCGATCCGCCAGCTAAAACAGTGCCATAAAACGTTTTGATTCGCTCGGCGTCGGCGATTCGCGCGTTGAGACCGCGCGCCAGATCCATCGTGACGTGCAGGCCGCCGAGCGCGAAGCCATCGGCATAAACGAAACGCCCGCCGCTAAAAACGGCCATTGTGGTCGTCCCAGCGCCCATTTCGACGACGGCAGCGCCGAGATCGGCTTCATCGTCGGTCAAGGCGGCAAGCCCGGCCGCATAGGACGACGCGGTCATGGCTTCGACGTCGAGATGACAGCGCTCGACCGTGAGCATCAGATTGCGCGCGGTGGCGACGTCGGCGGTGACCATGTTCATGTCGACGCCGAAACGATAGCCGACCATGCCGCGCGGATTGGAGATGCCGCTCGCGGCGTCGAGTTGATAGCCGGTCGGCAGCGAATGCAGCACGGCGCGGCCGTCGCGCACCGAATGGCGGCTCGCCGCGGCAAGCACGCGCGCGATGTCGCCCTCGGCGACCGAGCCGTTCGAGAGTTCGATGCGGGCGGTGAAGCGCTCGCTGCCGATGCGCCCGCCGGACAGCGACACCACGACGGATTCAAGCTGCACCTCGGCCATATGCTCGGCGGCGGCGATCGCCTGCCGCGCCATCTGCTCGGCGGCGACCAGATCGACCACGTTGCCGGCTTTCATGCCGGCTGCCGCGGTGTGACCGAAGCCCAGAAGGCGGATGCCGTGGCTGCGCCTTCGCAGCACGTCCTGCGGCGGATGCGGCTCGAGCCGCGCGATCAGGCAGACGATCTTGCTGGTGCCGATGTCAAGCGCGGCGACCGCCGCTCCCCGCGTCGGCGATACCGGCTTCATCTTCGGCGTCAGCCCAAAATGAAGAACGCTCACGTCTCGCTCCCCTTACGCTTGGTCTTCTTGTCCTTCAGCGCCGCCTTGATCGCCTCGGCGCGCGCTTGCGCCGCCGCGTCCGACAGACGGACGACGACGCGATCCGGCAAGCGGAAATCCACCACGGTGATGTCGCGCGACAGCAGGTCCTTGTCGCGCGCGAGCCCGGCAAGCTGCGCAAGCGCGGCAGCCGGATCGTGTTCCGGCAGCAGCACCTCGATGCCGTCATTGAGGTGCAGGTTCCAGCGGCGCTTGGCGACCAGCACCGAGGCTTTCACCTGCGCGCGGATCGCCGGAGCGCCGGCAAGCAGCGCGAGAATGTCCCTAGCGGCAAGATCGGCGCCCTCGCCGACCACCAGCGGCAGGCTGGAGAACCGCGCGCCGGTATAGGGCTCGAGCACGGTGCCGTTGTCGGCGATGACGCTGACGTCACCGGCCTTCTGCCACAGCGCGACCGGCACGCGCTCCTTGATCTCGATCTGCAGACGGCCCGGATAAAGCTTCATCACGGTCGCTTCGGCGACCCAAGGGTTGTCGTCGAGGCGCGCACGCGCCGAGGCGGGATCGAGACACAGCAGCGACGAGCTTGCATCGACGCCGGCCAGCGCCAGCACGTCGTCGCGCTTGAGCTGCTTCGTCCCCGCGAGCGCAATCGACGTGATGCGGAAACCCGCGGCGTTGGCAGCGCCGTTGCAGAGCGCGTGAAGCCCGTCGGCGAGTTCTTTCGCGTGATCGCCGCGATTGATGCCGTAGGCGGCCGCAAGCAGCATGAAGACGAACACCGTCGCGCTGCCGACGCCCCGCGGCGGATTGAGCTCGATCAGCGTCGAGAAGACTCGGCGCATGGCACGACGCCCGCGCGCGAGCCGCGACGTCTTCGACGTCCAGGCCTGCTTCGGCGTCAGCGATTGGGCGAGGCGCCCTCGATCGTCCATCGCAGCAGCTCTTCAAACGTTAGGCCCGCGTCAGCGGGCGGCGAGTTCCGGCACGGGCATTTCGGCGGTGCCCGGACGGTTGCGCCTCCTGGCGGACGAGTCCCTTGCGTCCCCCGAAGGCCGTCATTGCGGGGCTTCACGCGCGCGCCACCGGCGCGGCTGCGCGAAACACCGCCAATGCGTAGTCTTCGGGGCTTTAGGTAAACGATTGGTAAAGGTTGAGAGAAAGTTGACAGGACCGCGAAACTTCGACCGGACGTGGCTTTCCGGGCACGAACGCGGCCCGGTAGCCGTCAGCGGTCGAGCGAGGCGTCCTCGATCATCCAGGCGACCAATTGCTCGAAGGAAATGCCGGCATGGGCGGCAAGCTCCGGCACCAGCGAGGTTTCGGTCATGCCCGGCTGGGTGTTCACCTCGAGGCAAACGAGCCCCTTGGTGCCGGGCAGGCTGTCGTCGTAGCGGAAGTCGGCGCGGGTGACGCCGCGGCAGGCCAGCGCACGGTGCGCGGCGACCGCGAGACGACGCGCTTCCTCGTAGATTTCGGACGACACCGGCGCAGGCAGCAGATGCTTCGAGCCGCCCGGCGCGTATTTCGCTTCGTAGTCGTAGAACTTCACCGTCGGCACGATCTCGATGACGCCGAGCGCCTTGTCGCCCATCACCGCGCAGGTCAGCTCCTTGCCGGGGATGTAGCGTTCCGCGAGCAGTTGCTCGCCATAGGCCCAGTCCGGCCGCGTCAACTCCTGCGGCGGATGCTCATGCTCCCTGGTGACGATGAAGACGCCGACGCTCGAGCCTTCCGCGATCGGCTTGATGACGTAAGGCCGCTCCAGCACATGCGCCTTCGCCGCCTCGTGGCGCGACACCACCTTGCCTTCCGGCACCGGCACGCCGCCGGCCTTCAGGAGCGGCTTCGCCAGATCCTTCTGCATCGCGACCGAGGACGCGAGCACGCCGGAATGCGAATAGGGAATGCCGAGAATTTCCAGCATGCCTTGCAGCGCACCGTCCTCGCCGGGCCGGCCATGCAGCACGTTGAGCGCGACGTCGGGCTTCAGCGCCGTCAGCACGGCGGCGATGTCGCGCGTCACGTCGATGCGCGTGACGCGGTAGCCGGCGCGCTCGGCTGCCGCCGCACAGGCCGCTCCCGACCGCAGCGACACTTCGCGCTCGGCCGACCAGCCTCCCATCAGAACGGCAACGTGCTTGGCGGCCATCGTCATCTCCTCATCGCGAAGCTAAAGCGCAACGCTTGATAAATCGTCAGCATTCAGGCGCGGCGCGCGGCCGATGCCTGCGACAGATCGAAACCGTCATAGAGCCAGGCCAGACAGTCGCAAACCTCGCGCTCCGAGCGCGACGAGAACATGTCGAGCCAGACGTCGCGAGCGACGTCTTCGGCATGATAGCCCTCCCACATCATGCGGCCTTCGAGCTGGACCCGCGCGGTGCGCACGCCGCGCGCCTTGACCAGCGCGGCGAAAGCGCCGGCAATGTCGCCATTGGCTTGCGCGACCAGTTCACCCAGACACACGCCGTCCTCGATCGCCATGCAGGCGCCCTGGGCAAAGGTCTGCAGCGCCGGATGCGCGGCATCGCCGAGAATGACCACGCGGCCGTCGCTCCAGCGCCGCACCGGGTCGCGGTCCGAGATCACCCAGCGCCGGGACAGGTCCATCCTGTCGAGCATCGCCTTGATGGTCGGATGCGCCCGCGCGTAGGTGCGCTCGACCTCGGCGGCATGGAAGGCGGCGTCGCCCTTCTCGTCGAAAGTGCCGGTGCGGAACACGGCGACGATGTTGCACAGCGTGTCGTGCCGAACCGGGTAATGCACCAGATGGAACGACGGGCCGATCCAGATCGCCGAGACGTCGCGCTGCACCCCGGCCGGCACCTCGCTCATCGGGATGATGGTGCGATGCGCGACATAGCCGATCGGCTTCGGGTCGCCGTCGCCGAGCATCTGCGCCCGCACGACCGAGCGCAGTCCGTCGGCGCCAATCAGCCCCGCGCCAGAAATCTTCTTGCCGTCCGCGGTGGTCACCGTGACGCCGGCGCTATCTTGCGTATAGCCGGTCACCGTGACGTTGGATTGCAGGTCGATGCCGGACGTCGCCTTGCAGGCCTCGAGCAGCACGCCGTGCAGGTCGACACGGTGGATGACGATATAGGGCGCGCCGAACCGCTCCCGCAGCATCTTCTCGCCCGGGATGCGCGCGACGTCCGCGCCGGTCAGCGCATCGAACATCACGCAGGCACGCGGCACCACCGCGACTTTCATCATCGCCGCGGTAAGCCCGAGCTTCTCGAACATCGGAAACACGTTGGGGCCGAGCTGGATGCCGTAGCCGATCGCGCCCAGCTCCGCGGTCTGTTCCAGCACGCGAACCGGGACGCCATTGCGCGCCAGCGCCAGCGCCGCGGTCAGCCCGCCAATGCCGCCGCCGGCGATGAGGATGGGGCGATCGGTCATGATGCCACTCCGATGCGTTTGATTTCCCACTCCAGCGTCACGCCGGAATTCTCCTTCACGCGCTTGCGCACCGTTTCGCCCAGCGTTTCGATGTCATGCGCGGTGGCGGCGCCGAGATTGATCAGGAAATTGCAGTGCAGCTCCGACACCTGCGCCTGGCCGACCTTGAGGCCGCGGCCGCCGGCGGCGTCGATCAGCTGCCACGCCTTGCCGCCCTGCGGGTTCTTGAAGGTCGAGCCGCCGGTGCGGCTCTTGATCGGCTGCGTCGCCTCGCGCGACTCGGTGATCTTGTCCATCTCTGCGGCAATCGTCGCCCGGTCGCCCGCCTCACCCTGAAACAGCGCCTGCGTGAAGATCACATCGTCGCCCACCGAGCAGTGGCGATAGCTGTAGCCCATGTCGGCATTGGTGAAAGTGCGAAGGTTGCCGTCGCCGTCGACGCCGCGCGCCTCGATCAGCCGGTCCTTCGTTTCGCCGCCATAGGCGCCGCCGTTCATGCGCAGCGCGCCGCCGATGCCGCCGGGGATGCCGCGCAGGAACGCGAGGCCTGCGATGCCGGCCTCCTGCGCCGCGCGCGCGACCTTCACGTCCGGCACCGCGGCGCCGGCGCGAATGCGGTTGTCATTCTCCACCGTCACTTCATTGAAACCGCGGCCCAGACGAATGACGATGCCCGGCACGCCGCCGTCGCGCACGATCAGGTTGGAGCCGAGGCCGATCACGGTGACCGGCACATCCTTCGGCCGCCGCGCCATGAAATAAGCGAGGTCGTTCTCGTCTTCCGGCATGAACAGCACCTGCGCCGGCCCGCCGACGCGAAACCAGGTCAGGTCCGCAAGCGGCTGGTTCGCCATCAACCGGCCGCGCAGCTCCGGCATCGCGGCTTTCAAGGGTGCGGTGATGTCGGGGAAGGTCATCCTTTGCCTATCCGAGCGCCTTCAGCTCGCCCGGCAGCGCGTAAGCCCATTGGGTGATGTTGCCGGCGCCGAGGCAGACGACATAGTCGCCGGGCTTCGCCAGTCCCTTGACGATGCCGGCGAGTTTTTCCGGACCGTCGAGCGGAACGACCTGCCGGTGGCCGCGCGCGCGCAGCGCGGCGACCAGGCTGTCGCGGTCGGCGCCCTCGATCGGCGTTTCGCCCGCCGCATAGACCGGCGCGACGACGACGACGTCGGCGTCGTTGAAGCAGGTCGAGAAGCCCTCGAACAGCGATTTGAGCCGGGTGTAGCGATGCGGCTGCACCACGGCGATCACCTGCCCCTTCACCGAGTCGCGGGCGGCCTTCAGCACCGCCGCGATCTCGACCGGGTGATGGCCGTAATCGTCGATGATCGTCACGCCGTTCCATTCGCCGGCGCGGGTGAAGCGGCGCTTGACGCCGCCGAATTTCGCCAGCGCGGCGCGGATCTTGTCGTCGGCGATACCAAGCTCATGCGCCACCGCGATCGCGGACGTGGCGTTGAGCGCATTGTGGCGGCCGGGCATCGGCAGTTCGAGCTTGTCGATAGTGTGCACCACCTTGCCGTCGCGGTCGCGGAACAGCACCGTAAAGCGCGAGACGCCGTTCTCGTTGGTGAGATCGACGAGGCGCACGTCGGCCTGCGGGTTCTCGCCGTAAGTGACGATGCGGCGGTCGACGATGCGGCCAACGAGGCGCTGCACGATCGGATGATCGGTACACATGACGGCAAAGCCGTAGAACGGCACGTTCTCGACGAAATCGACGAAGGCTTCCTGCACCGCCTGGAAGGTCTTGAAGTGATCGAGATGCTCGGCATCGACATTGGTGACGATGGCGATGTCGGCCGGCAGCTTGAGGAACGTGCCGTCGGACTCGTCGGCCTCGACCACCATCCAGTTGCCGGCGCCGAGGCGGGCATTGGTGCCGTAGGCGTTGATGATGCCGCCATTGATGACGGTCGGGTCGATGCCGCCGGCATCGAGCAGCGTCGCCACCATCGAGGTCGTGGTGGTTTTGCCATGCGTGCCGGCGACGGCGACGCAGCTCTTCAGCCGCATCAGCTCGGCGAGCATCTCGGCGCGGCGCACCACCGGCAGCCGGCGCGCACGCGCGGCGACGAGTTCGGGATTGTCCGGCTTGATCGCGGAGGACACCACGACGACATCGGCGGCGTCGAGGTTGTCCGCCTTGTGGCCGATCTCGACGGTGACGCCCTTCTCGCGCAACCGCTTGACGTTGGCGTTCTCGGCAACGTCCGAGCCGCGCACGGTGTAGCCGAGATTGACCAGCACCTCGGCGATGCCGCTCATGCCGATGCCGCCGATGCCGACGAAATGCACCGGGCCGATGTCGCGCGGCAGTTTCATGGAATGGAACCTCTGATTTCCGGCAGTCATGCCCGGCTTTATGCCGGGCATCCACGTCTTTCTTGTTTTTTGCAAGACGTGGATGGCCGGGACAAGCCCGGCCATGACGAAATAGTTAGCGTCTCGG
The DNA here is from genome assembly GCF_050250095.1 of Pseudolabrys sp. Lineage (NCBI taxonomy): Bacteria > Pseudomonadati > Pseudomonadota > Alphaproteobacteria > Hyphomicrobiales > Xanthobacteraceae > Pseudolabrys > Pseudolabrys sp. Next base: position 391,170 of record NZ_JBFWPH010000001.1, on the reverse strand, counting down.
TATTGCTAGCGTTTTGCGACCCGAAGCACCAGATCGGCCAGCTTTTCCGCGGCATCCGGCGCGCCGGCGCTGCGGGCGCCCGCCGCCATGCCGGCCAGCCGCGCGGAATCGGCAGACAGCGCGGCGAGTTCCGCGGCAAGCCGGTTCGGCGTGAAATCGCGCTGCGCGATACAGATCGCCCCGCCCGCCTCGGCGAGCATCGTCGCGTTGGCGAACTGATCCTGATCGAGCGCGTGCGGCAGCGGCACCAGGATCGCCGGCCGGCCGATCACGGCAAGTTCGGCCACCGTCGAGGCGCCGGAGCGCGACACGACAAGATGCGCCCTGGCGATGCGGTCCGGCAGATCGGAGAAAAACGCCGCGACCTCGGCGGCGATGCCGTGATGCGCGTAGGAGGCCTTGGCGCGGTCGATATCCTCGCCGCGCGCCTGCTGGGTGACGGCGATGCGCGCGCGCAACGGCGCATCGAGCAACGCCAGCGCCGAGGGCACCACGTCGGCCATCACCCGCGCGCCCTGGCTGCCGCCGAAGACGAGAAGGTTGAGCGACCCGCCGGCCACCGGCGGCGCGTAAGGCACGGCTGCAGCCGCGATCACATTGGGCCGCACCGGGTTGCCGGTGAAGGTCGTCTTGGCGCGCAGCGCGTCGCTCATGCCGGCGACGCTGCGCATGCTGGAGGCAATCGCGGTGACGCGGGAACTCAAGAACCTGTTGGCGCGGCCCATCACGCCGTTCTGCTCATGCAGCACGGTCGGGATGCCGCGCAGCGAAGCCGCGAGCACCGGCGGCACGGTCGGATAGCCGCCGAAGCCGACCACGACGTCCGGCTTCAGGCGGCCAAGCAGCGACCAGGCTTTCGCTACGCCCAGTCCCAGCGTCGCGACAGTCCTGGCGATCGCGACCGGATTGCGGCCGCGCAATGTCGCGCTCGGCAGAATGTGAGTCTCGCGCGCCGGAAAGTCGGGACCGTAATGCACGGCGCGCTCGTCGGTGGCGAGATCGACGGTGACGCCGCGCGCGCGCAGCGCGACGCTGAGCGCCTGCGCCGGAAACAGATGCCCGCCCGTTCCGCCGGCCGCGACGAGAACGAACGGCGCGCGCGCCCTCTCGTTCACGCCACGCCTCTCGCGGCCACGATGTCCGGCGCCATGATGGCGGCGCGCGGCTGCTCGCGGGTGAAGGCGAGCATCATGCCGACCGCATAGGCGAGCGATAAGAGCGACGAGCCCCCATAGGAGATGAAGGGCAGCGTCATGCCCTTGGCGGGAATGAGATGCAGGTTCACCGAGACGTTGATCGCCGACTGCATGCCGAACAGGATCGCAAGGCCGGACGCCGCGAAACGGTGGAACGGATCGTCGTTGCGCATCGCACGCATCAGCGAGCGGATGACGATAAAGGCAAACAGCGCGACGAGGATGAGGCACAGCACGATGCCGAATTCCTCCGCCGCCACCGCGAAGACGAAGTCAGTATGGCTCTCGGGCAGGATGCGCTTCACCGTGCCCTCGCCCGGCCCGCGACCGAACCAGCCGCCGTGCAGGAACGACTCCGTCGCCATGTCGATATTGTAGGTGTCGCCGGAGGCCGGATTAATGAAGCGCTGGATGCGCCGCGTCACGTAAGGCACCGTGTAGTAGGCCGCCATCAGGCCGGCGCCGCCGAGGCCGGCAAGGCCGAACATCCACACGACGCGCATGCCGGCGAGGAAAAACAGCGCGCTCCACACCACCGCGATCAGCATGGTCTGGCCGAAATCCGGCTGCATCACGAGCAGGCTGACGACGAGGCCCAGAAGGCCGAGCGCCATGATGTTGGCCGGCACCTCGGGGCGCTTCGTGGATTCGCCGAACAGCCAGGCGACGATGACGACGAAGGCCGGCTTCATGAATTCCGACGGCTGGATGTTGAAGCCGAACAGGACAAGCCAGCGCCGCGCGCCCTTGATCTCCGGCCCGAAATAGGGCGTCGCCGCCACCATCACGATGCTGACGATCAGCACGACGAGCGACAGCCGCCGGATCTGCTGCGGCGTCAGCAGCGATACGGTCAGCAGCACGGCGACCGAGGCGATGACGAAGAAGATGTGGCGATTGACGAAATAAAACGGATCGAGGCCGAGGCGGCTGGCGACCGGCGGGCTCGCGGCAAGCGACAGCACGATGCCGGCGAGCAGCAGCGCGCCGACCGCAGCCAGCGAGAAGCGGTCGACCGTCCACCACCATTCACCGAACGGCGTGCGTTGCGCGCGGGAAACCATGCGAACCCCTGGCTGCGCGTGATGCCGAAAAGCGGACGCCGGTTTTCGGGCAAGATCACGCGCCGACGAAAACGCCCTAGTCCTGACGCGGGATGGTTGCCAACTGCTTAATGAGCGAGATTGCGGCGCGAATTCAGTGCGCCAGCAGCGCGATTCCCGGCAGCGCCTCGACCAGCTTGCGGAACGCCGCGCCGCGAATCTCGAAGTTCCGGTACTGGTCGAACGAGGCGCAGGCCGGCGACAGCAGCACCACCGGCTCTTTCAGGCCCGACGCCGCGGCATCGCGGGCCGCCGCCGGCACCGCCTGATCGAGTGTGCCGGACATTTCGTAGGCGACCTTGCCATCGAGCGTTTTGGCGAAGTCGGCCGCCGCCTCGCCGATCAGATAAGCCTTGCGCACCTTCGGGAAATAGTCGGCAAGGGTCGCGATACCGCCGGTCTTCGGCTTGCCGCCGAGAATCCAGAAGATGTCCTGATAGCTCGCGAGCGCGCGGGCCGCCGAGTCGGCATTGGTCGCTTTCGAGTCGTTGACGAACAGCGTCGCACCGTTTGCCGTTTTCTGGCGGCCGATCTGCTCCATGCGGTGCGCGAGGCCGGGAAACGACATCAGGCCCTGCTGGATCTGCTGCGGCGTGAGGCCGAGCGCCTGCGCCGCGGCGATGGCGCAGGCCGCGTTCTGCGCGTTATGGATGCCGCGCAACGAGCCGATGCCGGCAAGCTGCGCGATCGGATGGGCCTTGCCGGCTTCCGAACGCATGATGCGCGTACCGTCGGCATAAAGCCCGTCGCGCAGCGTGCCGGCGACGGAGACGCGCATCACCGTCCGGCCCGCACGTTCGATGCGGTCGGCGGCGTCGCGTCCCCACCGATCGTCGACGCCGATAATGGCGACGCCGCCCTGCTCGACCTTGGCCGGCAGCAGCGCCTTCACGGCGGCGTAGTTCTCCATCGTGCCGTGACGGTCGAGGTGGTCCTCCGACACGTTGAGCAGGATGCCGGCGGTGGCGCGCAGCGAGGGCGCGAGGTCGATCTGGTAGGACGAGACTTCCGCGACATAAGGCCGGCCCGGCGCGAAGGGTGCGAGCGACAGCATCGGCACGCCGATGTTGCCGCCCATCTGCACATCGCGGCCGGCGGCGCGCAGCAGATGCGCGGTCAGCGCGGTCGTCGTCGACTTGCCGTTGGTGCCGGTGATCGCGACCAGCGGGCAGCCGGCGCCGTGCGCGGCGCGCTCGCGGCAGAACAGTTCGATGTCGCCGATCACCTCGACGCCGGCGGCTCCCGCCATCGTCACCGTCCAGTGCGGCTTGGGGTGCGTCAGTGGCACGCCGGGCGCAAGCACCAGCGCGGCGAACTGGCTCCAGTCCGCCTTGCGCAGATCGACGACGTCGAAATTCTTCGCGCCGGCCGCAAGCACCGAGGCGGGCTCGTCGTCATACACGACCACTTTGGCGCCGCCGGCGATCAGCGCGCGCGCGCTGTCGAGGCCGGAATTGCCGAGGCCGAACAGCGCGACGGTTTTTCCGGCGAAGGTCGTGACCGGGATCAAGGCCTATCTCAGCTTCAGCGTGGCGAGCCCGGCGAGCGCCAGCACCACCGCCACGATCCAGAAGCGGATGACGATCTGCGGTTCGGTCCAGCCGAGCTGCTCGTAGTGATGATGGATCGGCGCCATCCTGAAGACGCGCTTGCCGGTCAGCTTGAACGACACCACCTGCACGATCACCGACACCGCCTCGAGCACGAATAGCCCGCCGACGATCGCCAGCACGATCTCGTGCTTGGTCGCGACCGCGACCGCGCCGAGCATGCCGCCGAGCGCCAGCGAGCCGGTATCGCCCATGAAGATTGAGGCCGGCGGCGCGTTGAACCACAGGAAGCCGAGGCCCGCGCCGATCATCGCGCCGCAAACCACCGCAAGCTCGCCGGTGCCGGGCACGAAATGGATCTGCAGATATTCGGAGAACACCGCGTTGCCGGCGAGATAGGCGATCAGGCCGAAGGTCGCCGCCGCGATCATCACCGGCACGATGGCGAGGCCGTCGAGGCCGTCGGTCAAGTTCACCGCATTGCCGGCGCCGACGATGACGAAGGTGCCGACTACGAAGAAGAACCAGCCGAGATTGAGCACCGCGTCCTTGAAGAACGGGAACACCAATGAGGTCGCGATCGGCGGCTTGGCGAGGCTCGCGAGCACGAGGCAGGCGGCGACCGCGATCGCCGCTTCGACGAACAGCCGCGTGCGGCCGGAGAAGCCGGCGTGACTCTGCTTGGTCACCTTCAGATAGTCGTCATAGAAGCCAATCGCGCCGAAGCCGAGCGTGACGCCGAGCACCACCCAGACGTAAGGATTGGTCGGGTTCGCCCACAGCAGCGTCGAGACCAGAACGCCGGACAGGATCATCAGCCCGCCCATCGTCGGCGTGCCGATCTTGGTGACGAGATGGGATTGCGGGCCGTCGGCGCGGATCGGCTGACCCTTGCCCTGCTTCAGCCGCAGCAGGTCGATGATCGGACCGCCGAACAGGAACACGAACACCATCGCGGTGACGATGGCGCCGCCGGTCCGGAACGTGATGTAGCGGAAGACGTTGAAGAACGAGACCTTGTCGGACAGTTCGATCAGCCAGAAAAACATGCGCCTTGATCCCTGCCCGCGAGCCTTCCATCAACTGTGCGCCGCCGGCTCGGCCGGCAGCCGCGGAAACTGCTGTTCCAGCGCCTTCACGATCGGCGCCATCTTCGAGCCGAGCGAGCCCTTGACCATCACGGCGTCGCCGGCGCGGACGGTCCGCAGCACCGCCGGCTCCAGCGCCGCCGCCGTCTCGGCATAGCCGCCCTTCAGAGTCGAGGGAAGAGCCTGCCACAGGGAATGCATGGCAGGCCCGGAGCAAAAGACCAGATCGATCCCCGCTTCGACCAGCGGCTTCGCCAGTTCCGCATGGAGTTCCCCGGCTTTTTTGCCCAGTTCCAGCATGTCGCCCAGCACCGCGATGCGCCGCCCGCCGCCCTCGGGGCGAAGTTGCCCGAGCAGCGCGATCGCCGCGCGCATCGAGGCGGGATTGGCGTTGTAGCTCTCGTCGATCAGCAGCGCGGCGCCGCCGGGCATCGCGAGGCGCTTCTGCACGCCGCGCCCCGCCGCCGGCTCGAGCCGGGCGAGCGCCAGCGCCGCGAGCGCGAGATCCGCTCCGGCGAGCCGCGCCGCGGTCAGCACCGCGAGCGAGTTCAGCAGCAGGTGTCGCCCCGGCGCGCCGAGCTTGTAGGTCACCTCGCTGCCGAGAATATCGGCCTGCACGGTCGAGCAGTCGGGATGCAGCGCAAACTTGACGAGCCGCGCGTCGGCTTTCGGATGCTCGCCGAAGGTCACGATGTTGGTGACGCCGGCCGCCTTGGCCGCGCGTGAGAGCCGCGCGAACTGGTCGTTGTCGCGATTGAGCACCGCGAAGCCGCCGCGCACCACACCGGAAAAGATTTCCGCCTTGGCGTCGGCGATCTTCGCCACCGAGCCGAAATATTCCAGGTGCACCGGCGCGACCGTGGTGACGATGGCGATATGCGGACGCACCATTTTGACGAGCGGCGTGATTTCGCCCGCATGGTTCATGCCGATCTCGAACACGCCGTAGCGCGCGCTTTCCGGAAACCGCGCCAGCGTCAACGGCACGCCCCAGTGATTGTTGTAGGAGGCGACCGAGGCGTGCGTCTCGCCGTCGGCCGACAATGCGAGCCGCAGCGCTTCCTTGGTCGAGGTCTTGCCGACCGAGCCGGTGACGGCGATGACCTTGGCTTCGGAGCGCTTGCGCGCCGCGCGCGCAAGCTTGCGCAAAGCGCCGAGCACGTCCGGCACGATCAGCAGCGGCGCCTTGCGCGAAAACCGCGCGCGCTGCTTCGCGGAGACGACCGCCACGCCGGCGCCTGCCTTCAGCGCCGCCTCGACGAAATCATGCCCGTCGCGGGCGTCGCCCTTGATGGCGAAGAACGCATCGCTCTTGCCGAGCGTGCGGCTGTCGATCGAGATGCCGGTGATCTCGGCCGGCAACTCGCCCTGCCGCCGCGCGCCCATCGCCGCGGCTATCGCCTTGCTGGTCCAGAGCGCCGTCATGCGTCGCCCTTCAACGCCGCCGCGACCGCCTCGTGGTCGCTGAACGGCAGCACCCGGTCGCCGACGATCTGGCCGGTTTCATGGCCCTTGCCGGCCACCAGCAGCACGTCGCCGGCTTTCAGCCCGGCAACAGCGGCGCGGATCGCCTGCGCGCGGTCGCCGATCTCGGTCGCACCGGGAGCCGCCGCCATGATCTCGGCGCGGATCTGCGCCGGGTTTTCCGAGCGCGGATTGTCGTCGGTCACGATGACGCGGTCGGCATTTTTGACGGCGATTTCGCCCATCAGCGGACGCTTGCCCTTGTCGCGGTCGCCGCCGCAGCCGAACACGACCACGAGCTTGCCGCGCGCGTAAGGCCGCAAGGCTTCGAGCGCCTTGGCGAGCGCGTCCGGCTTGTGAGCGTAATCGATGAAAACCGGCGCGCCGTTCCTGTTGCCGGCGAGTTCGAGCCGTCCCTTGGCGCCTTCGAGCTTTTCCAGCGCGGCAAATGTTTTCGCCGGATCGCCGCCGGAGACAATGACGAGACCGGCCGCGACCAGCGCATTCTCCACCTGAAACGCGCCGACCAGCGGCAGCCGCACCGTGTAATTTTTCCCCGCGTGCGCAAGCTGCAAGACCTGCGCGAAACCTTCAACCACGTCGCCGGTGAGCCTGATCGCCTCGCCACGCGCGCCGACGGTGACGACCTTGAGGCCACGCGCCTTCGCCGCCGCGACGACGCGCGCGGCGTAATCGCTGTCGGCGCTGACGACAGCCGCGCCATCCGGCGCGACCAATGCCGTGAACAGCCGCAGCTTGGCATTGAAGTAGTCTTCGACGGTCGGATGATAGTCGAGATGATCGCGCGACAAATTCGTGAAGCCGCCGGCGGTAACGCGCACGCCGTCGAGCCGGTGCTGGTCGAGACCATGCGATGACGCTTCCAGAACAAGGTGCGTCACGCCCTCGCCCGCGAGTTCGTCGATGGTCTTATGCAATGCAATCGGGTCCGGCGTCGTCAGCGAGCCGTAGACCTCGCCCTTCGGCGACACGACGCCGACGGTGCCGATGCTCGCCGCCTCGTGGCCGAGCGCCGTCCAGATCTGCCGCGCGAAGGCGGCGACCGAGGTCTTGCCGCTGGTGCCCGTCACCGCCGCGATGGTGGCGGGCTGGCGCGGATAGAACGCGGCGGCCGCGAGCGCCAGCGCACGCCGCGCGTTCTTCACCGGAATGAAAATGACATTGGCCGGCAGGTCCGCGACCGGCTTCTCGGCGGCGATCGCGACGGCGCCCGCATTCACAGCGGCGCGCGCGAAGGCCGCGCCGTCCGCCTTCACGCCGGGAATGGCGACGAACAGAAAGCCGCGCCCCACCGTGCGGCTGTCGGCGGCGAGACCGGCGATCTCGACGTCCTGCCAGCGCGCATCGACGCTGTCTTCGACGAAAAGATCGCGGAGCTTCAACGCCTGTCCTTCAAGGTCGCGAGGATCAACTGATCGGACGGCGGCAGGTCGAAACGCGGCCGGATGCCGAGTAGCGGCGCGACGCGCTTGACCACCGCGCCGCCGACCGGCACGGCGTTCCAGCCCGAGGTCGCGTAGCCGAAAGTTTCCTTCGAGCCCTGCGGTTCGTCGATCATGATGAGCAACATATAGCGCGGATTATCCGCCGGCATGATGGCCGTAAAGCTGGTCAACAGCTTGTGCTTGGCATACCGGCCGTTGACGACCTTCTCCGCCGTGCCGGTTTTTCCGCCGATATAATAGCCCGGCACGTCGGCCTTTTTCGCGGTGCCTTTTTCGACGTTGAGGCGCATCAGATAGCGCATCTTTTCGCTTGTTTCGGCGCTGATGACCCGCTTGCCGAGCTTGGCCGCTTGCTCCGGCGTGCGTTTCAGGAAAGTCGGCGGGATCAGCATGCCGCCATTGACCAGCGCCGAAATGCCCATCACCGCCTGCAACGGCGCGACCGAAAGGCCGTGACCGAAGGCGATCGTCACCGTGTTGATTTCGCCCCAGTGCTTGGGCACCAGCGGCTCGGCGCTTTCAGGCAATTCGGTGCGCAGCCGGTCGAGCTGGCCGAGCTTTTTCAGGAACCATTTGTGGTAGTCGACGCCGAGCGACAACGCCATGCGCGCGGTGCCGATGTTCGAGGAGTAGGTGAAGATCTCCGGCACCGTCAGGATGCGCTTCTCGGCGTGGTAGTCGTTGATGGTGAAGCGGCCGTAGCGCAGCGGTACGCGCGCATCGAAGCTCGAATTAAGCGAAATCCTGCCGCTGTCGAGCGCCATCGCGAGCGTCAGCGCCTTGAAGGTCGAGCCCATCTCGTAGACGCCGGTAGTCAGCCGGTTGAGCCGGTTCGGGTCGTTCGCCTCGCGCGGATTGTTCGGGTTGAAGTCAGGCTCCGACACCATCGCGACGATCTCGCCGGTGCGCACGTCGGTGATGATGCCGGCGGCAGCGATCGCCTTGAATTTTTCCTTGGCGGCGACGAGTTCTTCGCGCAGCGCGTATTGCACGCGCAGATCGATCGCGAGATCGACCGGCTTCTGCAAGCGGTCGGTCGCAAGGCCCGCCTGGTGCAGCGCCGCGAGGCCCTGCCCGTCGAGCCACTTCTCGATGCCGGCGATGCCCTGGTTGTCGATGTTCACATGGCCGATGACGTGGCTGACCACCGGCCCGTTCGGATAGACGCGCTTGTTCTCGCTCAGAAAGCCGATGCCGGGAATACCGAGATGATGGATCACGCGCTGCTGCTGCGGCGTCAGTTCGCGCTTCAGCCAGGCGAAGCCGCGCTTCGACGACAGGCGGTCGCGCAGTTCCGGCGCGTCGAGATCCGGCAGCACGGCGGTCAACTGTTCGGCCGCCTCGTCGACGTCGATGATCTTGCGCGGCTCGGCAAACAGCGACGGTGACTTGACGTCCGTTGCGATCACGAGACCGTTGCGGTCGACGATGTCGGGACGCGAGGTGGCGACCGCGTCGCGCGACACCCCGCCACGCCCGCCGTCCGGATCGCTGTTGATCGCAAAGATCACGAGCCGCGCCGACACCACCGAGAAGATCGCGGCGAACACCACGATGGTCAGGATCAGCCGCGCTTTCGCCTTAGCCTCGCGATCGACCTCGCGGCCGTAGAGCAGCGAGCGCAGCACGCGCTGCAGGCGCGGCGCGCGCCCTGCAATTTTGTCCGGAGATGCGGTGTCGTGCGCGCTCATGCCGTCACCGCTGCGGCGCGATGCTGCCGGTCGCGGCGGGCTCCACGCCCGGCACGACCTGGTCGATCATGGCGCCGACCGGATCGGTCTGCGGCGGCGGCAGTTGCGGCGGCCGCTCGGGCAACCGGCTGAAGTCGCCGTTCTGTGCCGCCGTCATCGGCTGCAACGACAGGTGGCGGCGCGCCAGCTCTTCGAGCCGCCCCGGGGTCTGGAGCTTGGCCCACTCGGCGCGCAGCACGGCGATCGCCTCGCGTTCCTTGCGCAGTTCGCTGCGCAGCTTGGCGACCTGCTCGGCCTGCAGCGTGGAATCGAACTTGATCTTGTAGACGACGGCCGCGGCCAGAATGAGCGCACCGATCACCATGAGATGAATGAACCGCATTCAGCGCCCCCGCATGACCTGATCGAGGGTCGGCAGGTTCGGCAGCAGTCGTTCCGGCATCGCGGTTCGCGGCTTTGCGTCGGTACGCGCGGCGGCACGCAGCTTGGCGGACCGCGCGCGAGGATTCTCCGCGATCTCGGCCTCGTCGGCGGCGACGGGCTTTTTCGTCAGCACCGTGAAGGTCGGAACCGGCGCTTCGCGTTCCGGCATGTGGCGCGAGCCGGCCGGGGTCTTGCTGCGATCGGCGAGGAAGGTCTTGACGATGCGGTCTTCCAGCGAATGAAACGACACGACGACCAGCCGGCCGCCGGGCGACAGCAGGCGCTCGGACGCGGCCAGCGCGGTGACGAGTTCGCCCAGCTCGTCGTTCACGAAAACGCGCAGCGCCTGGAAGGTGCGGGTCGCGGGATGAATCTCGTTCGGCTTGGCGCGCACCACCGACGACACGATATCGGCAAGCTGCTTCGTGGTCGTGATCGGCTGTTGCGCGCGCGCGCGGACGATGGCGCGGGCGACGGCGCGGGCGTGGCGCTCCTCGCCGAGCGTGGCGATGATCGCAGACAAGTCGCGCTCGCTCGCCGCGGCGACGAGATCGGCGGCGCTTGGGCCGTCGGCTCCCATGCGCATATCGAGCGGGCCGTCATGGCGGAACGAGAAGCCACGCTCGGCGCGGTCGAGCTGCATCGAGGACACGCCGAGGTCGAACACCACGCCGTCGACGCCGTCGATGTCGAGTTCACGGCAGGCGGCTTCCAGATTCGAGAAACGGTCTTCGGTGAGGATCAGACGGCCCTGCGCGGCCTCGACCAGATCGGCGCCCATCGCAATCGCGGTCTGGTCGCGGTCGATGCCGACGACGCGCGCGCCGGCGCTCAGGATCGCGCGGCTGTAGCCGCCGGCGCCGAAGGTGGCGTCGACGTACAGGCCGTCATGGCGAATGTTGAGGTACTCGGCGACGCGGCGGCCGAGCACGGGAATGTGGTGAGCCAGTCCGCCAACGGCAGCCCGAGAGCCGCCGCCGCCCCCCGTCATTCCCGTGCTCCGGGCGCTCGCTGCGCCGCCTGCGAGCCGAGCTGGCGCCGAAGCTCGCGCACCTTGTCGGTGGCCTCCGCGAGTTCCGTGCGAAACCGTCCAGGCTCCCAGATCTGAAACTTGTGACCGAGGCCGACGAACGAAACCGTGTCCTTGATCCCCGCATGCGCCTTCAAGGGCTCGGTCAGGATCACCCGCCCCTCGCCGTCCAGCTTCAGCGTGTCGCTGGTGCCGAAGAGCGCGGTGGCGAACTGCTCCCGCTGTTCCGAGTAAGGCGCGAACTGCGCGATCAAGCTCTCGATCTCCCCCATCAGGGCGTTGCCGCCCGCATCGATCGCCGGCCGGTCGAGGGCCGGATAGCAATAGAGGCCGTCGAAGCCGTCGCGGTTGAGCACAGAGCGGTAGGGAGCCGGGATCGAGACGCGACCTTTGGAGTCGAGCCGCAGCGTGTAATTCGACACGAAGCGGTTCATCGCCCGGACTCCACGCCGACTGGACCCACACCGGGAGAGCGAAACGGACTCGATCCCGCAGGATTGCCGGGCGTGTTCCGGCAGCAACGCCGGAAAGGCCCGAAATCCTTGAACTAATGGTATGGGATAACATGGGACACTATGGGCGTCAATGGACAGACCCTGGCCGGGCTGCCCGTCCACAGGCCCGACGCAGAACCGCGCGTTCGACCCATTAACGGCGCTTAAACTTAAGGATCGGTTGAAGACCCGGCCCCGGCTCCGGCATGACCGTTATTGATTTCTTGGCGGGCGGCCCCGATAGATGCGCCCCCGCCTTCCGGCCAACATTTTTCCCGGCATATTCCGCGCATGACATTTCCGGCCGATTCGTTCGTGGTCGCCGAGGTCACCCCCTCGCCCAACCAGGACGAGCGCAAGGGCGGCCCGCCCGACATGCTGCTGCTGCACTACACCGGCATGCAGGACGGCCCCTCGGCCCTCGAGCGGCTGACCTCCGCGGACAGCCGGGTGTCGTCGCATTACGTCGTGTTCGAGGACGGCCGCACCGTGCAATGCGTGCCGGAAGCGCGGCGCGCCTGGCATGCCGGCGTGTCGTTCTGGGCCGGCGAGACCGACAACAATTCGCGTTCGATCGGCATCGAGATCGTCAACGGCGGCCACGACTACGGCTATCCGGATTTTCCGCTGCGCCAGACCGCCGCGGTCATCGCGCTGTGCCGCTCGATTCTCGCGCGGCAGCGCATTCCCTCCGACCGTGTGCTGGCGCATTCCGACATCGCGCCGGCGCGCAAGCAGGATCCCGGCGAGAAGTTTCCCTGGGGCCTGCTGAACGAGTCCGGCATCGGCCACTGGGTGCGCCCCGCGCCGCTGACGCTCGACGGCCAGGCGTTCCGCCCCGGCGAGCGCGGCGACACCATCCGCCGCATGCAGCGCGCCATAGCGTCTTACGGCTACGGGATCGAAGAGACCGGCATCTATGACGACCAGACCAAGACGGTCGTCACCGCCTTCCAGCGCCACTTCCGGCCCGAGCAGGTCGACGGCATCGCCGACGCCTCGACCATGCTGACGCTGCGCGCGCTTCTGGAAACCCGCCCGATCCTCGCGCGATGACGGACACACGCCGTTAACGAGGCAAACGCCTCCGGCTTGACCGGCCCGTCCCGAACCGCCATGTCTTGCCGCGTCAGTCGGCCGGACGGCCGCTCCGTGCCAATGCCGAAAGGCGGCCGGAGAGGAAAGTCCGGGCTCCACGGACAAACGGTGCCGGATAACGTCCGGCGGGGTTTTCCCCTCGCGGGGACCGCCTCAGGGACAGTGCCACAGAGAACGAACCGCCCGTCCGCGATTTTCGGATCAACGGCGAGCAAGGGTGAAAAGGTGCGGTAAGAGCGCACCGCGCTGACGGCAACGCCAGCGGCACGGCAAACCCCACCGGGAGCAAAACCGAATAGGAACGGCGTGGAGGAAACTCCAGCCCTGTCCGGGCCAGCCGTTCGGGTAGGTTGCTTGATGCGCCGGGCAACCGGCGTACCAGAGGAATGGCCGTCACGTTCGCAGGTTTTCCTGCGGGCCATACAGAACCCGGCTTACAGGCCGTCTGATACGTTCAAGGGGGCTCGGCGGCAAAACCGCCGGGCCCCCGCCAATTTCGGGCGAGCCATTTCGGTCGTCATGGCCGGGCTTGTCCCGGCCATCCACGTCTTCCTTTTCGTCATTGAGAAGCAAGACGTGGATGCCCGGCACAGGGCCGGGCATGACAGGGTAGCGACGCTGTGCCTTTAGCTTCAGTCGGCAATGCTCTAGCGTCCGCCTCCCAATGATGACCTCCCGCGAAAAACTGGGATTAGCGCTCGGCTTTGCCGGCGTCGTGCTGTTCGGCGGCACGCTGCCGGCGACGCGGCTCGCCGTCGTGTCGTTCGACCCGTTTTTCCTGTCGGCGGCACGCGCGGCGATCGCCGGCGTGCTGGGTCTCGCGACGCTGATCGTGACGCGCCGGCGCTGGCCGCCGCGGCAGATCATGATCGAACTCATCGTCACCGGCGTCTTCACCATCGTCGGCTTTCCCGTGCTGATCGGCTTTGCGATGCTGACGGTTCCGGCCTCGCATGGCGGCGTGGTGCTCGGCATCATGCCGCTCGCCACCGCGGTCTGCGCGGTGTGGCTGACGCATGAGCGGCCGAGCAACGGTTTCTGGATTGCGAGCACCATCGGCGGCGCCATTGTGCTCGGCTTCGTGTTCTGGCGGGCCGGCGGCTTCGCCGTCGAGATCGGCGATCTCTATCTGCTCGGCGTCGTCGCGGTCGGCGCGCTCGGCTACACGATGTCGGGCCGCCTCAGCGCCGTGCTGCCGGGATGGGAGGTGATCTCATGGCAGGTCGCGATCTTCCTGCCGCTCACCGTCGCCGCCTCGCTGTGGTGGTGGCCGGCGCCGGAGGTCGTGCCGACAGCGTCCGCGCTGGCGGGTCTCGTTTATGTCTCGCTGGTGAGCATGTTTTTCGCGTTCTTCGTGTTCAACGCCGCGATGGCTTACGCCGGCGTCTCCCGCATCGGGCAGATGAGCCTGCTGCAGCCGTTCGTGATCGTGGCGCTGTCGATCCCGGTCAACGGCGAGCCGTTCGAGCCGGGCACGATCCTGTTCGCCGCCGCCGTGGTGGCGACGGTGATGATCGGCCAGCGCATGCGCGTGAAACGCGCCTCCTGAACAATGCGCGTGGGAACGCGCGTCCTGAATCGCGCGTCAGTGCGGCTTCGGCGGCCGCGCGTTGCTGACGCCGAGTTCGACCGTCACATTTGTCACATGCGGCTCGCAAGGCACGAGACTGGTCTGCTGTTCGTCGCTCCATTCGGCAAGCTGCACGACATGACCCTTGCGCCCATTGCTGTCGGCGGCCTCCGCCGGCTCGACGATGGTCAGCCCGTCGCGGCTGAGAAAAAACGTGTGCTCGCCGAACAGCGAATTGAGCTGCGGCACCGCGGGATGACTGTCGGGCAGCGCCTGCGCTTCGATCTGTTCGGTGGTTTTCCTCACCAGAGTGTCACTGAGTTTCATTGGTTGTCCTTCGGCTTCGCGTTTACGCGATGGAGATTGCCGGATCGCGGAGACGCTCCCCGCGGGTCCGCACGAGGACAATCCACCCGAACTGTGGTGTTTCGAGGTCGAACCGCGCGACGATAGCGCGCAGCCGCGTCACGCGACCGCCGCAGGATCGCCGGATTTCGCAGGAGCTTTTTAATTTATCGCGTTTTCTTCGCCCTAGCGCGCGTCGAGCATCGTCGAGGGCAGCCACAGCGCGATGCCGGGAAACATCGCGACCAGCATCACCGCGACGCACATCAAGACAAACAGCGGCAGCGTGTAACCGCCGATCGTGAAGATGTTGCGTCCGGTCATGCCCTGCAAAACGTAGAGATTGAATCCGACCGGCGGCGTGATCTGCGCCATCTCCACCACCAGCACGATGTAGATGCCGAACCAGATCAGGTCGAAGCCGGACTTCTCGATCAGCGGAATGATGATCGAGGTGGTCAGGACCACCATCGAGATGCCGTCGAGGAAGCAGCCGAGCACGATGTAGAAGGCGGTCAGCGCCGTGAGCAGCGCCCATGACGGCATGTTGAAGCCGCCGATCCATTCCGCGAGCGCGCGCGGAATACCGGTGAAGCCCATCGCCGCGGTGAGATAGGCCGCGCCCGCGAGAATGAAGGCGATCATGCAGCTGGTGCGCGTCGCGCCCAGCAGCGCATCGCGGAAGCTCGCGCGCGTCAGCGTCCGCGACCACCACGACAGCGCGAGCGACAGGAACACGCCGACCACCGCCGCTTCGGTCGCCGACGCCAGGCCGCCATAGATCGAGCCGATCACGCCGAGGATCAGGAGCACGACCGGAATGAGCCGCCGCGTCGCCGCGATGCGCTCGCGCAGCGGCACCACTGGCTCCGGCGGCGGCATGCGCGACGGGTTCAGCATCGCCCAGACGGCGATGAAGCCCATGAACAACGCCGCCAGCATGATGCCGGGAATGACGCCGGCGATGAACAGACGGGCAATCGATTGCTCGGTCACCGTCGCGTAGATGATGAGGATGATGGACGGCGGGATCAGCAGTCCGAGCGTGCCGGACCCGGCAAGCGTGCCGACCGCCATCTTCTCGTCGTAACCGCGCTTCATCAGCTCCGGCAGCGCGATGCGGCCGATGGTGGCGCAGGTCGCGGCCGAAGAGCCCGACACCGCCGCGAAAATCGCGCAGCCGACCACGTTGACGTGCAGCAGCCGTCCCGGCAGCCGCTGCATCCACGGCGCAAGACCGGCGAACATGTCCTCTGACAACTTGGTCCGGTAAAGAATTTCGCCCATCCAGATGAACATCGGCAGCGCGGTGAGATCCCACGAATTCGACGACGCCCACATCGAGGTGGCGAGCACCTGGCCCGCCGGCGTCGCGACCTTCGTGAGCACCGCGACGAAACCGCAGATCGCGAGCGCGAGCGCAATCCAGACGCCGGAGCCGAGCACCGCGAACAGCAGAACGATCAGGACAAAAGCCAGTTCGAGACTGACGTTCACCGCCTAGCCCTCCTTGCCGAGCGTGATCGCGTCTTCCACGCTGCGGAAGGTCGGCCGGCCGCGCCCGATGACGATTGCCAGTTCGTCGAACAGCGCGATCGTCAGCACGGCGGCGCCGACTGCCATCACCGCCTGCGGATAGCCGAGTTGCACCCGCACGACGCCATAGGACACTTCGTTGAACAGGAACGAATACCAGGCGAATTGCGCGATGCTCCACGTCATGTAGGCGGAGGCGATCGAGGCGACCGCGAAGGCAAGGATTTCCAGGTAGCGGCGGCGGCTTTCGCTGAACGCCGACAGCAGCATGGTGACGCGGATATGCGCGCCGCCTTTCAGCGTTCCGGCAAGCGCCAAGAAGCTCGCGGCGGCGAGCAGATAACCGGCGATTTCGGCAAGCGACAGGATCTGGAAGCCGGTGACCGGCAGACCGAGAAGTTTCAGCGCGCCGTCCACCAGACGCCCGCCGATCTGCAGGCCGACCAGCACGGCGATCAGGACAAGACACAGCGCGGACAGCCAAAGCGTCGCGTTGTAGAGCGCGTCAAGACATCGGCGCATGCCCCTCTCCGCCTTGCTTCACATCCGCCCCACGGATGAGATGCGGCCAAAACCGTCGCCGGCTTCGACCGCACCGCATATCGTTTGTAACAAGCGCCGCGTCTACTTGCGGAACGCGTCCAGCATCGCCTTGCCGTCGGCACCGGCCTTCTCGACCCATTCCCTGGCGATGGTCTCGCCGATCTTGGCGAGGCCCGACTTCAGCGCCGGCGACGGGTCCAGCACCTTGATGCCGGCATCCTTCAGCGCCTTGGTCTTGATCGCCATCTCCTCCCGGGATGCTTTCCAGCCGCGTTCTTCCGCGGCCTTGGCGGCGTCCTGCACCGCCTTCTTCTGCTCGGCCGTCAGCTTGTCGAACGCCGCCTTGTTGACGAAGACGATGTTGCGCGGCTGCCAGGCCTGGGTGTCGATGTAGTGCGTGAGATAGTCCTGCGCCTTGGTGTCGACGCCGGTGGAGGCCGAGGTAATCATCACGTCGACGCGGCCGGTAGCGAAGGCGGTCGGCAGGTCCGGCACCTCGATCTGCGTCGGGATCGCGCCCGCGAGCGTCGCGATCCGGCCGATCGTCGCGTTGTAAGTGCGGAACTTGAGACCCTTGAGATCCTCCACCTTGGTGATCTCGCGCTTGGCGTAGAGACCCTGCGGCGGCCACGGCACCGAATAGAGCAGGATCAGCCCTTCGGATGCGAGCTGCTTCTCGAGATACGGCTTCTGCGCCGCGTAGAGTTTCTTCGCGGAGTCGTAGCCGGTGGTGACGAACGGCAGCGAGTCGATGCCGTAGACCGGCGCCTCGTTGGCCGCGAGCGACTCCAGAATCTCGCCGATCGGCGCAGTGCCCTGGCGCACCGCGCGCTTGATCTCCGGATGCTTGATGAGCGAACCGGCCGAATGCACGACGATCTTCAGCGAGCCCTTGGTCGCCTTGTCGACATCGGCGGCGAACGCGGCGACGTTCTTGGTGTGGAAGTTGCCGTCCGGATACGGCGTCGGCATGTCCCACTTGGTCTGCGCCGACGCGGCGGTGATCGAGCCTGCGACGAAAGCGGCCGTCAGTACGCTGGAAATCAAACGCATTGCGCCCTCCTGAATGACCGGGGCGATGCCCGCGGCCGAACCCTGCTCGCAAAGCATCGCGCGCCACCCGAAATGCCGCAAGAGGGCAAACCCCCGAAAGTCCGGGCACATTCCGGCACGGCCGGGCGCGGCCTCGTTGCCCGCGACGTGGCGGCTGTGCATTGTCAACAGGCGATTTGCACCCTCGCATGATTTTCGCCCCTGAAGGTGCTACGGCGGGCCGGTCCGCTTACGAGGGTGACCGGGGCTGCGGTGGCGAAAAGCGCGCTCGACAAGGATCTGAAGAAAGTCGTCCGGATCGAGCACGCGACCCATGACCTGTCGCGCTCGCTTGCCACGCCCGGACTGCTGATCATTTTCATGATCGGCTCCATCGCGCTTGCCAGCATGTCGATTGCCGGCGGCCCGCTCTCCTATTTCGTGATCGCCGCCGCCGTGATCGCCGCCTACATGGCGCTCTCGATCGGCGCCAACGATGTCGCCAACAATATGGGTCCGGCGGTCGGCGGCCGCGCGCTGTCGATGCCCGCCGCGCTCGCCATCGCCGGTCTCTGCGAGGCGGCCGGCGCGATCATCGCCGGCGGCGACGTCGTCAAGACCATCTCGCGCGATCTGCTGCGCCCGGATGTCGGCATCGACGGCGTGCAATTCGTGCTGGTGATGATGGCCGCGCTGCTCGCCGCCGCGATCTGGGTTCATCTCGCGACCTTTCTCAACGCGCCGGTCTCGACCACGCATGCCGTGGTCGGCGGCGTGGTCGGCGCCGGCATCGCCGCCGCCGGCTTCAAGATCGTCGTCTGGCCGGTGATTGGCGCGGTCGTGGCGAGCTGGGTCATTTCGCCGATCATGGGCGGTCTGATCGCCGCCGCGCTGCTTGCCTTCATCAACTGGGCGATCCTCGAACGCGACGACCGCGTCGCGGCGGCGCGGCGCTGGATGCCCGTGATGATGGCGCTGATGATCAGCGTCTTCGCGATGTACCTGATGACAAAAGGCCTGAAGCATGTCTGGGACGCGCCCCTGGCCGCCGTGCTCGGCGGCGGCGCGCTGGCTTTCGCCATCGGTTACGTCACGTCCCGCCCCTGGGTCCAACGCCGCTCGGTCGGCATGGAAAACCGTCGCAAGAATGTAACGGGCCTGTTCACGCTGCCGCTGATCTGGTCGGCGGGCCTGTTGTCGTTCGCACATGGCGCCAATGACGTCGCCAATGCCGTCGGTCCGCTGGCGGCGATCGTCGCGACCGCCGAGGCGGGCGCCAGCGACGCTTCGAGCGTCGAACTGCCGTTCTGGGTGCTGCTGATTGGCGCGGTGGGCATCGTCGTCGGCCTCGCGCTGTTCGGGCCGAAGCTGATCCGCACCGTCGGCGAGAAGATCACCAAGATGGATGCGATCCGCGCGTTTTGCGTGGCGCTGTCCGCCGCCATCACCGTGCTGGTGGCCTCCGCGCTGGGCCTGCCGGTGTCCTCGACCCATATCGCGGTCGGCGGCGTGTTCGGCGTCGGCTACCTGCGCGAGTTTCTCACCAACAAGGGCGTGCCGAACGTCGCGGTGCAGCCGAACGCGCGCTTCCTCGAACCGTCGAGCCTGAACGACACGCCGGAGCAGGCGCTGGAGAATTACCAGAAGCGCGAACGGCGCAAGCTGGTGCGCCGCCAGCACGTCCTCGGCATCGGCGCCGCCTGGGTGGTGACGGTCCCGGCCGCCGCGCTGCTCGCGGCAGCGCTCTATACGCTCATGCGCACGGTCGCCGGCTGAGCCGCCAGCCGGCGATCAAGCTCGGCCGCCAGCGCCGCCAGCTTCGGATCCGACAGCAGGCGCTTAGCCTCCGGCAGAATGACCCAGTGGCGGTGGCGCTTGCCGCGCTCCGGCCAATCGTCGAGCTGGCGGACCATACGCAGCGCATACATGTCGACGTCGATGAAGGCCGGCGGGATCGTCCGCTTCAGCGTGCGATAGGAGCCGATCGACACCGGCTCGATCTCGCCCTCGATGCCGGCTTCCTCGTAGGCTTCGCGCGCCGCGACCTGCCAGGGCTGATGCCCCTCGATCGGCGCGCCCTTCGGGAAAATCCAGCGACCGGACCGGCGCGAGGTGATGAGCAGGAACACCGCGCGGCCTTCCACGACGGTGTAAGGGATCGCGCCGGCCTGCCGCACCGGCGACAGCTCCGCCGAGCGCGCCGCGAAGCGGGCGAGCCAGTTGCGACATCGTTGCGCCACCGTCATCGGGCACTCCGGCGAGAGCCAAGCGAATCTTCGCGGGAAATATAGCACAGCCGCGCGCAACGGCCGCGCGCGCCGGCGAGGCCTTGCCTGACTTGTGCGTTCATAGGACGATACTCACGCACATGAGCCGTTCTCCCGCACGCCGCAAAACCGTTCGCGCCAAAGCCAGGCGCTCCACGCCGCGCCGCCACGCGGCGGCGCCGGCAGCGTCAAGCTGGGATTTCTGGATCGACCGCGGTGGCACCTTCACCGACATCGTCGGCCGCGCGCCGGATGGCTCGCTCACGGCGCACAAGCTGCTGTCGGAAAACCCGGAAGCCTATTCAGACGCCGCTGTACAGGGCATCCGCGATCTGCTCGGCCTCAAGCGCGGCGACGTGATCCCGCCCGGCCGGGTCGGCGCGGTAAAGATGGGCACCACCGTCGCGACCAACGCACTGCTGGAACGCAAGGGCGACCGTACCCTCCTCCTCATTACCCAAGGTTTCCGCGACGCGCTGAAGATCGGCTATCAGGCGCGGCCGAAGATCTTTGCCCGCCACATCATCAAGCCCGACATGCTCTATGAGCGAGTCGCCGAGATCGACGAGCGGGTGCGCGCCGACGGTACGGTGGAGCGCGGCCTCGATCTCGACAGCGCGCGCGGCGCGCTCGCCGCAGCGCAAGCGGATGGCATCAAGGCGGTCGCGATCGTCTTCATGCACGCCTACCGCTACCCGGAGCACGAGCGGGCGGTGGCGACGCTCGCCCGCGACATGGGCTTCGCGCAGGTGTCGGTCAGCCACGAGGTTTCGCCGCTGATCAAGCTGGTCGGCCGCGGCGACACTACGGTGGTCGACGCTTATCTCTCCCCCATCCTGCGGCGCTATGTGGCGCAGGTCGACAGGGAACTCGACGCCCGCCGGTCAGGCGCCCGCCTCATGTTCATGATGTCGTCGGGCGGACTGACCGCCGCCGGTCTGTTCCAGGGCAAGGACGCGATCCTGTCCGGCCCGGCCGGCGGCGTCGTCAGCATGGCGCAGACCGCGCACGAGGCCGGCTTTCCCCGCGTGATCGGCTTCGACATGGGTGGCACGTCCACAGACGTTTCGCACTACGATGGCGAATACGAGCGCGCCTTCGAGACCGAAGTCGCCGGCGTACGGATGCGCGCGCCGATGATGCTGATCCACACCGTCGCCGCCGGCGGCGGCTCGATCCTGCATTATGACGGCGCGCGCTTTCGCGTCGGCCCCGACTCGGCCGGCGCCAATCCGGGACCGAAATGCTACCGCCGCGGTGGGCCGCTTGCCGTCACCGACGCGAACGTCATGGTCGGCAAGCTGATCCCCGACTATTTCCCGAAAATCTTCGGACCGAACCGCAGCCTGCCGCTCGATGCCCATGCGGTGAAAAACGCCTTCGTCAATCTGGCGCAGGAGATCGGCGACGGCCGCGCGGCGGAGGACGTCGCCGACGGCTTCATCCGCATCGCGGTCGAGAACATGGCGAACGCGATCAAGAAGATTTCCGTGCAGCGCGGCTATGACGTGACGCGCTATGCGCTGAACTGCTTCGGCGGCGCCGGCGGCCAGCACGCCTGCCTTGTCGCCGACGCGCTCGGCATGACGAAGGTGCTGATCCACCCGTTCTCGTCGCTGCTGTCGGCCTACGGCATGGGCCTCGCCGACATCCGCGCGACGCGCCAGCAGGCCATCGAGCAGCCGCTCAACGCCCGTTCGCTCGCCGCGCTCAATGCGATGACGAAGACGCTCGGCGAGGACACGAGAGCGGAGGTCGCCGGCCAGGGTGTGCCGCCGGGCAAGATCAAGATCATCGCCCGCGCGCATATCCGCTACGCCGGCACCGATACCCCGCTGATCGTCAACGCCGGCGCCATCGCTGCCATGACCCGCGCCTTCGAGACCGCGCACAAGGCCCGTTTCGGCTTCATCGACCGCACCAAGCAGCTCGTGGTCGAGGCGGTGTCCGTCGAAGCGGTCGGCGGCGGCGCGCGCTTTACCGAAAAGCCGCTGCGCGCCTCGCGCGCCCGCCTGCCCCGGCCGGCGCGGCGAACACGCTTTTATTCCGGCGGCGCATGGCATGACGCGCGGGTCTACACCCGCGATCAGTTACAGCCCGGCGCCAAGGTGAAAGGCGCAGCGATCATCATCGAGCCGCACCAGACCATCGTGGTCGAACCCGGCTGGCAGGCCGAGTTGACGCGGAAGAACCATCTCGTGCTGTCGCGCGCGGTGAAGCTCAAGCGCAGCTACGCCATCGGCACCCATGCCGACCCGGTGATGCTCGAGGTGTTCAACAATCTCTTCATGTCGATCGCCGAGCAGATGGGCGTGTCGCTGCAGAACACCGCCTACTCGGTGAACATCAAGGAGCGGCTCGACTTCTCCTGCGCGGTGTTCGCCCATGACGGCACGCTGGTCGCCAATGCGCCGCACATGCCGGTGCATCTCGGCTCGATGGACCGTTCGGTCGAAACCATCATCCGCGACAACAAAGGCCGGATCAAACCCGGCGACGTTTACGTCATCAACGCGCCGTATAACGGCGGAACCCACCTGCCCGACATCACCGTCTGCACGCCGGTGTTCGACGACAGGAAGAAACAGATCCTGTTCTGGGTCGCCTCGCGCGGCCACCATGCCGACGTCGGCGGCATTTCGCCCGGCTCGATGTCGCCCAACGCCACCACCATCGAGCAGGAAGGCGTGCTGTTCGACAACTTCAAGCTGGTGGACCGCGGCAAGTTCCGCGAGACGGAATTGATGGCGGCGCTCACCGGTGCCAAATACCCGGCGCGCAATCCGGTGCAGAACGTCAACGACATGAAGGCGCAGATCGCCGCCAACGAGAAAGGCGTGCAGGAGCTGCGCAAGATGGTGGCGCAGTTCTCGCTGCCGGTCGTCAAGGCCTACATGAAGCATGTGCAGGACAACGCCGCCGAAAGCGTGCGGCGCGTGATCGACCGCCTGCACGACAGCGAATTCAGTTACGAGATGGACCAGGGCACGGTCATCAAGGTCAGGATCACGGTCGATAAAAAGAAGCGCGAGGCGACCGTCGATTTCACCGGCACCTCGCCGCAGCAGCCGACCAATTTCAACGCGCCGGAGCCGGTGACGCGCGCCGCCGTGCTCTACGTGTTCCGCGTCATGGTGGACGACGACATCCCGATGAATGCCGGCTGCCTGCGGCCGATCAACATCGTCATTCCGGCAAAGACCATGCTGACGCCGGAATATCCGGCCGCCGTCGTCGCCGGCAATGTCGAAGTCTCGCAGGCCGTCACCAATACGCTGTTCGGCGCGCTGGGCGCGCTCGCCGCCGCGCAGGGCACGATGAACAACCTCAATTTCGGCAACGAACGCTACCAGTATTACGAGACGATCTGCTCCGGCTCACCGGCCGGCCCCGGCTTCCCCGGCACCGACGCCGTGCACACCCACATGACCAACACGCGCCTCACCGACCCGGAGGTGCTGGAGTTCCGCTATCCGGTCGTGCTGGAGGACTTCCACATTCGCGAAGGCTCCGGCGGGCGCGGGCAATGGAACGCCGGCGACGGCATCCGACGCACCATCCGCTTCCTCGAAACGATGGAGTGCACGATTTTGTCCGGCCACCGCCGCGTGCCGCCGTTCGGCCTTGCGGGTGGCCAGCCCGGCCAGGTCGGCGAGAACTGGGCGCGCCGCAAGGACGGCACGATGGAAAAGCTCAAAGGCTGCGACGACACCGTGATCGATGCCGGCGAAGCCGTCATCATCCAGACGCCGACCGCCGGCGGCTACGGCAAGCCAGAAAGTTAGTGTTCTTAGCCGCTCACCCCCGCGGAAGCGGGGGTCCAGCATGGATTCCCGCTTTGATTCCCGCTTTCGCGGGAATGAGCGGAGTTGCGGTCAATTCAATGCAAAGTGCCTGCATTAACGATGGCCGGCCTTGTGATTTGATTTGCCCACATCGCATGCGAGATTCCCTCCATGCGCATCCTGATTCCCGCCCTGCTCGTTGTCGCGCTCGCGTCGCCGGCGCTGGCCGACAATTATCCGGTGTCCGGCCGCTGGGGCGAAAACAGAAGCGGCGACCCGGACAAGGGCGCGATCGACTGTAACGGCCGTCGCGTCGTCGGTTTCAACGGCAACCAGCGCACCGACAGCAAGGGCGGCGTCCCGGCCTATCGCAATATCTCGGTGCGCCCCTATGCCGACGGCTGGCGCATCGTCGACGAGTTCACGACGGGGCAGATCAGCGGCGGCCGCACCAACATCACCCTGCGCAAGAGCGGCAACGACCGCATCGAACTGAGCCTGCAGGGCGGCAGCACGCTGAAGCTTCAGCGGTGTAAGTGAGCCTCTCCGGTCGTCCCGGCCGAGCGCAATCGCGCGAGGGCCGGGACCCATAGCCTCCGCCTCGGCGGCTTACAACGAGCGTGGGTGATGATGGGTCCCCGCCTTCGCGGGGACGACAGCGAGAGCTAGTTCCGCGCGATGATCTCGCGCTCGGCGCGATGCACCGGCGTTGCCGCGTCCACCTTGCCGGCGATGCGGCGCAGCGGCATGCGCGGGCGGCGGCGCTTCAGCGCGCTGCGGCGGCGGCGACGCGGCGCAACCTTGTTGAACGCCACCGCGCCGATGCGCTTGAACGGCTCGCGCGAGGCGCCGTCGGCTTCCGCGACCAGCAGCGGCACGCCGAGCACATTGGCCCAGGCGCGCCATTCGGCGGCGACGTCGTCGCCATCCGGCGCGACATAGAGCGGCAGCGTGAGCGAAGGATCGTGATGTTCGAGTACGACGGCGGTGGCGATCTCGCCCGCCGCGTCCGGCGCGCCGACCCGCAGCGACACGCCGCGATAGGCCGACACCGGCAGATTGACCGCCATGCGGATGCCCGCGACGCTGCGGCGAACCACCACGCGCTCGCGATGCAACTCGACCTCTCGCACCCGCCCATCGGCCGCCGCATCGCCGGCCTCGAACACGGCCGGCAGGGCGAACGGGTCGAGCCGCAGCGCGCGGCCCGACCCGGCGGTCATCCCGCCACTTCGCATTTTGACGCCTCAAACTCTCCCACGCCGGACTTATTCGCCCGGTCGTTGGCGAAGAGCATCGCAGACAGGCCTCGGAATCCGCTTAAAGTTCTCGGTTAAGAGTTTCTGGCGCCCGTTGTTCCACAGCGCATGATTGACGTCGCGTTGCCAACCATGATTGACGAGAGGTTGCCGTCTTGAGGCGCATTGTCGGCATCCCTATTTGTTCTGCAGCAATCGCCGTTTTCCGCCCCTTCCGGAGTGCCAAACACCGCACATGACCGACGCATCCGCCCTGCTCGACCAATCCATCCTGATCGACCGCGCCGCACGGCTGGTCGAGGACGCCAAACGCGCCGGCGCTGACGCGGCGGACGCCATTGCGGTGCGCGCGATGTCGGTGTCCGTGCAGGTGCGCGACGGCGCGGTGGAGGAATCCGAACGCTCGGAGGGCGACGACGTCGGCTTGCGCGTGTTCGTCGGCAAGCGGCAGGCGGTCGTCTCGACCAACGACCTGACGGCGGACGGCATGCGCGGACTTGCCGAGCGCGCGGTCGCGATGGCGCGCGTCGCGCCGGAAGATCCTTATGCCGGCCTTGCCGATCCGGCATTGCTCGCCAAAGACATTCCCGATCTCGATCTTTCCGATCCTGCGCTGCCCTCGGTCGGCGATCTCGAACGAACCGCGCGCACGGCCGAAGGCGCGATGCTCGGCGTCAAGGGCGTGTCGAAATCCGGCAGCGCATCCGCCTCGGCCGGCGTCGGCGGCATGGTGCTCGCGACCAGCCACGGCTTTCAGGGCGCCTATCTCGGCTCGCGTCACAGCATTTCGGCGATGGCGATTGCCGGCGAAGGCACCGGCATGGAACGCGACTACGATTATTCCTCGACGCTGCACGCCGCCGACCTCGACAAGCCGGAGGCCATCGGCCGCTCGGCCGGCGACCGCGCGGTGGCGCGGCTCAATCCGCGCAAGGTCGCGACGCAGAAAGTCCCGGTGGTGTTCGACCCGCGCGTGGCCGGCACCCTCGTCGGCCATCTCGCCGGCGCGGTGAACGGCGCCTCGATCGCGCGCAAGTCGAGCTTCCTGCGCGACAAGATGGGCGCGAAGCTGTTCGCCGACGGCATCCGCATCGTCGACGACCCGCTGCGCAAGCGCGGCCAGCGCTCGCGTCCGTTCGACGCCGAGGGCGTCGCCGGCAGAAAACTCTCCATCATCGACGACGGCGTACTGACGACCTGGCTGCTCGATTGCGCGACCGCGCGCGAACTCAAGCTCACGACCACCGGCCACGCGCAGCGCGGCGTCTCCTCGACGCCGTCGCCCGGCGCAACCAACCTGCATCTCGAACCGGGCAAACTTTCGCCCGACGAGCTGATCGCCGACATCAGCCAAGGTTTCTACGTCACCGACCTGATCGGCTCCGGCGTCAACGGGGTCACCGGCGATTACAGCCGCGGCGCGTCCGGTTTCTGGATCGAGAACGGCAAGCGCACTTATGCGGTCAGCGAGGTCACCATCGCCGGTCATCTGCTCGACATCTTCCGCTCGCTGACGCCGGCCAACGACCTCGTGTTCAAATACGGCACCAACGCGCCGACCGTGCGCATCGAGGGGCTGACGCTTGCCGGTCAGTGAGCATCGTGGCGAGTATCGTGACTTATATCGCCACTTGCGCGATCCGCTTGCCGCCATTCTGCGCGAGGCCGGCGACCTAGCGCTGACGGCATCCAAAGGCCCGCTCCGGCAGTGGATCAAGAACGAGTCCTCGCCGGTCAGCGAAGCCGACATCGCCGTCAACGACCTGCTCGCCGCGAGACTGCCGCCGCTGCTGCCCGCGGCCGGCTGGCTGTCGGAAGAAACAGAGGACAATACGGCGCGGCTCGACAAGCCGCTCATCTGGGTGGTCGATCCGATCGACGGCACCCGCGGCTATCTCGCCGGCAAGCCGGACTGGTCGATCTCGGTCGCGCTGGTGGAGAACGGCCGGCCCGTCCTCGCGGGCCTTTATGCGCCAGTCACGAACGAAATGTTTCTCGGATTGCGCGGCGAAGGCGCCACGCGCAACGGCGCGCGGCTCGGCGCAAATCCCGGCGACACGCTGGCCGGCGCACGGCTCGCCGGTCCGCAAGGCCATCTGCGCAAGCTTGCCGAAATCGCGCCGCGCATCCTGCCGCAGCCGAAAATTCATTCGCTGGCGCTGCGGCTCACCCGTGTCGCAGACGGCGCGCTCGATGCGGCGATGGCGTCACGAAACAGCCGCGATTGGGACCTTGCCGCCGCCGACCTTTTGGTGCACGAAGCCGGCGGTGTGCTGACCGACATCGACGGTCAGGCCCCGGTCTATAACCGTTCAAATCCGGTCCACGCGGCGTTGATCGCGGCGGGCGCGGCCCGGCACGCGGCAATGCTCGCGCTCCTGCGCGACCGCCGCGCCGAGTTCGTATAGTCTGCCCGTCCGGGCCAGCCATCCTTGGAGCTTGCGACCATGTCCGACCAGACGCCCGCCAACCAGCTTCTTCATCTGGTGTTCGGCGGCGAGCTTAAGGATCCGGCCGGCGTCGAGTTTCGCGATCTCGCCACGCTCGACATCGTGGGAATGTTTCCGAATTACGCGACCGCCTATGTGGCCTGGAAGGCGAAGGCGCAGCAGACCGTCGACAACGCCCATATGCGCTATTTCATCGTCCACCTGCATCGTCTGCTCGACCCCTCCGCCACGGCAGGCACGACCGGCAAGGCAGGGTAAGATCGACGCATGAGCTTCTGGAAGCGCGTCGGGCGCCAGCGCTGGGCACAGGTTACGATCGGGGTGACCGCCGCCGAATATCTGCGTCTGGTATCGCTGACGAGCCGCACCGTCGTCGAGCCGCGGCCGGTCTACGACAATCTCGTGCGCGAGATGCCGATCATCATTGCGATGTGGCACGGCCAGCATTTGATGGTACCGTTCCTGCGCAAGCCCGAGCATCGCTTCAAGACCCTGATCTCCCGCCACCGGGACGGCGGAATCAACGCCGTCGTCGCCGAACGCTTCGGCATCGGCACGATCCGCGGCTCCGGAGATCACGGCGGCGAATTCCAGCGCAAGGGCGCCGTCGGAGCGTTTCGCACCATGCTGTCGGCCCTTGAAGACGGATACAGCATCTCGCTGACGGCGGATGTGCCCAAGGTTTCGCGCGTCGCCGGCACGGGCATCGTCAAGCTCGCGCAGTTGTCGGGACGGCCGATCTATCCCTTCGCCATCGCCAACAGCCGCCGCATCGAGATGAACAGCTGGGACCGGAGCGCGGTGCCGCTGCCGTTCGGCCGCATGGCGGCGGTGCTCGGCGCACCGATCATGGTCGGCGCGACCGACGATCTCGAAACCGCGCGGCGCGCGGTGGAGAACGGTCTCAACGCCGCGACGGCGCGCGCCTATGCGATCGCCGACAACCGCGCGGATGCCGCCCGTGGCTAAACGTCTGTCGGTCATTCTGCGGTCTTACCGGCTGCTGTCGTCGGCGGCGATCCCGCTTGCGCCGCTGCTGATGTCGTATCGCCTGCGCCGCGGCAAGGAAGTCGCCGAGCGATTGCCGGAGCGGCGCGGACGCGGCCGGATGATGCGGCCGGACGGGCCGCTGGTCTGGCTGCACGGCGCGAGCGTCGGCGAACTCGCCAGCGTCTATCCGCTGATCGAGCGCATCTGCGGACAGAATGTCGCCATGCTGGTGACGTCCGGCACAGTCACCTCCGCCGCGCTCGCCGCGCAGCGGCTGCCGCGCGGCGCGGCGCATCAGTTCATTCCGCTCGACGCCCGGCCCTTCGTGCGGCGCTTTCTCGATCACTGGCAGCCGGATCTCGCGCTGCTCGTCGAGTCCGACCTGTGGCCGAACCTCATCGTCGAAACCGCCAATCGCGGGGTACCGATGGTGCTGGTCAACGGCCGGCTGTCGGACTCTTCCTACCGGCGCTGGCGCTATCTGCCGGCGACCATCGGCGCGCTGCTCGAACGCTTCGATCTCGTGCTGGCGCGCACCACCGACGACGGCCGCCGCTTCAGCGACCTCGGCGCGCCGCGCGTCATCGTCACCGGCAACCTCAAGCTCGACGTTCCCGCCCCGCCGGCCGAACCGGAATCACTGCGGATCATGCAGTTCGCAATCGGCAAGCGGCCGGTGGTGGCCGCGGCTTCGACCCATGCCGGCGAGGAAGCCGCGATCATCGAGACGCATGCGCGGCTGCGCACCGAATTTCCCGGCCTGCTCACGATCATCGCGCCGCGCCATCCGGACCGCGGCCCCGGCATCGCCGAGATCGCGACGGCGATGCGGCTGAAAACCGCGCTGCGCTCGCGCGGCGACATTCCGACGCCGACCACGGACATCTATATCGCCGACACCATGGGCGAACTCGGCCTCGTTTACCGGCTCGCGAATGTCGTCTTCATGGGCGGCTCGCTGGTCCGCCACGGCGGGCAAAACCCGATCGAGCCGGCAAAGCTCGGTGCCGCTATCGTCCACGGGCCGCACGTCTGGAACTTCACCGAACTCTACGCGGCGCTGGACAATGCCGAAGGCGCCGTCGCGGTCGACGAAGCCGACGACCTCCCCGGTATCTTCTCCCGCCTGCTGCGCGACGAAACGATCCGCGCGCGGCTGGCCGACAATGGCCGCAAGACCGTGAACGCGCTCGCCGGCGCGCTCGACCGCACCTCGCAGGCGCTCGACCCCTATCTGATGCAGCTTCGGCTGGGCGCGCATCATGGCCGTCCGTGATCCTGCCTTCTGGTGGACGCCGCCGGACCGCTCCGGCCTTGCCTCGTTTTGCCTTGCCCCCCTCGCCGCGATTTACGGCGCGGTCGCCGCGGCGCGGATGCGCCGGCCCGGCGTCCGCGCCGGCGCGCCGGTGATCTGCGTCGGCAATTTCACGCTCGGTGGCGCCGGCAAGACGCCGCTCGCGATCTGGCTCGCCCGCATGCTCACCGACACCGGCGCAACGCCGGCACTGCTGTCACGCGGCTATGGCGGCAGCCTGACCGGTCCCGTCCGAGTCGATCCGGCGAGCCATAGCGCGCGCGACGTCGGCGATGAGCCGCTGCTGCTGGCGCGCGCCGCGGCAACCATCGTCTCGCACGACCGCGTCGCCGGCGCCGCGGCCGCTATCGATGCCGGGGCCTCGACCGTTATCATGGACGACGGGCTGCAGAACTCCGCGCTCGCCAAAGACCTGACGATTGCCGTGGTCGATGGCGCGCGCGGCGTCGGCAACGGCCGCGTCTTTCCCGCCGGCCCCTTGCGCGCGCCGCTCGCCGCGCAGATGCCTCATGTCGACGCGCTGATGGTGATCGGCGACGGCGGCGGGGCACGCGCCGTGATCGACGCAGCCTCGTCAGCCGGCGCGCGCGTGTTCTATGGATGTCTCGAGCCCGACCGCGCGGCGCTCACTTCGCTGCACGCGCGCAAGGCGCTGGCCTTCGCCGGCATCGGCAACCCGGAAAAATTCTTTGCGACGCTTGGCGAAGCCGGCATCGAAGCGCCGGTGCGCCGCGCGTTCCCCGATCATCACCGCTACGGCGCGGCGGACGCCGCCGCGCTGATCGCGCAGGCCGACCGCGACGATCTCGACCTGCTGACGACGGAGAAGGATCTGGCCCGCATGGCCGGCGACCCGCAGCTTGCGAACCTTGCGGCGCGCGCGAAGGCGCTGCCGGTCGTACTGGCTGTGCGCGACGCTGCCGAGTTTCGCGGCTTCGTGCTCTCGAAGATCAGGCGGTAACGTCAGTCGGCCGGTGTCTCGCCGCGCGACGTAAAGCTCTGCATCACCACTTCGGGTGTCGCATAGGCTTCCTGCCGGTCGACGTTCCAGTATTTCAGTTCCTCGAGCGGGATCGGCACGCCGGTGACCGCGCAACGGACGAAAGCGCCCGGCTTCACGACGCGAAAATCGCCGTCGAGGTATTTCACCTCGGCTTCATTGTTCATCGGCGGCATTCGGTCGCCACGGTTGAGCACGGCAATCTCCAGCGGTTCAAGTCATCAAGATAATGATTTCCGGCCGCGAGGCAAAGTCCGGGATTGGCCTAGAACAAGTCGCCCTGACCGCCGCCTGCGCCACCGGTTTTTGGCGGTTTGGCCGAGACTTTGGCGACCGGCTTCGATGAGGCAACGCGCGGCGCGGTGGGCGGCGTTGCACCCTCGCCCGCCGTCGCCGCGATACGACCGTCGGCGAATTCAATGTCGAGCCGCGCGCCGGAGGCAACCGACGCGGCAGTGCGGAGCGGCACGCCGGCCGCGTCGCGCACCAGCGCGAAGCCGCGCGCCAGCACGCCGCGATAGGAGAACGCCGCGAGCAACTGCCCCGCCGACTGCACGCGTTGCGTCCGCCGGTCGAACGCGACACGGAACGCCCACGCGCTTCGCTGGCCGAGCGCGCCTGTGATCTCGTGCCCGCGCTCCAGACGATGCCGCAGCAGCCGCGGCGACAGCTTGGCGGATGCGCGCGTCAGCTGCGTGCGATGAAGTTGCGCATTGGCCCGCAGGGCGCGCGGCAATCGTTCCGCGCAGGCATCGAGCCGCTGCCGCGCCCCGGCCAGCACCTCGTCGGCGGCCGGCAACGCCCGCGACAGCAGCGTCAGTTCCTTGCGCCGCTGCTCGATGCCGCGCTGCCAACAGGCGAGCTTGCGCGCGCCGAGCGCCGCGATCTGCAACATGAGTTCCGCGCGCACCGGCACCGCCATTTCGGCGGCGGCGGTCGGCGTCGGCGCCCGCTTGTCGGAGGCGAAGTCGATCAGCGTCACATCGGTCTCGTGGCCGACCGCCGAGATGAGCGGGATCATCGAGTCCGCCGCGGCACGCACCACGATCTCCTCGTTGAACGACCACAAATCCTCAAGCGAGCCGCCGCCGCGCGCGACGATGATGAGATCAGGCCGCGGGATCGGCCCGTCCTCCGGCAGCGCGTTGAAGCCGTGGATGGCGTTCGCCACCTCGCCGGCCGACTGCTCGCCTTGCACGCGCACCGGCCACACCAGCACATGGCGCGGGAAACGGTCGCCGAGGCGATGCAGGATGTCGCGGATCACCGCGCCGGTCGGCGATGTGACGACGCCGATCACCGTGGGGAGAAACGGCAGCAGTTGCTTGCGCGCCGGATCGAACAGGCCCTCCGCCGCGAGCTTCTTCTTGCGCTCCTCGAGAAGCTTCATCAGCGCGCCGACGCCGGCCGGCTCCAGCGTGTCGATCACGATCTGGTATTTCGACGAGCCGGGGTAAGTCGTGAGCTTGCCGGACACGAGGACGTCGAGGCCCTCCTCGGGCCGCACCCGCATGCGGCCGAATACGCCCTTCCAGATCACCGCCTCGATCACCGCGCGGTCGTCCTTCAGGCGGAAATAGACATGGCCGGAGGGCGAGGCCCCCTTGAAGCCGGACACCTCGCCGCGCACCCGCACGAAGCCGTAGGCGTCCTCCACGGTGCGTTTCAGCGCCGCGGACAGCTCCGAGACGGACCATTCTTGAGCATTGCCTTGCGCATTGCCTTGGGCGTTAGCCTGGGGATCGCGTGCTGCGTCGTTCATCCCGCGCCGTATCGCATGAAAACGGACCGTGTGTAACCCGTCCCGAATCCTTGCCGGGCGGGTCCGCCATGCTACACCAGCCCGGCCATGACCTTGAGTGCGGCCGTTCCGGCATGAACATCCTTCTCCTCGGCTCCGGCGGACGCGAGCACGCGCTGGCCTGGGCCATCGCCGCAAGCCCGCTCACGACCAGGATCTACTGCGCGCCGGGCAATGCCGGCATCGCGCAGGAGGCGGAACTCGTCGCGCTCGACGTCGCCGACCACGCCGCCGTGATCGCGTTCTGCAAAGATAAAAAAATCGACTTCGTGGTGGTCGGACCGGAAGCGCCGCTGGTCGCCGGCATCGTCGACGATCTGGAAGCCGCCGGCATCAAGGCGTTCGGTCCGACCGCGAAAGCCGCGCAGCTCGAAGGCTCCAAGGGCTTCACCAAGGATCTCTGCCGCGCCAACAACATCCCGACCGGCGCCTATGAGCGCTTCAAGGACGCCGCGAGCGCGAAGGATTATATCCACAAACAAGGCGCGCCGATCGTCGTCAAGGCGGACGGGCTTGCCGCCGGCAAAGGCGTCGTCGTCGCGGAAACGCTCGACGAAGCGCTCGCCGCCGTCGACATGATTTTCGCCGGTGGCGTCGGCGCGGCGGGCCACGAGGTCGTCGTGGAGGAATTTCTCGACGGCGAGGAAGCCTCGTTCTTCGCGCTGTGCGACGGCGAACACGCCGTCGCGCTCGCCTCGGCGCAGGACCACAAGCGCGTCTTCGACGGCGACAAGGGGCCGAACACCGGCGGCATGGGCGCCTATTCGCCCGCCCCTGTGATGACCGACGAGATCGCACGGCGCACGATGACGGAGATCATCGAGCCGACCGTACGCGCACTCGCCAGGATGGGCGCGCCCTACAAGGGCGTGCTGTTCGCCGGCCTGATGATCGGCAAGGACGGCCCCAAGCTGATCGAATACAACTGCCGCTTCGGCGACCCGGAATGCCAGGTGCTGATGCTGCGGCTGATGTCCGACCTCTTGCCGGCCCTGATCGCAGCGCGCGACGGGCAACTGAAAAACTTCGGTCTGCGCTGGTACCCGCACGCCGCGCTGACGGTGGTGATGGCGGCGAACGGTTATCCCGGCGCCTATGACAAGGGCAGCGCGATCGGCAATCTCGACAAGGCGGCCGCGCTCGACGGCGTGCAGATCTTTCACGCGGGCACGAAGGCCGAGAACGGCAAGGTGCTCGCCATCGGCGGCCGCGTTCTGAACGTTTGCGGCACCGGTGCGACAATCTGCGAGGCGCAGGCCCGCGCCTATGCGGCGGTCGATGCCATCGACTGGCCCGGCGGCTTCTGCCGCCGCGACATCGGCTGGCGCGCAATTGCGCGCGAACGGTAATCATCCACCGCGCTTCGCGACGTCACGATGATCGATGTGGCGTGAATTTGCCGGTTCCGCCGGTTTCTACCCGTCTTTGCATGCCGCGCATGAATCGCCCGCGGTGGCGGTCATATTTCGCGCGCTTAACTTCCGATGACTGGGGGCGACAAGCAAGGAGATGCACGATGATGAAAACGATTTTCGCCGCATCCGCCATCGCCGCTTTGGTGGCTTCGCCGGCGCTCGCGATGAGCAACAAGGCTCCGACCGGCACCAGCGCTTCGCACGTGCGCGCCCAAGACGCGGCTGGCGGCTACACGGCGAGCGGCCACTACGTTCGGCCGAACGACCGTATCGGCGCCAATGACGATCCGTTCTGGCGCGTGAACCCGATCACTGGTGGCGCGGCGCTCGCCTTTGCGCCGGTCGCGGGCGCGTTCGGTTACGACACCGGCTACGGCGCCTATGCGCAGGGGCCCGGCGCCATGACCGGAGCCCCGACCGTGATCGAAAACGGACAGGCCGTGGGTTGGGATCCCGATCCCAATGTGCGCCTGCAGCTGCGCCGCGGCGCGGTACAGTTCGAGTAACGCACAACTCTCCAAACCAAGCTGACCCAGGGAGTGCATCTCGGCGGCGTCCGGTTCCCCCGAACCGGGCGCCGCCCGATGCGCTTGTGGCACCGAGTGTAAAAGATTGTCATGGCCGGGCTTGTCCCGGCCATCCACGTCTTCAATAGTAGAAAGACGTGGATGCCCGGCACAGGGCCGGGCATGACAGTGAGTGCCCCAAGTCCATGCCCGACCTCGCCGATCTGTTCCCTGGCTACAACGCGCACTGGATCGACACCTCGATCGGCAAGATTTTCGCGCGCAGCAGCACGCAGGACAATCTGCCGCCGCTCCTGTTGCTGCACGGCTACGCGCAGACCAATGTGATGTGGCACAAGGTGGCGCCGCTGCTCGACAAGCAGTTCCGCCTCGTGATCCCCGACCTGCCCGGCTACGGCTGGTCCGCCGTACCGGAGGCAGCCGCCAATCACGCGCCCTACGACAAGCGTTCGATGGCGAAGGTCATGATCGAGGTGATGGAGAAACTCGGCTTCGCGCAGTTCGCGCTCGCCGGCCACGACCGCGGCGGCCGCGTCGCCTATCGCCTCGCGCTCGACCATCCCGGAAGGCTGTCCAGGCTCGCGACGCTCGACATCGTGCCGACTTACGAGATGTGGACGCGCATGGACTACAAGATGGCCATGAAAGTATTTCACTGGCAGTTCCTGGCGCAGCCGTTCCCGATGCCGGAGAAGACGCTCGCCACCACCTCGCTCGATTACATCCATCTCAAGATGGCGAGCTGGACCAAGGCGAAGACGCTCGACGCCTTCGACCCGCGCGCGGTCGCGCATTACGACGCGTTCTTTTCCGATCCGCTGCGCATCCACGCCACCTGCGAGGACTACCGCGCCGGCGCGACGACCGATTTCGCCAACGACACCGCGGACCGCAAGGCCGGCAACAAGATCGCCTGCCCCATGCTCGCGCTGTGGGGCTCGGCGGGCATCCCCTCCGACAGCGGCCCGGTCGCGATCTGGCAGGACTGGGCGACGAATATCACCGGCCAGGCGATCGATTCCGGGCACTTCCTGCCGGAAGAAAACCCCGACGCCACCGCCGCGGCGATGCTCGCGTTTTTCAAGGGCTGACGGAGGTGGCGGGGATCGACCGGCAGGCGGCGTTTTCCGGCACCAAGGAGGTGGCGGCGAGCCTCGCCATCGATCCCGCACCGCTTGAAGGTTATCTCGCGCGCCACATCGCCGGCTTTGCCGGCCCGCTGAGGATCAAACAGTTCAAGGGTGGCCAGTCGAACCCCACCTATCTGCTGGAAACACCCGCGCGCAACTACGTCCTGCGCCGCAAGCCGCCGGGCAAGCTGCTGCCGTCAGCGCATGCGGTCGACCGCGAGTTCCGCGTTATCAGTGCACTTCACAAGCAGGGCTTCCCGGTCGCGGAGCCGCTGGACCTGTGCGACGACGACAGCGTGGCCGGCACCGCCTTCTACGTCATGGGCTTCGCGGACGGCCAGGTGTTCTGGGAGCCGCAGATGCCGGAGTCGAATCCGGCGGAGCGCACGGCGGTGTACGATGCGATGAACGCCACCATCGCGCGGCTGCACAGCTTCGATCCCGGCGCGATAGGCTTGGGTGATTTCGGCAAGGGCGGCAATTATGTCGGCCGGCAGGTCGAGCGCTGGTCGAAGCAGTACCGCGCTTCGGAAACGGAAAAGATCGAGGACATGGAGCGGCTGATCGACTGGCTGCCGCGCAATATTCCGCCGGAAGTGCCGGCCCGCGTCGTGCATGGCGACTACCGGCTCGACAACATGATCCTGGACAGGAATGCGCCGCGCGTCGTCGCGGTGCTCGACTGGGAGCTGTCCACGCTCGGCGATCCGCTCGCGGATTTCGCCTATCACCTGATGGCGTGGCACATGCCGCATTCCGACAGCGCCGCCGGCACCGCGACGCTGCGCGGTCACGACCTCGCGGCGCTCGGCATTCCGTCGATGGACGATTATGTCGAGACCTATCGCGCACACACCGGGCTCGACCCGCGCCCGCACCTCAACACCTATCTCGCCTATAATTTCTTCCGCATCGCCGCGATCCTGCAGGGCATCATCGGCCGCGTGCGCGACGGCACCGCGACCAGCGAATTCGCGCCGTCGAAGGCCGAGATGATACGCCCGCTCGCCGCGACGGCGTGGGATTTCGCGAGGGCCGCCGGAGCGCGGTAACGCCCCATAAGGTGAACGGCGCGTTAGCGCCTGTGGCGCAAGTCGAGCCGTTTCGCGGCAAGACGCTTCATCGAGACGCCCTATTTTGCGCGCATCATCCCGGGCGAGTAGCGGGCGTTTGCGTATGGACGTCAAACCGATCAGCGTGATCGCGATCAAGCCGTCGGTCGACTCCGGCGGGCGCGGGCGTTCGCCGCAGCAGTTCGACGACGCCGAGCAAAAGGACGATCGCGACGATGATGAGCAATTCTCCGAACAGGTTTCGGACGATGCGTTCGACATGCCGCTGACCGACGCGCCCGACCTTGCGCCGGAACTGCCGGCGCCGCCGAAGCCCGGCCGCTACATCAACAAGGTGGTGTAGTCACCGCCGCGCAGCGAAAAACTCTTTCAGCAGCGTACCCGCCTCACTCTCGCCAATGCCGCCATAGACCTCCGGCCGGTGATGGCACGACGGCGAGGCAAAGAACCGCACGCCGTTGTCGACCGCCCCGCCTTTCGGATCGCCCGCGCCGTAATAGAGCCGCCGTAGCCGCGCGAAAGAGACGGCGGCGGCGCACATCGCGCAGGGCTCCAGCGTCACATAGAGATCGCAGTCGTTCAGCCGTTCGCTGCCGAGCGCCGCCGTGGCTTGCCGGATCGCCAGCAACTCGGCGTGGGCGGTCGGGTCGCGGTCGGCGAGCGTCCGGTTGCTGGCCCGCGCCACCACCTCGGTCCCCCGCACCACCACGCAGCCGACCGGCACCTCGCCGCGGGCCGCCGCAGCGCGGGCTTCCTGAAGGGCTTCCGCCATGAAATCCATTGTTTGTCATGGCCGGGCTTGTCCCGGCCATCCACGTCTTTTATGTCGCTGCCGTGTATAAGACGTGGATGCCCGACACAAGGTCGGGCATGACGGGTTCATGGCAAGCGATCAAAACAACAACGGCGGGCGCATTGCCAAGGTGATGGCGCGCGCGGGGCTGGCCTCGCGCCGCGAGGCCGAAGCCTGGATTGCGGCCGGCCGCGTCAGCGTCAACGGCCGCGTCATCACCTCGCCGGCCCTGAACGTCACGCCGCGCGACCGCATCGCTGTGGACGGCGAGCCGCTGCGTCTGCGCGAGCGCACCCGGCTGTTCCTGTTCAACAAGCCGCGCGGCCTCGTCACAACCACCTCCGACCCGCAAGGGCGTCCGACCATCTTCGCGGCGCTGCCGAAGTCGCTGCCGCGCGTGGTCAGCGTCGGCCGGCTCGACCTCAACACCGAAGGCCTGCTGCTGCTCACCAACGACGGCGGCTTGAAGCGCGTGCTGGAACTGCCCGCCACCGGCTGGCTGCGCAGCTATCGCGTCCGCGCCTTCGGCAAGGTGACGCAGGACGCGCTCGACAAACTGAAAGCCGGCGTGACGATCTCCGGCATCCGCTATGGCCGGATCGAGGCCACCTTCGACCGCGAGCAGGGCTCGAACGTCTGGATCACGGTCGGCATCCGCGAGGGCAAGAACCGCGAGGTGCGAAACGTGATGGATCACCTCGGCCTCAAGGTGAACCGGCTGATCCGCGTCTCGTTCGGGCCGTTCGAGCTGGGCAATCTGCCCGACGGCATGGTGCAGGAAATCGAAACCGACGAGTTGAAAATCGCGCTCGGGGAGGATGTCGTGCGCGAAGCCGGCTGCGATTTCACCGGTCCGATGATCGACCACAGCGTCGCCGTTGAGCGTCGTCCTGAGGCGCGAGGCGCAGAGCGCCGAGCCTCGAAGGACGACAGGGACAATCGCCATCCTTCGAGGGCCGCAGGGCGGCCACCTCAGGATGACGACGGAGAAAAACGCCGCAACAAGAAAGGCCCGCCGCCGCGCAAGCGGCGCGACCGTGCCCGCTCCGGCCCGCGCCCGTCGCGGCCGATGCCGTCCCGCAACAATCGCCGGGACGAGGACTGATGCGCGTGGTCGGCGGCCGCCTCCGCTCGCGCCCGATTGCGAGCCCGAAATCGGACGCGATCCGCCCGACCGCCGATCGCCTGCGCGAGTCGCTGTTCAACATTCTGGTCCACGCCTATGGCGATCCGGTCGAGGGCGCGCGCGTGCTCGACCTGTTCGCCGGCACCGGCGCGCTCGGCATCGAGGCGGCGTCACGCGGCGCGGCCTTCGTGCTGTTCGTCGATGACGGTGCGGAGGCCCGCGCGCTGCTGCGGCAAAATGCGGAAAGCCTCGGCCTCGGCGGCACGACGCGCATTTTCCGCCGCGACGCGACCAGGCTCGGGCCGGTTTACCCGCTCGAACCGTTCGGCCTCGTCTTTCTCGACCCGCCCTACGGCAAAGGGCTCGCCGAAAAGGCGCTCGCCTCCGCGCACGAGGGCGGCTGGCTCGGCGACGATGCGCTGATCGTGGTCGAGGAAGCCGTGGCGTCGACATTCGCCGCGCCGGACGGCTTCGAGGAACTGGAGCGACGTGCCTATGACGACACGGAGTTCGTGATTTTGCGGACGACCTAGCGACGGCCAAACAGCCGTTCGATATCGCCGAGCTTCAGTTCCACATAAGTCGGCCGGCCGTGGTTACACTGGCCGGAATTCGGCACCGCTTCCATCTCGCGCAGCAGCGCGTTCATTTCCTCGGGCTTGAGCTTGCGGCCCGCGCGCACCGAGCCGTGGCAGGCCATCGTCGCCGCCACATGCATCAGCCGGCGTTCCAGCGGCAGCGCCTCGTCCCATTCCGCCATGTGCTCCGCAAGATCGCGCAGCAGCCCCCGCACATCGACCTCGCCAAGCAGCGAAGGCGTTTCGCGCACCGCGACCGCGCCGGAGCCGAATTCCTCGACCACCAGTCCGAACTGCGCCA
This sequence comes from Pseudolabrys sp., assembly GCF_050250095.1. Taxonomy (NCBI): domain Bacteria; kingdom Pseudomonadati; phylum Pseudomonadota; class Alphaproteobacteria; order Hyphomicrobiales; family Xanthobacteraceae; genus Pseudolabrys; species Pseudolabrys sp. The sequence continues at coordinate 351,731 of NZ_JBFWPH010000001.1, read as the reverse complement.
GCTCGGCGGCGCGCGCGGCAAGCCGCGCGACATCAGCTTCATCGAGTTCCACCACTTCGGGGATCAGCAGGATCTGCCGCGCGATACCCGCTTTCTCCAGCGCCGCCTTCATGCGTTCGTAGACGATACGCTCGTGCGCGGCGTGCTGATCGACGATCACGAGGCCGTCCTTCGTTTGCGAGACGATGTAGGTCTCATGCACCTGCGCGCGCGCCGCGCCAAGTGGATGCTCGATCTGCTCCTGCGCAGGTTCGAAGGTTTCGATCCGCGCATCGGCCGAGGGCGCGCCGACATCGAAAGCCGCCTGCGCGGCCTCTGCCAGCCCGAAGCCGCCGCGCGACGGCGCGACGTAAGGCCGTTGCGGCGACGTGCGCCAGTCATAACCGCCGCGCCGCGCTGCCCCGCCCAGCATGGCGTTCGGCCGAAACGCGGCGACGGTCGCGGTGCCGCCGGTGGTCGCGGCGCGCTGTCCCTCGCGCAGCAGCGCCTCTTTCAGCGCGCGGACGATCAGCCCGCGCACGAGACCCGCGTCGCGAAACCGTACCTCCGTTTTCGCCGGATGCACGTTGACGTCGACCTCCTGCGGCGGCAGCGTCACGAACAGCGCCAGCACCGGATGCCGGTCGCGCGGCAGGTAATCCGCGTAAGCCGCGCGTACCGCGCCGATCATGAGCTTGTCGCGCACCGGCCGCCCGTTGACGAACAGATACTGCCCGAGCGAATTGGCGCGCGAATGCGTCGGCAGACCGGCGAAGCCTTCGACACGCACGCCGTCGCGCTCGGCCTCGACCGCAACCGCGTTGGCGCGGAACTCCGCCCCCAGCACGTCACCCAGACGCGGAAGCCGTATCGCATCGCCGCTCCCTGCGTTCCATGTCACCGGCGCGCGGTCCTCGCCGGCGAGCGTGAACGCCACATCCGGCCGGCTCATGGCGAGACGGCGGACCACCTCGCGCACGGCGTCCGCCTCGCTGCGGTCGGTCTTGAGAAATTTCAGACGTGCCGGTGTCGCGTGAAACAGATCGCGCACCTCGACGGTGGTGCCCTGCCCCAGCGCGGCCGGCTTGACCTCCGACTTCACGCCGGCATCGACGGTGATTGCCCAGGCGTGCGGCTCACTCTTGTGCCGCGTGGTGATGGTCAACCGCCCCGCCGCGCCGATCGACGGCAGCGCCTCGCCGCGGAAGCCGAGCGTGCGGATGGCCAGCAGGTCTTCATCGTCGAGCTTGGAGGTGGCGTGGCGCTCGATACAGAGCGCGAGATCCTCGCGCGTCATGCCACCGCCGTCGTCGGTGATGCGGATGAGCCGCCGCCCGCCCCCATCGGTCAGCACGTCGATCTTGCCCGCGCCCGCATCGAGCGCGTTCTCGACCAGTTCTTTCACCACGCTCGCCGGGCGCTCCACCACCTCGCCGGCGGCGATGCGGTTGACGAGATTTTCCGGCAACTGGCGGACGGGCATGAAAGGACGACCGATTCGGGGATTTCCGCGACTTTAGCGACCTGCGATGGCCCCAGCGAGGCTGAGACGCGGCGCATCCCCGCAATTCAAGGCGGAAACGGCTAGTCGTGGCCCGGTTTCGTGCGCCGCAGGCTCTTGATCTGCCCGCGATGCTTCTTGCTCTCGACGCGGCGCTGCTTGGAGGCTCTGGTCGGCTTGGTGGCGCGGCGCACCTCCGGCCGCACCGCGGCTTCCTGAATCATCTCGACCAGCCGCTCGCGCGCCTCGGCGCGGTTGCGGCTCTGGTCGCGGTGGGTCTGCGCCACGATGACGATGACGCCGTCCTTGGTGAGCCGGCTGCCGGCAAGTTTCATCAGGCGGATCGCGACGTCGTTCGGCAGCGCGCGCGAGCGCCGCGCGTCGAAGCGCAATTGCACCGCCGACGAGACCTTGTTGACGTTCTGTCCGCCGGGGCCCGAGGCGCGGACGAAACTTTCCTCAAGCTCACTGTCGTCGATGGAGATCTTGTCGGTGACGCGGAGCATGGCCGCTCAGGCTTTGCCGGCGAGATAGCTCTTCGCCAGCACCTTGCCCTCTTCCACCGCCGGCTGGTCGAACGCATCAACGCCAAGCAACTGCGCGGCGATGATCGTCTCCAGCATGAACTGCATCAGCAATTCGCCGAGCGCGACTTCGTTGAGCTTGGGCGCGTGGATGGTGCGCACCGGGCAGCCGTTCGCGGCGAGCGTCTCCGCCGTGGCGCGGCCCTGCGCTGCGACGAGATCGCCGATCGCCTTGCCGGCGAAATCCGGCTCGCCGGCGCGGGCGGAAAGCTCCGCATCCATCTTCGGGCCGACGCCAGCCGTGTCCGTCGTTATCACGGTGAACAGCTTGTCGCGCGGCCCGGCGATAAACAGCTGCAACTGGCTGTGCTGGTCGACCGGGCCGAGCGCCGCGATCGGCGTCGTCCCCTTGCCGTCCTTGCCGAGACTTTCCGCCCAGAGCTGCACATACCAGCGCGAGAGTTTCTCCAGCCGGTCGGCGTAAGCCATCAGCACCGAAATCGGCTTTCCGTTATCAGCCTGCGCCACGGTGAGCGCCGCACCGAGCGCGGCCGGAACTTCGGCCGCCGGCTTGCCGGCGAGCACCGGCGCGAGCGCGAGGCCCGCGCCCTTGCGCACCGCGCCGATATCGAGGCCGAGACAGGCCGCCGGCAGCAACCCGACATTTGTGAGCACCGAGAAGCGCCCGCCGACGCCGGTATCGTGATCGAGCGTCGCGACGCCCTCCGGCCCGATCAGATCGCGCAGCCCGTTTTTCTTGCCCGTCTTCGCAGGCTCGGAAATGCCGAACAGGTGATCGGAGGCCGCAAGCCCGGCCTGCTTCAGCGCGGCGAGCACGGCAATCGTCTGCATCAGCGTTTCGCCGGTGCCGCCCGATTTCGAGATCGCGACGAAGCGCGTCGCGCGCAGTTGCAGCCGCTCGAGCAGCGCGCCGAACGACACCGGATCGAGATTGTCCATGAAATGCAGCCGCGGCGGCCCGCGCAGCGCATCGACGCCGGACACGCCGTAGCCGGCAAGCTGCGCCAGGGCCTGGCCGCCGAGACTGGAGCCGCCGGTGCCGAGGATCACGATATCGCTCGCGCCGCGCGTCAGGGTGTCCGCCGCCTCGCGGATGCCGCCGAGATCGTCGGTCTTTTCAGGGTAGCGCAGCAGCGGCAGCGCGCCGTCCCCGTGGCGCGCCCGCAGCCAGTCAAGCGCGGACTCGGCGCGTTTCAGCGCGGCGGCAAGCGCCGCCTCGCCGACGCCGTGACGGCCGACGCGCCCCTCGCGCGCAAGATCGATGGATTGAATGAGCGCCATGAGCGTCACTTTATCGGCCGATTCGGGCGCCCGATAGGCCGCTCAGTTCGCCTGCTGGCGCGGCGCAGCGGCCGGCTCGGCCGCGGGCTCGCCGCTCGATGTCACGCCGACCGGACGCCCGGCCACCGTCACCAGAAGACCGCCGCCATAAATGCGCTTGGCCGCCCGTTTGGCGTCGGCGACCGTCACCGCATCGATCATCCCGGCGCGCTTGTCGATGTAGTCGATGCCGAGATTGTCGGTCTGGATCTGCACGAGTTGCGCCGCGATTTTCGCCGAGGTGTCGAGCGACAGCGCATAGGAGCCCTTGAGGTAGGACTTCGCCTTGGCGAGTTCCTCCGCGGTCGGCCCCTCCTCGGCCATGCGCTTGATTTCCTTCTCGATCACCGTAATGGCATCGCCGGTGCGGTCGGCGCGCGTCGCGGTGCCGCCGACCACGACCGCGGCGCGGCGGAACCAGACCAGGTGATCGGACACGCCGTAAGCCAGCCCACGCTTCTCGCGCACTTCTTTGTAGAGCCGCGACGAGAACGTGCCGCCGCCGAGAATGTGATTGACGATATAGGCGGCCATGAAATCCGGATCGCCGCGCGCGATGCCGGCGCCGCCGAAGGTGACCACCGCCTGCGGCACATCGACATTGATGACGATGCGGCGGCCGAGCCCCTGCGGCTGCGTCGCTGGGACCGGCACGAGATCGTTCTTCGCCGGCAGCGCGCCGAACACCTTGTCGATCATTGCGCCGGCGCCTTTGGCGTCGATATCGCCGACGATGCCGATGATGAGCTCGTTGCGCGCGAACACGCGCTTCACATAGGCATGCAGATCGTCGGCGCCGATCTGCGGCACTGTTTCCAGCGTACCCTTGGTCGAGCGGCCGTAAGGATGGTTGGGGAACGCCGTCTCCCACCAGCGCAGGCTGGCAAGGCTGTTCGGGCTGGTGGTGTCGCGGCGCAGGCCCGACATCACCTGCGAGCGCACGCGCGTCAACGCGTCGGCGTCGAAGCGCGGCGCCGTCAGCGCCAGCCTCATCAGGTCGAGCGCTTCGTCGCGATGCTCGTTGAGCACGCGCAGGCCGCCATAGAAATAATCGCGACTGACCGAGAAGCTCATCTCGATCGCGTTGTTTTCCAGCTTCTCGTGGAACGCCTTGCTGTCGAAATCGCCGGCGCCCTCGTCGAGCATGTTGGAGGCAAGGCTCGCGGCGCCGGCCTTGTCGGCGGCGTCCTGGCTCGAGCCGCCGTGGAACGAGAAGTTCATCGCGACCAGCGGGCTCGAAGCGTCCTGCACCAGCCAGCCGGCGATGCCGCCGGGACTGACGACGCGCTGGATCGTCACCGCCTGCGCCGGCAGCGCAGCCAGCGTCATGACCGCGCCCGCCGCGAGGGCGATCAGCGTGTTGCGGGCGCTCATGAGCGTTTCTCCGGTTTGGCGGCGGGGGTCTTGACGAGATAGCCGGTGACCGAACGCTCTTTCTCAAGCCAGTGCTTGGCGGCGTCCTTCACCTGCTCGGCGGTCACCGCCTTGATGCGGTCCGGCCAGGCAAGCACGTCGGCGACCGTCGAGCCGGTCGTCAACGAAGCGCCGTACCAGCGCGCCATCGCGGCCTGACTGTCCTGCGCATAGACGGCGTCGGCGACCAGCCGGGTCTTGGCGCGCGCAAGCTCCTCCGGCGTGATGCCGTTGCCGGCAACCTCGGCGATCACCGTGTCGATCTCGGCCTCGAGCTGCGGCAGCGTCTCGTTCGGCTGCGGCACGCCGTAGACGCCGAACTTGCCCATGTCGACCGCGTTGCCGCTGTACCAGGCTCCGGCCGAGACGGCGACGCGCTTCTTGACCACCAGCGTGTCGTAAAGCCGGCTGTTCGAGCCGCTGCCGAGGATGTGCGCGAGCACCTCGAGCGCCTCGGACTCGCCGGGCTTCGCCGTGCTGGACGACGGCACCAGATAGCTGCGGCGCACGCTCGGCTGCTCGACGCGCGGGTCCGACACCGTGAGCGAGCGGGCCGCGATCGGCGGCGGCTCCTGCGGACGCTTGCGGGCCACGAGTTTCGGCATCGGCGAAACCTTGCCGTAGGTCGCTTCGGCAAGCGTTTTCACCACTGCGGGCGTCACGTCGCCGGCGATCACCAGCACGGCGTTGTTCGGCGCGTAAAAGCGCTGATAGAACGCGAGCGCGTCCCCGCGCGACAATTGTTCCATCTCGTGACGCCAGCCGATCACCGGCCGGCCATAAGGATGATTGAGGAACAGCGCCGCATCCATCTGCTCGCCGAGTTTGGCGGCCGGATTGTTGTCGATGCGCTGATTGCGCTCCTCGAGAATAACGTCGCGTTCGGGCAGCACGACGTTGTCGCTCAAAACGAGGCCCGTCATGCGATCGGCCTCGAACTCCATCACGGTCTTCAGCTTCTCGGCCGGCACGCGCTGGTAGTAGCCGGTGTAGTCGCTGGAGGTGAAGGCGTTTTCCTGGCCGCCGATCTCGGCGACGACCTGCGAGAACCTGCCGGCCGGATTTTTCGTCGTGCCCTTGAACATCAGATGTTCGAGGAAATGCGCGAGGCCGGATTTGCCGGGCGTCTCGTCGGCGGCGCCGACCTTGTACCAGATCATGTGCGTGACGACCGGCGCGCGATGGTCCGGGATCACGACGACATCGAGGCCGTTCTTGAGCTTGAACTCGGTGACCTTGCTGCGATCCGCCCCGGTATTTTTTGCGCCGCTCTGCGCCGATGCGCCGGCCGAGACGAACACGGCCGCAGCGAGCGCTGCGACCGCAACCGGCAGCAAGGCCGGCAATCTGGGTGATGTCATGGTCAAATCCGTCGTGTCCCGGTCTGTCGCATCACGTCGCAACCGGACTCTGGCCGCATCTTGCGAAGACGCAACTTAACAATCGGCAATCCGCACGGGCCGCCGTTCGCCTAGCGCTCTGCTTCGACGCGCGTGGTGTAGTTGTCCTGCACCGGGCCGTAAGTGCCCTTGGCCGCCTTGCCGACGCCGTAAGGCTGCGCCGGCGACGGTGTCTGATAGCCGCGCGGCGGCTCGATCAGCGTGGTGCGCGGCGGCTCGCCGGTAAAGGGCGCGACTTCCTCGCTCGGCGCGAACAGATTGTTGAACAACCCGCCGCGCGAGCCGAGCTGGTTCGGCGTCATCTTCTCCGAATAGTCGGAGGGAATCTGATTGGAGGCCGTCACGCCGCCGCCGGTCGTCTTACGGCCGCGCATCATTTCATCCGGACGCAGCGGACGCCCGTCGTCGAGCAGTGAGTCGCCGGTGAGATAATTGTTGTTGACGGTTTTCTTGGCAGCGCGGGCGCGCTTGATTTCGGGATCGACCGGCCAGTTCGGATTGTTGACGCTCGCGGATGTGTCCGGCGGCGGCAAGGTGGCCTCGGCCGCTTCCGGCGGAATCACCAGCGGCGAGCGCTCGCGATATTCGATATTGGCGCTGTCGTCGCGCAGGCCGGCGCCCTTGAGGATGCTGTCGATGATCTTTTCGTCGAAGCTCTTGTCGTCGTCGGCCGCCCGCGCCGGCAGCGCCGCCGTAACGGCCGCGCAAGCCACGATGCAGGCAAGGCCCGCGCGCCGGAGGCGCTGCGATACGCGCTTCGCGTGAGAAGTGCTGAAGGCCGGTCCGTTCATCACATCCGTCCCATCACGTCGTCCGCCGCCCCGCGGTGACCCGGCGATGCCGCCGATTTTGGCCTTTATTCCGGCCGATCGGGGCGGTTTTGCGGCGTCTTTTACGCCGCCCTCTAGGCCTCTTGGGCCCCGCCGCTGTCCCGGATCAGGGACTCATACAGCAGGCCCACCACCCCGGCAACGATGGCTACATCAGCGAGGTTAAAAACATACCAGTTGAACCGCCAGGTGCCGGAAGCCGCGTAAAACAGCACAAAATCCGTGACCCAGCCGTTGATCAGCCGGTCGACCGCATTGCCGAGCGCCCCGCCGACGATCAGGCCGAGCGCCAGCGCCGTCAGCCGGTTACCGGCGCGGGCGAGCCACACCCACAGAAGCGCGACGGCAGCGACCTTGATGGCGAGCAGCGCCCATTGGCCGAGAGCGCCCTCCTGCTGGAACAGGCCATAGCTGATCCCGTAGTTGCGGACGAACACGAAATCGAGAAACGGCGCGACGGCGACCTGCCCGCGCGACGGCAGATCGTAGACATGCAGCAGGTAATATTTGCTGGCCTGGTCGATCGCGGCGGCAGCGAGTGCGACGGCAAAGCCGAAGCCGGTCAGCGGACCCCAAAGATAGGGTTTCATCTTTAAGTCGTCCCCGCGAAGGCGGGGACCCATACCCGCAGGACTATCGACTGATCAGATGCGAGAGATCGGACCAATCCAGGTTCTCCTCTTCGATCAGCCGAATTTTCCAATCCCGATTCCACTTTTTCAACTGCTTCTCGCGGCGAATGGCCGACTCGGGATCATCAAAGGCTTCGACATGGACAAGTCGCGTGACGCCGTGTTTGCGGACGAACTCCGAACCCAACCCTAAACGATGTTCTTCGAGGCGGCGTGCGAGATCGTTGGTGACGCCGATATAGAGCGTGCCGTAACGTTTGCTTGCGAGGATGTAGACGTGGAAAGGCACGACTTCACCTCGATCACGGTGGCTATGGGTCCCCGCCTGCGCGGGGACGACCAATCATATTTTACTCCGCCGCCTTGCGCATCGCGTCCCATTCGCGCAGCGCCCTGGCGTCGCGCGGCGAGACATCCGGATATTGCGGGTCGCTTCCCACGTCGGGGAGAATTTTCCACGAGCGCGCGCACTTCCTGCCTTCGGCCTCGCGCACGACGACGGCAACGCCCTGCACGTCTGCGAGACGGAACGCATCGGCCGGCGCCTCGGCCTCAACAAGCGTCGCGGCCGACGTGATGCAGATTTCGGCGAGGTCGGCATCGACCACCGCGGCATAAAGCTCCGGATTGGTGACATGCACCATCGGATGCGCCTCGAGCGAGGAACCGATCTTCTTGTTGGCGCGCTCGATCTCCAGCGCGCCGGTGACGACGCGGCGCACGGTGCGGATCTTGCGCCACTTCTCGGTGAGCGCGTCGTCGCGCCAGGCTCCCGGCACCTCGGGGAACAGTTCGAGATGCACGGACGGCGCGTCCGCGCCGTAGCGCGCCATCCATGACTCCTCCATCGTGAAGCACAGCATCGGCGCAAGCCACGTCACGGTGCAGCGGAACAGCTGGTCGATCACCGTCAGGCACGCCTTGCGCGTCACCGAGGAATACGGGTCGCAGTACAGCGCGTCCTTGCGGATGTCGAAATAGAACGCCGAGAGGTCCGCCGTGAGGAATTGCGACAGCGCCGCGAAGATGCGCTTGTAGTCGAACCGGGCGTAGGCGTCGCGCACCAGCGCGTCGAGCTCGGCCAGCCGGTGCAGCATCAGCCGCTCCAGTTCCGGCATCTTGCCCGTTGCGATGCGGTCCTCCTCACGGAAATGCGCGAGGTTGCCGAGCATCCAGCGCACGGTGTTGCGCAGGCTGCGATAGGTGTCGGCGGTCGTTTTCAGAATCTCCGGTCCGATGCGCAGATCGGCCGAATAATCCGCCGCGCAAACCCACATGCGCAGAATGTCCGCGCCGGAATTCTTGATGACGTCCTGCGGCACCACCACGTTGCCGAGCGACTTCGACATCTTGCGGCCGTCCTCGGCCAGCACGAAGCCGTGGGTCAGCACGGTGTCATAGGGCGCGCGGCCGCGCGTGCCGCAGCTTTCGAGCAGCGAGGAATGGAACCAGCCGCGATGCTGGTCCGAGCCCTCCAGATACATCACGGTATCCTTGCCGCCGTCGCGCTTGCGCACGATGCCGGCGAGCTGCGGGAAATTCTTCGGGTCTTCCAGCACGAAGGCATGCGTCGAGCCGGAATCGAACCAGACGTCGAGAATGTCGTCGACTTTCTGCCAGCCTTCGGCGGCGCGCTTGCCCAGGAAGCGCTCGGCCGCGCCCGCCTTGTACCAGGCGTCGGCGCCCTCGACGGTGAAGGCGTCGAGGATGCGGCCTTCGACCTCGGGGTCCTGCAAAATCTCCACCGAGCCGTCGTCGTTGTCCTTGATGAACACCGCGATCGGCACGCCCCAGGCGCGCTGGCGCGAGATCACCCAGTCGGGCCTGCTCTCGATCATGCCGTTGATGCGGTTCTCGCCCTGCGGCGGTACCCACGCGGTGTCCTTGATGGCTGTCAGCGCGCGATGGCGCAGCGTGTCGGCGGGCTTGTCGATGCCCTTGTCCATCGCGATAAACCACTGCGGTGTATTGCGGAAAATCACCGGCTTCTTCGAGCGCCACGAATGCGGATACTGATGCTTGAGCCGGCCGCGCGCGATGATCATGCCCGCTTCCGCCAGCGCCTTGATCACGGCCTCGTTGGCGTCGCCCTTCTCGCCCTTGTCGTTGATGACGCGCTTGCCCGTGAAGCCCGGAGCCTGCGCGGTCAGCGCGCCGTTCTCATCGACGGTATAAGGGATCGTGGTATTGATGCCGCGCGCGGCGAGATCGCGACCGCTTGCGGTCCACACCTCGAAGTCCTCGCGGCCGTGACCCGGCGCGGTATGGACGAAACCGGTGCCGGCATCGTCGGTGACATGCGCGCCTTCCAGGAGAGGCACGGCGAAATCATAGCCGCCCTTGGCTTTCAGCGGATGGTCGCAGAGCATACCCGCGAGCACGGCGGCGCTCACCGTAGCGATCTTCTCATACGACGCGACGCGCGCCTGCTTGAGAACGTCCGCGGCGAGCTTGTCGGCGAGGATCAAGAGATCGCCGGTCTTCGCCCAGTTGTCGGCCGGCGCGTCGGTGACTTTATAGAGGCCGTAAGCGATGCGGCCGGAATAGCTGACGGCGCGGTTGCCCGGCAGCGTCCACGGCGTCGTCGTCCAGATCACCACCGACGCCTTGCCGACGAGATCGAAGCTTGCGGCGACGTCGGCCTTGGCCGCGTCGTCGCCAAGCGAAACGTCCGCGACCGGAAACTTCACCCACACCGTGTCCGAGGTATAGTCCTCGTATTCAACTTCGGCTTCGGCGAGCGCGGTCTTCTCGACCACGCTCCACATCACCGGCTTCGAGCCGCGATACAAAGTGCCGTTCGCCGCGAACTTCATCAGCTCGCGCGCGATCTGCGCCTCGGCCGGGAAGCTCATCGTGGTGTAGGGGTGCGACCAGTCGCCCTCGACGCCGAGCCGCTTGAATTCGCCGCGCTGCACATTGAGCCAGTGCTCGGCATAGGCGCGGCACTCCTGCCGGAACGCGATCATCGCGTCCGGGTTCTTCAGGTCCGGCTTCGGCTTGCCCTTCGAGCGGTAGTTCTCTTCCTCGATCTTCCACTCGATCGGCAGGCCGTGGCAGTCCCAGCCCGGCACATAGTTGCTGTCGAAACCGAGCATCTGCTGGCTGCGCGTCACCACGTCCTTGAGGATCTTGTTGAGCGCGGTGCCGATATGGATGTTGCCGTTGGCGTAAGGCGGGCCGTCGTGGAGGACGAATTTCGGCCTGCCCTTCGCCTTCTCGCGCATCTGCTGGTAGATGCGCAGGCTCTCCCAGCGCTTCAGCAGTTCCGGCTCGCGCTGCGGCAAGCCGGCGCGCATCGGGAATTCGGTCTGCGGCAGGAAAAGCGTTTCGGAATAGTCGCGTTCGGGCTTGTCGGGCTTGCTCATCGGGGTCTTCGTCCTAGCGGGCTGTCTCTAGCAGGACCGCCGCCGGTTGTAACCCCTTCCGTTACGGCAGCTTTCCGGCCTCGCCCAGTTCCGGAAACCGCCCGCGCGAGCGGGCGAGCACCTCGCGCGCCTGCGCGACGTCGGCCTGCATCTGCGTCTTCAGCGCCTCGACGCCGTCGAAGGTCTGCTCGTTCCTGAGCCAGCCGAGGAAGGCGACCTCCGCCTGCTTGCCGTAGAGGTCGCCATTGAAGTTGAGCAGGAACACCTCGAGCAGCGGCGCCCCGTTGTCGAACATCGGCCGGCGGCCGAAGCTCGCCACGCCGTCATGGCGCTCGCCGTCGACCTGCATACGCACCGCGTAGATGCCATGCTTGAGGCCGCAGGACGGATCGAGCCGGATATTGGCGGTCGGGAAGCCGAGGTCGCGGCCGCGCTTGGCGCCGTGGATCACCTCGCCGGCGACGAACCAGGCGGCGCCAAGCAGTTCGGCGGCTTCGACCACCTTGCCCTGGGCGAGCGCGGTGCGGATCGCGCCGGAGGACACCGGCCGCCCCTCGTCCTGCAGCGGCGGCACGATATCGACCGAAAAGCCGAAGCGCTCACCCTGCTCGACGAGGAACTGCGGCGAGCCGGTGCGGTTCTTTCCGAAGTGAAAGTCGAAGCCGATCGCCGCGCCGGAAATCTTCAGCTGCCCGACCAGCACCTTCTCGATGAAGTCTTCGGCCGGCGTCGCGGCGAAAGCGGCGTCGAAGGTAAAGACGATCGCGCCGGCAAGGCCCGTCGCCGCCAAGAGGCGCATCTTCGAGCGCTCGTCGCTGAGCGCGAACAACGGCTCCTGCGGCCGCAGGAACGTGCGCGGGTGCGGCGAGAAGGTCAGCGCGGCAGCCGGCATCCCGAGTTCCGCGGCGCGTTTTTGCGCCGCCCCGATCACGGCGCGGTGGCCGCGATGAACTCCGTCGAAATTGCCGATCGCCACCACCGCGCCCTGCAGCGCGGCTGGCGCGCCGTCGCGCGCCACAATGAAGCTGTTCGCCGGCTTGCTCGAGAGGGCCATTTGGACGCTGAGACAACCTTGTCGGAACGGAAACGGGGCGGAACCTGATGATTTACGCCACTTTCGTCAAGCAGCGCCAGCACGGTTACCGTGCCGTTAACGGAATACAGGGATTAACTGGATTTTCAATCTGCGCTGGTATCCAGCCGCCAGGACTCCGGGGAGGCACCGCAAAGCGGGCTTGAGAGCGCAAATGGCTATCGATTTTTCGACACCGGTTCTCGTCGTCGACGACTATGGCACGATGGTGCGGATCATCCGCAATCTGCTGAAACAACTCGGCTTCACCACGGTCGACGACGCCAATGACGGCGCGACCGCGCTCGACAAGATGCGTCAGCGCAAATACGGCCTCGTCATCTCCGACTGGAACATGGAGCCGATGACCGGCTACGAACTGCTCCAGCAGGTGCGCGCCGATCCCGACCTGAAGCAGACGCCCTTCATCATGGTGACGGCGGAAACGAAATCCGACAACGTCATCGCGGCGAAGAAGGCCGGCGTCAGCAACTACATCGTCAAGCCGTTCAACGCCGAAACGTTGAAGAGCAAGATCGAGGCGGTCTTCAATCCGCCGGTCCCGGCCGCGTAACTACCAGACCAGCTTCCGCATCACCGCCTTCGGCTGTTCGCCGGCGAAGATTTTCGCCAGGGCGGCAGGGTCCGGCTTTTCGCGCGCGCCGAGTTCTTCCGCGTGGATGCCGGCGGTGATGAACAGGCAGTCGATGCCGAAGGCATGCGCGCCTTTCAGGTCCGTGCGCACCGAATCCCCGATCGCCAGCACCCGCGCGCCGGCTTTCGCGCCCGCCGCTTTCGCGAGCCGCATCGCCTCGTCATAGATCGGGCGATACGGCTTGCCGGCATAAAGCACCTCGCCGCCCATCCCCGCGTAGAGATCGGCGATCGCGCCCGCGCAATAGATAAGCTGCTCGCCACGCTCGACCACGACGTCCGGGTTGCCGCACACCATGAACTGGTTGCGCGCGCGCATGCCTTCGAGCTGTTCGCGATAGTCCTCTGGCGTCTCGCGTTCGTCGTCGAACAGTCCCGAGCAGATCACGTAGTCGGCGCGCTCGAGAGGCGCAAAGGCAACGTCCAGCCCGGCGAAGATCGAGACGTCGCGCTCCGGCCCCATGTGATACAGCGTCTGCCCCGCCCGCGAGCGGATCACGCCGCGCGTCAGTTCGCCCGACGAGACGAGGCCGTCATAGACCTTCGCCGGCACATTCAGGCGTTCGAGCTGGCGGATGACGGACTCGGTCGGCCGTGGCGAATTGGTGATGAGCACCACGGCCCCGCCGGCGGCGCGAAACCGCATGAGCGCGTCGCAAGCCTCGGGGAAGTATTCGAGGCCGTTGTGAATGACGCCCCAGACGTCGGACAGCACGACGTCATAGCCGGAAGCGATTTCGGAAAAATGCGCGCCGAGCGCGATGGAATCGGATGTCATGGGACAGCGGATAGCATGAAGCCGGGGCGGAAACGAACCTCAGGCGCGCGCGGCGAAGGCTTTCGCCGGCTCGCTCGCCGCCCCTGCCCCGATGTCGGAGCCTTCGCCGTCGCCGGCCTTGGCTCCGTCCCTGGCGACGGCATCGCTGACGCCGGACAGCGCCTCGGCGCGCACCGGGCGCGGCGGCGAGAACAGGAAGCCCTGGCCGAAGCGAACGTCGTAGTCGAGCAGGTCCAGCACCATGCTCTCGGTCTCGATGCGCTCCGCGATCAGGTCGACGCCGTTGCGCGCCATCAGGTCGGCGAGATCCTGCGGATGAATATCGGCGCGGGCGCCGGCCTCCGGATTGAGCAGGAGCTTGGCCGGCACCTTGATGAACTTGAACGAGCGGTCGGCGAGTTCGCGCGGCTCGATGCGCAGGTCTTCGACGTGATCGAGCGAGAAGCGGAAGCCTCGCTCGGCGAGCGCCGACAGGCTTTCGTGCTCGATCGGCCCGAACGAGCGATAGGCCTGCTGGGTGAACTCGAACATCATGGCGGGCGCGAGCGCGCGGTTCGCTTCCATGAAATCGAGGAACTGCTGGAAATAGGTCGCGTCCGACAGCGTCGTCGAACTGACGTTGCAGAACAGGCCGACGTCGCGGTTCTTCAGTTGCAGGCGACGCACCACCTGCACGCAGCGGAACAGCAGGAGATTGTCGATCTTCGGCATCAGGCCCGCGGCCTCGGCGAAGTCGATGAAGTCCGCCGCGGGCATGATGTCGCCGTTCTCGGCGCGCAGCCGCGACATCGCTTCGTAGAAGCGCACCTTGCGCTGCGGCAGCGTGACGATCGGCTGGAGATAAAGGTCGATGCGGTTTGAATCGACGGCCGACACGATCATGTCGGTGATGGCGTCGCGGCCCTCTTGCGGTTCGGGGAGAACGGCGAGCGGCGCGGCGGGCACGGTCTCGGCCGCGACTTCGGCCGCCGGTTCATCGGCAGCATCGGCCTCGGCATTCCCGGCGCCGGCGAACTCGGCGACGTCCACGTTCTCTTCGGCCGGCGCGGGTTTCGCCATCGCCTGCAACGCCATGCGGCGCTTGATCTCGATGTCATGCACGGCAACGGTTTCGGCGAGCTGTTTGACCAGCCCGCCCAGTTCGCCGATCTCGGCCGCGAGCGGATCGGGTCCGCTGCGCGTGCGCGGCGCGGCGTGGGAAACGTTCGGCCGGCTCTCGACGACGCCGAGCCGGCGCGCGATCTCCGCGACCTGGCGGGCGAGATCGGCGGTGCCGCGCGACAGATCGGCGATCTGGTCGCCGAGGTCGCGCCGGTCGCGCATGCGGCCGGTCACGGAATTGTAGAGCGCCATGCTGGTCAGCAGCGTCAGCGCGGTCACCGCCGACACCGGCCCGCCCGCCCCGGCAAGAAGATAGAGTACCGCGCCGACCGAGCCGGCGATGAGCACCATGCAGATGGCGATGAACACGGCGCTGATGCGTACCATGTGCGGTCCTGCCGGGCGCAAAGACCCATTCCCCGGGTGATTCGCGCTCCCCGCCGCAACTTTTCACAAGGGCGGCGATCCGCGCAACCTCGAATAGCGGTTTTTCGGCGTTTACCGGACCGTTCCGGCCTGCGGCGGCACGAAAGCGTAGTCCACGATGACCGGCTGGTGGGCGTAGGGCGAGGCCGATTTCAGGGTGAGGCTCGGCTGCAGCTCGGCGGTCGGGAACGTCCGCCGGATGTCGGGCGGCAGTTCCTTGGCCGGCACGCCCGATTGCCAGAGGATCACCGCGCCCCGGCGGCGGACGTCGGCGGGATCGACCCAGGGACTGAGATTGAAGTTGCCGTGCGGGATGACGTGCGGGCGGTCCGGCGAATAGACCGCGACGTTGTTGGCGGCAAATTCGCCCGGCCCGTAGCCGATGGCGGTGCCGCCGACATAACGCAGCGGCTGGCCGGTTCGCAGATGCCAGCGCTCGGTGACGAGATTGGCAAGTCTGCGGCCGGGAAAATCGCTCGCCTTGGCGCGTTCATGGACCACCGGCTCGTAGACCTCGATGGCCGCATAGCTCCCGATATAGGCGATGAAGACCGCGACGAACACGGCCGCGAAACGCCGCAGCACGCGGTCGGAAAAATTCGGCTCGAACCAGGCGAGAAAGGCGAGCGGCGCGAAGATCCAGAACGGGAAGCCCCACATCGACACCGGCATGCGGCCGAGTGAGGCCGCGATCGCCGTCGTCACGACGAAGGGACCGAGCGCCAGCGCGGTGAGATACCGGCGCGCGAACGGCGCGACGTCGGTGCGCCGCCGCAGCCCGCCGAGATAGAGCACACCGACCAGCACCACGACCGGCAGCAGAAAGAAGGCCTGGCTGACGATCCATTCCAGTTGGAAGGTGATGAACTGGTACCAATGCTGCGCGGCTTCGGCGCGGACGTTGACGTAGCGGAACGGCAGGAAGTCATATTCGACGAGCCACCACAGGTTCGGCGACAGCGTCGCAAGAAACGCCGCCGCCATCGCATAGGGACCGGCCGTGCGCCAGCAGGCCCTCGCCTCGCGGTCGAACAGCAGCACGAGGCCGACGGTGAGGCCGAGCGCGAAGGCGGTGTATTTCGCCCAGAACGCCAGCGCGAGGCAGACACCGGCAAAGATCCAGTCACGCAGCTTCCGGTCGACGATCGCGCGATAGCTGATCCAGCCGGCCAGCGCCCAGAACGGCATCTGCATCGGATCGTGGCTGAACTTCACCGCGGAGAAATTGATGAAGTGCAATCCTTCGAGCGCCAGCACACCAACCAGCGCGGTCACCGGCCCGACCGTGACGCGGCCGAAGCGCCAGACGACATAAAGACACGCGACCGCCGATAATGGCCCCAGCACATAGACGGAATAAATCGAACCGGTGAGACGATAGACGAGATCGGAGGTCCACCACGGCAGCGGCGGATGCTTCCAGTAGCCGAGCTGCCATTCCTTGCCGAGCGCGAGACCCTCGACGAGGTCGAGTTGCAGGTTGTCGGACACCAGCATGGGCACGACCGACCACAGCACGAGATGCACGCCGACAAGCCACGCCAGCACCGTCCGTGGACGGCTGCGGATGGCGTCCGCCAGCGCGCTGACAAAATGAACGTTCATCGTGCGGATCGCCCCAGCCCCGTCCGACCCTATTACGCCACGGCTTTGACGATGCGGGCAACCTTGTCGAAAATCTCGCCAATCTGCGCCTCGGTGATGATCAGCGGCGGCGACAGCGCGAGCGTATCGCCGACCGCGCGCAGCATCAGCTCATGCTCGAAGAATCCGGCGTCGAGCGCCGCGTAGCCGCGCTTGCCCGGACCTTCAGCTGCCGGCGCAAGATCGATGCCGACGGTGAGGCCGATCGGGCGAATGTCGAGCACGTTCGGCAAGCCCTTCAGGCCCATCGCGGCCTGCGCCCAGACCGGCTCCAGCTTGCGCGCGCGCTCGAACAGTCCCTCTTCGCGATAAAGATCGAGCGTCGCGAGGCCCGCCGCGCAGGCGAGCGGATGCGCCGAATAGGTGTAGCCGTGGAACAGTTCGATGACATGCTCCGGGCCTTGCATGAAAGCGTCGTAGACGCCCTTGCGCACCAGCACGCCGCCCATTGGCACCGCGCCCGACGTGATGCCCTTGGCGAAGGTGATCATGTCCGGCACCACGCCGTAACGTTCGGCGGCGAAGGAATAGCCGAGCCGTCCGTAGCCGGTGATGACCTCGTCGAAGATCAGCAGGATGCCGTGCTTGTCGCAGATCGCGCGCAGCTTCTTCAGATAACCCTTCGGCGGCGGCAGCACGCCGGTCGAGCACGCCACCGGCTCGACGATGACGGCGGCAATCGTCGAGGCGTCGTGCAGCGCGACGAGACGTTCGAGTTCGTCGGCGAGATGCGCGCCCCACTCCGGCTCGCCGACCGAGAACGCCTGCTGCTCGCGATTGTAGGTCGAGCCGAGATGATCGACGCCGGCGACCAGCGCGCCGAACTGCTTGCGGTTGGCGACGATGCCGCCGACCGCGATGCCGCCGAAGCCGACGCCGTGATAGCCGCGCTCGCGGCCCAGAAGCCGCACGCGCGAAGCCTGCCCCTTCACATTATGATAGGCGAGCGCGACCTTGAGCGCGGTGTCGACGGCCTCCGATCCCGAATTGCAGAAGAACACATGATCGAGGTCGCCCGGCGCGAGCGCCGCGATGCGGCTTGCGAGTTCGAACGCCTTGGTGTGGGAGAACTGGAAGGCCGGCGCGTAGTCGAGTTCGGCCGCCTGCGCCTGGATCGCGGCGACGATCGGCGCGCGGTTATGCCCGGCATTGGTGCACCACAGCCCCGCCGCGCCGTCGAGCAGCTTGCGGCCCTCCGGCGTCGTGTAATGCATGTCCTTGGCCGAGGCGATCAGGCGCGGGCGCTTCTTGAAGGCGCGGTTCGGCGTGAACGGGACCCAGTACGGCTCGAGGTCGTTGGGGACCGTGGACAGCGCGGGACGTGCGGCAGACATGGGATAACTCCTTGGCGGGCCTTTTATCAGAGGCTGCCCGGCGGCGCAGCCCTTGCCGGCTCGGCTCCCGGCCAATAAACCCTGATTTATCGCCCCAACAATCGACCCGAAATCCCTGGCCGTTATGTCCGACAAACCCGCCAAAAAGCCGCAGAAACTGAAAGCCCGCCGGCCGCGCGGCCTCGAAGACCGCACCGCGGGCGAGCTTGCCGCCACGCGGGCGATGGTCGAGACCATCCGCGCCCAGTTCGAGCGCTACGGCTTCGAGGCGCTGGAGACGCCGGCCATCGAATACACCGACGCGCTCGGCAAGTTCCTGCCCGACCAGGACCGGCCGAACGAGGGCGTGTTCTCGTTCCAGGACGACGACGAGCAGTGGCTGTCGCTGCGCTACGACCTCACGGCGCCGCTCGCCCGCTATGTCGCGGAGAATTTCCAGAACCTTGCGCTGCCCTATCGCAGCTACCGGCAGGGCTGGGTGTTCCGCAACGAGAAGCCCGGACCGGGGCGCTTCCGCCAGTTCATGCAGTTCGATGCCGACACGGTCGGCTCCGCATCGATGGCCGCCGACGCCGAGATGTGCATGCTCGCCGCCGACACCATGGAGGCGCTCGGGATCGAGCGCGGCCAGTATGTCGTGAAGGTGAACAACCGGAAGGTGCTGGATGGCGTTCTAGAATCGATTGGGCTTGGTGGCGATCTAAATGCTGGGACAAGGCTTACGGTTTTGCGCGCTATCGACAAATTAGATCGTGTGGGAATCGATGGCGTCCGCGAATTGCTTGGCGAAGGCCGTAAAGACGAAAGCGGTGACTTCACAAAGGGCGCCGGCCTTGAAAAACGTCAAATTGAGAAAGTGATTGTGTTCGCTCAATTACAGTCCGGCACAGTGACCGAATTGGAAGACGTAACGAACTTGCCGAAAGTACAGCGTGAACAGCGCGGAAACACCTTGGAATTTCGCTCACAGGAGAGCGAAGACGCCACGTTCTTTGTTGAAAGCAACAAAGGAGTAGTTGATGGGCTGATGGTCCATTTTGGATCAAGCCCTATTTCTAGGTCTGGAATTGACGAGTTAAAGGAAATCGCTCGCCTAGCTGAAACTGCCGGCTATGGAAGGGACCGCATCCGCATCGACCCCTCCGTCGTCCGCGGTCTCGAATATTACACCGGCCCCGTCTACGAAGTTGAGCTGCTGCTCGAGACGAAGGACGAGAAAGGCCGTCCGGTGCGGTTCGGCTCGGTCGGCGGCGGCGGGCGTTACGATGGATTGGTGTCTCGCTTTCGCGGCGAACCCTGCCCGGCGACCGGCTTCTCCATCGGTGTGTCGCGCCTGCAGGCCGCGCTGACGCTGATCGGCAAGCTCGATGCGAAACCACAGGCCGGCCCGGTGCTCGTCACCGTGTTCGGCCCCGACAATGTCGCCACCTCGCAGGCGCTGGTCGCGCAACTGCGCAACGCCGGCATTCGCGCCGAACTCTATCTCGGCAACCCGAAACACGGCATCGGCCAGCAGTTGAAATATGCCGACAAGCGCCACGCGCCCTGCGCCGTCATTCAGGGGCCGGACGAAAAGGCCAAAGGCGAAGTCATCGTGCGCGACCTGATCGCCGGCGCCGCGCCGAGCGACACTGCCGACCGCGACGCGCATCTAAAGAAGCAGGCCGAAGCGCAGCGGGCTGTGAGTGAAAACGCAATGATCGAGGAAGTCCGTAACATCCTCAAGCGCAACGGGATCGCGTAGCGACCGCCTAATCTCCGCTCATTCCCGCGAAAGCGGGAATCCAATGCTATAAAAAGCTTCCCGCTGTTTGACCTTGGACCCCCGCTTTCGCGGGGGTGAGCGGAGCTACTCGGTGACGGCGTCAGGACAGCGTCACACCGTCACGATGGAATTGTTGGGACCCTCGTTCGCGTCCTGCGCGACATCGAGCCGGCGGCCGATCACCTGCTCGGCGGCGTCGAAGCTGTCGAGCAGAACATGGACCTCGTGCACCTTGCCGTCGCGCATCGTGAAGAACAGCGCGACGCGATAGGCAATCGTCAGCCCGCCCGGCAGATGGCCGATCAGCCGGCCGAGCAGCCCGCCGCGGTCTCCATCGGCGAGGAAATAGTCGGCGGCGATCTTGCGGCGGCCGAGCGTCTCCGCGACCTTGTGCTCGAGCATCTGGCGGATGCGCGCGCGGCCGCGATAGACGCCGCAATAGGGCAGCGCGTCGACCGGACCGCCGATCGACCACACCGCATCGTCGGCAAGGAAGCTTTCGATCACGGCGTAGTCCTGCGCGCAGAGCGCGCGATAGAACGTGTCGAGCAGATCCCGTTTCGTCTCGGACATGATGCCTGGCCTCGCGGTCGGCAATTGGACCGCCCTATTCTTGACGGAACGTTACGCGGCGCAGTCAGTCGCTCGCCTAAACCGCAAACAATTCTTCATCAAGGCCGATCAGCGGCGGCGACTCCGCGACCTCGATCCGGTGCCCAATCACCTGCTCGGCGGCGTCGAAACTGTCGAGCACCGAGCAGTAATGCACCACCTTGCCGTCACGCAGGGTGAAGAACTGGGCCAGGCGGTAGCTGATGGTCTGGCCGCCGCGGCCCTTGGCGATCAGCCGGCCGAGCGCCGCGCCACGGTCGCCCTCGATCAGGAACATGTCCGGCGCGATGTAACGCCGGCTGAGCGTTTCCGGCACCTTGCGCTCCAGCATCGCGGCGACCGCCGCCTTGCCGCGATAGCTCCCGCAGAACGGCAGCACGTCCACCGGACCGCTGATCGTCCAGTCGACGTCGTCGGCCAGAAAGCCGGTGATGGCCCCATAGTCGTGCCGGCACATCGCGTCGAAGAAGGCCTGGATATCGGACCGTGACATTCCTGGCTCCGCATACCCGGCGCCGCGCTTCGGGTGCTCCTACAACCTGTCATTGAAGCATGGTTGTATTGACGCTCCGTTACGGACAAAAAGGCGTCCCGAACCCCGCCGGGACCGGTCGAAAAACATTAACGACGACAGAGATTTGGGGGCCGCGCGCATTAATCCCAAGCGCGTTTGGCGGTCGAAACCTTAATCCTCGCGTGATAAAGCGAGCCGAATTTTACAGGGCGCGCGGGCGTAACAGGGCCAGAATGAAGGCGGACGGACCAGATCGGGGCGGACAGGCGGACGGGCGGGCCGAGGCGCTGGTCGCCTCCTATGAGCGCGCCGGTTACCGGCGCACCGCGCCGGCCATCCTGCAACCGGCCGAGCCGTTCCTCGACCTGTCGGGCGAGGACATCCGCAAGCGCATGTTCCTCACCGCGACGCCGGGCGGCGACGAAATGTGCCTGCGCCCGGACCTCACCATCCCGGTGTCCTGCGACTACCTCGCCTCGGCCGACCGCGGCAGCCCGGCGAACTTCTGTTATCTCGGCACGGTGTTCCGTCACCGCACGGCGGGTCCGAGCGAATTCCTGCAGGCCGGCATCGAGTCGTTCGGCCGCGCCGACGAGGCGGCCGCCGATGCCGAAATGCTGGCGCTCGGCCTCGACGCCACCATGCATTACGGACTCGCCGCGCCGGCGATCCAGACCGGCGACGTCGCGCTGTTCAACGCGCTGGTCGACGATCTCGAACTCGCTCCGGCGTGGAAGCGGCGGCTCGTGAAGGATTTCAACCGCAAGGGCAACCTCGCGCAGGATCTGCAGCGTCTCGTGCTCGGCGGCACCAATGGCCGCCCGGAATATCAGGGCGTGCTCGCCGCGCTCGCCGGCTCCGATCCGAAAGGCGCCCACGCGCTCGTCACCGACCTGTTGTCGATTGCCGGCATCACCGCGGTCGGCGGCCGCTCGGTTGCCGAAATCGCCGACCGCTTTCTCGAACAGGCCGCGCTCGGCGCCAGCGCCAAGCTGCCGCGCGACGTGCGCGCGCTGATCGAACGTTTTCTCGCCATCGAAGGCGACCCCGATGGCGCAGCGACGCAGTTGCGCGCGCTCGCCGCCGAGGCCGGACCGGCGCTTGCCGCCGCCATTGCGCGGTTCGAAAGCCGCACCGGCTTCATCGAGGCGCGCGGCATCGATCTTTCTCGCGTGCGTTTCTCGAGCGCGTTCGGGCGCGGCTTCGACTACTACACCGGCTTCGTGTTCGAACTGACCGACCCGGCCCGCGAGGGCGACCCGCTGGTCGCCGGCGGCCGTTACGACGGCCTGCTGACGCGGCTCGGCAGCGCGGAGCCCATTCCGGCCATCGGTCTTTCGATCTGGATCGAGCGCCTCGCCGTTTATGGAGGCGCCGCATGAGCGCTCCCTTCGTTCTCGCCGTGCCCGCCAAGGGCCGGCTGCAGGAAAATGCGGAAGCGTTTTTCGCCCGCTCCGGCCTCAATCTTGTCAAGCCGCGCGGCGCGC
Source organism: Pseudolabrys sp. (assembly GCF_050250095.1). Lineage (NCBI taxonomy): Bacteria > Pseudomonadati > Pseudomonadota > Alphaproteobacteria > Hyphomicrobiales > Xanthobacteraceae > Pseudolabrys > Pseudolabrys sp. The sequence continues at coordinate 329,356 of NZ_JBFWPH010000001.1, read as the reverse complement.
GCGACTATCGCGGCGCCATCGTCGGCCTCGACGGCGTCGAGGTCGCTTATCTTTCGGCCTCCGAGATCACCACCCAGCTCGCGCAGGGCGCGGTGCACATGGGCGTGACCGGCGAAGACCTGATCCGCGAAATGATCCCGGATGCCGACCGGCGCGTCGTCTTCATTCAGGGGCTCGGCTTCGGCTTCGCCAATGTCGTGGTCGCCGTGCCGCAGGCCTGGATCGACGTGCGCACGATGGCCGACATCGACGACGTCGCCACCGCCTTCCGCCATCACCACGGCCGCAAGATGCGGGTCGCCACCAAATACGTGAACCTTACGCGCGGCTTCTTCTCGGCCAACGGCGTGATCGACTACCGTATCGTCGAAAGCTCCGGCGCGACCGAAGGCGCGCCCGCCGCCGGCACCGCCGAGCTGATCGTCGACATCACCACGACCGGCACCACGCTCGCCGCCAACGGGCTTAAGATCGTCGATGACGGCCTGATCCTGAAGTCGCAGGCCAATCTGATCGCCGCGCGCGGCGCCGACTGGAACGAGGAGGCGCGCGCCGTCGCCCGCGTCATCCTCGATCGCATCGCCGCGCAGGCACGCGCCCGCGCCTTCCGCGAGGTGCGCGCCCGGCTCGCCAACAGCGACACCGCGCTGCTCGAGGCGGTACGCCAGCAGTTCGGCGCACAGACTCCGTTCGGCGGCCCGACCTGGTCGGGCCTGCTGACGCTGCACTGCCCGCCCGATCAGGTTTATGCGCTGACGAATTTCCTGCGTGACAAGGGCGCGGAGGCGGTGGCGGTCGCCGATCTCGATTACGTCTTCTCGCGCGACAATCCGCTCTACACGCTGCTCGAAGGCGGGCTCGACGGCGGCGGCGCGTCCTGACCGAGCGTCCCGCCGCGGCGGCGGAACACCACGAAGTGCGACAGCGAGAAGTTGACGACGAAGCTCGCGCCGATGGCGAGCAGCTTCCCGAACAGCACCGGAATGAAATAGGACGCGATCAGGACGACCGCGGTATTGGCGATGAAACCCGCGACCTGCGCGACGACGAAACTGACATAGGTACGCGCGGCGAGTTTGCGGCCGGACTCCGCCGCGAAGGTGAACATCGAATTGAGCACGTAGGAGAACGTGACGGCGACCGCCCACGACATCAGATTGGCCGGGATGATCGGCAGCGCCAGCCACACGAACGCCAGAGTGAACACCGCAAAATCGACCGCCGAATTGACGACGCCGATCGCGCCGAAACTGGCGGCCTTGGCGATGAAGGTCCGGTCGCGGAGGGCGCGGGTCACGCGCCGCACCGGCGAATGCGTCTCGGACGTGCTCTCCGGAATATTCATGGGGCTGTCGTTAGCACGGTCAGGAGACGCGCGACAGAAAATCTCCGGGACGTTATAGTCCGGCCGCACCGATAATTCGGACGACACACGCGCTTATGGCCGACCGACCCGCAGACAAATCCCCCCGCACCGCGTCCGGCGACCCGGCCTCGGGCCTGTCGATCGTCGTGCCGGTCTATAACGAGGCGCCGGGCCTCGCGCATCTGCACGCCCGCCTCGTCGAGGTGGCGCGCAGGCTCACAAGCGAGCGCGGCCTCGCGGTCGAGATCGTCTATGTCGACGACGGCAGCCGCGACGGCACCGGGCAGATCGCGGCGGGCCTGCCGGCCGACGCCGTCGATGTTCAGGCGATCACGCTGTCGCGCAATTTCGGCAAGGAGGCCGCGCTGCTTGCGGGCCTCGACCATGCCCGTTTCGGCGCCATTCTGTTCATGGACGGCGACGGCCAGCATCCGCCGGCGCTGATCGAAACGCTGGTCGCGCGCTGGCTCGATGACGGCTACGACGTCGTCTACACCGCCAAGGCGCATCGCGAGAACGAATCCTGGGCGCGGCGCAAGCTGGTGCATGGCTTCTACTGGCTGATCAATCTCGGCGCGCGGCAGAAGATCCCGGAAGATGCCGGCGACTTCCGCCTGCTGTCGCCCCGCGCGGTCGCGGCGCTGCGGCAGCTCCCCGAGCGGACCCGTTTCTTCAAGGGCCTCGCGAGCTGGATCGGCTACCGGCAGGTCCGGGTCGATTACGAGCCGGCGCCGCGCGCGCATGGGCAGACGACATGGGATCTGCGCGGACTGGTCGGCCTGTCGATCGACGGCCTCACCGCCTTCTCGGTCGCGCCGCTGCGCGTCGCCAGCGTGCTCGGCTTCGTCTTCGCGATCGTCGCGCTGCTGTTCGGCGTGCAGATCCTGATCGAGACGCTGCTGTTCGGCGGCAATGTCGCCGGCTACCCGTCGCTGATCGTCAGCGCGATGGTGATCGGCAGCGTCCAGCTCATCATGATCGGCGTGCTCGGCGAATATATCGGCAAGGTTCTCGCCGAGTTGAAAGGGCGGCCCAATTACTTCGTGTCCGAACGCAGCCTGAACACGGCGAGCGCCGAGGCGAAACCGAAGACGCCGGCGCGCATCAAAAAGTGAGCGCGAGAGGCGTGACCGCACCGCTCCGCACCATCCGCATCTGCGCCGATGACTACGGCATCGCGCCGGGCGTCAACCGCGCGATCCTCGACCTGCTCGATGCCGGTCACATCGATGCGACCTCGGTGATGATGTTGCCGAAAAGCCTCGACGCCGACGCCGTCGTCGCGCTCGCGGCGGTCAAGCAGCGCAGGCCCACTATCTCGGTCGGGCTTCACCTGACGCTGACCGCGCCGTTTCGCGCGATGACGACCGGGCAGCCCTTCAAGCCGATCAAGGACACGCTCGTTGCAGCATTGATGCGCCGCCACGACCGCGCCGTGCTCGACGCGGAAGTTCGCGCGCAGCTCGCGGCCTTCACGGAGCGGTTCGGCCAGCCGCCGGATCATGTCGACGGCCACCAGCATGTACATCTGTTTCCGCAGGTTCGCGACGCCGTGCTGGCCGCTATCGCGGAGGCCGCGCCAAGTGCCACCGTGCGTCAATGCGGCCGCGCCGGCTCGTGGGCCGCGCGCATTGCTGATCGCAAGGGGTTGGTGCTCGACCTTCTCAGCATCGCATTCCGCCGCCGCGCGGTACGCCACGGCATCGCGACGAACACGGCCTTTGCCGGCACCTATGATTTCGACGCGGATGCCGACTTCGGCGCGCTGTTCCCGCGCTTCCTCGACAGCCTGCCGGATGGCGGCCTAGTGATGTGTCACCCCGGTTTTGTCGACGCGGAGTTGCAACGGCTCGACCCGCTAACCGGCCTGCGGGAGCGGGAATATGCCTATTTCATGGCCGAGGCTTTTCCCCGGACGCTGGCGGATAAAAATATCGTTCTCGCCTGACCTTGCCGGCCGCTGGAAAAGCGCCGCACCCTCCCCACATCTCTCGCAGCGATCCCGTAAAGGTTTCGGTCCTTTGGGATTTTGGGAGGAGTCCATGACGCCGCAGGAACGCCAACTGGTGTCCGATCTGTTCGACCGGCTTGCGAAGCTCGAAACCACGCCGCGCGACCCCGACGCCGAGCGCACCATCGCCGACGGTTTGCAGCGCGCGCCGCACGCGATCTATCCGCTGGTGCAGACTGTGCTGCTGCAGGACGAAGCCCTGCGCCGCGCCGATGCGCGCCTGCGCGAGCTTGAAGGCGAACCCGAACAGGGCGGCGGTTTCCTCGATTCGATGCGCGGCGCGCTGTTCGGCGGCCGTCCCAACACTTCAGTGCCGGACGTGCGCCAGAACCTCGGCGGCGATCCCCGCGGGCGCGAACCGGCGCAAGCGCCGGGCGGCGGCGGTTCGTTCCTCGGCACCGCCGCGGCGTCCGCCGTCGGCGTGGTCGGCGGCATGATGATGGCCAACATGATCGGCTCGCTGCTCGGCGGCGGCTCGCACGGTCAGGCTTTCGCCGGTCAGGGACAGAGCGACCGCTCGTCGCCGTGGGACCAGCAGGCCGCAGGCAGCGACCTCGCCCGTGACGCCGGCGCCGGCGACATCGGCAGCCGCGGCGATGCCGGTGAAACGCGCCGCGCCGGCTTGTTCGGCGACAACGACGACATCGCAGCCGACTATGACAGTGACGACGCCGACTTCGACAGCGATCTCGGCGGCGATCTTTAAATAACGACGACCTTGGTGCCGACCTTGACGCGGCCGTAGAGGTCGATGACGTCCTCGTTGCGCATGCGGATGCAACCCGACGACACCATCTGCCCGATCGTCCACGGCTCGTTCGAGCCGTGGATGCGGTAGAGCGTCGAGCCGAGATAGAGCGCGCGCGCGCCGAGCGGATTGTTCGGTCCGCCGTCCATGTGGCGCGGCAGATAAGGCTGCCGTTGCAGCATTTCCTCCGGCGGCGTCCAGTCCGGCCATTCGCGCTTGGCGGTCACGGCGTGGGTGCCGGACCAGGTGAAGCCCGGCCGGCCGACGCCGATGCCGTAGCGCCGCGCGCGGCCGTTGCCCTCGACGAGATAGAGAAAGCGGTTCGGCGTGTCGATGACGATCGTGCCGGCGTCTTCCTTGCCCTGATAGGCGACGTCCTGCGGCAGATATTTCGGATCGATCGGCACCGCCATGCGCGGCTGCGCATAGGTCGGATCCTGCGCCGCCGGCGCGGTCGCGAGATAGACCGGCTGATAGCTCTGCTGCGGCGGCACCACCGCAGGCTGCGGCCCGCGGTCGCCGAACAGGAATTCGATGAAGCCACCGCCGAGTTCGGCGCGCTGCTGATGCACCGGCGCCACCACGACCATGCGCGGCTGCGCGGCTTGCGCGTATTGACCTTGCGGCACGACATAGACCTGCGCGCCGGCCACGGAGACGGACAGACATGTCGCCGCGGCAGCGGCAGTGGCAAGGCGGATCATCGGCGGCACCTGACTTCACTCACGAAAACGCATGGTGAGTAGAAGGTGAAAAAGCCACCGATTGGTAAAATTGAAGGTATCGCGCTGCGCGGATGCAGCGCGCGCGGCCCGCTTCGTCGCAACAGCCCTAACGGCCGGTAAAGGCGCGCGCCGCATGGTAAACGCCGCGTGAACGCGCAGCGCGAAACGCCACGTTAAGCGGCGACGGATTAGATAGGCTGATCAACCGTCGGAGTTCCTTGCGTGCAGAAGCCCATTTTCCGTGTCGAACAGATGTTGTCGGAGCGGCCCTCGCGCGGCGCGGCAAATCCGCTGGCGCGACGCAGCGACGAGCCCCGCGTCACGCGGCCGACGGCACGGCACAACGCCGTCGCGCCGAGCGACCGCACGGAGCAGGAGTTCAAGCGCGACGTCGAGATGGTCAACCGCGCCATCGACTGCAGCAAGCGCGAATTGTCGGCTCTGCAGGGCGCACCGGGTGAGGAGTCGCGCATCGCGCGTGCGCGCCACGAACTCGCCTCGGCAATCGCAGGCATGGAAAAAGCGACGCAAACCATCCTCAAGGCCGCGGAGACGATCGACGAAAGCGCCCGCGCCCTGCACGCGACGCTCAAGAACGACTACAACCGCGGCCTGTCGCAGGACATCGTCGACCAGATCGTGCGCATCTACGAGGCGTGCAATTTCCAGGACCTGTCCGGCCAGCACATCAGCAAGGCAGCGGATACCTTGAAGTTCGTCGAGGGCCACCTCGCGCGCATGACCGACATCTGGGGCAACGTCAGAATAGCCGAGACGCAGGCCTTGCCCGATCATCGTCCGCTCGGCCGGGCGCTCGCCAACGGGCCGAAGCTCGACGGCGACAGTGGTCATGTCGACCAGAGCGCCATCGACAACATGTTCGGCTGCGGCTAATCCGCCGGCTTCCTGATCAGCACGAAGCATCCAAGCGCAACCACGGCAAAGCCCGCGGTGAGCGCCATCGCGGCCGCGTCGGAGGCTCGTTCGATGACGAGCGCCATCAGCAGGGGCGCGGCGGCCTGCATCAGCAGGAACGGCCCGGCGAGACGGCCGAGCAGATGGCCGTAACCGGCGGCGCCGAACAGCGCGAGCGGCACCGCGCCGCGTGAGATCGTGACGAGCCCGTTGGCGCCGCCGAACATCAGCGCGAACACCGCCGCCGTGACCGGCGACACGCCGAGCACGGCAAGCCCGGCGAAGGCGACGAGCAGCACCCCGAGCGCAAAGCGCATGATCCACAGGGGATGCACGTCCCGCACGATGGCGAATTCGATCAGCCGCGCGCCGACCTGCGCGGGACCGAACAGCGCGCCGATCCACACCACCGTCGAGGCCGCAATGCCGGCGCGGTCGAAGATCGCCAGCAAATGCGCGGCGAGCCCCGACGGCACGAAGGCGTAAGCCGTGAATCCCGCGGCGACGAGAGCGAAGGCAAGCCCCTTCGGCGGCATGACGCGCGCCGGCCTCGCCTCGCCGCTCGCCGATGGCTGCGTCTCGGTGGCGGCACGGCTGCGCGGCAGACCGAAGGCGTGGAGCGGCGCCGAGACGAAGGCGAGCACGCCGGCATAGATCAGGTAGGTCGCATGCCAGTCGAACCGCTCGAGCAGCGCATGCGTCGCCGGCCAGCTCACGGTCGAGGCAAAGCCGCCGGCGAGCGTCAGCGCCGTGATCGGCCGCCGCGCCGCCGCGCCGAAAATGCGGCCGAGCGTCGCGAAGGCGGCATCGTAAAGATTGGCGGCCATCGCCACGCCGAGCACCGCCCAGACCGCGAAATAGGCGACCGGATGCGTGACGTGGACGATCAGCACCAGACCGAGCGCGCCGACGAGAGAGCCCGCCGTCATCACGACATGGCCGCCGAGCCTGTCGATCATCCGGCCGACATAAGGCAGAACCAGACCGGCCGTCAGCAGCCCGGCGGAGAAGCCGCCCATGCCGAACGCGATCGACCAGCCGCGCTCGGACACGATCAGCGGCACGATCAGAACCGGCGTGTAGTAGATGCAGCCCCAACTGACGATCTGCGTGACGCCGAGGACCAGGACCGCCCGCCAAGGTCCGTGAAGCCAGTCGTTCGTCGTTATCGATGAGCGCATGCCGGCTCATGCCTTAGCACGCGGCCGCAATCGGCCGCGTTGCAAAGCGCGCATGAGGCTATCGCGATGGCTTTTAACTGCCGGCTTTGGCCGCCGGCTCAGGTTTTCGGCTTCGGCTTGGCAGCGGGCTTTTTCCTCGCCGGCGGGCGCTTCTGTCCCTCGGGCGCGCAGCGGACATAGACCATCGTGCCGTAGCGGCCCTGCACTTCGGGGTCCATCCACCGCAAGGTCAGGATCCGGCCGGTGAAGGACACCACCTCGCGGTCCTGGATGCCGCCGGGTTCGCCCTCGGGACCGATATAGGTCTTGCCGCCCGGCGCACCCTTCAGGCGCAGTTCTTCCGGCGTCGCCTGGTCGGCCAGATGCATCATCACGCCGCCGGTCGGGCCGAGCGAGATCACGTAAGGCTGACGGCACTGGTTGGCCGCGGCGGCTTCGGTGCGGGCGCGGTCCTCTTCCTTGTGGTAGGCGGCGAGACCCCAGCGGCCGACGATGTCCTGCGGCGGGAAGGCGGGCGGCAGGACCGGCACCGGCGCCGGCGTCGCCACTGGCGGCGGCTCGGGCGCGCTGCTGGCGCAGGCACCGAGCGCGAGCGCACCGAAGACCAGCGCGGCAGCCGTGACGATGTGTCGTCGCATGGAAAACCTCTTGATTGGACGGTGAATGTGCGGGGCGCAGCCGGGAAGCGCAAGCATTGATGCGGCACCCCTTCCCTTGACTTGCCCCGCGTCCATGCCCTATCTCCCCCGGATGCTTGGCACTCGCACAGAATGAGTGCTAAACAATTGAAAAAACATAAATATCTGTCACCCCGAACACCGCTGGCGAGGAATACATGGCCAAGACCCAGTTTCGTCCGCTGCATGACCGCGTCGTCGTGCGCCGCATCGATGCCGAGCAGAAGACCAAGGGCGGAATCATCATCCCCGATACCGCACAGGAAAAGCCCTCGCAGGGCGAAATCGTGGCGGTCGGCCCCGGCGGCCGCGACGAGGCCGGCAAGCTGATCCCGATCGACCTGAAGGCCGGCGACAAGGTGCTGTTCGGCAAGTGGTCGGGCACCGAGGTGAAGATCGACGGCGAGGATCTCCTCATCATGAAGGAATCCGACATCATGGGCGTGATCGCCTGAGCCGCGTAACCGAGTAAACGGAGTTTTCTGAAATGGCTGCCAAGGACGTGAAGTTTTCCGGCGACGCCCGCGACCGCATGCTGCGCGGCGTCGACATCCTCGCCAACGCCGTGAAGGTGACGCTCGGCCCCAAGGGCCGCAACGTCGTGCTCGACAAGACCTTCGGCGCGCCGCGCATCACCAAGGACGGTGTGACGGTGGCGAAGGACATCGAACTCGAGGACAAGTTCGAGAACATGGGCGCGCAGATGGTGCGCGAGGTCGCCTCCAAGACCAACGACATCGCCGGCGACGGCACCACCACCGCGACCGTGCTCGCGCAGGCGATCGTCAAGGAAGGCGCCAAGTCGGTGGCCGCCGGCATGAACCCGATGGACCTGAAGCGCGGCGTCGACATCGCGGTCGCCGCGGTCGTCAAGGACATCCAGAAGCGCGCCAAGCAGGTGTCGTCGACCGCGGAAGTCGCGCAGGTCGGCACCATTTCGTCGAACGGCGACGCCAACATCGGCAAGATGATCGCCCAGGCGATGCAGAAGGTCGGCAACGAAGGCGTCATCACGGTCGAGGAAGCCAAGGCGCTCGACACCGAAGTCGAGATCGTCGAGGGCATGCAGTTCGACCGCGGCTACATCTCGCCCTACTTCGTCACCAATGCCGAAAAGATGCTGGCCGAGCAGGAAGATGTCTATGTCCTGCTCTACGAGAAGAAGCTGTCGGGCCTGCAGGCGCTGCTGCCGGTGCTCGAGGCGGTGGTGCAGTCGGGCAAGCCGCTGCTGATCATCGCCGAGGACGTGGAAGGCGAAGCCATCGCCACCCTCGTCGTCAACAAGCTGCGCGGCGGCCTCAAGGTTTCGGCCGTCAAGGCACCGGGCTTCGGCGACCGCCGCAAGGCCATGCTCGAGGACATCGCGATCCTCACCGGCGGCCAGCTCATCTCCGAAGATCTCGGCATGAAGCTGGAGAACGTCACGCTGAACATGCTCGGCCGCGCCAAGAAGGTCATCAGCGAGAAAGAGAAGACCACGATCGTCAAGGGCGCCGGCAAGAAGGCCGACATCGAGGCCCGCGTGGCGCAGATCAAGCAGCAGATCGACGAGACGACCTCCGACTACGACCGCGAGAAGCTGCAGGAGCGTCTTGCCAAGCTCGCCGGCGGCGTCGCGGTGATCCGCGTCGGCGGCGCGACCGAAGTCGAGGTGAAGGAGAAGAAGGATCGCGTCGACGACGCGCTCAACGCCACCCGCGCCGCGGTCGAGGAAGGCATCGTGCCGGGCGGCGGCGTCGCGCTGCTGCGCGCCAAGAAGGCGGTCGGCCGGCTCACCAACGACAACCCGGACGTTCAGGCCGGCATCAACATCGTTCTGAAGGCGCTGGAAGCCCCGATCCGCCAGATCGCGGAAAACGCCGGCGTCGAGGGCTCGATCGTGGTCGGCAAGATCCTCGACGAGAAGTCGGAGACCTTCGGCTTCGACGCCCAGAACGAAGAGTATGTCGACATGGTCGCCAAGGGCATCATCGACCCGGCCAAGGTGGTGCGCACCGCGCTGCAGGACGCCGGCTCGGTGTCCGGCCTGCTGATCACCACCGAAGCGATGGTGGCCGAGGTGCCGAAGGACGAGGCTCCGCCGGCCATGCCGCCGGGCGGCGGCATGGGAGGGATGGGCTTCTAGAGCCCAGACCGACCGCTTCTTAAAATGCCGAAGTCGGGCAAGCCCGACTTCGGTGGAGGCATGGGCTTCTAAGCCCATCCCTCGCGAAAAGACGACGAGAAGCCGCCGCGAGGCGGCTTCTTTCGTTTCGGACGTCCATTCCGGCGAACCGAATGGGAACTGGCGCGTTTGCAACAGAATGAGCGCAAGAAACCAGTCCAAGGGCGTCGTCTATGCCGCGCTGCTCGGCAATCTGCTGGTGGCGCTGACCAAGCTCGGCGCCGCGCTGTGGACCGGAAGCTCCGCGATGCTGTCGGAGACGGTGCACTCCTTCGTCGACACCGGCAATCAGGGTGTCCTGCTCTACGGCATTCACCGCGCCGCGCTGCCGCCCGACGAGCGGCACCCGCTCGGCTACGGCCGCGAGCTTTATTTCTGGAGCTTCACCGTCGCACTGCTGATGTTCACCGTCGGCGCCGGCGCGACCTTCTATGAAGGCGTGCAGCACATCATCTCCCCGCACCCGGTCGAGAACGCGCTCGTCAACTATGCCGTGCTCGGTGCCTCGGCCGTGTTCGAAGGCTCGACGTGGATTTATGCCTGGCGCGAATTCCGCAAGTCCGCCGGCGGCGAAGGGCTGCTCGCCGCCGCCCGGCGCAGCAAGGACCCGCCCGGCTTCATCGTGCTGTTCGAGGACAGCGCGGCCATGCTCGGCCTCCTCATCGCGGCGGTGGGCCTCGCGGCGGCGCAGGCCTTCGACATGCCGATGCTCGACGGCGTCGCCTCGATCGGCATCAGCCTGTTGCTCGGCACCGTCGCGATCCTGCTGGCTTACGAAAGCAAGGAGCTGCTGATCGGCGAGCCGGCCGAGCGGGGAATCCGCCAATCGATCATGGAGATCGTCGGCGGCAACGGCGCGATCGAACGCTCGCGGCTGTTGTTCACCGTCCACCTTGCACCGCACCAGATCATCGTCGCGCTCAGTCTCGAGTTTCGCGACAGTCTCGATGCAACGGCCATCGAACAGGCGGTGCGGGATGTCGAGACCGCCATCAAGCAACGCCATCCGGAAGTGCTCGCCATTTTCGTCAAGCCGCAGGCAATCGGCAGCGCATCGACGGCCGATCTGTTGCGCCTCGGCCAGTCCCGTCCGGCCGGCTGACCCGTCGCCCTTTCAGGCGGTAAGCATCGCGAAACAACACAAACACCGCGGTCGCCGCCCACCCTTTGCGTATGACGAAAGCCGGTCCGCGCACTTTGCCGCGCCGGGATGACGCGACGTTGCAGCGCATTTGCTTGCGGCGGCATCGCAACGGGGGCAGACTTTGCACGGTTTCAACCGGGAGTTCTGTTATGCCGACGCTCGATACGACCCGCCGGAAATTCCTCGCGACCTCCGCCGCGGCCGGCGCCCTCGCCGCGTTTCCCGCTCCGTTCGTCCACGCGCAGAACAAGCTCAAGCTGCGCATCGGCATCGTGCCGCTGATCTCGTCCGGCCCGATCTTCCTCGCCGAAGCGCGCAAGTATTTCGACAAGGTCGGCCTCGACGTCGACGTGCAGTATTTCAAGGACGGCGCGCTGGCGATGCCGGCACTGGTCGCCGGCGAGCTCGACATGACGGCGACGACGATGAACGCCGGCCTGTTCAATACCGTCGGCAAGGGCGCGCCGTTCAAGGCGTTCCTCGACCGCGGCATCGAGAAGCCGGGCTCCGGTTCGATGACGATCGCCGCCAGCAACGCGATGGTCGAAGCCGGCATGACCGCGCCCGACAAGATGGCGCTCCTGAAGGGCAAGAAGATCGCCCTGCAGGCGCCGGGCAGCATCGACCAGTATCTGTTCGGCCGGGGCATCCAGCGCGCGGGGCTCGACCCGCGCGCCGACGTCAACTGGTCGGCGGGCCTGAGCTATCCCGACATCGTCAAGGCGATGGGCGCCGGCCAGGCCGATGCCGCCAACATTCCCGTGCCGCTCGGCTTCCTCGTCGAGAAGAACAAGTTCGGCAAGCTGGTGTTCTCCGGCTGGGACGTCGAGCCGAACTGCCAGCTCGCCTGCTGGGTCGTCTCGACCAACTACCTGTCGAAGAACAAGGAAGCCGCCATCCGCTTTGCGATGACGCATATCCACGCCGGCCGCGAATACAACAAGGCGGCCGCCGAGAAGAATGCCGAGGTCGTCAAGATCATCTCCGACGCCACCAAGGTTCCCGCGCCGCTGATCGTTGCCGCCGCGCCGCGCTGGACCTGGTTCGCCGACGACGGCATGCCGAACGTGAAGTCCTGCATGGAGCAGGGCAAGTTCTGGACCGACACGCTCAAACTCGTGAAAGCCGACGTCACCGAGGATCAACTGTTCGATCTGTCGATGGCGAAGGAAGCAACCGAGCGGCTGAAATCCAAGAACCCGTTCGGCTGACGGAATGGCCTCCACGGCGGCTGCGATCGATCTCCAGTCGATCGGCTTGACCTTCGCGAGCCGCACCGGCGTCCCGGTCGTGGCCTTGAAGGACGTGTCCTGCCGGTTCGAGCCCGGCAAGGTCACGGCGCTGATCGGGCCGAGCGGCTGCGGAAAAAGCACGCTGCTGCAGATCGCCCGCGGCTTCCTCGCGCCCGGCGAAGGCCGGCTGCGCTATCTCGCGGCGGACGGCGGCGAAAGCGCCCGCCCGCCCGAAATGGCGACCGTGTGGCAGTCGTTCAATCTGTTCCCCTGGCGCACCATCCTCGACAACGTCGCGTTCGGGCTGGAGATGATCGGCGTGCCACGCGCCGAACGCGAGGCCCGCGCGCGGCAGGCGCTGGCCCGCGTCGATCTCGCCGGCTTCGAGGACAAGTTTCCGCGCCAGCTGTCCGGCGGCATGCGCCAGCGCGTCGGCCTCGCCCGCGCGCTGGTGATGAAGCCGGACGTGCTGCTGCTCGATGAGCCGTTCGGCGCGCTCGACGCGCAGACCCGCCTCGTGCTGCAAGAACAACTCGCCAAGCTCGTCGAGGAGAGCGGCACCACCGCCCTGCTCGTCACCCATTCGATCGAGGAAGCGATCCTGCTCGGCGATAAGATCTTCGTGATGACCGCGCGACCCGGCCGCATCGCCGCCGAGATCGCTGTTGACCTGCCGCGGCCGCGGAGCCTCGCCACCACGCACGATCCGCGCTACGGCGAATTGTTCGACCGCATCTACGGCCTTCTGCGCGACGAGGTGGTGCGCGCGATGGCGAACGATCGCGAGACCGGCTGACATGAGCGAACGCAGCCTCGCGGACAAGCGCCCAACGGCGAGCAAGGGGATCCTCGGCCTCGTCGCGGAGCCGCGCATACTCGCCTGGCTGTCGGTCGTCCTCCTGCTCGCGGCTTGGGAGTTCACCGTCTGGGCGGCCAAGCTCAATCCGATCTATCTGCCGGCGCCGAGCGGCATCCTCCGCGCGCTGATCGACCTGTTCCGCACCGGCGGGCTAGGCTTCGACCTCGTCATCACGCTGTGGCGCATCTTCGCAGGCTTCGCCATCGCCATCGTTCTCGGCGTGGCGATCGGCATCTGGATGGCGACCTCGGAGCGCATGCGCGCGGTCGCCGACCTCTACATCGCCGCGCTCTACCCGTTGCCGAAGATCACGCTGATCCCGCTGCTGATCATCTGGCTCGGCACCGGCGGGCCGTTCATGCTGACGATCAGCGCGCTCGGCGCGATCTTTCCGATCATCATCAACACCGTGCTCGGCATCCGCCAGTGCGACGCCGGCCTCGTGCTCGCGGCGCGCGACCTGCGCGCCAACCAGTCGCAGATCATCATGAAAGTGCTGCTGCCGAGCGCGATCCCCTCGATCTTCGCCGGCATCCGGCTTGGACTCGGCGTCTCGATCATTCTGGTGGTCGCCGCCGAAATGGTGGTCGGCAAGGTCGGCCTTGGCGGACGGCTGTTCCTCGCCGGTCAGGTGCTCGAAACCGAGCAGGTCTTCGCCGTTCTGATTGTGCTCGCCATTCTCGGCATCGTCGTCACGAAAATCCAGGACATGATCGACGTCTGGCTCGGCCACTGGCGCATCGACTGAAGCCTTCGGCCGTCGACGGCTGTATTCAGTGACTGCTCGGCGTAAAGCGCAGCGTCGTCGCGCCGGAAAACACCACCGTCTGGCCGTGACGCTGCCAGCTTGTCATCTGCGTGAGCGCGGCAAGCACCTGTTCGTCGGCCTGCATCCGCGCCGGCGTGCACTGGCCGCGCGATTGCATATCCGGCGGATTGGCCGGCAGCGGCTCGGCCTGGATCGCCACCGTGCCGGCGCCGACCTCGACGACGCCACGCACGCTGCGGCACCACAGATCGAGCAGCGCCTTGCCATCCTGCGCCACCGTCATGCTCGGCATACGCTTGCCGGGCGGCATCGGCCGCGTGTCCATCAGCAGTTCGAGATCGTAGGGAAAGCGGCCGTCATTCGCGGGCGCGACGGCGGCGGCGCCTGTCGCCATCGCGGCGGCGAGCGCCAGCATGACGGACCGGCGGCGGAGAACGGGCATCAACGGCATCGTGATCGCTTTCGCTTGCGGATTTGCGACGTCATCGCGGTCGGATGAACGCGGCGAAATGGAGCATGGCGACCGCAGGGCACGGCGGCGCACGGATTGATTTTTTGAATGCCGCGACGATGCCGGCGGGTCAAGCCGGACGCCGGATTGTCACCAGCCGAGTGCCCGCATCATCTCGACGCAGCCCGGTTCGCGCCGGCCGCCAGCCGTTGCCGACGGCCCCCGGAGCGCAAACGGAGCGCGGTAGAAAGGCGAAAGCCCGTAGCGCGGCCCTTCTCACTCGGCTATAATTTGACACGGCAAATGGCCGGCGGGAGAAAGCGCATCATGGCGGACGCAATCACCTCACTGATCGGCGGCGTGCTGATGACAGCGTTCATCCTCCTGATCGTCGCCAAACTGAACCAGCTGCCGCTCTGGATTATCTCCCTTGTCGGCCTCGCGCTGATGGCTTGGGCGATCTGGACCGATGCCCTGGCGCCACTGTTCAGGCGCTCCGCGCCGCAGCGCTGATTTCGCCTCAACTGCCGAGATTTTCGATCAGCCAGCGCGCCGTGCGCAGCAGGCGGGCGTCGGAATTCGGCGCGCCGATCAGCTGAAGACCGAGCGGCATCCCGCCTTCCCCGGACATGACAGGCAGCGTGATCGCCGGCAATCCGGTCAGCGTCCATAAACTGCAGAACGCGGGATCGCCGGTCGCCGCATGCCCCATCGGCGCGACGCCCGGCGCCGCCGGCGTGATGATGGCGTCGTAATAGGCGAACAGCTCGGCGATCCCGGCGCGATAGCGCGGTGCGCGGTCGCGCGCGGCGAGGTATTCGACCGCCGGCGTCGCGCGTCCTTTCGCGATCAGTTCGCGGAAGATCGGGCTCGCCCCGTCGCCGCCGCGATCGACCATCGCGCCGAGATTGTGCGCCATCTCGGTCGCCATGATGGTCGCCTGATCGGTCCAGGCCGCGGCGTAGCTGTCCGGCAGGTCCACGGTTTTCACCCGCTCGCCGAGATGGCCGACCAGCGTCTCGAAAGCCGCGCGGGTGTCGGACGTAGCCTTGTCCCAGACCGGCGTGCGCACGAAGGCGAAATCCGGCACCACCGGCGGCGGCTCCATCAGCGTCGCGCGGAAATCCGGGCTTGCAACCGGCCTCGTGTCGCTGTCGAGCGCGTCGTATCCGGCAAGAACGTCGAGCGTAAGGGCGATGTCCGCGAGCGAGCGCGCAAAGATGCCGACGTGATCGAGCGTCTTCGACAGCGTCAGCACGCCGGCCCGCGAAATCAGACCATGGCTCGGCTTCATGGCGAACACGCCGCAGAACGCGCCGGGCCGGATCATCGAGCCGTTGGTCTGGCTGCCGAGCGCGAGCGGCGCCATGCCGGCGGCGACCGCCGCAGCGGACCCCGATGACGAGCCGCCCGGCGTGCGCTGCGGATCGCGCGGATTGACCGTCGGTCCGGGATTGAAATAGGCGAACTCGGTCGTGACGGCCTTGCCCAGGACGATGGCACCGGCGGCGCGCAGCCGCGCCACCACCGTCGCATCCTTGCCGGGCCGGCGGCCCTTCAGGATCGGCGAGCCGCATTCCGTCGGGAAATCCGCGGTGTCGAAGATGTCCTTGACCGCAACCGGAATGCCGTGGAGCGGCCCGACCGCCGCGCCGCTCGCCCGCCGCTCGTCCAGCGCGCGCGCTTGCGCAAGGACATGGCCGCCGTCGAAATGCGCGAAGGCATGGATCGTGCCCTCGACCGCCTCGACCTGCGCGATCAGCGCCGAGGCATAGTCGGTCGCGGAAATGTCGCCAGCCGCGATCTTCTGCGCGACCTCACCGGCGGTGAGCGTCGCCAATTGCCGATCTGCCACGATTTATCGTCCGTAAAGTTGATCCGGCAGCCACAACGCAATGCCAGGGAAAATATAGACCAGGATCATGGTAATGAAGACCATGAACACGAATGGCAAGGCGCCCGAGAAGATGTCGGTCAGCTTCACATGCGGCGGCGCAACCCCCTTGAGGTAATAGGCCGCCATCGCCATCGGCGGCGTATTGAACGACGTCTGGATGTTCAGCGACACCAGGATGCCGAACAGGATCGGATCGATGTTGAAGGTCTTCAGGAGCGGCAGGAAGATCGGCACGAAGATGATGATGATCTCCGTCCACTCCAGCGGCCATCCGAGCAGGAAGATGATCGCCTGCGCGATAATCAGGAACGCAACCGGGCTGAGATTGAGCGCCTGCACCCAGTGCTCGATCACCTCATGGCCGCCGAGATAGGCGTAAACCGAGGAGAAGGTCCACGAGCCGATGAACAGGAAGCAGACCATCGCCGAGGCGCGGGCCGTCAGATACACGGCCTCCTTCAGCCGCTCGAAAGTCAGCGAGCGGTAGAGCGCGGCCAGCAGCACCGAACCCGCAGCACCCACGGCCGCCGCTTCCGACGGTGTCGCGAGGCCGAACAGGATCGCGCCGAGCACGGACAGGATCAGGATCGCCAGCGGGAAGAACGAGGTCACCAGCGCGACGAAGACCTCTCTGAACGGAATATGGCGTTCGAACTCCTTCGGCCGCGGGCACAGGCTCGGATTGAGCACCGCCCGCATGACGACATAGAAGATATAGAGCGCCGCCAGCAGGAAGCCCGGCAGGAACGCCGCCGCGTAGAGCTTCACCACCGAGGTCGCGGTGGTCGCACCGTAAAGGATCAGCAGCACGCTCGGCGGGATCATGATGCCGAGGCAGCCGCCGGCGCAGACCACGCCCGCGGCGAGCTTGGTGTCGTAGCCCGCGCGCAGCATCGCCGGGAAAGCCAGCAAGCCCATCAGCGTGACGACCGCGCCGACGATGCCGGTCGCGGTGGCGAACAATGCGCAGGTGATCAGTGTCGCAACCGCCAGCGAGCCCGGCACGTTCCGCGCCGCCATCTGGATCGAGTAGAAAAGCCGGTCGAGGATGTTGGCGCGCTCGACGACGTAGCCCATGAACAGAAACAGCGGCACGGCGGTCAGCACGTCGTTCTGCATCACGTCCGCGGTGTTGGTCACCAGCAGATCGAAGATGCGCGGCCCCATCGCGTGGTAGCCGAAAAAGATGCCCATCGCGACGAGCGTGAAGGCGATTGGAAAGCCCAGCAGAATGATGATGATGAACGCACCGAGCTGGATCATCCCGAGTTCGGGATTGGTGAACATCATCGGGCAGCCCCCACGTGTAATTCTTCTTCGATCCGCTTGCGGTCGGCGGCTTCCGCCAGAATCGCGGATTCCATTTCTTCGACGTCATGGAGGCGTTGCGGCCAGGCGCCGTCACGAATGCAGATGATGCAGCGCGCCACCTCCGCCAACCCTTGAATCAGCATGAACAGCGCGCCGAGCGGGATCAAAACCTTGAGCGGCCAGATCGGCATGCCCGCCGGGCTGTAGATCGACAGTTCTCGGATCAGGAACGACGTATAGGCGTAGGGCGTGCCGTACCACAGCAGCGCGAGGAAGCCGGGAAAGAAGAAGATGATGTAGAGGACCAGTTCGATGGTGGCCTGCGTGCGGAACGGCAGCAGGCGGTAGACGACGTCGCCCCGCACATGCCCGTTGCGCGACAGCGTGTAGGCGCCCGCCATCATGAACAGGGCGCCGTACATGCAATAGGACATGTCGAAGGCCCAGTCGGTCGGCGCGCGCAGCACGTAGCGCATGAAGACTTCGTAGCAGGTGCCGATCGTCATGATCGCGATGCACCAGCCAAACGTCTTTCCCACGCCTGCGCTCAGGCGGTCGATAAACAGCAGAAATTTTTCCAAGGCAGCCCCACTCGCCTGTCGATGCATCAAAAGAAAGCACCGGGGTGTGATCCCCGGTGCTTATATCGGCATACGGTCAGGTCTTGAGAGCGCCGAAGTGGTGCTCCCAGGCGGTCTTGTAGTCGGCGTCGTTGTTGAAGAAGTAGTAGCCGACGCGCTTCGCCCAGGCCTTCTGGCTGTCCAGCACCTTCTTGATGAAGGGGCCGTTGGTCGTGTCGGCAACGAGCTCCTTCTCGACCTCGTCCCAGGCCTTGAGCTGCGCCTCGAAGATGGACTTCATCGTGCGCTTCACGTTGACGCCCTTCTTGATCAGCTCCTGAAGATCCTTGGAGTAGCTATCCCAGGCCTTCCATTCGTTGTCGGCCGCGGCAGCCTGCGCGGCGTATTTCAGCATCGCCTGCTGTTCCTTCGGGAGGCTCTCGTACTTCTTCTTGTTGAAGACGATTTCGAACGCCTCCGAGGCCTGATGGTAGGACCCCATGTAGTAGAACTTCGCGACGTCCTGGGCGCCGAACCGCATGTCCGACGTCGGGTTGTTGAATTCGAAGGCTTCGATGACGCCGCGCTCCATCGCCGGCAGAATCTCCGGCCCCGGAAGCTGCGCGACGCTCGCGCCCATCTTCTGGAACATGTTGGTGGAGAGACCGACGGTGCGGTACTTCAGGCCCTTGAAGTCATCCGGACCCTTCAGCTCTTTCTTGAACCAGCCGAGCGGCTGGGTCGGCATCGCGAAGGCGAGGAAGCCGACGACGTCGAGCTTCAGGGTCTTCTGCACGAGCTCGTTGTAGAGATCCATGCCGCCGCCGTACCAGAACCAGCCGAGGCACTGGCTGCCGTTGAAGCCGTAGGCCGGGCCGGTGCCGAACAGCGAGGCCGCGCGATGCTTGCCGTACCAGTAGGCCGGCACGCTGTGCGCGCCATCGAGAACGCCGGAATGCACGCCGTCCATCACCGAGAACGGCTTCACCACCGCGCCGGCGTTGAGATAGTCGATCTTCAGGCGGCCGCCGCCCATGTCGTTGACCTTGGCGACGTAGTCCTTCGCCATGTCGTTCAGAATGTCTTGCGCACCCCACGCACCCTGCATCTTCAGCGTGACGGTCTGCGCGCGCGAAACCTGCGGCATGGCGATCGTCGCCACGCCGGCAACTGCGGCGCCGCCGAGAAACTTGCGGCGGGTCGCGGTCGTCGAATCCTTCGCTTTAGCCATCGGTTTCTTCCTCCCTTGGGTTCCAACCCATCAAATTATTTTTTCTTGGCCTTATTCGAGGATCACCATCAAACCCTGCGATCCCATAGCCAATGACAATTGATGCTAGTTGGTGGGACGGCGGGACGCAACCGGCGAAAGCATCGGCTCCGCATCTAACCGCATCATAAATAAGGGGATATACAGAATAACTTGGGCTTCGCAGCTGCGGTATCGATGGGCTGCGGCGCTACGGTATCGGCGTCCGCATCGGCCGGGCATTCGCCCGCTCCAGCGAAGGCCGGAGGGGTGAGCCCGGCTCGCGCAAAGAGGAGAATGACTTGTGAGAACAACGCCTTCGATCTTTGCGACGCTCTGGCGGCTGGCCAGCCCCTATTTCTACTCGGACGACCGCTGGCCGGGACGGGTGCTGCTCGCCGCGGTGATCGCAATCGAACTGTCGATCGTCGGCATCAACGTTCTCATCAATCAGTGGAACAACCGCTTCTATAACGCACTGCAAGATCGAAACTGGGATTTGTTTGTCCACGAACTATGGATTTTCTGCGGGCTCGCCGCCGCCTTCATCGTCCTCGCAGTCTATCAGCTGTACCTCAATCAGTGGCTTCAGATCCGGTGGCGGCGATGGATGACCGCACGCTATCTCGACCACTGGCTTGCCGGCGCCAACCACTACCGCATGCAGCTGCTCGGTGACGCCGCCGACAACCCCGATCAGCGCATCGCCGACGACATCCGGCTGTTCATCGAGCTGACGCTGACGCTCGGCGTCGGCCTATTGAGTTCGATCGTCACGCTCGGCTCCTTCGCGACCATCCTCTGGACACTGTCGGCCGCCGCGCCGCTGCATGTGTTCGGCGTGCCGTATGACATTCCGGGCTATCTGTTCTGGATCGCCCTCGTCTACGCCATCGTCGGCACCGCGCTCACCCATCTCGTCGGCCGGCCGCTGATCCCGCTGAACTTCCAGCAGCAGCGTTACGAGGCGGACTTCCGCTTCAACCTCGTGCGCGCGCGCGAGAACTCCGAGCAGATTGCGCTGCTCGACGGCGAGCCGGCCGAGACCGCGCGGCTGCTCGAACGGTTCGGCCATGTCGTGCGCAACTGGCATGGCATCATGATCCGCCAGAAGAAGCTGACATTCCTCACCGCCGGCTACGGACAGATATCGCTGATCTTTCCGCTGGTCGTGGTCAGTCCGGCCTACTTCGCCGGAAAGATCGCGCTCGGCGGCATGATGCAGACGGCCTCCGCCTTCAACAGCGTCCAGGGCGCATTGTCGTTTTTCGTCACCGCCTATCCGCAACTCGCCCAGTGGCGCGCAGTGATCGACCGGCTCGACGGCTTCAATCGCGCGGTGACGGCCGCACGCGATGCCGCCACCACGCCGCCGCGGGTCGAGATCGACGCCGGCGACGCGCCGGAGATTGCGACGGACGACCTCGCCTTGCGTCTGCCGCAGGGCACACCGCTGGTGAGCGCCGGCGATATCGCCTTCAAGGCCGGCGACCGCGTGCTGGTCACCGGACCGTCCGGGTCCGGCAAGTCGACGCTGTTCCGTGCGCTGGCCGGCATCTGGCCGTTCGGTTCGGGACAGGTTCACGTTCCCAAGGGTGCGACCGTGATGATGCTGCCGCAGCGGCCTTATTTCCCGATCGGGCCGCTCGCCGCCGCCGTCGCCTATCCGGCGGCGCCGGAAACCTACGACAAGGCGGCGGTCGCCGAGGCGATTTCGGCCGCCGGGCTGCCCGGCCTCGCCGAGCGGATCGACGAAGAAGCGCACTGGAACCGGATGCTGTCGCTCGGCGAGCAGCAGCGGCTCGGCCTTGCCCGCGCCCTGCTCCACCGGCCCGACTACCTGTTCCTCGACGAGGCGACCGCCTCGCTCGACGAAACCTCCGAGGCGAACCTCTATCGTCTGCTGAAGGAACGGCTGCCCGGCACCGCGCTCGTTTCGATCGGCCACCGCTCGACGCTCGGCGAATTCCACGACCGCCGCCTGACACTCGCCCGCGACGGCGCGGTGTTCGCGCTCGCCGAGACCGGCGCGCAGCGCTGACGCGAACGGACTATTTGCTCAGGTCGGCGATGATGGTGTCGGCGATGCCCGTGCGCGTGACTACGCCGAGCACATCCTGCGGACGCGGCACGCCGCGCCGGTCGACGACGATCGCAAGCTGCGGCCTGCGGTTCGATTTCGCCATCCGGCTCATGATGTCGCGGATGAAGTCGCTGCTGCGCACCACGACGAAGGTCTTGTCCACCACCGTCTCGCCGGGGTCGATCGTTTCGCCGACCTTGAGCAGGCCGGCGACGTGGTTGCCGTCGCGCACGATCAGGTAGCCGGCCGCCCCGCCCTTGGCGGCGGCGGCCGCGGCGGAAATCCCGGCGCTGTCGACGATGCCGCGAACCGGCAGCATGACGTCGCTCGCGTGGCGGATCATGAACATATGCGAATGACGTTCGCGCGGGATGTGGTGGCCGCGGCGGGCGAGCTTGATGGTGTAGATGTTCTCGTAGGACAGCGTGCGGCGCACGCCGAGCGCGACGGCGACTGCGATGATCGAGGGCACCACGACCGCATAGGCGTGGGTCATCTCGAAGATCATCAAAATTGCCGTCATCGCCGCGCCGGTGCCCGAGCCGACCACCGCCGCCATGCCGATCAGCGCCATGATTTCGACGCCGACGCCGAGTTGCGGCCAGATCGCAGCCACCACCGCGCCGAACGCGCCACCGAGCATCGCGCCGAGAAACAGCGACGGCGAAAAGATGCCGCCCGACGCGCCGGCGCCGAGGCTAACCGTCGTGGCGATCAGCTTCAGGACGAACAGCAGCGCGAGGAACCAGGCCGCCGCGCTGCCGCCCGACAACACCCACTGGATCGTCGCATAGCCGACGCCGTCGACGTGGCGATGGCCGGTCCACGCCTCCAGCGAATAGATCAGAACGCCGATCAGCAGCATGCCGGCGATGTTGCGCGTATAGGCATTGCCCGGCATGCGCTCGAACAGGTCTTCCATGAAGGACAGCGTCTTCACGAACGCGGCCGAGGCGACGCCCGACAAGACGCCGAGCAGCACGCAAAGCACGAGCAGCGCGGCGGACGCGCTCAGTTCCGGATAGTCGACCGGCGGAATCTGGAAGGCCGGCAGATAGTTGAAAAACAGCCAGCCGATATAGGTCGCGGCTCCGGTCGCGATCACGACCGGCAGGAAGGTCCGCGACGACACCTCCGGCAGCATCAGCTCCAGCGCAAACATGACGCCGCCGAGCGGCGTGTTGAACGTCGCCGCGATGCCCGAGCCTGCGCCCGCCGCGATCAGCGTGATGACCTGCCACGGCGGCAGCCGCAGCAGCCGGCCGACCGTCGAGCCGATGCCGCTGCCGATCTGGATGATCGGCCCTTCCCGGCCGACCGAGGCGCCCGAGCCGATCGACAACGCGGAGGCCAGCGACTTGATGAAGATGACCGCCATGCGGATGCGGCCGCCCTTGTAGTAGATCGCGTCCATCACCTCTGGAACGCCGTGGCCGCGCGCTTCGGGCGCGAAGGTCCGCACCAGGAAGACGACGATCAGGCCGCCGATCACCGGCACCAGGATCATCCCCGCCCCCCAGATATTGGGCGGGTCGAAGGTGTTGGAGTCGTAGAGGAGCGAAAACTCGCCGAGGAAAAACAGGTTGTGGAACAGCGCGATCAGCGCGCGCAGCACCACCGCGCCCAGTCCGGTGACCGCGCCGACGCCGAGCGCGCAGATGCACAGCCAGACGAGGCCGATACGGCGAAGGGAGGCGTCGGTCGTCGATGTCGAAGCGGTCGAAAGCGTCAAGGTCGAAACGGTTTCAGTCGTGGGGATTGGCAGCACCTCCCCTTACAACTTCCACTCCCGACAATGCAATTTAGGAGTGCTATCGGCCGATTTCGCCCGCGCGCAACGAAAACGGCGGCATCCGCAAGGATGCCGCCGTCAAAGGGCAGTACGACGGAGCGCTTACTTGACGATGCCGAGCGCCGACAGCGTCGTATCGACCTTCAGCGTGACGATGTAGGCGTCGTTGCACCACTTGTTCGAGCCGTTGCCGACGGCCGAGAACAGGAAGGTGGCGCACTCGGTCGTGCTCAGGTCGTTGCCGTGATAGCGGAAGTCAAGCGTGAAGACCTTGTAGGTCAGCGCCGCGCCGATGTTCCAGTAGGTGTAGCTCGGGTCGGCCGTGTAGCCCGCGCTGCGGAACGGCGCGTCGTCGATCCACCAGTGGCCGAGTTCGCCGGACAGGTAGGTGCCGAAATCGCCCCACTTCAGCGGCGTGACCCACTTGCCGGTCAACGACACATAGAGGCCGTCAGGCTTGCCGGTTCCGGGGCCCGAGGCCGGCGCCGCGATGCTCGTGCTGTAGTGCAGGAGATCCGGCGTGTAGAAGAAGTTCAGGCCGAAGCTGAGATCGGGGGTGACCGCGTAGCCGAACTTGGCATACAGCTCGTAGAAATCGCTCTGCGAGGTGAAGCCGTTGAAGCTCTCGCTCGGGTAATAATAGTAGATCAGGCCGAGATCGGCCGAGATCGGACCCCAGGTGTTGCGCCAACCGCCGTAGAAATCGACTTCCGCCGACGGGTCGGTGAAGCCGAGCGAGGCCGGCCAGTCGATGCGCGCGATCGCGGTGCCGACATAGAGCTGGCCGAACGACGTGTTGAACTGCGGCTCGAAATAGGCGCCGCCCGACGCCTTGCGATTGGACTGCGAGATGCCGCGGAAGTTGTAGTCGGAACCGACCCAGGCGCCGAACGCGATATCGAACACCGGCGTCGCCGGTGCCGGCGTCGCCTTCACGGCCTTGACCGGCATGTCGGCTGCGAACGCGGACGTCGCAAACAGCGCGGCCGCCGCAACCACAGACAAACCAATTTTCTTCATTGACCCTGCCCCTTTTTCGCGGCCAGACGCGCCGGCCCTTTTGCAAACTTGTCAGCACACCCTGGAAACGCCGGTTTCGTTGGCTCCCCCAAACGCGACAGGACGTACATGCGCGCAAATTAAGACCCGCGGCCTCGCGACGCGGCAACGCCAAAACACCGGCAATTGCTGCCTCTTTAGGCAGATTCGGCCGCTATCCAGAGAAACCGGCCCCCTGTTGCGGGATTGTCACGAGATTGACACGCGGAACGGCTGCGGACCGGACGCGGGACGCCCCGTCCGGCCGGACCGAATGCTGACGCCACGACGGACATTTGCGCGGTTACGCGGAGGGCCGCCGCAGGGCCGCGGCATTGGATAACGCCAATGGCGGCGGGCGAATCCCACTTTATCAATGCAAAATAACATTGCCCCGGTTGATTCGCGAACGGGCGCAACCGAGGAGCCGCGCGTGACCGACCAGCCTCCCGTTGCAACGATGGCGCGGTCCTTCCTCAGCCCGCGCGGCCGCAGGCTGCTGCGATGGTTGATTCTGGCGCTGGCGGCCGCGGTCGCCGCATTCGTCGCCTTCTTCGCCTACGAACGGGCCGACCTCCTGGGCGCCCTCGCCGCCGGTCTGGGCCTTGCCCTGATCGGCTGCGTCTACCTGCTGTCGAACGACGGCATGCGCCGCAGGCTGTCCGCACGCAAGGAACACCAGAACGAAATCACCCAGCTCCGCTACCTGTTCGAAAGCTCGCTCGATCTCATCCTGGTCACCGACCGGCGCGGCACCTTCACGCGCGTCAGCCCCAGCGCCGCGCCGATCCTCGGTTACAGCCCGGACGAGATGGTCGGACGCAACGGCGTCGGCTTCGTGCATCCCGACGACCTCGACTCCACCCGCGAGGAAATGCGGATGGCACGGCGCGGACACGACGTCCGCAACTTCGAGACGCGCTATCTGCGCAAGGACGGCGGAATCGTCACGCTGAACTGGATGGGTGTGTGGTCCGACGAGATCGACCGCCATTTCTTCATCGGCCGCGACATGACGGCCCAGAAAAAATTGGCGGCGGCCGAACGCAACGCCAAGGAAGCGTTGACCGCGATCATCAACACCTCGCCGGTCGCCATCATCTGCCTGAACCTCGACCGCACCGTCCTGTTGTGGAGCCGCGCGGCGGAAGAAATCTTCGGCTACACCAGCGCCGAAATCGTCGGCAAGCCCTACCCGCTGGTGCCGCCGGGCGGCGACGCGGAGTTCGATGCGCTGGTCAGCCGCGCCACCGCCGGCGAGGTGCTGCGCGACATCCGCGTGAAACGTCTGCGCAAGGACCGCACGCCCGTCGAGGTGAGTTTCGAAGGTGCGGCGATCATGGACAACGGCAAGGTCAAGGCCCTTGCCTATGCGCTCACCGACATCACCGAACGCAACAAGATGGAGCAGCAGCTCCGCCAGTCGCAGAAGCTCGACGCCATCGGCCAGCTCACCGGCGGCATCGCGCACGACTTCAACAACATGCTCAGCGTCATCACCGGCACGATCGACATTCTCGCCGCCGGCGTCGCCGACCGGCCCGATCTCGCCTCGATCGCCCGCCTGATCGGCGAAGCGGCCGAACGCGGCTCGGCGCTGACGGGCCACCTGCTCGCCTTCGCCCGCAAGCAGCCGCTGCAACCGCAGATCACCGAAATCCGCCGGGTGCTGATGGAGGCGATCGCGCTCCTGCGTCCGACGCTCGGCGAGCACATCGAAATCGACTGGCGGCTGCGAGAAGACGCCTGGCCGGCGATGGTCGATCCCGCGCAGCTGGTGACGGCGATCCTCAACCTCGCCGTCAATGCGCGCGACGCCATGTCCGACGGCGGCAAGCTCACCATCGAGACCTCGAACGTGCAGTTCGACGACGGCGATGTCGGCGCCGGCGTCGACGTCACCGCGGGTTCCTATGTGATGATCGCGGTCAGCGACACCGGCCCCGGCATTCCGGACACCATCAAGGACAAGATCTTCGAACCCTTCTTCACGACCAAGGGCGTCGGCAAAGGCACCGGCCTTGGTCTCAGCATGGTCTACGGCTTCGTCAAGCAGTCGGGCGGCCACATCAGGCTCTACAGCGAAGTTGGCCAGGGAACGACCTTCAAGATTTATCTGCCGCGCGCGGACGCCGCGTCGGCAACCGGCGAGACGCAAGCCGAAGCCGCGCCGGGCGGCGGCAGCGAATGTATCCTCGTCGTGGAAGACGACCCGACGGTGCGCTCGTCGGTTCTCGTCCAGCTTGCCAATCTCGGTTACGCGACCATCACCGCCGGCAACGCGCAGGAGGCGCTGGACCTGATCGACCGCGGCACGCCGTTCGATCTCATGTTTACCGACATGGTGATGCCCGGTCCGCTGAACGGCCGGCGGCTGGCGGAAGAGGCGCGGCTGCGGCGGCCCGACATTAAGGTTCTGTTTACCTCGGGCTACACCGAGGATGCTTCAATTCGCCACGGCCGCATCGAGGCCGGCGTGCTGCTGCTCGTAAAGCCTTACCGGAAAAACGATCTGGCCCGCATGATCCGCCTCGCGTTGTCCCGCGATGAGGCCGAACAACCGCAATACGCAGAACGCCGCACCGCTACCCCGCGGTTGTAATTCATTCACCTTTCACACCTACTTTAAGACCCGCTGGGCACCTCGCGCCGGTTTGCCGGGTGGAGACTGTTTTCATGCCGCGCATTCTGATTATCGACGACGACAATTTCGTTTGCGAAGCCACGGGGATTTTACTCCGCGCCAACGGCTACGATGTCGCGACCGCCTCGAGCGGCAAGGCCGGCATCGCGCTGATCCGCGCGGAGCCGGTCGATCTCGCCATTGTCGATCTGTTCATGCCGGACATGGACGGCATCAAGGTCGTGGAGACGATCCGTGAGATCAATCCGGACCTCCCGCTGATCCTCGCCTCCGGTTTCATGCTCGGCCAGAGCAGCAGTCCGCAGATGCCGGGCTTCGAGGCGATGGCGTCCGAGGCCGGCGCGGTGCGCACGCTTTGCAAGCCGCTGCGCCCCAAAGAGGTCATCGAAGCCGTCACGGAAGCGCTGGCGAACCGCGACGCCGCCGCGGCGCCGGCCGCGGATGCCGACAAGGTCGTCCGGATCGGCTAGGCTTTCTTCCGGTTCGCCTCGAGCCTGCGGTCGACCCGCGCCACGATGGCGTCGACCACCGGATGGCTCATGCCTTTCTGCTTGCCGATCAATTGCACCAGCTTGTCGGCGCGCTCGATGTTCGGCGCGCCGTTCTGCAGCGCGCGCGCGGCGGACGCCGGGCGCGACAGGCTCTGCGCCGCGGCGGCGTATTTCTCGAACGGCACGAGATCGTTCGGATTGGCGCCGAGCTTCACGCAGAGGTCGACCACGAAATTATAGACCGACTTCGATTCCTCGATGTTGGAATGGACCGCTTCCTGCGCCGTGCGCATGCCGTCGTCGGTGATGCAGCGGTAGTTGCCGGCGAGCAGCATCGACCATTTCGCGAGCGGAACGAAGATCGAGTCGTAGACCTTCAGCTTCACCGGCAGCTCGATCTTGCCCTCCGGCGCATCGAAGCGCGCGGCGTCGACGTCCTTCTCGAGCTGGCGGATGAGCCCCGTGTCCTTGTCGTCCTCAAAGCGCGCGCATTTGAAGTTGGTCGGCAGCGTGACGAGCAGTTCGTTCGCCTTGCCGTCCGGCGGACGGATCGCCTGCGGGTCCGGGCTGTTCAGCGTGATCTTCTTGGCATCGACCGAATCCCACACCCGCGGATCGGTATAGGCGGCTTCGAGCGCCTTGTAGTCGAGGCCGGGGATGCGCTTGATATATGGCAGCGGCGGCATGTTCATGATCGACATGCAGGGCACCCGCGACTTGCCGACCGCGTCGAGCAGTTCACGCACGCCGGGCGAGCGGTATTGCGGCTCCTGCATGCACAGGCCAACGAGGTCGTATTTGGAGGGATCGACGCCGGCCGCGGGTCCGGCCGTCACCTTGCCGGGCAGTTTTCGGGACTCGAGCAGCACCGGCTCGGAGCGCCCGCGCACCGGCAGCTTCACCTTGAAGCCCTCGGCATTGATGAGATCGGCTTCCGCCGGCAGGCAGACAAGATGGATGGAGTGGCCGCCAAACAGCAGCTTGGAGGCGAGCAGCGAACCGTAGGACGCGCCCATCAGAAGGATGTTGTAGGCCATGGCGGTATCGCTCCCTTGTTTTTTGAGATGATCGTGGCGTTCGCCCATCGGACCCGGCGGCGGCAGAGCGCCAGCCGCAAGCTCTTGATATTCAACTGACGATGTTATTCGGCATATAGCGGCGGCGCAATCCGGGGCAGCAAACGGCCGCCACCGCCACTCTCGCATCGGCGCGTTATCGTGCGACGTGAATTTGCTCGCGTGACGAAACCGCGACAGACAAAAATGCCCTAGCGGTTCTGCCCACCGGACGAGAACATGCTGAGGAGGCTGCTAAACAAGCCGCCCGACGGCGGCGGCGCGGCCGGTTCGGTCGAAACCTTTGACGCGCCCGCGCCGTTGCGCGCGGCCACCGCCGGCTTCTTCGCCGCCGTTTTCGCCGCCGCTTTGGCGGTCTTCGTCGCGGCGACCTTCGCGCTGGCCTTGCCCTTGTTGTTGCCGGCAGCCTTGCGCACCGCCGCCGCGCGCTTTGCCGCCGTCAATGCTTTCGCATTTGCCTTGCTCTTCCCGTTTCCGGCTTTGCTGCCGGAGCGCTTCTTCGACGCCGACGCCGATTTTGACGTTTTGGACTTCGCCATGGGCCAATCTCCAAATCTGAATGTCCTTGAGGCGGAGCCAGTACGACCGCCGGATCAAAACGCGAATCAAAACGGAATTGCCGGACCCGGCATAGCAATCATGCGCCGTTTTGTAATGCTTCTTCGCGGTCCTTGAGAGCCTCGGGCACCGGACCGCCGGTCGCCCAGTCGACCAGCTCGATCGTGTGGATCACCGGCACATCGATTCCAGCCGCGATCTGCGTGATGCAGCCGATATTGCCGGCCGCGATCACGTCGGGTTTCACCGTGCGGATATTGGCGACCTTGCGCTCGCGCAGCCGCGTCGCGATGTCCGGCTGGAGAATGTTGTAGGTGCCGGCCGAGCCGCAGCACAGGTGGCTTTCCGGCACGTCGCGCAGCGTGAAGCCGAGCCGCGACAGCAGATCCTTCGGCTCGCGCGTCAGCTTCTGTCCGTGCTGCAGCGAGCATGCGGCGTGATAGGCGACGCGCAGCGCCGACACGTCGCGCGACGGCGCAACCTGTTTGAGCGCGAGATATTCGGAAATGTCCTGCGCCAGCGCCGACACCCGTGCCGCCTTGGCGGCATAGGCGGGATCGTTGCGGAACATGAAGCCGTAATCCTTGATCGTCACGCCGCAGCCGGAGACGTTGATGACGATGGCGTCGAGCCCCTCGCCCTCGATCTCGGCGGTCCAGGCGTCGATATTGGCGCGCGCCTGCGCCAGCGCCTCGTGCTCGCGGCCCATGTGATGCATCAGCGAGCCGCAGCAGCCCTCGCCCGCCGGCGCCACCACCTCGACGCCGTGCCGGTTCAGCACGCGGATCGTCGCGTCGATGGTCGCGGGGGCCAGCACCGGATTGACGCAGCCCATCAGCAACGCGACGCGGCCGCGCTTCACTCCTTCCGCCGGATAGACCTTGCCGAGCCGCTCGGCCGGCGGTGCGGCGCGGCCCGACGGCGCAAGCCGCAGCATCGCGGCGAGCGGCTTCAGCGGCCCGATATCGAACAGCGCCGCGAACGGCCGCGCCACCATGCCGGCGACCAGCGCGAAACGAAACCGCGACGGATAAGGCAGCACCGCGGCGAGCAAAGCGCGGATCGCGCGGTCGATCGGCGGCCGCTTGTAGGTCTCGGTGATATGGGCGCGGGCATGATCGACGAGATGCATGTAATGCACGCCGGCCGGACAGGTCGTCATGCAGGACAGGCACGACAGGCATCGGTCGACATGGGTAACGACCTCGCGGCTCGCCGGCCGGTCGTGCTCCAGCATCTCCTTGATAAGATAGATGCGCCCGCGCGGGGAATCGAGTTCGTCGCCCAAGAGCACATAGGTCGGACAGGTCGCGGTGCAGAAGCCGCAATGCACGCAGGCGCGCAGGATCTTGTCGGCTTCCTTGATCTGCGGGTCCATCAGTTGCGCGAGCGTGAACGAGGTTTGCATGACGTCTCAGACTCCCGCCCACATACGGCCCGGATTGAGCACCGCCTTCGGATCGAAGCTCGCCTTGATCCGCTTCGTCAGCGCCGCGACGCCCGGTTCCTCCGGCTGAAACACGTCGGTCGCGGCGCGGATCGCCTCCGGCGCGCGGATCAGCGTGGCGTGGCCGCCGAGTTCGGCGACGGCGGCGCGCACAGACGCTTCGTCCGGCTCGTCGGCGATCGGCATCGCCACCCAGACGAGGCCACCGCCCCAGTCGTAGAACATCTGCGCGGCGGGCGTCAGCCGCGCGGCAATCTCGTGGCCTTTGCCCGGCGCGGTCGAAATGCGCCACAGCGGCCGCTCGCTCGCATGCGCGGCGGTGAACGCCTTGACCTGCCGGATGCTGCGCCACAGCGCACGCGAACCCGCCTCGTCGAGCAGCGCGACCGGCCCGAACGGCTTCATCAGCGCGGCCAGCGCCTCCTTGCGGTGCGCGACCGACGGCGCGAAGCCTTCGAGCCGCAGCACGGTCGAGGCTTCGGCTTTCGGCAGACCGTCGAAATACGATGCGACATGGTCCGGCAGATGCGCGGCGCCGGAAACGTCGTAAGACGACCCGAGCGCCGCGCTCATCGCCTGCGCCGCGCGAGCGTCGTCGAGGCCGCCGACCACCACGGTCGCCTCGGTCTCGGCGCGCGGCAGCACCTTGATTGTCACCTCGGTCATCGCCGCGAGCGTGCCCCATGAGCCGGCCAGCACCTTGCAGAGATCGTAGCCGGTCACGTTTTTCACCACCCGGCCGCCGGACTTGATCGTGTCGCCGCGCCCGGTCACCGCCGTCACGCCGAGAAAGTGATCGCGCGCCGCGCCCGAACGGATGCGGCGAGGGCCCGCGAGATTCGCCGCGATCGTGCCGCCGAGCGTGCCCTCGCCCGCCTCGCGCCCGAGCAGCGGGCCGTAATCGACCGGCTCGAAGGCAAGCTCCTGGCCGTTCGTCGCGACCAGCGTCTCGATCTCCGCCAGCGGCGTGCCGACGCCGGCCGACAGGATCAGTTCCTCCGGCTCATAGAGCGTGACGCCGGAAAGCCCCGACAGGTCGAGCGTCAGATCGGTCTGGCTCGGCCGGCCGATCACGCGCTTGCTGCCGGAGCCTGCGACCTCCAGCGCCTTGTCGTGGCCGAGCGCCCATTGCACGGCGTCCTCGGCGTCCTTCGCGTCACGCGGCTTCAATGTGTCGGACATCCCCGGCCTAGAATCTCGGAATGTCGGGAAACGGCAGCCGGCCAGCCGCGACATGCATGCGGCCGAGTTCGGCGCAGCGATGCAGCACCGGGAACACCTTGCCGGGATTGAGCAGGCCCTTCTCGTCGAAGGCGCATTTGACACGCTGCTGCTGGTTCAAATCGGTTTCGGAGAACATCGTGGGCATCAGGTCGCGCTTCTCGACGCCGACGCCGTGTTCGCCGGTCAGCACGCCGCCGACTTCGACGCAGAGCTTCAGGATGTCGGCGCCGAATTCCTCGGTCTTCTCCAGCTCGCCAGGCTTGTTGGCATCGAACAGAATGAGCGGATGGAGATTGCCGTCGCCGGCGTGGAACACATTGGCGACCCGCAGCCCGTAGCGTTCCGACATCTCGCTCATGCGGGCGAGCACCTCGGGCAGCTTGGCGCGCGGGATGGTGCCGTCCATGCACATATAGTCCGGCGAGATACGCCCAACCGCCGGGAACGCCGCCTTGCGGCCAGCCCAGAACAGCAAACGCTCCTCCTCCGACGCCGAGACCCGGCATTTCACCGCGCCGCAGGACTTTGCGATCTCTTCGACGCGCGCGATCAGGTGATCCACTTCCGTTTTCGGCCCATCGAGTTCGACGATCAGCAATGCTTCGACGTCGAGCGGATAGCCGGCATGGACGAATTCCTCGACCGCATGGATCGCCGGACGGTCCATCATCTCCATGCCGCCCGGAATGATACCGGCGCCGATGATGCGGCCGACGCAGGCGCCGGCGTCTTCCGAGCTGTTGAAGCCGACCAGCAGCGCGCGCGCGGTTTCCGGCTTCTTCAGGATGCGCACCGTCACCTCGGTGACGACGCCGAGCAGCCCTTCCGAGCCGGTGATGAGGCCGAGAATGTCGTAGCCCGCCGCATCGAGATGCTTGCCGCCGATGCGCACGGTCTCGCCGTTCATCAGCACCATTTCGCAGCCGAGCACGTTGTTGGTGGTCATGCCGTATTTCAGGCAATGCAGCCCGCCGGAATTCTCCGCGATGTTGCCGCCGATCGTGCAGGCGATCTGCGAGGACGGGTCCGGCGCGTAGTAGAAGCCTTCATGCGCCACCGCGTTGCTGATCGCGAGATTGGTCACGCCCGGCTCGACCACCGCGACGCGGTTCTCGAAGTCGATCTCCCGCACGCGGTTGAATTTCGCCATGCCGAGCAGCACGCCGTCCTCGAGCGGCAGCGCGCCCCCCGACAGCGAGGTGCCCGCGCCGCGCGGCACCACCTTGATGCCCTCGGCGTGGCAGTAGGCCAGAACCTCGGAGACCTGCTTGGCGGTGTCCGGCAGCACGACCACCATGGGCAGTTGCCTGTAGGCGGTCAGCCCGTCGGACTCGTAGGGACGCATTTCGCGCTCGGTCGCGATCACGCCCTCGCCCGGCACGATATTGCGCAGTGCGGCAACGATCCTGGCGCGCCGCGCCAGCACGTCCTTGTCGGCTTCCGGCATTTTGACCGGCATTGGGTCTTCCTTCGAGGTTCGCCGTTACGATAGCGCGTTTTCACGGTTGACACATCGCCCGTGCATACGTCATTTCGAATATGAAATGGCGCGGGTTCCGGCCGTGGGCTGCTCTGCGCCGGTCACTGCAACGGGAGACCGACCGATGAAATCCGCCTTCGTTCTCGCTGTCACGATCACACTGGCCGGCATCGGAGCGGCGCAGGCCCAGGACGTCGCCGAAGGGGAAAAGTCGTTCCGCAAATGCATGGCCTGCCACGCCATCGGCGAAGGCGCGAAGAACAAGGTGGGTCCCGAGCTTAACGGCCTCGACGGCCGCCACTCCGGCGCGGCGCCCGGCTACAATTACACCGAGGCCAACAAGAAGTCGGGCATCACCTGGAACGAGGCGAGCTTCCTCGAATACATCAAGGACCCGCGCGCCAAGATTCCGGGCACGAAAATGGCCTTCGCCGGCATCAAGAAAGAGAGCGAGGCCAAGGATCTTTGGGCCTACCTGAAGCAGTTCGGTGCCGACGGCAAAAAGAAGTGAGATTTCGGCCAAAAAGCCGATAATTCCGCTGAAATTTCGCGCCGGCGTTTGATCGCCGTCAAACTGCCCTCCACATTTCCCTCTAGGCTCGTTGCGATTGGGAAATTCATTCCGTGGAGACAGATATGCTTAAGGACATCATCGTCAGTCTTGGCCAGAACGAACGTGATGCGGCCGGCGATTTCGCCGTCTCGGTCGCTGCGGCCTGCGAGGCGCATCTGCTCGGCGTCGTCTGCGCCTACGAGCCCGTATTGCCCGGCTCGGTGATGGGCGGCATTCCGCCGGAATTCATCGAGGCGCAGCGGCGCGAGTCGGACAAGAAGGCGCAGGCCGCGCTGACACGCTTCGACGCCGCCGCCAAGCGCAACGGCCTGTCCTACGAAACGCACACGCTGCGCGCCAGCATCGGCGAATCCGCCACCATGCTGAGCAGACTGGCGCGGCGGTTCGACCTCGCGATCTGCTGCCAGCAAGATCCGAAGGACACCATCCCGAGCGATCTGATCACCGAGTCGCTGCTGTTCGAATCCGGCCGCCCGGTCATCGTGGTGCCTTACATCCAGAAGCAGCCTCTCAAGCTCGACCGCATCATGGTGTGCTGGGACGGCGGACGCGCCGCGACCCGCGCCATCGCGGACTCGCTGCCGCTGCTCAAAATGGCCAAGCAGGTCGAGATTGTGATGGTCGCCGCCAAGGCCGGCAGCGACAAAGAAGTGCCCGGTGCCGATCTAGGCCAGCATCTCGCCCGCCACGGCCTCAAGGTCGACGTCAGGCGGCTGACCTCTCCCGACATCGACATCAACAGCACACTTTTGTCCCATGCTGCGGATATCAGTGCCGACATGATCGTGATGGGCGGTTACGGCCATTCGCGGCTGCGCGAATTCGTGCTCGGCGGCGTCACCCGCGGTATCCTGTCCAGCATGACAGTGCCGGTGCTGATGTCGCATTGAGGGCGCAAACCGAAACCCTGCGCGATGGATCGCGCGTCGTCATCCGGCAGCTCAGGCCGGGCGACGGCGTGCTTTACCCCGATTTTCTTGCCGGCGTCACGCGCGAGGATTTGCGGCTGCGGTTCTTCGCGCCGATTGCGGAACTGAGCGACGCGCTGATCCACACGCTCACGCATTACGATCCCGCGAAGGCGATGGCCTTCATCGCCCTGTCGGAAAGCGACGGCCGCATGCTCGGCGTGGTCCGCCTGCATGACGATACCGGAGCCGGCAAAACCAGGGGCGCGGAATTCGCGGTGCTGCTGCGCTCCTCGCTCAAGGGCAAGGGGCTTGGCTGGCTGCTGATGCAGCGCATGATCGCTTATGCGCGCGAGCACGGCATCGCGCTGGTGCACGGTCAGGTGCTGGCCGAGAACACCACGATGCTGGAGATGTGCGAACATCTCGGCTTTCACATCGCCGACGATTCCAGCGAGCGCGGGATGAAATATGTGACGCTGACGACCGGCGCGGCGGCCTAACGCCGCCCGCCGATCGGCGGCAGCGTGACCTGCGCGATCAGGCCGCGCGCGCGGGCATCGACCACGCCGAGGCCGCGCAGGGCGAACAGCGTCATCGACTGCACCGCCTCCCTCATCTTGACGGGATCGCCGTCGCCGGCCGGCGCCTGCGGGCCGACCAGCCCTTCGAGCAATGCGCCGACGATGGCCGGCGC
Organism: Pseudolabrys sp.; assembly: GCF_050250095.1. Lineage (NCBI taxonomy): Bacteria > Pseudomonadati > Pseudomonadota > Alphaproteobacteria > Hyphomicrobiales > Xanthobacteraceae > Pseudolabrys > Pseudolabrys sp. The sequence goes on along the minus strand of NZ_JBFWPH010000001.1, from coordinate 294,085 downwards.
GGCGGTCGCCGCATCGGCATCGGGGAAATGACCGTGGTTTGCCGCGGTGCGAATCCGGCCGGCGATTTCCTCCACCAGCGCATCGCGGAAATCGCGCCGCGCCGCCTCGACGCCGCTTTCGGTCGGCTCCGCGATCACCGCCCAGGACAGCCGCCGCTCGGCGAGAATGCGCGCCGCAAATGTCGCGATGGTGGCGGCGAGCGCCGACAACGGCCCCGGCGCGGCGTCTCCCGCCGCGCGCATCGCCTCGATCTCGCGCTCCGCGACCGAGGTGACGAGATCGGTGACGAGATCGGATTTCGACGGGAAGTAGCGATAGACGGTGCCGGCCGCGATACCGGCGCGCTGCGACACCGGCACGATCTGCACCGCCGCCATGCCGCCGTTGCCGGCGATGGTGCGCGCAGCGCCCAGGATCGCCTGCTCACGCTCGGCCATGCGGCGGGTGACGTTCGGAGTGCGGCGATAGGCCATGCAACGACTGAATGCTGATTCACCGCATTCAGGCAAGCCTAATTCGGCAGCAGATGTTGCCGCTCAGTTTTTCCCCGCGGACAGCGCCTTGTCGCGGATGCCGGAGAGCGTCGCCGCCGGCGAGATGCCGTCCGGATCGACCTTGAGATGGATGATGGCCGGCAGGCCGGACTTTTCCGCCGCCTCGAAAGCGGCTGGGAAATCGGAGGTCTTGTCGACCCGCACGCCGAAGCCGCCGAACGCCTGCGCATAGGCGGCGAAGTCCGGGTTGCGCAGCGCGGTCGCGATGACGCGGCCGGGATATTCGCGCTCCTGATGCATGCGGATGGTGCCGTAGATGCCGTTGTCGAACAGCACCACGATGATCGGCAGTTCGTATTGCACGGCGGTCGCGAAGTCCTGGCCCGACATCAGGAAGTCGCCGTCGCCGGCGACACAAATCACGGTACGCGACGGATCGAGCCGCTTCATTGCGATCGCCGCCGGCAGGCCGTAGCCCATCGAGCCGGAGGTCGGCGCGACCTGCGTGCCGAACTGGCGGAAGCGATGGAAGCGATGGATCCAGCCGGAGAAGTTCCCCGCGCCGTTGCAGATCGCGGTGTTCGCCGGCACGCGGTCGCGCAGCCATGTGACGATCTCACCGAGATTGACCGGACCCGGCACCGCGGTCGGCTTCTCCGACCAGGCGAGATAGTCCGCATGCGCGGCTTCGGTTTGCGGCCGCCACGGCATCGCTCCCGGCGGCTGCAAGCTTGCGAGCGCGGCGCAGAACGCATCCGGCGTCGCATGGATGGCAAGCTGCGGCCGATAGACCCGGCCGAGTTCTTCCGCGCCCGGATGGACATGGACAAGCTTCATCTGCGGCACCGGAATGTCGAACAGCGTGTAGCTCTGCGACGGCATTTCCGAGAGCCGCGTGCCGATCATCAGCACGAGGTCGGCGGCCTTGATGCGCGCGAGCAGTTTCGGGTTCGGCCCGATGCCGAGATCGCCGGCGTAGCAGGGATGCAGCGCATCCATCACATGCGCGCGGCGGAACGTGGTCGCCACCGGCAGCGCGAATTTTTCCGCAAAGCGCATCAGCGCGGCGCAGCCTTGCGCCGTCCACCGGCTGCCGCCAGCGAGCACGATCGGCCGCTCGGCCGCCGCGACCATGCCGCGCAGGCGATCGAGGTCGGCGGCACCCGGCGAGGTTTCGACGACATCGGCCGCCGGCGCATCACCGACGACGACGCGATCGACCAGCATGTCCTCCGGCAGCGCAATCACCACCGGTCCGGGCCGTCCGTTCATCGCGGTATAGAATGCACGCGACACCAGTTCGGGGATGCGCGCGGCATCGTCGATCTCGGTCACCCATTTCGCCATGGTGCCGAACACCGAGCGGTAATTGACCTCCTGGAACGCCTCGCGCTCGCGCATCTCGCGCGCCACCTGCCCGACGAACACGATCAGCGGCGTGGAGTCTTGCTGCGCGATGTGGATGCCGGAAGTCGCATTGGCGACACCCGGCCCGCGCGTGACGAAGCAGATGCCGGGCCGGCCCGTCGTCTTGCCGACGGCTTCCGCCGCCATCGCCGCCGCGCCCTCGTTGCGGCACACCGTCAATGCGATCTTGCGGTCATGGAAGGCGTCGAGCGCGGCGAGATAGCTCTCGCCCGGCACGCAGAAGACGTGGCTCACGCCCTGCGCGGCCAGTTGATCGACCAGGATCTCGCCGCCGGTGCGGGTGCCGTCATTCGAACGCATCGTCTGTCTCCACGCGCGCGCCAACGGGCGCGAGCCCACCTATAAAGGATCGGCCGAAGCGGGGCGAGAGGCCACGGGCGCGGGCCTCATACCCTGCCCGCGGACCTTCGCCTGTCGAACGCGGCTTACTTGCGCTTCAGCGGCGGGCAGAACTTCACCGGCGTCATCAGCGTCGTGCGCTGATTGATGAGGTAACCGGCCTTCACGTTCTCCTCGAGATAGACCTTCCAGTCCGGATCGGCGGCCTGCGCGGCGCGGCGATTCTCGCGGTCGGCGGCGCTCTCATAAACCCACATGTGGACGAGCGTGTTCATCTCGCCGCTCTCGGCCTGCAGGTAGCACAGCGGCTGGCCGATGTGGCGGACCTGCACCGGCAGGCCGTACTTCTCGTAAAGCTCGAGTTGGGCAGGACCGGTTCCGGGGCGGACGGTGTAAGTGCGGACGTCGACAAGCACGTCTGATCTCCCTTTCGTAGTCGCCGCGGCAGGCGGCAATGCGCGGACTCTTCCGGCAGCTATCGCCGCGGTCAATAGCGCGGACAACGGTGGGACGCCGCTCTGTCGCCACCTGAAAGTGGCGCGCACGCCATCACGAAATCGGCCATTTGTCCGCTATAGTCGCGTGCGTTCGCCGCTCGAAAACGGAGTATCATGCAGAACGAGGTCTTTGCGTTCCTTGCCGACGCCGCGACGCACGGCGGCCAGCCGGTCACGCGCATCGACACCCATGCGGCCTGCGTGTTCCTGACCGGCGACACGGTGTACAAGGTCAAGCGCGCGGTGCGCTTTCCCTTCCTCGATTATTCGACGCTGGAAAAACGCAAAGCGGCCTGCGACGCGGAGATCGCGGTCAACAGGCCGTTTGCGCCGCAACTCTATCGAAAGGTCGTGCCGATCACGCGCGGCAGCGGCGGCCGTCTCGCCATCGGCAGCCATAATGGGGACGTCGACGGCGAGGCTGTCGAATGGGCGCTGGTGATGCGGCGCTTCGACGAGACGCAGACGCTCGACCATCTCGCCGATGCGGGCAAAGTGGACGCACGGCTCGCCGACGCGCTTGGCCGCGCCGTCGCGTCGGCTCACGCGAAGCTGCCGGACACCGACGCCGGCGCGTGGATCGACTATCTCCCGACCATCATCGCGCAGAACGACGAAGACCTGCGCCAATCGCCCGCCCTGTTCCCGCCGGACAAGGCCAAGGAGCTGCGCCGCGACACCGAGGCTGCGCTGGCAAAAATCCGTCCGCTGCTCGTCGCACGCGGCAAGGCCGGCGATGTCCGCCGCTGTCATGGCGACCTGCATCTCGGCAACATCGCGCTGATCGACGGCAAGCCGGTGCTGTTCGACGCCATCGAGTTCGATCCGCTCATCGCCGCCGGCGACCTGTTTTACGACCTCGCCTTCCTGCTGATGGATATGGTCGAGCGGGGCTTGCGCGATGAGGCGACGATCGTGCTCAACCGTTATCTCTATGAACGGCGCAACGCCGACGATCTCGACGCGCTCGCCACGCTGCCGCTGTTCATGTCGCTGCGCGCCGCGATCCGCGCCAAGGTGACGGCGGCGAAAAGCAGGGACGGCAAGAACAAGGACGGCAAGAACTTGGACAACAAGGACGCCGAGGCCGCCCGCGCCTATTTCGCGCTGGCGCGGCGTCTGCTCGCACCGCCGGAGCCGCAACTGATCGCCGTCGGCGGCCTGTCCGGCACCGGCAAGTCGGTGCTCGCCGCAAGCCTCGCCGCGCACATTTTCCCCGAGCCGGGCGCCGTGGTGATCCGCAGCGACATCGAACGCAAGGCGCTGTTCGACAAGGCCGAAACCGAGAAGCTGCCGGCGGAGGCCTATCAACCGGAGGCGACCGCGCGGGTCTATGCCCGCGTCACGGAGGCCGCGGGCCGCGCGCTGCGCGCCGGCCACTCCGTCATCGCCGACGCAGTGTTTGCCCGTCAGGACGAACGCGCGGCGATCGCCGCGGTGGCGCGCGAGGCTGGCGTTGCGTTTCACGGCCTGTTCCTGACCGCCGATCTTGCCGTCCGCGTTGCGCGGGTCGGCGCGCGCAAGCTCGATGCCTCCGATGCCGACGCCGGCGTCGCGCGGCAGCAGGAAACCTACGATCTCGGCGCGCTCGACTGGCGCCAAGTCGATGCCGGCGGCACGCCGTCCGACACTCTGCGGCACGCCACCGAGGCGCTCCATCGCAGCTGACATCAGCCATGCGCGTTTCGGCACTGGCCGCGGCCGCCAAATCGGTGCATAGATTTCACGGTCCATCGCCGGACAACCCGCGACCCCGAGCCGGTTCGACCACCGCATGACGCCGACGGCGCCAACCTCATCCTTCACCACGCGCTATATCGCGGTCGGCCTTGCCGGCTACTGCTGCTTCATCAATCTCTATTCGCCGCAGGCGATCCTGCCGCTGCTGTCGGCCGAGTTCGGCGTCGGCGCGGCGGAAATATCGCTGCTGATGACGGCCGGCACGCTCGCCATCGCGCTCACCGCGCCGTTCACCGGCTCGGTCGCGGACGTGATCGGCCGCAAGCGCATCATCGTCACCGCCATGCTGGTGCTGACGATCCCGACCATCATGATCGCGCTGTCGACCACGCTGACGCAGATGATCGTCTGGCGCTTCATCCAGGGGCTGGTGCTGCCGCCGATCTTCGCGGTGACCATCGCCTATATCGGCGAGGAATGGCCGCGCGGCGAAGCGACCGCAGCGGCCGGCGTCTACACCTCCGGCGCAAGCATCGGCGGCTTTTCCGGGCGGTTCTTCGGCGGCATCCTCGCCGATCATTTCGGCTGGCCGGTTGCGTTTTATGCGCTCGCGGCCATCGCCTTCGCCGGCGGCATCGCCGTGCTGTTGCTGCTGCCGCGCGAGCGCAAATTCGTGCGGTCGGAGGGCCTGCTCATCTCGCTGCGGCAGATGGTCGGCCACTTCCGCAACGGGCAACTGGTCGCGACCTACGCGGTCGGCTTCGGCGTGCTGTTCAATTTCATCTGCACTTTCACGTTCATTAGCTTCCACCTCGCCGCCCCGCCCTACAATCTGTCGGCCACCGCGCTCGGGCTGATCTTCATCGTCTATCTTGTCGGCTCGGCGGCGACGCCGTGGAGCGGCTGGGCGGTGGCGCAGTTCGGCCGCCGCCGTTTCGTCATTCCGGTCATCGGCGCGTGGCTCGTCGGCATCGCGCTCACGCTGCTGCCCTCGCTGTGGGCGATCCTGATTGGCCTTGCGCTGTGCGCGGCCTGCGGCCTCGTCTGCCAGGCGGTCTCGACCGGCTATGTCACCATCACCGCGCAGGTCGGCCGCTCCTCGGCGGTCGGCCTTTATGTCACGAGTTTCTATGTCGGCGGCAGCTTCGGCGCGGCGGTGGGCGGCGTCGCTTTCATTGTCGGAAAGTGGCCGGCCTGTGTCGCGCTGGTCGCGATCATGCTGGCGATCATGGCGGCGATCGTGAAATTCGGCTGGACGCCGCGGGTGCCGCCAGCTCCTGCCACCACGCCGGTCGAACCCGCCTAGTCTCTATTCGCGCTCTTATGCCACGCCGGCGCGTAACCATTGGCGAGTGCGCGCAAAACTGACGGCGGCGTCAGCACATCGACCTCAACGCTGCGCGGGCGGCGTACCGCGTCGCGATAGCCCTCCGGCGTCCAGCGCAACATCTGCCTGCCACGCAGCGCGAAGGCCTCGCCGTCGCGCACGATCGTCGCGCCGTCCGGCAGCGCATCGACGGCACGGGCATGCAGCCGCTTGTCGCGACCATCGAGCCGTTCGCGATGCAGGATGACGTCCATCTCCGGCGCGCTGATGCGCTTGCCGCGCGGCGCGAAGGCTTTGGCGAACCGTGCGGCATCCCTGCGCCGGCACTCGAAACAGGGCCGGTGACCGGCGGCGAGCGCCGTCACCTCGTCGAGAAAGAACAGCTCGGTATAGAAGCGGCCCCAGACGTCGCGCTGGCGGCCCTTGAAGTCGAGCACGCAGCAGATCCATTGCCGCGACGCCCAGCGCCGCGTCGTCAAGGTACGCGCGTCGGTGTGGATGCGGCCGCCGCGATTGCCGAACATCGTGCCACGCGCCTTCACGGCGACGAGTTCACCGAATGGCGTCACGCGGTTCTGCAATGTCATCGCAAACCTGCTCAGAAACCGGCGAAGCGGACCAGCGCGGCGGCGGCCATGCCGGCCAGCACCGCGGCGAAATCGTTGCGCAGCGCGAGCATCGCCGCAAGGGCCCCGGCCACCGCGGCAAGTCCCGCGAGACCGCCATGCACCAGCAGCGGCGCGACCGTCGCGGCGATGATCGCGCCCGGCAGCGTGTCGAGCATGCGGCGCAGCCGCGGGCCGATGGCGAAGCGGCCGATCAGCCAGAAGCCGCTGACGCGGGTGAGATAGACCGCCGCCGCCATCGCGAGCACGATGCCGGCGAAGGCTAACGGGTCGTGCGCGCTCAACGTCATGCGCGCTCCTCGACAAAGGCGCCGACAAGACTGCCGGCCAGCGCGCCGAGCACGACATACCAGAAGCCGCCGAGCGTCAGGTCGGCGGCGACCGCGACGACACCGGCGACCGCCCAGGCCGCCGCCATGCGCGGCCCCTGCCACAGCGGCACCAGCATCGCCATGAAGAAGGCCGGCATCACCATGTCGAGGCCGAACGTGAGCGGATCGACCGCCGAGCCGAGCCAGTAGCCCGGCGCGGTCGACACCACCCAGACCACCCAGCACACCGCCGCGCTGCCGATCACGAAGCCCGGATCGTCGCCGCCCTCGCGCTGGTAGCGCGCGGCGAGCAGCCACGGCGGCTCCACGAGAAAGTGCAGGAAAGGATAGACCTGCCGCGCCGGCAGCCGGCCGAGCAGCGGCTGCATCGCCGCGCTGACGAGGATGAAACGCGAGCAGATCACGAATGTTGCGACCGTGGCGGCGAAGGTCGTCGCGGCGGTGATTTCCGATGGCCAGGCGTCGACCACGATGATCTGCGCGGTGCCGGAAAACACCACCGCGCTCATGATCACCGCGTCGAACAGGCTGAAACCCTTGCGTGCAGCAACGGTGCCGAACGCCATGCCGAAGGCGAACAGCCCCGGCATCAGCGGCAGCGTGGCGATCGCGCCGGCGCGGAAACCGGCGGCGGTCCAGTACGATTTGAAGGGCTTGGGGGCGGCAGGCTCGGACATGGTTCGGGGCGAGAGAGCTAGCCCACTCGCCCCGCCGCGGGAAGTCACAAAACGGAGCGCCCGTTATGCGCGCCCTACTCCCAGACCGGCGGCTGTTTCACCAGCAATGGCCCATAGGCAATGACAAAGCCGACGAAAGCGGAAATCCATGCTCCGGCCGCGAGATCGACGAGCAGCGCGTCGCCGGTCAGCGCGCCGGCGATGCGCAGCACCGCGGCGATGAAGGCGAGCGCGTAGATCGCCTGCGTGCCGGCCGAGGCATAGAGCTTGCGGCCGGTATGGCCGAGACTCGCCCGCGTCATCACCGCGAGCGTCATCATGCCGATGGCGCCTGCCGTCCAGGCATGGATGCCGGCGCTCGGCGCAATCGACGGCCGGAAGACGGCGGCCGCGAGCAACAGAAAACCCGCCGGCACGAAGGCGTAAGCCACGTGCAGCACCAGCACCAGCCGGTCGGCGACGGCGCGGTCGCCCGCCCAGCGCGTAAGCCGGGCAAGATGCGCGAGGCCCGCGACGGCCAGCAGCGCCCCGGTCACGCCGTGCAGCGGCGCGATCACCCAGACGACGATCGCCACCGCGCCGCTCGCGATGCACAGCGCATCGAAGCGCGAGAACGGCGCCGGCAGGCGGCCGGGATTGTTCCGCGCGAGCCAGTTGTTGGTGAAACTCGGCACGATCCGCCCGCCGACCAGCGAGATCAGCAGGATGACGGCGCCGAGCGACAGGCGGATGCCGTAATCGGCCGCGCCGTTGCGCACCGCCTCGACGTGGAACACGATATTGCCGGCGGCGAGCACCGCGATCACGATCAGCACCCGCAGATTGCGCCAGTTCTTGCCGGCGACGATTTCACGCACCGCGACGCCGGCGAGCGCGACAAGGAACGACACGTCGATCACGGCAGCGAGCGCCGGCCCGATCAGCGCGGAAGTCGCGATCGCCACGCGGCCGGCAAGCCACAGTGCGGCAAGCGCAGCGAGCGGCCAGCCGTTGACCGGCAGCCGCCCGGTCCAGTTCGGCACAGCCGTCAGCAGAAATCCGGCGACGGTCGCGGCGACATAACCGAACAGCATCTCGTGGATGTGCCAGTCGAGCGCGCCGAACGCGGTCGGCAAGGCGATGTTGCCGTAATACTGCGGCATCCACAGCAGGATGCCGAACGCCGCCCACAGGCCGGCGCCGAAGAAAAACGGGCGAAACCCGTAGGAGAACAGCGCCGGCCCGGCGTAATCGCGGCGGCGCGACAGCGCGACATTCATGGCGAACTCCTCGACGGCATCAGCATCGGCGATACGCCTGCCTTGCGTCTTTGCGCCCGGTCAAACTCGCGTGGCTGCCACGCGAAAGCAAAACGCCCGCCGGAGGGCGGGCGTTTGCGTGTTTCGGATGAGGCCGTCAGCCCTGCGGCTGCGGCGCGACGTCGCCGGTCGGCGCGTCGGGCCGCGGGCGCGGCTTGCCGGACGGCGGCACGGCGGACGAACGCGGCGTCGAAGGCTCGACCACCGTTTCGCGGTTCGGCCGCTTGCCGTCCAGGAGATCCTTGATCTCGTCGCCGGTCAGCGTCTCGAACTCGATCAGACCCTTGGCCAGCACTTCGAGGTCGCCGCGCTTTTCGGTGAGGATGCGCCGCGCTTCGGCGAGACCCTCCTCGACCAGCTTGCGCACTTCGGCGTCGATCTTGCGGCTGGTCTCTTCCGAGATATTGGTCTGCCGCGCGACCTGATAGCCGAGGAACACCTCGTCCTGGTTCTCGCCATAAGCGACGGGACCGAGTTCGGTCGAGAAGCCCCAGCGCGTTACCATCATGCGGGCGAGCTTGGTGCCCTGCTCGATGTCGGAGGCCGCGCCCGAGGTCACCTTGTCGGCGCCGAACACCATGTCCTCGGCGACGCGGCCGGCCATGATGATCGCGAGTCGCGAGGTCATCTGCTCGTAGCTCATCGATAGCTTGTCGCGTTCCGGCAGCTGCATGACCATGCCGAGCGCGCGGCCGCGCGGGATGATCGTCGCCTTGTGCACCGGATCGGTCGCCTTGACGTTGAGCGCGACCAGCGCGTGGCCGCCCTCGTGATAGGCGGTGAGGAGTTTCTCCTCCTCCGTCATCACCAACGACTTGCGCTCGGCGCCCATCATCACCTTGTCCTTGGCGTCCTCGAATTCGGACTGCGTGACCATGCGCTTGTTGCGGCGCGCGGCCATCAGCGCAGCCTCGTTGACGAGGTTCATCAGGTCCGCGCCGGAGAAGCCCGGCGTGCCGCGCGCGATGGTTTTCAGGTTCACGTCGGGCGCCAGCGGAACTTTCCGCACATGCACCTTCAGGATCTGCTCGCGGCCGACCACGTCCGGGTTCGGCACCACGACCTGACGATCGAAGCGGCCGGGACGCAGCAGCGCGGGATCGAGCACGTCCGGGCGGTTGGTCGCGGCGATCAGGATGATGCCTTCGTTCGCCTCGAAGCCGTCCATCTCGACCAGCAACTGGTTGAGCGTCTGTTCGCGCTCGTCATTGCCGCCGCCGAGGCCGGCGCCGCGATGACGGCCGACCGCGTCGATTTCGTCGATGAAGATGATGCACGGCGCGTTCTTCTTCGCCTGCTCGAACATGTCGCGCACGCGGCTCGCGCCGACGCCGACGAACATCTCGACGAAGTCGGAACCGGAAATCGTGAAGAACGGCACATTGGCTTCGCCCGCGACCGCGCGCGCGATCAGCGTCTTGCCGGTGCCGGGCGGGCCGACCAGCAGCACGCCGCGCGGAATGCGTCCGCCGAGCCGCTGGAACTTGCCGGGGTCGCGCAGGAATTCGACGATCTCCTGCAGGTCTTGCTTGGCTTCATCGACGCCCGCGACGTCCTCGAACGTCACGCGGCCATGCGCTTCCGCCAGAAGCTTCGCGCGGGACTTGCCGAAGCCCATCGCCTTGCCGCCCGCGCCCTGCATCTGCCGCGACAGGAAAATCCACACGCCGATCAGCGCGATGAAGGGCAGCCACGACACAAGCAGCGACACGAACCACGGCACGTTGTCCTGCTGCGGCCGCGCCGTGATGGAGACGCCCTTGTTGTAGAGCTTCTGCACGAGGCCCGGATCGCTCGGCGCATAGGTCTGGAAGCTGCGGCCGTCAGAGAAGGTGCCGTGGATTTCCGGCCCCTGGATCACGACGTCGCGGACGCGGCCCTGATCGACCTCATTGAGCAACTGCGAGAAGGAGATGTCCTGGGACGTGGTCCGCTGGCTGGGATTCTGGAACAGCGCGAACAGCGCCAGCAGCAGCAGAACAATGATCACCCAGAGGGCGAAGTTGCGCAGATTGGCGTTCATTTCGCGTCCTTAACGTGCACGGGCCGCCGCAAAAACGCCCGTCTCCCAAGACCCTAGACCTCAACATGGCCATGCCCGCATTCCGCGGCAAAGTCACGGCCAGTTCATTCACAATGTAGGCACGGGTCGGAACCCTGCCAATGGCGGGGCCGCCGATTCCACCCATCCTACCGCGTTTTGCCGCGCCCGGCCCGGCGCGATACCGCCTTGGTTAAGGGCTTTCCGCGCGGTTTTACGCCGCGGCGGCGCGGCGGCGCGGTCTCGACCGTCATTTGCCCCCTCGAGACGGTCACGACCGCCCCCGCGAGCGTCCGGCGGAAAACCGGGCGGCCGGTCGTCCGAGAATCCGCCCAGGCCTGCGCGGCCGCCCCCAGCAGGGCCTCGAGCTTGCCCAGTTCCGCCGGCCCCTCGTTTCCGGCCCGGTCGACCGCGTGGCGCAGCATCCGCAGGCCGATTTCGGCCGGCATCGCGAAAAAGCCGCCGGCTTCGAGGGTGAAAACACCGGGTTCCGGGCCGGCGACCGCCAGAATCGAGAAAGCGCGCGCCGCCGTCGCCTCCAGCGCCTCGTCGGCGCGCCGCATCCGCCGCGCCAGCAAGGCAAGCCGCGGCGCGTCGAGCCCCTCGCGCGCCAGCGCCGGCATCATCTCGCGCCACCGCGCACGGGTGAAGCGCGGATCGCGGTTCGAGGGATCGTCGGCGAAGCCGAGGCCCGCCTTCTGCACCGTGGCAACGAGCCGCGCCTTCGGCACGTCGAGCAGCGGCCGCAGCAGCACGCAGCCGCCGAGCGGCGTATCGCGCAGCATCGCGCCGAGCCCGCCGATGCCGCTGCCGCGCGCCATGCGAATCAGCACCGTTTCGGCCTGATCGTCGCGCGTGTGCGCGGTGACGACATGCGAGGCGCGCCCCTTGAGCGCCGCCGTTCCGAGCAGCCGGTAGCGCGCGTTGCGCGCGGCTTCCTGCAACCCGGTCGCGGGCTTATTGCCGCTCCAGCGCAGCACGCGATGGGGCACGTTCAGCTTGCGCGCGAGACGCGCGACGGCGATCGCCTCCGCTCGCGCTTCCTTGCGCAGACCGTGATCGACCGTCACCGCGAATAATTTCGGTTTCGTTTTCAAGCCGTCGCGCCAGCGCGCGGCGAGATACAGGAGCGCGACCGAGTCCGGCCCGCCCGACACCGCGAGCATGATGCCGCGCGCGCCGCCGAGGCCGGCGAACAGCTGCTTGGCTTCCGAGATGGAAACTGGACGGTCGCTAACGCGCATCGGTGTCTCGTAACATATTTCGTGTCATCGCCCGCGAAGGCGGGCGATCCAGTACACACGACACTCTCAGAAGTTTACTGGATGCCCCGCCTTCGCGGGGCATGACGCAGAAAAAGATTCAGACAGTCCGCGTACCGAACGAGCCTAGCACTTCGCGCGCTTCTGTTCCTGCTCGACGGCACGCTTCACGCTCGCCGAGGCGCGGGGATATTTGCGCTCCACCTCGCCGAGCGAGGCGCAGGCGAGTTCCTTCTGGTGCATCGCCGCAAGCGACTGGCCGAGCCGCAGCAGCGCCTCGGGCGCCTTCGTGGACTTCTCGAAATTGCGCACCACGATCAGGAACGAGTCCGCCGCATCCTGATAGCGCTGGCGCTGGTAGTAGGTTTCGCCCAGCCAGTAGCGCGCTTCCGGCTCGAGCGAGCTTGTCTGGTGCTTCTTCAGGAAGGTCTGGAACGCCTGTTCGGCCAGCGCATAGTCCTTGTGCAGCACATAACCATAGGCGAGGTCGAACTCATCCTTCGGCGAGGCGCTCGGCGGCAGCGTGGCGACCTGGGTGCGGCCCTGTCCCGTCTGCGGCGAACCGCCGGCGACCGGCGGCGGCGCGGCGGCAGCGTTGCCGGACAGCGTCGACAGGTCGAGCGGCGCACCGGCGGCGCGGCCGCCCGGAGCGCCGACCGGCGCCATCTCCGGCTGCATGATCGGCGCGGGACCGGCGGAGGCCTGACTGTTCATCTGGCCGCTCATGCTGCCGAGCGCGCGCGGCGCGCCGGGCGCATTCGGCTGCTGCGAGGGATCGAACACATCGGAGCGGCGGCCGCCCTGGCCGGACGGCGCGGGCGCCGACTGCGGCGCAACTTGCGGCGCGACCTGCGGCGGCTGGCGTCCGCCGGACGGCGGCGATTTCGCGCCAAGCTCGCGGAAGCGAAACTCGTTGTCCTCCTGCATGCGCTGGAGCTGCGCCTTGAGCTGCTGGTTGTCGTGCTGGAGACGCTCGATTACGCCGGTCATCTCTCGCAGCGCGCCCTCGATGCGGCTCATGCGGCCCGACAGGTCGGATGCATCGGGACCATCCTGCGGCATGCCTTGCGGCGCGCCCTGCTGGGCGCCCTGCTGACCCCCTTGCGGCTCGCCGCGCGAGAACAGGTTGTTGAGGAAGCCGCCGCCGCCGCGATCCTGCGCCGGGCTCGGGCTCGCGGCGAGCAGAACGGGCACGGCGACAAGCGCCGCGAAGGCGAGACGATAGGTCGATGTGGTCATGAATCCGTCGCCAACTGTGTCAAATGGCTGCGTTGAGGCGGAACGCATAGCATAGCCAGCCGCGCGTCGAAATTGTGGCTCCCAAGGCCCTGATTCCGGACCGTTTTGGCCCGTTCAGGGCTGCGCCGCCGCCTTCACCTGCTTGCGGCTCGCGAGCCATTCCTCGAAGCGCTGCGTCATGACGAAGAACGACGGCACGAACAGCACCGCGATGCAGGTCGAGGCCAGCATGCCGGTGAACACCGCAAGGCCGATCGAGGCACGCGCATTGGCGCCGGCGCCGGTCGCCAGCACCAGCGGCAGCGTGCCGAGGATGAAGGCGAACGACGTCATCAGGATCGGGCGGAACCGCGCCCGCGCCCCTTCGACCGCCGCGTCCGTGATCGACCTGCCCCCCTCGCGCAGCTCGCGCGCGAACTCGACGATCAGGATCGCGTTCTTCGCCGACAGCGCGATCAAGAGCACGATGCCGATCTGGGTGTAGAGATTGTTGTCGATGTGCAGCGCGCGCAGCGCCAGCACCGGACCGACCAGCGCGATCGGCACCGACAGCAGCACCGCGAAGGGCCGCAGCCAGCTTTCGTACTGGCCGGCGAGCACGAGATAGACCAGCAGCATCGCCATCGCGAAGACGAGATACATCTGGTTGCCGACCAGTTTTTCCTGGAACGACATCGCGGTCCATGCGTAACCGACATTGTGCGGGAAGGTCTTGGCCGCCACCTGCTCCATCAGCGCCATCGTCTGCCCGGTCGAGAAGCCGGGCGCCGGCAGGCCGATGATCGCGGCCGATGGATAGAGATTGTAGAGGCTGATGAGCGGCGGCCCGACCACCGGCTTGATGTCGACCAAAGTGCCGAGCGGGATCATGTTGCCGGCGCTGTTGCGCACCGACAGCCGGTTGAGGTCGTCGACGTTGAGGCGGAAGTCGGACTCCGCCTGCACATAGACCTGGAACACCCGGCCGAACTTGGTGAACTGGTTGACGTAGCTGGAGCCGAGATAGCCCGACAGCGTCGAGAACACCTGATCGAGCGTGACGCCGAGGCTCTGCGCCTTCACCCGGTCGACATCGACCATGTATTGCGGGCTGTCGGAGCGGAACGAGGTCAGCACCAGCCGGATCGCCGACTGCGACTCCGCATTGGCGAGCGTTGCGTTGGTGACGCGCGCGAGGCTGCCGTAGTCGGTGCTCGAGCCCTGCAACAGCAGCTGCATGGTGAAGCCCGAGGCCATGCCGATGCCCTGGATCGGCGGCGGCGGCAGCACGCGGATCTGCGCCTCCTCGATGCCCGCCATCGCCTTGTTGAGGCTGGTCAGCATCGGCAGCAGGCCGAGCTTCTTGCCGCGTTCGCCCCAGTCCTTGAGGATGATGTAGGCGACGCCGGCGCTCGACAGCGAGGCATTGCCGTCGAGCGGCGACACGCCGGCGATGGTGATGACCTGTTTCACGCCGTCGGTTCCGCTCGCGAGCTTGTTGACCTCGTCGAGTACCTTCTGGGTGCGCGCGAGCGAGGAGCCGTCCGGCAGCTGCACGGTCGCGAGCATGTAGCCCTGGTCTTCCGGCGGAATGAAGCCGGTCGGGATGCGCGAGAACGCATAGATGGTGCCGCCGACGATCACGAGCGCGATCAGCACCATGATCGTCGAAACGCCGATCAGCGCGCCCATCAGCCGCGCGTAGCCGCGCTCGAGCACGTTGTAGCCGGCGTTGAAGGTCCGATAGGCGACGTTGCGCTTCTCCATCGGCACCGACGGCCGCAGCCACAGCGCGCATTGCGTCGGCTTCAGCGTCACGGCGTTGACGGCGCTGATCAGCGCGGTCGCGGCGATGACGAGCGCGAACTGCGCGTACATCTGCCCGGTCAGGCCCGGCAGGAACGCCGCCGGCATGAACACCGCCAGCAACACCAGCGTGATGCCGATGATCGGCCCGAGCAGCATGCCCATCGCCTTGATCGAGGCGTCGTGTGGCGTCATGCCGTGGTCGATGTTGTGCGCCGCGCCCTCGACCACGATGATCGCATCGTCGACCACGATGCCGATCGCCAGCACGATGGCGAACAGCGTGGCGAAGTTGACCGTGAAGCCGAGCGCCGCCATCGCGGCGAAAGCGCCGATCAGCGTCACCGGCACGGTGGTCGCCGGCACCAGCATCGCGCGCCAGTCCTGCAGGAACACCATGATGACGATCAGCACCAGGATCATCGCCTCGAACAGCGTGTGATAGACCTCCTCGATCGAAGCCTCGACGAAGATCGTGGTGTCGAAGGGAATCGAATATTTCAGCCCCTGCGGAAACTTCGCGGAGAGTTGCTTGGTGCGCTCCCCGACCGCTTTCGCGACCTCGAGCGCGTTGGAGCCCGGCGCGAGAAAGATCGCGAGGCCGGCCGAGGGCTTGCCGTCGAGCCGGAACACCTGGCCATAAGTTTGCGCGCCGAGTTCGACCCGTCCGATGTCGCGCACCCGCGTGATCTCGCCGGCGTTGCCGGTCTTGACGATGACGTCGGCGAACTGCGCGGCGTCGTCGAGCCGCCCGGCGACATTGAGCGTGTACTGGAAGGCTACCGAGTCCGGCCCCGGCGGCGCGCCGATCTGTCCGGAGGTCACCTGCGCGTTCTGCTGCTGCAGCGAATTGATGACGTCTTTGACGTTCAATCCGCGCGCTTTCATCTTCAGCGGATCGAGCCAGACCCGCATGGCGTACTGGCCGGAGCCGAATACGAACACGCTGCCGACGCCCGGCACGCGGGCGATCTCGTCCTTCAGGCTGATGGTGGCGTAGTTCGCCATGTAGAGGCTGTCGAACCGCGGATTGTCGGCGGTCAGCGCGATGATCTGCAGGATCGAGGTGGACTTCTTTTCCACCGTCACGCCCTGCGACTGCACGGCGTCCGGCAAAGCCGACAGCGCGGTGTTCACGCGGTTCTGCACCAGCACCTGCGCGAAGTTGAGGTCGGTGCCGATCTTGAAGGTCACGGTCAGCGAATAGCTTCCGTCGGAAGCGGCGTAGGACTGCATGTAGAGCATGTCCTGCACGCCGTTGACCTGCTGCTCGATCGGCAGCGCGACGGTATCGACCACGGTCGCCGCGCTGGCGCCCGGATAGCGCGTCGTCACCTGCACGGTCGGCGGCACCACGTCGGGATATTGCGCGACCGGCAAGCCCCACAGCGCGGCAAGCCCGATCACCATGATGAGGATGGCGATGACGTTGGCGAGAACCGGACGCTCGATGAAGAATTTCGACATGGCGCGCCGCCTGCTACTTCGCGCCGGGCGCTGTCGCGGCGGCCTGCGTCTGCGGATCGACCTTCTGCCCCGGCACGGCGCGCTGCAAGCCGGCGACGATCACGCGATCCTCCGCGCTCACGCCCTTGGTGATGACCCGCAGGTCGCCCTGGCGCGCGCCGATCTCGACCGGGCGCTGCTCGACTACGTTGTCCTTGCCGATCACGAGCAGATAGCGGCCGGCCTGATCGGTGCCGAGCGCAGTTTCCGGCACCAGCAGCGCCTCTTGCGCGGGGCCGAGCGGCACCCGCACATGCACGAACATGCCGGGCAGCATCACGCGCTGCGGATTGTCGAAGATGCCGCGCGCGGTCAGCGTGCCGGTCGAGGAATCGACCGTCGGCGCCGCGTAATCGAGCCGCCCCTTGATCGGATAGCCGGTGTCGGTCTGCAGGCCGACCTCGACCGGAACCTGGCGCAGTTGCTCCGGCGTCAGCCCGCGCTCGCGGACCATCGCGCGCACGGCGATAACATCGCGCTCGCTGATGCTGAAGTTGACGTAAATCGGATCGGTCTGCACCACGCTCGCCAGCACCGTCGGCGTGCCGCTGGAATTGACGTAGCTGCCGATCGAAACCTTGCGCGCGGTCACCAGACCGTCGAACGGCGCCGCGACGCTGGTATAGCTCAAGTCGTTCTGTGCGAGCTTGAGGCTCGCCTGCGACTGG
Source organism: Pseudolabrys sp. (assembly GCF_050250095.1). Lineage (NCBI taxonomy): Bacteria > Pseudomonadati > Pseudomonadota > Alphaproteobacteria > Hyphomicrobiales > Xanthobacteraceae > Pseudolabrys > Pseudolabrys sp. The sequence continues at coordinate 276,885 of NZ_JBFWPH010000001.1, read as the reverse complement.
TCGAGCGTGCTGCGGGCGCTGTCGCGCGTGGCAAGCGAATTCTCCAGCGTCGACTTCGACGCGCTGCCGGACTGCGAAAGTTCGACCTGGCGCTGATAGTCGGATTCGGATTTTTTCAGCGTCGCCTGCGCGCTGACGACGGAGGCCTGCGACTGCTCGACCTTGAGCTTGTAGGGCTGCGGCTCGATGACGAACAGCACGTCACCCTTCCTGGCCTCCTCGCCGTCCTTGGCCGGCACCTTCTCGACGAAGCCGGAGACGCGCGCGACGAGATCGGCGGAGTTGACCGCCGCGGTCGAGCCGGTGGCCTCGAGATAATGCGTGACCGGCTGCTTGGCCGGGGCTGCGACCGTGACCTTCGGCGGCGGCGGCGCGACATAGGTGTTGCTCTCGCCGCAACCCGCCAGCGACAGTGCCGCCAAAGACAAAATCGCCGGCACGGCCATCGTCAGCCGGCCGGTCAAGCCGCTCGTGCGCAAATCACGCATGGTCATCCCCTTGCGGCAAAAAACGCCGCAGCACGGCGGCTTTCCGGTGAAAGCCGCCCCGCCTCAGGGGTTCAAAATTTTCGCACTTTCAGGGGTTTTGCAAGCGCCATTGCACCGCAAAATCTCCACCACCCGGCGGTCGAGTATTGTTCGGCGTCATGCCCGGCCTTGTGCCGGGCATCCACGCCTTACTTTCTTAATGACACGAAAGACGTGGATGGCCGGGACAAGCCCGGCCATGACATTTCTTGTTGCTTGTACTTCGCCGCTCAGGAGCTGGCGTTGAGCACCGTCACCGCGCGGCGGTTCTGCGACCAGCACGAGATGTCGTTGCACACCGCGACCGGGCGTTCCTTGCCGTAGGAGATGGTGCGCATCCGCTGCGGGTTGACGCCGCGCGAGGCGAGATAGTCGCGCACCGTCTGGGCGCGGCGGGCGCCGAGCGCGATGTTGTATTCGCGGGTGCCGCGCTCGTCGGCATGACCTTCGATCGTGAAGCTGTAGTTGCCGTAGTTGGCCAGCCACTGCGCCTGCTTGTCGAGCGTGGCACGGGCCTGCGGCGTCAGGTCGGTCTGGTCGGTTTCGAAGAAGACGCGGTCGCCGACGTTGACGACGAAGTCCTGCTGGCTGCCCGGCGTCGCTGCGCCGCCGGCATTGGCCTGCGACTGATCCGCCTGATTGGCGCAAGCCGCAACCGACAGGGCTGCGATCAGCACGGCCGCAAAACGCAATCCGCGGACGAGGTTCTTCTCACTGGTCATGCGACCGTCTCCATCTCGAACAAAATGTCAGGCGTTGGCGTCCGGTCTAACAGTCCGTTGGTTAAGCGAATATTCCATCAACCTTGATGGAGCGTTTGCGCATCCGCGAAAATGCGCCGGACCCCCTAAAACCATTTTTAATGGTTAAAGCCCGGTGAAAATAAGGCGGCGGAAAAATGGCGGCGCGGCCGCGCCGCCCGCTACGACAGCAGCGGCGACCAGGCCGGATCCGACGCGAAAGACGGCGTCGGCACACGCTGGTCGTGGCGGCCGGTGATGTCCACGGTGAACAGATACGGGCCGCCGCCATTGTCGCGGAAGAACATCAGCACGCGGCCGTTCGGCGCCCAGGTCGGGCCTTCGTTGTGGAAGCCTTCGGTCAGCACGCGCTCGCCGGAGCCGTCCGGCTTCATCACGCCGATCGCGAACTTGCCCTGCGCCTGGCGCGTATAGGCGATGTAGTCGCCGCGCGGCGACCACACCGGCGTCGAGTAGCGGCCGTCGCCGAAGCTGATGCGCTGCGCCGGCCCGCCGTTCGCCGGCATGACATAGATCTGCTGCGAGCCGCCGCGGTCGGACTCGAAACAGAGGCGCGAGCCGTCCGGCGCGTAGGAGGGCGAGGTGTCGATCGCCGGCGTGTCGGTCAGCCGCGTGGTCTGCTTCGAGCGCAGATCCATCACGAACAGGTTCGAGTAATTGCCCTGCTGCAAACTCATCACGACGCGCTGGCCGTCCGGCGAGAATCGCGGGGCAAACGTCATGCCGGGGAAATTGCCGACGATCTCGCGCTGGCCGGTCTCGATGTTGAGCAGGAAGACCTTGGGGTCGCCCTGCCCGTAAGACATATACGTGACTTCCTGCGTCGAGGGATTGAACCGCGGCGTCAGCACCAGCTCGTCGCCGCGCGTGAGATAACGCACATTGGCGCCGTCCTGATCCATCAGCGCGAGCCGCTTGACGCGGCGGTCCTTCGGCCCCGTCTCGTCGACGAACACGATGCGGGTGTCGAAATAGCCGCGCTCGCCGGTCAACCGCTCATAGACCGCGTCCGAGATGATGTGCGCGATGCGCCGCCAGTTCTCGGGCGTGGTGAAGTACTGCTTGCCGTCGAGCTGCTGGCCGGCGAACACGTCCCACAGGCGGAACTCGGCCTTGAGGCGGCCGTCGCCCTGCCGGGTGATGCGGCCGGTGACCAGCGCCTGCGCGTTGATCGCGCGCCAGTCGCCGAAGCGCGGCACCACGTCGGTGTTGACCACCTTCTCGATGAAGGCCTGCGGATTGATCGGCGCGAACAACCCGGAGCGCTGCAGGTTGGCCGAGATCACGCCGGTGATGTTGCGCGCGACTTCCGCGTCCTGCGGCGCGCCAGCGACGAAGTCCGGCAGCGCGATCGGCATCGGCTGGATGTTGCCTTGCGTGATGTCGAGCCGCAGCACGGCGGCGGCCTGCCGCGACGTCAGTGCCAGCAGCGATCCCGCGGCAGCGCCCGCCAGCAGATCGCGCCGGCTCGGGAGAACGGTCAGGGATGAGAGCCGGCCAGTGAAATGGGTCATGGTGTGCGCTTGCTGTTCAATTCAATGGATCAGCCGCGGAACATGTCGCGCGGATCGAAGGTCACTTCAATATCTTTCCAGGTGTCGTAGGTTTCCTTGCGCAGCATATCGAACGGCTGGGCGCGGAATACCGCACGGATCGCGCTGTCGCGCGCGGAATCATACAATTGCCCGTGGCCGCTGCTGAGCACCTGCGGCGGGCCGGCGAGCTTGCCGTCCGGCCGCAGTTGCATGCGCACGCGGATGATGAACTCTTCCGGATTCTTGATGCCGACCGGCGGGTTCCACAGCGCCATCAGCCGGGCGCGCAGCGCCTCGAGTTCGGACGCCGACAGCCGCTTGGCGTTGCCCTGGCTAGCGCCGAGCGAAGGCGTGGAATTGATATCGGTGCCGGTCGCGGCGTTGCGCTGCGCCTCGCGCTTGTCGAGCAGCGCGGCGATCTTGTCGGCGTCGAATTTCGGCTGCTTGGGCACCGGCGGCCGCTTCGGCGGCAGGCGCTCCGGGGGCTTCGCGGCCTGTTGCTGGGGCTTCGGCGGTTCCTGCTTCTCGATCTTTTCGGCGATCGGATCGGGCTTGGTCTCCTGAGGCGGCGGCGGCGCTTCTTCCTTGGCGGCCGCGACTTCCTTCTTCTCGGTGACCTTCGGCTTCACCTCTTCCGGCTTCTTGACCTCTTCCTGCTTCTTCTCGACGAGAGGCTTGGGCTCTTCCTTCTTCGGCGCATCCTTGGCGCCTTTCGAGAGCTTGGTGAAATCCTCGACCGGAATCATGTCGACCGGCATCGCCTCGACCGGCGGCACGTCGAATGCCTTGCCGTTGAACGAGATCATCGCCCAGGCCAGCACGGCAACGTGCAACGTGACCGAAAGTGCTGAGGCGGTCTTCATCACTCCTTACGAGCCTTGTTCAAACTCGGAGACGAGCGCGACGCGATGGAAGCCCGCGGAATTGAGCTGCCCCATCACCTTCATCATCGTTCCGTAATCCACCCTCTTGTCGCCGCGGACATAAACCCGCGCCTCGGTGCCGCCGCGGGCCTCGGCGACGGCTTTAAGCTTCGGAATGAGCTCCTTGATGTCAATCTCGGAGTCCTGAAGGAACACCTGGCCCTTGTCGTTGACCGAGACCGTCAGCGGCTCCTTGTCCTGGTCGAGCGTCGTCGCCTGGCTCTGCGGCAGATCGAGCGGCACGCCGACCGTCAGAAGCGGCGCCGACACCATGAAGATGATCAGCAGCACCAGCATCACGTCGACCATCGGCGTGACGTTGATCTCACTCATCACGCCGCGGCGGCGATGCCGGCGGCGGCGTCCTCCAACCTGCGGTGTGCCGGCGTTGGCGGCCATGCGTCAGCCCTGCCCGCGTTCGTCGATCTGACGAGACAGGATCGCGGAAAATTCGTCGGCGAAGCCTTCCATGCGCTGCGCCTGCTTGTTCACCTCGGATGCGAACTTGTTATAGAAAATCGTCGCCGGTATGGCGGCGATCAGGCCGATTGCGGTCGCAAACAGCGCCTCGGCGATGCCGGGCGCGACGACCGCGAGCGAGGTGTTCTTCGAGGCCGCGATCGACTGGAAGCTCGTCATGATGCCCCAGACGGTGCCGAACAGGCCGATGAAGGGACCGGCCGAGCCGACCGTCGCCAGCACCAGCAGCCGCTTCTCCAGACGCTCGACCTCGCGCGCGATGGTGACGTCCATCACCTTCTCGATCCGCATCTGCAATCCGGCAAAGGAGCGCGACGAGCCTTCGAGGCTGCGCTTCCATTCGCGCATCGCGGCGACGAACAGCGCCGGCATCGCGTGCACGGTGCGCGCCGACAGCGTGCGATAAAGCTCCTCGAGCGACTGGCCGGACCAGAAAGCCTGCTCGAAATTGTCCATGCTGCGCTTGGTGCGCGTGTAGAGCACGGTCTTGTCGATGGCGATCGCCCAGACCCAGACCGAGCACGCCAGCAGGCCGAGCATCACCCCTTTGACGATCCAGTGGGCATGCCAGAACAGCGTGATGAGCGAGAGATCCGAAGACGTGAGCGGCAACACCGACTGGCCGACGTCGGCAGGATTCATGATGAGGTCCTTTCGGCACGCCCTTTCGGTCCGTGCGACTTCGCCGGCGGACGCCGGCGTCCTTCCGCCCCCATGACCGCTTTGGACGGCCCCGGCATCGGCGCGTGCGATGCTTTTGCCGGAAATCCGTCCTGTTGCGAGCATCCCCGATCCGGAAGGCCCGGAAATTCCCGCTAAACTTGGCCAAACTTGGGCGCAGCGCTCCGCACGGGACCGCTCAGTACCCGCCTAAACAGCGCCGAATATGGTTAAGGACACGTTAGCGGCGGCTCCCGCAAGTCCCTTCCGCGCCAGCCAAAAAGCAGAAGCCGCCCGGCTTTTGCGGGGCGGCACCGGCGGCGCGCAGGCCGCCTTCCAAAAAAGAGAAGCCGCCCTTTCGGGCGGCTTCATGCGTCAGGCGCGCTTGGGGGACTTTACTGCGCCTGAGGCTGGGGGCCGTTGTCGGCCGGCCGGTTGCGGCGTTCGGCCATGAACTGATCGAACTCGGCCTTGTCCTTGGCCATGCGCAGGCGGCCGAGGAAGTCGCGGAATTCGCTCTGTTCCTCTTCGAGCCGGCGCAGGGTCTCGCTGCGGTATTCGTCAAAGGCCCGGTTGCCGCTGGAGGGACCGCCCCAGCCGCCGCCAAAACCTCCGCCAAAACCTCCGCCTTGGCCCATGCGCTCGCGCAGCCGGTCCATTTTGGCCTGCATGCGCTCCATCTTGTTGTTCCAGTGACCGTGATGCCCGCATCCCATGCGTCCGCTCCAGATAACGAAAGCGAGGGTGGCGAGACCGACCGGCCACCAGATCACGAAGCCGAGGACCGTTGCCGCGATCCAGGCCGGTTTTCCCAGTTCGTCCATTTTGGCAGTCAGCGTCATCGCAAACCTCGCTGGTGGGTGGCTGTGTGAATGTTAATAACATTTACATAGAGCCGGTCCCTCGGACTGTCAAGGCGCTCTGTGGGCCACCGCGGTTCAAAGGAGCCAGAAAAACATGGGTGCGGCCGGGCCGCTGCGTTAGAGGCCGGGCGAGACTTTTTCGCCGCAGGAGCGGTTTCGCGCGATGTGGGTACTGGCCTTCGCCGGAAGGCTCTAGGACTGCGGCAGCCCGAGACCCTTGAGATAAACCAGCGTCCCCGCTTCCAGCAGTTCCTCCGGCGACATCGGCAGCGCGCGGCGCGCCGCATCGCCGCGGCCGAACAGCGAGGCGATGCCGTGCGACATCGCCCAGATGTGCAGTGCCATCATCAGCGACGGCGGCCGCTGGCCCGCCGGCAGCCGCGCGATCAACGTCTCGGTCGCCGCGCGCAGCACGCCGAAGGCGCGCTCGCTCGCCGCCAGAAGCTCGGCATTGTTGGCGATCGGCACGCCCGCCTCGAACATCGCGGAGTAATAAGCCGGCTCGGTGCGCGCGAAAGTGAGATACGCCTTGCCGAGATGATCGAACGCGGTCGAGGGATCGGGCCGCCCGTCGTTCCACGCCGTCGTCAGCATCGCGGCGAAACGCTCGAAGCCCTGCAGCGCGACATTGGCGAGCAACTCGTCGCGGTCGCGGAAATGCCGGTACGGCGCCGCCGGACTGACGCCGGCCCAGCGCGCAGCCTCCGCGAAGGTGAAGCCCGCCGGCCCCTTCTCGGCGATCAGTTCGAGCGCCGCGCGGGTCAGCGCCTCTTTCAGATTGCCGTGATGGTAGCCGCGTTCGCCGCCGTGTCGGGTCCATCGCATGTGAAGGGTGTTTACATGAGCCGCCCGATGGCGTCGAGTGGCGTCGCTCTGCGCGGTAAACGGTGAAAAAATTCCGCGCTCCATGTCACACCGGGCCGGCCCGTCTCGTCATGTCTCCAGAAGGCCACCAAAGGAGATCATGATGACACCGAGACTGAACCTCTTCGCCACCGGCGGCGCCACCATGCAGGCGTGGGTCGAGCTGGCAAAAACATCCGCCAATGACGGCCTCGAGCCGAAGCTGAAGGAACTCGTGGCCATGCGGATCTCGCAGATCAACGGCTGCGCGTTCTGCCTGCACTTCCATCTCGCCGACGCCCGCAAGGCCGGCGAGAGCGAGGACCGGCTGCATTTGCTCAGCGCGTGGCGCGAGTCCGCGCTCTACTCCGACCGCGAGCGCGCCGCGCTCGGCTGGACCGAGGCGCTGACGCTGATCGCGCAGACCCATGCGCCGGACGAGGCTTACGAGGATCTGCGCCGCCACTTCAGCGACGAGGAGCAGGTAAAGCTCACCTCGATCGTCGCGCAGACCAACGCCTGGAACCGGTTCAACATCGGCTTCCGGTCGGCTCACCCGGCCGAGGCGCAGAAGAAAGCCGCCTGATGGCATCGCGCGACGACACAACGAACGACGAGGCCGCAGCGGTGTTCGATCCGCTGCGGCCGATGCTGACCCGCGTCGCCTATCGCATGCTCGGCTCGGTCGCCGACGCGGAGGACGCGGTGCAGGACGCCTTCCTGCGATGGCTCGATGCGGATCGCACCACCGTGCGCGAACCCGGCGCCTTTCTGCGCCGGGTCGTCACGCGGCTGTGTCTCGACCGGCTGAAGTCGGCGCAGCACCGGCGCGAGACTTACATCGGCCCGTGGCTGCCGGAGCCGGTGGTGGAGCCGGCCGAGAACGATCTCGACGACGACGTGACGCTGCCGCTGATGATGGCGCTGGAGCGATTGTCGCCGCTCGAACGCGCCGCGTTCCTGCTGCACGACGTATTCGGCCTCGACTTCGAGGAGGTCGCGACGACCATCGGGCGCGACCCGGCCGCCTGCCGCCAGCTTGCCAGCCGCGCCCGCGATCATGTGCGCGCTGACCGGCCGCGTTATCCGGTCGCGCGCGAACATGGCCTCGAAATCGCGGAAGCCTTCTTTGCCGCCTCGCGCAACGGCGACATGGAGCGGCTGCGTGGACTGCTCGCGGCGGACGTCACCGTCTATGCCGACGGCGGCGGCAAGGCATCCGCGGCCAAGAGGCCGGTCGGCGGCCGCGACGACGTGATGCGGCTGTTCACGCGGCTGGCGACGGCGCTCGCCGCCAATCCATCGCGCCTGGTGCGTTACGGTCTGATCAACGGCCTCCCCGGCTTCGTCACCGTCGAGCATGGCGGCATCCTGCAAACCACCGCGCTGGAGATCGGGCCTAACGGCGTCGCCGCGGTCTACATCACGCGCAATCCGGACAAGCTCCGCCACATGAGCGGCGCGCTGCACTAAACCAGTGCGGTCAGCGCCGCCCGCGCGCGGCCAAAGGCAGATCGTCGAACAGCGTCGGCCCGCCGGGCTGCGCGCCTTCGATGGTGAGCAGTTTCAGTTTGGTGTCGACGCCGCCGGGCGCGGAAAAGCCGCCGGTTTTGCCGCTCGCCGCCAGCACGCGATGGCACGGCATCACGATCGGCGTCGGATTCTCACCCATCGCCTGCCCGACCGCGCGCGCCAAGAGCTTGTCGCCGAGCCGTTCGGCGATCGCGCCATAGGTCATGGTCTCGCCCGGCGGGATCGCGCGGGCAATGGCATAGACGCGGCGGTTGAAAGCGGGAATCGCGCTGTCGTCGATGGCGATGTCGCGCAGGTCGCGGCGCTCACCGGCGAGCAGCGCAAGGATCGCCGCGATGGCTTGCGCGATGACCGGCGGCGGCACGGCTTCGGCCGCATCCGGCACGCGCTTCATCAGCCGCGCACGCGTTCCGTCCGCATCGCCCTCCGGCAACTGCACGGCGACGAGGCCGGCCTCGCTCCAGGCGATGCCGCACGGGCCGATGGGCGTCTCGAACACGGTGAAATGGCGCTGGCTCATGAATCCAAATCTATGCGCTTTGCCGCGGAGCGCCACCCGATTTCAGCGGGCGCTGTCCTGATCCGCCTTCATCGCCTCGCGCAGCGGCTTCGGGATAGGCTTCGCCCGGCCGGCCGACACGAAGGCGACCCGCACATGCGCCTCGACCAGAAGCTCCTCGCCGCGCATCACGTTCTGATGCAGCGTGATCGAGGCGCCCTTGACCTCCTCCGGCGTGGTGACGACGGCGAGCACGTCGTCCATCCGCGCGGGCTTGAGGAAATCGATGGTCATCGACCGCACCACGAAGGCAAAGCCGGGCGCTTCCTTCTCGGTCTGCTCGAACAGTTCGCGATGCCCGGCGCCCAAGAGCCGCAGATAGTTGGTGCGCCCGCGCTCCATGAAGCGCAGATAGCTCGCGTGGTAGACGACGCCGGAAAAATCCGTGTCCTCGTAATAGACCCGCACCGGCTGCGTGTGCCGGCCGTCGCGGATATCGCCGTCGAGACTGGACATGGCCGTTCCGTTATCCGGCCAGCGGCAGCACGTAATCGCGCGTCAGCGGCGCGAGCGGAAGGTCGGGAAGCGCCCGCGGATCGACCCAGACCGCCTGTTCTATTTCCGCCTGCGGCCGGATGTCACCTTCGACGTCGACGGCATAGACCGACGCGCGCAGCCGGAAACCCGGCTCGTTCGCCGCAGCGCATTCAAAGGTGCCAAGAGCCCGCGCCCTGCTCTGATCGACGCAGCAACCAAGCTCCTCGACGATCTCCCGCGACAACGCCGCAAGGTCGGTCTCGCCATTGTCGCGTTTGCCGCCCGGTTGCATGAACGCCGAGGTGCCGCGCTTGCGCACCAGCAAGACCCGGCCGGCATCGTCCTTGATGAGAGCGGCAACAACGCTGATCACCCTGTCAGTCATCGCCGTCACCGTTGAACAGCCCGAACTGACCGGGATCGCGTTTCGGCTCGGCCAGGCCCAGATGCTTGAACGCCGCGGCGGTGAGCAATCGCCCGCGCGGCGTGCGCTGGATGAAGCCCTGCTGGATCAGGAACGGCTCGATGATGTCCTCGATAGCGTCGCGCGGCTCCGACAGCGCGGCGGCCATCGTCTCGACCCCGACCGGACCGCCGCCGTAGCTCAAGGCAATGGTCGACAGATAGCGCCGGTCCATCGCGTCGAGGCCGGCGGCGTCGACTTCGAGTTCCGACAGCGCGCGGTCGGCGAGCTTGCGGTCGACCGAGGTTGCGCCGCCGACCAGCGCGAAGTCGCGCACGCGGCGTAAGAGCCGCCCGGCAATGCGCGGCGTGCCGCGTGCGCGGCGCGCCACTTCGTTGGCGCCGTCGGCCGCCATCGACAGCCCGAGCACCCGCGCGCCGCGATTGACGATCTGCTCCAGTTCCTTCTCGGTGTAGAAGTTCAGCCGCACCGGAATGCCGAAACGGTCGCGCAGCGGATTGGTGATCAGTCCCGCGCGCGTCGTCGCGCCGACCAGCGTGAACGGCGCCAGCTCGATCTTCACCGAGCGCGCCGCCGGTCCCTCGCCGATGATGAGGTCGAGCTGGAAATCCTCCATCGCGGGATAGAGAATTTCCTCGACCGCCGGCGTGAGGCGATGAATCTCGTCGATGAACAGCACGTCGCGCGGCTCAAGATTGGTCAAGAGCGCTGCGAGGTCGCCGGCCTTGGCGATCACCGGGCCGGACGTGGCGCGGAAGCCGACGCCCAGCTCGCGCGAGACGATCTGCGCCAGCGTGGTCTTGCCGAGGCCGGGCGGGCCGACGAACAGCACATGGTCGAGCGCATCCTTGCGCTTCTTCGCCGCCTCGATGAACACCGTGAGATTGGCGCGCGCTTTTTCCTGGCCGATGAAGTCGGCGAGCCGCTGCGGACGCAACGAGGCGTCGGCGTCTTCGTTCCGCTCCTCGGCGGCCACCAGGCGGCGCGTGTTCACTTCGCGAGCTCCTTCAGGCCGTGGCGGATCAGCGTCGCGGTGTCGGCGTCGTCACCGGCGTTGCGCGCGGCCGCCGCGATGGCCGCCGCCGCCTGCGGCTGACCGTAGCCGAGATTGACCAGCGCGGACACCGCATCCGCCACCGGCCGCGGCGCGGTCTTGTCCTCGAGCGCGCCGGCGAGATGCACCACCGCCGGGTCGATATTGGCGATTGCCGGCGCCTTGTCCTTGAGTTCCGACACGATACGCTCGGCCACCTTGTTGCCGACGCCGGGCGAGCGCGCCACCGCCGCCTTGTCGCGCGTCGCGATGGCGGTCGCAAGCTCCGAAGGCCTCAGCGTGCCGAGCACCGCCAGCGCGACCTTGGCGCCGACGCCCTGCACGGTCTGCAGCAGGCGGAACCACTCGCGCTCGACGTCGCTCGCGAAGCCGAACAGTTTGATGGCGTCCTCGCGCACATAGGTTTCAATGGAGAGCGTCGCGGCTTCCCCCGGCTGCGGCAGCGACTGCATGGTGCGCGCGGCGCAGTGCACCTGATAGCCGACGCCGTGCACGTCGAGGATCACATAGTCCTCGCCGTAGCTGTCGATCACGCCTTTCAGCTTGCCGATCATGACGCCACCACTTTCAACATCCCGCTCTTGCGGTGATGCGCGTGACAAATGGCAATGGCGAGCGCGTCGGCGGCGTCGTCGGATTGCGGCTCCGCCTTCGGCAGCAGCACGCCGATCATCACGCGGATCTGCGTCTTGTCGGCGTGCCCCGCGCCGACGATGGTTTTCTTGACGAGATTGGGCGCGTATTCCGCGACGCTCAATCCGGCCTTGGCGGGCACCAGCATCGCGATGCCGCGCGCCTGCCCGAGTTTCAGGGTCGCCGCGCCGTTGACGTTGACGAAGGTGGCTTCCACCGCCGCCTCGTCGGGCCGGAACTCCGCGACGGTCGCGACCAGCGCGTCGTGGATCGCGACCAGTCTTTCGCCGAGCGAAAGCCGGTCGCTCACGACGTGCGAGCCGCAGGCGACATGGCGCAAAGTGTTGCCCTCAATGTCGACGACGCCCCAACCGGTGCGGCGGAGCCCCGGGTCGATGCCGAGGATGCGAATCGGGCGTGCCATCAGACTTCGTTGATAACCCCGCCGCCACGTTCCGGCCAGAACGGCCATGCCGGACGCAGGCAGCCCATGCGCTCCGGTGGATCGCCGCGACCGGCCGGGACTGCTATGCAGGCTCACTTCGTGCCGTTTCCTGCCGGTCGACGCCCGAATGGACCTCCCCACCCTCGCGACCTATTCCGAGATCGTCGCCGACCGGCGTTTTCCGGCCATCGTCGGTATCGCGCTGCTGTCCGGCGTGGTCCGCGGCTTTTCCGGCTTCGGCTCGGCGCTGACCTATATCCCGCTGATGAGCGCGGTCTACGGCCCGGTGGTCGCGGCGCCGACCTTCGTGCTCGCCGATCTCGTCACCGGCTCGGTGTTCCTCGCCCGCACCTGGCGGCTCACGCTATGGCGCGAGGTGCTGCCGATGGTCGCCGCGGCGATCTGCGCCGCCCAGTTCGGCGCGCTGATCCTGCAATATGCCGACCCGAACATCCTGCGCTGGTGCATGTCGGCGCTGGTGCTCGCCGCCGTCGCGCTGATGGCGAGCGGCTGGCGCTATCACGGCCGCCCCAAGCTGATCGTCTCCATCGCGGTCGGCCTCTTGGCCGGCACGCTTGGCGGCGCCGTGCAGATCTCCGGCCCGCCGATCATCGTCTACTGGTTCTCCAGCGGACACCCGGCGGAAATCCTGCGCGCCAATTTCTTTGGCTATTTTTCCGCGTTCTCGTTCGCCTCGGCCTTCACCTACGCGCTGCACGGCCTGCTGACGGCGAAAGTCATCGCCATCGCAACCTTCGTCGCGCCGATGACGATCGGCGGCATGGCGATCGGCACATGGCTTTTTCAGTTCGCGAAAGAACGGACCTATCGCCTGGTCGGCTATCTCGTCGCCATCACCTCGGCGATCATGAGCATGCCGCTGCTCGACCGGTTATTGCATTGATGCATTTTGGCTAGTTGCGGCGTCGGGCAATTTCGTCATCATGACGGCTCGCGACGACCATACCTTGCAATGCCGGAATCAACGTCATGAGTTCACGCCGCAAGCGCCGCGCCATCATCATCGGCGGTTCGATGTCGGGCCTGTTCAGCGCCGCGTTCCTGCGCCAGATCGGCTGGGACGTCGATGTCTATGAACGCTCCGGCGTCGAGCTGGTCGGCCGCGGCGCCGGCATCACCACGCATCCCGAATTGCTCGACGCGCTGGAGTCCTGCGGGGCCGGCACCGCCGATCTCGGCATCGAAGTGCCCAAGCGTTTCGCCATCGACCGCGACGGCAGGGTCACCGGCGAGAAGCCGCTGCGGCAGATCCTCACGTCATGGGATCGCCTGCAGCGCCTGCTGCGCGAGACGATCGACGAGGCGCATTATCATCTCGGCTGGGCGTTCGAGCGCGTCGAGCAGAACGGCAGCGGCGTGCGCGTGCATTTCAACAAGGGCCGCGTCGAGGACGCCGACCTGCTGATCGGCGGCGACGGCATCCGCTCCAGCGTGCGCGGCGACGTCGCGCCGCAGATCCAGCCGCACTATGCCGGCTATTACATCTGGCGCGGCGCGCCGGAGGAAGCCGACCTCGCGCCGAAGACGTTGAAGGAAATCTTCCCCTATTTCGTGTTCTATCTGCCGCCGCGGCAGGAAATCATCACCTACCCGATCGCCGGCTTCAACAACGACCTGCGCCCCGGCCACCGCCGCTACAATTTCATCTGGTACCGCGTCGCCGACGAGAACCAGTTGCGCGAGATGAATGTGGACAGCCGCGGCGTGCAGCACGAACATTCGGTGCCGCCGCCGCTGATCCGGCCCGACCTGATCGAAGGGATGTATTCCGACGCGCGCGACATCATGCCGGAGGTGATGCTCGACTGCGTGATGACGATGAAGCAACCTTTCATCACGCCGATCTACGACTTCACCGCCGACCGCATCGTGTTCGGCCGCGTCGCGATGGTCGGCGATGCCGCCGCCAACGCGCGTCCCCACATGGGCTTCGGCGTCGCCAAGGCCGGCGGCGACGCCAAGGCGCTGGCGCGCTGCCTCGACGCGCATGACGACATCGACGCCGGCCTCAAAGCCTACAACGCCGAGCGGCAGCCGATCGGCAACGTCATCGTCAAGCACAGCCGCAAGCTCGGCACCCACATGGGCGTCAACCTCAGGACCGAGGAAGACCGGCGGATGCACGACCTGTTGCAGACCGACGAGGCGATGATGGACTGGATCGCCGTGCCGAATTTCCTCGACGCCTACGACATTCCGGGCCGCGTTCCCGGCCGCGTGTAGCGATGATCGGCCTCCCGCAGCCCGACTTCGCGCACAACATGCGCATCCTCGGCCACTCCGATCAGGGCGGCCGGCCCGACGGCGTGCAGGTGATGGTGCATCGCGGCTTCGCCTATGTCGGCCACATGTTCTCCAAGGGCTTCAGCGTCATCGACGTGCGCGACCCCAAGAACCCGAAGCCGGCGGCCTATCTCCCCGCCTCGCCGAACACCTGGAACATTCATCTCCAGACCCACGACGACCTGCTGCTGGTCATCAACGCCCGCGACATGTTCGCGGCCGCCGAATTCGCCGACGAGAAGGCCTACTACAAGGGCCAGCTCGGTCAGGTGGTCGGCACCGCGCAGAAGAAAGCAGAAGCGCCGCGCAACTGGACCGCCGGCATGGCGGTCTATGACATTTCAAACCCGGCAAGCCCGAAGCAGATCGGCTTCATGCCGGTCGAGGGCGGCGGCATCCACCGCATCTGGTACACCGGCGGGCGCTGGGCCTATGCGTCCGCGCTGCTCGACGGCTTCACCGACTACATCTTCATCACCATCGACATGAGCGACCCGACGCAGCCGCGGGAAGCCGGCCGCTGGTGGATCCCCGGCATGAACACCGCTGCCGGCGAGCAAATCTCGTGGTCGCCGGCCGCGCGCTACGGGCTGCATCATGCGATCATCAATGGCGACACCGCTTACGCCGCATGGCGCGACGCCGGCATGGTGGTGATCGACGTCAAGGATCGCGCGAAGCCAAAGATGATCGTGCATCGCGACGGCATCCCGCCGTTCGGCGGCGGCACCCACAATTGCCTGCCGCTGCCCGACCGGCAACTGCTCGTCGTGCTCGACGAGGCGGTGCTCGACCATCAGGAAGACGGCGTGAAGAATATCTGGGTGATGGACAACCGCGTCGCCTCCGACCCGAAGATCGTCTCGACCTTTCCGCAGCCGGCGGAAGCCGACTACAAGGCCAAGGGCGGCCACTTCGGCCCGCACAACCTGCACGAAAACCGCCCCGGCACCTTCGTGTCCTCGGAGCTGATCTTCACGACCTTCCAGAACGCCGGCGTCCGGGTGTTCGACATCCGCGACGAAAACAAACCAATCGAGACCGGCGCATGGGTGCCGCCGCAGCCGGCGCGCCTCGTCGACCACCGGCCGAACCGCGCCCGCGTCATCCAGTCGGCGGATATTTTCGTCGACAAGGCTGGACTGGTCTATTCGACCGACTACAACGGCGGCCTGTATATCCTCGAATATGGCGGCTGACGCGCCGCCGTCCTGAAAGTCTCCGCAGCACGATGACTCCCGGAATAGGCTTCGCGCTCGGCGCCATGCTGTGCTTCGGCGCGGGCGACCTCCTCTACAAGCAGGCCGCGTCGCGGCGCATCGCGCCGATGCAGTTCGTGATGCTGCAGGCCTGGCTGTTCTGCCCGGCGATCACGATCTATGCGTGGCTGACCGGCACGCTGGAGCCGAACCTCGCCTCGCTCTGGGGCGCGCTCGCCGGGCTTTGCTCGCTGGTCGGTTTCACCAATTTCGCCGCCAGCCTGCGCGACGGCGCGGTCAGCACCAACGCGCCGATCTTCCGGCTGAACTTCACGCTCACTGCGGCGCTGGCGATCCTGCTGCTCGGCGAAACGCTCACCGTTTCGAAAGGCGCGGCGCTGGCGCTGGCGCTCGTCGCGACATGGCTGCTGCTCGCCGAGCCCGGCGCTTCCCGCGCGCGCAGCAGCGCCGGCTCGCTCGCGCGCGTGCTGGGCGCCACCGTCGCGATGGGCTTCGCCAATCTGTTCTACAAGCTCGGCCTGCAGGGCGGCGCCTTGCCGGAGACGATGGTGGCGATGCAGGCTTGGGCGTTCTGCCCGACCGCGACGCTGCTCGTGTTCCTGCCGCGGTTGCGCTTCGACCTCACGCCGGGCGCGTGGCGCCCCGCGATGTCGGCGGGCTTCGCGCTGCTCATCGGCTTCGTGCTGATGATGCACGGCCTCGCGATCGGAGCCGCGAGCACGCTCGTTCCGGTCGCGCAGATGGGCTTTGTCTTTACCGCGCTGATCGGCGTCGTTCTGTTCCGCGAGCGGCTCCACGCCCGCAAGCAGATCGGGCTTGTGGTCGCGATCGGCGCGCTGGCGCTGTTCGCCTTCGGGTAAAACGCTTACGCGCTCATCTTGGCGACGAGCGCGTCCGACAGTTCGAAATTGGCATAGACGTTCTGCACGTCGTCATGGTCGTCGAGCGCGTCCATCAGCTTGACCAGCTTCTCGCCCACCTCGTCGTCGACCGCGATGGTGTTCTGCGGCTTCCACGTCATCGCCGATTTCTTCGGCTCGCCGAACTTCGCCTCCAGCGCCTTCGACACGTCGCGCAGGCTCTCCTGCGTGGTGAAAATCTGATGGCCGTCGTCGCTCGAGGTCACGTCGTCGGCGCCGGCCTCGATCGCGGCTTCGAGCATCGCGTCGGCGCTCGCGACCTTGGCGTCGAATTCGACGATGCCGACGCGGTCGAACATGAAGGACACCGCGCCGGTCTCCGCGAGATTGCCGCCCGACTTGGTGAACACCGAGCGCACGTCGCCGGCGGTGCGGTTGCGGTTGTCGGTCAGCGCCTCGACGATCACCGCGACGCCGCCGGGGCCGTAACCCTCGTAGCGGATCTCGTCGTAGTTCTCGGTGTCGGCGCCCGACGCCTTCTTGATGGCGCGCTCGATATTGTCCTTCGGCATGTTCTCGGCGCGCGCCTCGATGATCGCCGCGCGCAGCCGCGGGTTCATCGCCGGGTCCGGCAGGCCGAGCTTCGCCGCCACCGTGATTTCACGGCCGAGCTTGGAGAACAGCTTGGACCGCACTTTGTCCTGCTTCCCCTTGCGGTGCATGATGTTCTTGAATTGCGAATGTCCGGCCATCGCTCCGCGCCCGTGTTCATCGACCCTGAAAGATGAGGGTCGCTATATAATCCGGGGCTGTCAGAAAATAAATACGGGAAGAGCTTGCACTTCTCGATGTCATGGCCGGACTTGTTCCGGCCATCTCGCTTAGGAGCGCAATGCCTTCCTAAGCGGGACCCGCGGGACAAGCCCGCGGGTGACAAAGGAGTGTTTCTAGGCCGCTGCGCGGGCTTTCGCCTCGATCAGGGCCGCGATCTTCTCGCGCATCGCCACGACATTGGCGCGGACGCGGGCCTTGTAGCGCATCACCGCATCGCGATCGACCAGAAAGAAGTCCTTCTCCGGGAAGCTCCGCCCGAACACGTCGATCAGCAGGCTGCGGAATTCGCCGGACGGCAGCCCCGGCAGCCGGCTGTCCGGCGTCTCGCACCAGGCCGCCGTTTCCGCCGCCGTGAGCGCGCACAGGAACGCCGCCGGATGGGTCGTGAAGATGCCGGCGTGGCGCTGGATGAAGGCGATGGTGGCGGCGAGGTCGGCGTCCGCTCCGGCATTGGCGCCGATCAGCAGCGGCTCGTTGATGGTGCCGCGTGCCAGCGGGAAACGGTCGATCAGCCAATCGCCGAGATGCGTGACATTCTCGCGGCCGCGGCCGTACATCATCGCGTCGGCCTCGTGGCGCGCGTACCAGACATCGAGCCGGTCGATCAGCCGCTCGATGCCCGCGCGCGGGATGAGTTCGCGGTATTGCGTGCCGAAGATGCCGATCGCGGCGCGGCCGCAAGATGCAAAGCCGAGCAGCGCATCGTTGATGACGGACGGCGGCAGCGCGCCGCCGGCGCCGAGCACGACGAGATCGTAGCCCGGCTGCACCGTCTTCATCTGGTCGAAGCCGAACCAGTCGATGCTCGCCTCGCCCGGCAGCACGGACGCGATCAGCTCGCGGCCCACGCGCGCACCGAAGTCGTCGCCCTCGGCCAGCACCGCGACGCGGCAGCCGATCACCGGCTTGATCTTCCGCTCCGGCGCAAGCCGCATCACCATCTGTCCCTCGCCGGCCGGCGCCGAACATTCGATACGGAAGCCGTGACGGTCGAACAGCCGCGTCAGTTCGTAGAAGCCGAAACGATGATTGGCGCCGCGCGCGGCGTCGCCCGCAAGATCGGCGGTCAGGTCGGTCGGCGCGCAGGACAGGATCACCGTGCAGCCGGCCGCGCGCAGATGCGCGGCGAGCGCGTCGGCGTCCGCGACGCGCTCGATCATCTGGTGCAGCACCACGATGTCGGCGCCGCTCGCGGCGTCGGCCGGAAATTCACCGCCCTCGAGATCGCAGGGCAGCACGCCCTCGCGCGAGGCGGACTTGCCGCAGGCCATGTAGGCGCAGCCATGCGGCAGCAGGCTGTGCAGCTCCGGCACCGTCGCGCCGAGATCGAGCACGCGCGCGCCGGCCGGCACGAAGTCGGCGATCAGGAAAGCGGGGTCGATGCCGAGCGTGATATCGAGCGCGGCGTCGTCCGCGCCCGGCGCAGCAAGGTCCGTACTCCGGCCGGAGTCGGAATCCTGCTCGATTGCGAATCTGGGTTTGCCCATCGCCGCCCGCCGCTGTGCATTTGGTTGCCGGACGTTGCACAAGCCGGCCGCGAATCACTCAACCCTTCGACCCTACGCCAGTCGCGGAATCGGCAAAAGAGTCCCAAAGGCAACAGGCTGAGTCCGATCGGCAACACTCAAACGGCGGCCTGGCCCCAGAACGCCGGCTTTGCCTCGTCCAGAATGCCGCCGAGCCGCACCGGCGCGATGCGGGTGGCAAGCCCCGTCTTGTCGTCGGTCTCGACGGCGATGCCGCACAGCGTCGCCGTGCCGTCCGCCGCCTCGAAACGGGCGCGCGAGATCTTGCTCTGGAACCGCTGCAACGGCTCCTCCTTCGCCATGCCGATGATCGAGTCGAAGGCGCCGGTCATGCCGACATCGGAGATGAAGGCGGTGCCGGCCGGCAGGATGCGGTGGTCGGCGGTCGGCACATGAGTATGCGTGCCGACGACGAGCGAGGCGCGGCCGTCGCAAAACAGGCCCATCGCCTGCTTCTCGCTGGTCGCCTCGCAATGCATGTCGAGGATCACGAGGTCGGCGGCCTCGCCGAGCGGACAGGCGTTCAGTTCGCGATCGGCGACCGCGAAGGGATCGTCGAGCGGGTCCATGAAGATGCGGCCCATCATGTTGATGACGAGCGCGCGCTTGCCGGTCCTGGTGTCGACCAGCGCCGCGCCGCGGCCGGGCGTGCCGGCGGGATAGTTCGCCGGGCGCACGAGACGCGGCGCGCGCTCGATGAACACCAGCGCCTCGCGCTGGTCCCACGAATGATTGCCGAGCGTGACGGCGTCCGCGCCGGCGTCGATGAATTCGTTGTAGATCGCTTCGGTGATGCCGAAGCCGCCGGCGGCGTTCTCGCCGTTGATGACGACGAGGTCGAGCGTCCAGTCGCGGATCAGGCCCGGCAGCCGTTCGTTGACGATGGCGCGCCCCGCGCGCCCGACCACGTCGCCGATGAAAAGAAGACGCATGCGGCTTACGACCTGTCGACCGTGATGACCTCGCGCTCGGTGAGCACGAAGTCGAGTTGCTGGTCGCGTTCGGTGTTGGGAACGCGCGGAATTTCCTGCACCGCGAAGGCGATGCCGAGCGCGATGACGTTCTTCTTCGCGCGCAGGCCCGCAATCGTCATGTCGTAATAGCCCGCGCCGTAGCCGATGCGGTGGCCGCGCCGGTCGAAAGCCGCGAGCGGCACGATGAGAATGTCGGGATCGACCTGCGGCGCCTCCGGCACCGGTTCGCGGATGCCCCACTGTCCGCTGGCGAGCGGATCGCCCACCTTCCACGCCCGCATGATGAGCGGCTTGCCGCGCCTGTCGATCGCCGGCAGCGCGAGCGGCGCTCCGGCCGCGGCGAGCTGGCGCAACAGCGGCAGCGGATTGATCTCGGTCTTCATCGGCATGAAGCCGGAGACGATGGCGCCCGGGGCGACCGCCACCGGCAGCCCGCGCGCGGCGACTGCGTCCGCGCCGGCCTGCCGCTGCGCGGCCGGCATGGCGTCGCGGCGCGCCAGCGCCTCGTTGCGAAGTTGCGTTTTCTGCTGATCGACGGTGGGAGCGTCCATGGCCCTCACCTTAGCGCCCCAATTCCGACGCGACCACCTCCGCCGGCGCACGACGGCCTTGAACTTTTTGCCGATCCGCCGCGACCAACCCACCAGCGCCGCCATGCGAGGAGACCGCCATGAAACGCCAGTTCGTTGTCGCCGCGTTAGGCGTCTTCGTCGCGATTGCCGCGGCCCACGCGAAAGCCGAGACGCAGGACGCCGCTCCCTGCGCCGCGTTGCAGACGCGCTATGAGACCGAGTTCAAGCGCACGGTGGTGAAAGCGATCGGCACGCTCGACCGCAAGGAGCGTTGCGAGATCGGCCGCGAGGGCATGGCGATCCTCGACAAGCTCGCGGCGGCAACCGAGAACTGTCCGGCTCAGGCAGCCGAAACGCCCGCTGAGAACTCGGGCGACCGGATTGCGGACCTCGCCGCGCGCATGAAGATTATCAACGACGGCGAAAGCATCCGGGAGATGGTGGCGCGCCGCAAGGCGTCGTTCGCCCGCGCCTGCGGCCGGTAGTGGACGGAACGTTAGACATCGTCGCCGTCATGCCCGGCTTTATGCCGGGCATCCACGTCCTTTCTTCGCTAACAAGCTAGACGTGGATGGCCGGGACAAGCCCGGCCATGACAGAAAAAGTAGGAAGTGCGGAGCCGCATAGGCCGTTGGAGACCGATCCCGGGAACCTACATAAGTAGGTGGGCGCCATGTGACCGGAACCAGGGTCCCGGCCAGGGACAGCTCCCGTAGAGATCGTAAGGCCCCGAGCATATTGCTCCTGACGCGCCTCGCAGCCCCGCCCGGACAATGTAGTGCCGAACCCGTCCCGGCGCCATGGGGAGCGAAAATGGCCGGCGGAGCGCGGTTAATCCTTCAATCCCGTCCCGGTATTGACCACCATCATCGTGGCGGTCATCAGCGCGACCTGCTTCGATTGGCCGCCCGTTTCCGCGAACACTTCGCCGAGGCAGACCATCAGCGTCTTGCCGGCGCGCACCACGCGCCCCTTCGCGCGCAGCCGCTCGCCCTTGGCCGGCGACATCAGGTTGACCTTGAACTCGGTGGTCAGCACCGCGGCATCGTCCGGCATCTTGGTCAGCGCGGCAAAGCCGCAGGCGGTGTCGACGATGGTCGTCACCGCGCCGGCATGAATGAAGCCGTGCTGCTGCGTCAGCGCCGCCGAGAACGGCAGCACGATCTCCACTTCGCCGTCGCGCACCGCGTCGAGCCTCGCGCCGAGCGTCGCCATGAACTGCTGGCGCGCGAAACTCGCCTCGATCCGCGCAACGGTTTTGTCGGCAACGCTCACGGCCTATCCGATCGCCACGCCGCCGCCCTCGCCGAGCGTCTGGTTCAGCTTTCGGGTGATGCCCTCGATGCGCTCGGCCGCCGAGTTGAAGGCGTTGACCACCGCGGCGGAAGCGTCCTTGGCGCGGTCGGCGGCGGCGACGCGCGCATCCTGCAAGGCGGTGAGCTCTTCCTCCAGCCGCCGCACCCGCGTCGTCGCTTCGGACAACTCGTCCGCCACCATCAGCGCCGCCATCACGGTGAGCCGCGTGTCGCCGATCTCGCCGAACTTGCCGCGCAACTCGTTGATGCGCTGCTCAATGCCGGCGGCGAGCGAGCGCAGATGCTCCTCCTGCCCGTCCTCGCAGGCGAGGCGGAACTGCCGTCCGTTGATCGTGGTGACGACGGTCGCCATCGTCAGGTCTGCCCGTTCGCCGCGATCACGGCGCGGATCGAGCCGATCGCGGCGTCGATGCGCTGCGCGATGTCGCGGTTGGTCTGCTCCAGCGCGCGCACCCGCGCCGTCTCGCCGTCGAGCGCGGCGGCAAGCTTGGAGCGATCGGAGCCGAGCGAATGCACCTGGCTCGCGAGATCGTTCGCGCCGCGATCGGCCTCGCGGCGGCGCTCGACCGCCGCGTCGAGCGCATCGAGCGCGAGCGCCAGCCGCTTGACCGCGGCGTCGACTGGACCTGGCTCCGTCATCGCCTGTTCCGCTCTCGAAAAATGATGTGCTGGCAGGTGCTTACAGGCAGAACCTTACGTTCCGTGCGACCGCGGCGTCAACGCCCGGCGCAGCTTTGGCCCCGGTGTTTTTTCCCCCTGTGCATCGCCCCCGCCGGCCGGCCCCGTTTCATTGACTCCGGGGGACCACATGCTAAGTGACCCTCGCAACCGGGCATTATTATTCATGAGTTCAAACGCCTCGCCGTCCGCCGCTGTCGCCAGTTCGCAGCGTCGCGCTGCGGATGCGCCCGCCGTCGCCCCAAATTCCCCACATGCGCGGCTGGCCAATGCCGTCCGCGCCCTCGCGATGGATGCCGTCGAAGCCGCCAAATCCGGCCATCCCGGCCTGCCGATGGGCGCCGCCGACATCGCCACCGTGCTGTTCACGCAGTTTTTGAAATTCGACGCCGCCGCGCCGAAATGGGCGGACCGCGACCGCTTCGTGCTCTCCGCCGGCCACGGCTCGATGCTGATCTACGCGCTGCTGCACCTCACCGGCTACGAGGGCGTGACGCTCGACCAGCTCAAAAACTTCCGCAAGCTCGGCTCGAACACACCGGGGCACCCCGAGAATTTCGAGACGCCGGGCGTCGAGACCACCACCGGCCCGCTCGGCCAGGGCATCGCCAATGCCGTCGGCATGGCGATCGCCGAGCGGCACATGGCCGCGGTGTTCGGCGACGTCGTCGACCACAAGACTTATGTGCTCTGCTCCGACGGCGACCTGATGGAAGGCATCAGCCAGGAAGCCATCGCGCTCGCCGGCCATCTGAAGCTCAGCAAGCTGATCGTGCTGTTCGACGACAACGGCATCTCGATCGACGGCGCGATCTCGCTGTCGGACTCGGTCGATCAGGTGAAGCGTTTCGAGGCCGTCGGCTGGTCCGCGATGCGCATCGACGGCCACGATCCCTCCGCCATCGCCGCCGCGCTGGAAAAGGCGCAGGCGAGCGACAAGCCGACCATGATCGCCTGCAAGACGACCATCGGCTTCGGCGCGCCGACCAAGGCCGGCAAGTCGTCGTCGCACGGCTCGCCGCTCGGCGCCGAAGAGATCGCCGGCGCGCGCAAGAATCTCGGCTGGGACCTGCCGCCGTTCGAGATCCCGCAGGACGTCCGCGACGCCTGGCTTGCCGCCGGCGCGCGCGGTCAGTCCGCGCATGCCGACTGGACGAAGCGCCTCGCCGCGCTGCCGGCCGGCGAGCGCAGCGAATTCGAGCGCCGCATGCGCGGCGACCTGCCGACAACCGCGCTCGCCGACGCGGTGCGCAGCGTCAAGGAAACGCTCGCCGCGACGCCGAAGAACATCGCGACCCGCTCTTCGTCCGAATTCGCGCTGGAGACGCTGGTGCCGGCGGTGCCGGAGATGATCGGCGGCTCCGCCGACCTCACCGGCTCCAACAACACGCGCACCAAATCGATGAAGGCGATGAGCGCGGCGGATTTCTCCGGCCGCTTCATCCATTACGGCATCCGCGAGCACGGCATGGCCGCCGCGATGAACGGCATGGTACTGCACGGCGGCATCATCCCCTATTCCGGCACGTTCCTCGTGTTCTCCGATTACTGCCGGCCGTCGATCCGCCTCGCCGCGCTGATGGGCGAACGCGCCATCCACGTCATGACGCATGACTCGATCGGCCTCGGCGAAGACGGACCGACCCACCAGCCGGTCGAACATCTCGCCGCGCTGCGCGCCGTTCCCAATCTTCTCGTGTTCCGCCCCTGCGACGCGGTCGAGACGCTCGAGTGCTGGCAGTTGGCGCTCGAGTCGAAAGACCGTCCGAGCGTGCTGGCGCTGACGCGGCAGAACCTGCCGCAGCTGCGCACCGGCGTCGACGCCGAGAACATCTGCGCCCGCGGCGCTTACGAGATCGCCGGGCCGGACGGCGCGTCGGACGTGTCGATCTTCGCGACCGGCTCCGAGGTCGAAATCGCGGTCGAGGCCGCCAAGCTTCTCGCGCAGCGCAGCATCGCGGCGCGTGTCGTCTCGGTGCCGAGCTTCGAACTGTTTGCCGAGCAGCCGGCCGAGGTTCGCCGCGCCATCCGCGGCAATGCGCGCGTCAATGTCGGCGTCGAGGCCGCCGTGCGGCAGGGCTGGGACGCCATCATCGGCTCCGACGGCCTGTTCGTCGGCATGACGGGCTTTGGCGCCAGCGCGCCTTACAAAGACCTTTATAAGCACTTTGGAATAACGCCCGAGGCCGTGGCGGACGCCGCCGCGAAAGCACTCGGGTAAGCGAACTTGCAAACTTGATACAGGAGCCGGGGCGATGACTGTGCGCGTGGCGATCAATGGTTTCGGACGGATCGGGCGGAACATTCTCCGCGCCATCGTCGAGAGCGGTCGCAAGGATATCGATGTGGTCGGCATCAACGATCTGGGGCCGGTCGAGACCAACGCGCACCTGCTGCGCTACGACTCGGTGCACGGCCGCTTCCCGGCGCAGGTCACCGTCTCGGGCGACACCATCACCGTCGACCGTCACAAGATGAAGGTCAGCGCCGAGAAGGACCCCGCCAAGCTGCCGTGGAAGGACCTCGGCGTCGACATCGCGCTCGAGTGCACCGGCATCTTCACCACCAAGGAGAAGGCTTCGGCCCACCTCACCGCCGGCGCCAAGCGCGTGATCGTGTCCGCGCCGGCCGAAGGCGTCGACCTCACCGTCGTCTACGGCGTCAACCACGACAAGCTGACCCCGGATCACAAGGTCATCTCGAACGCTTCCTGCACGACCAACTGCCTCGCGCCGGTCGCCAAGGTGCTGAACGACGCGATCGGCATCGAGAAGGGCTTCATGACCACGATCCACGCCTATACCGGCGACCAGCCCACGCTCGACACCATGCACAAGGATCTCTACCGCGCCCGCGCGGCGGCGATGTCGATGATCCCGACCTCGACCGGCGCGGCCAAGGCGGTCGGCCTCGTGCTGCCGGAACTGAACGGCAAGCTCGACGGCGTTTCGATCCGCGTGCCGACGCCGAACGTCTCGGTGGTCGATTTCAAGTTCGTCGCCAAGAAGAAGACCGACAAGGACGAGATCAACGGCGCGATCAAGCGCGCAGCCGAGCAGCAGCTCAAGGGCATCCTCGGCTACACCAACGATCCCAACGTCTCGATCGACTTCAACCATGACCCGCACTCCTCGGTGTTCCACATGGACCAGACCAAGGTCATGGACGGCACGCTGGTGCGCGTGCTCGCCTGGTACGACAACGAGTGGGGCTTCTCCAACCGCATGGCGGACACCGCCGTCGCGATGGGCAAGCTGATCTGATCCAGCGCCGTCATCCTGAGGTGCGCGTCTCTTGACGCGCCTCGAAGGATGACGGGTTCGGGCTGCCATCCTTCGAGGCTCGCGGCTTCGCCACTCGCACCTCAGGATGACGAGTAAGGTTGTTCACATGCCGCAATTCCCCACGCTCGATCAGGCTGACGTGAAGGGCAAGCGCGTGCTTGTCCGGCTCGACCTCAACGTGCCGCTCGACAACGGCACGGTGAGCGACGCGACGCGCATCGAACGCGCCAAGCCGACCGTCACCGAACTTTCGGCCAAAGGCGCGAAGGTCATCCTGCTCTCGCATTTCGGCCGGCCCAAGGGCCGCGATCCGAAAGAGTCGCTCAAGCCGGTGGCGGACGCCGCCGCTCGCATCTTCGGCAAGCCGGTCGCCTTCGCGGACGACTGCGTCGGCGCGAGCGCCGAGCAGGCCGTCGCCGCGATGAAAGCCGGCGACATTCTCTGTCTCGAGAACACCCGCTTCCACAAGGAAGAAGAAAAGAACGATCCGGCCTTCGTCGCCGCGCTCGCGAAGCTCGGCGACGTTTACGTCAACGACGCCTTCTCGGCGGCGCATCGCGCGCATGCCTCGACCGAAGGTCTGGCGCACAAGCTCCCTGCCTATGCCGGCCGCAGCCTGCAGGCCGAACTCGAAGCGCTCGGCAAGGCGCTCGAGACGCCGCGGCGTCCAGTCGCGGCCATCGTCGGCGGCGCCAAGATTTCGACCAAGCTCGACCTGCTCGGCAACCTGCTGAAGAAGGTCGACAGCCTCATCATCGGCGGCGCGATGGCCAACACCTTCTTGCTTGCGCAAGGCAAGCCGGTCGGCAAGTCGCTGGTGGAGCGCGACCTGATCGCCACCGCGCAGCAGATCATGCGGCAGGCCGCCGAGGCCAATCGCGAGATCGTGCTGCCGGTCGACGTCGTGGTGGCGCAGAAGTTCGAGGCCAACGCGCCCTCCCGCGCGGTCGGCGTCGATCAGGTCGGCGCGGACGACATGATCCTCGACATCGGCCCAAAGAGCATCGAGCACGTCGTTTCGGTGCTGGCGCGCTCGAAAACGCTGGTCTGGAACGGCCCGTTCGGCGCCTTCGAGATGGAGCCGTTCGACACCGGCACCGTCGCGGTGGCGGAGGCCGCCGCCGAACTGACGGGCGCCGGCAAGCTTGTCTCGATCGCCGGCGGCGGCGACACCGTGGCCGCCGTCAACGCGGCCGGCGTGGGCGACCGCCTCACATATGTGTCGACCGCCGGCGGCGCCTTCCTCGAATGGCTCGAAGGCAAGGCGCTTCCGGGCGTCGAGGCGCTCAAGAAGCCCTGAACATCGCGTCGCACCCCCTCCCGCCCGGCGCGGGGGAACGCTAGAAATGTGCCCGAAAAACGCCGGCTGGCCGGCGCAGAATTGCAGCACGCAGACTTGCGACACATAAGAGCACTGGCTCAAGGAGACTGAGATGAACCTGGCCGAACTGAACAAGGTCGCCGAAGCGATGGTCGCGCCCGGCAAGGGCATTCTCGCCGCCGACGAATCCTCCGGCACCATCAAGAAGCGCTTCGACGCCATCGGCGTCGACTCGACCGAGGACAATCGCCGCGACTATCGCGAGATGATGTTCCGCACCACCGACGCGATGATGAACCACATCTCCGGCGTCATCCTCTATGACGAGACGATCTGGCAGAAGGCGAAGGACGGCACGCTGCTGGTCGACGTCATCAAGAAGGCCGGCGCCATTCCCGGCATCAAGGTCGACGAAGGCACCAAGCCGCTGCCGAACTGCCCCGGCGAGCTCATCACCATCGGCCTCGACAAGCTCGCGGACCGCCTGCCGAAATATTACGAGCAGGGCGCGCGCTTCGCGAAATGGCGCGCGGTGATCGACATCGGCCAGGGCATCCCGAGCTATGCCGCGATCTCGACCAACGCGCATGCGCTCGCGCGCTACGCCGCGCTGTGCCAGGCCGCGCAGATCGTGCCGATCGTCGAGCCGGAAGTGCTGATGGACGGCGCGCACGACATCGACCGCTGCTACGAGGTCACGGAATTCGCGCTGAAGGAAACTTTTCAGCAGCTTTACTATCAGCGCGTCGCGCTCGAAGGCATCGTGCTCAAGCCGAACATGGCGATCGCCGGCAAGAAGAGCGCGAAGAAGGCTTCCGTGCAGGAGGTCGCCGAGAAGACGGTGAAGATGCTGAAGAACTGCGTGCCGGGCGCGGTGCCGGGCATCGCCTTCCTGTCAGGCGGCCAGTCCGACGAAGAAGCGACCGCGCATCTCGACGCGATGAACAAGATCGGCAACCTGCCGTGGAAGCTGACCTTCTCCTACGGCCGCGCGCTGCAGGCCGCGCCGCAGAAGGCCTGGGCCGGCAAGAGCGAGAACGTCGCCGCCGCGCAGCGCGCCTTCTCGCATCGCGCCAAGATGAACGGCCTCGCCGCGATGGGCCAGTGGAAGCAGGATCTCGAGAAGAAGGCGGCCTAGAGAATTACCTGCTCGGCTCGAACACACTCCGCTCATTCCCGCGAAAGCGGGAATCCAGATACAGAAAATGGACCCCCGCTTTCGCGGGGGTGAGCGGCTCCTGAGCGGCCGCACGAACGGACAATTCAGTTCCGCCGCATATCCCGCGGTGCCTGGCCAAACCGCGCGCGGAACGTCTTGCTGAAATGCGACAGGTCGCTGAAGCCGAAACGGTAGGCGACCTCCGAAATGCTCGACGCGCGCTGTGCCGGATCGCACAGCGCGCGTTTGCATTCCTCCAGCCGGTTTTCCAGCAGCCACATGCCGAAGCTCTGCCCCGTCGCCGCGAAGCGCGAATGCAGCGTGCGCGGCGAAATCCGGAACTGCGCGGCCACCTGCCCCGGCGTCAGGTCCGGATCGCCGAGACGGTCGCGGCAGAAGGCGAGGATCGCCTGCATCTGCACGTCGGGATGCGCGTGCGCGTCCGCCGCATCCGGCGCGGTGGCGAGCGCCAGCAGATTGCACAGATTGTCGGTCAGCACCTGCGCCTGCCCGGCGGCGAACGGCTCCTCGCCGGCCAGCTGGCGGATGTGCCGCCGCGCCAGATCGACGAACGGCGATGACGCCGCGATGCGCTGCATGCCGCCTCGCCGGATCCACGGCGCGCGGGCATCGAGCGTGCGCCGCGGCACCACCGCGAGGATGCGGCTCACCGCGCCGGGAAACGTCACGCGGAACGGCTGCGTGCCGTCCATCACCGCGATCTCGCCGGGCGCGAGCCAGAACTCGCGGCCGCCCTGCGACAGCCCGCTGCGCCCGCGCGACTGCAGGCTGATGAGATAATGGTCCTCGCCGGCGCGCGCCGCGCGGCGCGGATCGCGCAGGATCGAGTGGCCGCTGGCGTGGAACGTCGCGAAACGCAGCGGCCCGAAATTGCGGCCGGCGATGCTGGCGCGGAACTTCTCGCGCGGCGCCTCGACCGCGACGTCGAGCACGGTCGCGCACACCGCCTCGTGCCAGTAGGCGATGCCGTCGTCAGGCTTGACCGTGTCCGTGGACCAGACGCGCGCGGCCACCGCGACCTCCTAAGAATACCGACCGGAATCTACACCTTTTGCACGCTCAGCCAAATCGCCTCGCGCTCGGGACCAAGACCCGCGCACCGGGACGGCCCTAAGTTGCGGCCATGCAGACGCATTTTTCCGAGGCGCAGTTGCGCGACCCGGCGCTCGCCGAGGCCAAGGGCATCATCGAGACCTGCGTCCATTACGGCTTCTGCACCAACACCTGCCCGACCTATGTGCTGACCCGCGACGAGAACGAATCGCCGCGCGGCCGCATCGACCTCATTCGCGAGATGCTGGAAAATGGCGGCACGCCGAAGCCGGCGACCGTCGCCCATCTCGACAGTTGCCTGTCGTGCCTCTCCTGCATGACCACTTGCGCGGTAAAGGTCGATTACGTCCATCTGATCGACCGCGCCCGCGTCCATATCGAACGGCACTACCGCCGCGGCGCGGCGGACCGTGCGTTGCGCGCCCTGCTCGCTTTTGTGCTGCCGCGCCCCCGGCTGTTCGCGCTGATGATGAGCGCCGGCCGCATGGTGAAGCCGCTCGCGCCGCTCCTCGGCAAGCGCCTCGCCGCCATGCTGGCGATGATCCCTGCCCGCACCGCGCCGGACATCGTCGCGCCACAGGTTTTCGCCGCCGATGGCGCGAAGCGCCATCGCGTTACGCTGCTCGCCGGCTGCGCCCAGCAGGCGCTCAACGGCGACATCAACGCGGCGACCGTTCGCCTGTTACAACGGCACGGCTGCGAGGTGGTGATCGCGCCGGGCGCCGGCTGCTGCGGCTCGCTGACGCTGCACATGGGCCACGAGGACGACGCCCGCCGCGCCGCCCGCGCCAATGTCGCGGCATGGCGCGAGGCCGGCGACCTCGACGCCGTGATCGTCAACGCCTCGGGCTGCGGCACCACGGTCAAGGACTACGGCCACCTGCTCGGCGGCGACGACGCAAAACGCATCGGCGCGCTGACCCGCGACGTCAGCGAGTTCCTGCTCGGCATCGGCTTTGCGCCTCCGGCGCCGCTGCCGCCGTATCGCGTCGCCTACCACGACCCCTGCTCGATGCAGCATGGCCAGCGCGTCATCGAACAGCCGCGCGCGCTGCTGCGCGCCGCGGGCTTCGAGGTCGTCGACGTGCCGGAGCGGCATTTCTGCTGCGGCTCCGCCGGCACCTACAATCTGCTGCAGCCGGCGACGGCGGCGCAGCTCGGCGCGCGCAAGGCCGCGCATATCGCCAGTACCGATCCCGACATCGTCGCCACCGCCAATATCGGCTGCATGACGCAGATCGCGCATCACCTCGGCCGCCCGGTGGTTCACATCGTCGAGCTGCTCGACTGGGCGAGCGGCGGCCCGCGCCCGCCCGCGCTCGCCAACGTCACGCTGCGCGAACCGCAACCGCAAACCACGACCGCGCCGGCCGCCGATGCCGGCTTTTGGTGAGGACAAGGATCATGACCGCGAACTTCGACGCCTTCTTCAAGGACATCGCGAGCAAGCTCGGCGCCAATGCCGTCAACCGCGCCGAGGAAACGCTGGTGCGCTACGGCGAGAACACCATGCCCGGCGGCGACCGCCGACCGGCCGGCGTGGTCTATCCGAAATCCACCGCCGACGTGCAGGCGATCGTGCGCAGCGCCAACGCACACCGCATTCCGCTCTATCCCGTCAGCACCGGCAACAATATCGGGCTCGGCAGCCGCTCCGCCTCGACCGCCGGACAGGTCATCGTCGATCTCGGCCGCGACATGAATCGTATCCTGGAAATCAACGACCGCCTCGCCTATGCGGTGGTCGAGCCCGGCGTCACCTATCAGGCGATGCACGATGAACTCGTGCGGCGCGGCAACCAGTTAATGGTCGACGTCACCTCCGGCCCGCCGCAGGGCGGCATGATCGGCAACGCGCTCGACAAGGGCGCCGGCTACACGCCCTATTTCGATCACTTCGGCTTCGCCTGCGGCATGGAGGTCGTGCTCGGCAACGGCGAGGTGCTGCGCACCGGCGACGGCTCGCTCGATCACGACACGCTGGTGAACTGGCACACCTCGAAATATTCCTTCGGGCCGATCCTCGACGGCCTGTTCACACAGTCGAATTACGGCATCGTCACAAAGATGGGCATCTGGCTGATGCCGCGGCCGCCGGCGGTGCAATCGTTCCACTTCACTTTCCCCGACGACGACGACCTCGAGGAGGTCATCGAGCTGTGCCGCCCGCTGAAGCTGTCGAACTTCGTGCCGACGCTGTTCCGGGTGGCCAACGATCTTTATCTTTGCGCCTCCGAAGGCGAGAGCCCGGAAGCGCACACCGGCAAATCATTGTCCCGTGACGCGCGCGTCGCGTTGCGCAACAGGTTCGGCCTCGGCGCGTGGAACGTCTCCGGCGCGTTCTACGGGCCGAACGAGGCCGCCATCGCGCCGATGATCCAGCGCGTGCGCGACCATTTCTGCAAGTCCGGTAAGGCGACTTACATCGACCACAACGCCGCGCAGGCGGTGCCGGCCTTCCAGGTCGCGATCAATGCCTTTTCCGGCAAGCCGAGCCTCGGCGAGTTGGGTCTGCTGAAGTGGCGGCCGGGCGGCGGCAATATCTGGTTCACGCCGGGCACGCCGATGGACGGCAGGATCGCCAACGAATTCCAGAAGCTCGGCCGCAGGATCTTCGAGGATCACGGCCTCGATTACACCGTTATGAATGTCTGCGGGCCGCGCTTCGCGCGCGGGCTGCACGTCATCACCTTCAACCGTCAGGACGAGGATGAGTGCCGGCGCGCCGATGCCTGTTACCGCGCGATGGCGGCCGAGGTCGCCAAGCGCGGCGTCTTCGTCGGCCGCGCGCCGCTCGACTATCACGACATGCATTTCGCGCAGACGATGCCGGCGTTCCGGCAGGCCTGCTCGGACATCAAGCAGGCGCTCGATCCCAACGGCGTCATCGCGCCTGGCCGCTACGGCATCACCTGACGAGGCAAGACTGTCGAGACAGACTTTCTCATCGCGCAAACGAAAAGGCGGCCGCTGACGGCCGCCTTCTTTATTTCAGCGCCTGAAACTCGTCGCTTCAGGATTCGATCAGTAGCACGTTTCGGTCGTCTTGCTGTTCGAGCCGAGCAAGGTATTCGTCTGCGTGGTGTGACGACGGCAATTTCCGTTGTCGGTCGTGGTCCGGCGCTCGCTGCCGAGAATACCGCCGATGCCGAATTCGGTCTTTTCCGAACGCACGGTCGCGGTCGGCGCGGGCTCGACGATCACCGCGGGAGGCGGCGCCGGCGTGGTTTCGATCACCGTCGTCGTCTGCGCATTCGCGGCGGCGGAAGTGAGCACGGCGGCCGACATCGCGACCGCGAAGATATTGAGCTTCATGGTCTGCTCCTGCTATTGGACTGACGGGATAACGCTTTCGCCCGCGGCGGGGTTCCCGGCCCCGTTTCACCGACACTGCGACAAGGACATATCTCGTGATCGATCTTTATACCTGGACGACACCGAACGGCCGCAAAGCCTCCATTGCGCTCGAGGAACTCGGCCTGCCCTACACCGTTCATCCGATCGACATCGGCAAGGATGAACAGTTCGCTCCCGACTTTCTGAAAATTGCGCCGAACAATCGCATCCCCGCGATCGTCGACCGCGACAACGGCATGTCGCTGATGGAGTCCGGCGCGATCCTGATCTATCTCGCCGACAAGGCCGGCAAGCTGCTGCCGAAATCCGGCGAAGGCCGCTACCGCGTCATCGAGTGGCTGATGTGGCAGATGGGCGGCCCGGGGCCGATGCTCGGCCAGGTCCACCACTTCGTGAAATACAATCCCGGCAAGGCGCCCTATGCCGAGGAGCGTTATCTCAAGGAAGCGCAGCGCCTCTACAAGGTGCTCAACACGCGCCTCGAAGGCCGCGAATTCGTCGCCGACGACTACTCCATCGCCGACATCGCGATCTGGCCGTGGATCTCGCGTTTCGAGTGGCAGACCATCGATCTCAAGCAGTTCCCCAACGTGAAGCGCTGGTATGAAACCATCGCCAAGCGTCCGGCGGTGCAGAAGGGCTACGCGGTGCCCAAGGACATGGGCCCGATCCCGATGCCGTAAACGGCAACGCTACAATTTGAATGACTCGAACCGGCGTCGCGGAACCCGCGGCGCCGGTTTTATTTTGCGCGGGCCGCGCGGGGTTCCCTCATCGCGGAATGACCGCGCTTTCGCCGCAATGCTTTCAAATTACCGAACGATTTCGCGAGCAATGAAACTCCGGAAACGGGGGATCTCCGCACAACGCAGGCGGCCCGCGCCGTCAAACAGGAATTCCGAAGAATGCAGCGGATGCTCGCGACCGCGTGCGCGGTGATGCTGGCCTCGTTGATGCCGGCAATCGAGCTGGAAGACGCCACTCCGGTCGACGCAACGGAAACGGCCGCGCGCCACGATCGTTCCGCCGTCCCGGAAAAAAACACGAACGAGAAAACGCCGGCGCTCCGCCTCGCCTCCCTGAGCGACGGCGATCGCTTGTTGCAGGACGGCGCCGCGCGAGACGGCGCAAATGACGCGCCTGAGAGCATGCGCGACGAGGAGCTTGAGCCGGAGACCACACGGCACGCCGCGCCGGTGCCGGACGCGCGCGACCTCGCTTTGCCCGGCCTGCCCTCGCTCGACGCGCTCGATGCCGCCTTCGACGTTCCGGCGTTTCCGACCCTCGCCGCGCTCGACGCCGCTTTCGACAATCGTCCGATCGAGCTGCCGCCGGTGCCAATCCCGTCGCGGCGGCCGCCGACTTACGCCGAGATGTGCGAGGCGCTGGCGAGCGCGGCCAGCGCGCACAGTCTGCCGGCGCCGTTTCTGATTCGCCTGATCTGGCAGGAGAGCCGCTTCCGTCACAACGTCATCAGCCATGCCGGCGCGCAGGGCATCGCGCAGTTCATGCCGGAAACCGCCAACTACATGGGGCTCGACGATCCGTTCGACCCGCTCGAGGCGCTTCCGGTTTCGGCGCGCTTCCTGCGCAAGCTGATCGAACGCTTCGGCAATCTCGGCCTCGCCGCCGCCGCCTACAATGCGGGACCCAAGCGCGTGCTCGACTGGCTCGCCGGCAAGGGCCAGCTGCCGCAAGAGACGCAGGATTATGTGAAGACGATCACCGGCCAGCCGGCGGAGAAGTGGCGCAAGCCGGAAGCCACCGCCTCGCTCCAGCGCGTGCCGGTTCGCGCGCCGTGCCAGCGCGAGGCCGGGCTCTATGCCGCCAACGGTCCCGACCGCATCCCGCTGCCGCCCGACCGCACGCCGGAAAAAACCGTCGTCGCCGCCGCTGATAAGAAAGCCGATGGCGAGAAAGCCGGCAAGAAAGCCAAGGCGGCGGAAACCAAGCTGGCCAAAGCCGAAACGAAAACCGAAAGCAACAAGTCCGAGGCCGGCAAGTCGGAAGCCAAGTCGGACGCCAAACCCGAGCGCAAATCGATTCAGCTCGCCGCCATGAGCAAGGCCAAAGCCGACACGCGACATGACCGGAAAGCCGCGGGCCGCACCAGGCCCGCGCCGAACAAGCCCATCAACCTGAAGCCCGCCGCCGCCAAAGCGCAGGCGCAGGCGGACGCAAAGAGCGATTCGAAATCCGGCCGCCACGCCCCGAAGCCTGCGAAAAAAATCGCCGTCGCTGCGTCACGCTGATCGACCTCCTTTGCGCAAAATGCGCTAAGGTGCCGCCGCCATGACCTCCCGCCCCCGCAAGGCAGAACCGCGGCCGCGCCCGCGTCTTTATCTCATCACGCCCCCGGTGGCCGACGCCGCCGCCTTCGCGGGCGAGCTTGGCGCCGCGCTCGAAGGCGCCGACGTCGCCGCCGTGCTGCTGCGGTTCGCCGAGGGCGACGAGCGCACCCAGACCAACCGCATCAAGACGCTGGCACCGGCCGTTCAGGCGCGGGACGCCGCGCTGCTGAGCGACGGCCATGCCCGCCTCGCCGCGCGCGCCGGGGCGGACGGCGCCAACCTCACCGGCATCCGCGACCTGATCGACGCGCTCGAAACCCTGAAGCCCGACCGCATCGCCGGCTGCGCCGGCCTCGAGACGCGCCACGACGCCATGCTCGCCGCCGAAAGCGGCGCCGACTATGTGATGTTCGGCGAGCCGTCGGACGCCGGCCGTCCGGCGTTCCCCGCGGTGCTCGAGCGCATCGGCTGGTGGGCGGAGGTGTTCGAATTGCCGTGCGTCGGCTATGCCGCCGACGCGGACGAGGCGGAAGCGCTCGCGCGCGCCGGCGCCGATTTCGTCGCCGTCGATTTCATCTGGAACGATCCGCGTGGAGCGGCTGCGGCCGCCGCCGAGGTTGCCGCGCGCCTCGCGGCCGCGGAGCCGGTGTCGTGACGATGCTGCGCCGTCTGCTGTTCGTGTCTGTCGCGAGCCTCGCCTTGAGCGCGCAAGTTCTCGTCCCTGTTTTTGCGCAGCCCAAAAAACCGGCGGCGCCCCCGCTGCCGCCCGAGCAGCCGGCCGCCGCGGTATCGCCGGAAGACGTCGCCTATGGCGCCTATCAGCGCGGCTATTTCCTCACTGCCTTCAACGAGGCCACCAAGCTCGCCACGCAGAACAACACCAAGGCGATGACGCTGCTCGGTGAACTTTACGCCAACGGTTTCGGCATCGGCCGCGACGACCAGAAGGCCGTCGAGTGGTACAAGCTCGCCGCCGACCGCGGCGACCGCGAAGCGATGTTCGCGCTCGCCCTGATGAAATTCCAGGGCCGCGGCGGACCGCGCGACGCGGCGGAAGGCGCCAGGCTGTTCGAGCAGGCCGCCAATCTCGGTCACGTCGCCGCCGCCTACAATCTCGGCCTCCTCTATCTGCAGGGCCAGCAGGTCAAGCAGGACATGAAGCGCGCCGCCGAACTGTTCCAGATCGGCGCGCGGGCCGGCGTGCCGGAGGCGCAATACGCGCTGGCGACGCTTTACAAGAACGGCAACGGCGTGGCGAAGAACGAAGACGAGGCGATGCGGCTGATGGGCAAGGCGGCGACCGCCGGCAATCTCGACGCCATGGTCGAATTCGCCATCGCGCAGTTCAACGGTACCCATACGAAGAAGGACGAAGCCGCCGCCATCGCGCTGTTCGAGAAGGCGTCGCGGCGCGGCAGCGCCATCGCACAGAATCGCCTCGCCCGCATTCTCTCGGCCGGCAAGGGCATCGCCGCCGATCCGGTCGAAGCGATGAAATGGCACATCGTCTCCAAGGCCGGCGGCGCAAGCGACCCCGAGATGGACATCTACGCCTCCAAGCAGAAGCCGTCCGACCGCGACAAGGCCGAGGCGCTCGCGAAAAAGTGGCTCGCCAGCGCCGACGGGCATCAATAACCCTGAAAAGCCGACGCGCTTGACGGAACGCCCGGCGGCGGGCAGATCACGCGCCATGCTCCGTTCCGCACTCCTCAACGTCATGGTCCAGGCCGCGCAGAAGGCCGGGCGCAACCTCCGCCGCGACTTCGGCGAGATCGAGAAGCTGCAGGTCTCGATCAAGGGGCCTGGCAACTACGCCAGCGCCGCCGACCGCAAGGCCGAGGAGACGCTCTACAAGGAACTGACCAAGGCGCGGCCGGGCTACGGCTTCCTCGGCGAGGAAGGCGGCACGCGCGAGGGCGCCGACAAGACCCATACCTGGATCGTCGACCCGCTCGACGGCACCACCAATTTCCTCCACGGCATCCCGCATTTCGCCGTCTCGATCGGCCTCGAGCGCGAGGGCACGCTGATCGCCGGCGTGGTCTACAATCCGGTCACCGAGGACATCTACTTCGCCGAGCGCGGCAAGGGCGCCTTTCACAACGACAGCCGCATCCGCGTCGCCGGCCGCGGGGAAATCAATCACGCGCTGGCCGCCTGCTCGCTGCCGCATATCGGCCGCAACTTCCCGGAGACCGACGCCGAGCTGGCAGCGATGCAGACGCGCGTCGCGGGGCTGCGCCGCTACGGCGCCACCGCGCTCGACCTCGCCTATATCGCGGCCGGGCGATTCGACCTCTGCTGGGACCGTGGCGTGAAGCCGTGGGACCTCGCCGCCGGCATCGTGCTGGTGCGGGAGGCCGGCGGTTTCGTCACCGACATCGATGGCGGCGACGCCATGTTCGCCAAGGGCCATTTCGCCGCCGGCAACGAGGCCATGCACCGGGAAGCCCTCGCCATTCTGGCGCGCGCCGAAAAAGCCTGATCCCGGGCGTCGATTTACCTCAATGGCGGCAATATTGCCGTTGCAGAGCCGTGCGATATTTCTAACGATACCGCGGCTGTGGCATAGTGAACGCCGATGTCCCGGCCGCCGGATCGCGTGCGGCGACCGCCCGACAGAGCGCCAGACAAGATCGCCCCGAGATATCCGCCAATGGCATCCGAATCCGATCCGCTGAAACTGTCCTCGCCCCGCATCTTCCTGGTGCGGATGCTGATCTTCATCATCCTCGGCGGGCTGGTCGCCTTCGTGCTGCTCAAGCAGATCGAAGTCGCGTTCATGGCCAATCCGGGGCTGAACGCGCTGATCATCGGCGTGCTGGCGATCGGCATCCTGCTCGCGATGCGGCAGGTGATCCGGCTCTATCCGGAGATCCGCTGGGTCAACAATTTCCGGCTCGGCGATCCGGGCCTCGCGGTCGAGCGGCCGCCGACGCTGCTCGCGCCAATGGCGGCGATCCTCGGCGGCAGCCGCGGCTCGGGCTTTGCGATGTCGCCGCAGCTGATGCGCGGCATCCTCGATTCGATCGCCACTCGTCTCGACGAAGCGCGCGACATCTCGCGCTACATGACCGGCCTGCTCGTGTTCCTCGGCCTCCTCGGCACCTTCTGGGGCCTGATCGAGACCGTCAGCTCGGTCGGCAACGTCATCCAGAACCTGAAACCCGGCGGCGATGCCGCCACGATGTTCGATGGCTTGCGCGAGGGCCTCGCCGCGCCGCTGTCCGGCATGGGCATCTCGTTCTCGTCCTCGCTGTTCGGCCTCGCCGGCTCGCTGATCCTCGGCTTCCTCGACCTGCAATCGAGCCAGGCGCAGAACCGCTTCTACACCGAGCTCGAAGACTGGCTCTCCACCACCGTCTACGATCAGGCGGCCGAAATGCCGGTCGGCGCCGGCGGCGGCGCAGCCCTCGGCGGCGAGTTCCGCACCGCGATCGAGCGGCTGCGCGAGGCGATCGGCGAAGCCGGCTCCAGCAAGGCCGCGACCAGCGCGATGGCCAACCTCGCCGAGGCGATCCAGGGCCTCGTCCATCACATGCGCTCCGAGCAGCAGATGATCCGCGACTGGGTCGACTCGCAGAGCGAACAGCACCGCGAAATCCGCCGCCTGCTCGACCTGCTGGTGCGCGAAAACGTCAACGACAGATAAGGGCATGATCCCGAAAATTGGAAGCCGGTTTTCGGACAAGATCATGCCCAAAAAGGCGTAACTGATGGCTCTTGCCCGCACCCGCCGCAGCGACAGCGGGATGAACTACTGGCCCGGCTTCGTCGACGCGCTGTCGACGCTGATCCTCGGCATCATCTTCCTGCTCACCGTGTTCGTCGTGGTGCAGTTCTTCCTGCAGCAGGAAGTCGCCGGCAAGGACACCGCGCTGAACCGCCTCAACGCGCAGATCGCGCAGCTCACCGAGCTCCTGTCGCTCGAGCGCACCGGCAAATCCGACTTGCAGGATCAGCTTGCCCAGTTGCGCGCGAGCCTGTCGGGCGCCGAAGCCGAGCGCGACCGGCTCAAGGGCGAACTGGCCGGTGCGGGCACCGGTGCGAGCGAGGCGCAGGGCCGCATCAGCACGCTCACCACCGAGCTTGAAGGCGAGAAGCGCATCTCGGCGCGGGCGCTGGCGCAGGTCGAGGTGCTGAACCAGCAGATCGCCGCGCTGCGCCGCCAGCTCGCCGCGCTCGAAACCGCGCTCGACGCCTCCGAGTCGAAGGACAAGGAATCCCAGGCCCGCATCGCCGATCTCGGCCAGCGCCTCAACGTCGCGCTCGCCCAGCGCGTGCAGGAACTGACGAAATACCGCTCCGACTTCTTCGGCCGCCTGCGCGAAGTGCTCGGCAACCGCCCCGACATCCGCATCGTCGGCGACCGCTTCGTGCTGCCCTCCGAGCTCCTGTTCGAGACCGGCAAGGCCGAGCTGCTGCCGGCGGCGAAAACGGAGATCGACAAGATCGCCACCGCCCTGCTCGACATGGCCGCCAAGATCCCGGCCGATATTCCCTGGGTGCTGCGCGTCGACGGCCACACCGACGTGCGCCCGACCGGCACCGCCGGCCAGTTCAAGTCGAACTGGGACCTGTCAGCCGCGCGCGCCATCGCGGTGGTGCAGTATCTCGTCAGCAAGAACATCCCGCCGCAGCGTCTCGTCGCCGCCGGCTTCGGCGAATTCCAGCCGCTCGACACCGGCACCACCGAGGAAGCCTACCGGCGCAACCGCCGCATCGAATTCAAGCTGACCGAGCGGTGACCTTTTCGGCTTTCACACTGCGGCCCTACACCGAAGCCGACGAGGACGCGGCCATCGAGCTGTGGCGGCGCACCTGGGCGACGCATTTTCCGCATATCGACTTCAACAGCCGCGTCGCCTG
Source organism: Pseudolabrys sp. (assembly GCF_050250095.1). Classification (NCBI taxonomy): domain Bacteria; kingdom Pseudomonadati; phylum Pseudomonadota; class Alphaproteobacteria; order Hyphomicrobiales; family Xanthobacteraceae; genus Pseudolabrys; species Pseudolabrys sp. Next base: position 237,529 of record NZ_JBFWPH010000001.1, on the reverse strand, counting down.
GTGGCGCGAGCGCTGGCGGCAGGATCTGGTGCCGGTCACCGCGATCGTCGTCGCCGAATGCGAAGGCGTCCTTGCCGGCTTCATGACCATCGACCAGACCAGCGGCTATCTCGACCAGATCGTGGTCGCGCCGGAACACTGGGGCAAGGGCATCGCGCTCGCGCTGGTCGGCGAGGCGAAGGCGCTGTCACCCGGCGGCATCGAGCTTCTGGTCAACAAGGACAACCTGCGCGCCATCCGTTTTTATGAGAAGCACGGCTTCGCTTATGCCGGCGAGGACAAGAACCCGGTCTCCGGCATTGCCGTCAACCGGATGGCGTGGAAGCCATAACGTCATCTGCGCGTTTCAGGCGAGCCTCGTTTCAGACGTATTTTCCGGTTGGATTCCGCACCATCGAATGCCCGCTCAGGAGAGACAGACATGCCCGGCACCGTCCGCCTGCACCGCGTTCTCGCCACCAAGCCTGAAAAGGTCTATCGCGCCTTCACCGAGGCCGACGCTCTGGCGAAGTGGTTGCCGCCCAACGGGTTCACCTGCACGGTGCACAGCTTCGACGCCAAGGTCGGCGGCAGCTTCAAGATGTCGTTCCGCAACTTCACGACCGGCGGCAGCCATTCCTTCGGCGGCAAATATCTCGAACTCACGCCCAATGAGCGGCTGCGTTACACGGACACGTTCGACGATCCAAACCTGCCGGGTGAAATGACCGTCACGGTGACGCTGAAGACAGTATCGGTCGGCGCCGACGTCAGCATCGTTCAGGAAGGCATTCCGGACGCCATTCCGGTCGAGGCCTGCTATCTCGGCTGGCAGGAGTCGTTGCGCAATCTCGCGCGACTGGTCGAGCCGGAGATCAATCAGTAGCGACCCCACAACATAGTCCGCTCATTCCCGCGCAAGCGGGAATCCAGCTTGGACCCCCGCTTACGCGGGGTGAGCGGAAGAATTTTCGCGAAGCTCGTCCTTCGCAAAGCGCGAACTACCCCTTCTTCTTCTCGTTCAACGCCACCGCGGCGCGCACCAGCGCCTTGAACGGCGCCGCCTCGACCGTGCCGCCTTCCGCGATATCGATTGCGCGCCGCACATTGCCGTCGAGACTTGAATTGAACAGGCCCGCGGGGTCGGGCAATGCCGCGCCGCGCGCGAAGGTCAGCTTCACCTTGTCCTTGTAGGTTTCGCCGGTGCAGACGATGCCGGCATGTTCCCACACCGGAACGCCGGCCGGGTTCGAGGGCTTGCGCCACTTCACCTCTTCGACGACCTGCGGATCGGCCTCTTTAATCATCGCGCGCATGTGCGCCAGCGTCCTGGCCCGCCAGTCGCCGGCCGGCGTCTTGGCGGCGGTCTTTTTGGCGGCGGCCTTTTTGGCCGGGGTTTTCTTTCGCGCGGTCTTTGCCTGTTTCATGTCGTCGATGCCCGATGAAGATCACTCGGTCTGCCATGCCCGGACTTGACGTCCAAGTCGGATGTTTCCGACTTGGACTCAAATTGACGATGCGGAAGTCGGATAAATCCGACTTCCGCTGCATCCATCATGACGTGCAGCCAATTAAGCCTTCCTGACGACCGAAAAGCCTCGGCGAAAAATATTGACAGCCTCCGTGACATTGATTATATTCCTATAGCCTCATCCACGCGAGGGCGCCGCTCGAGAGGCGTTTCAAGTGGCGGGATGAGGTGCGGCGTTCGCGCGTGAGGTTCGCAGCCTTGCACCCGAACGGCCCGGGACCCTGCCCCTCCGGCACTACGACCGGGGTGCGAGGAGCTCGCTGACGGATGAGGCGGACATCATGCCGCCCAACGAAAAGCGCGGCCCGGAGCCGATAAATCCCGCCACTGGAGCGCCGAGAGGCGGCGTGTCTTCGCAGGACACGCGCCGCGTTTCGCAAGAACGCGGACCCGAACGACCGAGCGCCTTCCGGCGCTCCAGTCCCTCGCACTTTCGAAGTGCGAGATGAATGTGAACCGCAGGCGTGCCCGCGCCTTCTAGAACAGGGTCGCCCCCGCGCGTCCATCGCCCGAGGACAATCTACAAGGCCACCACGCACTCCGCTCATTCCCGCGAAAGCGGGAATCCAGACTGGACCCCCGCTTTCGCGGGGGGTGAGCGGAAAACTCAACCCGCTCAGTGGAAGAAATGGAAAGCAACTGGCTCGCGAGCCTACGCCGCCTCGAACTGCAGCTTGGCGAGCCGCGCATAAAGCCCGCCGGCGGCGGTGAGGCTCGCATGCGTGCCCTCCTCGACGATGCGGCCCTGGTCCATCACCAGGATGCGGTCGCAGGACAGCACCGTCGCGAGCCGGTGCGCGATCACGATGGTTGTGCGCTGCTCCATCAGCTTGTCGAGCGCGGCCTGCACCAGCGTCTCGCTTTCGGCGTCGAGCGACGAGGTCGCCTCGTCGAGCAGCAGCAGCGGCGCGTCGCGCAGGATGGCGCGCGCGATGGCGATGCGCTGGCGCTGGCCGCCGGACAGCGTCACGCCGCGCTCGCCGAGCATGGTGTCCATGCCTTCCGGCAGCCGCGCAATGAATTCGGACGCGCGGGCGAGTTCCGCGGCGCGGTCGATCTCGGCGTCGCTCGCCTCGGGGCGGCCGAAACGGATGTTTTCGCGGGCGCTCGCGGCGAACACCACCGAGTCCTGCGGCACCAGCGCGATGTGCCGGCGCAACTCCGCCGGATCGAGACTGGCGAGCGGCACGCCGTCGAAGCCGATGCGTCCGCCCGCCGGATCGTAGAAGCGCAAAATCAGATGGAAGATCGTGCTCTTGCCAGCGCCGGACGGGCCGACCAGCGCGACGCGCTCGCCCGGCTTCACCCGCAACGTGATGCCGTCCAGCACCGTGACGTCCGGCCGCGAGGGATAAGCGAACCGCACATCTTCCAGCGCGACCTCGCCGCGCACCGGCTGCGGCAGGGCTGCGGGATTTTCCGGCGCGGTGATGTCCGGCTTGACCCGCAGGATCTCGAACAGCCGCTCGGCCGCGCCCGATGCCTGGCTGATCTCGCCCCACACCTGCGACAGCTCGCCGAGACCGCCGGCGGCAAACACCGCGTAGAGCACGAACTGGCCGAGCCGGCCCGGCGTGATGTCGCCGGCCAGCACGTCCTGCGCGCCGACCCACAGCACGATGACGACGCTGGCGAAGACGAGGAAGATCGCGATGGCGGTGAGCACCGCGCGCGCCATGGTGGCGCCGCGCGCGGCCTCATAGGCGCTTTCGACCGCGCCGCCGAAGCGGCGAACCGCAAGACGCTCGTTGGTGAAGGCCTGCATGGTGCGCGACGCGCCGATCAGCTCGGATGCGTAGGCCGAGGCGTCCGCCAGCGTGTCCTGCGCGCGCCGCGAGCGCCGGCGCACCGAACGGCCGAATCCGACCAGCGGCAGCACGATCACCGGGATCGCGCCGAGCACGAAGCAAGAGAGCCGCGGGCTGGTGAACACCATCATGCCGGCGCCGCCGATGAACAGCACGAGATTGCGCAGCGCGATCGACACCGACGCGCCGACCGCGGATTTGATCTGCGTGGTGTCGGCGGTCAGCCGCGAGATCATCTCGCCGGTCTTAGCCTGATCGAAGAAGGCCGGCGACAATCGCGTCAGATGCGTGAAGACGTCGTTGCGGATGTCGGCGACGATGCGCTCGCCGATGGTGGTGACGAGGTAGTAGCGCATGGCGCTCGCGCCCGCGAGCACCGCGACCACCAGGATCATCACCGCGAAATAGCTATCGATCAGCGCCACGCCTTCGGCGGTGAAGCCGAAGTCGATCATGCGGCGCACCGCGATCGGAACGACCAGCGTGGTCAGCGCGGCGACGACCAGCGCCACCAGCGCGGCCGCGGCCCGGCCCTTGTAGCGCCCGACATAGGGCGCAAGCAGCATCAACGGCCGCAGCTTCACCCGGCGCCCCGCGCCCGCCTCGAGCGGCACATCGAGGCCGCCCCGCCCGTCACTTCCTGCCGCACTCATGATCGCAAACGAAACCCCGGACTGGACCTTTTGCCGCCCCTTTCAGGTCTGCGCCGGACAATGCCCCGGCCTCCGGGCAAGCGCAAATGCCGCCAAAAGCCACGATTTTCCGGCGGCTTGTGTCATGGGGCCTACTCCTGTATAGACCCGGCCAAATTCGGCCGAAGGCGCTCCGCGCCCGCCGGCGCGCCTGAGCGAGTTAACGATCATGAAAACCGACATCCATCCCGACTACCACACCGTCACCGTCAAGATGACCGACGGGTCCGAGTTCACCACGCGCACCACCTGGGGCAAGGAAGGCGACGTGCTGCATCTCGACATCGACCCGAAGTCACACCCGGCCTGGACCGGCGGCCAGCAGCAGATCCTCGACCGCGGCGGCCGCGTGTCGCGCTTCCAGAAAAAGTTCTCGGGCTTCCTGAAGGAAGACAAGAAGTAAGCCGTTTTCGACCTGCTTCGGATATGAAAAAGCCCCGCTTCGGCGGGGCTTTGGTTTTTCGGGGCTTTGATGCCCGCTCAGGCGGCGCCGCCGAACGCGGCTTTCAGCAGGCCGAGCTGGCGTTCGACTGGATTGAGCTTGGGCTCGTCGGTCGCCGCATTGGCATTGTGGATCGTGACGTCGAGCCGGCGGATGCGAAGCTGCAGCTTCTGCGAACGCTCGATCAGCTCGCGCAGTTGCGCCGGCAAGAGCGCGATGTTCTGCGGATCGCTGGTGTCGGCGGTCGACAGCTTCACCTTGGCTTTTTCCTTGCTCGCCTGCGCGAGCGACATCTCGCCTTCCTTCACTGCGCGATGCAGCAGCAGCCACGAGGCGAGTTGCATCAGCCGGGTGGTGAGACGCATGCTTTCGGTCGCGTAAGCGAGCGCCGCGCCGCGGGTCAGCGCCTTCGATTCTTGCCGTCCCGCGCCGTCGAGATAGGTCGCGGTCTCTTCGACCAGCGCCATGCCCTCGCGAAACAGTTCGGAGAAAGCTTGCGAGTTGGCGAGCTTCTCACCGAAAGAAACGGTCTGAGCCTCGCTCATGGTTTTCTCAGCCATCGCGTTACGCCTTACCAACCGGGAACGGGATACGCGCCCCTTGCGAGCGGGAGAATTGCGCGCATCGGTCGGACTGTCCAGACGTTAAGCCGACAAACCTCGAAGCATAGTTGCCGTGCAACCTTAAGATCACAGTTTCCGCAGCAGATTCAGCGATTCCGAAAAATTCGAACTGCAGTTTGGTGCGATTTCAAAATGATTTTGCGGCGCACGCGAGCGCTGCCCCGAAATGGGACAAAAAAGAGCCGCCGTTGCCGGCGGCTCGAAGGTGATAACAGGGAGGCGTCAAACAGAGTGGACAGGAGCCACTCAACGTCCATGAAGATGGACGAGACCAGTAATGAACGAGAAAGCTTAACGCCGGGTTAAGTGCTTAAAATTTTATCTACCGGCGGGCAGCGCTCTATCGCTTGAAAACGTCGTCGGCCGCGCTGCGGGAGGCTTTCTTCTTCCCGATGTCGGCTTCGAGCCGCGCGATCTCCTCGCGCATCAACGCGATCCGCGCGGCAAGCTCCTCGACCGACAACAGCGCGAGATCCTGTCCGATCTCGTGGGTGATCTTCTTCTTGGGCCTGTCCTCGTCGTCGAATGCCGCCATGAATGCGCTCCCTTGGCCCGAAATTTAGCGCCACAAGTCCGGGTTGTCACACCGTGAAGGCCCGCCTAAACAATTGTATTCCCGCACACAGAAAGCTGCGCCTCATGTCCGCCCTGCCCGAAAAAATGACCGCCATCGGTATCCGCGAACTCGGCAAGCCCGAGGTGCTGGTGCCGCAGCAGCGCCCGGTGCCGCAGCCCGGCGCGGGAGAAATCCTGATCAAGGTCGAAGCCGCCGGCGTCAACCGCCCGGACGTGATGCAGCGGCAAGGCCTCTACCCGCCCCCGCCCGGCGCACCGGACATTCCCGGCCTCGAAGTCGCCGGCACCGTCGCAGCACTCGGCAACAACGCCACGCGCTGGAAGGTCGGCGACAAGGTGATGGCGCTCGTGATCGGCGGCGGCTACGCCGAGTATTGTCTCGCGCATGAGAGTCACGCGCTTGGCGTCGGCGGCATTCCGATCGTCGAAGCAGCGGCGATCCCGGAAACCTTCTTCACCGTCTGGCACAACGTGTTCGAGCGCGGCGCGCTGAAATCCGGCGAGACATTTCTCGTGCATGGCGGCTCGTCCGGCATCGGCACCACCGCGATCCAACTCGCCAAGGCATTCGGCGCGCGCGTCATCACCACCGCAGGCTCAGATGAAAAATGCGACGCGTGCCGCAAGCTCGGCGCCGACGTCGCGATCAACTACAAGACCGAAGACTTCGTCGCCGCCACCAAGGCCGCAACGAACGACAAGGGCGCCAACGTCATCCTCGACATGGTCGGCGGCGATTACATAGGCCGCAACTACGAGGCCGCGAGCGTCGAAGGCCGCATCGTGCAGATCGCGTTCCAGGGCTCGCCGAAGGCGACCGTCGATTTCCGCCGCATCATGCTCAAGCGGCTTCATCACACCGGCTCGACGCTGCGCTCGCGCTCGGTGGCCGACAAGGGCGCGATCGCCCGCGCGGTCGAAGCGCAGGCGCTGCCGCTCGTGGCCGCCGGCAAGGTGAAGGTGCTGATCGACAGCACTTTCCCGCTGGCCGAGGCCGCCAAGGCTCACGCGCGCATGGAAAGCAGCGCCCACATCGGGAAGATCGTGCTAACTCTTTGACGATTGTTGTGAAATTTCGAACCTCAGGGGTCGTCTCAGGCCGCGAATTTGGCACAATGTGGGCGATACTCTGCCACCTTGAGAAGAGAGCGACAGAGACTGCCCGACGTGAGAGCCGGAACGGCACCGGGGCAGCGGGGGGTTGCGGGTTGAAACGGACTTGGCGCAACGCCGCGGCGTGTCTCGCCGCCGCGCTGGCGATCGTCGCATTTGCGCCGTCGCTCGCGCGGGCGGTGGAGGGCGTCAACGTGCGCCTCGACGTGCCGGCCATCGACCTCACCCGCGCCACCGAAGTCCAGAAGACCGAAAGCGACCGCATCCAGGTTTCGACCGCGGCGGCGGCCGACGGCATCATCCGCCGCATCGAAGTCCGCGCCCGCGAGGGCGGCACCAACTGGGCGGTGTTCGCGCTCACCAACAACAGCGACGAGCAGATCGACCGGCTGATCGTCGTGCCGCACTACCGGATGGTCGGCTCCGGCATCATCTGGCCCGACCTCGGCCTGTCGCGCATCGCCAACATCACGCCGTCGTCCGGCGACCGGCCCGACCGTCAGGAAAGCGCAACCGCGGACGTGTTCCGCGTCACGCTCGATCCCGGCACCGTCATCACCTATGTCGCGGAGATGCGGACCGACCAGCTGCCGCAGATCTATCTGTGGGAGCCTGACGCCTACAAGGACAAGGTCAACAGCTTCACGCTCTATTACGGCATCGTCATCGGCATCGCCGGCCTGCTCGCCCTGTTCCTCACCATCCTGTTCGTGGTGAAGGGCTCGATCATGTTCCCGGCTGCCGCCGCGCTCGGCTGGGCGGTGCTCGTTTACATCGGCATCGATTTCGGATTCTGGGGCAAGGTGTTCGACATGACGGCGGGCGCCGAGCGCATCTGGCGCGCCTGCGGCGAAGCGATCCTGGCCGCCACTCTGCTCGTGTTCCTGTTCGCTTATCTCAACCTCAATCGCTGGCACGTCCGCTACGTTCACATCACCGCTGCCTGGCTGCTCGGCCTCGCGATGCTGGTTGCGGTCGCGGTCTACGATCCCGCGGTGGCGGCCGGCATCGCGCGCATCTCGCTGCTCGCCATCGCGGTGGTCGGCTTCGCGCTCGTCGTCTATCTCTCGACCCACGGCTTCGACCGCGCCGTGCTGCTGATCCCGACATGGCTGCTGCTTGTCGTCTGGGTGCTCGCCGCGAGCCTCGCGGTCGAAGGCTTCGTCACCAACGACATCGTCGCGCCGGCGCTGCTCGGGGGCCTCGTCCTCATCGTCATGCTGATCGGCTTCACGGTGATGCAGCACGCCTTCGCCGGCGGCGTCACGCAGGGCATCGTCTCCGACGTCGAGCGGCGCGCGCTGGCGCTGACCGGCTCCGGCGACATGATCTGGGACTGGGACGTCTCCGCCGACAAGGTGTTCACCAGCCACGAGACCGAACAGGCGCTTGGCCTGAAACGCGGCAGCCTCGAAGGGCCGGCGGCCGGCTGGCTCGAGGTGCTGCATCCGCTCGATCGCGACCGTTTCCGCGCCGCGCTCGACGGGATCGTCGAGCAACGACGCGGCCGGCTGGTGCAGGAATTCCGCCTGCGCGGTCCCGACGGGCATTACCTGTGGTTCTCGCTGCGCGCGCGGCCGGTGGTCGCGACCGACGGCGAAGTGGTGCGCCTCGTCGGCACGCTATCCGACGTGACGGAAGCGAAGAACGCCGAGGAACGGCTGTTGTTCGACGCCGTCCACGACAACCTCACCGGCCTGCCGAACCGCGAACTGTTCCTCGATCGGCTCGAGGCCGCGTTCGGCTTCGCCCGCTCCGACAGCTCGATCCGCCCGACCGTGATGGTGATCGACATCGACCGCTTCAAGCAGGTCAACGACTCCGTCGGTATCGCGGTCGGCGACTCAATTTTGCTCACCATCGCGCGCCGCCTCGGCCGGCTGCTGAAACCGCAGGACACGCTGGCGCGGCTCGCCGGGGACCAGTTCGCGCTGATCCTGATGTCGGAAAAGGAGCCGGCGCGAATCGTCGCCTTCGCCGAGACGCTGCGCCGGACGTTGCGCGCGCCGATCGTCTTCAACGAGCGCGAGATTTTCCTCACCGCGTCAATGGGTCTTGCGCTGGCCGACAGCCAGCCGCACCGCACCGAGGAAGTCCTCAAGGATGCGGAACTCGCGATGTACTACGCCAAGCGCATCGGCGGCGACCGCATCGAGGTATTCAAGCCGGCGATGCGCGCCCGCAAGACCGACCGGCTGACGATGGAATCGGAACTGCGCCGCGCCATCGAGCGCGAGGAGATCGTGATCCTCTACCAGCCGATCGTCCGGCTCGAGGACCGCGCCATCGCCGGCTTCGAGGCGCTGGCGCGCTGGGACCATCCGAAGATGGGCCGCTTATCGCCGGCCGAGTTCATCAGCATCGCCGAGGAAATCGGCCTGATCGTCGACCTCGGCCTGTTCGTGCTCGACCGCGCGGCCAAGCAGCTCGCGACGTGGCAGCGCCACGCCAAGAGCGAGGAGCCTGTCTTCGTCAGCGTCAACATCTCGTCGCGCCAGCTTCTGCGCCACGATCTGATCCACGACCTGCGCACCGTGCTGGCGCGCTCCTCGGTCGCGCGCGGCTCGCTGAAGCTGGAGCTGACCGAATCCCTCGTGATGGAAAATCCGGAGCACGCCTCGCAAATGTTGACCCGCATGCGCGAGCTCGGCGCCGGCCTTGCGCTCGACGATTTCGGCACCGGCCATTCCTCGCTCGCCTATCTACAGCGCTTCCCGTTCGACACCATCAAGATCGACCAGTCCTTCGTGCGCACGACCTCACGTGGCACGCGGCCGGTGATCCTGCGCTCGATCGTCGCGATGGCGCACGACCTCGGCATGGACGTCGTCGCGGAAGGCGCGGAGACGGACTCCGACGCCGTCGAGCTTTACCAGCTCGGCTGCGAATACGCGCAGGGCTATGCGTTCGGCGAGCCGATGGAAGCCGACAAGGCCGGCAAGCTGATCGGCAGCGAGGCGCCCGTCAGCGGCGGCGCGCTCGCGCGGGAAGCCCGCTAGATTTTCAGAAATCCGAACGCTCAGGCGTGGCCGGCTTCGCTCGACAACATGCCGGGATCGATGCCGATCTTGCGCAACGCGCGGTCGTATTTGGTGTCGATGTCGGCGCCGAAGATGAGATCGGAATCCGCCGTGCAATGCAGCCAGCCGTTGTCCTGGATTTCCTGTTCCAGCTGGCCGGGCGCCCAGCCGGCATAGCCGAGCGCAAGCACAGCGCTCACGGGGCCCTCGCCGCGCGCGATCGCCTTGAGAATGTCGAGCGTGGCAGTCAGGCACACGCCCTCGTCGATCGGCAGCGTCGAATTCTCGATGAAGTAGTCGGACGAATGCAGCACGAAGCCGCGGCCGGTTTCGACCGGACCGCCCTTGAGGACTTTGACGCCTTCCGCGCGGCGCGGCAGCTCGATGCGGTCGCTGTCCGGGATCACGTTGAGCTGCACCAGCAGATCGGGAAAATCGACATCCGCCACCTGCTGGTTGACGATGATGCCCATCGCGCCCTCGGTCGAATGCGCGCAGACATAGATGACGGCGCGGGCGAATCGCTCGTCGCTCATCGACGGCATCGCGACCAGCATCTGCCCGTCGAGAAAGCCGCGGGCCGGCTCGGCAGACATGGATTCAAGCTTGGGTTTCGATTTACGCGGCATATGAAAAGGTTATCCGATCAAGGAGGAGATGGAAGCGAAACTTGCCAAAAATTGCCAATATGTAATTTGACCACGTCCTATTCGAGCAGAATCGTTGGCTGGAATTGTGGCGGCAGATGTGACCGAAACTTAACCGCGATGCTCACAATCAGTTCAATGGCGCGTGTCCGGCGGTCCGGCTAGAGCAAACGGCATGACACGGCTTCCCAACGGTCCCGGCATTGTGACAACCGCGGCGGCCTTGATGGCGGCACTGGCCGCCGTCCTGGTGACGCAGGCCGCGGCTGGCGCGGCGGAGCATTCCTCGATTCGCCTGCTGGCTGGCACAGGACACAACGATGCCGGCCAGTTGCGCGCCGGCGTCGAAATCCGCATGCAGCCCGGCTGGAAAACCTATTGGCGTTATCCGGGCGACTCCGGCGTACCGCCGCGCTTCGACTTCTCCGGCTCGACCAATCTTGCTTCCGCTACCGTGCTGTGGCCCGCGCCGCACATGTTCAGCGACGACAGCGGCAAGTCGATCGGTTACAAGGGCACCGCGATCTTTCCGCTGGCCGTGACGCCGAAGCAAAAAGGGCAACCGGTCACGCTCAAGCTGAAGATCGATTACGCCGTCTGCGAAAAGCTCTGCGTGCCGGCCGAAGGCGAGGCGACGCTGACGCTCGACGGCAAGTCTGGCACATCAGGGAGCGACGACAAGCTGCTCGCCGCCGCGGAGGCGCAGGTGCCGCGGCAGGTCTCCGCCACAGCCGCCGGCCTCACCGTCCAGCGGGCGAGCGGCAAAGCGAAGCCGACGGTCGTCGTTGCGTTGCCGGACGGCAAAGCCCACGAGATCTTCGTCGAGGGGCCGACCGCCGAATGGGCGCTGCCGATCCCCTCAGCCATGCCCGGCGCGCCGCCGGGACGCAGCCAGTTCAGCTTCGCGCTCGACGGCCTGCCCGCCGGGACCGATCCCAACGCGCCGGTTCAATTGACTTTCACGATCGTCGGCGGCGACAGGCCGGTCGAGGTCAAGACGCGTCTCGACTAATTTTCCTAGGCGAGTAAGGTTCGCTCCGAGTTTCAGTCCAACGCGAGAGGAACCCGATGGCGATCAAGGTCGGCGACAAGCTGCCAAACACCACCTTTTATGTCATGAGCCCGGAAGGCCCGAAGGCCCAGTCCACCGACGACGTCTTCAAGGGCAAGAAGGTCGCGCTGTTCGCCGTGCCCGGCGCTTTCACGCCGACCTGCTCGAACATGCACATGCCGAGCTTCGTGAAGAACATCGACGCCATCAAGGGCAAGGGCGTGAACACGGTCGCCGTCACCGCGGTGAACGACGCCTTCGTGCTCGCCAACTGGCTGAAGGCGACCGGCGCCGACGGCAAGGTCGAGGCGCTGTCGGACGGCAACGCGCAGTTCGCCAAGGCGGTCGGCATGGAGTTCGACGGCTCGGGCCGCGGCCTCGGCACCCGCTCCAAGCGTTACTCGATGCTGGTCGAGGACGGCGTGGTCAAGCAGTTCAACGTCGAAGAAAATCCGGGCCAGTGCACCGTGTCCGGCGGCGACACCCTGCTGAAGCAGCTCTAAGGCGACTTTCGCGGCGCGGATGAGAGCGCTCCTCGGGCGCCCGCCCGCGCCGCAACCAGCCCCTCGCGGGCAAGCTCATCGGCACGCTCGTTCAGCGCATGACCGGCGTGACCCTTTACCCAGTGCCATCGCACCTTGTGTTCGGCCAGCGCAGTGTCGAGCCGCTGCCACAGGTCGATGTTCTTGACCGGCTTCTTGTCGGCGGTGCGCCAGCCGTTCTTCTTCCAGCCCTTGATCCACGACGTGATACCGCCGCGCAGATATTCGCTGTCGGTGTAGAGATCGGCTTCGCATGACCGCTTGAGCGCCTCGAGCGCCGAGATCGCGGCCATCAGCTCCATGCGGTTGTTGGTGGTATGCGCTTCGCCGCCCTTCAGCTCCTTGCGGTGTTCGCCGAACATCAGGATCGCGCCCCAGCCGCCGGGGCCGGGATTTCCCGAACACGCGCCGTCGGTGTAGATCGTGATGCGCTCGCCGCTCATTACTATTCAAATCCATAGTCGCGCACGCCCGCCACCGACTGGTGGAAGCGCAGCTTGCGGAAATATTCGAGCGGATCTTTCGGCCGCACCAGCGCGCCGTCCGGCACGCGCAGCCAGTCGACCAGCCGCGTCAGCAGAAAGCGCAGCGCCGAGCCACGCGCGAGCAAAGGCAGCGCCTCGCGTTCCGCCGCGCTTAAAGCCCGCACCGCCGAGTAGCCCTGCAGCAGCGCCCGGCCCTTGGTGACATTGTAGGAGTGATCCGGCTCGAAGCACCAGGCGTTGAGGCAGATCGCAACGTCATAGGCGAGCGTATCGGTACAGGCAAAATAGAAGTCGATCAGTCCCGACAGCTTGTCGCCGAGGAAGAACACGTTGTCGGGGAACAGGTCGGCGTGGATCACGCCCTGCGGCAGACCGCGCGGCCAGCTCTTTTCCAGCGCATCGAGTTCGCGCGCGATCGCCTCGGCGAGTCCGTGCTGCACGCTGTCGGCGCGGCCGTCGGCCTGCGCATAGAGCGGCCGCCAGTCGCCGACGGTCAGCGCATTGGCGCGCGTCATGCCGAAATCCTGGCCGGCGAGATGCAGCCGCGCCAGCGCCTCGCCGACCGCCGCGCAATGCTTGACGCCCGGCCGCCTGATCCACAATCCGTCGAGAAAGGTGACGATCGCCGCCGGCCGGCCGGCGATTTCGCCCAGCACGACGCCCTGCCTGTTATGGACCGGCTGCGGACAGGTGATGCCGCGATCCGCCAGATGCTCCATCAGCGCGAGGAAGAACGGCAGATCGCCCGCCGCCACGCGCTTTTCGTAGAGCGTCAGGATGTAGTGGCCGCGCTCGGCATGGACGAGGAAGTTCGAGTTCTCGACGCCCTCGGCGATGCCCTTGAACGAGAGCAAGGCGCCGATGTCGTATGAGCCGAGAAACCGTGCGAGTTCGTCCTCGCTGACGTCGGTGTAGACCGCCATGAACGCCCTACTCCGCCGCCTGATCCTCCCGCAGCGGCCGTGGCAGCGGGAAGAACACCGCCTCCTCGGCGGCCGAGACGGTCTCGACGTTCACATCGTAACGCTCGGCGAAGGCGCCGATGATTTCCTCGACCAGAATTTCCGGCGCCGAGGCGCCGGCTGTGATGCCGAGGCTGCCGATCGCACCGAAGTCGTTCCAGTCGATGTCGCCGGCGCGCTGCAGCAGCACCGCATGGCGGCAGCCAGCGCGCTCCGCGACTTCCTTGAGGCGCTGCGAGTTCGAGGAGTTCGGCGCGCCGACCACGATCATCGCGTCGACGCGCGGCGCGACGCGCTTGACCGCGTCCTGCCGGTTGGTGGTCGCGTAGCAAATGTCTTCCTTGTGCGGGCCGACGATCGCCGGGAACCGCGCCTTGAGACATTCGACGATCGCCGAGGTGTCGTCGACCGATAGCGTGGTCTGCGTCACATAGGCGAGCTGCGCCGGATCGCGCGGCGCAAAAGCCTGCGCGTCGGCCAGCGTCTCGACCAGGCTGACGCTGCCAGCCGGCAACTGCCCCATCGTGCCGATCACCTCAGGATGCCCGGCATGGCCGACCAGCACGACCTCGCGGCCGCGGCGGTGATGGATCTCCGCTTCGCGGTGAACCTTGGTGACCAGCGGACAGGTGGCGTCGAGCACGAACAGATTGCGCCCCTGCGCCTCCTCCGGCACCGAACGCGGCACGCCATGCGCGGAGAAAATCACCGGCGCGCTGGTCGCGGGAACCTCGGACAGTTCCTCGACGAAGATCGCGCCCTTGGCGCGCAGGCTCTCGACCACGTAACGGTTATGAACGATCTCGTGGCGGACATAGACCGGCGGCCCGTAGACCGTGAGCGCCCGCTCCACGGAATCGATGGCGCGCACCACCCCGGCGCAGAACCCGCGCGGGGAGCACAACAGCACCTTCAGAGGCGGTCTGGCGGGTCCGCTGGCCATGATTTCCCCGGAAATACCGCCCCCGACATGGGCCGGGCGGCTAAAACTGTCAAGCCGAGCCGGTTGCGTGGGCAGGCTTATGTCCCTATATTCCGGCCACTTTTTCCGATCATCACCGATGATCTGGTGCTTCGCCCGGAGGGCGGGCGAAGCGCAAGGGAGATTTTGTCATGGCACAAGCAGCTCCGCTGATGCCCAAGGCCACCGCCGTCTGGCTGCTGGACAATACCGCACTGACGTTCGACCAGATCGCGGAGTTCTGCAAACTGCACCCGCTCGAGGTGAAGGCCATTGCCGACGGCGACGCCGCGCAGGGCATCAAGGGCCTCGACCCGATCCAGACCGGCCAGCTGAGCCGCGAGCAGATCGCCGATGCCGAGGCGCATCCCGACAAGAAGCTGGAAATCGCCACGCCGAAGGTGAATCTGCCGACCCAGGAACGCTCGACCAAGGGCCCGCGCTACACCCCGGTGTCGCGCCGCCAAGACCGGCCGAACGCGATCCTCTGGCTGGTGCGCAATCATCCGGAACTCAAGGACGCGGCCATCATGCGTCTCGTCGGCACCACCAAGAGCACGATCTCCGCGATCCGCGACCGCACCCACTGGAACTCCGCGAGCCTCGCGCCGATGGATCCGGTGACGCTCGGCCTGTGCTCGCAGCTTCAGCTCGACATGGAAGTGAACCGCGCCAACAAAGAGAAGCCGCCGCAGCAGGCCGCCGGCGCGACGTTGCTCTCCGCTGCGGAAACCACCGCGCGCCGCGAGGCGAAGGAAGCCGAAGCAGCCGCCGAAGCCGAAGCGAGCGGCCGTCCGGGCGGCGACATCGACGTCAACGCGGTGTTCGCCAAGCTCAAGCAGCTCGGCGGCAACAAGCCGAGCAGCGACGACGACGGCCAGTAAGACCGCTTCGCGCTCTTTCCCGACAAGTTTAGACAATTGAGAGCGGGTGCGGCGGACGACGCCGCGCCCGTTTTCGCGTCTGCTCCGTGAGAATGCCGATACCGTCGGATGTTTTGCCGACGCAACCCGGCGGTAACACACCGGCAAGGAATTCAGCGCAGCCTTTCAGGGACACTCACCGACCACGCAAGGACAAAAACCATGCGCGATTCAGTCGGAGACCTGAAGGTCAATGTCCGCTGCCCCGAATGCCGGCGGACGTTCCGCGAGCGTATTCGCCGCATCGCGCACAGCGACCCGATCCGGTGCTGCTCCTGCGGCCTCGAAATGCGGTTTCGCGACGTCGGCCACAAGCACGAGAAAGAAGACATCGTGCATTACATCCGCCACGTCGAAGAACGCACACGGCATCCGCATTTCCGCCGCGCCCCATTCATCTGACACTTCCATTCCTGTCCGATCGCGCCAGCATGCGCCCATCGGCCGCATGCGTCGCGCCACGCAATGCGCACCAGGCTGCGCTCCGCAGCCGTTTCCCGGATTCACCAATTAACAGGTTAGGCACGCCGTTAAGTTTATTCGAAATTTATACGCCGTTAGGTTTCGCGTGGGCGACCCACTCACACTGACGAGAACGAGTCCGCGCATGTTCAAACCGCGATCCGAAGCCACCGGAACGCCGCACCGCCGCGGCGTTGCCATCGCCGCATTATTCGCCGTACTTGCCCTCTGCACTGTCGCCGCCGCGCCGGCCGAAGGTCAGACGCGCGGCCGTGCGATCGGAGTCGCCGTTGTCGGCGACTCGCTCGCCAACGATCTCGGCCAGGGCATGGAGGCGCTGCACGCGCGCAACAGGCGCGTCCAGGTCGTCAAGCATACGCGGTTCGCGACCGGTCTCGTCCGCGACGACTACTTCGACTGGAACAAATCAGTCGATCTGTTTCTCGATCATCACCGGCCCGGCATCATCATCGTTGTCATCGGCGGCAACGACCGGCAGACCATCCGCGAAGACGGCCGCCGCTTCGATCCCGACACCCGCGCCTGGCAAAAGGAATACGAGAAGCGGGTCGCGAGCTTCATGAACGAACTGAAGAAGTCGCGCGCCAGGGTCTATTGGGTCGGACTTCCCGCCGTGCGCTCGCCGTCGATGAGCATCAGCTTCCGCATGCAGAATGGCATCTATCGCCGCCAAGCCGCCAAGCACGGCTTCAAATACATCGATATCTGGAACACCTTTCTCGAAGACGGCGCCTACAGCTCGTTCGGCATGAGCCTGTCGGGCGTCAAGCGACAGCTGCGCAAGAGCGACGGCATGCACTTCACCGACGAGGGCAAACTGCGCCTCGCCAACCGCATCAGCCGGGCCATCGGCCTGCGCTAGGGGACGCCGCCATGCTGTTTCCCACCGCCACTTTCGCGTTCTTCTTTTTCACCGTGTTCATCGCGAGTTGGGCGCTGCGCGAGCGCATGGGCTGGCGCAAGCTGCTGCTGCTCGCGGCGAGCTACGTTTTCTATGGCTGGTGGGACTGGCGCTTCATGGCGCTGCTGGCGGGCAGCACGGCATTCAACTATCTGGCGGGTCTCCTGATCGCCGATAGCTCCGGCAAGCTCAGGCAGCGGGTCGTTGTCGCCGCGGTCGCGGTCAATCTCGGCGTGCTGGCGCTGTTCAAATACTACAACTTCTTCATCGACAGCCTGACGGACGTGCTGGTCGCGCTCGACTGGCAGCGCGACCTGCCGTTCCTCGAAATCATCCTGCCGATCGGCATTTCCTTTTTCACGTTCCAGGGCATCTCCTACGTCATCGACGTTTCGCGCCGGCATATCCCGCCGGTGCGATCGCCGGTCGACCTGTTCCTTTACATCTCGTTCTTTCCGCAGCTCGTCGCCGGGCCGATCGTGCGCGCTTCGCACTTCCTGCCGCAGCTCGAGAGGAAGCCGGATCTGTCGCGGACCGCGCTCGCCTGGGGCCTTCTTCTGGTGCTCAGCGGCATGCTGAAAAAGACCGTGATCGCTCATTATATCGCGGTCGATCTGGTCGATCCCGTCTTCGCGCAGCCCGACATCGCCGCGAGCGGCGACCTGATCGCCGCGCACTACGCCTATGCGGTGCAGGTCTATTGCGATTTCTCCGCCTATAGCGACATCGCGATCGGCGTTGCCGCGCTGCTCGGCTATCGCTTCCGCAGGAACTTCGACCGGCCGTTTGCCGCGGCCTCGCTGCAGCAGCTCTGGCAGCGCTGGCACATCTCGCTCTCCACCTGGCTGCGCGACTATCTTTATCGCGCGCTGCGCGGCGACAAGCGCGATGCCGGCTGGCGGATGTATCGCAACATCTTCCTGACCATGCTGCTCGGCGGCCTGTGGCACGGCGCCAACTGGACGTTCGTGCTATGGGGCGCGATCCACGGCATCGGACTTGGGCTGGAACGCTTCGTCAAGACGCGCTGGCACGCGTTCAAAACCGCGCGCGCGGACGCGACACCCCCGCTGCCGAGCCGTCGGCCCGGCGCCGCGCAGCCGCCGGCGGATACCGCTTCGGCCTGGGCCGGCGCGTTCACCGGCTGGTTCGTGACCTTTCATTTGTTCACGCTGTCGGCGATCTTCTTCCGCAGCCCGGACATTCAGGCGGTGTGGAGCTATTACGCCAAGATGCTGTCCTTCACCGGCGGCTTTGAAGCGCTGACGCCGTTCCTGCTGCTGCTGACCGCGGGCGCGGTCGCCGTCCAGTTTTTGCCGGGCAACCTGTTCGAGCGCGCCGCCGACAAACTGTGCGACGCACCGGCATTCGTATTCGGCCTGATGCTCGGCGGCGGGTTGGTGCTGATCGATATCGCCGGCCCCGAGGGTGTCGCACCCTTCATCTATTTCCAGTTCTGACCGGGAGCGCACACTGATGGCACACGACGCCCTCTCCTACCGCGCCGCCGACACCGCGGCATTGCGCAAACCGCAACCGGCTGCGAGCCTCTGGCAGCGCATCAAGCGCAGGCCGGAATCCGCCGACAAGGCGACGGAAACGCGCGCCAATGTCCGCGTCGCGATTGCCGCGATGCTGATCGCCTTCGCGGTCTTCGCACCGTTCGGCTCCGCCGGCATGCGGCATGCCGCGCGCAACCTGCCCGGCAACGCTGTCAGCGATATCATCGTCGACGCTGCCGACCGCTGGCATGCCGCGATGGAGCGGCTAGGACCCGCCCGGCTGCGCGTCATCGTGCGCAACGCCATCGACGACTTTCGCATGGCGCAATGGCCGTGGCGGTGATCTGACCGCCGCCATTTCCCGTCAGCGGCTTCCTGCTATCATCGTCACCTGAAACGCTGCCTCATGAGCGGCGTGTTTGCGGGAGGCGTATGCGATGCCGGTTGCGACTGTCCGGGGCGTTGAAATCTTCTACCGCGTGATCGGCAAGGACGGCCCGTGGATCGCCATGATCCCCGGCGGCCGGCGCGGTCACGACGAATTCGTGCCGCTGGCGGAAAAGATCGCCGCGCATGGCTTCCGTGTGCTGCTGCACGACCGCCGCAACACCGGCGCCTCCGGCCTGCAGTTCGATACCACCGACACTGAGGAAGCGATCTGGGCCGACGACCTTTACGACCTGCTGAAGCAGTTGAACGCCTTGCCCGCCTTCATCAGCGGCTCGTCGTCGGGCGCGCGGACCTCGCTTCTGTTCGCGCTGCGCCATCCGGATGCGGTGCGTGCGCTGCTGCTCCTGCGGGTGACCGGCGGCGCTTTCGCGGCGAAACGCCTGCCGGAGATGTATTACGACCAGTATATCCGCGCCGCCGAGCAAGGCGGCATGCCCGCGGTGCTCGCGACCGAGCACTATGCCAAGCTTGCGGCGGCGAACCCGAAAAGCCGCGCGACGCTCGAAGCCATCGAGCCGCACCGGTTCGTTGCGATGCTGAAAGGCTGGCGCGAGAAATTCGTCGCCGGCGCCAACCTGCCGGTGATGGGCGTGACCGACGCCGAGCTCGCGACCATCAAGGTTCCGGTGCTGGTGATCCCCGGCAACGACAACACGCATTCATCGGAAAGCGGCCGGGTCGCCGCGCGCAAGATCGCCGGGAGCACGCTGCACGAACTGCCGATCAAGGACGAGGACGTGCCGATCATCCACTTCGACCAGTGGACCCACCTCGAGCCGGAAATCGCGCAAACCTTCGCCGCCTTCATGCGCAAAAGCGCCTGACCGGCGACCTTGTCTTATCGCTCGCCGTTCCTGCTGCGCTTCGAGCGCTTCGCCGGCGGCTGGTACAGCGGATTGCGCTGGCAGAAGCCGCCGACGCCGCTGACGTTTTCCATGCACTGGCGGTACGTCGAGAAGCCGCAATTTTCCGCGCCGCTCCACGAACTGCCGCCGTAAATGGAGCACCACGGATAGGTCTGCGCGGCTGCCGGAGACGCGGCCATCAGAGGCAAGACGGCCGCGACGGCCAGAACCGGAATGGCGCGACGTAAATTGAATTGCAACATTTCGAAGTGCGACATGGGCGTTCCTCCACTCGATTCACCCTCAACGCGATAACGCATTCGCAAACCCGCAGGTTCACATTCATTGCAAATTCTGGGTTGCAACTGTGGCGCAAATAATGCCGGCGCGCGCCGTCGAACCGGCTACCGGACAAGTGCCTCGCCCCAGCGGCCGATCGTATGCAGCAACGCGCCCGAAAGATCGGCCGGCGCTTCGCCGCCGGCGTCCTGCACCGCCGCGGTGATGCCAATTGCCTCAAGGCCGGTACGCGCATCGTCGTCCTTCATCGCTTGCGCGAGCAGCTTTGCATCGCACCACACCGGCTTGCCGTCGCGCAGACGGGCATAGACCTCTCCGGTTTGGCGGTCGGCGAAATTGATGACGGGAATCCAGCGCACGCAGCGCTTGAGAAAATCGACATTGCGATCCGGTGCGAGATTGCGGCCGCGATAGACGTCGCCGGGCTGGCGCGCCGCGATCTCGACCTTCCGGTAGCGTTCGATGTCGATCATCTTGCCGACATCGAGGATCGTCATCTCGGTGTTCCAGCCGAACGCCACGGTGCGCGGCGCCTCGCCTTCGGCAACGCTGTTGTCGAGGAATTCGTAGTGCACGCGCTTGGCCGCCGCCAGCGCCCAGGTGAAGAACAGCTCGGGCATGCCGGTATAGGCTTCGACATTGTGGGCGAGCAGATCCTCGACCGCCTTGTAGCGCCCGACCTTGAGGCCGCGCAGCCAGGCGCGCTCGACCGTCATCTCCGGCGGCGTGATCATGAAGAACAGGTAGACCAGATCGCCGAAGCGGGTGAGCAGCCGGTTCGAGCCGTGCCCTTCGAGTTCGGGTACGAAACTGTCGAACCGGAAGCGGTCGATCAGCAGATGCGGCATGTCCCCGCGCAAGGCAAGCGCCGCCATGCGGCGGTCGAGTTTCTTGTCGACGATTTCGATCTCGTGGCCCGACAGCGTGCCGGAATATTTGTAGGCCTCGCCCAGCGAATCGTAGTCGAGCAGGAACTTGCGCCAGATGTCCGGGCTGATGAGCGCGAACTCTTCCCACGGGAATTTCAGCTTGCGGGCGAGATCGCGCTGGCGCGGGCGCATCGAGCTTTTGCCGGCGGCCGACGCACCCTTGACGTTCATGACGACGGGATGCTCCTGCCGCGGCAGCAGGCGGAAACCTTCCTTCTCCGCCGCTTCGCGCACATGCGGCGCAAGCGCCTCGCCGATCGCCTCGCTGCCGTAGCTGTTCGACACCAAGGTCACCGCGATTTCGCCGAGCAGCGGGACATTGCCGAACAGCCGGCTCTGCCGGGCGAACACGCCGGTCGCGACCGTATGCAGCGCCTCGAAACACGCAGCCTGGAGCGGATCGCCCGCCGTCTCCGCGGCGTGACGCCAGCGTGCGATGATGTCCAGCTCGCGCTCCGCCGCCGGTTTCGCGGCCGCGCGGGGTGGCGGGTCTTGCGCTCCGCCGAACAGGCGGCGCAAGAGGCCCGGCGCTTTCTCGCGCGGCGCAGCCGGCGGCGCGGCCTGCGCGCGCGCAAGCTCCTCGCCGATGAAAGCCGCCGCGGCGTCGCGCACGCGGGCGAAGGCGCGCAGCACCTCCTCGCGATGCGGCGGGACGTAACGACTGAGGATGGTGGCCGCGATGCCGCGGAAATTGCGGCCGAGGTCCTCGTAATCCACGCCGTCCGGCACCGAAATGCCGGTCGTGACATGGATCAGCGTCTCATGAACGATCAACCGTTCGGGGCGGAACGCGACCAACTCGTGAGGCGGCAGCCCGCACCAGGCGGCAAGCTCGTGAGCCTTGGCGACCGGGGTGGTGACGTTCTCGGCGCGGAACACCGTCGACAGCGGCAGGAAAGCGCGTGGCAGCTCCGACTCGAGGCCGGGGTTCCAGGCGTTGAACGGACCGCCCTGCTGCGTCATGTCCCGCCCGCGGCTATTCGCCCTCGGCCCGCGCGGTGCCGTTGAGCGCCGCGATGTAGCGCGTCACCGAGGCGTCGAGCACGGCCTTGCCGTTCTGGCGGATCGCGCGATCCATGTAGTGGCCGTAGATCCGCTCGAACGAGAACGGCTGCATGGCGCGCTGGATATGCACCACCTCGCGGCCCGACAGCGGAATGAAATTCGGATAGCTGCGCATGAAGGACACGAACTTGTTGTCCGTCGTGACGCTGAGAACGTCGCCGGCGCAGACGATGCCCTTGCCCTCCGCGCCGCCCGCCCAATGCAGCACCGTGCCGCCGGGGAAATGCCCGCCGCAGCGGATGAGCGTGACGCCGGGCAAGAGCGAATGGGTGTCGCCCTCCCAGTGCACGATGTTGACATCCGGCCGCATCACCCATTTCGCGTCGGCCGCGTGCATGTAGACCTTGCAGCCGAAGCGCTTCGTCCACTCCGCATGCGTCGTGTAGAAATGCGGATGCGAGATCGCGATGGCCTTGATGCCGCCGAGCGCCTCGATGATCTCCACCGTCGCGTCGTCGATGAAAGCGGTGCAGTCCCACAGAATGTTGCCGTTCGGCGTCTGCACCAGAATGGCGCGCTGGCCGATGCCGAAATTCGGCTGCGGACCGAGGCCGAAGACGCCCGGCTCGTAGAGACGGAACGCGGTCTGCCGGTCGACGTGCAGCCGCTCCAGCGTCGTCCAGCCCTGCCCGGTGGACGGCACGTATTGCCGCTCCTCCTCGCAGATGACGCATTGCTTCGGCGGCGTATCGGACGGCGGATATTGCGTGCCGCAGGCCGTGCAGATGAAAGCGGGCATTTCCATTCCTGTGTTCTTCAATCGTCACCACCGGAAACGGGCGATGACGGCTTTTCGACACCCAGTGTCGGAAATCGGTCGCCGCAGCACAAGCCGGTCGTGACGCAATGCGGCATACGCGCGGCGCGTGCTTGCCTCGCGCCATGGGCGCAATAAGATCGGCGAGATGCTTTAAGTTCAAAATAAATGCCGGCGGCCCCACAGCCGGCACCGAAGGAGGAAGCCCCATGCGCCCTGCTCCCATGCGCCTTGCAACTATCCTGCGCGCCGCGTTCGCCGCCGCCCTGATCTGCGGCGGCGCTGTGACGACGACCCCGGTGCGCGCCGCCGATCCGCCGGCGCTGCCCGAACTGCGCTTCGTCGAGATCCCGGCCGCGGCGCGGGCGAAATATCGCGGCGACCGCTTCAGCTACATGGAGGCCGGCAAACCGGATGCGCCGGCGATGCTGCTGCTGCACGGCATCGGCGCCAATTCGACCTACTGGCGCTACCAGTACGCCGCCTTCGCCGACAAATACCGGCTGATCGCCTGGAACGCGCCGGGCTATTACCTCACCTCGCAGTTGCGCGAGGACAAGCCGAGCTGCGACGACTACGCCGACGCGGCGGAAGCCTTCGCCGACGCGATGGGGCTGAAGCAGTTCATTCTGGTCGGCAATTCGTTCGGCTCCGCGATCGCGCAATGCTTCGTGCGCCGCCACCCGGAGCGCGTGAGCAAGATGATCCTCAGCGGCACCTCGGTCGGCTCCAAGGGCACGCCGCCGGAGGTGCGCGAGAAAACCTTCCAGCGCCGGCAGAAGCAGTTCGAGACCGCGGGCGGCATGAACTACGCGCGCACGGTGATCGGCCTCGTGGTCGCCCCGAACGTGACGCCGGTCGCCAAGCAGCTCGTGATGGAGACGCTCGCCGGCACCAGCGGCTCCGGCTACCTGCAGGCGAGCTTCTACGCCTATGACTTCGACTCGCTGGCCTTTGCCAAGGACATCAAGACGCCGACGCTGCTGGTGCACGGCAGCCTCGACAAGATCGCGCCGATCGAGACGACCTCGGTCGCGCTGTCGAAGGCGCTGCCGAACGCCAAGCTGGTGCGGATGGAAGGCTACGGCCACCTGACCGAAGTGGAGACGCCGGACAAGGTCAACGCCGCCTGGCGCGACTTCCTCGACGGCAAATAGTTGTTGGCGCAAGGCGCCGGCGCGGCACGAACGAAGGCGCGGCGTTCGCGGACGCCGCGCCTTTTTCATTGGCGCAGCGTCGCGCGCGACAGACCGGCGCGCTGACGGCCGCCGGCGAGCGCGCGCAGCGAGCGGGTGAGACGCGGCACGATGGCGTCCCATTTTTTCTTGTCGGCGGCGGGATAGACCAGATTGACGCAGACGACGCGCTCGCCGGCGAAATGGCAGCGGTCGTAGAAGATCGCCGCGCCGTCGCGGCCTTGTTGCCGTCCCGACGCGACGAAGGAGTCCTGCTTCACGGCGGAGTAGTCGAGCTTCTTGCCCTCATAACGCTCCTTGAGCAGCGCGCGCGGCCGCTGGTGGTCGTTGTTCCAGAAGCCGAAGGCGCGGAACGCGACGCCCTCGCCCGCCGCGTTGAACGTCGCGCCGTCGCTGTTGTCGGACTCGACATAGCTCGGGAACAGATCGGCCGGATAATCGACCGCGAAGGCAAAGCGGACATTGGTGTAGGTGAGCCATTTCGCCTGCGCGTGGGAGGCGGCGGGCGTGAAGGCGGCGAGCGCCACGGCGAGGATCGCCGGCAGGACGCCGAGACGAATGTGCGCAGCGCGGACGTGACGATGCATGGCGACTCCTGACGGCTTTGTGGCGGAGGATAACGGCGGATGTGCGGGAGCGCCCGTGTTGTTTAGACGGCGCCGGGGACGCCCGCTTCCGTTGATCCCTCGCGATACCGCGCTTGGGGCTTGCCCCATTCGCGGCAAGAAAAGTGAGGGGATGGAGCGCCGTGAAGCGCACCTTGGTCTCCGCGCTTGCGAGGCGCGGGGTGGATCTTGCGATCGATCCACTCGCCTCACGGCGCTCCACTGACGGCTTATCTGGTCCGGGCCGCGCGATCGGGACCGGCGCGCCGCCGCCGATTAAGGCGGTCGTTGCCGGGCCGTACCTGCGAGCTCCTCGCGTCCGGCCCGTAGTGGCCGGAGGGCGGAACTCCCGAACCACCCGGGGCTGTGCCTGCGGGGCACAAACGCGGGGGCCGCACCCGCTCCACTTCAAAGAACGCCTCTAGAAGCGCCCCTCGTGAGCGGGTGATAGGAATATAGTCCAATTTGGGAAAGTGTCAACTGCAGGCACAAGGCATGGGAGAATTTGACTTCTTTACCGCGCCTCACTGCTCCGACATACTTTCTACCGTACTTACTTTCTCTCGTAAGTTTTCTTGAGTGCGATTGAATAGCTGGTGTTTTTATGTCTGACTTTCTAGTCGCAGCACTGGTTCTAAATTTCGCGGGATCTATGGGAGCAGCGGTTGAATTTACACCGCGCCACCAATGGTCGCGAATTACATTCGAACTTCGAGGAGTTCTTGTAGCACTCGGCGTGATCAGCACTTTTCTCGCGCTGTACTTGTTCATTAAAGACAGGGGCATTATAGCGGGGCTACTTTATTGGTTCATTTCAAGCGTCGTGTACTTGGCAATAGCGAAGTTTATTCTAATGGAAGGCCTCCGAACCGTCGCAGGAATAGCTGCCGCCGTCATCGGTGGCTATTTGGCAGCACAAGCTTTGCTTTGAGACTCTTAGATGAGCTTGCCCTTGAGAGTCGTTAAATGGCACGTAAACTCTATTCCGAGAAACGTGACTTAATTCTCAAAGCTCGCGAGGCGATGCTCTCTGCAGTTCAAATCTACAACAATCCATTGATATCTTTCAAAACGGAATCGTTCATTGTTTTGTCGATCATAGCGTGGACATATTTGCTGCACGCTCATTTCCGCGCCAACCGAATCGAATACCGATATTTCACGAAGAAGGGACAGCGAAAGAGATTTGTTCGAAATGCAGATGGTAGCATTCGATACTGGGATCTAAAGGAGTGCGTTTCGAAGGAAAGCGCAAAGCTAGATATAGACACGAAAAACAATCTTGAATTTCTAATTGGGCTACGCAATCAAGTCGAACATAAGAAAGCAGCTGGGCTCGACTCTTATCTGTCAGCCCGCTATCAAGCCTGCGCTCTGAATTTTAATTTTTATCTAAAGAAACTGCACGGCGATAAATTTGGACTAGACCACAATCTGGCACTGAGCCTGCAATTTGCGGAGTTAGACCAATCACAAGAGAAAATTATAAAGGACAAAGAAGATATGATTCCAAAAGGAATCATATCTTACATATCGGCTTTCGATAGCAGGCTTTCAACAGCCGAGATCGAAAGTCAGCGATTTGCCTATCGCCTTCTGTTCGTTCGTGTCGCTGCAAAACGAAAGGGACAAGCAGACAGAGTAATAGAGTTCATCGATCCCAACTCCGAACTCGCCCAGAATATTTCAAGAGAGTATTGGGTAAAAGAGGAGACTGAAAGACCGAAACTGTCGGCGACGCAAGTTGTAAAGAAAGTACGCTCAGAAGGATTTTCTGACTTTGGAATGCATCAACACACTCTATTTTGGAAAGAGCATGATGGAAAGAATCCCGCGCGCGGATTCGGAACCATGGTTGTAAAAAGCTGGTATTGGTATCAGCACTGGCCAACTTTTATTATCAGCGAGCTTTCAAAGCTGAGAGAAAAATCGCCTCGCGATAGTACCGAGACAGATGCAGCGATTTTTGCCAGCTAGCTTATCCCCCCACACCCTTCCCCTTCAGCGCCGCCCCAATCTCCTCCAGCACCTTCGGGTCTTCAATCGTCGCCGGCATGGTCCACGGCTCGCCGTCGGCCATTTTCTTGATGGTGCCGCGCAGGATCTTGCCTGAGCGCGTTTTCGGCAAACGGGGAACGGTGATCGCGAGCTTGAAGGCCGCGACCGGGCCGATCTTGTCGCGCACCAGCGC
The DNA here is from genome assembly GCF_050250095.1 of Pseudolabrys sp. Taxonomy (NCBI): domain Bacteria; kingdom Pseudomonadati; phylum Pseudomonadota; class Alphaproteobacteria; order Hyphomicrobiales; family Xanthobacteraceae; genus Pseudolabrys; species Pseudolabrys sp. Next base: position 210,950 of record NZ_JBFWPH010000001.1, on the reverse strand, counting down.
GACGATTTCCTTCTCGATCTCGGCGGGCGATTTGGTCACGCCGGCCTTGAGCACCAGGAAGCCGCAGGGCACCTCGCCCTTCATCGCGTCCGCGATGCCGAGCACGGCGCATTCGGCGACGTCGGGATGCGAGGCCAGCACCTCCTCCATGCCGCCGGTCGAGAGGCGGTGGCCGGCGACGTTGATGATGTCGTCGGTGCGGCCCATCACCCACACATAGCCGTCGTCGTCGATGTAGCCGGCGTCCGCCGTCTTGTAGTAGCCGGGGAACTCCGCGAAGTAGCTCTCGGTGCAGCGCGCGTCCTGCTGCCACAGCGTCGGCAGCGCGCCCGGCGGCAGCGGCAGCTTGACGACCAGCGAGCCGACCGTGCCGGCGGCGACGGGCTTCGCGGCTTCATCCACCACCGCCATCGCGTAGCCCGGCATCGGCACCGTGGCCGAGCCGTGCTTGACCGGCAGCGTGCCGAGGCCGACCGGATTGCCGCAGATGCACCAGCCGGTTTCGGTCTGCCACCAGTGGTCGATCACCGGGCGCGACAGCACTTTCTCCGCCCAGGCCACCGTCGGCGGGTCCGCGCGCTCGCCGGCGAGGAACAGCGTGCGGAAGTTCGTGAGGTCATGCTTCTTGATGTGCGCGCCCTCGGGATCTTCCTTCTTGATGGCGCGGAACGCGGTCGGCGCGGTGAACAGCGCCACCGCCTTGTGCTCGGCGATGACGCGCCAGAACGCGCCGGCGTCCGGCGTGCCGATCGGCTTGCCTTCGTACATGATCGAGGTGCAACCGTAGATCAGCGGCGCATAGACGATGTAGCTGTGGCCGACCACCCAGCCGATGTCGGAGGCGGTCCACCACACCTCGCCCGGCTTGATGCCGTAGAGGTTCCACATCGACCAGTAGAGCGCGACCATGTGGCCGCCATTGTCGCGCACCACGCCTTTCGGGATGCCGGTGGTGCCGGAGGTGTAGAGAATGTAGAGCGGGTCGGTGGCGGCGACGGTGACGCAAGCGGCGCTCTTGTTCGCCTTGAGCGCGGCCTCGCGCAGCGCGGCCCAGTCGTGGTCGCGGCCGTCCTTCAGCGGCGCGTTCGCCTGCGGGCGCTGGAACAGGATGACGCTCGACGGCTTCGCCTTGGCGAGATCGATCGCGGCATCCAGCAAGGGTTTGTATTCGACGACGCGGCCCGGCTCGATACCGCAGCTCGCGGTGAGGATCAGCTTGGGCTTGGCATCGTCGATGCGGGTCGCAAGCTCCTTGGCCGCAAAGCCGCCGAACACCACGGAATGAATGGCGCCGAGCCGCGCGCAGGCCAGCATGCCGAACACGGCTTCCGGGATCATCGGCATGTAGATGATGACGCGGTCGCCCTTCGTCACGCCGTGGTCCTTGAGGATGGCGGCGAGCGTTTTCACCTCGTCAAGCATGTCGCGGTAGGTGAACGTGCGTTTGGTGTTGGTGACCGGCGAGTCGTAAATCAGCGCGGTCTGGTCGGCGCGGCCGCGCTCCACATGGCGGTCGAGCGCGTTATAGCAGGTGTTGCATTCCGCGCCGGTGAACCAGCGGCCATAGAGGCCTTGGCTAGCGTCGAACACCTTGTCGGCCGGTTTCACCCAGTCGATGTCCTTGGCGGCCTCGGCCCAGAAACCTTCCGGGTCGCGCTGCCAGCGCCCATAGACATCGTGGTAGCGGCTCGTGCGGGCGTCCATGATTTCCTGTTCCTCCGTTCCTCATCCTGAGGAGGCGCGCAGCGCCGTCTCGAAGGATGAGGCCTCCCCCTTCGAGACGCGCCTTGCGGCGCTCCTCAGGGTGAGGCGTTGTTTTGGTTTCCTGCGATTGTGGAGCCGCGGACGCCCGCATTCAAGGCATGCGGAAATCGTGCTGGCGCGGAAAAGCGGCTTCGGCTTTGATCCGCGGCCACCGCGCGTTACGACTTTGGTTCAATCCGCGTTTTTCCCGCCCTCATCCATCGGATATCCACCTTGTTTTTGCGCATGATCTTGCCCGACCCGAAGGGCTGCGCCAGCAAAAACCGGTGCCCACTTTTCGGGATCATGCGCTAGTGCCGACCGACCTCGCCTTCTGGCTCGCTCTCGTCACCGCCATCACGCTGGTGGGCCTCGCCAAGGGCGGCTTCTCCGGCGTCGGTTCGGCGGCGACGCCGCTGCTCGCGCTGGTGATGCCGCCGCTGGAAGCCGCCGCGCTGATCCTGCCGCTGCTGCTGCTGCAGGACACGATCTCGGTCTGGGTCTATCGCAAGGACTGGGACGGCTGGAACGTCGCGGTGCTGACGATCGGCGGCGCGGCCGGCATCGGCCTCGGCTGGTCGATCGCGGCGATCGTCTCCGACGACGCGATCCGCCTCACCGTCGCGGCGATCGGGCTCGCCTTCGTCGCCAACGCGCTGCTGCGGCGCGGCCCGGCGGAGCCGGCGAAACCCTCCGCCGCCTCCGGCGTGTTCTGGGGCGCGGTGTCCGGCTTCTGCTCGGTGCTGGCGCAGGCCGGCTCGCCGCCGTTCCAGATGCACATGCTGCCGCAGCGGCTGCCGAAGATGACTTACGTCGGCACACAATCGCTGTTCTTCGCGGCGAGCAATGTGATGAAGGTCGCGCCCTACTTCGCGCTCGGGCAATTCACCACCGACGGGCTGGGCCTGTCGCTCGCGCTGCTGCCCTTGTCGGTCGCGACCAACTTCCTCGGCATCTGGCTGGTGCGCCGCACGCCGCAGGACTTGTTCTACCGCATCGCCTATACGCTGATGGTCGTCATCTCGCTCGCCTTGCTCTATCAGGGCATCAGGGGGATGTTCTTCGCATGACCGCCTGCCGCAACGAGAGGCGCGCGTGCAAGGTGCGCACTTGATCGTCACCGATCCGCTGTTCTACGCGCTCGCCGTACCCGGCGTGCTGGCGCTCGGCCTGTCGAAAGGCGGCTTCGCCGGCATCGGGCAGATGGCGACGCTGCTGCTCGCCATCACCATGCCGCCGCTGGAGGCCGCCGCGATCATGCTGCCGATCATGATCGTCCAGGACATGACCGCGATGTGGGTCTACCGCAAGGACTGGAACGGCCGCGTGCTCGCCATCATGATCCCCGGCGCGATCCTCGGCATCGGCCTCGCCTGGCTGGTCGCGGCACGGATCTCCGACGACGCGGTGCGCGTGTTCATCGGCATCGTCACCATCGGCTTCTGCGTCTACAACTGGCGCGGCCTTGCGCGCCGCTCGGCGGAAGCGCCGCAGCCGCCGAAACCGCTGCCGCTCCGCGGCGGGGTGTTCTGGGCAACGGTGTCGGGCTTCACCTCGACGATCTGCCAGGCCGGCGGGCCGCCCTACCATGTACAGGCGATGCAACTGCGGCTGCCGAAGATGGTCTATGTCGCGACCGCGGCCTTCTTTTTCGGCACGATGAACATGCTCAAGGTCGTGCCCTATCTCGCGCTCGGCCAGTTCTCGGCCACGGGCTTCGCCACCTCGGTGGCGCTGCTGCCGCTCGCGATCGCCGCCAACGCCTTCGGCTTCTGGGTGGTGCGGCGCACGCCGGAAAAACTGTTCTTCCAGATCACACTGATCCTGCTGTGCGTGATCTCGCTGGCGCTGCTGTGGCAGGGCGGGGCCGGGCTGCTCGGCCTTTAAGGAGTCATTGATACGCCCCCTCTCTCTTGGCTAACGTCGCCTCAGAGGGGAAACGACCAATGACAAGCCTGAAGGCGCAAACGCCTTACGATACCGATCTCGACCGCAACCCGGCCAACTACCAGCCGCTGACGCCGCTCGCGTTCCTGGAGCGCGCGGCATCCGTGTTCCCGGAGCACACGGCGATCATCCACGGCCCGCTGCGGCGCAACTACGCGGAGTTCTACGCCCGCGCGCGCCGCCTCGCCTCGGCGCTGGCCAAACGCGGCATCAAGCGCGGCGACACGGTGTCGGCCATGCTCGCCAATACGCCGGCGATGCTCGAATGCCACTACGGCGTGCCGATGGCGAAGGCCGTGCTGAACACGCTGAACACGCGACTCGACGCCGCGGTCATCGCCTTCTCGCTCGACCACGCCGAGACCAAAGTGCTGATCACCGACCGCGAGTTTTCCAAGACGGTGAAGGAGGCGCTGGCGCTGTGCAAAGTGAAGCCGCTCGTCATCGATTACGACGACCCGGAATACGCGGGGGGCGGCGAACGGTTGGGCCAGATCGGATACGAGGACTTCATTGCCGGCGGCGACGCGGACTTCGCGTGGTCGATGCCGGACGACGAGTGGGACGCGATCTCGCTCAATTACACGAGCGGCACCACCGGCGACCCCAAGGGCGTCGTCTATCACCACCGCGGCGCGTATCTCCTGGCCACCGGCAACATCGTCACCTGCGGCATGACCAAGCATCCGGTGTATCTGTGGACGCTGCCGATGTTCCACTGCAACGGCTGGTGCTTCCCGTGGTCGATCTCGGTCGCCGCCGGCACCCATGTGTGCCTGCGCCAGGTGCGCGCGCCGGCGATGTATGACGCCATCGCCAACCATAAGGTCACGCATCTGTGCGGCGCGCCGATCGTGATGGCGACGCTCTTGAACGCGCCGGCCGAGGAGAAGAAGCCGCTGCCGCATGTCGTCGAGTTCTTCACCGCCGCCGCCCCGCCGCCGGAAGCGGTGCTCGCGGCGATGGAGGAGGCCGGCTTCAACGTCACCCATCTCTACGGGCTGACGGAGACCTACGGCCCCGCGGTGGTGAACGACTGGCAGGCGGCGTGGGACGCGCTGCCGCTCGCCGAACAGGCCGCGAAGAAGGCGCGGCAGGGCGTGCGCTATCTGCCGCTCGAGGAGCTCGACGTGCTGGACCCGCAGACCATGCAGCCGGTGCCGCGCGACGGCGCGACGATGGGCGAAGTGATGTTCCGCGGCAACGTCGTGATGAAGGGCTATCTCAAGAACAAGACGTCGTCCGAGGCGGCCTTCGCCGGCGGCTGGTTCCATTCCGGCGATCTCGGCGTGCGCCACCCGGACGGCTATATCCAGCTCAAGGACCGCTCCAAGGACATCATCATCTCCGGCGGCGAGAACATCTCCTCGATCGAGGTCGAGGACGCGCTCTACAAGCACCCGGCGGTGCAGGCCGCCGCCGTCGTCGCCAAGCCCGACGACAAATGGGGCGAGACGCCCTGCGCCTTCATCGAGCTGAAGCCGGGCGCAGAGGCGAGCGCCGACGACATCGTGCAATGGTGCCGCAAGCATCTCGCGAGCTACAAATGCCCGCGCTATGTCGTCTTCACCGAGCTGCCGAAAACCTCGACGGGGAAGATCCAGAAATTCAGGCTGCGGGAGATGGCGAAGGAAGCGTGAGTTCAATCCGCCTCACGCTGCTTCGGCCTCCATCACTCCCACCACCAACCTCTTGCCGAGCGCGCGCAATGCAGCCGTCAAGGCGGGCAGCTTGGTCGGATGTTTCGGATCGAGGATACGGCGTACCTCCTTTTCGTCTTTGCCCAGGCGGCGTGCGAGTTCGCTCTTCGAAAGGCCAGCAGCGATAAAAGCTTCAAGCACCGCAAGCTTTGCGGCCACTTCCGGCGCAACCGCGATAGCCACGAGGCTACGTCCCCTCGAACGTGACTTCGGCAACGGCAGACCGCGCGTGGGATAAGACAATAGTGCCAGTCCGAGAGCTTCCTCGGCCATTCTGCGAGCATCAGCCCTATCGCCCCCTTGCGTGATCGCCTCCGGCACATCTGGAAAGCTAACCACCACGCCGCGCCGCGTGCCGCGCTCAAATTTTGCGCGATACACATAAGATCGCATCTTTTATCCTCATAAGCGCTTCGGCCTATTCCGAAACGAACTCCCTTGCTAAATCAGACCCAACTGCTTCCTGATTTTTCTCGCTGTCTTCGGGTCGATCTCGCGTGACGGCACAGTGGTCAGTTTCTCACCGACGAATACCATCATGTGTCCGCCCTTGCCTCGCCATGCCTCGGCTCGGAACGACAGGCCTCGCCGACGGGCCTCATCCCGCAACTCGGCGATGAACCGATCGCGCTTATTCATGACCAGATCGGCCTTCTTCCGAGCGGCACGATTCAAATATCGGACAAAAATGTCCGGAACTCAAGTGAAATCGTTCCCCGCCGAGCGGGTCCACGTTTATCCGCGCTTCTTTCCCAAGCTCGATTTTAACGCCGCGTTGGCGCGATTTGACGCAGCGCAAGGACAGCGGGGCGCCGCGCCTGGATACTTGCAAAACAAGGCTTTGAGATCACAATAGAACGATTACAAGAAACTGTGCCGGAGACGAGAATGCTGACAGGGCTTGTGGCAAAACTGCGCGAATGGCTGATCCTGATTGTCGGCCTGGTTGTCATCGTCACCGGGCTGGCCGCCGCGTCCTTCGTTCCCACGCATTTCGAGCAGGCCGCGACCGCATCGACAGCGCCGGCCGCGAGCGCGCAGGCCCCGTCGCCGAACACGCCGCCGCCCGCCGCTCAGGCCAGCAAGCCGGCGGCGGCGAACCAGACCGCCAACAAGGCGCCGGCGAGCCAGCCGCCCGCCAAGACGGCGGCGGCCGAGCCGCCCAAAGCCGCCGCGCCCGCGGCCGCCCCGCCGGCCTCGCCGCACGCGCATATGCAGGCCCAGGCCGGCAAGCCGGCCACCTCGCCGGCGGCACCCGCCGCCGCGCAGACGGCCCAGGCGTCACAGCCGGCGCGGACCGCCGCGGCCGCGCCGAGCGGCGACGCCGCCCGGGGCGCCGCCGTGTACCGCAAGTGCCAGGCCTGCCACTCGCTGCAGCCCGGCAAGAACGGCGTCGGCCCCTCGCTCGCCGGCATCGTCGGCAAGAAGGCGGCGAGCGTCGCCAACTACAACTACTCGCAGGCGATGCGGGACAGCCATCTCACCTGGGACGCCGCCACGCTCGACCGCTATCTCAACGACCCGCAGAAGACCGTGCCCGGCAACAAGATGCCGTTCCCCGGCCTCAAGACCGAGAATGAACGCTCGGCGCTGGTCGCCTTCCTCGTCGCCGAATCCGCGCCGGCCCCGGCCGGGACTGCGCCCGCAACCGCGCCGCCCGCGGCGGCGCCCGCCACCCCGCCGCCCGCGACCGCCGCACGGCCGGCGACCCCCGCACCGTCGGCTCCCGCCGTGTCGGGCTATGTCCCGGGCATCCGCTACACGCTGAAGTCCGGCATCGCCGAGGGCCGCATGGTGTTCATCGGCGTCGGCGGCACCATCGACGGACAGGTCAATCCCGTGCTGTCGGCGGCGGAAGGCCAGCTGGTGCAGGTCACGCTGATCAACGGCGAAGGCGCCGAGCACGACATCGTGTTCGCCGACCAGGGCCCGGCCGGCAGCTCGCCGCACGTGTTCGGCAAGGGCGCCAGCACCAACATCGCCTTCGTGGCCGGCAAGGCCGGCGACTACGCCTATTTCTGCAGCGTGCCCGGCCACCGTCTCGCCGGCATGGAAGGCCAGTTCCTCGTCACGCCGCAGCCGCCGCCGCAGACCGTGGTCGAGGCCGACATCTCGCATCAGGCGAACGACGTGCCGCCGCCGATCGGCAAGCGCGATCCGCAGACGGTGCGGGTCGATCTCGTCACCGTCGAGCAGGAGGCGCGGCTCGCCGAAGGCACCACGTTCGGCTACTGGACCTTCAACGGCAAGGTGCCCGGCCCGATGCTGCGCGTGCGCGTCGGCGACACCGTCGAGGTGCACCTGAAGAACGCCGACAACAGCGCGATGGTGCACTCGGTCGACTTCCACGCCGCGACCGGCCCCGGCGGCGGCGCGGTCTCGACGCAGGCCAATCCCGGCGAGAGCAAGACCTTCAAGTTCAAGGCGCTGGTCCCCGGCCTCTATGTCTATCACTGCGCAACGCCGATGGTGGCGCATCACATCGCCAACGGCATGTACGGGCTGATCCTGGTCGAGCCGGAAGAAGGCCTGCCGAAGGTCGATCACGAGTTCTACGTGATGCAGGGCGAGATCTACACCGAAGGCGCGTTCGGCCAGCGCGGCAGCCAGGAGTTCAACGTCGAGAAGCTGTTGAACGAACGGCCGGAATACTTCGTCTTCAACGGCTCGGTCGGCGCGCTGTCGAAGTTCCACCCGCTGCAGGCGAAGGTCGGCGAGACGGTGCGCATCTTCTTCGGCGTCGGCGGACCGAACTTCACCTCGTCGTTCCACGTCATCGGCGAGATCTTCGACAAGGTCTACAATCTCGGCGGGGTCCTGAGCGAGCCGTTGCGCGGGGTGCAGACCGTCACGGTGCCGGCCGGCGGCGCGGTCATCACCGAGTTCAAGGTCGACGTGCCGGGCAACTACATCCTGGTCGATCACGCGCTGTCGCGGATGGAGCGCGGCCTCGTCGGCATCCTGCATGTCGAGGGGCCGCCGAACCCCGAGATCTACGACGGCAAGGTGGAGCCGGGCTCGGGGCATTGACGCCCATCTCCGCTCAAAGGCAAAAAAGCCCGGCACGCGCCGGGCTTTTTTGCATCCTTGCAATATGCATCAATCAATCTCCACCTCCCCCTCGATCTCCACCGAAATGTCGAACGGCAGTTCGGCGACGCCGATGGCGGAGCGCGCGTGCTGGCCGCGCTGCGGACCGAACACCTCGAGGATCAGATCGGAAAAGCCGTCGATGACGGCAGGCGTCGCGTCAGCGCTTCGGCGGCTCGTGAAAATTGAGCGTGGTCTGCTGCACGACCGCGCCGCCGGCATCGAGCACGAATCGCACCCGCTTGCGGCCGCGGAAGAAGGTCAGCCGCCGCCGGCCGGCGTCCGCATCGATGCCCTGCTCGGCGCGGCCGGTAATCGCACCCTGCCGCAGTTCGCGCATCACCTGCTCCGGCGTCAGGTCGAACGCGGCGCCAAGCAGGACAGCATCGATCTCGGCGCCGGCATCGTCCGTCATAACGACAACCGCCGTGCGCTTGCGACGCGCCGCGGCGGCGCCGGCGGATAGGCGCATTCGGCCAGCGTGGTGTCGTCGAGCGTGCGCAGGAACGCCTCCCGCGCGGCGGCAAGCTTGCCCTTGAGCCGGCAGCGCGGCGTCAGCGCGCAACAGCCGCCGTCGTCGCGGAAGCATTCGACCAGCGCCTGACGCTGCTCGAGGCTGCGCACCACCTCGCCGAGCGTGATCTCCTCCGGCGCGCGCGCGAGGCGGAAGCCGCCACCGACGCCGCGCTGGGTTTTCACGAAGCCGGCGTCGGCGAGGTCGCGGATCACTTTCGTCAGGTGATGGCGGGAAATGCCGAATTCGGCGGCGATGTCGCCGGTCGAGAACGACCGGTGGGTGTCGGCGGCGAGCCGCATCAGCGCGCGCAGGCCGAAGTCCGTGAACTGGGTCAGGCGCATGGCTGCTCTCTCGTCCGCGACGCAAATCGGTATTTACAAATCAGATTTTAGCAGCCTAAATAGGTATTAGAAATACCTATTTTAACATGGCGTGGATCGGCGGGCCTGAAGCGGCATGAGCGACAGTTTCACGGAGATGGAACAGCGGCGGGCGCGCGCGGTGGCGGAGATCGTCGCCCGCACCGGCATCGACGAACCGATGATCGAGCGCGTGGTGCGCGGCTTTTACGCCAAGGTGCGGCAGGACCCGATGATCGGACCGGTGTTCGAGGCGCGCATCGCGGACTGGGAGCCGCATCTGCAGCGGATGTGCCAGTTCTGGTCGTCGGTGGCGCTGATGTCGGGGCGCTACCACGGCAGCCCGATGGTCAAGCATCTGCCGCTGCCGGTCGACGCCGCGCATTTCGACCGCTGGCTGGCGCTGTTCCGGGAAACCGTGCGCGCGCTGTGCCCGCCGGCGGCGCAGACGCATTTCATCGAGCGCGCGGAGCGGATCGCCGAAAGCCTCGAAATGGGCATCGCCAGCTTTCACCGCGTGATGCTGCGGCCGGGCGAACGCTTCCACCGTACGGAGCAGGGAAACGAGTCATGAGCAATCGGGACAGCCGACTCGCCGCCGCTGCGCAGGACGGCAATTCCGGCGCCAACCTGGTCCGGATGCTGATCGTGGGACTGGCGCTGATCGTGCTGGGCATGGTCGCGGTCGTGCTCATCGTCTGAGGCGGCGCCCGCGTACTTGCGTAACGCGGCGCGCCGTCCCAAAGCAGCGTCATGGCCGGGCTTGTCCCGGCCATCCACGTCTTTCCTATCTCAAGTCGTGGATGCCCGGCACAAGGCCGGTCATGACAGTTTCTTGCTACGCCCGGCCTTCCTTGATGAAGGTGCCGGCCCGCAATTCGTTCACCGCGGTCCGCAACTCGTCGTCCGAGTTCATCACGATCGGACCGTGCCAGGCGACCGGCTCGTTGAGCGGCCGACCCGACACCAGCAGGAAGCGGATGCCCTGCTCGCCCGCCTGCACGGTGACCTCGTCGCCGCTATCGAACAGCACCAGCGAACGGTTGCCGGCCGTCTCGCGCACGGTGATTTCGTTGCCGGCGCCGTCCTGCTTCTCGGTCAGGACGCCGAACGGCTGCGACGCGCCGGAGAACCTACCCGAGCCCTCGAACACATAGGCGAAGGCATGACGATCCACCTCAACGGGGAGCGTCTTGCGCTGGCCCGGCGGCACGAAGATGTCGAGGTAACGCGGATCGACCGTACCGCCGTCGACGGGGCCTCGTCTGCCCCAGAAGTCGCCGGTGATGATGCGCACATGGGTGCCGTCATCGTCGGTGACTTCGGGAATCTCCGCCGCCTTGATGTCCTGATAGCGCGGCTTGGTCATCTTCTGCGACGAGGGAAGGTTCGCCCAGAGCTGGAAGCCGTGCATCCGGCCTTGTGTGTCGCCCTTCGGCATCTCCTGATGCATGATGCCGGAACCGGCGGTCATCCACTGGACGTCGCCGGCGCCGAGCAAACCGCGGTTGCCGAGGCTGTCACCGTGATCGACGGTGCCGGCCAGGACATAGGTGATCGTCTCGATGCCGCGATGCGGATGCCACGGAAAACCGGCGCGGTAATCTTCCGGCCGATCGTTGCGGAAATCATCCAGCAACAGGAACGGATCGAACGCTTTCTGGTCGCCGAAGCCGAAGGCGCGGTTGAGATGCACACCGGCGCCTTCCATCGTGGGCCTCGACTGCGTGATGCTTCTGACGGGACGAATGGACATGATTGCGGTCCTTTGACTGCGGAGCCTGATCCGCTCCGCTCATGACGATGTTGATCTCATAGACAGGATGCTGCGCATTACTTTTTCAGGCGATCGATCAGCGTGACGAAGCTGTCGAGGAAGCCGCCGAGAAACTTGCGGGTCGACTCGTCGGCGATCTCGCCCTTGGCGTCGAGCAGCTCCGGCTTGAACAGCAGATAGGCTTCGCCGCCGGCGAGCGTGACGCCCTGCGCGCCGAGGATCTGGCGCAGGTGCTGCTGGGCAAGCGCGGTGCTGATCGCGCCGCCGGAGGTGCCGGTGACGGCCGCGACCTTGCCGGTCCAGCTGTTCTGGCCCCAGGGCCGCGCGCCCCAGTCGATGGCGTTCTTCAACACTGCGGGGATCGAGCGGCTGTGCTCGGGGGTGACGAACAGCACGCCATCCGCCGCGGCGATCGCCGCCTTGAAGCGCTTCACGCTGTCGGTGAGGTTCTGCTCGTCGTCCTGGTTATAGATCGGGAAATCGTCGATCTTGACGATCTCGCCGTCGAACGTGTCGCGGCCGAGCGCGATCAGCGCCTGCGCCAGCTTGCGATTGATCGATTCCTTGCGGTTGCTGCCGACGATGACGGCGATCTTGTGCTTGGCCATGGGAATGGTTACCTTTCCTTCGTAAGTATCAATTTGATACCGAGGATAGATAAATGACCGCGGTTCGAAAGCAAGAAGGCACACCGGTGTTACCCGGTACCCTGCATGAGCCTACCGAGTGCCGGGCGATCAGCGAGGTGCTGTCGCGGGTCGGCGACAAGTGGACGGTGCTGGTCGTGGAACTGCTGGGCGGCGGGCCGAAGCGCTTCAACGAACTGCGCCGGGCGCTGGGCTCGATCTCGCAGCGGATGCTGACGCTGACGCTCCGCGCGCTCGAGCGCGACGGACTGGTGACGCGCACCGTGACGCCGACCATTCCGCCGCGCGTCGATTACGAACTGACCAAGCTCGGCCACTCGCTGCTGACGCCGGTCAATCACCTCGCCGACTGGGCGCGCGAACACGCGCAGGCGATGCAGAAGGCGCGGGCGAAGTTCGACGCCACCGAGCGCACCTGATGAGCGCGGCGATCGTCACGGCATCGGTCATCACCTGCCCGCATTGCGGCACGGCGAAGGAGGAAACCATGCCGGCCGACGCCTGCCGGTTCTTCTATGACTGCACCGGCTGCGGCAAACGTTTGAAGCCGAAGCCGGGAGACTGCTGTGTCTTCTGTTCCTATGGCTCGGTGCCCTGCCCGCCGATCCAGGCAGGCGGCAAGAACTGCTGCTGAACCTCTCAGCGCTTGACGCCGACCTCGCGCACCAGCGGCCACCACTGGTCTTCCTGCTTCTTGATATAGGCCGCCGAGTCCGCCGGGCTGAGCCAGTGCGGATAGGTGCCGATGGCGGCGAACCGCTTGGCCACCGCCGGATCCTCGACGATGCCGCGCAGGTCATTGGCGACCTTCTGCACGATTGCATCCGGCGTGCCGGCCGGCGCCATCAGCATGATCCAGCCTTGCGACTCGAAACCGGGCACTGTCTCGCCGATGGTCGGGATGTCCGGATAGTTCGACAGCCGCTTGCCGGAACCGACGCCGATGACGCGCACCGCACCGCCCTGCATCGCGCCGGCAACGCCGGCGATGCCTTCGAACATCATCGGGATTCGCCCGGCGGTGACGTCGGTGACCGAGGTCGCCGCGCTCGGCCCGTGGATATAGGTCATCTTCACGCCGGCCTTGCGGGCGAACAATTCGCCGGTGAGATGCGACTGGCCGCCGCGATTGGACGCCGCGAACTGCACGGTCTGCGGCTGCTTCTTGATGTAGTCGATCAGCTCGGCGACGGTTTTCACCGGGATCGCCGGACTGACCGACACGGCAATCGGCTGCTCGGCGATCAGCGCGATCGGCACGAAGGTCTTGAGCAGCGGCCCCGCCTTTTCGGCCTGGGTGACCGGCAGCACGGTGAAGGTCGAAGCCTGCGTCATGTAAAGCGTGTAGCCGTCGGGCGTGACGGTCGAGGCCGCCTGCGCGGCGAGCAGACCGCCGGCACCCGGCCGGTTCATCACCACGATCTGCTGTTTCCAGAGCGCGCCGAGACGGTCGGCGATGAAGCGCGTCGCAACGTCGGGACTGTTGCCGGCGGCGGCGGGCGTGATGAAGGTCACCGGCCGGTTCGGATAATCGTCGGCGGCGGCGGGCGATGCCGCGAACACGGCGACGGCGACGGCAGCGCAAACAAAGGTGCGGCGGAGCGCGGTTTGCCGGCTATGCATGGCTTCTCCTTGTCGACGAACGTTCCCCGGCGAGAGGCTAACATGGTAGACCTGTCGCGGATACCGGCGGCGGACGCAGACGCAGCGGAGCAAGCCGCTGTTATCGCCAATTGAAAATTGCCGATTAAAAAACGCAATCGGCCCAGATGAGATTCCCATAATGGTGTTCTCATGGCACATGAAGCTCTGAAGCGGAAACTGATCGTCGGCGGCAAAATCCTGGTCTGCGAAGGCCACGACGATTTCACCCGCGGCCACATCTCGGTGCGCGTGCCGGGCAAGCCGAATCTGTTTTACATGAAGCCGCACAGCGTCGGCTTCGACGAGATCACACCGAAGAACATCCTGACCATCGATCTCGACGGCAAGGTGGTGACCGGCAAGGCGCGCCGCCACAGCGAAGTCTTCATCCATTCGGAAATCTTCCGCGCGCGGCCGGACGTGCAGAGCGTGATCCATGTCCACTCGCCCTATTCGGTGGCGCTGTCGGGCACCGGGCGGCAGGTGATGGCCTACAGCCAGCCGGGGGCGCTGTTCGCCGGCGATGTCGGTCTCTACGACGACACCATCTTCCTGATCCGCACGCCGGAGATGGGCGCGCGCGTCGCCAAGGCGCTCGGACCGCATCGCGCGGTGCTGTTGAAGAACCACGGCGTGGTGATGACCGGCGGCGCGATCGAGGACGCGGTGATCGGCGCGATCATGCTGGAGAACGCCGCGCAGGTGCAACTCGCGATCGAGGCCACCGGCGACGCGCTGCCGGAATTTCCGGCACCCGATCTCGCCAAGCTGCGCGACGTGCTCGCAAGTCACGAGCAGTTCGCCATCAATTTCGACTATCTCGCCCGCCGCGTGAAGCGACGAAAGATATAGAGTCTGATTCAACTCCTTGAATCAAATCTTTGCTTATTAAGGGCATGATCTTATCCGAAAACCGGTTTCCACTTTTCGGGATCATGCCGTCATCTGGCGCTTCAGCTCGCCGATGACGCCCGGCAGTTCGGCCAGCGTCGCGCAGGCGCCGAAGATGTAATAGTCCGGCCGCTTGACGATGGCGTCGCAGCCGTATTCGTCCATCAGCCGCGTGTAGATGCCCTCACTGTCCTCGATGGCTCCCTTGCCAAGCGTGACGAAGCCGCCGCCGAGGCTTTCCCAATAGGCGCGCTGCGCGGCCGGCAGCGCCGCCGCTGCATCGCCGTTGCGCGCCACGATGGTCCAGCCCCGCCCGGCGACGTCGTCGAAACGGCCGACGCCGCCGCGCCCGCGCACGTCGCCCTGCGGGAATGAATCGCCGGCGGCGCGCGCGCTGCCGGCGCGAAAGCCCTGCTCGTAGCCCGGCACGCGGAACGCGATCAGCGCCTTTTGGCCCTTCGCCTTCTCAAGCTCGGCCTGCATCACGGCAAGCCGAGCGTCGCGCTCCTTCGCCTTCTGGTGATCGCGCTCGATGACGTTCTGTCCGACGCGGGCGCTTTCGACGATGGTGGCGCGGGCATTGGGCGCGCGCTCCGCCTCGTAGGTATCGAGCAGCGCGTCGCCCGCCTGCCCTTTCAGCACCGCATCGAGCTTCCACGCCAGATTGTAGGCATCCCGCAGGCCGGTGCAGAGGCCTTGCGCGAGGAACGGCGGCATCAGATGCGCCGCGTCGCCGGCCAGGAAAACGCGGCCGGCGCGCCAGCGCGTCGCGATCTGCGAGGTGAACTTGTAGATGACGACGCGCACCAGTTCGAACTCGTCGGGCGTCGCGCCTTCCGGCCGGTCGAGCCTGCGCCACACGCTCGGATACGACACCGCCTCCTCATGCGACTCGCCGGGCATCACCATCATCGACCAGCGGCGATGATGCGCGCCCATCTGCATGGTCATGCCCGGCTGGTCCGGCTCGCACAGCTGGCGCAGCAGCGGCAGGTCCGGCCGCGGCGGCTTCTTCGCCTTGCCGTCGATCACGAGCCAGTCCTGATCGAAACCGAGAAATTCGAAATCGATGCGCAGCGCCTGGCGCACGAAGCTGTTGCCGCCGTCCGAGCCGATCAGATAACGGCCGGCGATGTCGCGGCGCACGCCGTTGACGTCCTCGATGGTGAGCGTCACGGCGGCGTCGTCCTGCGCGATGGCGACGGCTTTCGCACCCTGGAAGACATCGACCGTGGGCAGCGCCTTGGCGATCCTGTCGAGTTCGGCCTCGAAGGCCGGCTGGTAGATCGAGATGAATTCCGGCCAGCCATGCGTCGCCCTGGCCTGAACCTCGTTGGACAGCAGAATCCTGCCTTTGTTCGACAGTTCGTATTTCGGCAGGAAGAAGGTCGCGGGCGCGATCGCCTCGCTGATGCCGAGCTCCTGGAACATCCGCAGCACGTCGTCATGCACGATGCCGACGCGGGCGAGCTTGTACAGATCGCGGTGGCGTTCGACGATCGCGACCCGATGACCGGCCTGACCGAGCTTGACCGCGGCCAGCATTCCGGTCGGCCCGTAGCCGACGATGACGACGTCGTAAGTCTCCGGCATGGCGCGCGTCCCAGTGAATTTCATCGGACAGTGTAAGGGGCCGGGCGCCGCTCGCCCTATGGCCGCGCGGTTGTTGGTGGCGTGCACCGAAGGTTATGGAGCCGCTCCGCGCCGCCGGGCGCGCGAGGAAGCCACGACACAAAACAAAACCGCCGCCTCGCGGCGCGAGCCGGCGGTTCTTCCTACGCTATGACGTTCCGAGGGAGCGTGCGTTCAGTGTACGCTGACGCTGTCACTCGATCTCAATCGGACGATTTCGTCCTTCACCAGCAGTTTCTTGCGTTTGAGTTCGGCGATCTTCAGATCGTCGGTCGACGGGTGGAGCACCGCGTCGTTGATTTCCCGCTCGAGGGCCTCGTGGCGCCTCTCCAATTCCGCAAGGTGCGATTGCATCGACATGTAGGAATGTCTCCTCAATCTATTTTGACAGTGACAGTTTAACCCAGAGTCGGCCGCCGCGCGACCGCCGCAAAGCCGCGGACCGCAACATCGGACGCACGAAATGCCTGATCGGATTGCACAATTTGAACCATACAGGCGGATTGTGGAAAAATTGGTATAATGAATAAAAGTTTGATCGCGGCCGGGTCGGCGGCGGCCGACCGAACATTTGCGTAAGGCGATGGACAGGGACGACGAACGAGCATTGCGGGAGCAGTTGGCGCGCCTCCTGCAGGAACATCGCGATCTCGACGCCGCCATTGCGGCGCTGGTCGCCTCGCCCGCCTCGGACCTGATCCAGATTCAGCGGCTGAAAAAGCGCAAACTGGGACTGCGCGACCGCATCCGGGCGGTCGAGGACCAGCTGACGCCCGACATCATCGCCTGAAGGTATTTTTAGCCGCGCGACGATCTGCGCGCCGCCATTTTGCGCACATACATCGCGCGGTCGGCGGCATCGAGCACCTCTGCGGTGGTGCGGCCGGGCGTCACCGCGGCGGCGCCGGCCGAAGCGGTGACCGACAACACCGCGCCCTCATGCGTCACGGTGGCGGCGGCGACCGCATTCTCAAGCTCGGCCGCCTTGGCCTGCGCCTGCGCCTCGCCGGCGTTCCACAACAGCAGCGCGAATTCGTCGCCGCCGAGCCTTGCCACAATGTCGGAGGCGCGCACCGCGCCGGTCAGCGCGGCGGCGGCGGCCCGCAGCAGCGCATCGCCGGCGCCGTGGCCGTGGCGGTCGTTGACCGCCTTGAAGCCGTCGAGATCGACATAGACCAGCGCGATGGCGCCGCCGTAGCGGTCGAGATAGGCGATCGAACGGGCCAGTTCCCGCTCGAAGGCGCGGCGGTTGAGAATGTCGAGCAGCGGGTCGATGTCGGCGCGAGCCTCGAGTTCGGCAATTCGCGCCTCGGCCCTGACAAGGGCCGCACGCAAGGTGGCGACCTCGGTGGCGACGTCGGCCTCCGGCGGCGTGGCGGCCTCAGCGGCCGGCGTCTTTCCGGCCACCCGCACGGCCGTCGGTCGATTTCGCTGCGTCATGGTATGAGGATAGCGCGCCTGCCTCGCCTTGCCAGCAGGGGTTCCGTACCTATAATCCCCCGCTTTCCGTTCGGGGCGGGTCCGAACCGGGGGGCCGATGGGCACGTCACGCAGGAAAACGACCAAGAAGGCAAGCATGAAGGCTCGGCGCAAGCCGGCCGCGCCGGTCGCCATCATCATGGGCAGCCAGTCCGACTGGGCGACCATGACCTTCGCCGCGAAGACCCTCGACCAGCTCGGCATCAAATACGACGCCCGCATCGTTTCCGCGCACCGC
The DNA here is from genome assembly GCF_050250095.1 of Pseudolabrys sp. NCBI lineage: Bacteria > Pseudomonadati > Pseudomonadota > Alphaproteobacteria > Hyphomicrobiales > Xanthobacteraceae > Pseudolabrys > Pseudolabrys sp. Next base: position 193,286 of record NZ_JBFWPH010000001.1, on the reverse strand, counting down.
ACGCCGAAGCGGCTTTATGAGTTCGCCCACGGCGCGCGCGCGGCCGGCTTCAAGGTCATCATCGCCGGGGCCGGCGGCGCGGCGCATCTGCCCGGCATGGCGGCGGCGATGACATCGCTGCCAGTGCTCGGCGTGCCGATGAACGTCAACCGGCTCGAAGGCAAGGACAGCCTCGCCTCCATCGTGCAGATGCCGGCCGGCATCCCGGTCGGCACGCTGGCGATCGGCAAGCCGGGCGCGATCAACGCCGCGCTGCTCGCCGCGAGCGTTCTTGCGCTCTCCGACGCCGCGGTCGCCAGAAAGCTCGACGCCTTCCGCGCGCGGCAGACCGCTTCCGTCAAGAAAAAGCCGAAAGGCTGACAGGGACAGAACGCAACCGTGCTCAAGAGCGGCGCGACCATCGGGATTCTCGGCGGCGGACAACTCGGCCGCATGCTGGCGCTGGCGGCGGCGAACCTCGGCTACCGCACGCATATCTATTCGCCGGAGGAAAACTCCTGCGCTTTCGATGTCGCCCACGTCATCACGAAAGCGCCTTACGAGGACGAAAAGGCGCTTGCCGAGTTCGCGCAGGTGGTCGACGTCATCACCTACGAGTTCGAGAACGTGCCGGCGGCGACCGCGACCTTTCTCGCCGCGCGCAAGCAGGTGTTGCCCGACCCGCGCGTGTTAGAAGCGACGCAGGACCGGCTGATCGAGAAGGATTTCGTCAAGGGCCTGAAAATCCCGACCGCGCCCTATGCGCCGGTCCATTCGGCCACGCAGCTTGCCGAAGGGATCGAGAAAGTCGGCCTGCCCGCCGTGCTGAAGACGCGCACGCTCGGCTATGACGGCAAGGGCCAGGCCAAGATCGCGAAGGCCGCCGACGCCATCGACGCCTGGCGCAGCGTCAAGAACGCGCCCTGCATCCTCGAAGGCTTCGTCAAGTTCCAGCGCGAGGTGTCGGTGGTGGCGGCGCGCGACAAGGCCGGCAAGGTCGTCTGCTTCGACATCACCGAGAACCAGCACCGCGACCACATTCTGAAAGTGTCGCGCGTGCCGGCGCGGGTGCCGCCCTCGACCGAGCGCGAGGCGCGGCGCATCGCGACAAAAATTGCCGACGCGCTCGACTATGTCGGAGTGCTGGCGGTCGAGATGTTCGCGGTGAAGCGCGGCCGCGCCACGGAATTGCTGGTCAACGAGATCGCGCCGCGGGTGCACAATTCCGGCCACTGGACGATCGACGGCGCGACGGTGTCGCAGTTCGAGCAGCATATCCGCGCCATCGCCGGCCTGCCGCTCGGCAAGCCGCTGCGGCTCGGCCGCGTCGAGATGATCAACCTGATCGGCGCCGAGATCGAGGAGGCGACGCGCTGGATGAAAGTCCCCGGCGCCTCGGTGCACGTTTACGGCAAGAAGGAAGCCCGCCCGGGCCGCAAGATGGGGCATGTGACGCGGGTGCGGCCGCAACGCTGACCAGCTCGCGCGACGAATCCAATTGTCTGCCGGAGTTACGCCATGGCGCTGACGCTTTATCTGCACCCCCTCTCCTCGTACTGCCACAAGGCGCTGATCGCGCTCTACGAGAACGGCACGCCGTTCACACCGCAGCTCGTCGAGCTGCACAAGCCGGAGAGCCGCGAGGCGTTCTTTAAAATCTGGCCGGTGGGGAAATTCCCGGTGCTGACGGACGGCGAGCGCGTCATTCCGGAATCGACGCCGATCATCGACTACCTCGCGCTGCATCACCCCGGCCCGGCGACGCTGATCCCGCACGAGCCGGAGGCGGCGCTTGCGGTGCGCGCGCTGGACCGCTTCTACGACCTGAACGTCCACACCCACATGCAGAAGATCATCGGCGACCGCATCCGCCCGGAAGGCCGCAAGGACCCGCACGGCGTCGAACATGCGCGCAAGGCGATGCACACCGCGCTCGCCATCGCGGAGAACGACATGGGCGGGCGCGAATGGGCGGCGGGCGGCGGGTTCAGCCTCGCGGACTGCGCGGCCGCGCCGGCGCTGTTCTACATCAACGAGGCGATCGACCCGCTGGCCGGCCGCTATCCGGCGCTGACCGCCTATCTCGGCCGGCTGATGAAGCGGCCGTCCTACGCCCGCGCGCTGGCGGAGGCGCAGCCTTATCTCCACATGCTGCCCCGCTGAAGGCCTGATTTCCGGCTCGGAACCGACGAAAACGCCCGTCCGGCCGCGGAAAGCCACGGAAAGGCTGGCGACAGCAGCCTTTGCATGGACTCTCAGGCCCTTTTCTGCTACCCCCGCCCGACTCGAAGGCCTGTTTTTGGCGGGTTTTCGACCCGGCTTCCAGCCAACCGAATTCGTTCCAACCGGGGCCAAGGACCCAGAGGAGAAAGCGTGCAGGTTCTCGTTCGCGACAACAACGTCGATCAAGCCCTCAAGGCGCTCAAGAAGAAGATGCAGCGCGAGGGTATTTTCCGCGAGATGAAGCTTCGCGGCCATTACGAAAAGCCCTCCGAGAAACGTGCCCGGGAAAAGGCGGAAGCGATCCGCCGCGCCCGCAAGCTCGCGCGCAAGAAGATGCAGCGCGAAGGTCTCATCCCGTCCAAGCCGCGTCCCGCTCCGGGCGCCGCCGGCGCACGCCGCGGACCGGGCTGATCTCCGGTTATCAGGATCGAATTCGGTGAAGCGCGGGCCTTGTCCCGCGCTTTTGCTTTTTGCGGGGCGCCGGTGACGGCCGCCGCCGGCGTCAGCGGCGTCTCGCCGGCTTCACCGACTGCCAGTGTCCGCTTTTCGTCAGCGCATTCGCGTGCTCGCGGATCATCGCCGCCAATGCGGTGACCGCCGGCTGGCCGGCGCGGGCGCGGTTGACGGCGAGCGTCCAGGTCACGTCGAGACCGCGCACAGGCGCCGCGGCGATACGGGACCGGGCGAGCGCAAGCCCGCTCGGCGGCAGCAGCGTGTAGCCGGCGCCGCGCTCGATCAGATCGATCATCAAGGGCAGGGTTTCGAGTTCGACCGCGACGTTGAAGGCGAGCCCGCGCTTGCGCAGCGCCGTCTCGGCGAGCAGCCGCAGATAGTTCGGCGGGCGGAACGTCAGGAGCGGCTGGCCGGCGAGCCGCTCGATCGCGACCGGCCGGTCGGCGCGCAGCCCCGAGCTGCGAGGACCGGCCAGCATCAGCGGCTCGGACGCAAGCGGTGTCAGCGTGACGTTGCGAAGAACCCTGCGGTCCGCGATCAGCACCGCGAGGTCGGCCGCGCCGCTTCGCATCATATCCTCGAGACCCTGCGAGATCGCCTCGTGGACGTGCAGCAGCACGCCCGGATAGTCGCGCGCGAAACGCTGCACCAGCGGACCGCTCATGACGGTCAGAAGCGACGGCGGCAGACCCAGCGACACGGTGCCGCTCGGCGCCTGCGCATGGGCGCTGATTTCACCGCGCGCCTCCTCCAGCACGCGCAGTGCCTGCACCGCGCGGGCGCGGAACAGCACGCCCGCGTCGGTGAGCGTCACGCCGTGGCGGTGGCGCGCGAGCAGCGGCGCACCGACCTCCGCCTCGAGCGCGGCGATCTGCCGGCTCAGGGTCGGCTGGGTCTGGTTCAAGACGGCGACGGCCCGCGCGAAGCTGCCGAGTTCGGCGATGCGCAGGAAGGCCTGGAGCTGACGGACGTCCATGCCGGCCAGTATACGATTTTTGCAAGGATACGATACGAAACATTCATTTTACGAAAGGCCAAGGCCGCCCTAGCCTCGGCACCAACAATCAACCTCAGGGAGACCGCCCATGCCCCGCCTGCGTTACATCGACGACTCCGAAATGACCCCGCAGATCCGCGAGATGGTCGCCTCGGCGGAACGCACCGGCGCGCCGGACCCGCGCGTGGTGCGCATCATGTCGCGCTCAAAGGTCGGCATCGCCTGGATCGAATGCTGGAACAAGGTGCTCTATGAGGGCGTGCTGCCGCACAAGATGAAGGAAATGTGCCGCATCAAGATTTCGGTCGCCCATCAGTGCGGCTATTGCTCGACGGTGCGCTCGAAGGTCGCGCAGGCCGAGGGCCTGACCGAGGAGATCATCGACGACGTGCTCAACGACTATCAGAACAGCAACAAGCTCACGGCGCGCGAGAAGGCGGCGCTGAAATACGCCGAGCTGTTCAAGTCGGGCGAGCACGCAATCGACCGCGACGAGGTTTATCGCGAGTTGCAGGAAACCTTCACCGACGAAGAGATCATCGAACTCGGCCAGCTCTGCGCGCAGACCGACGGCGTCGGCAAGCTCGCGAAGTCGTTCAACGTCATCAGCTGGGAACAGGCCTGCGAGCTCAATCCGCGGCTCGGAACGGCGCCGGCGCAGGCGGCCGAATAGGCCGCCGGACCGGCCGGTCCCCTTTTTCGGGATCGGCCCCTAGAACGCCGCGCAGACGGGGCGCGTGACGACGCCGACCGACTGCTGGTGGAAGCGCGTCTTGTAGGCCTGCGCGATGGCCGCGATGCGCTCGCGCGCGGCCGGCTCGTCGCCGGTCATCAGCACCACCAGCTTGCTCTTTTCCCGCACGATCCGGCCGGTCGCGGTGTCGCGCCACTGGCCGGCGGCGTCGATCACGGTCAGCCCGGCGGGAAAGCGCGGCGTGATCTCCGCCGCCACGAAACGCGCAAAAGCCCGCTCGCTGACGGCGAGACGGCCGCCGATATTGCGGCCGAACAGCAGTTCCGCCCGCATCATCGCCGTCGACGGCAGAGGGCAGCTCAGCCCTTGTGCCGCCGGCACGTCCCGTGCCGCCGGCGCATCCTGCGCGCCCGCCGTTCCCGCCGGCATCGCCGCGGCGAGCGCCACGGCGGCGGCAAATGCTTTCAAGCCCCGCATGGACCCATGTTAGCATGACCCCCGACAGGCTGGAGGCTGGACCGGAATGGACATCAGACCCGCCACCTCGGAGGACGACGACGCAATCTGGCGCGTGCTCCAGCCGGTGTTCCGCGCCGGCGAGACCTATCCGATCCCCCGCGACATCGGCCGCGCCGAGGCCCTCGCCTACTGGCACACCCCCGGCCACCATGTGTTCCTCGTCGAGGACATGGGCGGCGTGGTCGGCACCTATTATCTGCGCGCCAACCAGCGCGGCGGCGGTGCCCATGTCGCCAATTGCGGCTATATCGTCGCCGACGAGCAGACGCACAAAGGCGTCGCGCGGGCGATGTGCATCCACTCGATCGAGCAGGCCAAGCAGCTCAGCTTCCGCGCCATGCAGTTCAACTTCGTGGTCAGCACCAACAGCCGCGCGGTCAAGCTGTGGCAGAGCATGGGCTTCGAGATCGTCGGCAAGCTGCCGCACGCCTTCCATCACCCGACGCGCGGGCATGTCGACGCCTATGTGATGTTCCGGACGCTGTAGATTTCACATCTCGCGGGCATAGACGCGGTAGGTCTTGACCGGACCGCCGAAGAAACCGGTCAGCAGGCGGACCAACGGGCGGTTCTGCTTGAGAACCCAGACGTAATAGATGATGCCCTTCTCGCCGCCCGGGGCATTCCACTGCGGGCAGACCTTCGGGAAGTCGCGCAGGATCGCGAGCCACAAGGCGATTACGGACAGGCCGCCGGGGCTGCCGCTCTGAAACTCCGGGCGCAGCCCGAACAGCACCAGCCGCGACGAGCGTATCCGGCGAAACAAAAACGCTGCCAGGAGCCGGAGCACATTGAAGGGAAACAGGCGCCCCCGGAATGTCTTGATCACCGCATTGATGTCCGGCAGTACGAGCGAAAACCCGGCCTCCTTGCCGTCCACCATGACGAACGCGCCGAACTCATCACGAAACAACGGGCGCAGGCTGCCGACGCCGTAATCGACCTCCGCGCGGCTGAGCGGAACGAAACCCCAGTTGGTCCGCCAGCCGGCATTGAAGATGTCCAGCATCAGGTCCAGTTCGCTGTCGAGCCTGGCGCGGTCGAAACGGCGCACCGTGACCCGCGCCTGCTTCGCGATACGGTCCGTCGCCCATTGAAACGACGACAGCGACGCTTCCGGGTCGTGATGAAATTCCAGCAGGTCGGCGATGCCCGAAAATCCGCGCCGTTCGAGCAGCCCGCTTTGCCACGGCGCCGATTGCGGAACCATGACGGCGGCACGCTTGCCGAAGCCCTCGACCAGAAGCCCGCACTCCTCATTGACCGAAAGGCTGAAAGGACCGGCCATCCGCGTCATGCCGCGCGCGGCAAGCCAGTCGCGCGCCGCATCGAGCAACGCATCGGCGACAGTGCCGTCGTCCGGCACGTCGAAAAACCCGAAGTGGCCTGTATTGTCGCGATGCTGCTCGAGATGCCGCCGGTTGACCTGCGCGCTGATGCGGCCGACCGGCCGGCCGTCCCGGTAGGCGACGAAGAACTCCGCGTCCGCGAAGCGGAAGAAGGGATTGCGCGGATCGATGCGCCGCCGCTCGAAGAAGTCGAGCGGCGCCACCCAATGCGGATCGTCGCCGTAAATCGCGTGCGGCACCCGCAGCCAGCCACGAATGTCTTTCGTCTGCGAGAGCGGGCGAACCTCGACGGCCGGGGTTGCGGCGTCCGTCACCGGAACCGGCCTCACGTCGGCCGGGCTTTGCCGGACAAGACCTCGTGCAGCGCCGTCACCGCAGTGTCGAGATGTTCGATCCGGTGCGCCGCCGAAATGCTGACCCGCAGGTTGATCTGGTTGGACGGCGTCGCCGGCGGCAGCAGCAAATTGACGTAGATGCCGCGATCGAGCAGCGCCTCCCATTGCGCATGCGCGCGATAGGACAGCGGCAGCACCTGGCTTCCGATCGGTCCGTCGCCCGTCAACGGCAGGCCGCACGCTTCAAGCGCGCCGCGCACATAGGCCACGTTGCTCCAGAGCCGCTCGCGCAGGGCGGCGTCCTTCGCAATGATCGCGAGCGCAGCCCGCGCGGCGGCGATGACAGCCGGCGGCAACGACGCGGAATAGATGTAGGAGCGCGCCATCATGCGCAGGCCGCGCAGCGCATCGAGATCGCTGACGCAGAAGCCGCCGATGACGCCAACACTCTTGCTGAAAGTTCCGACGATGATGTCGGCCAGATGCTCGACGCCTAGATGCTCGCAGGCGCCGCGGCCGTTCTTACCGTAAATGCCGAGCGCATGCGCCTCGTCCACGACGGAGACCGCGCCGTGCCGGCGCGCCACTGCGAGCAACGCCGGCAAATTCGCGATGTCGCCCAGCACGCTATAGACCCCCTCCAGAACGACGAGGGTTCGCGCGCCCGGAATTGCCGAGCGCCTGAAGTTGTCTTCCAGACTTCCGGCGCTGTCGTGCTCGAACAGCCGGACCAGCGCCCCGCTCTGTTTCGCGGCGTCGACGATGCTGGCATGCGAATGCGCGTCGAGAAAAATCGCGTCGCCCTTGCCGACAAGCGCAGTGATCAGGCCGAGATTGGCCATGAATCCGGTACTGAACACGGTCGCGTGCCTGCGCCCGTAAAGCGCGGCCACCTCTTGCTCGAGAGCGAGATGCCCGCTCAGGGTGCCGCCGGCGACGCGCGACGCGGTCGAGCCGACGCCGTTGCAGCGCATGGCCTGTTCGGCCGCCGCGATGCAGTCGGGGTGGAAGTTGAGGCCGAGATAGCTGTTGGTGCCGAACAGCAGCGTCCGCTTGCCGCGCACATGGGCCTCGACCGGGCTTTCGATCGAGTCGAGCACGAGCGTGAAGGGATCGATCAGCCCGCCAAGGATACGTTCAACCCGGCGGCTCTGGCGATCGGCGCGATCGAGAATGCCGAGCCGGCCAATGTCGGGGGCAAGCTCGGATATAACCGCAGTCGCCAGCCGGCGAACGGCGCTGTTGTTGGACCACATCGCGGACAGACCGTCATGTTCTCGAGCCGGCAAGCATCGGCGCGTGCGCCCACATTAAGCGGGAATACCCGTTCGCCAAAGCGGCCGCCCAAAGACAATCCGGGCGCCCGAAGGCGCCCGGTGCCGGATCCTAGAACCGGTATTCGAGAACGCCGGCGATCGTGTTGGCCTTCATGTCGAACGAGCCGACGATGCCGCAGACCGTCGGCCCGCAGTCATAACGCTCGCTCGATGCGATCACGCGGTTGTAAACGACGCCCGCGGTCCAGTGCTCGGTGATGGCGACGTTGACGCCGACACCGATGGTCCCGAGCGTATGGGTGTTGGTCACCCACGGCGAAGCGACGCCGCCGGCTGTCGTTTCCCGGCCCTTGATACGCGCCAGACCGAAGCCGCCGGTGACGTAGGGCATGACACGGCCGAACGCATAACCGAGCTGGATCTGACCGAGGACCGAGTAGACCATCTTGCCTTCGTTCAGATTGCCGAAGATCAGCGTGTCGTCCTTGGTGGCGATAAGCGGCGCGCCGAGCTGAGCGCCGAGCACGACATTGTTGGAGAACTGGTGGCGATAGCCGCCCTGAATTCCGGCGAAGGTGGAATTCGTCTTGGTGGACGCCGGCAGCGCGTTGAACGGATTCACCGTCGTATTGATCGTGCCGCTGAGATAGCCAACGTGAGCGCCGAGATACCAACCCGTCCAGTTATAGGTATAGGCCACAGGGGCCGCTTGCACCGAGGCCTTGACCGGCATGTCCGCCGCCTGAGCACCCGACCCGACAAGCAACCCGAAACACGCGGCCACGGCCGCGACTACGGAACGACGCATAAAACCCCCCATCGCGCTTCATAAAAGCGGAACGAGCCTAGCGAGCCGCACCGGAGAAAAATATGTCCTTTTGGCAACACCCCACAGCATTTGGATACGATTTATTAAGGATCGCCGCCGAGACGAAATACGCAGCAAGATCAATATCTTGATTAAAATTCGAGGCGGCTACGATGCTCCCGCGCGAACCGGCGACGCCAAAGCCTGACGCGGCGGCCCGGACGCCGGGGTCTTGCGCCACCGGCAACAAAAACGCGCGCCGCAGAACGGCGCGCGTCTTGAATTCGTGGCGCGCGGAGCGGCGACGCCGATTTCGCCGGACGGCTACCGCCGCTTCTTCCTGCCGGCCGATGTCTTGCGCGCCCGCTTCTTCGATGCGGCGATGTAGGCGCCGACTTTCTTCGACGAACGCCCGGCAGCCTTCACCGCCGCCTTGAGCTTCGCCGGCGTCACCTTGAACTTCTTCGACCAGTAGCGGACCTCGTAGGCCTCCTTGGTCGAGATCAGCGCGCGGTCGCGGGCCTTGTGCTTCTGCAGCTTGATATAGGCCTCGACCTTCTTCGCCGAGCGGCCGGCTTTCTTGACCGCGTATTTCAGCTTGGCCGGAGTGACCTTGAACTTCTTGGACCAGTAGCGGACTTCGTAAGGTTCGCTGATCGCGATCAACGCACGATCGGCGCCACCGCGTTTCGCCTTGTTGTCAGCCATCGGGCAATCCTCCGTTCAGCAATGAATCGGTCCCGTCAGGATAGCCGATTGCCGCCGATTCCCGGAAACGAAAGTCAATCATGCAGCCGCCCCCTTCAAAGCCGGCCGCAGACCTGTATAAGAAGCCCTCGTTTTCGGACCAGTTCACTCCCTTGCCGGACATGCAGACCACCACACGCTGGGGCGCCGTCGCCGCCCTGCTCGTCGCGGGCATCATCGTCGCCTTGCAGATCGGCAAGGCGGTGATCGCCGTGCCGGTGGTGCAGAAGGAACTGGCGATCTCGCTGTCGCTCGCCGCCTGGATCATCGGCACCTACGGCCTGCTCGGCGCGATTGCCGGCCTGCCGACCGGCATCGCGATGTCGCTGGTGTCGGGCAAGAAGGCGCTGACCGGCGGGCTGATCGCCTGCGGCATCGGCAGCCTCGCCGGCGCGCTCGCCGACAACGGCCTGTTTCTGATCGCCACCCGCGCGATCGAAGGCGCGGGCTTCCTGATCGCCGTCATCTCGATCCCGCGCCTGCTTCGCATCGTCACCTCCGCGCGCGACTCCGGCCCGGTGCTGGCGGTGTGGGGCGCCTATATGCCCGTCGGCTCGCTCATCATGATCCTCGCCGGCCCCTGGCTGATGCACTTCGGCTGGCAGACGATGTGGGTGGTCAACGGCGCGATCGCGCTCGGCTATGCGGCGCTGATCGCCACCATCGACTTCCGCGAACCGCCGCCCGGCGCGCGCGACGTCCGCGCCGTGCTCGGCAATGCGCGCGCCGTGGTGACGGAGCCGGGTCCGCTGCTGCTCGCTTTCGCCTTCGGCCTCTACACCTTCCAGTACGCCGCGATGGTCGGCCTGCTGCCGGTGCTGCTGGTCGACCGCATGGGGATGTCGATCGCCGGCGCCGGCGCGATCAGCGCCATCGCGGTCGCCGGCAATGCGATCGGCAACATGTCGGCCGGAATCCTGGTGCGGCTCGGCATCCCGATCTGGGTGGTGGCGGCGGCCGCCTTCGTGTTCGTCGGCTTCGCCGGTTATGGCGTGTTTTCGGACATGCTGCCGGTCGCCGGCATCGCGGTGCTGGCGGCGATGAGCCTCGGCGTCACCGGACTTATTCCGGCGTCCGCCTTCGCGGCGGCGCCGACATTTGCGCGCGACACCACGGTGCTCGCCATCGTGCTCGGCCTGTTCAACCAGGCGAGCAATATCGGCAACCTGCTCGGGCCGATCGGGATGGCGGGCGTGGTCGAGCGGCTCGGCTGGACCTTCGCGCCGCTGCTGTTTGCCGGGATCGGCGTGGTCGGTGTCTCGACGGCGCTGCTGCTCGGCGTCGCGATGACGGCCGGGCCGGCGCGGCGCTGACACCGTCCGACTCAGGCGACCGGACAGGCGATGGTCGACAACAAGGCAAGCGCCGGCTGGCGCGTATCGAGCCGCGTGTGCTGCACCACGACCGGCTGGTCCGCTGCGATGACGCTGGCGAAGTCCGTGCCTTTCGGCACCGGCGCGGGATCGGAAAAATCGTTGAACCGCAGATGCAGTGTGCGCCGCGCGCCGCAGACGAAACGATAAGGCCCGACCGGTTCGCGATCCGCGAAGTAAATGGTGATCTCGATCTGCGCGTCGGCGTCGCCGACGTTGAGGATGCAGACCGTCTCGTGGCTGGTCAGTTCGCGGCTGGTGCCGGTCGACTGCGGCGGAATATAGCCTTCCGCGATGGCCCAGACGCGGTGGCCGACCGGTCCGGTCATGACCTGCGCTCCCGGCCAACGAAGCCACCCACGCGGCCGGTGTGCCGCTCATGGGCGATGCCGCGATCCGCACCGAACGGATGGCCGCCGAAGCCGTGGCGCATCAGGCTCACCGCGCGCGCCGCATCGCGGTCGGCATCGCGCGACGCGATGAGCTGCACCACCGCCTGGGTGATGACCGGGACCGGCACCTCCATGTGCAAGGCGTCGTCGACCAGCCAGTTCACCTCGCCGGTGTCCTCCACGTAAGGCGGCGTCGCGGAAAGCCCGTCCTGCGCGGCATACATCTGCTGCATCAGCTCGATCAGCCAGGAGCGGATCACCGAGCCGTGGTTCCAGCACTGCAGGATGGCGTCGACCGGAAGCGGCTCGCGGTAATGCGCGAGCAGGTCCATTCCCTCGCCGATCGCCTGCAGCATGCCGAACTCGATGCCGTTATGCACCAGCTTGACGAAATGGCCGGCGCCCGGCGGTCCGGCGTGGACATAGCCGCCCTCGACCGCGAGCCTGCGCAGCAGCGGCGCGATCTTCGCCACCGGCTCCGCCTCGCCGCCGATCATGAAGCAGGCGCCGTCGCGCGCGCCGCCCGGCCCGCCGGACGTGCCGGCGTCGATGAAGTGCAGCCCCTTCGCTTTCAGCCGCGCGTGGCGGCGAATGGAATCGCCCCAATATGAATTGCCGCCGTCGGCGACGATGTCGCCCGGCGACAACGCCTCCAGCAGCTGGTCAAGCAACCGATCGACCGGCGGACCGGCCGGTACATAGAGCATGATGAAGCGCGGCGGCGGGAGGAGCGCGGCGAGAGCGTCCGAATCTTTCGCGGGCCGGACGCCGGCCTTCACCAGTTCGTCGGAGACCGGCCGGACATCGAGGCCGGCGACCTTGAAGCCATGCGCGAGCGCGTTTTCGGCAAGCCCCGCGCCCATCTTGCCGAGCCCGACGATGCCGAAGCTGCGGATGGAATCGGACATGCTGCGATCTCCGAAAGGACATCGCCCCTGTCCGACAACGCTTCATCCCCCGACTGGTTGCAGGCGGCGTGCCTTACATTCCCGTAACGTGAACGATACGAAAACGGCGCGCATGGCCAGGCCAGCGCGCCGCTGAATTGCATTGCTGGATTGTGACGTCAGCCTACATCGCCTTGACGATCTGCTCGGTCATCTTCTTGGCGTCGCCGAGCAGCATCATGGTGTTGTCGCGATAGAACAGGGGATTGTCGATGCCGGCATAGCCCGAGGCGAGCGACCGCTTGATGAACATCACGGTGCCGGCCTTCCAGACCTGCAGCACCGGCATGCCGTAAATGGGAGAGGTCTTGTCTTCTTCCGCCGCCGGGTTGGTGACGTCGTTCGCGCCGATGACGAAGGCGATGTCGGCCTGGGCGAATTCCGAGTTGATGTCCTCGAGCTCGAACACTTCATCGTAAGGCACGTTCGCTTCGGCCAGCAGCACGTTCATATGGCCGGGCATGCGGCCGGCGACCGGGTGGATGGCGTATTTGACCTCGACGCCTTCCTTCTTGAGATGGTCGGCCATCTCGCGCAGCGCGTGCTGCGCCTGCGCCACCGCCATGCCGTAACCCGGCACGATGATGACCTTGGAGGCGTTCTTCATGATGTAGGCGGCGTCTTCCGCCGAGCCGAGCTTGACCGGGCGCTGCTCCGCCGCGCCGCCGCCCGCCGCCACCTCGCCGCCGAAGCCGCCGAGGATGACGGAGATGAACGAGCGGTTCATGCCCTTGCACATGATGTAGGACAGGATCGCGCCCGAGGAGCCGACCAGCGCGCCGGTGATGATGAGCGCCGAATTGCCGAGCGTGAAGCCGATGCCGGCGGCTGCCCAGCCGGAATAGGAGTTCAGCATCGAGATCACCACCGGCATGTCGGCGCCGCCGATCGGGATGATGATGAGGATGCCGAGCAGCAGCGACAGCGCGACGATCAGCCAAAAATCCATCACCGACTGCGAGACGAAGAAGCCGTAGATGAAGAACACCAGCGCCGCGGCGAGCCCGATGTTGATGATGTGGCGGCCCGGCAGCGTGATCGGCTTGCCGCTCATGCGGCCCGACAGCTTCATGAACGCGATCACCGAGCCGGTGAAGGTGATGGCGCCGATGGCGACGCCGAGCGACATCTCGATCAGGCTCTGGCCGTGGATGTGGCCATGCGATCCGATGCCGAAGGCGGTCGGCGCGTAGAACGCGCCGGCGGCGACCAGCACCGCGGCCATGCCGACCAGCGAATGGAAGGCGGCGACCAGTTCCGGCATCGAGGTCATCGGCACCTTGCGCGCGATCACCGCGCCGATGCCGCCGCCGATGGCGATGCCGCCGATCACCAGCGCCCAGGCAAGCCCGTCAGCCGGCGGCTGCGAGGCGAGCGTGGTCAGCACGGCGATCGCCATGCCGATCATGCCGAACATGTTGCCGCGACGGCTGGAGTCCGGGCTCGAGAGGCCGCGCAGCGCCAGGATGAACAGGACGCCGGCGACGAGATAGAGCAGCGCGACGATATTGGCGTTCATGTGATGCCCCCGCCGCCCTTATTTCTTTTTCTTCTGGTACATCGCCAGCATGCGCTGGGTGACCAGGAAGCCGCCGAAGATGTTGATCGAGGCGAACACCAGCGCGACGAAGCCGAGAATGCGCGACCACAGCGGACCCTGGTCGTTCACCGCGAGCGCGACGCCGACCGCGAGCAGCGCGCCGACCACGATCACCGAGGAGATCGCGTTGGTCACCGACATCAGCGGCGTATGCAGCGCGGGCGTCACCGACCACACGACGTAGTAGCCGACGAACATCGCCAGCACGAAGATCGACAGCCGGAACACGAAGGGATCGACGGCGGTGGCAAGCTGGTCCATGGGCGGCTCCCTCAGCTTTTCGGCTGGAAATTCGGGTGGATCACCGCGCCGTCGCGGGTGAGCGCGGTGCCCTTGATGATCTCATCATCCCAGGCGACCGCGATCTTCTTCTCTTTCTTGTCGATCACGACCGTCTCGAGGAAGGTCAGCAGGTTCTTGGCGTAGAGCGCCGAGGCCGAGGCCGCGAGGCGTCCCGGCACGTTGAGATAGCCGACGATCTTGACCTCGCCGGCCTTCGCCACTTCGCCGGCCTTGGCGCCCTCGACATTGCCGCCGCGCTCGACCGCGAGATCGACCAGCACGGAACCGGGACGCATCGAGGCGACCATCTCCTTGCTGACCAGCTTCGGCGCCGGACGGCCCGGAATGAGCGCGGTGGTGATGACGATGTCCTGCTTCTTGATGTGCTCGGCGGTGAGCGCGGCCTGCTTGGCCTGATACTCTTTCGACATTTCCTTGGCGTAGCCGCCGGCGGTCTGCGCGTTCTTGAATTCCTCGTCCTCGACGGCGAGGAACTTGGCGCCGAGGCTCTCGACCTGCTCTTTCGTCGCCGGGCGCACGTCGGTCGCGGTCACGATGGCGCCGAGACGGCGCGCGGTGGCGATCGCCTGAAGGCCGGCGACGCCGACGCCCATGATGAACACCTTGGCGGCCGGCACGGTGCCCGCCGCGGTCATCATCATCGGCAGCGCGCGGCCGTATTCCTCCGCGGCGTCGATCACCGCGCGGTAGCCCGCGAGGTTTGCCTGCGAGGACAGCACGTCCATCGACTGCGCGCGGGTGATGCGCGGCATCAGTTCCATCGCGAAGGCGGCGACGCCGGCATCGGCAAGCTGCTTCAACGCCGCGTCGTTGCCGTAAGGGTCCATGATGGCGACGACGATCGCGCCCTTCTTGTAGGACTTGATCTCCTCGGCCGACGGCCGTCGCACTTTCAGGACAATGTCCGCGTCCTTGACGCCGCCGGCGGCGACTTTCGCGCCCGCCGCTTCATAATCGGCATCGAGAATGCCGGAGGCGACACCCGCGCCGGGCTCGACCACGACTTCGGCGCCAAGCGCGACGAATTTCTTGGCAGTCTCAGGCGTTGCGGCAACGCGCGGCTCGGCCGCGTCGGTTTCGCGTGCGACGGCTATGCGCATTCAGCCCCTCCCCGCCCCTGTACGGTCCGAATCTGTTCGCTCAAACCGCGAGCAGAACGAAGACGACGAAGCAGAAAGCGGTCGCGAGCATGATCGGCAGGCGCGCGCCGGCGAAGAACCCCGGAACCGCGGCGATGCTGCCGATGATGAAGAAGGCCGCCGCCCAGAACCAGTGCCCCATCACCCCGCCGACCGTGAGGCCGAGTACGATGGTGATGACGTGAAGGATGCCCACCACGGTGAAATTGATGAAGCTTTCGTAGGTGCTCTCGTGCGCCGGATAGTCGTTACCGGTCGCAGTGGCGTATTCGACGGTGCCGTGGTCGGCCATGGGAAGTCTCCGGAAGGGTCGAAAACAGTCGGTTGCACAGGGGTTACCGCAATTGCGGCATCAGGGCAACGGCGCGGCGCCGCAGGGCGCTGAGGCAGAATGACATTTCCCCGAATCTTCACGCCCTGCCGCAGCCTTTTGTTTGAGCATGATCTTTTCCGAAAACCGGTTCCCACTTTTCGGGATCATGCTCCCGGGGATGGCAGGCCGGCGGCCGCCAGCGCCGCCTGCTGGCGCGATTTGACCGCGTCCACGGAGAAACTTTCAATCGCTTCGTTGAATAACTTGTAGAAATTCAACTCCGCGGCGAGATGCAGGAACACGGCGCCGAGCCCGATCGCCGCCCGGTCCATGAAGACGAATTCGCGCGGCACCGTCACCGGCCCCTGCTTCTTCAGCGCCTGGTGGACCTGGAACGCCTCCCGCCGCCCATAGGCGGAGGGCTTGACGCCGTCGGCGATGGTGCGGACCCGGTCGTCGAGCAGCGGGCCGTAGATAAACCGCGCCCAGATGTTGAGCGTCTCGATCAGGCTCTTGTTCAGCCGGCGAAAGCCCCAGGTCTCGTAGGCATGCACGACCCGCGCTTCGTCGCCGGTTTCAAGGCCGCGATAAAGATCGACCACCCCGCCGACGAAGCGGGGCGGGAAAATGCGGATGCAGCCGTAGTCGAGCAGGTTGATGCCGCTCGGAGTTCGAGTCGCCTTACGCGGACTGTCTCCGTCCCCTTCATCAAAGACAGAATAGTTGCCGAGATGCGGATCGCCGTGGATGACGCCGTGGCGCGAGAACGGCAGCCACCAGGCGGTGAACATCGCGGTCGCGAGCCGGTTGCGGGTGGCGAGCGGATCGTCCTTGTGCGCGAGCAGCTTGCGGCCCTCGAGCCAGTCCATCGTCAGCAGCCGGCCGGTCGACAGCTCCGGCCATACACCGGGAACGCGGATCGCGGCCTCGTCCTTCAGCATGTGGGCATAGAGCGCGATGTGTTTCGCCTCGCGGCGATAGTCGAGTTCTTCTCGCAATCTTGCTGCGATCTCCTGCGCGATCTCTCCGGTGTCGATCGCCGGATCGAACCGGCTGCGCAGCGAGAACAGCAGCCGCAATTGCCGCAGATCCGCTTCGACCGCCGACTGCATGTCGGGATATTGCAGCTTGCAGGCGAGCGCCTCGCCTGAGAGCGCGACGGCGCGATGCACCTGGCCGAGCGAAGCGGCGGCCGCCGGCTGATGCTCGAAGCTCGCGAACTTCTTCTCCCAGCCGGCACCAAGCTCCGCCTGCATGCGGCGCTTGACGAAGGCCCAGCCCATCGGCGGCGCTTCGCTCTGCAGCTTGATGAGTTCACCGGCGTATTCGGGCGGCAGCGCGTCGGGAATGGTGGCGAGCAGTTGCGCCACCTTCATCAGCGGACCTTTGAGGCCGCCGAGCGCCGCGGCAAGCGCCATCGCGTTGCCGGCGCGCCCGCCTGTCGTGCCGGTGAGCCGCTGGCCGGCGATGCGCGCGGCAACGCCGCCGACGCCGGCGCCGACTTTGGCGTAGCGGCGAGCGCGGGCGGTGAAGCGGTTTTTCTCGGCGTCGGGCGGTTGGTCGGCCATGCTTGTCTCAGTTAGGCACGGCGAGGCGCGGACGCCACCCGACTAACCGCGCTCCAGCGCCTCGAGTTCGTCGATCAGGTGACTGATGACCGAAAGGCCGCCATCCCAGAACTTCGGATCGCGGGCGTCGAGGCCGAACGGCGCGAGCAGATCGGCGTGGTGCTTGGTGCCGCCGGCGGCGAGCATCGCGAGATAGCGCTCGGCGAAGCCCTCGTGCGATTTTTCGTAAACCGCATAGAGCGAGTTCACCAGGCAATCGCCGAACGCATAGGCGTAGACGTAGAACGGCGAATGGATGAAGTGCGGGATGTAGGTCCAGAACGTCTCGTAGCCGGCTTTCAGTTCGATGGCCGGACCGAGGCTTTCGCCCTGCACCGACATCCAGAGTTCGCACAGCCGGTCGGAGGTGAGTTCGCCGGAGCGCCGCTCGGTGTGGACCTTGCGCTCGAACGAGTAGAACGCGATCTGCCGCACCACCGTGTTGATCATGTCCTCGACCTTGGCGGCGAGCATGGCCTTGCGCTGCTTCTTGTCTTTCGTCGCGGCCAGAAGCTTGCGGAAGGTCAGCATCTCGCCGAACACGCTCGCGGTTTCCGCAAGCGTCAGCGGCGTCGGCGCCATCAGCGCGCCGTTCGGCGCGGCGAGCACCTGATGCACGCCGTGGCCAAGCTCGTGCGCGAGCGTCATCACGTCGCGCGGCTTGCCCTGATAGTTCAAGAGCACATAAGGATGCGCCGACGGCACGGTCGGATGCGAGAACGCGCCGGGCTGCTTGCCCTCGCGCATCGCGGCGTCGATCCAGCTGCGCGCGAAGAAGCGATCGGCGATCTCGGCGAGCCTCGGCGAGAACGCGCCATAGGCGGTGAGCACGATGTCGCGCGCCTCGCCCCAGGGAATCGTGCGCTGTGCGACCTGCGGCAGCGGCGCGTTGCGGTCCCAGTACGGCAGCGATTTCTTGCCGAACCACTTGGCTTTCAGCCGGTAGTAGCGGTGCGACAGCTTCGGATAGGCGGCGCGCACGGCTTCGACCAGCGCATCGACCACCTCGCGCTCGACGCGGTTCGAGAGGTGGCGCGCGTCGGCGACGTCGCCGAAGCCGCGCCAGCGGTCGGAGATTTCCTTGTCCTTGGCCAGCGTGTTGGTGATGAGCGTGAACGGCCGCAGGTTCTCCTTGAAGGTTTTCGCCAGCGCCTCGGCGGCGGTTTTGCGCTTCTTGCCGTCGGCGTCCTGCAGGAGATTGAGCGCCGGCTCGATCGACAGATCCCTGCCGCCGATCCGGAAGCGAAGGCTCGCGATCAACTCGTCATATTGCCGATTCCACGCCGAATAGCCGGTGACGGATTTCTCGTGGAACAGCTGCTCGATGCGGTCCTCGAGCTGATAGGGCTTCTCGCGGCGAATGTCCTCGAGCCACGGCCGGTAGTGGCCGAGCCCCTGCTCGCGCGCCATCGCGTCATCGAGCACTTTGTCCTCGACGCGGTTCAGCTCCAGCGTGAAGAACAGCAGATGGATCGAGGCCGCGGTGATGCGCTCCTGCACGTCACCATAGAACTTGGCGCGCGCGGGGTCCGTCGTGTTGCCGGCATAGAGCAGCGAAGCATAGGAAATGAGCCGGCCCAACAGATCGTCGATCGCCTCATAGCGCTGCACGGCTTCCGCGAGCGAGCCCGGATTGTTGACGGCGAGATCGGCGAGCTTGCCCTTGTAGTCGCGCTCGAAGGCGGCGCAGTCGGCGTCGGCCTTGTCGAGATCGGCAGTCAGCGCCGGCGAGTCCATCGCCGGATAGAGATCCGTCAGGTTCCACTCGGGAAGACCGGAAAGCTTGCCCGTCTTCGCAGACGTCTTTGTCGATACCTTGCGCGCCGGCTTGTGGCTCGGCTTGCGGGCGGCGGTGCTGGCGGACTTCTTCGCGGCTTTGCGGGCGGTGGCGGGCGACATTGAATCCTTTGGCGGCTGACGCGAGCGGGAATCCATAGGAGCAATATGACAACATAAACACAGCGCCACGCCCGGCAACCGCCGGGGACGCCGCCTGTGCAGAGCGTCAGTTCAGATCAAAGCCGCCAATTGCGGCGCAACGTGGGACACCGCTTCGAGCGGTTCGGCCATCACCGGCTCGACCTTCTCCTCGAAGGTTTCCTTCGCCGCCACCCAGACGGCGACCAGGCGGGCGAGGATCGCCGCCTTGCGGCGCGACAGCGCACCCTTCACCTGTTCGGCTAGCACCTCGAGCGCATCGTGCTCGAACAGGATGTGCCCGCGGCCGTCCTCCAGCACATAGTTGCGGCCAAGCCGCGAGATGCAGAGGAAACACTCCTGCTCCGGCGCGGGGCCGAGCACGTAAAGCTGCGGATCGCCGGCTTCGGTCTGGCCGTGCGCGCAGCCCGACAGGTCGCCGCGCGTGATCGGTCCGGCGCAGGCATCGGCCACCGCGCGGAGTTCGGCCGGCAGCCAGCCGGCCTGATCGCGCACCGGAAACGGGATGACGCTCACTTTTTCACCTCGAACAGCAGCCGGTGCATTTCCGGCTCATAGAAGGACAGGAGCTTGCGGGCGAATTCGGACGGATTTTGGCCGAGCGCGCGCGCCCAGGCTTCCATCTGATCGGTCGGCACGCGGCCGAAGCCGTTCTCCACCTGCGAAATGAACGTGTAGTAGCGAAGCGCCAGTTGCTGGGCGAGTTCGATCTGCGAGAGGCCCGCGGCGGCGCGCAGTTCCTTGAGCCAGGCGCCGGCTTCCCGGCGCTGGGGGTCGGATTTCGGCGGCTTGGTGCTGAGCTGCATCTTGGCCTTGACCTGCATGACGATCCACCGACGCGCCGGCACGCGCCGCGCGCCGGCTTGATTTCGCCCCGGTTCGGGACTATGTTTCAGAGTTACGAAACTAGTGAAACTGAATTCCAATTCCTGCGTTTCATCGTAACAAAATTCAGCCGCCGCGATAAGCCCCCAAGCCCCCAGCGGCGGCCGCCAGCAGGAGCGGACAGGAGAAGCGGACATGCCCAACCGGCAGACCATCCGGCACCCCGCACCCCGCAACGCCGCGGTGGTGTCCCCGCATATGGCGCTGGCGGTCATGGTCTCGATCGCGGCAACGCCGATCCTGCTGGCCTTCGCTCTGGTGCCCCGCATCGCCGTCCTGCCGGCGATCAGCTTCGCCGCGCTCGCGATGGCGGCCATCGCCGCCCTCGCGGCCTGGCTGCGCCGGGCGCCCCGTCACGGCGTGAAGGTGACGCTCTGGGACGTCGCGGGCGCCCTCGTCCTGATCGGCTGCGCGGCGGCGATGCTGACCGAAGCGGAACACCTCACGGAACTGTTCACGACGACCCACTAACGCAACGCCGTCCCAAGACCGGGCCCCTCTGGCAGCCACTGGCTGCGATGTCGGCTGGGACGCTGAACCTAAAAGGCCCGGTAAATGCTCGACCTCGTCACCTCGCAAGCTTTGATGGCCTTCTTCCAGGTCATCATGATCGACCTCGTGCTGGCCGGCGACAACGCCATCGTCATCGGCCTCGCCGCCGCCGGCCTGCCGGCCGAGCAGCGCGCCCGCGCGATCCTGGTCGGCATCGCCGCCGCGACCGTGATGCGCATCGGCTTCGCCGCCGCGACCACGCAGCTTCTGCAGATCGTCGGGCTGCTGCTCGCCGGCGGCATCCTGCTGCTGTGGGTCTGCTGGAAGATGTGGCGCGAACTGCGCACCGCGCCGCAGGCCGAGCTTGAAGCTGCCGAGGCGGTGACCGGCGTCGACATCAACGCCGACGGCACCATCGCCGCGCATGGCCCCGGCCCGCGCAAGACCTTCGGCCAGGCCGCGTTGCAGATCCTGATCGCGGATATCTCGATGTCGCTCGACAACGTGCTCGCGGTGGCCGGCGCTGCGCGCGAGCACCCTTATGTGCTGGTGTTCGGCCTCGTGCTCTCGATTGCGCTGATGGGCATCGCGGCGAATTTCATCGCCGGGCTGCTGCACCGGCATCGCTGGATCGCCTATGTCGGCCTCGCCATCATTCTCTATGTCGCAGTCGACATGATCTGGCGCGGATGGATCGACGTGCACCCGGTGGTCGTCGGCCTGCTCGCACAACTTCAGACGCCCTGACGCGACGGCGGCGCGCTTCCTTCCTGCCCGCTGCCCCGGCGCTCCCGTTTAAGGGGGCGTTAAGGCCGATCGGCGACAGTGCACCAAATCGGCACAGTTGCGTCCGGGGGAAGTGGTGCATGTCTGAAGTCGTGTTGGTGGTGGACGACGATCCCGTCCAGCGGCGTCTCATCGAAAACATGGTGCAGCGTTTCGGCTACCGGCCGGTCACCGCCGCGGGCGGCGACGAGGCGGTGGCCCTGCTCACCGGCTCCGACGCGCAGCCGATCGACTGCGTCATCCTCGACATGGTGATGCCCGACCTCGACGGCCTCGGCGTGCTGGCGCGCATGCGCGACGCCGGCCTCGCGATCCCGGTCATCGTGCAAACCGCGCATGGCGGCCTCGACAACGTCGTTTCGACGATGCGCGCCGGCGCGACCGACTTCGTGGTGAAGCCCGCCAGCGCCGAACGGCTTCAGGTTTCGCTGCGCAACGCGCTCACCGGCAAGGCGCTCGCCGGCGAACTCCAGCGCATCAAGCGCAGCCGCGACGGCACGCTTACCTTCAGCGACGTCATCACCCGCGCGCCGCGCATGAAGGCGACGCTCGCCGGCGCGACGAAAGCCGCCGGCTCCGACATTCCCGTGCTGATCGAAGGCGAGTCCGGCGTCGGCAAGGAATTGATCGCCCGCGCGATCCACGGCTCCAGCGCGCGGCGGGCCAAGCCCTTCGTCGCCGTCAATTGCGGCGCGCTGCCGGAGAACCTCGTCGAGTCGATCCTGTTCGGCCACGAGAAAGGCGCCTTCACCGGCGCGACCGAGCGGCACACGGGCAAGTTCATCGAGGCCGACGGCGGCACGCTGTTCCTCGACGAGATCGGCGAACTGCCGCTCGCCGCGCAGGTGAAGCTCTTGCGCGCGCTGCAGGAAGGCGAAGTCGAGCCGGTCGGCGCCAAACGCCCGGTGAAGGTCGAGGTGCGCATCGTCTCCGCGACCAACCGCGACCTGATCGCCGACGTGAAGGCCGGACGTTTCCGCGAAGACCTGTTCTATCGCCTGCATGTGTTCCCGATCGCAGTGCCGCCGCTGCGCGAGCGGCCCGAGGATATCCCCGAGCTCGCGCGCCACTTCGCGGCGCGGTTCGCAGCCGAGGAAGGCAAGCGCATCTCGGCGATCAGCACCGAGGCGCTGGCGCTGCTCGCGCAATACCGTTGGCCCGGCAACGTGCGGCAGATCGAAAATGCGGTGTTCCGCGCCGTGGTGCTGGCCGACGGCGAAACGCTCGGCGTCAACGAATTCCCGCACGTCGCGGCGCAGCTCGGCGACGACCGCGGCGTGCCGATGATGGGCGCGAACGCGGCAGCGCAATCCTTAACGGCGCTGGTGCCCGGCGACGCGTTGCCGGTCGAGCCGCCCGCGTTAACGTTTCCGACCTCGACGCTGAAATTAACCGGCGCCGACGGCCATGTCCGTGCACTCGACGAGATCGAGCGGGACGTCATCCGTTACGCCATATCGCATTACCGCGGGCAGATGTCGGAAGTCGCGCGACGGCTCAAGTTCGGCCGCTCGACGCTTTATCGCAAGCTCGAAGGCCTCGGCCTGCGCGACGAACATCCCGAAGACGCCGAAACCGGGCACGAGCGCTGGGCGGATTAACCAGTTCACGATCTCCGTTAGGCGTAAACGAAACTCTCCCGCGAAAGTGATCGAACGCGCGCGCCTTCGGCCGCATAATGCGCCGCGAAAACGCTTTCGTGTGTGGAGTTTCTTGTAATGCGTATCGTGCGGATCAACCGGCTGCTCGCCGGTACTGCGATGGTCGTGGCGTTCTACGGCCCGGCCGCGGAATTGCTCGCGCAGTCGACCTCGGTGCGGTCGATGGCGCCGCCGCCGCCGACCGTGCAGGTTCCGATCCATCGCAACATCGTGCAGTCGCCGCCGGAGCCGCGCCACCGCGCGCAGCGTCCCGCCGCAACGCGCGACGACGCGCCGGCCGCGCGCGCGCAAGTGAATACGCCGCCGATGCCGCCGGCCCGCGCACAGGCCGACACGCCGCTGCCGCCCGCGCGCGCCCAGATCGGACAAACTGCCGAACCGCAACGCGCCGCCGAACCGGCCGCGCCGCCCCAGGCGCATGCCGCGCCGGTCGTCGCGCCCGTGCAGGCGAATAACGCCGACGCCAACAGCAACGGCCTCGGCATCAAGGAAGCGATCGGCAAGCTGTTCGGCGCGAGCGACGCGCAGATCAGCGAGCAGTTGCGCGCGCAGGTCAGCGGCAAGGCGCTCGAGCGCCAGGTGTCTCACGCGCCGGAGCGCGCCGCGATGGAGAAGTTCTATGCCGCGCGCAACTACGCGCCGCTGTGGATCAAGGACGGCGCGCTGACGCCGCGCGCGCGCGACGTCATCGCCCGGCTGAAGAACGCCCGCGCCGATGGCCTCGATCCCGCCGACTATCAGGCGCCGGACTTCGCCGCGCTCGACAGCGCCGGAGCGCTCGCCTCCGGCGACATCAAGCTCACCGCCGACGTGCTGGAATTCGCGCGGCACCTGCAGAGCGGCCGCGTCTCGCCGCGCCGCGTGCTCGCCGAAGTGGACTATGGCGATCACACGCCGGACCCGGCCGACATTCTGAAGAAAGTGTCGGACAGCCGCGACATCAATGCGACGCTCGAAAGCTTCAACCCGCCGCATGACGGCTTCCGCCAGCTCAAGGCGAAGCTCGCGGGCCTCTCCGCGATGGCGAGCGCCGGCGACGCGGACGACCGCATTCCGTCCGGCCCGCTGCTCAAGCCCGGCATGAAGGACGCCCGCGTTCCGGCGCTGCGGCAGAAGCTGCGTACGCCGGGCAAGGCCGGCGACACTACCTATGACAAGCGGCTCGCCTATGCCGTGAAGCTCGAACAGCAGCGCGCCGGCCTCGCCGCCAACGCGATGGTCGACGGCAAGACGCTCGCCGCCATCAACGGACCGAATGTGAGCCAGCAGGTCGATATCGTCGCCGCCAACATGGAGCGCTGGCGCTGGCTGCCGCGTGACCTCGGCAAGACCTATGTGATGGTCAACATTCCCGACTATTCGCTGAAGGTCGTGCGCGGCAACGAGATCGTGTGGCGCACCAAGATCGTGGCCGGCAAGCCGAACACGCAGACGCCGCTGACCTCCGGGCCGATGCACGACGTCATCGTGAACCCGTCCTGGTATGTGCCGCAGTCGATCATCAACAACGAACTGCTGCCGCTCTACGAGAGCGACCCGAAGATCTTCGAGCGCATGGGCCTCGAGGTGAAGCGCGGCCCGGACGGCCATATCAACGTGGTGCAGCCGCCGGGCGCGGCCAACGCGCTCGGCCGCATCAAGTTCGCGTTCCACAACAAGTTCCAGGTCTATCTGCACGACACGCCGGAGAAGCGCCTGTTCTCGCACGAGCGCCGCGCCTTCAGTCACGGCTGCATGCGCGTGGAAGACCCGACCAAGTTCGGCGAGGTGATCCTGTCGCTCGCGATGAGCGGGCCGATGCCGGACTCGCGGCAGATCAACCAGATGTTCGGCCACGAGGAAAAGAGCTTCAAGCTGCAGCAGCGGCCGATGGTCCACCTGACCTATCAGACCGCTTTCGTCGACGACGCCGGCAAGCTGGAACTGCGCAACGACGTCTACGGCTTCGACCAGCGCATCCACACGATCCTGACCAGCAGCGAACGCAAGATCGCCGACGTTGCCCCGCCGCAGGAGGCAAAGCAGGATCTCGCGCAGGTGCGCACCACGCAGGACGCGCTGCGGCGCGTCGAGCGGCGCGAGGCCGGAAACCCGTTCGTGTTCTTCGAGCGGCTGTTCCGCTGATCTAGCAGGCTTGCCACAATCCCCGGACCGCCCCGCCCGCACCCGCCGGCGGGGCGTTTCGCTTCATGCGTATTTTTGCCACACTGGTTGCCATAATCGCCAAACCGGCTGAGGGCGACCGCTAAGTGCGCGTTAACCCATCCGGACAAGACTGCATTTTCACGGCTGCCGGGAACGGCGGCAGGGGACGTTGCCATCATCCCGGAACTCGGCAGTGCTCGGTAGTCACGCGCGCTCGTTCAGCCTCTTGTCGCGCCTTTACGGATCGTCGCGTCTCGCGACGATCGGACGCTGCACGGGCATCGCGGTTGCGCTGATGGCGGCCGGCGGCAGCTCGTTGCAGATCGCGAGCGCCGAGAGCGACACCCGCACCCTCTCGTTCCACAACGTCCACACCGGCGAAGACCTCACCGTCACCTTCAAGCGCAACGGCCGCTACGACGAGGCCGCGCTGAAGCGTCTCAACTGGTATCTGCGCGACTGGCGCAAGTCCGAAGACGTGAAGATGGACCCCCATTTGTTCGATCTGCTGTGGGTGGCCTACCAAGAGACCGGCGCGACCCAGCCGATCAACGTGATCTGCGGCTACCGCTCGCCGTCCACCAACGCGATGCTGCGCGCCCGCTCGAGCGGCGTCGCGCAGGGCAGCCTGCACACCCACGGCCAGGCGCTCGACTTCTTCATTCCCGGCGTGCCGCTGGCGAAAATCCGCGAGGTCGGGCTGAAGATGCAGCGCGGCGGCGTCGGGTTCTATCCGACCTCCGGCTCGCCGTTCGTCCATCTCGACACCGGCACGATTCGTCACTGGCCGCGCATGACGCGCGAGCAACTCGTCAAGGTATTCCCGAACGAGCGTACCGTGCATGTGCCCTCCGACGGCAAGCCGCTTGCCGGATTTGCGCTGGCGCTCGCCGATGTCGAGCGGCAGGGCCGCGCGCCCTCGAACGTGCTGCTGGCGAACGCGCGCGATGCCGGCGCGATCGACGAGGATGATGTGGCGACCGCCACGACGCTGGCGGCGAACTCCGCCACGCCGGAAGCCAAGGTCGACAAGCCGAAAGGCTCGACGCTGCTGGCGAGCTTCTTCGGTTTCAAGCCGGGGACGGACGCGGCCGGCAAGACGAAGACCGACCTGACGAAGACCGACCTGACGAAGACCGACCTGGCGAACACCGACCCCGCCAGGACCAATCCAGCCAAGGCCGGACCGAAGGCCAACGACAAGATTCCGATGCCGCTCGCCCGCGTCCAGACGGCGAGCCTGACCGCGCCGACGCCGGTGCCGGTCGAGCGCATCGTGCCCGTGCCGAAGATGCGGCCCGGCGCGACGACGCAGCTTGCGAGCGTGACACCTACAGCGATGCCGCGCACGCGCCCCGCGGCGGCGCCGGTCGCGGTCGCGGCCGTCACCGCCGGCGATCTGTTCGCCGAGCGCGGATTATGGACCTCGATCGCGCAAGACAAGGCCAACCAGCTGGCCGATCAGATGACCACCGCAAGCACCGGTCCGGTGCTCGCCTATGCCTCGCCCGACGAGGCGCAGCCGCCGCGGCACGCCGCGACCCGCGCGGCGCCGATGGGCAAGGTTGAGACCAGAATCGAAACCGCGTCGCTGGCGCCAATCCACATCTCGGCGCCACCTGCTCCCGCACCGGCCGCGACGGCGGCAAAGCTCGGGCAGATCGGCGAGCGCTTCGACGACCCGTGGATGCGCGGCATCGTCATGACACCGAGCGTGCGTGGCTTCATGACGACGGCCCAGATGGTCCGCCGCGACAACCGCACGCTGCAGCCGATGATGCGCAAGCCCGACAGTTCAGTGCTGATGGCGTTCGGCGACGATCCGCATCACGGCATGACGACCGACCGCTTCAGCGGCCAGGCCGTCGTTTTCCTCGCCACCGCGACGTTCCGGCTGCGGACCACCGCGGCACTGACGATTCGCTAGTTTCCCGCGAGCTAGTTCAGCATCCCCAGCGCGTGCATGTAGGTCTCGAGCACGGCCTCTTCCTCCCGCCGCTCGTTGACGTCCTGCTTGCGCAGGCGCACCACGGTGCGCAGCGCCTTGACGTCGTAGCCGTTGCCCTTGGCCTCGGCATAGACATCCTTGATGTCGTCGGAGGTCGCCTTCTTTTCTTCCTCAAGGCGCTCGATGCGTTCGACAAAGGCCTTGAGTTGCTCCTTGGCGAAGCGGGTCGTCGACTCTTCCTGGGCGGCAGCGGCGGTGGCGGGCATTGCAGTCTCCTCGATACTCGTCGTCACGGACGAACGCGCGAGCGGCCCGGTCGCCGCTCCTGTCATACGAGGATTTCCCTGCGCAGGGGCCTTCCGGTCAAGGCCGCGCCCGCGTCATTCCCGTCATTCACAGCCGGCAAATTCTCAGTGGCCGGTGCTTGATTTCTGGAAGGCGGCCTTCTGCTCCGGCGTCGCCTCTTTCTGGTGCTTGGCGCGCCACTGGTCGTAGGGCTCGCCATAGACGATCTCGCGGCTTTCGTCCTTGGTCATGGGCAGGCCTTTGGCGTCGGCGGCGTCCTTCATCCAGTTCGACAGGCAATTGCGGCAGAAACCGGCGAGATTCATCAGGTCGATGTTCTGCACGTCGGTGCGCGTTCGCAGGTGCTCGACCAAGCGGCGGTATACGGCTGCTTCCAGCTCGGTACGGGTCTTGTCGTCCAGCGTGTCGGTCATGGATCGTCTCCGTTGAGACGGAATCTAATCAGCCGGGGCGCGCTTCGCCAGCACCCAGATAGGCCCGCTGCACCGCCGGATCGGCGGCGAGTTCGGCGGCCGTGCCTGCGCCGACAATGCGTCCCTGCTCGATCAGATAGCCGCGGTCGGCGATTTTCAGGCTCTGCTTGGCGTTCTGTTCGACCAGCAGGATGCCGGTTCCGGCGGCGCGGACCCGCGTCAGGATCTGGAACACTTCCTTGTACATGATGGGCGACAGCCCCAGCGACGGCTCGTCGAGCAGGAGAATGTCGGGCGCCGACATCAGCGCGCGGCCGATCGCCACCATCTGCTGCTCGCCGCCCGACATGGTGCGCACCGTTTGCGCGAGCCGCTCCGACAGCCGCGGAAACAGCGCCAGCACCGAGGCGAGATTGGCGGCCTCGCCGGCGCGGGCGCGCTTCGGGAACGCGCCGAGCATCAGGTTCTCGCGCACGGTCAATTCGCCGAAAATGCCGCGGCCTTCCGGCACCAGCGCGATGCCGGCCTCGACAATATCGTGCGGCTTCACCATCGCGAGATCGCGGCCGTTCATGACGATGCGCGCGCCGGGCGCGGGGCGGACGCCGCCGCCGATTGCCTTCAGGAGCGTGGTCTTGCCCGCTCCGTTGGCGCCGAGGATGACGACGATCTCGCCCGCGCGCACGTCGAGCGCGACGCTTTCCAGCGCGCGATGCTGGCCGTAGGAGGCGGAGAGGTTTTTGACCTCAAGCATCGTCGTCTCCGAGATAGGCGCGGATCACCTCGCGGTCCGCCAGCACCGCGGCGGGCGTACCCTCCGCGATCTTGCGGCCGGTGTTCATCACCACGCAGCGGTCGCACAGCGAACGGATCGCATCCATCACATGCTCGACGATGACGATGGTGAGGCCCTGGTCGCGCAGCGACTTCACCAGCGCGATGCCCTCGTGCAGCTCGGACGGGTTCAGGCCGGCGAGCCACTCGTCGAGCAGCAGCACGTCCGGCGCGAGCGCCAGCGCGCGGGCGAGTTCCAGCCGCTTCTGGTCGATGTAAGTGAGTTGCCCCGCCGGCAGCGCGGCGGCAGCCCCAAGCCCCACCCGCTCCAGCAGCGCGCGTGCCTGCGTCGCAGCCGTCTCGCCCCAGCGCGGCGGATCGTGGAAGACGAGGCCGGTGAGCACGTTGTCGAGGCAGCTCGACGCGCCGAGCACGCGCACCAACTGGAAGGTGCGCGCGACGCCAAGCTGCGCGATGCGGTGCGGGGCCGCATTCGAGATGGTCGCGCCCTTGAGGCGGATGGCGCCCTCGTCGGGCGCGAGCGCCCCGGAGACGAGATTGAGCGCCGTGGTCTTGCCGGAGCCGTTGGGGCCGATCAGGCCGAGGATCTCGCCGCGCTTCAGGGTGAAGCTCAGGCCGTCGACCGCGGTGAGGCCGCCGAAGCGGCGGCGCACGTTCTCGACCTCGAGAAGCGTCTCGCGTTCCGCGCCGGCGCGCGCAAGCGGGCGCGGCCAGATGAAGCGGGTAACGGCCTCCGCCGCGCCCGACAGACGCGGCACCAGCGTGCGGGCCTTCAGCGCTGCGACGTGGCGCTCCAGCAGGCCGGTGACACCCTCAGGCAGCGCATAGACGATCAGGATGAACACCGCGCCGAGCAGGATGCTGAAATAGCTCGGGAAGTAGATCGTCAAGAACTCGAACAGCAGCACCAGCGGCACCACGCCGAGCAGCGGGCCGAACAGCCGCCCCGCGCCGCCGAGCAGCGCCATGATGACGACTTCAAAAGAGATGACCGGATTGAACGCGATGTTGGGGTCGATATAGGTCCAGCGCGGCGCCATGATCGCACCGGTCAGCGTCATGAAGACCGCGCTGACCGCAAACAACGCGAGCTTGGCGCGCGTGGCGTCGATGCCGCAGTGACGCGCCACCGTCTCGTCCTGCCCGATGACGCGCACCGCGAGGCCGAGCCGCGAGCGGCCGATCGCCCAGCCGGCCGCGAACACCGCGACCGCGAGCGCCAGCAGCCGCCAGTAGATGTCCGCCGCGGTGACGTCCATGAAGACGTAGCGGCCGACCGAACCGGCGATGTTCACCTCGCTCCACGTCACGAGCTGACGGATCATCTCGGCGAGGCCGAAACTGAAGATGACGAAATAGATGCCGGACAGCCGCAACGTCGACAGACCGACCACCAGCGCGACGACGAGGCCGACCAGCGCGGCGCACACAAGCACCAGCGGCCACGGCATCAGTTCCGCCAGCACAGCAGTCGTGTAGGCGCCAATGCCGAAAAAGGCGGCGCTGGCGAGCGAGATGTAATGCGTCGGCCCGGAGAACAGCGCCCAGCTGGTCGCCAGCACGGCGAAATACAGAAGGCTGATACCGAGCGCGAGATGGTAACCGCCGGCAAACAACGGCACCGCGGCGAGTGCGGCGACGACGACAAGGCCGGCAATAATCGCGGCGATGCGGTTCATCGCGCAGGCCTGCCGAACAGGCCGGTCGGCCGCCACAGCAGCACCGAGAGGAAGATCGCGTAGGTAACGGCGAGCGTCAGGCCGGGATCGACCAGCCGCGCCACCGCTGTTTCCGCGACGCCGAGCACGAGGCCGGCGACCAGCGCGCCGAGCATGTTGCCGACGCCGCCCATGATGACGACGATCAGCGCCTTCATGGTGAAGACGACGCCCATCACCGCGCTAAACGTCAGAAACATGCTGACCAGCACGCCGCCCGCGGCGACGATGGCGCCGCCGGCCGCGAAGGCCAATGCGGAGGCCGCGTGCATGTCGATGCCGACCAGCTGCGCCGCCGCCGGATTGACCGCGATGGCGCGCAGCGCGGTGCCGTAGCGCGTGCGGGTGAGCAGGAGATAAAGACCGAGGCCGATGACGAGCGCGACGACCAGCGCGATGATGCGGTTCAGCGCCAGCGTGGTGCCGAGGATGTGGACCGGCACCGACAGATACGAATAGCTCTGCAACTGGCCGCCGAAGGCGATCAGCATCACGCCCTGGATGACGAACAGCAGGCCGAACGTGGCGAGGATGCTGTCGACCTCGAGCATCGCGGCGTTGCGGGCGCGGCGCACCAGCGGCATCAGCACGACGCGGAATAACAGCCAGTTGACGGCGAAGCCCGCCGGAACGACGAGGATCAGGCCGAGCAAGGGACTGACGGACAGGCCGGCATAGAGAAACAGCGCGCCGAACGCCGACGCGATCAGGCACTCGCCATAGGACAAATTCATGATGCGCGCGATGCCGTACTGGAGCGTCAGCCCCAGCGCGATCAGCGCGTACATGCCGCCGAGCACCAGCCCGGAAAGAAGAATGTCGAGAGCGAGCGTCATTGGGCGAACATCATGATGCCGGAGCCCGTAAAATCGCGCGCCGCCCGCCCGGTCCCGGACGGACGGACGGCGCAGGACGATCTTACGTTACTTCCAGGCCGGCTTCGGCACCATGACGGGCTTGGCGCCCGCCTTGTCGAGCGGCGCGACGCCGAAGAAGTCGGCGCCCTGCCACTGGCCGACGGCCCAGATGTTCTTGCTGAGGCCGTTTTCCAGCTTGATCTTGCCGATGATGGTGTCGAAGGAGCCGGTGTTGATCTCCTTGGTCACCGCGGCGCGGTCGAGCTTGCCGACGCGCTCGATCGCCTGCTGGAGCACCTGAAGGCTGGCGTAGGTGATCGGGCTCGCCCAGCGGTCGGGCTCCTTCCCCATCACCTCCTTGTGGTGCTTGATGTACCATTTGACGCCTTCGAGCGAGGCATCCGAACCGCCGATGCCCATCACGCCTTCCGCACCCGCGCCGTACTTGCCCTTGTAGATCGGGAACGCGGTGCCGACGCCGACGAAGAACACTTTCGGGTTGAAGGCGAGAACCTTCGACGCATCGGTGATCGCGAAGGTGTCCGGCGGATAGCTGAAGGCGAGCAGCACGTCCGGATTGGCCGCCTGCGCGTCCTTCAGGACCGGCTGCATGTCCTGCGAGCCGAACGGATAGGACTTGTCGTAGACGATGTCGAAGCCGGCCTTCTTCAGGCCCGCACGCGCGGCGCCCGACATCTCGATGCCGAACTGGTCGGCGACGCTGATCATCGCGATCTTGTTGCCGATCTTGCCGTCCTTCTTGATCTTCTCGAAGGTCGCGACGATGCCGTCGACGATCTCCGACGGCAGGCCGAGCCAGAACGTCAGGCCGGGCCAGCGCTTGTGCAACTCTTCCGCCTTGTTGGTGTTGGCGGTGACGGCGAGTTGCGGATAGCCGAGCTTGTGGAAGATCGGCGCGGCGGCGAGGTTCATGCCGGTCGACCACGGCGGCAGGATGAAATCCACCTTGTCCTGCGTCGCCAGACGCTCGACCGCCTTGATCATCTCTTCGGAGTTCGAGCGGTCATCGTATTCGATGACCTCGATCTTCATCTTCTTGCCGCCGACATTGATGCCGCCGGCGTCGTTCACGTCCTTCACCCACACCTGATAGTTCGGCAGCGTCGTGATCCCTGCGCCCGGCGCGAACGGTCCGGTCTTGGAAATCGCCCAGCCGATCTTGATGGTGTCCTGCGCCTGCGCGGCGCCGGCGAGCGTAGCCGCGGCGGCCGCGATAGCGAGCGTGCGAAGTAGCGCGGAAACGGTGATCCGCATCGACATTCTCCTCCCTGTTTTTTTGCCGGCGAGCAGCCGGATGCCATCGAACGATGCCGGTGCTTCCGACATGCGCCGCCGTCGAGTGGGCATTGCAACCCACGCCGTCCGAACCGCACGTCAGAAGCAGAATGTTTGTGTCGCCCCCGGCACGAAACACATTCAATTTCCCGCCGGCCCCCGGCCGGCAGCGCTGCAATATAAGCAAGTTTTTTGAACGTTGGGCAGTTAAGATCGCGACATGGAATCGCAGACACACACCCGCACGTTTCTCGAACGACTTTTCCGCACCGCAACCGCCGCGGCGCACCCATCGACATGCCTGCAATCACATTTGCCGCCGCCGCCATCAGGAAAATTGATTGTACTGGCTGCGGGAAAGGCCGCCGGCTCGATGATTGAGGAAACCGAAAGGTTTTATGTCCAACAAAATCGTTTGAGATCAAACAATCTGATCGGCATCGCGGTCGCCCGTCACGGCTATGGCCGGCCGACGCAGGTCATTAAAATGGTCGAGGCCGGCCACCCGGTTCCCGACGCCGCGGGGCTCGAGGCCACCAACACCGCGCTGGCGCTGGCCGACAGCGCAACCGCCGACGATCTCGTTCTCGTCCTGATGTCGGGCGGCGCTTCCGCCAACTGGATCGCGCCGGCCGACGGGCTGACCTTTGCCGACAAGCAGGCGGTGACGCGCGCGCTGCTGCGCTCCGGCGCCAATATCGGCGAGATCAACACCGTGCGGAAACACCTGTCGCGCATCAAGGGCGGCCGGCTCGCCCGTCACGCGCAGCCGGCGCGCGTCGTCACGCTCGCGATCTCCGACGTGCCGCGCGATGAACCCTCCGCGATCGGCTCCGGTCCGACCGTTCCGGACCCGACCATGCTCGCCGAAGCACGCGCCATCGTCGCGCGCTACAAACTCGACTTACCGGAGAGCGTCACGCGCGCGCTGAACGATCCGGCCAACGAGACGCCGAAGCCCGGCGATCCGATTTTCCAGAACACCTCCTTCACGCTCATCGCGCGGCCGGCCGACGCGCTCGCCGCCGCCGAGCGCGAAGCACGCGCTGCGGGTTACGAGTGCATCATGCTCGGCGACCGCATCGAAGGCGAAGCGCGCGAGGTGGCAAACGAGCATGCACGGCTCGCGCGCGATCTGCTGGCGCAGCGCAAGCGCGCGGTCATCATGTCCGGCGGCGAACTCACCGTGACGATCAGGGGCAAGGGCCGCGGCGGGCCGAACCAGGAATATGCGCTCGCGCTCGCGCTCGCGCTCGACGGCACGCCGCTCGCGGCGATCGCCGGCGACACCGACGGCACCGACGGCGGCGGCGGCGACGCCTCCGACCCCGCCGGCGCCTATGTCGACGGTACGACGGCCTCCCGCGCCCGCAAGGCCGGCCTCGATCCTGCCGCCTTTCTGGCCGACAACGATTCCACCGGGTTTTTCGGCAAGTTGGGCGACTTGCTGACGCCGGGCCCGACCTTTACCAACGTCAATGACTTTCGCGCCATTGTCGTCGATCCGGCCTAACGCTTGATTTGACCTCGTCCTCCCGATTCGTACCCTGCCGCCCGTGACCGCCAGCCGCACAGCCCCTGCCCGCTTGCCGCATCTTCGCGCGGCGGCGCATGGCGTCGCGCTTGCGGCGCTCTCAGCCGTCATGCTGTGCGCCGGCGCGCAGCCGGCGGCGGCCGACTTCCGCATGTGCAACAACACTGCGAGCCGCGTCGGCGTCGCGCTCGGCCACAAGGACTCCGAGGGCTGGATCACCGAAGGCTGGTGGAACATCCCGCCCCGCTCCTGCGAGACGCTGCTGCGCGGCCCGCTGGTCGCGCGCTACTATTACATCTACTCGGTCGACTACGACCGCGGCGGCGAGTGGTCCGGCAAGGCCTTCATGTGCTCGCGCGACAAGGAATTCACCATCCGGGGTATCGAGAATTGCCTCGCGCGCGGTTATGATCGCACGGGATTTTTTGAAGTCGACACCCGCGAACAGCGATCCTGGACCGTGCAATTGACCGAATCCGCAGAATCCTCGCCGGATACGCCGCCGCTCTCGCGTGGACCCGGCACCCCGCCCCCTAATCCGCCGAACGGCCAGAACAGAAATCAATCGAAATGAGACGTTTGCGGCGCGCGAAGATCGTGGCGACACTCGGGCCCGCCTCCGGCAACGCCGAGATGATCGGCCGGCTGTTCGCGGCCGGCGCCGACGTCTTCCGCATCAACATGAGCCACACTTCGCATGAGCGCATGCGCGAGCTGGTCGGCTTCATCCGCGCCGTCGAGCGCGAGCAGGGCCGGCCGGTCGGCATCCTCGTCGATCTGCAGGGGCCGAAGCTGCGGCTCGGCACCTTCGGCGGCGGCTCCGCGATGGTGGCGAAAGGCGCGAGCTTCACGCTCGACGCCGACACCGCGCCGGGCGACGCGAGCCGCGTTCACCTGCCGCACCCGGAAATCCTTCACGCGGCGAAGCCCGGCCACACATTATTGCTAGACGACGGCAAGGTGCGGCTGACCGTCACCGCGGCCGACGACAGCAAGATCGTCACCCGCGTCGAGGTCGGCGGCAAGCTGTCGGACCGCAAGGGCGTCAGCCTGCCCGACACCACCGTCGGCTTCTCGGCGCTCGCCGACAAGGATCGTTCCGATCTCGGTGCCGCGCTCGACACCGGCGTCGACTGGATCGCGCTCTCCTTCATCCAGCGGCCGGACGACATCGCGGAGGCCAAGAAGATCATCCGCGGCCGCGCTGCGGTGATGGCCAAAATCGAGAAGCCGCAGGCTGTCACCCGCCTCGCGGAAATCCTCGAAATCACCGACGCGCTGATGGTGGCGCGCGGCGATCTCGGCGTCGAGATGCCGCTCGAGAAAGTGCCGGGCGTGCAGAAGATGATGACGCGCATGGCCCGCAAGGCCGGCAAGCCGGTCGTCGTCGCGACGCAGATGCTGGAATCGATGATCACATCGCCGGTGCCGACGCGCGCCGAGGTGTCGGACGTCGCCACCGCGATCTATGAGGGCGCCGACGCGGTGATGCTGTCGGCGGAATCCGCCGCCGGGCAATACCCGGTCGAGGCGGTCGCCACCATGAACCGCATCGCGGAAGAAACCGAAAGCGACCCGAACTATCGCTCGATCCTCACCGCGCAGCGCACCGAGCCGGAGGCGACCGGCGCCGACGCCATCGCCGACGCGGTGCGCCAGATCGCGGAAACGCTGTCGCTGTCGGCCATCGTGTGCTGGACCGGATCGGGTTCGACCGGCATGCGGGTAGCGCGCGAGCGGCCCGCCTCCCCCGTCATCGCGCTGTCGCCGAAGATCGAGACGGGGCGGCGGCTGTCGCTGGTGTGGGGCGTGCATTGCGTCGTGACGGAAGACGCGCACGACCTCGACGACATGGTGCTGCGCGCCTGCCGCATCGCGTTCCGCGAAGGCTTCGCCAAGGCCGGCGACCGCGTCATCATCGCCGCCGGCGTGCCGCTCGGCACGCCGGGCGCGACTAACATGCTGCGCATCGCCTTTGTCGGCGACGACAGCGAGGGCGACGTCTAGAACCTTCCGGCTTTGATAAAATCAAAGCCGGGGTTCTAGTTTTTGTTTGTCGCGTTTTCTTAACGCGAACCGGTACCCACTTCGCTTGAAAACGCTCCGTCAGGTCGGCTCGAGACCCGCGGCCTTGATGATCGGCGCCAGCCGCTTGCGTTCGGCCTCGAGATAGCTGCGGGCAAAGGCCGGCGTTGCATCGGTCTGCGCCTCGAGGCCCGCGGCCTCCAAAGCCTTGGCGAACTTCTCGTCCTTGAGCGCTTGGCCCGTCGCGGCCGCGAGCTTGGCGACGATGGGCTCCGGCGTGCCGGCCGGCGCCACGACGCCCGCGGTGAGCTGCACCACCAGCCCCGGCAGCGTTGCGCTGGCCGCCGGAATTTCCGGCGCCGCCCTGAGCGGGCGCGGCGCGCACACGGCGAGAATGCGGATCTTGCCGGCGCGGTGGAAACCGAGCACCGGCCCGGTCACGTTCGGCGTCATCATCGGCAGCGTGCCCGCGACCAGATCGTTGAGCCCGGGCCCCGCGCCGCGATACGGCACATGGGTGATGGCGGGCGCACCGATGAGCTGCTTGAACAATTCGCCGGCGAGATGGGTGACGGTGCCCACGCCGGCCGAGCCATAGGACAGCGTCTTCTGGTTCGCCTTGGCGTAAGCGATGAACTCCTCGAAGGTTTTCACCGGCACGCTGGAATGAACGACGATCGCCGTCGACGAGGTCGCAACCATCGACACCGGCGTGAAATCCTTGACGGGATCGTAGGCCAGATTTTTCTTGATGTAGGGCGCGATCACCAGATTGCTGGTGTCGCCGAACAGCAGCTTGTAGCCGTCCGGCGTGCTGCGCGCGACCGCGGCCGCGCCGATGATGCCGCCGCCGCCGCCGACATTCTCGACGACGACGGTGCCGATCGAATCCTTGACAGCATTGCCCCAGTGACGCCCGACCGCGTCGACCACGCCGCCGGCGGCGTAAGGCACGACGAGATGAACGTTGCTCTGCGGATAATTCGACTGCGCGAAGGCGCTTGCGCCCGGCAACACCTGCGACGCGGCGAAGGCGCCGCCAAGTCCGACGAATTGTCTGCGATCCATCTTGTTCCTCTCCTGCCGGTCCGCAATCCTGCGCAGCGCCGTGCGATGTTTTTGTTTGACTTTGGTGATTGGCTCCACCGATATCATGCGCGCTGTTCGCGCTCAATGTTGGGCCGGTGGGAGGAGATTTTCACGTGGCAACAAAACCCGCTTCCTCGTCCGGTTTCGCATGGCCGAATGGCGCGCGCATCGCCGTCGTCGTCACCTGCCTCTGGGAGAACTGGTCCGGCGACAAGGGGCCGCCCTTTTCGGTGCAGACCACATCGCTGAAGCCCGGCACGCACGACCGCGCGGCGATGACCTGGGGCCATTACGGCACGCGCAGCGGCGTGTGGCGCCTGCTGAAGATTCTCGACGCCAACAAGGTTCCGGCAACCTTCGTCGCCAACGCGCAGTCGCTCGAACTGTCACCGGCCGCAGCGAAGCAGGCGTTGAAATCGGGTCACGAAATCGCGGCGCATTCCTACACGCAGGATGCGCTGATGGCCTATCTGTCGCCCGACGAAGAGCGCGCCATCATCAAGAAGTGCATCGATACCTTCAAGACGGTGACCGGCACGGCGCCGAAGGGCTGGCTCAGCCCGGTGCTGGCGCCGACCGCGCATACCGAGGAGCTGATCGCGGAAGCAGGTTTTCTCTGGTACGGCGACTACAACAACATCGACCTGCCGTTCTGCGTCGAGACCAAGAGCGGCCCGCTGGTCGCGCTGCCGCACACCGACTTCGCCGACCATCGCGTGCTGCGCGCCAATCCGCGCGACTGGTTCGAGGTACACAAGGACACGTTCGACTATCTCTATGCCAACGAGCCGACCTCGTTCCTCAACATTACGCTGCACGCGCATTTCGGCGGCCGTCCGCTGATGGCGGCGCAGTTCGACGCCATCCTGAAATACATCAAGGGCTTTGCCGACGTCTGGATCGTCCGGCACGACGAGATGGCGGACTGGGTGAAGGCGAACGGGATCGCGGAATGGACCAACGCGCAGCGGTTCTATCCGGCGAAAGCGTGAGCCGAGCGGCGTGAGTCGAGCGGCGTGACGCGCAAGCGCGCGATCAGATATCGCGACCCTCGACCTTTTCCTGCAGCTTCTTGATCTGGTCGGGGATGCGTTCCATCCGCGGATAGACCTCGACCGCGCGGCGATAGGCTTCGAGTGCGTGCTTGTCGTCGCCGAACTCTTCCAGGATCATGCCGAGGCCCGACAGCGCGCCGAAATGGCGCGGCTCCAGCCGCAGCACCTGGCTGATATCGGCCAGCGACTTGCCGTAGTCCTTCTGCAGAAAATAGATCGTCGCGCGCCGGTTCCAGGCTTCGACATAGTCCGGCTTGATGACGACGATGGCGTCCAAGAGCTTCAGCGCGAGATCGATGTCCTTGCCTTCGTAGGCCTGCCGCGCCCGCGCCATCAGCAGGTCGGCGGTGTCGCTGCGCGAAACGAACCACAGCGCCCAGATACGCTGCTCGATCGCCTTGGCGGTGGTGTCGTCCGGCGCGATCTTGAGCGCCTCGAACAGGAAATCGAGGTTCTTGGTGGGGTCGCCCTTCTGCGCCTTGGGGAGCTTGGCGGGCGGCTCGACGAAGCCTCCCGTCTCGGCCAGAACCGGCGCAGCCCACAAGGCCGCGGCGAGCGCCACGGCAACGGCCCCAGCCCGGCTGGAGAGCGGGAATCGGAAAAGCATGAGCCGGAGTCTAACGGCTCCGGCCCGGACGGAAAAGACGGCGCTGGCGTCAAATGGGCGTGAAAACACGCCCTTTTTCGGCCGTTTTTAGCCCTGACGGGCCTTGAAACGGCGCTGGGTCTTGTTGATGACGTAGACTCGGCCCTTGCGGCGCACGAGGCGGTTGTCGCGATGGCGACCACGCAGGGATTTCAAAGAGTTACGGACTTTCATCGGTTCGCTCGCGAATTCGGGATTGCCGGGGTTTCTAAGGACCGGGGCGGCCTCTGTCAATGTAAGGGGTCCGCCGGCCCGAAATTCGTGCCCAACCGTGGTTAGCGGGCCGCTGCGGCCTTAATCTTCGCCACCGATAACCGGGGGACCGCCGTGCCGCACAGTACCGACCGATTTCTGACCACCCATACCGGCAGCCTGCCGCGGCCCGAGGGCCTGATCCGCACGATGTACGCCAAGGAAAGCGGCGTGCCGGTCGATCCGGCAGCACTCGCCGCGCAGATCCGCGACGCGGTGGCCGGCGTGGTGCGGCGGCAGGCCGAGGCCGGCGTCGATCTCATCAACGACGGCGAGATGTCGAAGCCGAGCTACGCGACCTATGTGAAGGACCGCCTCGCCGGCTTCGGCGGCACCGGCAACACCTTCGTCTATCAGGATCTCGCCGCCTTCCCGAAACTGCAGGACAAAGTGTTCGGCGATCCCGGCCGCTCGCGGCGCAAGACGCCGGCCTGCAACGCGCCGATTACCGTGCGCGACGCGCAAGCCGCGGTGACCGACGCGAAAAACCTGAAGGACGCGCTCGCCGGCGTGAAGCACAGCGGCGGCTTCATGAGCGCGGCCTCGCCCGGCGTGGTCGCCCTGTTCTTTCGCAACGATCACTATCCAAGCCAGGAAAAATATCTCGGCGCCATCGCCGACGCGATGCGCGCGGAATACAAGGCGGTGACCGACGCCGGCTTCGTGCTGCAGATCGATTGCCCGGACCTCGCGATGGGACGGCACATTCAATACGCCGACCTCGACCTGAAAGATTTCCGCAAGCGCATCGCGCTGCATGTCGAGGTGCTCAACCACGCGCTCGACGGCATTCCGCCGGAGCAGCTTCGTATTCATCTGTGCTGGGGCAATTATGAAGGTCCACACCATTTCGACGTGCCGCTCGCCGACATCGTCGACATCGCGTTCAAGGCACGGCCCTCCGCGATCTCGCTGGAAGCCGCGAACCCGCGCCACGCCCATGAGTGGCAGGTGTTCGAGACGGTGAAGCTGCCGG
The DNA here is from genome assembly GCF_050250095.1 of Pseudolabrys sp. NCBI lineage: Bacteria > Pseudomonadati > Pseudomonadota > Alphaproteobacteria > Hyphomicrobiales > Xanthobacteraceae > Pseudolabrys > Pseudolabrys sp. The sequence continues at coordinate 153,414 of NZ_JBFWPH010000001.1, read as the reverse complement.
ACGGCAAGGTGCTGATCCCCGGCGTGATCGAGTCGAAGTCGAACTTCATCGAGCACCCGGAGGTGATCGCGCAGCGCATCGCGCGCTATGCGAACCTCGTCGGACGCGAGAACGTCATCGCCGGCTCGGACTGCGGCTACGGCACCTGGGTCGGCCAGGCGGCGGTCGATCCCGACGTGGTGTTCGCCAAGCTCAAGGCGATGGCCGACGGCGCGGCGCTGGCAAGCAAGCGGTTCTGGAAATAGCGGCAGGCCGCGCCCGGCTTGCCTTATCAACCGAGTTCCGCCAGACAGGACCGCAGGCCGCGCCGGACGCTCCCCCATGTTCAGCATCGTCATCCCGACCTGGAACAATCTCGACTACCTGAAGCTGTGCGTCGCCAGCATCAGGGAGCATTCGGCGCACGACCACGAGATCATCGTCCACGTCAACGACAACAGCGACGGCACGCTCGACTGGGTTCGCGCGGAGGGCCTCAAGCACACCCACGCGCGCGACAATGTCGGCGTCTGCATCGCGGTGAACCTCGCCGCCGCGCAGGCGAGCCGCGACTGGCTGCTTTACATGAACGACGACATGGTGTGCTGCCCCGGCTGGGACACCGCGCTGATCGAGGCGACGCGCGCGCACCGCGACCCGTTCGCCATGTTCTTCTCAACGCTGATCGAGCCGGAAGACACCGGCAACCCGCTGGTCGTCGTCCGCAATCACGGCCGCACGCCGGACGACTTCGACCGCGCCGCCCTGCTCGCTCAGTGCAACACCCCGGCCCGCCCGGACCTGTTCGGCAAGGGGGCGCAGCCGACGCTGGTGCGGCGCGACGCCTGGCACATGGTCGGCGGCTACAGCCTCGAATTCGGACCCGGCATGAGCAGCGACGACGACCTGCTGATGAAATTCTGGGTGGCCGGCGGCCGGCACTTCCAGATCGTCGGGGCGAGCCGCCTCTATCATTTCGCCTGCCGCAGCACCAAGCGCGTCCGCCGCAACCACGGCGGCCGCACCTTCGTGATGAAGTGGGGCATCACGCAAAAGGAATTCAAGCGCCGCTTCCTCGAAGCCGGCGCGGCGGCGGGCGGCCCCGGCCTGCCGCGCTCGACCGCGCTCGGCCGGATGCGGCGGATCGCCTACGCGCTGAACGACTATCCGCTCGGCGATCTCGCTGCCTGGGACCCTGCGCCGGGTAACCATATCGCCGGCGACAAGGACTGACGGCGCCGGTTTGCGGCAAAATTGCCGTCGCGGCAGCGCCGGAAACGCTATAAATCCCTGCACCGACGAAGGACCGGGTCCGGGCCACCGATGAAGCTTGCCGTTACTGCGCTTGCCATTCCCGACGTGAAGCTGATCTCAGCGCCGCGGTTTTCCGACGCGCGCGGCCACTTCGCGGAGACCTATGCGCGCGCGGATTTCGTCGCGGCCGGCCTTGCGACCGACTTCGTGCAAGACAACCAGGCCGCCTCGCGCACCGCCGGCACGGTGCGCGGCCTGCATTTCCAGACCCCGCCGCATGCGCAGGCCAAGCTCGTGCGCGTGCTGCGCGGGCGCATCTTCGACGTCGCCCTCGACATCCGCCGCGGTTCGCCGAGCTTCGGCCGGCACGTCGCGGTGACACTCGACAGCGAGGCGGGCCAGCAATTGTTCGTGCCGGTCGGCTTCGCGCACGGCTATTGCACGCTCGAGCCCGATACCGAGGTGCTCTACAAGGTCGACAGCAGCTACGCTCCGACACATGAGCGCGGCGTCTTGTGGAGCGACCCGGCGCTCGGCATCGCCTGGCCGGTCGATGTCGCGGCGGCTTCCATCGCAGATCGGGACAAGACGCTGCCGACGCTCGCGGCGCTGCAGGATACGTTCGCATGACGGCCGGGATGCGCATTCTCGTCACCGGCGGCGCGGGCTTCATCGGCTCCGCGATCTGCCGCCAGCTCGTCGCCGGCGGCGCCTTCGTCGTCAACGTGGACAAGCTGACCTATGCGGCCAACCTGCGCTCGCTCGACTCGGTTTCCGGCAATTCCAATTACGTGCTGGAGAAGGCCGACATCTGCGACAGCAAGGCGCTCGACGCGATCTTCGCCAAATACAAGCCGACCGCCGTGCTGCATGCCGCCGCCGAAAGCCATGTCGACCGCTCGATAGACGGTCCGGCGGCTTTCGTCGAGACCAATCTGATCGGCACCTATCAGATGCTCGAAGCGGCGCGCAGTTATGCCGCCGGCCTCGGGCAGCCGGAGCGCGATGCGTTCCGCTTCGTGCATGTCTCGACCGACGAGGTTTACGGCTCGCTCGGCAGCGACGGCCAGTTCCACGAAGACACCCGCTACGATCCGAGTTCGCCCTATTCCGCCACCAAGGCGGGCAGCGACCACCTCGTGCGTGCCTGGCATCGCACCTACGGCCTGCCGGCGATCATCGCCAACTGTTCGAACAATTACGGGCCGTATCAGTTTCCCGAGAAGCTGATCCCGCTGATGATCCTTAACGCGACACATGGTTTGCCGCTGCCGGTCTACGGCAAGGGCGCGAATGTGCGCGACTGGCTCTATGTCGAGGACCACGCGCGCGGCCTGATCACGCTGCTGCAAAAGGGCCGTCTCGGGGAAAGCTACAACTTCGGCGGCGACAGTGAGCGCACCAACCTCACGGTGGTCGAGACGATCTGCGACATCATCGACCGCCTGCAGCCGGGCGCGCAGCCGCGGCGCAAGCTGATCACCTTCGTCACCGACCGTCCCGGCCACGACGCGCGCTATGCGATGGACGCGAGCAAGGTGCGGCGCGAACTCGGCTGGTCGCCGTCGCTCGACTTCGAGACCGGGCTCGAGCGCACCATCGCCTGGTATCTCGCCAATGCCGAATGGTGGAAGCCGCTGCGCGAGCGCGTCTATGGCGGCGAACGTCTCGGGCTGAAATGAACAAGAGCGGCCCCATCCTGGTGGTCGGCCGAGAGGGGCAGGTCGCGCGTTGCCTCGCCGAGCGCGCCGCCGCGCGCGGTGCCGACCTCGTGCTGCGCGGCCGGCCCGACCTCGATCTGATCAATCCCGCCTCGGTCGACGCGGCGGTCGCTGCCGTCAGGCCGCGCGCCATCGTCAACGCCGCAGCCTTCACGGCGGTCGACAAGGCGGAGAGCGAGGAAGCTTCAGCCTTCGCCGTCAACGAGACCGGCGCGTGGCTCCTGGCCACCGCCGCCGCCCGCATTGGCGTGCCGTTCGTTCACCTCTCGACCGACTACGTGTTCGACGGACGAAAGCCCTCGCCTTACGTCGAGGACGACGCCACCGCCCCGCTCGGTGCCTACGGACGCTCCAAGCTCGCCGGCGAGGTCGCGGTGCGCGCGGCCTACCCCGCCGCCAATATCCTGCGCACCGCGTGGGTCTATAGCGCAGGCGGCACCAATTTCGTGCGCACCATGCTGCGGCTCGCGGCCGAGCGGCCGGTTGTGCGCGTGGTCGACGATCAGACCGGCAATCCGACCTCGGCGCTCGACCTTGCCGACGCCATCCTGACGGTGCTGGAAGGCCCGAAACGCGGCGGCAAGCTCTATCACGTCGCCGGGCGCGGCGAGACGACATGGTACGGCTTCGCCAAGGCGATCTTCGATGGCTGGGCACGGCGCGGCCGGGCGGTGCCGCAACTCGAGGCGATCACGACCGCCGAGTACAAGACGGCGGCGCCGCGCCCAGCCAATTCCCGGCTCGATTGCGCGAAGATCGAACGCGAGCTTGGCATCCGCCTGCCGGACTGGCAGACATCGCTTGAGGCCTGCCTCGACCGGCTGGCCGAAGCAGGAGATCGGTGACGGCGATGACGACGAAAAAGGGCATCGTGCTCGCCGGCGGCTCCGGCACCCGCCTCTATCCGATCACCCGCGCGGCCAGTAAACAGCTGCTGCCGGTCTACGACAAGCCGATGATCTATTATCCGCTGTCGACGCTGATGCTCGCCGGCATCCGCGACGTGCTGATCATCACCACGCCGGAAGACGCCGACCAGTTCCGCCGCCTGCTCGGCGACGGCAGGCAATGGGGCATCAAGATTTCCTACGCCGTACAGCCGCGGCCGGAAGGTCTCGCACAGGCTTTCATCATCGGCGCGGATTTCATCGGCAGCGACAATGTCGCGCTGGTGCTCGGCGACAACATCTTCTTCGGCCACGGTTTGCCCGAGATGCTGCGCGCGGCCGCCGCGCGCAAAACCGGCGCGAGCGTGTTCGCCTATCAGGTCAGCGACCCGCAGCGCTACGGCGTCGTCTCGTTCGACAAGACCGGCAAGGCGCTGACGCTCGAGGAAAAGCCGGACGCGCCGCGCTCCAGCTGGGCGGTGACCGGCGTCTACTTCTACGACAGCGACGTGGTGCGGCTCGCCAAGTCGCTGAAGCCATCGAAGCGCGGCGAACTCGAAATCACCGATCTCAACCGGCTCTATCTCGACGCCGGTAAGCTTGCCGTCGAGCGCATGGGGCGCGGCTTTGCCTGGCTCGACACCGGCACCTTCGAGTCGCTCCTGTCCGCCTCGAGCTTCGTGCAGACGCTGGAACAGCGCCAGGGCGTGAAAATCGCCTGCCTCGAGGAAATCGCCTACCGGATGGGCCTGATCGGCAAGGACGACCTGCTGCGCATCGCGCGCGAGATGCAGAAGAGCGGCTACGGCGAGTATCTGCGCGCGGTCGCCGCCGAGTCCGATCAGGCCTGACATGACCATTCTGGTGACAGGAGCCGCCGGCTTCATCGGCTTCCACACCGCCCAAAGGCTGCTGGCGCGCGGCGACACCGTGGCCGGCGTCGACAATATCAATGCCTATTACGATCCAACGCTGAAGGAAGATCGGCTCGCACAGTTGCGCGGAGCCGCCAATTTCACGTTCGTGAAAGGCGATCTTGCCGACCGCGCATTCGTGGATGCGCTGTTCGCCGAACACAAGCCGGCCCGCGTCATCCACCTCGCGGCGCAGCCCGGCGTGCGCTACAGCCTCGAGAACCCGCGCGCCTATATCGACTCCAATATCGTCGGCTTTCTCAACATTCTCGAAGGCTGCCGCGCGCATAAGGTCGAGCACCTCGTCTATGCGTCGTCGAGCTCGGTCTATGGCGCGAACACCGCGATGCCCTTCAGCGTGCATCAGAACGTCGACCATCCGCTGAGCCTCTACGGCGCGAGCAAGAAGGCCAACGAACTGATGGCGCACAGCTACGCGCATCTCTACCGGCTGCCGGTAACGGGCCTACGCTTCTTCACCGTCTACGGGCCGTGGGGCCGACCCGACATGGCGCCATTCATCTTCACGCGGAAAATTCTCGCCGGCGAGCCGATCGACGTCTTCAACAACGGCGATCACAGCCGCGACTTCACTTACATCGACGACATCGTCGAAGGCGTGGTGCGCTGCTGCGACCGTGTGGCAACGCCCGAGCCGCATTGGCGCGGCGACGCGCCGGACCCCGCGACCTCGGCGGCGCCGTACCGGCTCTACAACATCGGCAATCACACGCCGGTGCCGCTGCTCGATTTCATCGCCTGTATCGAGAAAGCGACCGGCAAGACGGCGAAGAAAAACATGCTGCCGATGCAGCCCGGCGACGTGAAGGACACCTTCGCGGATATCGGGGCGCTGCAGGCCGATGTCGGCTTCGAGCCGAAGACGCCGATCGCGGACGGCGTTGCGCGCTTCGTCGAATGGTATCGGGGATATTATCGGATCTAGCAGCGAGGCCAGATGGTGGGCGCGACAGGGATCGAACCTGTGACCCCTACCATGTCAAGGTAGTGCTCTTCCGCTGAGCTACGCGCCCGAACCGGGACGGTTCTTATCGACTGGCACCGGGCGAGGCAAGCCGCCCGGGACAACGAGCAAAATCAGCCTTTATTTGCGCGTGATCCGATCCGAAAACCGGCTCCCGCTTTTCGGGATCACGCAGCGAGCATCTTCTGGACCTCGTTGACGAGATCCCGCAGGTGCACGGGCTTCGAGAGCACCTTGGCGTGCTTCGGCGCGGTCGAATCCGCGTTGAGCGCCACGGCGGCGAAGCCGGTGATGAACATGATCTTGATGTCGGGGTCGAGTTCGGACGCCCGGCGGGCCAGTTCGATGCCGTCCATTTCCGGCATCACGATGTCGGTCAGCAGCATCTCGTAGGGCTCCTCGCGGAGCCGCTGATAGGCCGACAGGCCGTTGTCGTAGGAGGTCACATCAAAACCGGCATTCTGGAGCGCCTTGACCAAAAAGCGCCGCATATCGGTGTCGTCTTCGGCCAGCAGGATTTTCGGCATGTCCGGCACTACGTCCCCCAACAACTTCATGTCCCCGGCCTTGCAGCCGTCTTGAGAGCGCCCATAAAGCGGGCCGCGGGTAAATATCGGGTGAAACCCCTGTCGCAGCTTGGCTTTCGCCGACCCATATGGACAATAGATGGTATAGCTGGGCCGGAAAGGCCCGTTCCACGCGGATTTCCGCCTGGCCAGCGCGGTCCGGAGTCCCGGTGAAGCCGAGCCCTGGTGAAAAGGCCCCTGCAGCCGATGCGTGACGCCCCGGACGAGCTTGACCCCCCATTCGAGGTTCTCGAGCCGGAAACCTGTGCCGGGCCGATCCTGTTCAACTCGCCCCATTCGGGCGCGATCTATCCGCGGGAATTCCTGGCGCAGTGCCGGCTCGATCTCGGCATCCTGCGCCGGTCCGAGGACACCTTCGTCGATGAGCTGTTCGCCGGAGTGGTCGGCCGCGGCTACCCGCTGATGCGGGCGCATTTCCCGCGCTGCTACGTCGACGTCAACCGCGAGCCTTACGAGCTTGACCCGCGCATGTTCGACGGGCGGCTCCCCTCCTTCGCCAACACGCGCTCGATGCGGGTCGCCGGCGGGCTCGGCACCCTCGCCCGCGTGGTCGGCGAGGCGCAGGAAATCTACGGCGGCCGCATCCCGGTCGACGATGCGTTGAAGCGCATCGACATGCTCTACAAGCCCTACCACCGCGCGCTGCGGCGGCTGTTCACGCGGCTGCATCGCGACTACGGCGCGGCGGTGCTGGTGGACTGCCATTCGATGCCGTCGACCGCGGGCGGGCGCGACGACCGGCCCCGGCCGGAATTCGTGCTGGGCGACCGTTACGGCACGAGTTGCACCGGCGTTGTGATCGATTGCCTCGAGGAAGCGCTGCGCGGCCTCGGCTACGGCGTCAGCCGCAACAAACCCTATGCCGGCGGCTTCATCACCGAGCATTACGGCAATCCGGTCGCCGGGCTTCACGCCGTGCAGGTCGAGATTAACCGGGCGCTTTACATGGACGAGCGGCGCTTCGAGCGCGCCACCGGCTTTGCGGCGCTGGCCGCCGACCTGGAGACCGCCGCCAGCCGGCTGGGCGACATCCCGCTCGAGGAACTGCGGCCTTACCGGGCAGCGGCGGAATAAGCCGCAGCTTCGGGAGCACGTTTTTGTTTTCGGCATGTTCTTGTCCGAAAACCGGTACCCACTTTTCGGGAACATGCCGTAAAAAAAGGACCGCTTGCGGGTGGCAAGCGGTCCAAGTCTAGGGAGGAAACGCCCAAGGAGGGCAACGGTAGCTCTCGCTACCGCATTGCAACAATCTAGATTGCGACGCACAAAAATCAAGTGAGAATCGCGCAAATCACATGCTTACAGCGCATGGCTCAATGCATGTTTTGCAGTACGCACGCGGCGGGATGACGCAGTTCCGCCTCTTTTCTCCTCGGTTGGCGCATAACTCGGCAGCGGTTGCCCCGCGGCCGAGGGTCCGATACCTCCAGTCCGGCAGCAGGTGAACATGACGGCGGTCGATTTCGCGACATTCGTAGAAGACCTCGCGTCCGCCTCCGGTGAGGCGATCCTGCCGTTTTTCCGCACCAGCCTGTCGGTCGACAACAAGCGGGCCGGCGGGTTCGATCCCGTCACCGAGGCCGACCGCGCCGCCGAGGCGACGATGCGCCGGCTGATCAAGAACAGCTTTCCCGGCCACGGCGTGATCGGGGAGGAATACGGCGCCGAGCACGACGACGCCGAGTATGTCTGGGTGCTCGACCCGATCGACGGCACCAAATCCTTCATCAACGGCATGCCGACCTGGGGCACGCTGATCGGCCTGATGCGGTTCGGCGAACCGGTGTTCGGCATGATGCACCAGCCGTTCATGCGCGAACGCTTCACCGGCGACGGCGGCGCGGCGCGCTACCAGGGGCCGGCGGGACCGCGCGACCTGCGGGTGCGCCCCTGCGCGTCGCTTGGCGAGGCGCTGCTCGGCACGACCAGCCCGCTCCTGATGAACGCCAGCGACCGCGCGCGGTTCGGCAAGGTCGAGAGCCAGGTGAAACTCTCGCGCTACGGCGGCGACTGTTACGCCTATTGCATGCTGGCCGCCGGCCACAGTGATCTCATCATCGAAACGGAACTCAAGCCCTACGACATCCTGCCGCTGATCCCGATCATCACCGGCGCGGGCGGCATCGTGACGACATGGGAGAACGGCCCCGCGCACCACGGCGGGCGCATCGTCGCTGCCGGCGACAAGCGCGTGCATGCGCAGGCGCTGGCGATGCTCAACGACGGCTGATCGCTTTTTCTTCGGGACGATCTCAGTAAAGCGGCGTGCCGGGCACGAAGGCGTCGAACGCCGCCCAGAACTGCCTGCGGTACTGATCCTGCTCCTGAAGGATTTCGTGCCGGCTGCCTGGCAAAATCAGATGAGAGCCGGCAAGCAGATTGTCCGCGAAGGTCTCGATCGCGGAGGTCGAAACCACCTGGTCGTGTCCCGCCGCCACCATCAGGATCGGCTGGCGGATCGAACCGGCATAGGCGGGGTCTTCGAATTTCGCGGTCGCGCGTAACAGCGCGCTGACCCAGTTCACCGTCGGCCCGCCAAGCGCAAGACGCGGCTCGGCCTCGAGCACCGCGACCGTGCGCGCGAAGCGCACCGGATCGGAGGTCAGCACGTTGCCGATGAAATTCTCGCGTCCCGGCGGATTGGGACTGCCGCCCGGAATGTAGGCGTTGCCGCGACCCATCAGCCGCATCATCATCAGGATCGGACGGGCGTAACGCACGAGCCCCGACTTCGGCAGGCCGATCAGCGGCGCGCTCAACACCACGCGGTCGAACCAGCGGCGGCCGTCGTAGCAGGCGCGCAGGATGATGGCGCCCGCCATCGAATGCGCCAGCGCATAGATCGGCGGCGGACAATCCGGCAGCACGATCTGTTCCATGAAGGCGTCGAGATCGACGCCGTATTGATAGAAGTCGCGGACGTAACCCTTGCGGCGGTCGCCGAGCCCACGGTCGGACAGGCCCTGACCGCGCCAGTCGAGCGCAGCGACAGCGAAGCCGCGTGAACGCAGGTCGCGCACCGTCTCGAAATACTTCTCGATGAATTCGCCGCGTCCCGGAAACACGCAGACCGTGCCCTTGCGGCCCGGCGGCGGCGCCCAGCGCGCATAACGCAGCGTGACATCGTCCGGCGTTTTGATCGCGCCGACGACGACATCCTCAGGCACCGGATTGGCGGGAATCGAGACGAGATCCATGCGGACGACGGCGGACCAGTTGAGCTGCGGGCGGCGCGTGTCGCGTTATAGCAGGGCGTCCGCGCCACTCAATTCGCGGCCGTCGCAATTGACGCTAACCGGCTGTTTTTCAGGGCTTTTTCCACCGCCTTGAAGTGCCGGAATGCGCTTCCCATATGGATTTTGCGCAGGCCAATGGTGGCTGCGCACGGGATGCGTCCGGTTCGGCCTGATGGCGAACACGGCCTCTGTCCCGCTTCATGTCGCTCACTTGGAGGATATGCCAATGCGCACTTTCGACCTTTCCCCGCTCTATCGCTCGACCGTCGGTTTCGACCGGCTGTTCGACACCATCGACCGTGTCGGTCTCGATGCCGCGCCGGGCTACCCGCCCTACAACATCGAGCGTACCGACGAGAACAACTACCGCGTCTCGGTCGCGGTCGCCGGCTTCAGCGAGAATGAACTCTCGATCGAGGCCAAAGAGAACACCCTGACCATCAAGGGCGAGAAGCACCAGAAGCAGGAGAAATCCGAAGGCGAGACGCTCTACCAGGGCATCGCTTCGCGCGCCTTCGAGCGCGTCTTCCAGCTCGCCGACCACGTCCAGGTCAAGGGCGCGACGCTCGAGAACGGCCTCCTGCATGTGGACCTCGTCCGCGAGATCCCCGAGGCGAAGAAGCCGCGCCAGATTCCGATCGGCAACGGCGCCGGCAAAGCCAACGTGATCGACGCCAAAGCCGCGTAACTTTTGGCCGCGTAACTTCGGTTGCGGACTTTGGCGGCGTGACTGGTCGCCGCGTATGGCTGCCCCTCCGCGCGGTGACATGACGACCGGCCTGTCGCTTTCCCCCGGGCGGCAGGCCGGGTCGCCGCTCACGTCGGCAAGTTGAATCTCCAAACGCGAAGCGCCCCGGATGCCCCGGGGCGCTTTTGCATTTGAATCTCGAAATCCGAAACGATCAGTGCGCCGCCGGCGGATCGGCGGTGATGCCTTCCGGCGGTGTGTCGTTGTCCGGCGCAATCGGCGCGACGGCGGACGAGATGTCGGCCGAGGCCTGTGCATCTTCCGCCGCCGTCGCTGCAACTGGCGGTACTGCGGCATCCTTCGGCGCGTCGAATTTCTCGGCCGACTGCCAGCGCGGCGTCGCGGGCGGCGGCGGCACGTCCACCTTCGGCGTCACCGGCTCGGGCGGGATCGCCAGCACCGACCGCTTCGCCTTCACCTCGGCCGGCGAGACAGGCGACGGAACGGAGCGCGCGGCGGCGCGGGACGGTGTCTCGATGCGACGCGACTGTTGATAGGGCTTGCGGCGGGGTTCACGCCCCCGATCCTGAAGCTGCGGAACATCGCGATGGCGGCGGCGCGGCGCAACGGCCGGCGGCGTCTCGTCATCCTCGTCCGTCATGGACGCGCGATCGTCGTCATCCGGCAGGCTTGTGCGCACATCGCCGGCTTGCGGAATATGGATGATGCGGGGCCCGGCGCCGCCATGTACGGCATATTGCGCCGCATAGACCGGCGCGGTCTGCACCGGGATCGCCGACACGATGTCGCCGAACAGCGCATCGGCGACGATGCGCAATCGGGTGCCGCGCGGATCGATGGCGTGCGTCACGAAGATGTCATGGCCGCGCCTGATCGGACCGATCGGCGTCAAGCCGGAGCGGCGCAACGTCGTCTCGACATCCTCGGCCGACACGCGCTCGCCGTCCTGCGAACGGGCATAGCGCGCCGGATCGGCATTGCCCGGCCAGACGAGCAGCGCCACCAGCGCCGCCACGCATGCCGCGAAGGCCAGAAGTTTCGTCACGACGCTGCTCCCCTCCCCAGAAACCGCGGCGGCGCTAGCGCCGCGTGACGTAACGCACGATGTGATCGACCGACAGTTCGCCGGGTCCGCGCGTCATCAGCACGATCAGGATCGCGCCCCAGTAGATGTGCGCGGTCCACAGCTCGTTCGGCAGGACGTAGAGCTGCAGCAGCGCGGTGATGAGCAGCAGGCCGAGCGCGGCGAAGCGCGTCGCGAGGCCGAGCACCAAGAGGATCGGCAGCACGAACTGCGCGTAGGTCACGACATAAGCGGCGGCGGCCGGCGGCAGCGGCATCGAGGCGTAGCTCGACATGAACATGCTGAAGGCCTCGGGCCGCAGCTGCGCCGGCAGCGTCACCGACAGGTTGTAGTCGTAGAGGTTCAGCGGAATCTGCGGGCCGAACACCTTGGCCTGGCCGGCGGTGAAGAACACGAAGGCCATCAGCGCCCGCAGGCCCAGCGCGACCAGCGCGTAAGGCACGAACGAACAGGCCGACACAAAGCTTTCGACGAAGGCGGAGACCAGCGTGCGGTAACGCCTGGGGCGCATATGGCGCTCGGCGCGCTTGGCGATCTTCGCCGTCTTGCCATAGGTGGCGGCGAGCGCGGCCTTCACGGCCGGCGAGCGTTCGGGCATCGCGCCGCGCCCCGCAAGGCCGGCGGCGACGGCCGGCGGCGCGAGGCTCGCGAGGCGGTCCGACAACCGCATCGACGGCGCATCTGAAACTTCCGGAATCCCGTTGGCGACGGTGTGATCGCTCATGGTGGCAACTCCCTGTCTTTGGACCACCATAGCCAAGGCATCCCTCGCCGCCCGGACTTCCCGTTTCGAGGGTTAGCGGGCACGGTTAAACGGTAAACCGCCGCAGCCTGCCGGCAGGCCGCCACGCAATGCCGTGTCGCTGCCGGGCCGGCGCCCGCGGTGGCCGTTGCGCGGCGAGCAACAGCCGCGCAACAAATTGTCGACCGAAAGCAAATTCGGCATGGACCGCGCTTGTGCAGCCGGGCAAAATTTGGCATGGTTCTATAGGACAGTAGTACTGTCCTATAGTGCATCGCGTCATGCCGGCATCACCTGAACTTGCGTCACCCGACACAGGTGGCGGCTGGGCGCGGAACCGGGGCAACGCTCCGGAACGGGAGGCGACCGGCGGCGGCATGTCAGGTCCGCGGCGGTTGCCCTTCACGCGAACGGTTCGGTATCGGGCCACGGCCGCCAGAGTGGCGCTGCGGACAAGAACGGTGCGCCACGATGAAGGGCGCAGGGCGAGGCAGGATGAGCAAGCGCAAGGCACAGGACGAACGGACGGCCATGCTGACCGCGGCGGATTTCCGCGACAGCGCCGATCCCGGCACGCCTGACGCGCACGGCCTGTTCGACCCCGCGCTCAACCAGGATTCCTGCGGCGTCGGCTTCATCGCCGACATCAAGGGCAAGAAGTCGCACGGCCTGATCGAGGACGGCCTGCGCATCCTCTGCAACCTCGAGCACCGCGGCGCGGTCGGCGCGGACCCGCGCATGGGCGACGGCGCCGGCATCCTGGTGCAGATCCCGCACAAGTTTTTCGCGCGCAAGGCGGCCGAGCTCGGCTTCGCGCTGCCGAAGGCCGGCGACTACGGCGTCGGCCACCTGTTCATGCCGCGCGACAACGAGTGGCGCGAGATCATCCGCGACATCTATGCCGACGTGATCGCCCGCGAGGGCCTCACTTTGCTCGGCTGGCGCGAGGTGCCGACCGACAATTCATCGCTCGGCGAATCGGTGAAGCCGACCGAGCCCGTGCACATGCAGGTGTTCATCGGCAAGGGCCGCAAGAAGCTGACCGAGTCCGACTTCGAACGCCGGCTCTATATTCTGCGCAAGGCGATCTCCAACGCGATCTACCGCCAGCGCGAACGGCGCGTCTCCGGCTATTATCCCGCGTCGATCTCCTGCCGCACCATCGTCTACAAGGGCATGTTCCTCGCCGATCAACTCGGCAGCTACTATCCCGACCTGAGCGAGCCGGATTTCGAGAGCGCGATCGCGCTGATCCACCAGCGCTTCTCGACCAACACGATGCCGACGTGGTCGCTCGCGCATCCATTCCGCCTCGTCGCGCACAACGGCGAAATCAACACGCTGCGCGGCAACGTGAACTGGATGGCGGCGCGCCAGGCGTCGGTCGCCTCGCCACTGTTCGGCGCCGACATCAACAAGCTGTGGCCGGTGTCCTACGAAGGCCAGTCCGACACCGCCTGCTTCGACAACGCGCTCGAATTCCTCATGCAGGGCGGCTACTCGCTCGCCCATGCGATGATGATGATGATTCCGGAAGCCTGGGCCGGCAATCCGCTGATGGATGACAAGCGCCGCGCCTTCTACGAATACAACGCCGCGCTGATGGAGCCGTGGGACGGCCCGGCCGCGGTCGCCTTCACCAACGGCCGCCAGATCGGCGCGACGCTCGACCGCAACGGTCTGCGCCCGGCGCGCTATTTCCTGACGCGCGACAACCGCATCATCATGGCCTCGGAAATGGGCGTGCTGCCGATCGACGAGAAGAACATCGTCAAGAAGTGGCGGCTGCAGCCCGGCAAGATGCTGCTGGTCGATCTCGACGAAGGCCGGCTGATTCCGGACGAGGAACTCAAGAGCACGCTGGCGCGCAGCCATCCCTACCGGGAGTGGCTGGAGCGCACGCAGATCGTGCTGGAAGAGTTGCCCGAGGCGTCGAACCACGCGCCGCTGTCGAACCTGACCCTGCTCGATCGCCAGCAGACCTTCGGCTACACGCAGGAAGACATCAAAATCCTGATGACGCCGATGGGCGCCAATGGCGAGGAAGCCATCGGATCGATGGGCAACGACACGCCGATCTCGGCGCTGTCGGACAAGCCGAAGCCGCTGTTTACCTACTTCAAGCAGAACTTCGCGCAGGTGACGAACCCGCCGATCGATCCGATCCGCGAGGAGCTCGTCATGAGCCTCGTCTCGATCATCGGGCCGCGGCCGAACCTGTTCGACCTCGAGGGCGTATCGAAATCGCGCCGCCTCGAGGTGCGCCAGCCGATCCTGACCAATTCCGATCTCGAGAAGATCCGCGCGATCTCCGAGATGAGCGGCGACCATTTCAAGTCGCAGACGCTCGACATCACCTTCCCGGCCGATCACGGCGCGACCGGCATGAGCTTCGCCATCGACCAGCTCTGCGAGCGGGCCGAGGAAGAAGTGCGCACCGGCGCCAACATTCTCGTGCTGTCCGACCGCAAGGCCGGGCCGGACCGGATTCCGATCCCCTCGCTGCTCGCCTGCGCCTCGGTGCATCATCACCTGATCCGCAAGGGCTTGCGCACCTCGGTCGGCCTCGTCGTGGAGTCGGGCGAACCGCGCGAGGTGCATCACTTCGCGTGCCTGGCCGGTTACGGCGCCGAGGCGGTGAACCCCTATCTCGCCTTCGAGACGCTGCTCGCGATGAAGGACGAGCTGCCGCAGAAGCTCGACGACAAGGAAGTCGTCAAGCGCTACATCAAGTCGATCGGCAAGGGACTTTTGAAGGTGATGTCCAAGATGGGCATCTCGACCTACCAGTCCTATTGCGGCGCGCAGATCTTCGACGCGGTCGGCCTCAAGCAGTCCTTCGTCGACAAGTATTTCACCGGCACCCACACCCGCATCGAGGGCGTCGATCTCGCGCAGGTCGCCGAGGAAACCGTGCGGCGCCACCGCGCGGCCTTCTCCGACGCGCCGATCTACCGCACCATGCTCGACGTCGGCGGCGATTACGCCGTGCGCGTGCGCGGCGAAGACCATGTGTGGACGGCGCAGACCGTGTCGCGGCTCCAGCACGCGGTGCGCGGCGACCTCAAGGACAAGAACTCGCAGGATCACTACCGCGCCTATGCGCAGATCGTGAACGAGCAGAGCGAACGCCTGCTGACGATCCGCGGCATGTTCCGCATCAAGGGCGCCGACGAAGACGGCCGCAAGGCCATCCCGCTCGATCAGGTCGAGCCGGCGGCTTCCATCGTGCGGCGCTTTTCGACCGGCGCGATGAGCTACGGCTCGATCTCGCGCGAGGCGCACACCACGCTCGCCATCGCGATGAACCGGATCGGCGGCAAGTCGAACACCGGCGAAGGCGGCGAAGAGTCCGACCGCTTCAAGCCGCTGCCGAACGGCGACTCGATGCGCTCGGCGATCAAGCAGGTCGCCTCCGGCCGCTTCGGCGTCACCACCGAATATCTCGTCAATTCCGACGTGATGCAGATCAAGATGGCGCAGGGCGCCAAGCCCGGCGAAGGCGGCCAGCTGCCCGGCCACAAGGTGGACAAGACCATCGCCAAGGTGCGCCACTCGACGCCCGGCGTCGGCCTGATCTCGCCGCCGCCGCATCACGACATTTATTCGATCGAAGACCTCGCCCAGCTGATCTTCGACCTGAAGAACGTCAACCCGGCGGCCGACGTCTCGGTGAAGCTCGTCTCCGAAGTCGGCGTCGGCACCGTCGCCGCCGGCGTCTCCAAGGCGCGCGCCGACCACGTGACCATCGCGGGTTACGAGGGCGGCACCGGCGCCTCCCCCCTCACCTCGATCAAGCATGCCGGCTCCCCGTGGGAGATCGGCCTGGCCGAGACGCACCAGACGCTCGTCGCCAACCGCCTGCGCGGCCGCATCGCGGTGCAGGTCGACGGCGGCCTGCGCACCGGGCGCGACGTGGTGATCGGCGCGCTGCTCGGCGCCGACGAATTCGGCTTCGCGACCGCGCCCCTGATCGCGGCCGGCTGCATCATGATGCGCAAGTGCCACCTCAACACCTGCCCGGTCGGCGTCGCGACGCAGGACCCGGTGCTGCGCAAGCGCTTCCGCGGCCAGCCCGAGCACGTCATCAACTATTTCTTCTACGTCGCCGAGGAAGTGCGCGCGCTGATGGCCGAGCTCGGCTACGCCAGGTTCGACGACATGATCGGCCAGATGCAGATGCTCGACCGCCGCAAGCTGGTCGAGCACTGGAAGGCGCGCGGCCTCGATTTCTCCAAGCTGTTCATGAAGCCGCCCGCCGAGGCCGGCACCAACATCTTCAAGTGCGAGCCGCAGGACCACAAGATCGCGACCGTGCTCGACCGCAAGCTGATCGCGGAGGCGCAGTCGGCGCTCGACCGCGGCGCGCCGGTCCGCCTGCAGGCCGCGATCCGCAACACCGACCGCACCGCCGGCGCGATGCTGTCCGGCGAGGTCGCCAAGCGTTACGGCCACACCGGCCTGCCGGACAACACGATCCATGTCCGCTTTACCGGCACCGCCGGGCAGAGCTTCGGCGCATGGCTCGCGCACGGCGTCACCTTCGAGCTCGAGGGCGACGGCAACGACTATGTCGGCAAGGGCCTGTCGGGCGGCCGTATCGTCATCCGCCCGCCGGCGGAATCGGGCGTCGTGCCGGAAGAGTCGATCATCGTCGGCAACACCGTGCTGTACGGCGCGATCGCCGGTGAGTGCTATTTCCGCGGCGTTGCCGGCGAACGCTTCGCCGTGCGCAACTCCGGCGCCACCGCCGTCATCGAAGGGGCGGGCGACCACGCCTGCGAATACATGACCGGCGGCATCGTCGTCGTGCTCGGCCAGACCGGACGCAACTTCGCGGCGGGCATGTCGGGCGGCATCGCCTACGTCCTCGACGAGGACGGTTCCTTCGAGACCCGCTGCAACATGGCGATGGTCGAACTCGAGCCGATCCCCGAAGAAGCCGAGGTCGCCGAACGCGAATTCGGCCAGGACCTCGAGTCGCACGGCCGTGTCGACATCGAAGACCTGACCTCGGGCGACACCGAGCGGCTGCGCCGGCTGATCGCCAACCATGCGCGCTACACGGGCTCCAAGCGCGCCGAGCATATTCTCGCCAACTGGGCAACCTATCGCCCGATGTTCCGTAAAGTGATGCCGGTTGAATTCCGTCGCGCGCTCGCGGAACTGGCCAAGGAAAAGGCCGCCGCGATGCAGGCGGCGGAGTAATCGATGGGCAAGATCACCGGCTTTCTCGAAATCGAACGCGAAGACCGCGACTACGCTCCGGTCGAGGAGCGTATCAAGAACTATCGCGAATTCGTCATCGCTCCGCCCGAGGACAACGTGCGCAAGCAGGCGGCGCGCTGCATGGACTGCGGCGTGCCCTATTGCCACGGCACGGTGAATATTGCCGGCGCGCCGACCGGCTGCCCGGTCAACAACCAGATCCCGGACTGGAACGACCTCGTCTATCGCGGCAACTGGGACGAAGCTGCGCGCAATCTGCACTCGACCAACAATTTCCCGGAAGTGACCGGCCGCATCTGCCCGGCGCCGTGCGAAGCGTCCTGCACGCTCAACATCGACGACAACCCGGTCACCATCAAGTCGATCGAATGCGCGATCGCCGACCGCGCCATCGCGCAGGGCCTCAAGCCCGACGCGCCCGCGAAGAAGACCGGCCGGAAAGTCGCCGTGGTCGGCTCAGGGCCGGCCGGCATGGCCTGCGCGCAGCAGCTCGCGCGCGCCGGCCACGACGTCCACCTCTACGAACGCTGGGCCAAGGCCGGCGGCCTGATGCGCTACGGCATCCCGGACTTCAAGATGGAGAAGGTCCACGTCGACCGCCGCGTCGCGCAGATGGAGGCCGAGGGCGTCACCTTCCATTACAACGCTCATGTCGGCGTCACGCTCCCGGTCGAGCAACTCGTCAAGGATTACGATGCGGTGGCGCTGACCGGCGGCGCGGAAAAGCCGCGCGACCTGCCGATCCCGGGCCGCGATCTCAAGGGCATCCATTTCGCGATGGATTTCCTGCCGCAGCAGAACCGCCGCGTCGGCGGCGAGCCGCTCGGCGACATCGAGCCCATTCTCGCGACCGGCAAAAAGGTCGTCGTGATCGGCGGCGGCGACACCGGCTCCGACTGCATCGGCACCTCGATCCGCCAGGGCGCGGTGTCGGTGACGAATTTCGAGATCATGCCGCAGCCGCCCGAGCACGAAAACAAGATGATGACGTGGCCGGACTGGCCGCTGAAGCTGCGTATTTCGTCGAGCCACGAGGAAGGCGCGACCCGCGAATTCGCGGTGCTGACGCAGAAGTTCACCGGCGAGAACGGCCAGGTGAAGACGCTGCATTGCGTGCATGTCGACGCGCAGATGAAGCCGGTGCCCGGCAGCGAATTCGAGATCGAGGCCGATCTCGTGCTGCTGGCGATGGGTTTCGTGCACCCGGTGCATGAGGGCATGGTGAAGTCGCTCTCGCTCGCGCTCGACCAGCGTGGCAACGTCAAGGCCGACACAAATGCTTATGCGACCTCGGCCGACAAGGTGTTCGCCGCCGGCGACATGCGCCGCGGCCAGTCGCTTGTCGTGTGGGCGATCCGCGAGGGCCGCCAGTGCGCCCACGCGATCGACAAATTCCTGATGGGAACGACGACGCTGCCGCGGTAATTGGCACTTCGTATAAGAAGCAAAAAAAGCTGTCATCGCCCGCGCAGGCGGGCGATCCAGTAAACACAGCTTATCAGTTGATTACTGGATGCCCCGCCTTCGCGGGGCATGACATCAAAGGAATGGGAAGCGCGGCGCTAACGAGCAGCGCCTTCGTTTACCGGAAAATCCCCAGACCGAACAAACCGCCGTCATTCCGGCGCGGCGGCGGCGGACGCCGCTGTTGCTGCGCCTGAACCTGCGCCGGCGGACGCGGCGCGGCCTGCTGGCCGGCGGGATGCGTGGCGGACGGATGCGGCGCGGCCGGCCGGGCCTGTGCCGGCTTCTGCTGAGGTTGCTCTGCCGCGGGCGCACGCGACACGCTGCGCTCCGGTTTGGCTTCAGGCTTCGCCGGCTTTGCGGCCGGCGTGGCGGCAGGCTTTGCCGGCGCGGGCGGCGGCGTGGTCGCGCGGGCGGCCGCCGCCGTCGGCGACAACTGCTCGGTGCCGGTGCTCTGGCGCGGCCATGTGAAATCGTCGGCGCGGCCGCGCGGCGGCCTGATCGCCTCGCCCTTCACCAGCACGCGAGTCGCCGTCGCGTCGGAATGCACCGGCCGCGTGGTGTTGCCGCCGGCGAGTTCTTCCGTTCCACCCCGCCGCGCGGTCAGCGGTACCACCGGACCCGCGAGCGGGCGCTCGGCCGGACCGAGATTGGCGTCCGGCACGACACCGCCGCCGGACGGTAGCGCCACCGGCAGCGCACGGTTGCTCATGAAGCGGCGCAGATCGCGCTCGACATAGTGTGCGAGCTTGCGCGCGCCCGACTTGGTGAAATGCACGCCGTCGCCGGAGCGCAGGCGCCGCGTCTGACCCTCGAAGTCCGGGCCGAAGGTGGTGTATTTGCCGCCCTCGTCGACGAAGCCGTCCCACACATCGACATAGGTGATGCCGGCCTTCTCGGCGCGGGCGCGGACCAGATCGTTGAGATACTGCACATTGGCAGTCGACTTGGTGCCGCGGATCGGCGGCAGGCCGACCCAGAGCACCGGCACGCCGCGGCTCTTGAGCGCGGCGATGGTGTCGTCGATGCGCTTGCCGTAGACCTGCTCCCAGCGCTCGGACCGGAACTCGACGACTCCGCGCGGCATCGCTTTCGGGCGACGTTCCGGCACCGCGATCTGGTCCTCCTCGTCGTCGTTGCTCGCGCCCGGCGCGTTCTCGTCGTTCGGATCGGACGCGGCCTGTTCCTTCTCGTCCTTCTTTTCTTCTTTTTCCTTGGCGGCCTTTTCGGCGGCCTTCTGGATCTGGCTTTCGCGGATGTTCTGGCGGTCGTTGATGCCGAGCATCATCACGACATAGTCGGTCTTCTCCTGCGCGAGCGTATCGCGCACCACGCTCCACCAGTCGAGATCGCTGCGCGCATCGTAGCGCAGCAGGCCCGAGCCGATCTTGCCCTTGCGGACGATGCCGATCTCCGGCGAATCCTCGAACGCATCCTCGAGCCCGTAGGCGAGCCAGTCCGCCATCGAGTCGCCGAACACGGTGACCGTGAGCGTCGGCGTGGTGTCGCTTTTCTTGGCCGCCGGCGGACGCACGGCCGACGGCGCGGCCTCGGACGGCGCGCTGCGATTGGTTTCGTAATAAGGCACGCTGCGGCCACCGCCGAACAGCTGGTCGAAGAACCCGCCCTGGCGCACGCGGCGTTCGCGGAAGAATTGCGCATCGGCCGGCGTCGAGAACACGCCGCTGACCGCGAGCACGCCGGCAAATTCCAGCGCGCCGACCGTCAGCACGAGCGCCAGCGTCCGCAGGAACGAGGCGTGTTTGGCCGCAGGACTTTTCATCGAAACCGGTCCTCGGAAACCGGCAAGGCCGGCTTCGTTGCCACTAAAATGTTCCCGCGTGATCTTACCCGAAAATCGGTACCCACTTTCGGGGATCATGCTCTATGGGCCAATAGGCCCCGAAAATGTCAACTTGAAGGATGTTTCCCGGTTGAAGAAGGCTTGCCGGGCGGTTCGGTTAACGCCCGCGCAGCCGTTCGAGCACGCTGGTCGAGGCAAAACCGTCGGGAATCCGACCCGTCTTGATCTGGAAATCGCGGATCGCCGCGCGGGTGCGGCCGCCGAGCTGGCCGTCCGGCTCGCCGACGTCGAAGCCGTGCCGCTCCAGAAGCTGCTGGAGTTCGAGCCGCTCGGCGCGGCTGAGCACCCGCTCGTAACGCGGCCAGTTCTGCACCAGCGGCTCGCCGCCGCGCAGCCGGTCCGCCAGATGACCGATCGCCAGCGCGTAAGACTCCGCCGGATTGTAGCGCAGGATGACGCGGAAGTTGCGCAGCATCAGGAAGCCCGGTCCCTGAACGCCGGCCGGAACCAGCAGATAGGCCTTGTCGTGCAGACGCGGAAACGGCTTGCCGTCCGGCCGCGCGATGCCGTGACGCTGCCACTCGGCGAGCGTGAGCTGCCGGCGGTCCTCCGCCAGCATGAAGTTCAGCGTGGTCGGCAGCACGACCTCGTAGCCCCAGGTTTCTCCGGTCGTCCAGCCGTTGCGGTGCAGCTTGTTGGCGGTCGAGGCGATGATGTCGGCGATCGAGTCGACGGTGTCGCGGCGGCCGTCGCGGTCGAAATCGACGGCGTAGCGTTTGAACGCCGTCGGCATGAACTGCGTCGGGCCGAACGCGCCAGCCCAGGAGCCGTTGAAGTGATCGGGACGAATGTCGCCGTGATGCAGGATCTCGAGCGCGGAAAGGAACTCGCCGCGGAAATAACCTTGCCGGCGGCCGACGCAGGCGAGCGTCGCCGTCGAACGCAGCACCGGACGATTGCCGGCAATCGCGCCGTAATTGGTTTCGACGCCCCAGATGGCGGCGATGATGTAGCGGTCGACGCCGTAGGTCTTCTCCACCGCATCGAAGACGGCGCGGTGCTGGTCGAGCATCGCGCGGCCCTTCTCGATGCGCGCGTCGGTCACCAGGATATCGAGGTAATCCCAGATCGCCTTGGTGAACTCTGGCTGGCTGTCCAGCAGATCCATGATCTTGAGATCGGGCGTCAGCCCGCGGGTGAAGCGATCGAAGCTCGCCCGCGAGATATTCCGCTTGGCGGCCTCCGGCCACATCCGCGCGATGCAGTTCGGGAAATCGGCGGTGGCGGCGCGGATGGCGTCGGCAGTCATCTCGGGGTGACCGGAGGCGCCGGGCTCGCCGCTCCAGTCGGCCGAATCACGCGCCAGCAGCGCCTGAATCGAGCCGGTCTGCTGCGCCGCCGCGGGGGCGCTCAACAGCGTCGCCGCGAGGGCGAGAATAAGGTGATTTCCGCGTGTTTTCGCCATAGCGTATCTGGCGTCCCGTCCGTACCCGTCCTTGACCCAGAGGTGCCTCGATAACGTTTCAGCGACGTTAACAGGCTCCGGTCCATAATGTCCCGGAGCTTCTGCCCGCCTCCCCGCGCCGTCGCGCGGACCATTTTTACGCCACGAATTATCGGCCTTACTCGATCATCATGCCCAAAATACGCAAAGCCATCTTTCCCGTCGCCGGCCTTGGAACCCGCTTTCTGCCCGCCACCAAGGCGATGCCCAAGGAGATGCTGCCAGTCGTCGACCGGCCGCTGATCCAGCACGTCGTCGACGAGGCGCGCGGCGCCGGGATCGAGCATTTCATCTTCGTCACCGGCCGCAACAAGAGCGTCATCGAAGATCACTTCGACCGCCAGTTCGAACTGGAGGTGACGCTCAACGAGCGCGGCAAGAAGAACGATCTCGCGCTGCTGTCGCACGATCTGCCGGAAGCGGGTTCCGCAAGCTTCACCCGCCAGCAGTCGCCGCTCGGCCTCGGCCATGCGGTGTGGTGCGCGCGCGAACTGGTCGGCCGCGAGCCCTTCGCCCTGCTGCTGCCCGACGTGCTGGTGCAGCACGATCCCGGCTGCCTCGCCCAGATGATCGCGGCCGCGGGCGCGCTCGAGGAGCGCGCCAATATCGTCGCGGTTGAGGAAGTGCCGAAAGACCGCGTCCATATGTATGGCGTGGTCGGCGTCGGGCCGAGCAAGGGCAAGGCGTTCGGCATCACGCAGATGGTCGAAAAACCGAAAGCCGCCGACGCGCCATCCAACCTCGCCATCACCGGACGCTATATCCTGCAACCGGAAATCTTCGACGTTCTGGAGAAGCAGAGCACAGGCGCCGGCGGCGAGATTCAGTTGACCGACGCCATGCTGGCGCTGGCGAAATCGCAGCCGTTCTACGGGCTGAAGTTCGAAGGCCGCAGCTTCGACTGCGGCTCCAAGATCGGCTTCCTCGCCGCCAACATGTCCTATGCGCTGGAACGCGACGACCTCAGCGCCGCGATGCGCGAGGAAATGCAGCGGCTGATGGGCGGCAAGTAGGTCTGGGTTATCGTCATGGCCGGGCTTGTCCCGGCCATCCACGTCTTTGATACAATTAAAGAAGCAAGACGTGGATGCCCGGCACAAGGCCGGGCATGACAGATTAACCGCGGACTTTTCACATCTAGTACTGCAGGCGCAGGCCGATCAGGAAGATGTCGGAGGTATAGTCGTTGCCGCCGACGTTGGAGCGCAACCACTCGCGCCGCGCCTCGCCTTTCAACTGGACCATGTGGTTGAGCTTGTAGGTCAGCCCGACGCCGGCCAGATAGCGCTTGTCCTCGCGCGAGGAGCCGACATAGTCGTCGAGCCCGAAGCCGAGCTTCACCGTGCCGATCAGCCACTGCTGGAAGGCGTGATCGACCTGCACGCCGACGTCGCGATAGAGTATGCCGGATACGCCGGTCACCGTGGTCTCGCCGACGGTCGAGGCGCCGGTCAGCTTCACGGTCGTGAGCGCGGACGCCGTCCAGACCAGCGAGGCGTTGCCGATCAGACCTTTGAGATTTTCGAGCTGCGGATCGTCATATTCGCGGCGCGTATAGCCGACTGCGATCTCGCCGGTCAGCACCCGCGACAGTTCGAACGTCGTGCCGATCTTGCCGGTCAGGCCGTTGGAGTCGCGGTTGAAGCCGGAGGCGTCGGGCACGATGTCGTGCTTGCGGGTGTCGGCGCCCGCTTCGATGAACGGTTTCACGCCCGGCACGTACTCGTAAGCCGCGCGCAGCGTGCCGCCATACTGGTTGTAGTTACGGTCTTCGTTGCTTGCGGTGGTGCCGTCGGTGAGCTTGGAGTCCTGATAGGTCGTGCGCTCGGCGTCGCCCTTGAGCGTGAATTCGAGCCGGTTGAAGCTTTTGGTCAGCCCGGCCGACCCGCCGAAGGTGTGATAGGTCGGCAGCTTCGACAGATCCGCCTGAAGATTGGGACTGCCGGGATTGTCGGTCGAGATCAGCGAGCGGATGCCAAGCTCGACATGGGTGTCGTGACGCACGTCGATGCGCCCATCCGCCTTGCCGCTGAAGTATGGCCGGCTCAGCGTCGGCGTGGTGTCGGGATTGTAGCCGGTGTAGCTGCCGCGCAATTCGCTCTTGAACTCGTGCCGCGACCAGTCCGACTGCGTGCGCAGTTCCGGCGCGACCGTCCATAGCGCCGCACCCTTGCCGCCGGACACCTGGCCGGGATTGCTGTTGTGACCGCCGATCAGCTCGACCGCCGGATAATAGGTCATGCTGCCCTTGCGCAGACCAAGCGGCGCGTAAGGATCGTCCTCGACATGCTTGCGCTTTTTCGGCTGCGTATAGATCGGACCGAAGCCGACCGGCGGCTGGCCCGGACGCCCCGACGCTGAAGCATATGCGGCATCCGCGCGATCCTGCGGGCGGCGGCCGATCGGACCCGTCTCGGTGACCCGGCCGAGCGGCGGATCGTTGCGCGCCGGTGAAACCGTCTTCGCTGTCTTCCTTTTCGATTTGGCTTTTGCGCCAACCTTGCCGTTGCGCGCGTCGTCGTCCGCGCCGCGCTGGAACGACCGCGTGTTGTCGCGCCCGGTGTTCGTCGCGTCGAAGCCGGTTGCGCCGGCGCCGTTCGGGATGTTGTCAAGCGGACGCAAGCCCGGCGTGCTGCGCGTCGTTTCGGCCTGCGCTTTTTTCACGGCGGTGCTGCCGGTCCGATCGGGCCGTTCGAAGCGCGAGGTTTCTTTCGGATCCTGGTCGGGCAATACCTTCGCGCCGGGGATCGCGCCGGTCGTCTGCGCCAACACCGGCGCGGACCACAGCGCGCACGCGAGCAGTACCGCACCGAGGCGGCGGAGTGCAGCGCAGGCGGGACGACGACGCGGCAAGTTCCGGGAACCTTCCTGTGGACGGCCGTGCACGCGCCAACGGACCCGCGACCCGCGGTTTTGCCGCGGAACGGGCCGTTAGCTTTGGTTAACGGAGTTAAAACCGTTATGGTTAATGAGACGTTGACCGGGGGAGCCCGGATCGCTAGAGCGCGGCTTCCGTGCTATTCCACGCAGCGTTGGAGCCCGCTTCCGGCCCCGCCTAGTCCCGAGTTACAGGCCAGAATGCCCACGCAGAACCCAAAAGCCGCCGCCATGACCGACCCCAGCGGGCAGGATGCCGCCCTGATCGCGTCCGCCGTCCGGACCCTCGGCCTCGAAGCCGACGGGCTGAACGCGCTGTCCGCGGCGCTGCGCGACGGCCTCGGCCGCTCCTTCATCGCCGCCGTCGGCGTCATCCGCGCCGCGAGCGGCCGCGTGGTCGTGACCGGCATGGGCAAGTCCGGCCATATCGGCCGCAAGATCGCGGCGACGCTGGCCTCGACCGGCACGCCCGCCTTCTTCGTCCACGCCGGCGACGCCGGCCACGGCGACCTCGGCATGATCGCGCCGGAAAAGGATGTGCTGCTGGCGCTGTCGTGGTCCGGCGAGACCGCCGAACTGAAAAGCCTCATCGAATATGCGAGCCGCCACAACGTGCCGGTGATCGCGGTGACCGCGCAGACCGGCTCGACGCTCGGCAAGGCCGCCGACGTGGTGCTGACGCTGCCGGACGCCCGCGAAGCCTGCCCGCACAATCTCGCGCCGACCACCTCCTCGCTGATGCAGCTTGCGATCGGCGACGCGCTGGCGATCGCGCTGCTCGAAAGCCGCGGCTTCACGCCGACCGACTTCGGCATGCTGCATCCGGCGGGCCGGCTCGGCGCGATGCTGAAATTCGCCCGCGAGCTGATGCATGCCGGCGAGACGATGCCGCTGAAGCCGCTCGGCACCAAGATGTCGGACGCCGTCGTGGAGATGACCGCGAAGGGCCTCGGCTGCGTCGGCATTCTCGACGCGCACGGCATGCTGGTCGGCATCATCACCGACGGCGACCTGCGCCGCCACATGGAGCCGGGCCTGCTCGACCGCAAGGTCGACGAGGTGATGACGCGCAATCCGAAAACCGTGCGCCCCGATCAGCTCGCGACCGAAGTGCTGGAAATGCTCAACGCCGCGAAGATCACCACGCTGTTCGTCGCGGAAGGCCGCAAGCCGATCGGCGTGCTGCACATGCACGACCTGCTGCGCGCGGGCGTCGCGTAGTTTTATTTGCGCATGATCTTATCCGAAAACCGGCCGAAGCCGGCATAGGCCGATTCACGCTTTTCGGGATCGTGCGCTGAATTACTCCGGCGCGACCGTCAGCGTCGCGCCGTCCGCCCGCACGACTTTCACCTTGCCGCCGCCCGGACTGTCCGGCCCCTGCACGCGCCACACCGTGTCGTCGATACGCACGGTGCCGAAGCCGTTGACGATCGGCGTTTCGAGCGTAAAGACGCGGCCGACCAGCGCCTCGGTGCGGCGGTTGAGGAACGTATGATCGGAGGCGTCGTCCGGCTGCCGGCCGATCCTCCGGTAGAGCGGCACGGCGGCGACCGCGAACACCGCGAAAGCGATGAACTGGGCCTGCCAGCCCCAATCGATCAGCAGCGACACGATGCCGACCAGAAAGGCGGCGAGGCCGAGCCACAGCAGGAACGCGCCCGGCGCGAACACCTCCGCGATCGTCAGCACCACGCCGGCGATGAACCACGACCAGACGCCGAGCGTTTCGATGATGCTCATGATCAGCCCCGATCGGCCGGCGGACGGCCGACCGGCGGCACTGCCGTGCCGGGCGTCTGGTTCGGACCGTAGGTGGCGCGGGCAAGTTCGGTGATGCCGGCGAGCGAACCGAGGATGCCGGTCGCTTCCATCGGCAGCATGACGATCTTCTGGTTCGGCGCCCTGGCGATTTCGCCGAACGCCTGGAGATATTTCTCGGCGACGAAATAATTCAGCGCCGCGATGTCGCCCTTCGACACCGCCTCGCTGACCATCGTTGTCGCCTTGGCCTCGGCCTCCGCCATGCGCTCGCGGCCCTCGGCCTCGCGGAACGCCGCCTCCCGGCGGCCTTCGGCCTCGAGGATCTGCGCCTGCTTCTCGCCCTCGGCGCGCAGGATCGCGGACTGGCGCTGGCCTTCGGCGGTGAGGATTTCCGCGCGCTTCTCGCGCTCGGCTTTCATCTGGCGGTTCATCGAGGCGACGAGATCGGCCGGCGGAACGATGTCCTTGATCTCGATGCGGTTGACCTTGACGCCCCAGGCCGACACGGCGGCATCGACGACATGCAGCAGCCGTTCGTTGATGATATCGCGATGGGAGAGGATCTGGTCGAGGTCCATCCCGCCCATCACCGAGCGGATGTTGGTCATGGTCAGCTTGAGGATCGCTTCATCGAGCATGGCGACCTCGTAGCTCGCCTTGGCGGCGTCGAACACCTGGAAGAAGGCGACGCCATCGACGGTGACGGTCGCGTTGTCCTTGGTGATGACCTCCTGCTGCGGAACGTCGATCACCTGCTCCATGATGTTCATCTTGCGGCCGATGCGATCGACGATCGGGATGATCAGGTTCAGCCCCGGCGTCAGCGTCCGCGTGTAGCGGCCGAACCGCTCGACCGTCCAGGTGAAGCCCTGCGGCACGGTCTTGACGCCGCTGATGACGATGACGATGGCGAGGAAGACGACAAGCAATATGACGATGTCAAACGGCGACATTGAACGCTCCGGGGTGAAAACGCAGCGGATATTCTGGATGGCAAACCAGCCAGCGGCAAGACGATGCCGCGGGTCCGCAACAACTCAATGAAAACGCCGGGTTAAGTCGCGCTCCGAAAAGCCGGCCTAGATCCAGCCCGACAGTTCGCGCACCGCGACACGGCGGATCACGCTCATGCCGTCGTCGCTGTCGTTGAGGCAGGGGATGAACGCGAAATTGCGGCCGCCGGCCTTCCTGAAGATCTCGGCGTTTTCCATCGCGATCTCCTCCAGCGTCTCGAGGCAATCGGTGGTGAAGCCTGGCGTCACCACCGCGATATTCTTGACGCCCTTCTTCGCCAGCGCGCGCACCGTCTCGTCGGTATAGGGCTTGAGCCATTCGCGCGGGCCGAAGCGCGACTGGAAGGTGAGCAGCAGATTGTCGTCGGTGCGGCGCAGCCGCTCGCGCAACAGCCGCACCGTTTCGATGCACTGGCGCTGATAGGGGTCGCCCTTGCGGACATAGTCTTCCGGCATGCCGTGGAACGACGCGATCAGCACCTCCGGCACGAATGTCAGGCCGGACAGCTCGTTCTGCACGGAACTGGCGATCGCGTCGATATAAACGCGATCGTCGAACCACGGCGGCGCGATGCGCACCGAGGGCTGCCAGCGCATTGTCTTCAAGGCGTCGAACACCTTGTCGCAGACGGTCGCCGTGGTGGCGGCGGCATATTGCGGATAGAGCGGAATGACGAGGATGCGGTCGCAGCCGGCCTGCTGCATCGCCGCGAGCCGCGACGGGATCGACGGATTGCCGTAGCGCATCGCCCAGTCGACCGTAACGCGCGGGTCGGCCGACATGGCGCGGCCGAGCTTTTCGGCCTGCGCGCGGGTGACGGTCTTCAGCGGGCTTTCGTTGCGCTCGCGGTTCCAGATCTTGTCGTAATCACGGCCCTTGCGGCCGGGCCGGAAAGTCAGGACGATGAGGTTGAGCACCAGCCACCAAATGACCGGGTTCTCCTCGATCACGCGGCGGTCCGACAGGAACTCCTTGAGATAGCGCCGCATCGAGGAATAGTCGGTGGCGTCCGGCGTGCCGAGATTGACCAGCAGCACGCCGATGCGGCGGCGCTGCGGCGCGGCGGGATCGGCAGTTGCGCGGGAGACGTCGGCGTCGCTCATGCCGGCTATCAGCGGCAAAGCAGGCGGCGCGTCAAGGGCCGGACTGTCTCAGTTGACCGGCCGCTCATCGGCGATCACCTTGCCGTCGTTCGGCAACGCACCGGGCGCAACCAGTTGCACCGCGCCGCGCACCTTGGCGACCGACTGCAGCGTCTCGGCGACCGCAGCGTCGAGCCCCGCGGCGGGCGCGGCGCATTCCGCCATCAGCGTCATGGCGTCCTGCTCGTTGGCGCGGCTGACGACAAGCCGCAGCCGCGTCAGTTCCGGGTGACGCCGGGCGATCTCCGCGACCTGCTCCGGCCGCACGAACATGCCCTTGACCTTGGCGGTCTGGTCGGCGCGGCCCATCCAGCCCTCGATGCGTATGTTGCTGCGCCCGCAGGGCGATGCACCCGGCAGTACGGCGGAGAGGTCGCCAGTCGCAAGGCGGATCATCGGATAATCGGGATTGAAGGTGGTGACCACCACCTCGCCGACTTCGCCCTCGGCCACGGGATCGCCGGTGCCGGGCCGTACGATTTCGACGATGACGTTTTCGTTGACGATCAGCCCTTCCCGCGCCTCGCTCTCATAGGCGATCACGCCGGGCTCCGCGACCGCATAGCATTGCAGCACCGCGACGCCGCGGCGGCCAAGCTCGTCGCGCAGCGTGGCCGGCAGCGCCGCACCGGAGACAAGCGCGCGCTTGAAGGACGAGGCGTCCCTGCCGAGCTTCTCGGCAGCGTCGAGCAGGATCTTGAGGAAGTCGGGCGTGCCGACATAGCCGGACGGCCTGAACTGCGCGACCGCCTCGACCTGCTGCTCGGTGTTGCCGACGCCACCGGGAATGACCGAGCAGCCGAGCGCGAAGGCGCCCTCTTCCAGAATGTAGGCGCCGGGCGTCAGGTGATAGGAAAACGAATTGTGCACCACGTCGCCGTCGCGGAAGCCCGCCGCATGAAGCGCGCGGGCGCAGTTGCCGAAATCGCGGCCCGCGCCCTGCGGTTCGAACAGCGGACCGGGCGACATCTGCAGGCGCCGGGCCTTGCCTGGCGCCGTGGTGTTGAAGCCGCCGAACGGCGGGCTGGATTTTTGCAGCGCCAGCAATTCGGACTTGCGCAGCAGCGGCAGCGCCGCGAGCGCCTTGCGTGAGGTGACGCCCGCAGGATCGACGCCCGCGAGGTGCTTCGCCCAGCCCGGCGCGGTGACCGCATGCGCGATCTGCTTCGGCAACTGCGCGAACAATTCGCGCTCGCGCGCCGCCGGGTCGCGGGTTTCGAGGGCGTCGTAGAAATCGGACATCGCTTAATTTTTCTTGCGCATGATCTTGTCCGAAAACCGGTTTCCACTTTTCGGGATCATGCGCTTTACGCCAGCCAGCGCTTGCGGCGGCGATAATGTTTGCCTTCGCGGAACGACTTTCGCTTGCCGCCGGAGACGCCGAGGTAGAACTCCTTGACGTCCTCGTTCTCGGCCAACGCCCTGGCCTCGCCGTCCATCACCACGCGGCCATTTTCGAGAATGTAGCCGTAGCGCGCATATTTCAGCGCCATGTTGGTGTTCTGCTCGGCGAGCAGGAAGGACACACCCTCCTTTTCGTTCAGGCTCTTCACGATGCCGAAGATCTCCTCGACGATCTGCGGGGCAAGGCCCATCGACGGCTCGTCGAGCAGGATCATCTTCGGCTTCGCCATCATGGCGCGGCCGACAGCGCACATCTGCTGCTCGCCGCCCGAGGTGTAGCCGGCAAGCGAATTGCGGCGCTCCTTCAGGCGCGGGAAATAGCCGTAGACCATCTCCATGTCGGCGCGGATCGCCGCGCGGCCGTCCTTGCGCGTGAACGCGCCGGTGAGCAAATTCTCCTCGATGGTGAGATGGCCGAAGCAATGGCGGCCCTCCATCACCTGGATGCAGCCGCGCCGCACCAGTTCGTTGGGCGACAGCGATTGCACCTTGTCGCTTTCGAATTCGATCGAGCCCTTGGTGACCTCGCCGCGCTCGGCATGCAGCAGGTTCGAGATCGCCTTCAGCGTCGTGGTCTTGCCCGCGCCGTTCGCGCCAAGCAGCGCGACGATGCCGCCGCGCGGCACCTGCAGCGAGACGCCCTTGAGAACGAGAATGACGTGATCGTAGATCACTTCGATATTGTTGACCGACAGAATCGTTTCACCCGCCGGAACCGGCGCGCTGCCGACATGCTGATGTGTCTCGGCGACGCTCATGGGATATCCTCCGATCCTTCCGGGAAAGTCCCGCCCGCGGAGCGAGGCCGCGGGCGGGCTTGTCGTTCAGGCTGCGAGAGTTACGACGCCTTGTCGCACTTCTCGGTGCGCTTCGGCCAGCCGGTATTCTTGGTGACATAGTCCTTGGCCGCGGACTCGAGCAGCGGCTGAACCATTTCCTTCATCGGCTGGATGTAGTCGGAGACCTTCACCCACTTCTCGCCGTCCCACTGCTGCATGTAAGCGGCGTTGTGTCCGCTGTGGTTCGTGCAGGAGAGACCGGTGAGCGGCGCGGCGAAGCCCGGGAAGCCGAGTTCCTTCCAGCGCGCCTCGCTGATGTTGAGCGTCTCGAGGCCGCGACGGACATCCTCGCCGTTGACGACCTTCTTGCCCGTCAGCTTCTGCGCGTTGCGGATCGCCTCGGCGACCAGCACGACGTTATAGACGCCGCGGTTGTAGAAGGTGTCGGCGAACTTGTCCTTGTCGACCTGGCTCTTGCCCTTGTCCACGACGTGCTTCTTGATGTCCTGGATCGCGGGATAGTTCGAGCCGAGGCCGGAGAAGTTCAGGGCGAGATAGCCCTTGGCCGCCTTGCCGCCGCCGCGGGCGTCGTCATCCGAGCCCGACCACCACACGCCGACGAAGTGATCCATCGGGTAGCCGTTTTCGGCGGCGCGCTTCACGGCCGTCGGGTTCATGGCGCCCCAGCCCCACATGATCATCCAGGCCGGACGATCACGGCGGACGGCGAGCCACTGCGCCGACTGGTCCTGCATTTCCTTGCCGGCCACCGAGTATTCCTTGACGGTGAAGCCGTACTTCTTGGCGTACTCATGCAGCAGCGGGAGCGGTTCGCGGCCGTAGCCGCTCTCCAGGAAGATGAAGCCGACGGTCTTGCCCTTGAGCTTCTCGAGGCCGCCTTCCTTGCCGCCGATATAGCGGAAGATCATCGACAGGCCGTCCCAGTAGGTCGCCGGCGGATTGAAGATCCACGGAAAGTCGTTGCCGACCGCCGCCGCCGACAGGCCATAGGCCATCGAGAGCACGGGGATCTTGTCGACCGCCGCCTTCGGGATGAGCTGCAGCGTGATGCCGGTCGAGAACGGATTGACGACCGTCGGGTTCTTGCCCTTCACCTGCTCCCAGCATTCGACGCCCTTCTTGGTGTCGTAGCCGGTTTCGCACTCCTCGATGTTCAGCTTCACGCCGCCGATGCCGCCGTCGCGCTCGTTGAGCATCGACAGGTAATCGTGCATGCCGTTGGCGATCGGAATGCCCGAATTCGCGAATGGCCCGGTCCGGTAGGTGAACAGCGGAACGTAGATTTCATCGGCCGCCTGCGCCTTGCTGGCAAGGACGGCCGTCCCCACCAGACCGGCGCAAGCCAGCGCCGTCATCAACTGTCTTGCCTTCATTGTTTCCTCCCTTTCGACGCCGGCCTTCGTTGGACCGGCAGTTCCCTTGCGACGGTCTCCTTCGGGACACCGTCAACCCGCGGTCACGCATACCCGGCGTCGCCGCGGGAATTGCCCATATCCTGCCCCATTAATAGGGAAACGGCCACACCCTCAGTTTTTGCTTCGCAACCTGCCATAAACGCGCAAGTCCGGCCGGCTCGACAATCAGGAAGAAGACGATCAACGCGCCGACCGTCATGAAGGTAATGTGCTCGACGGTGGCGGCATGGATCGGCAGGCCAAGCTCGGGCGGCACGATGCGCAGAATGATCGGCAGGATGAAGATCAGCGCCGCGCCCAGATAGGAGCCGAGAATGCTGCCGAGCCCGCCGATGATCACCATGAACAAGACGAAAAAGCTCTGGTTGATCGAGAAGGTCGTGGCTTCCGCGCCGCCGTACCAGAGAAACACCAGCAGCGCGCCGGCGACGCCGCAGTAGAACGACGACACCGCGAAGGCCAAGAGCTTGGTCGGCAGCAGCCGGATACCCATCAGCTCGGCGGCGATGTCCATGTCGCGCACCGCCATCCACATGCGGCCGATACGGCCATGCACCAGGTTGGAGGCGATCAACGTCATGACGATGACGATCGTGAGCACGACGAAATAGCGGGTTTCGGCGGTGGCGCGCGGCCCGGTGACGATGATGCCGAACAGCTCGCGCTGCGGCACCTCGATCGCGCCGGAGATATTGTAGTTGTAGAGCCACGGCACGCGAATGAAGCACCATTCGAGGAAGAACTGAGCGGCGAGCGTCGCGATGGCGAGATAGAAGCCCTTGATCCGCACCGCCGGCAAACCGAAGATCGCGCCGACCGCGGCCGACACGAAGCCGGAGGCGATCACCCAGATCAGGATGTTGACGTTCGGGAAGAGGCTGGTGAGCTTGTAGCAGGCATAGGCCCCGACGCCCATGAAGGCGCCGGTGCCGAGCGACAACAGGCCGGCGTAACCGGTGACGAGATTGAGGCCGATCGCCGCCAGCGCAAAGATCAGGAACGGGATCATCACCGCGTTGGTGAGGAAGTCGTTGTTGATCCACGGCACGGCTACATAAGCGGCGACGACGATCAGGATGACGCCGATCCGGTCCTGCAGAATCGGAAAGATCGCCTGATCGCTGACGTAGTTGGTCTTGAACTGGCCGGCCTCGCGGTAAAACATAAAACTTACTCTCTTTTGAGCATGATCTTGTCCGAACCGAAGGTCCGCGCTTGCGAAAACCGGTTTCCACTTTTCGGGATCATGCTCAGACTCGCTCGATGATTTTTTCGCCGAACAGTCCCTGCGGACGGAACAGCAGGAAGATCAGCGCGATCACATAGGCAAACCAGCTGTCGGTGCCGCCGCCGATCAGCGGACCCCAGTAGAATTCCGCAAGCTTCTCGCCGACGCCGATGATAAGGCCGCCGACGATGGCGCCGGGCACCGAGGTGAAGCCGCCGAGGATCAGCACCGGCAGCGCCTTGAGCGCGATGACCTCGAGCGCGAAGGAAACGTCCGACCGCGCGCCCCAGAAGATGCCGGTGACGAGCGCGACGAGGCCGGCGGCGAACCACACGATCACCCAGATCTGCTCCAGCGAGATGCCGACCGACAGCGCCGCCTCGTGGCTGTCGGCGACCGCGCGCAGCGCGCGTCCGATGCGGGTGCGCGAAAAGAACACCGCGAGGCCCGCCACCATAATCGAGGCGATGATGGCGGCGGCGATGTCGAGCTTCTGGATGCCGATGATGCCGCCGAGCGCATGAATGGTGATCGGCCCCTTCGGCAGATAGAGGTCTTCGGTCGGCATCACCTTGGGATCGCCGCCGAACACCAGCTCGCCGAAGCCGATCAGGAAATAAGTGAGGCCGAAGGTCGCCATGAAGAGGATGATGTCGGGCTGGTTGACCAGCGGCCGCAGCATCACCCGCTCGACGCCATAGGCGAGCAGGAACATCACGACGATGGTGAGGACCAGCGCGACGTAAGCCGGCACGCCCTTGTCATGCAGGCCGACCAGCGTCAGCGCCGCGAACACCACCATGATGCCCTGCGCGAAATTGAACACGCCGGAGGCCTTGAAGATCAGCACGAAGCCGAGCGCGATCAGCGCATAGAGCACGCCGCCGACGAGGCCTTCCCACAGCGTCTGCACCAGCAGATCGGGCGCCTGACCCATCTGGACGAAGGGATCGATGAAGATGCCGTAGAGAAGCCCCATCGCCCGTCCCCTAGTGCGCCACGCCGAGATAGGCGTCGATCACCGCCTGATTGCCTTTGACCTCGTCCGGCGTGCCGTCGGCGATCTTCTCGCCATGGTCGAGCACCACCACGCGGTCGGACAGATCCATGACGACGCCCATGTCGTGCTCGATCAGCGCGACGGTGGTGCCGAAATACTCGTTCACGTCGAGCACGAAGCGCGACATGTCTTCCTTTTCCTCGATGTTCATGCCGGCCATCGGCTCGTCGAGCAGCAGCAGCTCCGGCTCCATCGCCAGCGCGCGGCCAAGCTCGACGCGCTTCTGCAGGCCGTAAGGCAGCCGCCCGACCGGCACGCGGCGAATATCCTGGATCTTGAGGAAATCGATGATCTCCTCGACCTTCTTGCGATGCTCGACCTCCTCGGTCATCGCCGGGCCGTAGCGAAACAACTGCCAGAAGAAGTTGCTGTTCATCTTCAGCGAGCGGCCGGCCATGATGTTGTCGAGCGCGCTCATGCCGCGAAACAGCGCGAGGTTCTGGAAGGTGCGCGCGATGCCCCCTTCCGCGGCCTCGTAGGGGCGCATCTTCGCCCGCGTCTTGCCCTTGAAGGTGATGCGGCCGTGCTGCGGATGATAGAAGCCGTTGATGACGTTGAGCATCGACGTCTTGCCGGCGCCGTTGGGGCCGATGATCGCGCGGATCTCGCCCTTGCGGATGTCGAACGACACGCCGTTGATCGCCCGCACGCCGCCAAACGACAGCGAGACGCCTTCCACCGACAGCAGGACTTCGCCGATCGCAGCGCGGCGATCCGGGGGCGCCCTCATGCCGCCTTCTCCAGCGAACCCGAAACCGGCACGGTCTGCGCATCGGCGACCTTCACGCGGGCGCTGATGGTGCCCTTGCGGCCGTCCTCGAAGGTCACTTCCGTCGAAATGTCGGCTTCCTTCGAGCCGTCATAGAGCGCCGTGATCAGCGGGCGGTAACGCTCGGCGATGAAGCCGCGCCGCACCTTCTGGGTGCGGGTCAGTTCGCCGTCGTCGGCATCGAGCTCCTTGTGCAGGATGAGGAACCGCTTGATCTGGGCGCCCGCCATCATCTTTTCGGCGGCGAGCGAACGGTTGACCTCCTCGACATGGCCCTTGAGCATCTCGTAGACGCGCGGGTGATTGGCAAGCTCCTGATAGGAGCCGTAGACGACGTTGTTGCGCTCGGCCCAGCTTCCGACCGCGGTCAGGTCGATGTTGAGCATCACGGTCACGAAATCGCGCCCATCGCCATAGGCCACCACCTCGCGGATGTTCGGAAAGAACTTCAGCTTGTTCTCGATGTATTTCGGCGGGAACAGCGTGCCGTTCTTGAGCTTTCCGACATCCTTGGCGCGGTCGATGATCTTCAGGTGCCCGGTCTTCTCGTCGAAAAAGCCGGCGTCGCCGGTCTTCACATAACCGTCGCTGGTCAGCACCTCGGCGGTCTTGCCGTCATCCTTGAAATAGCCGGTGAACATGCCGGGCGACTTGAACAGCACCTCGCCGCTGTCGGTGATCTTGATGTCGACGTTCGGACAGGCGGGGCCGACGGTGTCGGAGTAGATTTCTCCGTCCGGCTGCGCGGTCAGATAGAGGAACGCTTCGGTCTGCCCGTAGAGCTGCTTCAGGTTGAGACCGATCGAGCGATAGAACGCGAAAAGTTCCGGGCCGATTGCCTCGCCCGCCGTATAGGCAGTGCGTACTTTCGACAGGCCGAGCACGTTCTTCAGCGGCTCGTACACGAAAAATCGTCCGATGCTGTAGAGGATACGGCCGCCGAGCGGGACGGACTTCCTGTTCAGGATGTCCTCGCCGTATTTCCGCGCGACGCCGATGAAATAATGGAACATCTTCCGCTTCAGCGTGCCAGCGTCTTCCATGCGGATCATGACGCGGGTGAGCATCTGCTCGAAGGTGCGCGGCGGCGCGAAATAGAAGGTCGGCCCGATCTCGCGCAAATCCTGCGCGGTGGTCTCGCTGCTTTCCGGGCAGGCCATGCAGAAGCCGGCGACCAGCCCCTGCGCGTAATTCAGGTAGTGATCGCCGACCCAAGCCAGCGGCAGATAGGCGAGCGAGACGTCGGTTTCGTTGAGGCGGTCGAACACCACGGTGTCGGTGGTCGCCTTGATCGAACGCTCGCCGGTCAGCACCACGCCTTTCGACTGGCCGGTGGTGCCCGACGTATAGAGGATGATTGAAACGTCGGCGCCGTTGCCGTTGGCGATCTGATCGTCGATCCACTGCCCGAGCGCGGGATCCTTCGCCATGGCGTCACGGCCGGCGGTGATGATGTCTTCGATGTTGTGCAGCCGCGTGTGGTCGTAATCGCGCAGGCCGCGCGATTCGTCATAGAACATCTGTTCGAGCTTGGGCAGGCGCTCCTGCACCGAGAGCACCTTGTCGACCTGCTCCTGATCCTCGAGCGCGGCAAAGCGCACTTCGGCATGGGCGAGAACGAAGGCAAGCTCGTCGGCCACCGCGTCGGCATAGACCGGCACCGGAATGGCGCCGAGCACCTGGGCGGCCATCACCGACCAGTAGAGCTTCGGGCGGTTGGCGCCGACGATGGCGATGGCGTCGCCGTGTTTCAGTCCGAGCTTGTGCAGGCCGACCGCGTAGGCGCGGACCTGATCGAGCACTTGCGCCCACGTCCACGACTGCCAGATGCCGAGATCCTTGTGGCGCATGGCCGGACGGTCGCCGAACTGACGCGCATTGCGGACAAGCAGTTTGGGAAACGTGTTCGCGCCGGCAGTGACGGACTGCTCCACGGCCTCCTCCCTCTCATGGCCGCTTTTTATTTGTCGGAGCATCCCCACGCCCCGATAAGCAGCCTTGATGAGATAAGAAGCCAGCCGCCGTGGGCGGTCAAGCCCGGAATGTCGCCTGATGAAAACCGGGGAGCGGTCTTAAGTTATTCGGCGGCTTTGAGAATCTGCCCGCTTGCGGACTGGAGCTGATCCCGCAGCGCGGCTTCCTCCGCCTTCGCAACGGCGAGATGGCGCTGCTTGACCGGACCATAGCCGCGGATCTTCTCCGGGATCGCCGCGAGACCGACGACGAGGTGATGGTTCTCGCCCGTCAGGTGATCGCAGGTTTCGCGCAGAAGCAACTCGTAGTCGCGAACCAGCCTGCGCTCCATGCGCCGCTCGGCGGTGTAGCCGAACGGGTCGAACGGCGTCCCGCGCAGGAACCGGAACTTCGACAGCACGCGGAACGCGGTCAGCATCCAGGGGCCGAATGACATCTTCTTCGGCTCGCCGGTCGCCTTGTCGATGCCCGCCAGCAGCGGCGGCGCGAGATGGAACTCGAACGACAGCTTGCCGTCGAAGCTCGCCTTCACCTGGTTCAGGAAATGCGTGTCGCTGTAAAGCCGCGCGACCTCGTATTCGTCCTTGTAGGCCATCAGCTTGAACAGATAGCGCGCCACCGTTTCGGCAAGACCCGACTTGCCCGGCGCGCGGTTCGCCTCAGCGGCGACGATCCGGTCCACCCACTGGCGGTAGCGGCGCGCGTAACGCTTGCCCTGATAGGCGGTGAGGAAGGCGACGCGGCGCGACACCAGCTCGTCGAATGTTTCCGAGAGCCGCAGCGAGTCGCGCTCCGCCTGCGGCGCGGGCTTCACCAGCGCCTCGACGGCGGCGGGGTCGGCGGCGGCGCGGCGGCCGTAGCGGAACGCGGCGAGATTCATTGCCACCGCCTCGCCGTTCATCTCGATCGCCTTCTCGATCGCTTCGCCCGACACCGGCAGCGCGCCGGTCTGGTAGGCATAGCCAAGCATGAATATGTTGGCGCCGATGGACTGCCCGAGCAGCGCGGTGGCGAGCCGCCCCGCATCGACGAAACGGCTCTGCTCATTGCCGGCCGCCGCGACGATCGCGCGTTTCAGCCGCTCGACCGGCAGCGAGAAGTCCGGATTGCGGGTGAAATCGCCCGGCGTGAATTCCGCGGTGTTGACGATCATCCGGGTGCCGCCGTGCTTGATCGCGGTCAGCACCTTCTTGTTGCCGACGACGACGATGTCGCCGCCGAGTACGAGGTCGGCGCCTGCCGCGGCGACGCGGATGGCGTGAATGTCTTCGGGGTTGTTGGCGATGCGGATGTGGCTGTAGACCGCGCCGCCCTTCTGCGCGAGACCGGCCATGTCGATGACGCCCACGCCCTTGCCTTCGAGATGCGCCGCCATGCCGAGGATCGCGCCGATGGTGACGATGCCGGTGCCGCCGACGCCAGTGACGATGACGCTGTAGGGATGATTGGCAAGCGGGAGCTGTGGCGACGGCAGCGCCGCCCAATCCGCAGGCTCCGCGACGCTCTCGCCCTTCTTCAGCTGCGCGCCATGCACGGTGACGAAGGACGGGCAGAAGCCCTTGAGGCAGGAATAATCCTTGTTGCAGCTCGACTGGTCGATCGTGCGCTTGCGGCCCCACTCGGTGGTCAGCGGCTGCACCGAGACGCAGTTCGACTTGACGCCGCAATCCCCGCAGCCCTCGCAGACGAGGTCGTTGATAACGACGCGCTTGAGCGGGTCCGGGAACGCGCCGCGCTTGCGGCGGCGGCGCTTTTCGGCGGCGCAGGTCTGGTCGTAGATGAGGACGCTTGTGCCCGGCACTTCGGTCAGTACGCGCTGCACGGCGTCGAGCTCGTCGCGGTGATGGATGGTCAGCCCGCGCGGCCAGTCGGTGCCCGAAGGATATTTATCCGGCTCGTCGGTGACGACGACGACCTTGCTCGCGCCTTCGGCGGCGACCTGCCGGGCGATCTGGTCGACGGTGAGCGTGCCGTCGTGATGCTGGCCGCCGGTCATCGCGACCGCATCGTTGTAGAGGATCTTGTAGGTCATCTTCACGCCGCTCGCGATCGCGGCGCGAATGGCGAGATAGCCGGAGTGATTATAGGTGCCGTCGCCGAGGTTCTGGAACACATGGTCGCGCTTGGAGAACGGCGCCTCGCCGATCCAGTTCGCGCCCTCGCCGCCCATCTGCGTGAAGCCGAGCGTCTTGCGGTCCATCCACTGCGCCATGTAGTGGCAGCCGATGCCGGCATAGGCGCGGCTGCCTTCCGGCACGCGGGTCGAGGTGTTGTGCGGGCAGCCCGAGCAGAAATACGGCGTGCGCACCGCAACGTCCGTCGTCTCGGTCAACGACTTCTGCGCGGTCTTGAGCCGCGACACATGGGTGGCAAGCTCGTCGTTCGGCGCATATTTCAGCAGCCGTTCGCCGATGCAAATTGCGACGTCGTTGGGATCGAGCGCGCCCTTGACCGGAAACAGCCAGTTTCCCTGCTCGTCCTTCTTGCCGATGCAGACCGGCTGGTTGGCCGAGCCGTAAAGCTCCTCGCGCACCTGCACTTCGATCAGCGAGCGCTTCTCCTCGACGACGATGATGAGGTCGAGCCCTTGCGCGAAGTCGACGAGATCTTGGCGCGGAATCGGCCACGGACAGCCGACCTTGAACAGCCGCAGGCCGAGATCGTTGCACTTCACCTCGTCGATGCCGAGTTCGTCGAGCGCCTGGCGCACGTCGAGATAGGCCTTGCCGGTGGTGATGATGCCGATCTTCGGCGCGCGGCCGCCGGACGTGATGATGCGGTTCAGCCTGTTGGCCCGCACGAAGGCGAGCATGGCGTCGCG
This sequence comes from Pseudolabrys sp., assembly GCF_050250095.1. Lineage (NCBI taxonomy): Bacteria > Pseudomonadati > Pseudomonadota > Alphaproteobacteria > Hyphomicrobiales > Xanthobacteraceae > Pseudolabrys > Pseudolabrys sp. The sequence continues at coordinate 113,047 of NZ_JBFWPH010000001.1, read as the reverse complement.
CTTGAAGTCATGCAGCCGCGCTTCCTGGCCGAGAATGGTGTCGGCGAGGCGGATATTCAGCCCGCCATCGGGCATGAGAAAATCGGTGGGCGTGACGATCGACACGCGCTCGAGGCTGCCATCCACCACGGCGGTCGACTCCACCGTGTCGTGCATGCATTTCAGCGCCGTCCAGGTGCCGGTGTAGCGCGACATCGCCCAGCCGTAGAGCGCATAGTCGATGATCTCCTGCACGCCGGCCGGATTGAGGATCGGCATCATCACGTCGACGAAATGGAATTCGGACTGATGCGCGGTGGTGGAGGATTCCGCGGTGTGGTCGTCGCCCATCAGGGCAAGCACGCCGCCCTTCTTCGCGGTGCCGGCCATGTTGGCGTGGCGGAACACGTCGCCGGAGCGGTCGACGCCCGGTCCCTTGCCGTACCACATGCCGAACACGCCATCGAACTTGCCCTCGCCGCGCAGCTCGGCCTGCTGCGAGCCCCAGATCGCGGTGGCGGCAAGCTCCTCGTTGATGCCGGGCTGGAACTTGATGTCGGCGGCGGCGATATGGCGGCCGGCACGCATGAACTGCTGGTCGAGCCCGCCGAGCGGCGAGCCGCGATAGCCGGTGACATAGCCCCCGGTATTGAACCCCTCGCGACGGTCCCGTGCCTTCTGCATCAGGCAGGCACGGATCAGCGCCTGATAGCCCGTGACGAAGATGCGGGCCTGCGCCAGATCGTATTTGTCGTCGAGAGAGACCGGGTGAAGCGTCGTCATTGCTGGGTCACGATCGCTGTGTTGTGGGCATCGGGCCGAAGGCTGCGCCCACCCTTGAAGCCGGCATTTGTCACTATATAGGGCCGCCGCGGCAGACTCGAAACACTCTAACCTTCAAAAACCTGTCACCGGCCACGTTTCGGGTCAATTTCGTTGTCGGCGCGCGTCCGGGAACGAAATTTCAAGCGGCGCGGGCGGCACGCATTTTGGCGCAACGCAACATGCACAACAGCCATCCGTCCGGCGGGCTTGGTCGCGATCCGGCCGCCCGCTAAAAGGGCGGCACGCCGGACGCCTTTACGTGCAAATCACGACGCCGCCTTCCATCGAGACCAGGCAATCCTGGACCGTCGCCACCGCCGCGCTGGTGACGCTGATGATGTCGTTCGGCAGCGCTTGGATCATTTCGGTGGCGCTCAAGGACGTCGCCGCGGAAGCCGGCGGCGCGCGCACGGTGCCGGCGATCGCGGCCGCGCTGGTGTGGCTGTGTCTGGGTTTCGGCGGCATCCTGATGGGCCGCATCGCCGACCGTATCGGCACCCGCCCCGTCGTCGCGTTCGGCGGCGTCTCGATCGGCATCGGTCTTGCCATCTCGACGCTCGGCCCGTCCTGGCCGCTGTGGATCGGCCACGCCATCTTCATCGGCTTCTTCGGCCTCGGCAGCATCAATGCGCCGCTTTACATCTACATCAGCCACTGGTTCGACCGCCGGCGCGGCTCGGCGCTGGCGCTGATCTCGAGCGGCAGCTATCTCGCCGGTGCGCTGTGGCCGCCGCTGTTCGAGCGCATGATCGAGCATTTTGGCTGGCGGCACACCATGCTGGCCTGGATGGCCGTCGAGCTTCTCGTGATCGTGCCGCTGGCGCTGATCGTCTTCAAGGCGGCGCCGGCGACGGCACCCGAGACCGTGAAAGCGACCGGCGCCAAGCCGACCGTGCTCGGCATGCGGCCCAATACGGCCTACGCCCTGCTCTGCTTCGCCCCGATCCTGTGCTGCATCCCGATGGCAATGCCGCAGCAGCACCTCGTCGCCTTCTGCAGCGACCTCGGCTATTCGCGAACCTTCGGCGCCATCACGCTGTCGGTGTTGCTCGGCACGGCATTTCTCAGCCGGCAGTTCTGGGGGGTGATCTCCGACCGCATCGGCGGGCTGCTGACGATCTTCATCGGGGCGACCTGGCAGGCCGTCGCGATGTCCGGCCTGCTGCTGACGCAATCCGAAATCGGACTGATCACCGTCTCCGCCGCCTTCGGCCTCGGCTTCTCCGGCATCATCCCGGCTTACGTGCTCGCGGTGCGCGACCTGTTTCCGGCGAGCGAGGCCTATTGGCGTATTCCGGTGATGCTGCTGTTCACCGCGGTCGGCATGGCGATCGGCGGCTGGCTCGCCGGCGCGCTCTACGATCACTTCGGCTACTATGCGCCGGCCTTCCTCACCGGTGTCATCGCCAACGTGCTCAACGTGCTGCTGATCGGGTTTCTCGTACTGCGCCAGCATCGCTGGCGCGGCAGCAAGCCAGCTTTTGCCTGAACGGCGTTAAGCCTTCGGCACCAGACGAAACATCTCCTCGCCATAGGTCTTGCGCGCGTCGGCCAGCAGCGGCTGCACCGCGGCGACGAACTGCGCGTGCTGGTCTTGCGTCAGCGCATTGACGGTGCAGCCTTCCGCCTCGATCGCCTGGCGCGACTGCTCGTGCTCTTCGACCGCAAGCCCGCGCTGATAGACGACCGCATCCTTCACCGCGGCGCGCATCGCCTCCTGCAAGTCCTTCGGCCATGACTCGAAAGCGTCGCGATGGAAAAAGATCGGTCGCGAGATATAGAAGTGGTTCGAGAGCGTGTGGAACTTGTGGAACTTGTGCACGCCATAGGTGACGGTATTGGCGAGCGGATTTTCCTGCGCATCCAGCGTACCGGCCTTCACCATTGAAATCGCGTCGGTCAGATCCATGCGCATCGGCGCAGCCCCGATCAGTTCGAAGGTGCGGCGATGCACCTCGCTCGGCAGCACGCGGATTTTCATGCCTTTCATGTCGGCGGGCGTGTGGATCGGACGGTGCAGATTGGAGATGTGGCGGAAGCCGTTCTCGAACCAGCCGAGGATGCGATAATTCACGCGGTCCTCGATCTTCTTCACGAGGTAAGCGCCGAGCGCACCGTCCATCGCCGCGCGCGCCTGCGCGTTCGAGGAAAACAGGAACGGCAGATCGGCGAAGCCGAGTTCCGGCACCCGGTCGGTGAGATAACTCGCGGACTGGTAGCCGAGCGTCAGCAAGCCGTGCTCGACCAGCCACAGGATGTCCTCGGACTTGTAGCCGAGGTCCATGATGTTGAAGACGTATTTGATATCGACGCGCGGGCCGAACTGCTTTTCCAGCCGGTCGCCGATGAATTGGAGGCTTTTGCTGAACCCGGTCGTCGGCGGACCATAGCCGCCCATGCGGATTTGAATCGGCGCGCTCATATTTCGTTTCTTTCAGATGCTATTTTCATTTGCCGAAATCATTTCACGTCCTGAAACCGGCATTCGCGAAAGCAACGCAGCATAATGTGGCGCACGGCGAAAGCCAGAGCGCGTGAACCGGCCGCGATGTTGGGCTATGATGGGGCAACGCAAATTGAGGAGACGCGAGCCATGAACAAGCCGACGTCATCGGCCGAGGTCGCAAAGGCCGGCAAGGTCCCCGCAGGCATGTCGGCGGAGGAATGGCAGGCGCGCATCGATCTCGCCGCGGTCTATCGCCTCGTCGCCCACTACGGCTGGGACGACGTGATCTACAACCACGCCTCGATGCGGGTGCCCGGCGAGCCGCGCATGTTCCTGATGAAACGGCACGAGCTGCTCTACACCGAAGTGACCGCATCGAACCTCGCCAAGGTGTCGATGGACGAGGACCTCGACGAGTCGTCCGGCGTCAACCGTCCCGGCTTCACGCTGCATGGCGGCGTGCTGGCGGCGCGGCCGGACGTCAATTGTGCATTACATATGCACACCGAGATCGGCATGGCGTTCTCCGCACTCAAGCACGGCTTGCGGATGCTGTCGCAGCCTGCCGTGCGCTTCTACAACCGCATCGGCTATCACCCGTATGAGGGCCTCACCGAGGATTTCGGCGAGCGCGAGCGCATCGCCCGCAATCTCGGCGACGGCAAGGCGCTGGTGATGCGCAATCACGGGCTGCTCACGGTCGGCCGCACCGCGCGTGACGCTTTCGTACTGATGGAGCATCTCGCGGAAGCCGCCGATATCCAGATGCGGCTCGAGGCGACCGGCGCCGAGTTGATCGAGATTCCGCCGGACGTTTGCGCCAAGACCGCCGAGCAGTTCGACGCGCATGACCGCGGCCGCGGCCAGGCCGACTGGCCGGCCTACATCCGCATTCTCGACGGCATCGATCCGGGATTCAGGACCTGAATCGCCATCCTCCGCTCACCTCCGCGAAAGCGAGGGTCCAGAATCTAAATCAATAGACCGCGATACTGCGCTGGATTCCCGGCCGCAGGTCGGGTTTACCCGACCTGCGTGTTATAAAGACTGACATCGGGTATACCCGATGTCAGTGCGCGGGAATGAGCGGAGCTTTTAGCGATCGTTGCGGCGGCCCTCACCCGGCCCCCACTGCCAGAAATCGCGGCCTTCCTCGCGCAGGAATTTCGCCAGCACCATCATGTGCACTTCGCTCGCGCCGTCGACGAGGCGCGCGGCGCGCGCGGCGCGATAGATCCATTCGACCGGCGTGTCCTTCGAGAAGCCGCGCGCGCCCTGCAACTGGATCGCGACATCGGCCGCCTTGTGCAGCGTGTCGGCGACATGGACCTTGGCCATCGACACTTCCTTGCGGGCACGGCCGCCCTGATCGAGCATCCAGGCGGCGTGCATGGTGAGCAGCCGGCCGATCTCGATCTGTTGCGCGACCTCGCCTAATTTGATCTGCACGCTCTCGCGGTCCGCGAGCCGCACGCCAAACCCCTCGCGATTGTTGACGTAGTCCTGCGCGATCTCGAGGCAGCGCTTCGACCAGCCGAGCCAGCGCATGCAATGGGTGAGCCGCGCGGGACCGAGCCTGATCTGGCAGAGCTTGAGGCCGTCGCCCTCGCTCATCAGCACATTCTCTTCCGGCACTTCGAGGCCGGTGAATTCCAACTCGCAATGGCCGCCGTGCTCCTCGGGGCCGAGGATGCCGATGCGCCGCACGATGCGCCAGCCGGGCTGATCTTTGTGAAAGAGAAACGCCGTGAGGCCGCGCCGCTTGTCGTCGGACGTGCGGGCGATCAGGATGAAATGCGCCGCGCCGTCCGCGCCGGTGATGAACCACTTGCGGCCGGTGATGACGTATTTGCCGCCCTTCTTCTCCGCTTTGGTTCTGATCATCGAAGGGTCGGAACCGCCGCCCGGCGCAGGCTCGGTCATCGCGAAGGAGGAGCGCACCTTGCCCTCGACGATGGGACGCAGCCATTTCTCTTTCTGCGCCGGCGTGCCGACGAGACGCAGCACGTTCATGTTGCCATCGTCCGGCGCCATGCAGTTGAAAGCGAGCGGGCCGAACAGCGAGCGTGCCGCCTCCTCATACATAGCCGCCCAGGCGACGATCGGAAGCTCCATGCCGCCGAATTCCTTGGGCGACTGCGGCGCCCACAGGCCGGCGGCCTTGGCCTTCTCGCGCACCGGCGCGAGCCGCGCGTCCGGAATGTTCTCGTGCTCGGAGAAATTCGCCGGGTCTTTCTCCAGCGGCAGCACGTGCTGCTCGACGAAGGCGCGCACCCGCAGGCGGATGTCCTCATGCTCGGGAGAGAGGTTGAAGTCCATGAGCGTCCCCTACCCGTTCAACGCCGAAATCTGTCCGCCATCGACGACGATGGTCGTGCCGGTCATATAGGCGCCGGCGTCCGAGGCGAGCAGCAGCAGCGCCCCGGTCAGATCGCCCTCCTGCCCGAACCGCCCCATCGGAATGCTGCGCTTCAGCGCTACGCCCGCCTCGCCGTTGAGATAGGCGTCGTTGATCTCGGTGACGAACCAGCCCGGCGCGATGGCGTTGACGCGCACGCCCTTGAAGGCGAGCTCGAGGCCGAGCGCGCGCGTAACCTGCACCACGCCGGCCTTGGCGGTGGCGTAGGCGGCGACGCCCTTGTGCGCGCCGAAGCCGAGCACCGAGGCGATGTTGACGATCGCGCCTTTGGTGCCGGCGGCGAGCATGCGCCGCGCCGCCTCCTGCGACCAGTAGAACACCGCGTCGAGATCGACCGACAGCACGCGCCGCCATTCTTCTTCGCTGACGTCGGTCGCGCGCAGCGCTGCCTGTGCGACACCGGCATTGTTGACCAGTGTGGTGAGCGGACCGAGCGCCTTCTCGGCCTTGTCGAAGGCAGCGACCATGTCGGCGCGCTTCGTCACGTCCGCCTCGATGGCGACGGCCTTCGCGCCGCTTTTTTCAAGCTCGGCCTTGAATGTTTCCAGCCGCTCGGCGCGGCGCGCGACCAGCGCCACGGCGGCGCCGTTGTCGGCCAGCGCACGGGCGAATTGCTGGCCGAGGCCGGACGAAGCGCCGGTCACCAGCGCGACTTTGCCTTTGAGGCTGAACAGGTCCGCAGCTTTCATGCGCGCCTTTATACACACGGGCCGCGGGGCTTTGAAACAGATTAGCAAGCATTGTCCGGTTAGCGTCGTGCCGGGCCGCCACCGAACCGGGTTACCGCCGTGAACTGGCTTGTGCGCGCAACGATCAACAGCTGGAACGGCGTGGGTTCCGCGCTGCGAACGGAAAGGCCCTTTCGCTGGGAGGCTGCCGCTTGCATCGCCGGAACGCCACTCGCGTTCTGGCTGACGCCGTCGGCCGGCGAACGTCTCGCGCTGATCGGCGCGCTTGCCGCCCTGCTCGTCGTCGAGCTGCTCAACACCGCCATCGAGAAGCTCGCGGATCGCGTCACCCTCGAAAACGACGATGCCATCCGGCGCGTCAAGGATATGGGATCGGCCGCAGTCGGCCTCACGATCCTGCTCGCGGTTGCGGTCTGGGGCGCGATCGCCTGGCAGCGCCTCGGGTTTTAGAGTTTTTTGTTTTGCCGCGTTTTCTTCACGCGAACCGGTACCCACTTCGCTTGAAAACGCTCTATCGATACAGCGCCTGCGGCAGCGCGGTCGCAAGCTGCGGCACTAACCACAGCACGACCAGCGCGACGACCTGGATCAGCACGAACGGCACGATGCCCCAATAAATGTGCCGCGTGGTGATCGCCGGCGGCGCGACCCCGCGCAGATAGAACAGCGTCGGCCCGAGCGGCGGATGCATGTAGGAGGTCTGCAGGTTGACGGCGATCATGATGCCGAACCAGACCGGATCGATGCCCGGCATTTTTAGGAGCGCCGGCCCGACGATCGGGATCACCACGAAGATGATCTCGAAGGCGTCCATCACGAAGCCGAGCAGGAACACCGCGAGCATCACCGCGAGCATCGCGCCGCCCGCCCCGCCGGGCAGCGCGGTCAAGGCGCGATGCACCATGTCGTCGCCGCCGAGCGCGCGGAACACGAGGCTGAACAGCGTCGCGCCGAACAGGATGACGAAGATCATCGCGGTGATCTGTGCGGTCTTCTCGACCGCAGGCGCAAGCATGCTGCGCAGCGACGCCTTCAATGCCGCCAGCAAAAGCGCGCCGACCGCGCCGACCGACGCGGCCTCCGTCGGCGTCGCGACGCCGCCGAGGATCGAGCCGAGCACGGCGACGATCAGCAGCAGCGGCGCGACGAGCACGCGAGCGAGTGGAGCCGTCGCCTGACCTTCCACCCGCGTCATCGCCGGTGACGCATCCGGCCGGACCACCGCGACCGCGAGAAGGAACGCGAGATAGAGCGCGACCAGCAAGAGGCCCGGCACGATCGCGCCGGCGAACAGATCCGCCACCGAAATCGCGTCGGGCGCGAACTTGCCCTGCGCGAGCTGCGCGGCCTGATAGGAGATGTTGAGCTGGTCGCCGAGCAGCACCAGCACAGTCGAGGGCGGGACGATCTGCGCCAGCGTCGCGGAGGCCGCGACGGTGCCGGCCGCAAGCCGCGGATCGTATTTGTGCCGCAGCATCGCCGGCAGCACGATCAGGCCCATCGTCACCGCGGTCGCGCCGACCACGCCGGTCGAGGCCGCGAGCAGCGCGCCGACCAGCACGGTCGCGATGCCGAGGCCGCCACGCAGCCGACCGAACAGCCGGCCCATCGCCTCGATCAGCTCTTCCGCGATGCGCGACTTCTCGAGCAGCACGCCCATCAGCACGAACAGCGGCACCGCGAGCAGCACGTCGTTGGTGACGACGCCGAAGATACGCTGCGGCAACGCGGCAAGGATGCCGAAGCTCATCGCGCCGGTGAGATGCCCGATCGCGGCGAAGCCGAGCGACACGCCGCCGAGCGTCAGCGCCACCGGATAACCGACGAGCAGCGCGGCGCAGACCGCGGCCACCATCACGACGGCGAGGAGTTCGGCGAACGGCATCAGCGTCGCCCGGCCAAGGCGTCGGCCGCGCGGATCGCCTGCGCCACGCCCTGCAACGCCATCAGCGCCGCGAACAGCGGGATCAAAGTCTTGAGCAGAAACACCAGCGGCAGCCCGCTCGCCTCGCGCGAGCGTTCGAGGATCGCCCACGACCGCGCCGCATAAGGCCACGACAGCCACAGCAGCACGAGCATGAACGGCATCAGCAACAGCATCGCGCCCGCCAGGTCGATCAACGCCCGGGCGCGCGGGCCGGCGCGCTCGAAGAAAACATCGACCCGGACATGGCCGCCGGCCTGCAGGGTCCACGCCGCCGCCAGCATGATGAGCGCGGCGTGGCCGTAGATCACGGCCTCCGTCAGCCACACCGAGCCGAGCGAGAAGACGTAGCGCAACACCACCAGCGCGAACTGCAGCACCGCCACCGCAAGGCACAGCCACGCCGCCGCGCGGCCCACGGCGCGGTTCAGGCGATCGATGCGGTCGGCGAGCACGAGCACGGGTTGGCAACCACCTTCAGCCGTCATGCCCCGCGAAAGCGGGGTATCCAGTATGCGCAAACGCATACATATCATCGTCGCGTCTGAGTTTACTGGATCATCCGCCTTCGCGGATGATGACGCTTGTAAATATTTTCGCTTATACTCAGCGTATGTCCGGACACGAGCACGACGACCATCGCCACGGCCACGATCATCACGATCACGGCCACCATCACGACCACGACCATTCCGAGCTGTCGGAAGTCCAGCTTCGCGTCCGCGCACTGGAGACGATCCTGACCGAGAAGGGCTATGTCGATCCGGCCGCGCTCGACCTGCTGATCGAGACCTATGAGAAGAAGGTCGGCCCGCGCAACGGCGCCCGCGTGGTCGCCCGCGCCTGGACCGATCCGGCCTATCGCGAGCGGCTTCTGAAGGAAGCAACCTCCGCGATCAACGAACTGGGTTATGCCGGCCGCCAGGGCGAACACATCATCGCCATCGAGAACACCCCGCGGCGGCACAACATGGTCGTGTGTACGCTGTGCTCCTGCTACCCGTGGCCGGTGCTCGGCCTGCCGCCGGTCTGGTACAAGTCAGCGCCTTACCGCTCGCGCGCGGTGAGCGATCCGCGTGGCGTGCTGAAGGAGTTCGGCGTCGACCTGCCGAAGGACACCGACGTGCGCGTGTGGGATTCGACATCCGAATTGCGTTATCTCGTGCTGCCGATGCGGCCCGAAGGCACCGAAGGCTGGAGCGAGGAAAAACTCGCCGATCTCGTCACCCGCGACTCGATGATCGGCACCGGCCTGCCGAAACGGCCCGGGGAGCTTACCAAGTGAACGGCGCGCAGGATCTCGGCGGCATGCACGGCTTCGGGCCGGTCGAGCCGGAAAAGAACGAGCCGGTCTTCCACGGCGAATGGGAAAAGCGCGCCTTCGCGCTGACGCTCGCGATGGGCATGCCCGGCCAGTGGAACCTCGACATGTGCCGCGCGGCGCGCGAGAGCATTCCGCCGCCGCAATATCTGCGCAAGACCTATTACGACATCTGGTTCACCGCGCTCGAGAAGATGATGCTGGAGCGCGGTCTCGTGACGCCGGACGACATGGCGGCGGGTCACACCGTCACGCCGCCGCTGCCGGGCCGCAAGGTGCTCAAGCCCGCCGACGTCGCCAAGGTGCTCTATCGCGGCGGCCCGACCATTCGCGACACCGATACCAAGCCGCTGTTTGCGGTCGGCGACCGCGTGCGCGCCAAGAACATCAACCCCACGACGCACACGCGCCTGCCGCGCTATGTCCGCGGCCATGTCGGCACGATCGATCGGCTGCTCGGCAATCATGTGTTTCCGGACAGCAATTCGACCGGCGCGGGAGAAAACCCGCACTGGCTCTATACCGTCGCCTTCAACGCTCGCGACCTCTGGGGCCCGCAGGGCGACCCGACCGTCAGCGTCTCGGTCGATGCGTGGGAACCCTATCTGGAGAAGGCCTGATGGCGATGGACCCCCGCGCCGCGCTGCGCGCCGCGATCAGCGTGCCGGGCATGCCGCGCGACCATGACGGCCCGGTGTTCCGCGAGCCGTGGGAGGCGGAAGCCTTCGCCATGACGCTGGCGCTGTTCGAGCGCGGCCTGTTCACCTGGGCCGAATGGGCGGAAGCGCTCGGCGCCGAGATCAAGCGCGCGCAGGCGGCGGGCGATCCCGACACCGGCGAGACTTATTACACGCACTGGCTCAACACGCTGGAAGGCATGGTCGCGCGCAAGGGCATCGCGGATCAGGCGATGCAACATGAATATCGCGATGCATGGGAACATGCCTGCGAGCGCACGCCGCACGGCCAACCGATCGAATTGCAGTCGGACGATTTCAAATGACCTGTCATGGCCGGGCTTGTCCCGGCCATCCACGACTTGGATAAGAAGAAAGAACACGTGGATGCCCGGCATAAAGCCGGGCATGACGGAGAAAATCAGAAGCCGACCATCCGCTCGCTGACCATGTAGCCGGTCAGCAGCAACAGTCCGAACACCAGCACGAGGCCGGCGGCCGCGGTTTCAAAGCCGCGCAGCGCGATCATGCCGATGCCGGGCTTGGCATGCGCGAAGCGGCCGGCCACGTCGCGCGCCATCACCGCCAGCGTCGCGATGGCCGCGACCGTGATCGCGGTGCCGATACCCATCACGAAGGTGGCCGCCGCGCCAATCCAGAAAATGCCCTGCGCCAGCGCGAACACCAGCACGAGGATCGCGCCCGAGCAGGGCCGCAAACCCACCGCGACGATGGCCGAGAGACCGCGCTTCCACCAGTCGCGGCCCTTCAACTCGGACGGCTCCGGCGCATGGGCGTGACCCCAGGCCGAGGCGTCGTCGTCATGATCGTGGTCATGGTGATGACCATGATGGTGATAGTGGCCGTGATGATGGTGATGATGATGACCATGATCGTGATGGCGGTCATGCGTGTGATCGTGATGATGCGCGTGGTTATGCGAGGCATGCGCGTGCGCAAGCGCCGGCGCTTGAGGCATCAGCAGCCGCAGCAAGGCCCGGCCCTTCACCCACAGCAGTCGCGCGCCGATCAGCGCGATCAGCGCGTAGCTCACAGCCTCGATGACACGCACGGCATCGCCCATCATCTTCGCAGTCGCGCCCAGCAGCACGGCGGCGATGCCGACGATCAGGATCGCGACCAGCGCCTGCAGCACCGCGGAGGCGAACGACAGAATCACGCCGCGCTTCCAGGTTTCGTTGTTGGCGACGATGTAGGACGAGATCACCGCCTTGCCGTGGCCCGGACCTGCGGCGTGGAAAATCCCGTAAGCGAAGGAAATTCCCATCAGCGTTGTCGCGGCGCGTCCATCCGCCTTGGCGGCGCGGATCGCACCGGACAGCATGCGGTAGAACTCCGCCTGCTTTGCCAGCACCCAGCCGGTAAACCCGCCGAATTCCGGTGCGGCGGGCGCGCGTGACAGACCGAACGGTTGCGCCAGCGCGGCGTGGATCGCGCCGTCAACGAGCGCGACGGCGGCGATCAGCACAAGACATTGCAGCAAAGCGGTTCGGTCAGGCGGCTTCAGCATTTCGCGTTATCCCCTCGCCGCCCCCGCGGTCGAAAGCTTACGGGCAGTGCACCAGAAGCCGGTTGGCGAATTGCGCGCCCCAGGCCATCGTGGTGTTCTTCTGGTCGGCGGGAATCTGGCTCAGCGCCTTGCCCTCAGCCCAGGTCATCTCGCGCGGCAGCACGACATCGAGCAGGCAGCCTTTTGGCGCGCCGACGAGCTGCGCCGGCTTCTCCTTGGCGAATTCGAAATCGACGAAGATCGACGGGTCGTAAATCTCGATCTTCAGTTCTTTTGCCTTCGCCGGCGTCTCGAACGGCAGCGTGAAGTGCAGCGTCAGCCGCTGGTCGTCGTAGCTGAGATAATAATCCGGCAGCGGGTCTTTCAGCTTCACCGTCTTGCCGTCGACGGCGGCGAAGGTGAAGTAGTCGAACTCCTTGAGCGACTCGGCGTTGATCTTGGCGAGCGGCGCAAGCTCCTCGCGGGTCGGATTGTCCTTGTTCTTGAGTTCGAGCCCCTGCACCGCGAAAGCCGAGAACATGTCGTCGAAGGTCCAGGCGTGGCGGACGCCGGTGATCGCGCCGTCGGGCGAATAGACGAGATCGGTCTTCATGGTCACCCAGACATGCGGGTGCGCCTGCGCGGCGGCGGTTTGCGCGATCACCGCAATGGCGGCGGCGAGAAGACGGAACGGCCGAAAAATCATGAGAACCCTCAGAGCGCGCCATCCAATATACACCGGCGGCGCGAGATGTAACATTATAACAAACTGGGGCCGAACCGGGGCGGCGCATCAGACTTTGTCACAGCCCGCTTCGGCGCCGGCGGCAAGATGCGCCGCCTCGCTGAACTCGACCTGAACGGTGGTATGGCCGATGCCGAAGTCGCGCTGCATGGCCTGCGCGACCGAGCGCAGAAACGCATCGCCGGGGTGACCGCCCGGCATGACCAGATGGCAGGTCAGCGCCGTTTCGGTCGTGCTCATCGCCCAGATGTGCAGGTCGTGGACGGCGGTCACGCCCGGCAGGGCGGCGAGCGCCGCCCTCACCTTCGCCGGCTCGATGCCGCGCGGCGCGGCGCCGAGCGCAAGCCGCAGCGAATCGCGCAAGAGGCCCCAGGTGCCGATCAGGATGACGGCGGAGATCGCGAGGCTCACGGCCGGATCGAGCCATTGCCAGCCGGTCCACCAGATGCCGAGCCCGACGGCGACCACGGCGACCGACACGCCGGCGTCCGCCATCATGTGCAGATAGGCGCCCTGCATGTTGAGGTCGGATTTGCGCCCGCTGCTCAGGATGACGGCCGAGACGCCGTTGACCAGAACGCCGAGCGAGGCCAGCGCGATCACCGTGCCGCTCGCCACCTCTTGCGGTTGCGCGAAGCGATGCACCGCCTCCCACGCGATCCAGACGGTTGCGACCAGCAGCAGCAGGCCGTTGGCGAGCGGGGCGAGGATCGAGGCCGACCGCAGCCGGTAGGTGAACGACTCGCTCGGCTTCCAGCGCGCGACGACGAACGCGCCCCACGCGAGCAGCAGGCCGATCACGTCGCCGAAATTGTGCCCGGCGTCGGCGAGCAGCGCGAGGGAATTGGCGATCAGGCCAAAGACCACCTGCGCCGCCACCAGCGCGACATTGAGCGCGGTAGCGATCGCGAAGGCGCGGCCGAAATTGTCCGGCGCATGATGATGATGGCCATGATGCGAATGGCCGGAATGCAAATGACCCGAATGATCGTGAGGCAAGGCGCGCTCCGTTGGCGTGGAACCTAACGCGCCGCGCGGCGAATACTAGAACATGAACATTAGAACATTAGCCGCAGAACATCAGACACCTGCCGCGCCGCCGTCGGCGCGCGGATCGTGGCCGCCTTCGAGCGTGCGGTTCGAATGCAGGATCGCCGCGCCGGCATGGCCCATGGTGTCGGAATAATCCTCGTCGAGCACCGAGATGTCATGCCCGGCCGACATCAGCCGGTCGATGACGTTTTCATCGAGCCGCCGCTCGATGCGCAAATTCGTGACGGTCGAGCCCCAGGTGCGGCCGAGCAGCCAGCGCGGCGCGTCGAGCGCGCGATCGAGCGGCATGCCGTGCAGCACATGACGCGCGAAGATCATGGCCTGCGTCTGCGGCTGGCCGTCGCCGCCCATCGTGCCGTAGGCCATGACGCGGCCGTCCTTCAGCACCGCGAGCGCCGGATTGAGCGTATGGAACGGCTTGCGGCCCGGCGCGAGCGTGTTCAGGGCGCGCGGATCGAGCGAGAAGCTCGCGCCGCGGTTCTGCATCAGCACGCCGGTCTTCGGCAGCACGCAGCCGGAGCCGAACTCCCAATAGATCGACTGGATGTAAGACACGACGAGACCGGACGCGTCCGCCGCGCCCATCCAGATGGTGTCGCCGGCGGCTGCCGGTGCCGGCCATTTCGCCGCCTTGCGCATGTCGATCTTGCCCGCGTCGGCGTCGAGGAAGGCCGCGGTGAGAAAATCGGCGGGCTTGGCCGGCAGTTGCGCCGGATCGGTGACGACGCGGTCGCGCACGCGGAAGGCGCGCTTGGTCGCCTCGACCAGCGCGTGCACGAATTCGAAGGTTTCGGACTTCGCGACGCGCAGCCGCTCGTACAGCGCGAGGATGATGAGCGAAGCAAGCCCCTGGGTCGGCGGCGGCGCGTTGTAGAGCGTGCCGGCCGAAATACGGACGCTCAGAGGCTCGTCGGCAATGGCACGATAGGTTTCGATGTCACCGCGCGTCACCGGACTGCCGATGCGCTCCAGATCGGCGGCAAGCTCGCGGCCGACATCGCCGCGGTAGAAATCCTCGAGCCCGGCGTGGGCGAGTTGTTCGAGCGTCGCAGCGAAAGCCGCCTGCTTCAGCGTCGCGCCGGCCTCCGGCGGTTTGCCATCGGCGAGAAACGTCTGCGCGAAGCCGGGCGCATCTTTCAGTTCGGCAAATTTCTCCTGCGTCAGCCGCGCCTGGCTTTGGGCGACGACATAGCCGTCGCGGGCGCGGCGGACTGCGGACGACAGCAGCACATCGAGCGGCAGCTTGCCGCCCTGATGCCGCGCCGCCTCCGCCGCCAGCATCCAGCCGCCGACCGCGCCCGGCACCGTGAGCGCAGCGAGCGAACCGCGCGACGGAATCCCGCCATTCGTCTCGTCATGGCCGTGGTCGCGATAGAGCCGCGCGGTCGCCTTCGCGCCGGCGACGCCCGCCCCCATCAGCGCGCGCACGCGGCCGTTCGGCTCATGCACCAGCCAGAAGCCGTCGCCGCCGATGTGGTTCATGTGCGGATAGACGGCGGCGATGCTCGCCGCCATCGCGATCATGGCTTCGAGCGCGTTGCCGCCCTCGGCGAGGATGCGCCGGCCGTCCTCGACGGCGCCGGCATGCGGCGCGCAGACGACGCCGCGGCGGTGGCCTGACGTGTGAAGTTCCATGAGAATTGTTTGCTACACCGCCGCCGTGCCGGCAAGCGGGACATCGAGCCCCCGCTTCTTCAGCAGCGCATCGACCGCCGGCAGCCGGCCGCGGAACGCCTTGTAGGCCTCGGCCGGGTCGCGCAGGTTGCCGGCCGAGTAGATATAGTCGCGCAGGCGCTTCGCGGTCGCCGGGTCGAACACGTCGCCGGTCTCCCTGAACGCCTCGAAGGCGTCGGCGTCGAGCACCTCCGACCACATGTAGGAGTAGTAGCCCGCCGCGTAGCCGCCGCCGGAAAACAGGTGCTGGAAATGCGGCGTGCGGTGGCGCATCGCGATCTCGGCCGGCATCCGGATGGCGCTGAGGCTGTCCTTCTCGAACTGGATGGGATCGAGATCGCCCGGCTCGCGCAAGGCATGGAAGTCGAGATCGACCAGCGCGCAGGCAGTGTATTCGACCGTCGCAAACCCCTGATTAAAGGTGCGGCTTTTCAGCACCTTGTCGAGCAAGGCCGGCGGCATCGCCTCCCCGCTGCGATAGTGCCGCGCGTGCTTCGTCAGGATTTCCGGCGTCTCCAGCCAGTGCTCGTAAAGCTGCGACGGCAGTTCGACGAAATCGCTGGAGACCGCCGTGCCGGCGAGCGAGGGGTAGGTCACGTCGGACAACAGGCCGTGCAACCCGTGGCCGAACTCGTGGAACAGCGTGCGCGCGTCCTCAAACGACAACAGCGCCGGTTCGCCGGCGGCCGGCTTCGAGAAGTTGCAGACGTTGAGGATGATCGGGCGCACATCGCCGATCAGCTTCTCCTGGTCGCGCAGCGAGGTCATCCACGCGCCGGAATGCTTGGAGGCGCGCGCGAAATAATCGCCGACGAACAGCCCGACATGCCGGCCGGAGGCGTCCTTCACCTCCCAGGCGCGCGCGTCGGGGTGATAGAGCGGCACATTGGCCGCGGTGAAGGTCAGCCCGAACAGCCGGTGCGCCGTCTCGAAGGCGGCGGCGATCATGTTGTCGAGCACGAGGTAGGGCTTCAGCTCCGCCTCGTCGAGGTCGTAGCGCTGCTTGCGCAGCTTCTCGGCGTAGTAGCGCCAGTCCCACGGCGCCAGCGCGAAATTGCCGCCCTCGGCGGCGATCAGCGTCTGCAGCTCGTCGCGCTCGGTCCCGGCGCGGGCGCGGGCGCGGCTCCACACCTCCATCAAGAGGTCGCGGGCCGCCTTCGGCGTCTTCGCCATCTGGTCGTCGAGCCGGTAGTCGGCATAGGTCGGGTAGCCCATCAGCGCCGCGCGCTCGGCGCGCAGCCGGACGATCTCGGCGACCACCGCGCGGTTGTCGGTCGGCCCGCCGGACTCGCCGCGGCCGATCCAGGCGGCGAAGGCCTTCTCGCGAAGGTCGCGGCGGGCGGAGAACTGCAGGAAGGTCTCGATCGAGGACCGCGCCAGCGTGACGGCGTATTGGCCGGGGTGGCCGCGCTCTTGCGCCGCCGCGCGCGCGGCGGCGCGGGCGAAGTCCGGCAGGCCGGCGAGGTCGCCCTCTTCCAGGATCAGCGCATAGGCCTTCTCGTCGGCCAGCACGTTCTGCCCGAAGGTGGTGCCGAGGCTCGCCAGCCGCTCGGTGATGGCGGCAAGCCGCTGCTGCGCCGGCTTGTCGAGCGCCGCGCCGGCGCGGACGAAGCGGGTGTGGTGGCGCTCCAGCGCCCGCGCCTGCTCGGCGTCGAGGCCGAGGCTCGCCCGGCGCTGCCAGAGGCTGTCGATCCGGGTGAACAGGGCGGCATTCAGATAAAGCTCGTTCGAATGCCGGGCGAGCAGCGGCGAGACGTCGCGCTCGACCGCCTCGATGGCGTCCGAGGTGTCCGCCCCGGCCAGCACCCAGAACAGCGCGGAGACCCGGTCGAGCGTCCGCCCGGCACGCTCCAACGCGGCGACGGTGTTGTCGAAGGTCGGCGCGTCAGGATTGCCGGCGATCGCCGCGATCTCGGCCTTGTGCGCCTTCAGCGCGGTGTCGAAGGCCGGGCCGAACTGCTCCGGCGTCGCCGCGGCGAAGTCCGGCAGGCCGAACGGGCCGGTCCAGTCGGCGGTTAACGGGGTCGCGGGCTGCCCGGTGGAGGTCATGCGGAGCGCCTTTATGCCTTGATTACGGCAGAAGTTTCAGGGAGATTGCCGGCGCCCGAGGGGTAGCCCCCGGGCGCGCCGACCGCAAGCCAGAGGCCGAGCAAGGCTCGCCAACAAGGATCGACCGATGAACGCCACCGCCCGGAAGCCGCGCCGGATCCACTGGCTGAACGTCAGCACGGTGATCAGCGCCGCCATCCTGATCGGCGCCGAGGTGTTCGGCGCCGCCTTCGCCAGCTCCTGGGCGATCGCCACGCTGCTCGAACTCGGCAGCACCGTGGCGCGCGTGCTCGACGTCGTGCTGATGCTCTGCGGCCTCCTGGTGATGGTGCGTTTCGTGCGCAACGCGCAGCGCATCGAGCCCTTCACCGAGTAACTGCGGCGTCCGCCGCGAGCCAAAAAGCCCCGTCAATCCGGTCTAACTTTCACGCCGCCGCGACACGCCGGCGGCGTTAACGCTTGGCGCGAGCGGCGCCGGCGCGCGCCTTCTGCCCGTCATGTTGTCGCCTTACCCGCCACATCGTCGCCACACGAGGCACGCGCGCCGCCCGAGAGCGTGACGCGAACGACGCACCACGTGGGGAAAGTTAAGAATGATTTTGCAAATCCGAAATTTTTTTCTTGCATCCGCGTGCAAAGCGACTATCTCTCGCCTTGCCCAAATTCGCACGTGCCTGTGGACGTGTGTCGGTCGGTAGGTAGCGGGACAAGAGGCCCGCCAGCCGCCTGGAGAGAGAAGCCAAAGTCTCTCCAAGAATTCTGACCGGCAGCCGGAGGCGAAACCGGCAAACCCTGCTCTCAGCAGGGGACGCGTCTTAAAGCAACGACGATCGGGCTTCTCTGGTCTCTGCCGGCCTCCACCACCGGCGCGGGTTACCGTAGAGGCTTGTTCATCCTTGCCGGCCGTGCGGAACGGGGTTTCCCCCATTCCAATCCAAGGCAGCACAGCGGGTCCACGAGTTGTACCCCGCATGCGCGTCCCCAAAGCGCGCTGTGGCGAACTCGGAAGCCGCATCATACGGGGTTTAAATCACCCCGGCAGCTTGGGGAATTGCGCCCATGACCGAGCGCATTCGCGAATTCCTGCGTCAGCGTCGCGAGGATGGACCGTGCCTCGTCGTCGACCTCGACGTCGTCCGTGACAACTACACCACCTTTGCGAAGGCTTTGCCCGACACCCGCGTCTTCTACGCGGTGAAGGCGAACCCGGCGCCGGAGGTGCTTGCCCTGCTGGCCGGCCTCGGCTCGTGCTTCGACACCGCTTCGGTGGCGGAGATCGAGATGGCTTTGGCCGCCGGCGCGACGCCCGACCGCATTTCCTACGGCAACACGATCAAGAAGGAGCGTGACGTCGCCCGCGCCTACGCGCTGGGCATCCGCCTCTTCGCGGTCGACTGCAAGGAAGAGGTCGACAAGATCGCCCGCTCCGCCCCCGGCAGCCGCGTGTTCTGCCGCATCCTGTCCGACTGCGTCGGCGCCGAATGGCCGCTGTCGCGGAAGTTCGGCTGCGAGCCGGCCATGGCGGTCGACGTGCTGGAACATGCCCTGCGTCAGGGCCTGGAGCCGTACGGCGTGTCGTTCCATGTCGGTTCGCAGCAGCGCAACCAGCATGCCTGGGACCGTGCCCTCGCCTCCGCGGCGGCCGTGTTCAAGGAGTGCGGCGAGCGCGGCATGAACCTGTCGATGGTCAACCTCGGCGGCGGCTTCCCGACCAAGTACCTGAAGAACGTTCCGTCGGTGAAGACCTACGGCAACGCCATCTTCAAGGCGCTGCGCAAGCACTTCGGCAACCGCATCCCGGAGACGATCATCGAGCCGGGCCGCGGCATGGTCGGCGGCGCAGGCATCATCGAGGCGGAAGTCGTGCTCGTGTCGAAGAAGAGCGAGGAAGACGACGTGCGCTGGGTCTATCTCGACATCGGCAAGTTCGGCGGTCTCGCCGAGACGATGGACGAGTCGATCCGTTATCCGATCCGCACCCCGCGGGACGGTGACGCGATGGCCCCGTGCGTGCTCGCCGGCCCGACCTGCGACTCGGCGGACGTCCTCTACGAGAAGACGCCGTACCCGCTCCCGGTGAGCCTCGAGATCGGCGACAAGCTGCTGATCGAAGGCACGGGCGCCTATACGTCGACCTACTCGGCGGTGTGCTTCAATGGCTTCCCGCCGCTGAAGACGTATCACATCTGACATCGCGGGGAGCCGGTCCGCCGGCTCCCATCCCGTCACCCCCCAGTCGGACTGACAACGCCCGTGACCCGGGCGGGGAAAACTGCGCCATGATCACGATTCGAACTGAACGGCCGGTCGACGAGGCAGCCCGCGAGGCGCTGCTCGACGTCGCCTATGGCGACATCCGCCACACCAAGCCCTCCGCGAAGCTCCGCCGGGGCCGGCTGCCGGCCGAAGGGCTGGCGCTGGTCGCGCTCGAGCGCGGCAAAATGCTCGGCACCGTGCGGCTGTGGAACGTGCGCGCCGGCGGCCGCGACGCGCTGCTGCTCGGCCCGCTCGCGGTCCACCCCGGCGCGCGCAACCGCGGCATCGGCGCCGCCCTGATGAAGCGCGCGCTTGGCGAGGCCGCGCGGCGCGGCCACGGCGCCGTCATCCTGGTCGGCGACGCGGACTACTACGGCCGCTTCGGCTTCTCCGTCGCGAAGACCGGCGCGCTGCACCTTGCCGCGGCCTGCGACCCGGCGCGGCTGCTCGCCTGCGAACTCAAAGCCGGCGCGCTCGACGGCGCCATCGGCGCCTTCCGCGCCACCGGCCGGCGCATCCCGCTGCCGGCGCTGGCCGGCCTTGGCGCGCTCGCGCGCCGTCCCCGCCTCATCCCGCGCGCCGCGTAGCCTATCCACAAGTCGCCGCTGCCGTGCGGGAATCTGTACGGCAGCTATTCCGTTGCCGCGACGGCAACGCTAAACCCGTCAGTGGCGGGCTGAGGAGATTGATGATGGCTAAGTGGCCGGTCCACGCGAAGATCAGCGGCCCGATCGTGATGGTCGGTTTCGGCTCGATCGGCAAGGGCACGCTGCCTTTGATCGAGCGCCATTTCGACTACGACAAGAAGCGCGTCACAGTTCTCGATCCCAAGGATGAGGGCCGCAAGGCGCATTGCGAAAAGCACGGCGTCCGCTTCATCCAGCAAGGCCTGACCAGGGACAATTATCGCGAGTTGCTGACGCCTTTGCTCACCGAAGGCGGCGGCCAGGGCTTCTGCGTCAACCTGTCGGTGGATACCGGCTCGGTCGACATCATGGAGCTCTGCAACGAACTCGGCGCGCTTTACATCGACACCGTCAACGAACCTTGGCTCGGCTTCTATTTCGACAATACGAAGGACGTAGCCGCCCGCTCGAACTACGCTTTGCGCGAGACGACGCTGGCCGCGAAGCGCGCCCGCAAGCCCGGCTCGATGACGGCGGTGTCGTGTTGCGGCGCCAATCCCGGCATGGTCTCCTTCTTCGCCAAACAGGCGCTGATCAACATCGCCTCGGACCTCAAGCTCAACGTGCCGGAGCCGAAGACGAAAGCCGAATGGGCCGATCTGATGCGGCACGCTGGCGTCAAGGGCATCCACATCGCGGAGCGCGACACCCAGCGCAGCAAAAATCCGAAACCGGCAGACGTTTTCGTCAACACCTGGTCGGTCGAAGGTTTCCTGTCGGAAGGCATGCAGCCATCCGAACTCGGATGGGGCACGCACGAAAACTGGATGCCGCCGAACGCTCATACGCATGAGACCGGCTCCGGCGCGGCGATCTATCTGATGCAGCCCGGGGGCAACACGCGGGTGCGCACGTGGTGTCCGACCCACGGCGCGCAATACGGATTTCTCGTCACCCACAACGAGTCGATTTCGATCTCCGACTACTTCACGGTGCGTGACGCCTCAGGCAAGGCGATCTACCGGCCGACCTGCCACTACGCCTATCACCCTGCCAACGATGCGGTGCTGTCGCTGCACGAGGCGTTCGGCTCGAACAAGATGCAGCAGAAGCACCACATTCTCGAGGAAAGCGAAATCGTCGACGGCATCGACGAGCTTGGCGTGCTGCTCTACGGCCACGGCAAGAATGCCTACTGGTTCGGCTCGCAGCTCTCGATCGAGGAAACACGCGAGCTGGCTCCATACCAGAACGCCACCGCCTTGCAGGTCACGTCCACCGTGATCGGCGGCATGGTCTGGGCGCTCGAGCATCCACATGAAGGCATCGTCGAAACCGACGAGATGGATTTCCATCGGCTGCTGGAAATCCAGTCGCCCTATCTCGGCCCAGTGAAGGGCTTCTATACCGACTGGACGCCGCTGACCGGACGGCCCGGCCTGTTCGCCGAGGACATCGACGAGCGCGATCCCTGGCAATTCAAGAACGTGCTGGTGCGCTGAACGTCACCGCATTCTCCAAATGACACGGGCGGCCTGACGGCCGCCCGTTTCGTTTGTGGCGATAAGGTCGCCGCTATTTCTTGTCGTCGGGCTTTTCGCCCGGCTTCGGCGGCGGCTTCCTCGCTGGCGGCGGTGCAGGCCGTGCCGCTGGCGGCGGCGCAGGACGCGCAGCCGGAGGCGGAGCCGGACGTGCAGCCGGCGGAGGCGCCGGACGCGCGGCCGGAGGCGGTGCTGCCGGACGCGCTGCCGGAGGCGGCGCGGGTCGCGCAGCCGGGGGTGGCGCGGCCGGGCGAGCGGCAGGCGGCGGAGCCGGACGCGCCGCGGGCGGTGCGTTCAGTTGCGGCGCGGGCGCAGGACGCGCGGCAGGCGGTGGCGCAGGCTGCGCCGCGGGCGGCGGCACAGGCCGCGCAGCCGGCGGCGGTGCCGGGCGCGCAGCCGGAGGCGGCGCGGGACGGACCGAAGGCGGCGGGCCGTTCGGACGCGCGGCAGGCGGCGGAGCATTCAACTGCGCCGGCGGCGGCGATGGTGCAGCGGCCGGCGGCGGTGGCGCGACCGGACGCGGCGCGTTCAGTTGCCCCGGCGGCGACGCAGGCGCAGCGGGCGGCGTCGCTGCGCCCGGACGCGGCGCATTCAACTGCGGCGCGGCAGGCGGCGGCGCTTGCTGCGGCTGCGGGATGAGATTGCCCGGCTGCTGCGGTTGCGCGGGCGCCGGTGTTGGCGGCGATGCCGGCCGCGGCCGGTTGTTGGCTGGCGCGATGGTGGTGCCCTGCGCCGCCTGCGGCGGACGCGGCCCAAGCCGGCCACGCTCGCCGCGCGGCAAGGCCTGCGGACCAGGCGCGGCGGCCGCCGCGCCGGGCTGTACGACGGCCGCGCGGGTCACGGTGACCACAGGCGGCCGCGCCGCGTTGCGGTTGCCGCCGCGGCGGCCGCGGAATTCGGTCGGCCGCGTCGTTACCGCGCCCGCAATGCCGGCTGAACTGCCGAGCACGCGCGGCTGCACGCGATAGGTCGGCACGGGGCGGCGAACGCGGCTTGCGAAGAAGCTCGGCGCCACGCCCGGATTGACGGCGAAGCGGCGCTCACGCAGCGAGACGGTACGGTTGACGATCACGGTGCGGGTGAAGATGTCGCGATGGCGCGAGCCATAGACGTAGTGCGGACGCATCCGCGGCTCGAACAGGAAGCGCGGCGCGATGAAGGTCCAGTAGCCCGGATCCTCGTCATATTCGTAGATCACTTCGTCCGGCGGCTGCGGCGCCCAGCCGACATAGTCGTCGCCATTGCGCCAGTTCACCCAGGCCGGAGCCCACTCCTCGCCCGGCACCCAGACCCAGCCGAGACCGCGCTCACGCACCCAACGGCCGTAGTGATAGGTGATCCAGCCCCAATCCTCTTCCTCCGGATCGGACACCCAGTACCAGCCCCACTCGTCGGTGTAGACCCAGCGGCCGACCGTGTAAGGCCGCCAGCCACGCGGCTTGTCGTAAGGCACCCAGACCTCACCGAAGCGCGGGCTCTGCTGCCAGAAGCCGTAGGACTCGAGCGCGACGCGAAATTCGTCGACCGACTGCGCCTGCGCCGGCGCGACCGGCGAAACCGAAGACGGCAGCAGCGGAGCTCCGGCGGTGAGAGCGGCGGCCGTCAATGCGATGGCCGTGAAACGCCCCCACATGCGGGTGGCAATCATTGAAAGTCTCCATCCCGGCGGGAATGGCCGAAGCAAGTTCGACGCGGCCGGGGGTCACGTCGTCGTTTCGGAAAAGCTAGGAATGCATTAGGGCCGATTATGGTCGCGGTCGTTAAGCTGGCGTTCAGACAGGCTTGAACGTCACGATGCCAGCTTTGCCATTCTCGTCGCCGACCGCAAGCGAGCCGCCGGACTTGCTCCATGCCAAAGCCGTGACCGGAGCGCCGGCGGGATGGCGCGCGACGATCTCACGACCGTCGGCGGCATGGACGAGCAAGACGAGGCCATCGGCGTAGCCGGTCGCGATCACCGGCTCGCGCGGATGGCAGGCCACCGCGACAACGCGCTGCGCGTAAGGCGCCCACATCGACGGACGCGAACCCATCGGGCCGTCCTTGCCCTCGAACGGCCAGAGGATGAGTTGCTCGGAGCCGGAGGTCGCAAGCTGCCTGCCGCCTGCCGTCCATTCGAACGAGCGCACCCGCGCCGAATAGCCCGACATGCGCATGTGCTTGGCATCGACCAGCCGCCAGCCATGCAGCATCGGCTCCTGCATCGCGGTGATGAGAAACTTGCCGTCCGGGCTGTAGGCGACGCCGAGATGCGAGCCTTTCCATTCGAGTCGCTCCGGCGTGCCCTGCACGTTCGGGAACCACAGGGTCACGCCGTTGTAATGCGCGATGGCGAGGCGAAAACCCTTCGGCGCGAAGGCGAGGCCCGCGACGGTCGATGGCGCATCGAGCGTCTTGTCGTCACCTTTTTTCGGTCGAACGAAGGCGGTCTTGCCGGCCGACCACGCCAGCGCGCCGTCGCCGCCGAGCGCGACATGATCGATCCAGCGATGCTTTTGATCTGCGAACAGCACGTCATGCGTGCCGTCGGCTTTCGTCGCGATCACCTTGCCGTCGTCGCCGCCGGTGACGAGCCGCTCGCCGTCACCGGCAAAGCAGAGAATGCCGCCATCATGCACGGCGAGACGTTTCTCACCGCCCTCGCCGGCGAACAGCAGTTCCTGTTCGCCGAGCACGAAGACCGGCGTGTCCTTCAGGAAACACACACCGACCACGGTGCCGCCGGTTTCGACCGGACGCAGCGTGTCGGCGATCGACGGGGTGTTGTCGCGGATGTCGCTCACGTCAGGCGATGCAGGCTTCGAAGCCCTGCCGGATCGTCTCTTCCGGCAGATTGCGGCCGATGAAGACGACGCGGCTTTCGCGCTTCTCGCCGTCCTTCCAGGCGCGCTGATGGTCGCCGTCGAGGATCATGTGGACGCCCTGGAACACGAAGCGCTCGTTGTCGTCCTTGAACGACAGGATTCCTTTCGAACGCAGGATGTTCGGTCCCTCGGTCTGCGTGAGATTCTGGATCCACGGGAAGAACTTGTCGGGCGCGAGCGGCTTGTCGGTGCGCAGCGCGACCGACTGCATGTCCTCGTCGTGATAGTGCTTCAGGCCGCCGCCATGATGGTGATGGCCGTGCTTGTGATCGTGGCCGTGATGATGGTCGTGACCGTGGTGGTGGTCATGGTCGTGATGATGATCGTGGCCGTGCTCGTCGGCGTGCAGGAATTCCGGCTCGATTTCGAGAATGCGGTCGAGGTCGAAAGCATTGCGGCCGAGCACCTGATCGATCGCGATCTGCGACTTCTGCGTGCGATGCAGCTTGGCGTAAGGATTGATGCCGCGGATGCGCGCCTCGACGTCTTCCAGCTCGTCCTTCGAGACAAGATCGGTCTTGTTAACGAGGATGACGTCGGCGAAGGCGATCTGGTTCTTCGCTTCCGGCGCGTCCTTGAGACGATCGCGCAGCCACTTGGCGTCCGCCACCGTCACCACCGCGTCGAGCTTGGTGCGCTCGCCGACCTGCTCGTCCATGAAGAAGGTCTGCGCGACCGGCGCCGGGTCCGCGAGGCCGGTGGTCTCGACGATGATGCCGTCGAACTTGCCCTTGCGCCGCATCAGGCCCTGAATGATGCGCACGAGATCGCCGCGCACCGTGCAGCAGACGCAGCCATTGTTCATCTCGAACACTTCCTCATCCGCCCCGACGATGAGGTCGTTGTCGATGCCGATCTCGCCGAACTCGTTGACGATGACGGCGAACTTCTTGCCGTGCGGCTCGGAGAGGATGCGGTTGAGAAGCGTGGTCTTGCCGGCGCCGAGATAGCCGGTGAGCACGGTGACGGGGATTTTTTCGGAGGCGGGAGCGTCGGACGTTGATTTGTCGGGCATGGGACTTCAGGGCCTGTGCTTGTCAGGAGCGGCCCCAGATATATTCACCGCCCCCGCAAAACGGAACCCCCGCGCGGGGTGGCCTGATCCGCCCGAAAAGCGCTTTTAAATCAGGAGACGACAGTGACCTGCGTGCCCACCGGGACGCGGTTGTAGAGGTCGATAATGTCCTGATTGAACAGGCGGATGCAGCCCGACGAGACGGCCTTGCCGATGCTGTCCGGCTCGGTGGTACCGTGCAGGCGGAAATGGGTGTCGCGGCCGCCGCGGTAGAGATAGAGAGCGCGGGCGCCGAGCGGGTTCTCGATGCCGCCGTCCATGCCGCCGGCATAGCGGCGATACATCGGGATCGCCTGCATCATGTTCTCGGTCGGCGTCCAGTGCGGCCAAGCCTCCTTACGGGCGATGGTCGCGGTGCCACGGAAATTGACGCCCTCGGAGCGGCCGACGCCCACCGCGTAGCGAAGCGCGGTGCCGCCATCCTGCACCAGATAGAGCCTGCGCTCGCTGATGCGCACAACGATGCTGCCGGGCTTCTCCTTGCCGCGCCAGGCGACCTCGGTGCGCTGCAAGCCCGGATCCAGCACCTGGAAATCGACCGCCGGAACGAGCTGGCCGCCGTCGCGAACCGCGCCGTAATTCGCGGTGACGCAGCCGCCGACGAACAACGGCAGCCCGAGGAGGACGGCGCGGCGGCTGACGGTGTGAGTGGAGGTAACGAGGTCTGCAGAAGGGCGAAACTTGGTCATGCCACGCTCGGTCATTTGAATGATTTCTTATGAGCAAGATGACCGCGTAATGCAATACGACGGTGACATAACCCACACGCGGCATTGTGATGCCGCGCGACAATTTGAACAGTTTGGAATCGATCAGGCTTCGAGGTGACGCCGCGGCCACGCGCGCGGCAACAGACCGCCGACCGGCCCGAACAGCAGCGACACGAGATAAACCGCGCCGGCGGCCAGCGTCACCGCAGGCCCGGACGGCACATCGGCATAAAACGACACAAGCAGCCCGGCCCAGCCGGTCAGCAGCGCCGTGACCGACGACAGCGCCACCAGCCTTGTCACATCGCGGGTCCAGAACCGCGCGGCGGCGGCCGGAACGATGATGATGGATACGCCGAGCAAGGTCCCGAATGCGTGGAACCCGCTGACGAGGTTCAGCACCAGCACGATCAGGAAGGCCAGATGCGCGATCCCGCCGCCCCGGCTGACGGTGCGCAGGAAGGTCGGATCGACGCAGTCGATCACCAGCGGACGGAAGATCAGCGCCAGCACCAGGATGCTGACGGTCGAATTGACCGCGATCACCAACAGCTTTTCGGCATTCATCGCGGCCGCCGTCTCGCCGAACAGAAACTCCATCAGCTTCTCGATATCCATGCCGTTGGCGGTGACGATGACGACGCCGAACGCCAGCGAAACCAGCAAAAAGACCGCAAGCGAAGCATCTTCCTGCAACTGCGTCGCGCGGCTAACGGCGCCGGACAACAGCGCGATGACGATGCCGGCGACAACGCCGCCAACGGTCATCGCAAAAACGCTGAGACCGGCGGCGAGAAAGCCGATGGCGACGCCGGGCAGGATCGCGTGCGCCATCGCGTCGCCCACGAGGCTCATGCGACGCAGCATCAGGAACACGCCGACAGGCCCCGCGGCAAGCGCCAGCGCCAGCACGGCCGCGAAGGAATGGCGCACCGAATCATCCTGCAGGGGAGCGAGAAGGAAATTCACCGTCACACCGCCTCCGGCACGGCGCATTCCCGCGCCTCGTCGTCGAAGGCCTCGCACATCTGACGCGCGCGCAGGAGATTGGCGCCGGTGAGGACGTCGCCGGTTGCGCCCCAGGCGACCGGCTCGCGCGCAAGCAGCAGCGCCTGCGGGAAATTGGCTTTCACCAGCTCAAGATCGTGGATCGCGGCAATGACGGTGCGCTCTTCGCTGTGCCAGCGCCGCACCACATCCAGCAGATCCGCGACGGTCTTGGCGTCGATGGCGTTGAACGGCTCATCGAGCACGATGACGCGGGCGTCCTGCAACAGCAGCCGCGCGAACAGCATCCGCTGCATCTGTCCGCCCGACAGCGTGCCGATGGCGCGCTGCTCGAAGCCGGTCAAACCCACCGACGCCAGCGCGCGCTCAATCGCCGCACGTTCGGAGCCGCCGATGCCGCCGAACAGGCCGGTCGTCTTCCACAACCCCATCGCCACCATGTCGTAGACGGTGATCGGGAACGAACGGTCGATCTCCGCAACCTGCGGCAGATAGGCGATGTCGCGCGGCGCAACGCCGGCAAATTCGAGGCTGCCCGCGAGCGGCTTTAGCGCGCCGACGATGCCCTTGAACAGCGTGGACTTGCCCGCCCCGTTCGGCCCGACCACGGCGAGCATCGACCCGGCCTGAACCGCGCCGTCGAGATGATGCACCGCCGGATGACGGTCGTAACCGAGCGTCAGATCGCGGAAGACGAGATGCGCAGTCATGACATCGTCCCCCGGATCGCCCAGGCGACGCCGAGCCAGATCACCGCGATCAGCGCCGCGGCGATGGCGAGACGGCCGGCTGCGGACAAACGCAGCAGCGACGGCGTGACAGCGGCCGGCGGGTGGACGTGGCCGGCGTGGTGGTGATGGTGCGCCGAGTGGTGGGAATGATCGTGGGCGTTCATGGATATGTTATATTATAACATTTCGGTCACTGCAATCCGCCGCAAAGCCGCATCAAGCTCCGGGATTGCGGACAACCCGCGTTGACCCTCCCCACCCCCGCCGATAGGTTCGCCGCCGATGGGGATGGGGTTCCCCCGATAACCGCCCATAGCTTCACAAGGGCTGATGACTTCTATCGCGTTCAACCCGCGCCCGGACTGCGTCCGGGCCCTGTGAGCGGCCGCATGGCCGCGATGGAGAGCACGATGGGATTTCTGATCGTATTTGCCGGCGGCGGCGTCGGCGCGGCGCTGCGCCACGGCTTCAACCTCATGTTCGCGCGTCTGTTCGGCACGCAATTCCCCTACGCCACGCTGTTCGAGAACGTCACCGGCTCGCTCCTGATGGGGCTGCTGGTTGCGACCTTCGCCTTCAAGAGCGACGTCCCGCAGCACATCCAGCTGTTCCTGACCACCGGAATTCTCGGCGGCTACACCACCTTCTCGACCTTCTCGCTCGACGCCGCGCTGCTCTACGAGCGCGGCGACATCGGCCTCGCGGCACTTTACGTGGCGCTGTCGGTGGCGCTGTCGATCGGCGGACTGTTCGCCGGCCTCGCACTGGTGCGCAGTTTCAGCTAACCGCGACGCTCGGGACACCCTGGCCTGCCCCGTTTCGCGTGACGCGAGACGCCTTTTTTTGTTCGCCCCCGTCCCAACCCTCGGTAGAATGGGCCATAGACCTGCAAATCCAGCAGGAAGAACAAATGTGGAGGATTTTGCTCATGAATAAACCAACACGCCTGTCGTGCCTCGCGGCCGGAGCACTCGCGGTGGCCGTGGCGTCGGCGCCGGTTGCCGCGCAAGCCGAGCAGTTCATCAACATCCTGACCGGGGGCACCGGTGGCGTCTATTATCCGCTGGGCGTGGCGCTATCGAAGATTTACGCGGAGAAAATGAAGGACGTGAAGCCGTCGGTGCAGTCGACCAAGGCTTCGGTCGAGAACCTCAATCTGCTGCAGCAGGGCAAGGGCGAGATCGCCTTCACGCTCGGCGACTCGCTCGCCGACGCATGGGCCGGCAATCCGGAAGTCGGCTTCAAGGCGAAGCTCGGCAAGCTGCGCACCGTCGCCGCGATTTATCCGAACTATGTGCAGATCGCCGCGCTGAAAAGCTCGGGCATCAAGACGCTGGCCGATCTCAAGGGCAAGCGCATGTCGGTCGGCGCGCCGAAGTCGGGCACCGAACTCAACGCCCGCGCCATCATGAAAGCGGCCGGCATGAGCTACAAGGATCTCGGCAAGGTCGAGTATCTGCCGTTCAATGAATCGGTCGAACTGATGAAGAACCGCCAGCTCGACGCGACGCTGATCTCCGCCGGTCTCGGCGTCTCCGCGATCCGCGACCTCTGCGCTTCGGTCGAGTGCGTGATCGTCGAGGTTCCCAAGGCCGTGGTCGAGAAGATGGGCACCCCCTATCAGGCGGCGTCGATCCCGGGCGGCACCTATAACGGCAACGACAAGGACGTTCCCGCCGTCGCGATTCCGAACTATCTCGTCACCCGCGATAACCTGTCCGAGCAGGTCGTTTACGAGATGACGAAGACCCTGTTCG
Organism: Pseudolabrys sp.; assembly: GCF_050250095.1. Classification (NCBI taxonomy): domain Bacteria; kingdom Pseudomonadati; phylum Pseudomonadota; class Alphaproteobacteria; order Hyphomicrobiales; family Xanthobacteraceae; genus Pseudolabrys; species Pseudolabrys sp. The sequence goes on along the minus strand of NZ_JBFWPH010000001.1, from coordinate 83,168 downwards.
ACAACCTGTCGGCCATGCAGGCGGCGCACGCCGCAGCCAAGGCGATCAAGCTTGACGCCGCGGGCAAGAACCCGCCGGTGCCGCTGCATCCCGGCGCCGCCAAGTTCTATAAAGAAAAAGGCGTGATGTAAGGCGGAAGTCTTGCACATCGCCGTCTTAACGACTGCCACCGGGTCGGGCGCCTCAGCGCCGGCCCGGTGAATTTCTTGCCGACAGGCGGCAGCCGCCGCCAACCGACCGCCGCATGAATGACGGCGTCACGGAATAATAAAGTGAACGTGAGATCGAGGGGGATCGCGTCCATGGCCATGACCGACGTGGAGAAAGTCGCCGAAGCACCGGGTCAGCCGATTCCCGGCCAGACCAAAACCGAAGCGCAACTCGACAAGGGCTGGAGCAAGAGCGCCGAAGGACGCGCGCTGTTCTGGATCGCCGTCGCCTTCTCCGCCTTCCAGGTCTTCACAGCGATGTTCAGCCCGCTCGCGAGCGAAATCGTTCGCTCGGTGCATGTCGGTTTCCTGATGGTCATGGTGTTCGGCGTCGCCTCGACGGTGACCGACAACAAAACCGCCAAGATCATCCTGTGGGCGCTGGGCATTCTCGGCTTCGTGCTCGGCCTCTATCACTGGGTGTTCTACGAAGACCTCATCCTGCGCGCCGGCGAGCCGAACACGATCGATATCGTCGTCGGCGTCGTGGTCGTCGTCATGGTGTTCGAGGCCGGCCGTCGCATGATGGGCCCGATGCTGCCGATCATCTGCGCGATTTTCCTCAGCTACGGGTTGTTCGGCCAGTACTTCCCGAGCCCGCTGAACACCCGCGGCTACGATTTCGGCCAGGTCGTCGACCAGATGTTCCTCGGCACCGAGGGCATCTACGGCATCCCGGTCTACGTCTCCTCGACCTACATTTTCCTGTTCATCCTGTTCGGCGCCTTCCTCGAGAAGGCCGGCATGATCAACCTGTTCAACGACATCGCCATGGGCACGGTCGGCCATGCGCGCGGCGGCCCTGCCAAGGTGGCGGTGATCTCCTCTGGCCTGATGGGCACCATCAACGGCTCCGGCATCGCCAACGTGGTGACTGTCGGCCAGTTCACCATCCCGCTGATGAAGCGCTTCGGCTATCCGGCCTATTTCGCCGGCGCCGTCGAGGCGACCTCGTCGATGGGCGGGCAGATCATGCCCCCGGTCATGGGCGCGGTCGCCTTCATCATGGCCGAGACCATCAATGTCCCCTATTCGACCGTCTGCATCGCGGCCATCGTGCCCGCCGTTCTCTACTACTACTCCGCCTTCTGGGCGGTGCATCTCGAAGCCGGCAAGCGCGGCCTGATGGGCCTCTCGAAGGACCAGACGCCGAACCCAATCAAGGCGCTGGTCAAGAACTGGTATCTGCTGATGCCGCTCGCGGCGCTGGTGATGCTGCTGTTCGCCGGCTACACGCCGCTGTTCGCCGGCACGGTCGGCCTCGGCCTGACCGTGATGGTCATCTTCAGCCATCCGATCGTCGCAGCAATTCCCGTGCAAGTGCTGCGCGTCGGGTTCTGGATCGTACTCGGCATCTCGGCCGCGTTCTTCTTCGAATACGGCGTGTGGCTGCTGATCACGATGGTGCTGGCGCTGATGGCCGTCACCGTCTTCGTCAAGGGCGGTCCGGCGACGCTCAGGATTGCGCTCGACAGCCTCGCCGACGGCGCGCGCCACGCGCTGCCGGTCGGCGTCGCCTGCGCGCTGGTCGGCACCATCATCGGGACGCTGACGCTGACAGGCGCGGCGACGAATTTCGTCCGCGTCATCGTCTCGGTCGGCGAGCACTCGATCTTCCTCTCGCTGTGCCTGACCGCGATCACCTCATTGATCCTCGGCATGGGTATCCCGACCATCCCGAACTACATCATCACCTCGTCGATCGCGGCGCCCGCGCTGCTTCATCTCGGCGTGCCGTTGATCGTCTCGCACATGTTCGTTTTCTATTTCGGCATCATGGCGGACCTGACCCCGCCGGTGGCGCTTGCCGCCTTTGCCGCCGCCTCGATTGCCAAAGAGAGCGGGTTCAAGATCGGCTGGACCGCGGTGAAGATCGCGCTGCCCGGCTGGATCGTGCCGTTCATGGCGGTCTATTCGCCGGCACTGATGCTGCAGCCGGTCGGCACGCGGGTGGAGGCCTACGGCTTCGCGTTCGCGGCCGCCTACATGATCGTCAAGGCCGTCATCGCGGTGACGCTCTGGGGCGTGACGGCGATCGGCTATTTCCTGCGGCCGGTCGGCTGGCCGGAGCGCATCATCGCCTTCCTGTCCGCGGTCTTGCTGGTCCTCGAATACCCCTGGACGGATCCGATCGGCTTCGTCTGCTGCGGCGCCTTCGTCGCCTATCAGATCTGGCGCGGACGCGAGGCAAAGCCCGCGATGACCACGGCCGCGTAGGATGGAGTTCTGCCTCCTCGCGGCCGGCGCCACGGTCCGTCTCGGCACCGTGGCGCTGACGCTGGCGTGGACTCATTCGATCGAAAAGACCCGCTGGGAAGAAGACTATCGCGCGACGCCGGCCGGCATCGTGGTGACGCAGGACCGCATCCAGGGCACCGGCGCCGGCATGGAACCGCCGCCCGATGCGACGTTCGACGGCCAGTGGTGGCGCTACGACCCGCATATGACGCCGCTGCCGAAAGTCGTGCTGCGCCGCTCCGGCATGACGGTCGGCGACTGGCAGGTTTGCATCAAGGGCGCCTGCAAGCCGATGGGCGATTATCTGCCCGACAAAAAGGCCGACCCGGTCACGCTCGCGACCTGCCCCTGACCGCGCCGGTCAATCCTCACTCGCCTTGAAGCGGCTGAGGCCGCGCAGCGCGAAGGGCAGCACCAGCGCCAACGCCGCGATGCCGAGCAGCGTCGCCGAGATCGGACTTTGCAGCAGCACCATCGGATCGCCGAGGCTGATCTGCAACGCGCGGCGCAACTGCGCTTCCGCGACCGGCCCGAGGATCAGGCCGACGACCACCGGCGCAACCGGATAGTCGAACCGCCGCATCAGGAAGCCGAGCACGCCGAAGCCGGCGAGCATCGACAGTTCGACCACCGAGGGCTTGGCCGCGATGGTACCCATCGTCGCGAAGACGAGAATGCCGGCGTAAAGCCAAGGCTGCGGGATCGCGAGCAGGCGCACCCACAGGCCGACCAGCGGCAGGTTCAGCACCAGTAGCATCGCATTGGCGATGAACAGGCTGGCAATCAGGCCCCAGACCAGATCGGGCTTGTCGGCGAACAAGAGCGGGCCGGGATTGAGGCCGTATTGCTGAAAGCCGGCGAGCATCATTGCCGCCGTCGCCGAGGTCGGCAGACCGAGCGTCAAGAGCGGCACCAGCGTGCCGGCGGCGGACGCATTGTTGGCGGCCTCCGGTCCGGCGACGCCTTCGATCGCGCCGTGGCCGAATTCCTCCGGGTGCTTGGTCAGCTTGCGCTCGGTCGAGTAGGACAGGAACGTCGGGATTTCCGCACCACCCGCCGGCAGCGCGCCGATCGGAAAGCCGAACAGCGTGCCGCGGATCCACGGCCAGAACGAACGTTTCCAGTCCTGCGCCGTCATCCAGAGCGAACCGCGCACCGGCTCGAGCTTTTCCTCCACGATGTGCCGGCGCGAGGCGACATAGAGCGCCTCCCCGACCGCGAACAGGCCGACCGCAAGCGTCGTCACCTCGACGCCGTCGAGCAGTTCGGGTACGCCGAAGGTCAGGCGCGCCTGGCCGGTGAGCCGATCGATGCCGACAAGGCCCAGCGTCAGGCCGATGAACAACGCGGTCAGCCCGCGCACCGGCGAATCGCCGAAGGTCGCCGACACCGTGACGAAGGCGACGCACATCAGCGCGAAGTAATCCTCCGGCCCGAAATTGACCGCGACCTGCACCAGATAGGGCGCGAGAAACACGATGCCGAATGTCGCGATGGTACCGGCGACGAAGGAGCCGATCGCCGCGGTCGCGAGCGCCGGGCCGCCGCGGCCGGCCTTCGCCATCTTGTTTCCTTCGAGCGCCGTGACCATCGAGGCGCTTTCGCCCGGCGTGTTGATGAGGATCGAGGTCGTCGAGCCGCCATACATGCCGCCGTAGTAGATGCCGGCGAACATGATGAGCGAGCCGCCGGGATCGAGCTTGAAGGTGATCGGCAGCAACAGCGCGACCGTGAGCGCCGGGCCGATGCCCGGCAGCACGCCGACCGCGGTGCCAAGCAAGACGCCGATCAGCGCGAACAGCAGGTTGAGCGGCTGCGAGGCGATGGCGAGGCCGTGCAGCAGCGAATGGAGTGGGTCCATCGCCCTCTCCTCACAGCAGCCGTTCGATCGGACCCGCCGGAAGCGACAGCGTCAGCAGCTTGTCGAACAGCAGGAACACAGCGACGGCGAGCGCGGCACCAACCGCGAGGTCGATATGAAAAGCGCGGCGGCCGAAAGCGGCGGCCGTCGCGGCGAACAGGATCGCGGTCGCCGGGATGAAGCCGCCGCCGAAATCGATGATGGCGATCAGCACCGCGAAGCCACCGAGAATCAGCACAACGGCCCTGGCATCGAAGCTCTCGCGAGGCGGGAATCCGCCGCGCCACGCCATCGCCGCGTTGGCAATGGCGAGCAGCGCGAGACCCGCGGCGATGACATAGGGCATCGCCTTCGGCCCGATGCCGTAGGTCGACCCAAGCGACAGTCCCTCGGTGTCCCACAGCACCATCGCGGCAGCGACAAGCAGCGCCGCCGCGATGGCGAGACCCGCGAGGTCAGGCCTTGCAGCCTTGTCCATGCCGGCCTCCTATTTGACGAGGCCGACGGTCTTCATCACCGCTGTGACGCGCGCCTGCTCCGCGGTGAGGAACTTCGCGAAGTCGTCGCCGGCCAGATAGGCGTCGTCCCAGCCCTTCGCCTTGAGCACCTCTTTCCAGCCGTTTGTTTTCACCATTTTGGCGACGACATCGCCCAGCGCCTTCTTCTGCGCGTCGTTGAGGCCGGGCGGTGCGAACACCGAGCGCCAGTTGGTCAGCACGAGATCGATGCCCTGCTCCTTGAAGGTCGGCACGTCGACGCCCGGCAGCCGCTTCGGTGAGGTCACGCCGATGGCGCGCAGCTTGCCGGCCTTGATCTGGCCCTCATATTCGCTGACGCCGGAAATGCCGGCCGTCACCTTGCCGCCGAGGATAGCGGCGAGCGACTCGCCGCCGCCGGAGAAGGCGACGTAGTTGACCTTCGAGGCATCCGCCCCCACCGCGCCGACGAACAGCGCGGCCATGATGTGATCGACGCCGCCGGCGGAGCCGCCGGCAAAGGTCACCTTGGCGACGTCCTTTTTCACGGCCTCGGCGAGATCCTTCGCATTCTTGATCGGCGAATTCGCCGGCACCACCATGATCTGCGTTTCCTCGGTGATGCGGGCGATCGGCGTGATCTGCGACAGCGACACCGGCGACTTGTTGCGCAGGATCGCACCCATCATGACGAAGCCGTTGACCATCAGTTGATGGCCGTCGCCCTTCGCGCCGGTGACGAACTGCGCGAGACCGACGGTGCCGCCGGCACCTGGAATGTTGATGACCTGCGCGTTCCTGGCGAGTTTTTCGGCGATCAGCACCTGCTGGATCGAGCGGGCGGTCTGGTCCCAGCCGCCGCCCGGCGCTGCCGGCGCGATGATCTTCAGTTCCATGTCCTGCGCCGACGCAGGCGCGGCGGCGAATGCCACGGCGAATGCGAGGCAGGCGAATGTGACGGCACGGACTGTCTTGATAGCTGACGTTTTGACGACGACGGACATTTTGGCGTTTCCCTGATTTTTTATGAGGGTTGCCCGTATTAGGAGCGCGTTTTCACGCTGCGTCCAGAGGACACGCCAACTTTTTTATCGCCGGCGCATGGCTGCGTCGCGGCGGCGACCGGATTTCGCTTTCAGGACTAAAGGCTCGGCCGCAATCCGAGCTTGTCGAGCAGCGCCATGTCGCGGTCGCGGCCGGGGTTCGGCGTGGTCAGCAGCTTCGGCCCGTAGAAGATCGAGTTGGCGCCGGCGAGGAAGCACAAAGCCTGCGTTTCCTCGCTCATGTCCTCGCGGCCGGCGGACAGCCGCACCATCGAAGCAGGCATGGTGATGCGCGCGACGGCGATGGTACGCACGAAGTCGAACGGATCGACCGGCGCGGCGGTTTCGAGCGGCGTGCCTTCGACCTTGACCAGCATGTTGATCGGCACGCTCTCCGGATGCGCCGGCAGGTTGGCGAGCGCGACGATCATGCCGGCGCGGTCTGAGACATCCTCGCCCATACCGACGATGCCGCCGCAACAGACATGGATGCCGGCCTCGCGCACCAGGCCGAGCGTGTCGAGCCGTTCCTGATAAGTGCGCGTGGTGATGATCTCGCCGTAGAACTCCGGCGAGGTATCGAGATTGTGGTTGTAGTAGTCGAGGCCGGAGTCCTTCAGCCGCCGCGCCTGCGCCTGCGTCAGCATGCCGAGCGTCACGCAAGTCTCCATGCCGAGACCGCGCACGCCTTCGATCATGGCGCAAACCTTGTCCATGTCACGATCCTTCGGCTCGCGCCAGGCCGCGCCCATGCAGAAGCGCGTGGCGCCGCCGGCCTTGGCGGCGCGCGCCTCGCGCAGCACCGCATCGAGGCTCATCAGCTTCTCAGCCTTGACGCCGGCGTCGTATTTCGCGCTCTGCGGACAATAGGCGCAGTCTTCCGGACAGCCGCCGGTCTTGATCGACAAAAGCGTCGAGATCTGCACCTCGGCCGGATCGAAATTCTGCCGGTGCAACTGCGCGGCGCGGAACACCAGTTCGGTGAACGGCAGATCGAACAGCGCGCGCACCTCCTCCCGCGTCCAATCGTGGCGCAATTGCGGAAATCCCGCCGCGAAGCCGGAAAGCGAGCCGTTTTCAGTCAATGCCATGTGGTGCCGCCGTGTCTGGTCATCGACGATTATCCCTCCCCCCGATGAAAGGCAATATTTGGGTTCCGCGCCCCGGAACCATCGCCGTTCTGCCCCGTTTCCTACCACCCGCACGATTTCGTGACTCAGGAGGAACCTATGGCAGACGGCGGCAGCGGCGCGACCGGAATTCTGGGCGTACTGGTCGGCGCGATTCTCGTGATCTTCGTCGGCGCTGCGGTGCTGATCGGCACCGGCCACCTCGGCGGCAAGGGCGGCGGCGGCGCCAGCAAGACCTTCACCATCAAGCTCCCGGACGCGAAATAACGCCCGCTGAATTTGCGGCCGGAAGAAACCCGATTTCATGAAAGCGAGGATACTGACATGGATGGCATCATTTATCTGATCGGCCTGATCGTGGTGGTCATGGCGATTTTGTCGCTGCTCGGCCTGCACTGAACGGAGCGGCAGACATGACAACAATCGAACGCAACGTCGTGGTCGCCACCGGCCCTGCGCCTCAGGGCTCCTATGTCGAATGGAGTCCGGTGATCGCCGGCGCGATCGGCGCGAGCGCGATCTCGTTTCTCCTTCTGACCTTCGGCGGCGCCGTCGGGCTCACGCTCACCTCGCCGTGGCCGAACGAAGGCGTGCCGGCCTGGGCCATCCTGTTCGCGGTGGCGTGGTGGTCGGTCATGGTGCAGATCGGCAGCTTCTTTGCCGGCGGCTATCTCGCCGGCCGGATGCGCAACCGCTGGGCCGACGCGACGCTGCACGAAGTGCGGTTCCGCGACGGCACGCATGGTTTCACGGTCTGGGCGGTCGGCGTGCTGTTCGGCGCGCTGCTGATCGCTTACGCAGGCGGAGCCGCGCTGCATTCCGCGACGCAGGCGACCGCGACTGTCGCCGCGGGCGCTGCGTCCGGCAATGTCGACGCGGCAAAGAATTCCGCCGCGTCGACCGTGACCGGCATGCTGCTGCGGCCGACACCGCGAGCATCTGCGCAGCCTCCGGCTCCGCCACCCCCGGCCCCGCCCGCCGCGGCCGGCGATCAGCCCGCGCCGCCTCCGGCTGCGGCGGCCGCGCCTCCGCCGCCGCCGAAGCCGTTCGATCCGGCCTATCGCGACGAGGTCAATCGCATCCTCGAGTCCACCGTGGCGAACCGCGAACTGACGGCGGACAACCGCAACTATCTGGTCGGCGTCGTCGCCGCGCGCGACGGCATCTCCGAGGACGAGGCGCGCAAGCGCGTCGATGCCGGCATCACGCAACTGCAGACGATGGAGAACGACGCCCGCAACGCGGCCGAGAAGGCGCGCAAGGCCGGGCTGATCGCCGGCTTCCTGACCGCGGCGTCGCTCCTCATCAGCCTTGCGGCGGCGATCGGCGGCGCGCATCTCGGCGGCCGTCATCGCGACGAAGGCACGATGCCGCATCTGTTCGGGCGCCGGTTCTGGTGACGAACGCCGCGACAAACCCAAAGGGCGGACTTCGGTCCGCCCTTTTTTGTCTGCTATTTGATTTTTTTCGCCGGCCGTCACCAACCCATGCCGAAATGCCAACGCGGGCCCCAGTGATGGCGGCCCCAGTAACGCCGGTAGCGATAGGGATAGTAATAATAGGCCGGCGGCGGCGCGACGTAGACCGGCGGCTCCTCATAGAAGACCGGGCCGTCGACCGGGACATAGCCGCCGCGGACATAACGGCGGGCAGGACGCCGCGCCGGCACGCGGCCGGACATATCGAGACCCGACTGGATCGAGAAGCCCTGCTTGTCCTGCCAGGTGACGGCGCACCAGTTGTCGGTGCAGGCGCCGACATCGACCAAACTGCCGCCGGGAATTTTGGCGACCACGTCATTGGTGGTGCCGGGCGCGGCGCGCAGGTTCAGCGCGGTGGGAACATAGGCGGGCTTCGCCACCGCCGCCCCGGCGAACATCGCCACCCCCACAACGCACGCGACACAGGATGCCCACCGAACGACCGGCTGCATGACCTTCTCCCCGAGTATACGCAACGCCCCAGACAGACGCCGCAATCTAGCAAAGCGCGGGAAGGATGAAAATTGAAGGCGGCGAAAGCGCGGCGGTGCTGCGCGCCGGGAGCAGGTGCACAACCGGCGCTTTTCAGGCAAAAGGGGCGCATCACGGAGCCCAGCGAACCGAGAATGACCGACACCTTCCCCGACCGCCTCTGCGCCGACCCGGCGAGCCCGCACTACAACGAGGAACTGCTGAAGCGCGATATCGGCATCCGCTTCAGCGGCAAGGAGCGCTCCGACGTCGAGGAGTACTGCATCAGCGAAGGCTGGATCAGGGTGCCGGCCGGCAACGCCAAGGACCGCTTCGGCAAGCCGCTGACCCTGAAGCTCAAGGGCACGGTGGAGCCGTTCTTCAAGGACTGACGGCGCGAGCCGCCATGAGCGACACCGGCCACAACATCGCGATGATCGAGGAGCGGATCGAGGCGCTCGCCCGCACGATCGAGCGCTGCCGCAAGATCGCGACCGGCGCGCGCGTGCTCACCTGGGGCGGGGCCGCGCTGCTTGCGCTGACCCTCCTGCACGCGCTGCCGATGTCGGCAACGCTGTTCTTCGGCTCGATCACGGCGGCAATCGCCGGCGTGGTGCTCGCCGGCTCGAACCGCGCCACGCGCGAACAGGCGCAAGCGCAGCTTGCAGCGCTGGAAGACGAGCGCAATGCGCTGATCGACGCTCTGGCGTTACGGCGGATCGAGGAGCGGCCGACGCTGCATTGAAACAGCCGACGCAGGGTCAAGGACGGAACCGCGGCTAATGTGACGATTTGTCCTGCATCAATCGAAGCGATTGCCAACAATAGTCGATGCCGGGGCGGCGAGCACTGAACATCGCAGGAAGGAAACACCTCATGCAGATGCCCGCCATATTGCGAGGAGAATCGCTTACGCGTCTGCTCCAGGGATTCGCCGTCGGCGTGATCGGCACGCTGGCCGTCGGATTCACTTGGGGCGGATGGATGCTCGGCAGCACCGCCAGGGAGATGGCCAGCGAGCAGTCGACCGCCGCTGTCGTCAAAGTTCTCGCGCCGGCCTGCGTGCAACGCTTCCAGCAGCAGGACGACCTTGCCGCCAAATGGGCCGCATACAAGGCTGTCGAGTCCTGGCAGCGCGACGCCTATATCGAGAAAAACGGCTTCGCCACGCCGATCGGCGCGAAGAGCGCGAACGCGGACGTCGCCGACAAATGCTCGACGATGCTTACGGAAATTCTCGAGAAGCAGAGCGCTGACCCCGCGACGCCGAGCACGCCGGCCGACAAGATTTAGCGTCCGCTATCGGCGGGCATCGCCAAGTACACGCTGACAAAGCGTCCCTTGAGGCTCGGCCTTGCGGCCGAGCATCTCGGGATAGCGCGTGACGCGCCCTACTCCGCGGCCTCGCGCTGCGGCTCGATTTTCTCGACACGCGCGGCGCAATATTTGAACTCCGGAATCTTGCCGAACGGATCGAGCTTCGGGTTGGTCAGCAGGTTCGCCGCCGCCTCGACATAGGCGAACGGGATGAACACGACACCGTCCGGCACCGCATCGTCCTGCCGCGAATGCAGCTCGACCGCGCCGCGGCGCGTCGAGACTCTCACCATGTCGCCGGGCTGGATGCCGAGCTTTTCGATGGTGCCGCGCGAGAGCTGCGCGATCGCCGACGGCTCGATGGCGTCGAGGACCTTGGCGCGGCGGGTCATCGAGCCGGTGTGCCAGTGCTCGAGCTGGCGGCCGGTGCTGAGAATGAACGGATACTCGGCATCGGGTACCTCGTCCGGCGGCTGCAGCTTCGCGGCGACAAGCTTGGCAAAGCCGCCCGGGCGCGGGAAGCCGGCGTCGAACACCACGTCGCGGCCCGGCACGTCGATGGCGTCGACCGGATAGGTGACGGCGTTCTCGCGCTCGAGACGGTCCCAAGTGATGTTGGCGAGCGACGGCATCACCGACGCCATCTCGGTGAAGACCTCACCGACATGCTTGTAGTTCCAATTGCAGCCGAGGCGATTGGCGATGTCCTGGATGATCCAGAGATCGTGGCGCGCCTCGCCGGGCAACGGCAGCGCCTGCCGGCCCATCTGAACCTGTCGGTTGGTATTGGTGACCGTGCCGTCCTTCTCCGGCCAGCCGGAGGCGGGCAGCACGACGTCGGCGTACACGGCCGTCTCGGTGAGGAACAGATCCTGCACCACGAGATGCTCGAGGTGAGCGAGCGCCTCGCGGGCGTGGTTGAGATCGGGATCGGACATCGCAGGGTTTTCGCCCTCGACATACATGCCCTTGATCTCATTATCGTGGATCGCGTGCATGATCTCGACGACGGTCTTGCCGCGCTTCGGCGGCAGCTTGACGCCCCACACCTGCTCATACTTGCCGCGGATATCCGGGTCTTCGACCGACTTGTAGTCGGGGAAGAACATCGGAATCAGACCGGCGTCGGAGGCGCCCTGCACGTTGTTCTGGCCGCGCAGCGGATGCAGGCCGGTGCCGGGACGGCCGATCTGGCCGGTGATCAGCGCGAGCGCGATCAGGCAGCGCGCGTTGTCGGTGCCGTGAGTGTGCTGCGACACGCCCATGCCCCAAAAGATGATGGCGCTTTCGGCGCGGGCGTAGGCGCGCGCGACTTCGCGCAGCGTGTCGGCCTCGATGCCGCAGATCGGCTCCATCTCCTCGGGCGTGAAGTCCTTGATGTTGTCCTTCCACGCCTCGAAGCCCTCGACATAGGTCTGGATGTACTGCTCGTCGTAGAGCTTCTCGGTGACGATGACGTTGAGCATCGCGTTGAGCATCGCGACGTCGGCACCGTTCTTGAACTGCATCATCCGCCAGGCGTGACGCTTCAGCGCCGTGCCGCGCGGATCCATGATGACGAGCTTGGCGCCGCGCTTGGCCGCCTGCTTGAAGAAGGTCGCCGCGACCGGATGGTTTTCGGTCGGGTTCGAGCCGATGACGATGATGACTTCCGAGTTCTTGCACTCGTTGAAGGTCGCCGACACCGCGCCGGAACCGACGCCTTCCAGCAGCGCCGCCACCGACGAGGCATGGCAAAGCCGCGTGCAATGGTCGACGTTGTTGGTGCCGAAGCCCTGCCGCACCAGTTTCTGGAACAGATAGGCCTCTTCGTTCGAACCCTTGGCCGAACCGAAGCCGGCCAGCGCATCGGGACCGTCGCGGTCGCGGATTTTTTTCAGGCCGCCGGCCGCACGGTCGAGCGCCTCTTCCCAGGTCGCCTCGCGGAAATGCGTCCACGGGTTGCTCGGGTCGATGAATTCGTGCGGCACCTTCGGCACGCCGTCCTTGCGTATCATCGGCTTGGTGAGGCGCTGCGGATTATGGACATAGTCGAAGCCGAAGCGGCCCTTGACGCAAAGCCGGTTCTGGTTGGCCGGACCGTTCTTGCCTTTCACCGAGATCAGCTTGTCGTTCTTGATCTGGTAGGTGAGCTGGCAGCCGACGCCGCAATAGGGACACACGCTGTCGACTTCCCGGTCCGGAAATTCGGTGCGGACGTTCTGGTCGTTGAGCAGCGTCGAGGGCATCAGCGCGCCGGTCGGGCAGGCCTGCACGCATTCGCCGCAGGCGACGCAGGAGGAGGCGCCCATCGGATCGTCGAAGTCGAAGACGATCTTTTCGTTCATGCCGCGCCCGGCCATGCCGATGACGTCGTTGACCTGGACTTCGCGGCAGGCGCGGACGCAGAGATTGCAATGGATGCAGGCGTCGAGATTGACCGCCATCGCCGGATGGCTGCGGTCGGGCTCGGGCACCATCTCCCGCTCGTGGCGGGGGAAGCGTCCGGCCTCGACGCCCTGGCGCTTGACGGTCTTCCAGAATTCGGACTCCGGATCGTGCGCGACTTCCATCGCCGGCTGGTCGGTGACCAGAAGCTCGGCGATCATCTTGCGCGCGGTCTTCGCGCGATCGGTCTGGGTCTGCACCTTCATGCCGGGCGCCGGCGTGCGCAGGCAGCTCGCGGCCAGCACGCGCTCGCCCTCAATCTCGACCATGCAGACGCGGCAGTTGCCGTCCGGCCGGTAACCCGGCTGCGGCGAATAGCACAGATGCGGCAGCTTGATGCCGAGCCGCCGCGCGGCGCGGAAGATCGTCTCATCCTTGCGGATGTCGATCTCGTGGCCGTCGATGAAAAAGGTCTTCTTGTCGGTCATCGCGTCACCACTTGCCCAGAGGCTTGGTCAGATCGTCAGGGAAATATTTAAGCACGCACATGAGCGGGTTCGAGGCCGCCTGGCCAAGACCGCAGATCGAGGCGTCACGCATCGCGGTGGACAGTTCGGTCAGCAGGCCGGTGTTCCACGGCCCCTGCTCCATCAGCTTCGCGGCCTTCTCGGTGCCGACGCGGCATGGCGTGCACTGGCCGCAGCTTTCGTCCTCGAAGAACTTCATCAGATTGAGCGCAACCGCCTTCATGTCGTCCTGCTCGGACAACACGACGACGGCATGGGAGCCGACGAAGCTGCCGTATTTCTCCAGCATGCCGAAGTCGAGCGGGATGTCGGCCATCGAGGCCGGCAGGATGCCGCCGGATGCGCCGCCCGGCAGATAGCCCTTGAACACCTGGCCGTCCTGCATGCCGCCGCAGAACTCGTCGATCAGTTCGCGCATGGTGATGCCGGCGGGCGCGAGCTTGACGCCCGGATTTTTCACGCGGCCCGACACCGAGAACGAACGGAAGCCCTTGCGCTCATGGCGGCCCTGCGAGGTCGCCCATTCGACGCCCTTCTCGATGATGTCGCGCACCCAGAACAGCGTCTCGACGTTCTGCTCGAGCGTCGGGCGACCGAACAGGCCGACCTGCGCGACATAAGGCGGGCGATGGCGCGGCAAGCCGCGCTTGCCTTCGATCGACTCGATCATCGCCGACTCTTCGCCGCAGATATAAGCGCCGGCGCCGCGGCGGATCTGGATACGCGTGTGCGGCGAGAGGCCGGCCTTCTCGGCCTTGACGATCTCGTCGGCGAGCATCAGCCGCAGTTCCGGATATTCGTCGCGGATGTAGAGATAGGTATCGCGCGCTTCCACCACCCAGGCTGCGATCAGCATGCCTTCGATGAAGCGATGCGGATCGCGCTCGAGATAGTAGCGGTCCTTGAAGGTGCCCGGTTCGCCCTCGTCGCAGTTGACGGCGAACAGGCGCGGCGCGGGTTCGGCGCGCACCAGCGACCATTTTCGGCCGGTCGGAAAGCCTGCGCCGCCCATGCCGCGCAGCCCCGCGTCGCTGACGATCTTGATCAGTTCGTCGCGCGTGCGCTCGTCGGCAAGGCAATCCTTCAGGAGCTTGTAACCGCCCTCTTGCTGATAGGCGGCAAGATCCTTGTGGTCGTGCCAGGCGTGAGCATGCGGCTTCGCCTTGACCGACGCCGCGACATTGTCGGGATTGGCCTTGAACGTCTGCACATGGCCGACCGCCACGACCGGCGCGCGATCGCATGCGCCCATGCAGGGCGCGTGAACGACGCGAACGTCCTTGCCGAGAATGGCCGGCAGCTTCTTCAACAGTTCTTCGGAACCCGCCATTGCGCATGACAGCGAGTCGCACACGCGCACGGTGATGGCCGGCGGCGGCGTCTCGCCTTCCTTCACCACGTCGAAGTGCGAATAGAAGGTCGCGACCTCGTAAACCTCGGCCTGTGCCATCCGCATTTCCGCGGCAAGCGCGGCCAGATGCGCGGCCGACAGGTGGCCGTATCTGTCCTGGATGAGGTGCAAATGCTCGATCAAAAGGTCGCGGCGGCGCGACCGATCAGTCAAAAGGCCACGAACTTCCTCAAGCGCGACCGGATCGACCTGGCGGCCTTTCGGCGTGCGCGGCGGCCGACGACGGCCAACGCCGTCTCCGCGCGCGGGCGGCGGAACCTGCATATTCATTGAGCGTATCTCCCTCCTTAGAATTGATCTGCAATAGCTTTTCCGACAATCCCCTCCTCCTGATGGTTCGATAGATAAAATCTATTGTAAGAATATGCCTTGATGGGATAATACCGCCCATCGAGACCGATGCTGCGCGGTAAGATATTGATTTTACAGGTACTATCTTGCTCGACAAACTCGACTACATTCTGGCCCTCGCCCAGGAGCGCCACTTCGGCCGTGCTGCGGAAGCCTGTGGGGTAACGCAGCCAACCCTGTCGGCCGGCATCAAGCAGCTCGAGGAGCAGATGGGCGTCCTGCTGGTCAATCGCGGTTCGCGGTTCCGCGGCTTCACCGTGGAGGGCGAGCGGATGCTGGACTGGGCCCGCCGCATCGTCGGCGACACGCGCGCGATGCGCGAGGAGATCGTCTCGCTGCGCCACGGCCTGTCCGGGCGGCTGCGGATTGCGGCGATCCCGACCGCGCTGGCAATGATCGCGGCGCTGACGACGCCCTATCGCGAGCGCCACCCCAACGTGCAGTTCACGGTGTATTCGCGAACCTCGGTCGAGATTCTCGACCTCCTGGAAAATCTCGAGGTCGATGCCGGCATTACCTATGTCGAGAACGAGCCGGTCGGCCGCGTCGGTACCGTACCGCTGTACCACGAGCGTTACCGGCTTCTGACCTCGGCGGATGCGCCGCTCGGCGACCGCGATACGGTCACCTGGGCGGAGGTGGCGCAGGTTCCACTCTGCCTGCTGACCCCCGACATGCAGAACCGCCGGATCATCGACCGGCTGCTGAAGAGCACGGGCGCCGATTCACGGCCGACGCTGGAATCGGATTCGATGATCCTACTTTATTCCCATGTCCGGACCGGCCGCTGGGCGAGTATCATGCCGGCCAAGCTCGCGGAGACCTTGGGGCTGACCGAGACGATCCGCGCCATTCCGATTACCGAGCCCGACGCGGTGCAGACCATCGGACTCGTTGTGCCGGCGCGCGCGCAAATGACGACGCTGACCGCAGCGCTCGTTGAGGAAGCCAAGCGCTTCGCGCCCGACCTTGAACAGCTCGATGCGGCCACCGGTCAGCGCTCGCCGTTGCGTTAGGCAGCGTCGGCGATCAGGGGATCACAATTCATGCGGCGGTATAAAACGGCCGAATATTGCAGCTTGCCAACGCTGCGACCAATTGTCATACCCTATCGTTCTATAAATCGAATGTCCGCGCCACGCTCCGTTTCTGTGCCAGCCGTTGGACTTTTGCGATGATCGAGAAACTCGAATATCTGCTCGCGCTCGCGCAGGAACGTCATTTCGGACGCGCCGCGGAAGCGTGTTCGGTGTCGCAGCCCTCGCTATCGCTCGGCCTGAAGCAACTCGAGGAATCGCTCGGCGTCATGCTGGTGCAGCGCGGCTCGCGCTTCATCGGACTGACCAGCGAAGGCGAGCGCGTGCTGGAATGGGCGCGCCGCATCGTCAGCGATGCGCGCGCCATGCGGCAGGACGTCAAGGCGCTCAAGCACGGACTGAATGGACGGCTTCGCGTCGCCGTGATCCCCGCAGCGTTGCCGATGGTTGCGACCGTAACGCGTCCCTTGTCGGCGCGTTATCCCGCCGTGCAGTTCACCATCCTGTCGCGCGCATCCTCCGAGATTCTTGCAATGCTCGAAAATCTCGAGATCGATGCGGCGATTACCTACATCGACGAGCCGATCACGCGGGTGACGACGATCCCGCTGTACCGCGAGCGATATCAGCTGCTGATGTCGCAGGACTCGGCCTTCGCGAACGGCGACACCGCGACATGGACCGAGGTTTCGGAACTGCCGCTGTGTCTGCTGACGCCAGACACGCAGAACCGGCAGATCGTCGACGGGCTGATGCGCGGCGTCGGCGGCAATCCGCGCGTCACGCTCGAATCGGATTCGCTGACGGTGCTGCTCGCGCATGTGCGTTCGGGCGACTGGCTCACCGTGATTCCCGAACGGGTGGCCGCAGCCTCCAACCTCGGCCAGGAATTCCGCATGGTCCCCATTGTCGAGCCCGAGGTCGTGCACACGATCGGGCTGATCATGCCGGTGCGCGAGCCGAACACGCCGCTGGCCGCCGCCTTCGCCAGCGAGGCGCGCCGCGCCGCGGTCGCGCTGCTCTGACAGCCGATAGGCTGTGATTATCGTCCGCAATCAAACGCGCATTTAATCGGACTCGGTCCTTGCCCAACCGTCGCGACTTCTGCGGCTGAACGGCATTTTAGCGCGCTCCCACTCCATCACGGCAAAATAGGACCGAGCTGATATAGGCATCGTCTATTAGGCAATAGAGACACCTTTATTGATTCCCCGTTTTGCCCTTCGCAGTGTCGAAAATGGTGAGGCGCGACGTCAATCGACGGTCGGATGCCGAACAATAACAAGGCAAGGGGGAGAACGCCGCAATGAGTCTACTTTCATTCCTCGACCGCGAGCGGACGGTCGCCGGTCCCGGTTTCAGCCGCTGGATGGTGCCGCCAGCAGCACTCTGCGTCCATCTGTGTATCGGCCAGGCTTACGCGCTGAGCGTGTTCAACCTGCCGATGACCAAGTTGCTCGGCATCACGGCGTCCACGCCCGAAGACTGGAAGCTCACGCAGCTCGGCTGGATTTTCTCGCTCGCGATGCTGTTCCTCGGCGGCTCCGCTGCCGTGTTCGGCCGCTGGGTCGAGGAAGGCGGCCCGCGCCGCGCGATGTTCACCGCCGGCTGCCTCTGGGCGGGCGGTTTCTTGGTTTCCGCCTTCGGCGTCTCCATCCACAACCTGTGGCTGATCTATCTCGGCTACGGCGTGATCGGCGGCTGCGCGCTCGGCATCGGCTACATCTCGCCGGTTTCGACGCTGATCAAATGGTTCCCGGATCGGCCGGGCATGGCGACCGGCATGGCCATCATGGGCTTCGGCGGCGGCGCTTTCATTGCCTCCCCGCTGTCGGTGTGGCTGATGGGCAAATTCACCACGGCGACGCACGTCGGCGTGATGGAAACATTCGTCATCATGGGCCTGATCTATTTCGTGTTCATGATGGTCGGCGCCGCGATCGTTCGCGTTCCCGCACCGGGTTGGAAGCCGGAAGGCTTCGTCGCTCCGAAGGAAAACAAGCTGATCAGCAAGAACGACGTGTTCGTTTACGATGCGGTGAAGACCCCGCAGTTCTGGCTGATCTGGTGGGTGCTCTGCCTGAACGTGACCGCCGGCATCGGCGTGCTCGGCCAAGCTTCGGCGATGAGCCAGGAAATGTTCCCGGGCAAGATCACGCCGATCGCCGCGGCAGGCTTCGTCGGCCTGATGAGCCTGTTCAACATGGGTGGCCGCTTCTTCTGGGCCTCCACGTCGGACTATATCGGCCGCAAGAACACCTACTTCGTGTTCATGGTGCTCGGCTTCGTGCTGTATTGCACAGTTCCGTTCGCCGGCTCGACCAGCAACGTCGTGCTGTTCGTCTGCTGCTTCCTGATCATCATCTCGATGTACGGCGGCGGCTTCTCGACCGTTCCGGCCTACCTCAAGGACATGTTCGGCGTCCGCTACGTCGGCGCCATTCACGGCATCTTGCTGACGGCATGGTCGGCGGCGGGCATCTTCGGCCCGGTCATCGTCAACTATCTGCGCGAGTACAACATCACCCACGGTGTGCCGAAAGCGCAGGCCTACAACAACACCATGTACATCATGGCGGGTCTGTTGGTGATCGGCTTCATCTGCAACTTCCTGGTTCGCGCAGTGAATCAGCGCTACCACATGAAGCCCGAAAACGACACGCTCGGTTCACCAGCGGCCGCGCGCGGCTAAGGAGGCAGTCATATGGCAACGCAAACTCAAGATCCGACGATGACGACGAAACTGGTCCTCGCTTGGCTCTTCGTCGGCATTCCGCTTGTTGCCGGCGTCATCCAGACGCTGATCAACGCAATGAAGCTGTTCCAGTAACAGGGGAACACGCTTTACCTGGGCTGCGCCGCTTCTCCTGGGCGGCGCAGCCTTTTTTGCGCCTGTATTTGGCGTCCTGAAGCGCGGAACTCCCTCTTCGCAACATCGTTTCCCTAAAGGCGATGTCGTTGCCGAGTTGGAGAGTTCCCATGACGCAGCCCCTGAAAGCCCTTGCCCTCAACTGCTCGCTGAAGAGTTCGCGCAGCAAGGAGCCGTCCTCGACCGAAGCGCTGACCGCAATCTTTCTCGACGCGCTGAAGACCCACGACGTCGGCAGCGAAACCGTACGGGTCGCGGACTTCGACATCAAACCCGGCGTGACTGCCGACGAAGGCGATGGCGACGAATGGCCGGGGCTGCGCCGGAAAGTGCTCGGCGCCGATATCGTCGTGATCGGCTCGCCGATCTGGCTCGGCCAGCCTTCGAGCCTCGCCAAGCGAGTCCTGGAGCGCATGGATGCCTTCCTCGGCGAAAAGGACGACCGCGGCCGCATGCCGACTTACGGCAAGGTGGGGGTCAGCATCGTGGTCGGCAACGAAGACGGCGCGCACCACGTCGGCGCCGAGGTCGGGCAGGCGCTGTTCGAGGTCGGCTTCACCATTCCCGCCGGCGGGTCGACCTACTGGGTCGGCGAGGCGCTGCAGAGCAAGAATTTCGTCGATCTGCCGGCAGCGCCAAAGGCGGTCGCACAGTGGACCGACATGCTCGCCTCCAACACCGCGCATCTCGCACGGTTGCTGAAGGCGCAGAACTATCCGGGTATCGACGGCGGGCGATAAAGCAAAACGCGCGCCGGAGACCGGCGCGCGTTCGTCGTTTCCTGGACGGCGTGAGGGTCTAGAACAGACCGACGATCTGGCCCTGCGCATTGACGTCGATCGCGTCGGCCGACGGCACCTTGGGCAGGCCCGGCATCGTCATGATCTCACCGCAGATCGCGACGACGAACTCGGCGCCGGCCGAGAGCCGCACTTCACGCACCGGAATGGTGAAACCGGTCGGGGCGCCCTTGGCGTCCGGATTGGTCGAGAACGAATACTGGGTCTTGGCGATGCAGACCGGCAGCTTGCCGAAGCCCATGTCTTCCCAGGTCTTGAGCTGGTCCCTGACCGACTTGTCGGCGACCACGTCATCGGCGCGGTAAAGCTCCTTGGCGATGGTGCGGACCTTGTCGAGCAGCGGCATGTCATCCTGATAGAGCAGCTTCAGGTTTGCCTTGCCCTCGTCGATGACCTTGACGACCGCCTTGGCGACGTCGGCGGCGCCTTCGCCGCCCATCGCCCAATGGTCGGCCATCAGCGCCTCGACGCCGAGCGCCTTGCACTTTTCCTTGACCAGCTTGATCTCGTTCTCGGTGTCGGCCGAGAAACGGTTGATCGAGACCACGGCCGGCAAGCCGAACTTCTTCACGTTCTCGATGTGACGCTGCAGGTTGGCCATGCCGGCTTCCAGCGCCTTCAGGTCTTCCTTCTTGAGGTCTTCTTTCTTGACGCCGCCGTGCATCTTCAGCGCGCGAATGGTGGCGACCACCACCACGCAGTCCGGCTTGAGGCCGGCCTTGCGGCACTTGATGTCGAGGAACTTCTCCATGCCGAGGTCGGCGCCGAAGCCGGCTTCGGTCACGACGTAATCGGCAAGCTTCAGCGCGGTGGTGGTCGCCATCACCGAGTTGCAGCCGTGCGCGATGTTGGCGAAGGGACCGCCGTGGATGAAGGCCGGCGTCGCCTCGAGCGTCTGCACGAGGTTCGGCGTCAGCGCGTCCTTCAGGAGCGCGGCCATCGCGCCGTGGGCGTTGAGGTCACGGGCGCGGATCGGCTTGCGGTCGCGCGTATAGGCCACGATGATGTTGCCGAGCCGCTCCTTCAGATCGTTGAGATCCTTGGCAAGACAGAAGATCGCCATGACTTCCGACGCCACGGTGATGTCGAAGCCGGCCTCGCGCGGGTAGCCGTTGGCGACGCCGCCGAGCGAGCAGACGATCTCGCGCAGCGCACGGTCGTTCATGTCCATCACGCGGCGCCAGGTGACGCGGCGCGAGTCGATGCCGAGCGCATTGCCCCAGTAAATGTGGTTGTCGATCAGCGCCGAGAGCAGATTGTGCGCCGAGGTAATGGCGTGGAAGTCGCCGGTGAAGTGGAGGTTGATGTCTTCCATCGGGATGACCTGCGCATAGCCGCCGCCGGCCGCGCCGCCCTTCATGCCGAACGAGGGACCGAGCGAGGGCTCGCGCAACGCGCACATCGCCTTCTTGCCGATGTGGTTGAGCGCGTCGGTGAGGCCGACCGTGGTCGTCGTCTTGCCCTCACCCGCCGGCGTCGGCGAGATCGCGGTGACGAGGATCAGCTTGCCGTCCTTCTTGCCCGCGAGCGACTTGATGTAATCCATCGACACCTTGGCCTTGTAGTGGCCGTAGGGGTCGAGGTTTTCCGGCGCGATGCCGAGCTTTTCCTTGGCGACCTCGAGAATCGGCCGCTTCTTGGCGGACTGCGAGATTTCGATGTCGGACTTCGGATTCTGATGCTGCGAGGCGGGCATAGGGTTCAATCCAATCTGTTGGTCGCTTGTTTCTCCAATGTCATGCCCGCAGGAGCGGACATCCGGTCATCGATGCACCGATCGATTGCCGGGTCCCCGCATGCGCGGGGACGACGGTCATCCCAAAATCTTTCCCTTTTCGAGACCGGCGCTCTTCGCCCATTCGCCGGCGTCGACCTTCTTGCCATCGGCCGGTTGCACGCGCGTGACCTTGAAGCGGCCATCGGCGCAAACGACCGTGAAGCTGTCGGCGTCGACCGCGGCAACCTCGCCGAGCTTGCCGCCGATGCCCTTCGGGTCTTTCGCCGGCATGGGCGTGGCGTCGAAAATCTTCAGCGTCTTGCCGTCGAGCGTGGTCCAGGCGCCGGGCGCCGGATTGCAACCGCGGATCAGCCGGTCGATCTGCTCCCAGGGCTTACCCCAGTCGATCTTGGCGTTGCCGGGGCCGCAGCGGCCTTCATAGGTCGCCTTCGCCTCGTCCTGCTTGATGCGCGGAGCCTTGCCGGCCTTCACGAGGTCGACCGACTCCAGCATCGCCTCGACGCCCATCGGGAACAGGCGGTCGAAATAGACGGTGCCGAGCGTGTCGGTGCCGGAGATCGGCGTCTTCTTCTGGATGAGGACGTCGCCGGTATCGAGGCCGTTGTCGGGCCAGAAGATCGACAGGCCGGTCTCCGTCTCGCCCTTGATGATCGGCCAGTTGATCGCGCTCGCGCCCCGGTAGGCCGGCAGCAGCGAGGGGTGATACTGGATCGAGCCGTGGGTCGGGATGTTGAGGAATTCCTCCGGCACGAACAGCGTGACGAAGGCCATAACCTGCAGATCGGGCTTCAGCGCGCGGAACTGCTCCTGCACCTCCGCCGAACGGTAGCTGTCCGGCTGATAGACCGGCAGGTTGGCGGCGAGCGCCGCTTCCTTCAACGGATCGGCCTTGGCGCCCGGCTTTTCCGGCGCGACATAGACCGCGATGACGTTCTCGCCGCGCTTCAACAGCGCTTCCAGAACGGCCTTGCCGAACGCCTGCTGGCCATGAACGACGATACGCATGCGAAACCTCCCACTTCTCCTGTCGTTCCGGCCGCGCAACGCGAGGGCCGGAATCCATACACACCGAGGTTATGGGTCCCCGCCTTCGCGGGGACGACAGTTCGATTAAGCCGCCTTCTCTTCTTTTTTCGGCGCGCTGAGAGCGCCCGAATTCTTGATCTCGGCGATGTCCTTCGCCGAGAGTTTCAGCACGTCTTTTAGAATCTCGTCGGTGTGTTCGCCAAGCAGCGGCGAGCGCTTCACCTCCGAGATCGAGTCCGACAGCTTGATCGGGTTGCCCACAGTCAGATACTTCCCACGGGTGGGATGATCGACCTCGACGACGGTGCCGGTCTTGCGCAGCGACTGATCCTCCGCGATCTCCTTCATCGACAGGATCGGCCCAACCGGAATGTCGACCGCGTTGCAGAGCTCCATGACCTCGAACTTGGTCTTGGTCATGGTCCACTGCTCGATGCGCTCGAAGATCTGCTTGAGCTTGGGCAGCCGCGCGCGCGGCGTGGCGTATTCCGGATCGGTCTTCCAGGTGGGCTCGCCGATCAGATCGCAGATCGGCTCCCACACCGGCGCCTGGGTGATGAAATAGATGTAGGCGTTGGGATCGGTCTCCCAGCCCTTGCACTTGATGATCCAGCCCGGCTGGCCGCCGCCGGAGTCGTTGCCGGCGCGCGGCGTGGCGTCGCCGAACGGAAGGCCCTGCCCGTACTGGCTGTATTCGGTGAGCGGACCGGCCTTGAGCCGCTGCTGGTCGCGCAGCTTGACGCGGCAGAGGTTCAACACGCCGTCCTGCATGGCGGCGAGCACGCGCTGGCCGCGGCCGGTACGGGTACGCTGGTAGAGCGCAGTGACAATGCCGAGCGCCAGATGAAGACCGGTGCCGCTGTCGCCGATCTGCGCGCCGGTGACGAGCGGCGGGCCGTCGAGGAAACCGGTCGTCGAAGCCGCGCCGCCGGTGCACTGGGCGACGTTCTCGTAGACCTTGCAATCCTCATAGGGGCCGGGACCGAAGCCCTTCACCGAGGCGACGATCATGCGCGGGTTGGTCTTGTGGATGTGTTCCCAGGTCAGCCCCATGCGGTCGAGCGCGCCGGGCGCGAAGTTCTCGACCAGCACGTCGCAGGTCTTGATCAACTCGTCGAGCACGCGCTTGCCCTGCGGATGCTTGGAGTCGATGGTGATCGAACGCTTGTTGTGGTTGAGCATCGTGAAGTAGAGCGAATCCGCGCCCTTCACGTCGACGAGCTGGCCACGAGTAATGTCACCGACGCCGGGACGCTCGACCTTGATGACGTCGGCGCCGAACCAGGCGAGAAGCTGGGTGCAAGTCGGACCCGACTGCACATGCGTGAAGTCGAGGATGCGCACGCCCTCGAGCGCCTTGCCGGCTTGGCCGAACGGCTTCGACGACGGCTTCGGCTGACCGTTGCCGTTCGCCTTCTTCGCGGACGCCTTCCTGACCGAAGACTTCTTCGCGGCTTTCAGCTTCGGGGCCGACTTCTTTGCCGGCTTGGCTTTTTTCGCCTTGCCGGCCTTCTTGGCTTTCTTCGCCATGTGCGCTCTCCTCAAACTCCAATTGCTTCGGTGAACGGGCCGGCGGCGGCGCAGCCCGCGAACGGTGCTATTTCTTCTTCAGCTTGCTCTGCGGGTTGAGATTGCCGATGCGGCCGGACTCGCTGCCCGCCGCCGGATCGATCACCGCATTGATGAGAGTCGGCTTGCCCGAGTCCATCGCGGCATTGACCGCGCGCTTGAGCTCATCCGGGTTCGTCGCGTTGACGCCGACTCCGCCGAACGCCTCCATCATCTTGTCGTAGCGCGCGCCCTTGACGAACATGGTCGGCGCCGGATCGGTGCCGAGCGGGTTGACGTCGGTGCCGCGGTAAATGCCGTCATTGTTGAAGATGACGACGCAGACCGGCAGCTTGTAACGGCAGATGGTCTCGACCTCCATCCCCGAAAACCCGAATGCCGAGTCGCCTTCGACGCAAAGCACCGGCTTGCCGGTCTCGATCGCGGCGGCGATGGCGTAACCCATGCCGATTCCCATGATGCCCCAGGTGCCGACGTCGATGCGCTTGCGCGGCTGATAGACATCGATGATGCCGCGGGCGAGATCGAGCGTGTTGGCGCCCTCGTTGACGAGGATGGCGTCCGGCCGCTCCTTGACGATCTGCTTCAGAACGCCGAGCGCGCCGTGATAGTCCATCGGCGAATTGTTGTTCATCAGCTTCGGCGCCATCTTCGCGATATTGTCTTCGCGCTTCTGGGTCACGGCGCCCATCCAGTCGGCCGGGGCCTTGGCCCAGCCGCCGCCCATCGCATCGCTCATCGCAGCGACGGCGGAGCCGATGTCACCGACCACCGGGGCGACGATTTCGACGTTCGAATCCATCTCCTTCGGCTCGATGTCGATCTGGATGAACTTCTTGGGCGCATCGCCCCAAGCCTTGCCCTTGCCGTGCGACAGGAGCCAGTTGAGCCGCGCGCCGATCAGCAGCACGACGTCCGAGTCCTTCAGCACGGTCGAGCGGGCAGCGCCCGCGCACTGCGGATGCGTGTCCGGCAACAGTCCCTTGCCCATGCTCATCGGCAGGAACGGCGCGCCGGTCTTTTCGACGAAGTTACGGATGGCGTCGTCGGCCTGCGCGTAGGCCGCGCCCTTGCCGAGGATGACGAGCGGCTTCTTCGCTCCCTTGAGCACCTCGAGCGCGCGCTTGACCGAATCCGCGCTCGGAATCTGCGCCGGCGCGGCGTCGATCACCTTGACCAGCGACTTGCGGCCGGCTTCCGCATTCATCACCTGGCCGAACAGCTTGGCCGGCAGGTCGAGATAGACGCCGCCGGGGCGGCCCGAGACCGCGGCACGAATGGCGCGCGCGATGCCGATGCCGATGTCCTGCGCATGCAGCACGCGATAGGCTGCCTTGCACAGCGGCTTGGCGATGGCGAGCTGGTCCATCTCCTCGTAGTCGCCCTGCTGCAGGTCGACGATCTCGCGCTCCGACGAGCCGGAGATCAGGATCATCGGGAAGCAGTTGGTGGTCGCGTGCGCCAGCGCGGTCAGGCCGTTGAGGAAGCCCGGCGCCGAGACCGTGAGGCAGATGCCGGGCTTCTTGGTGAGGAAGCCGGCGATCGAGGCGGCGTAGCCGGCGTTCTGCTCGTGACGGAACGACAGCACGCGAATGCCGGCGGCCTGCGCCATGCGCCCGAAATCGGTGATCGGAATGCCCGGCACGCCGTAGATGGTGTCGAGCCCATTGAGCTTGAGCGCATCGATGATGAGATTGAAGCCGTCCGTCTGTTCTTCGTCGGCGGCCTGTACGGTCTTCACGGCTGCATCAGCCATAGCAATTCCCCTCATTGGTCGCCCGGCGCTGTCCGGCCGGGCAAGCCTCAATCCAAGTAATCGGCGAAGCGCGCGACATGGTCGGCGAGGCCGAGCGCATGGTCGCGCACCAGTTTTTCGGCGCGAGCAGTGTCGCGCTTTTCCAGCGATTCGATGATCTGCATGTGGTCGCGAATCGACCGGTCGGCGCGGTCGCGCTCGACGATGGTCTTGCGGCGGATCATGCGCATGTGGGTGAACAGGTTTTCCGCCATGTCGATCAGCACATGATTGTGGCTCATGCGAATGATCGACTGGTGGAACTCGATATTCACTTCGGAGTATTCGTCGAGATTAGCGAGCACCTTGCCGTCGACGAAGGACGAGAACATGCGGCGCAGCGACTTGATGTCGTCGTCGAGCGCGTTTTCGGTGATGAGACGCGCCGCCATGCTCTCGAGCGCCGCCCAGGCGGTGATCAGCTCGATCACCTCGCGCTTGGTCTTGCGGACGACGAAGACGCCGCGCCGCGGTACCGAGCGCACAAAGCCTTCACTCTCGAGCTGCGCCATCGCCTCGCGCACCGGGGTGCGGCTGATACCGAAGTCCTGCGCGAGCTTGCGCTCGTCGAGCCGGATTTCGTCGCGGCTGCGATAGATGTCCATCGCGACGATGGCGTTCTTCAGTGCGGTATAGGCTTTGTGCTTGAAGCTCGGCGCCACCTCGATCGGACCGAGCGACGGCTGCGGCGAGGTCGGGGCGCCGGGCGCCGCGGAAGAGCGGCGACGCGAACCGGCACGGGAGGAATGATCCTGGCTACTCATGGCTGGTATACATTATTCCAGAACACACCCGCCGCTGCAATAGCCCCTGTTTACAAGGCTTTTGGAGTGCCCGGTTGGTCGCCGGACCACCCCATGACCGCCAGGACCGCTCGGGGTGGGCCCGCGGACCGGCCCGCCCTCCGTCTCCAGGCCGCGCGATCACGCCGTCTTGGGCGCTCCGCGCAGCCGGGTCCAGCCGCCCTGGATGATCGGCCAGAACAGGGCGATGAAGCCGAGCGCCATGATGGTGCTCACCAGGCCGTTCTCGAAAAAGACACTCAGGCCGCCCTGCGAGGCGAGCAGCGCCTGACGGAAGGATTCCTCCGCCTTGTCGCCGAGCACGATGGCGAGAACCATCGGAGCCAGCGGGTAGTCGGTCTTCTTCAGGAAGTAGCCGGCAATGCCGAACACCAGCATCATGACGATGTCGAAGGTGTTGTTGTGCACCGTGTAGGCGCCGATCGCGCAGAACACCAGGATGATCGGAGCGATGACGCTGAACGGGATGCGCAGGATCGCGGCGAACAGCGGCACGCAGGTCAGCACCACGATGAGGCCGACGATGTTGCCCATGTACATCGAAGCGATCAGACCCCAGACGAAGTCCTTCTGCTCGGTGAACAGCAGCGGGCCGGGTTGCAGGCCCCAGATCAACAGGCCGCCAAGCAGCACGGCCGCGGTCGGGGAGCCCGGCACGCCGAGCGAGATCATCGGCAGCAGCGCCGAAGTGCCCGCCGCATGCGCGGCCGTCTCCGGCGCAACGACGCCTTCGATCTGGCCGGTGCCGAACTTCGAGCCGTTCCTCGAAATGCGCTTGGCGATGCCGTAGCTCATGAACGAGGCCGGCGTCGCACCGGCCGGCGAGATGCCCATCCAGCAGCCGATGATGCAGGAGCGCAGCGACACCATCCAGTAGCGAGGCAATTCCATCCAGGTTTGCAGCACGACCTTCGGATTGATGCCGGCGGCCTTGCCGCGGAACGCGAGCCCCTCCTCCATCGTCAACAGGATTTCGCCGATGCCGAACAGACCGATGACGGCGATGAGGAAGTCGAAGCCGGCCAGCATCTCCGGGAAGCCGAATGTCAGGCGCAACTGGCCCGTCACCTGATCGAGACCGACCGCGCCGAGCGCGAAGCCAAGCATCATCGAGGCGACGGTCTTGAACGGCGGTTCCTTGGAGAGACCGACGAAACTACAGAAGGCCAGGAAATAGACCGAGAAGATCTCAGCCGGCCCGAATCTGAGCGCGAAGCTCGCGACCAGCGGTGCGACCAGCGTGATCATGATGACGGCGAACAGCGCGCCGACGAAGGACGACGTAAAAGCCGCCGTCAGCGCCTCACCGGCCCGGCCCTGCTGCGCCATTGGATAGCCGTCGAAGGTGGTCGCCACCGACCACGGCTCGCCGGGAATATTGAACAGGATCGAGGTGATGGCGCCGCCGAACAACGCGCCCCAGTAGATGCAGGACAGCATGATGATCGCCGAGGTCGGCGACATCGAGAACGTCAGCGGCAGCAGGATCGCCACGCCGTTGGCGCCGCCGAGACCCGGCAGCACGCCGACGATGACGCCGAGCACAATTCCGATCACCATCAGCAGGAGGTTGAACGGCTGGATCACGACCGCAAAGCCGTGGAACAGATTGAAGATGTCTTCCATCGAATGCCCCGAGTACCGACGGCTGCGCGCCGCCGGAAACGGCCCCCTCTAGGATCAATAACCGAGCATGGATTCGAGCGGGCCCTTGGGCAGCGGCACCAGGAACCAGATCTCGAACATCAGGAACGTGATCACCGGCATGGCGATCGCGACCGCAGCGGCAACGAGCACCGGATAGCGGCCGAGCCAGATCATGAAGCCGGCAATCAGGATCGCCGAGCAGACGTAAATCCCGACATAGGGAATAGCGAACACATAGATCGCCGTCGGAATGACCACCGACATGACCTGCCGGAGCTGGCCCCATTCGGCGAACAGCGCGCCGTCGTCCTCGGAGCGCAGGGTGTTCACCAGGTTCACCGCCGACGAGATCATCACGATCAGTCCGCAATAGAACGGGAAGAACCCGGCGCGCGGACCTTCGGCACCCCAGCCGATGCCCACCTGCATGCTGCCGACGATCGCGATCAGTCCGAGCAACGCAACGGCACCGATCACTCCGATCTCGACACTCCGGTGGGACGGCCCCGCCCCACCGGTCGATTTGGCACTTTGGTTCATGATGTCACCTGTCCCGTTCGCGACGGGACCGTTGCTTGAGTGGCGACTTAGTTGGTCTTCGCGAGGAAGCCGGCTTCCTTCATCAGACCTTCATGCGTCTTCTCGGCCTTCGCCACCCAGTCGGCGAATTCCTTGCCCGTCATGAAGCTCTGGTTGAAAGCGCCGTCGTCCATCAGCTTCTTCCACTCCGGCGTCTCGCGAACCTTCTTGAAGAGGTCGACATAGTAGGCGACCGCCTCGTTGGAGACGCCCGGCGGCATGAAGAACCCGCGAAGCATCAGATATTCGACGTCGAGACCGGCGGACTTGCAGGTCGGAACGTCGGCCCAGGACTTGCCATCGGCGATCGGGGCCTTATAGGCCGCCGGCTTGCCGTCGAAGATGCAGAGCGGACGCAGCTTGCCGGCCCGCCAGTGCGCCACCGCTTCGATCGGGTTGTTGACCGACGAGTCGATGTGGTTGCCGACGAGCTGCACGGCGACCGCGCCACCGCCTTTGTAGGGGATGTAGGTGAGCTTCTTGCCGACCGCCTTCTGCAGCGCGACCGTGATGATCTGGTCTTCCTGCTTGGAGCCGGTGCCACCCATCTTGAACTGGTTGTCGCTGCCGGCCTTGATCGCCTTGATGTAATCGCCGGCGGTCTTGTAGGGTTTCTCGGCGTTCACCCAGAGGATGAATTCGTCGAGCGCGAGCATCGCAACCGGGGTCAAATCTTTCCAGTTGAAGGGAATGCCGGTGGCGAGCGGCGTGGTGAAGAGATTGGACAGGGTGATGATCAGCTTGTGATCGTTGCCCTTGGAATTCTTGACGTCGAGGAAGCCCTCACCGCCGGCGCCGCCGGACTTGTTGATGACCACCACCGACTGCTTGGACAGATTGTGCTTGGCGATGATGCCCTGAACCGTGCGCGCCATCTGGTCGGCGCCGCCGCCTGTACCCGCCGGAACGATGATTTCGATCGGCTTCGAAGGCTCCCACGCCTGCGCCGGCGCAGTCGCCAACGCAAAACTGCCGGCAAAGCCGACAGCGAGACCACAGAGCATCTGCTTGCTGTATCGGATCATTGACGTCCTCCCTGACTTTCGTTTCCTCATCGCCGGTTGTTCATTGCCGGTCTATTCTTGGTATTCTGTATACCAGCGCGTCCTAGAACCATTTGCAAGAAAAATCGGCCCGCGCACCTTACCTCATTCACCGTCACGTCCTTCAGGAAGTTTATTTTCACGCTCTGAAGCGCAACACGCGTGCGCAATGAAAACGCACGACGATGACGCGGTGCGCATTTCATTCCGATCAGAATTGCGTGGCTTTTCAGAACGCATGCTTGCAACGCAGCAAGACATTGCCGCGCCGTGCGCGCGCGATCATAAATTTCGAAATTTGAATCGCGGCGCGCAACTTGTATCGGAGTCGCAAGGCGAACTTGCGCGTTGGAGTCGAGATTTCGAAATTTTTGCTAACGTAGTGCTAATTGCACTGCGTTGACGACACGATCCTGCGCATCCGCTTCGAGATAGGGATGCATCGGCAGGCTGATGACCTCATGCGCGATGACATCCGAAACCGGAAGGCCATTACCCGCGACCGGGAAATTCCGATAGGCCGTCTGCTGATGTAGCGGCTTCGGATAATAGATCGCCGTCGGAACGCCTTGGGCGCGCAGCGCCGCGGCCAAAGCATCCCGCTTCGCCGCCGGCACCTTGATGGTGTACTGCGCCCAGGCCGACGTGCAGCCCTGCGCCGTCGACGGAACGGCGGCGGCATCCTTCAGTGCATCGCTGTAACGGCGCGCGATCATCTCGCGCTTCTCCAGCTCGTCCGGGAAGATCTTGAGCTTTTCGATCAGCACCGCGGCCTGGATCGTATCGATGCGGCCGTTGGTGCCGATCAGAACGTTGTCGTATTTATCGGTGCCCTGCCCGTGGACGCGCAGCGAACGGATCACCGCCGCAAGATCCGCGTCGTCGGTGAAGATCGCGCCGCCGTCGCCATAGCAGCCGAGCGGCTTCGCCGGGAAAAAGCTGGTCGTCGTCGCAAGGCCGATCGTGCCGACCTTGCGGTCGTGATAGCGCGCGCCGAACGACTGCGCCGCGTCGGTCAGCAGCCACAGCCCATGCGCGTTGCACCACGGCTCGATGTCCTGGTATTCGGCCGGGTGTCCGAACAGATCGACCGGAATGACGCCGACCGGCTTGAGGCCGAGTTTCTTTGCGGTGGCGAGGCCGGATTCAAGACCCGCCGCATCGAGGTTGAATGTGTCGCCATGCACGTCGACGAAAATCGGCGTGGCGCCGACGAGCGCGACGACCTCCGCGGTCGCCGCGAAGGTAAAGCTCGGACACAGAACCGCATCGCCGGCCTTCACGCCTTTCGCGCGCAATACAAGCTCGAGCGCGATGGTGCCGTTACCGCAGGAGATGACGTGCCCGGCGCCGCAGAACTCCGACAGCGCCTTTTCGAGCGCGATCACTTCCGGTCCCATGATGTACTGACCGTGCGCCAGCACCCGCGCGATCGCTTCTTCGACCTGAGGCGCGATGCGCCGCTGTTGCGCGGCAAGATCGATGAAAGGAAGAGGCGCGGCAGGCTTGGTCATGTCATTCATGGATGATCGCTTGTGAAATCGGCTCGGCAGCCGACGTTGTGCAATGCGAAATTCTTGCCCGATGCGATAGCCCAAGGCCCCGAACGCAGCAAGGCGCATCTCACCGAAACGGTGAATTGCAACAATCTGTAACGAAGAGTGAGGGTGTGCCAGCCGCGCCGGCAAAACGGCGTCAGGTGATGCGCCGGTAAACGTCTTCCAGACGTTCGATATCGTCCTCGCCGAGATAGCTGCCGGTTTGCACCTCGATCAGCTCCAGCGGGATTTTTCCGCGATTGGCGAGACGATGGACGCTGCCGATCGGGATATAGACCGACTCGTTTTCATGCACGGCGGCGACCGTCTCGCCGAGCGTCACCTCAGCGGTACCGCGCACGACGACCCAGTGCTCGGCGCGATGGCAGTGTTTCTGCAATGACAGCACGCCGCCAGAACGCACGACGATGCGCTTGACCTGAAAACGGTCGCCGGCGTCGATCGACTCGAAATAGCCCCACGGCCTGTGCACGCGGCGATGCGCGCTCACCTCGGTGCGTCCGGCAGCCTTGAGCTTGCCGACCAGTTCGCGCACGTCCTGCGCCCGGTCGCGCGGAATGACCATCACCGCATCGCGCGTCGAGACGATCACCAGATCCTTGACGCCGACAGCGGCGGTCAGCATGTCCTCGGAATGAACGACACAGTTCGACGCGCCTTCAACAACTACGTTGCCGTGAACCGCGTTGCCGTCGCCGTCGCGCGCGGAGATGTCGAGCAAGGCATCCCAGCTTCCGATATCCGACCAGCGGAACGCGCCGACCACGACGGCGGCGCGGCTCGTCTTCTCCATCACGGCGTAATCGATCGACTTCTGCGGCGAGCGCGCGAAAGCCTCCCGATCGAGACGCAGAAAGGACAGGTCGGTCGCCGCGCTGTCGACCGACTCGGCGGCCGCGCTGGCGATGTCGGGCTCGAAGGCTTCAAGTTCGCCGATCATCACATCGGCCCGATACAGGAAATTGCCCGAATTCCAGAGATAGCCGTCCTGCACGTAGCGGGCGGCCGTCGCGGCGTCCGGCTTCTCGACGAAGCGCTTGACCGCGAAGACGCCGTTCTCGCCGATCGGCTCACCGCGCAGAATATAGCCGTAGCTTGTCTTCGGTTCGGTCGGCTTGATGCCGAAGGTGACGATGCGGCCCGATGCGGCTGCTTCGCGTCCCGCCACGCAGGCGGCGCGGAACGGCGCGACATCGAGCACGACGTGATCCGCGGCGAGCACCAGAACGATCGCCTCCGGGTCGCGCCGATGCACCACCATCGTGGCGGCGGCAACCGCGGCGGCGGAATCCCGGCGCATCGGCTCGACCACGACGGTTGCTTCGATGCCGACATCCTCGGCCTGGCGCTGTGCGAAGAAATGAAAGTCCGGCCCGGTAATGACGACCGGCGGTGCAAACAGCTCCGGGTCGGCGACGCGCAGCAGCGTTTCCTGATAGGTCGAGCGGTCTCCCGCGAACGGCAGGAATTGTTTCGGCAGCGCGTCGCGCGACACCGGCCAGAGCCGCGTGCCGGTGCCGCCTGTGAGAATGACCGGAACGATTGTCGACGCCACGTTCACCGACCGGAAAAAGCCACGCGAGAAAACATCCGCCCCATCCCCCTTGCGCCCAGTCCTCTACTGCGCCGCGTCGGTCAGCTTGGTGCGCAGGGTCAGGCCCGCCGCCTCGGCGTCGGCGCAGAACGCCTTCACGGCATCGAGTGAAATCTCGGCGCCGGTCCTGGTGCCGATCGCGGCGAGCTTCTTCAGGATATCCGCCGGCGCGGTGATGATGTGGCAGCCGATCTCGTCCGCCTCGATCACGTTGAAGACCTCGCGGGTCGAGGCCCAGATAATCTCGACGTTTTTCGTGCGCCGCGCCCGCGCAACCGCGTCGCGCATGATCGGCCGGTAGTCGATGCCGAAATCGGCCAGCCGCCCGGCGAACACCGACACGCAGGCCGGCGCGCCGCCGTCGAGCGCATCGATCGCCTTGACGATCTGATCCTCGGCGAAAATCGCCGTCATGTTGATCTTGACGCCGTCGCGCGACAGCGCGCGGACCATCTCGTAAAGCCCTTCGCCTTTCGTGTTGGTGACGGGCAGCTTGACGTAGACGTTGCGGCCCCACGAAGCGATCACCTGCGCCTGCGCATGCATCTCGTCGAGTTCGTCGGAGAACACCTCGAAGGAAATCGGCTTGTCCGGCACCGCCGCGACCACGTCGCGCGCGTAAGCTTCATAGTCCGAGACGCCGGCCTTCTTCAGCAGCGACGGATTGGTGGTGAACCCCGCGATCCACGGCTGCTTGGCCATCTCGACGATCTGCGCCTTGTCGGCACCGTCGGTGAACAGCTTCACTTTGAGATCTGCGAGACGGGTCGGCATCATAGGCTCCACTGAAGGCAAGATGGCTGAGGGCAACGGCCATGCATGGCGGCTGACGCGCCATGATCGCTCCGGGGGCCGCCGGCACCGGGCCGGGCTTCCGGCGCAGGCAATATCGCGGTTCGCCCCCAAAAGCTCAAGGGATGCGGAAAATCGCACGGCATCAAGGTTTATATGCGGCGACGCGCGGGGCGAAGCGTCTCCCGCCTTGCGCGCGATCCAGCCACTGGGTACCTGTTGGCGCTCGTTACCGGAGGCCGATTTGGACCAGGCAGGCGAAGCTGCGATACGCGACCACCTCGTGCGGTCGCAGGAGGCGTTCGCCCGCGCGGTGAACAGCCCCGCATTTGCCGCGTCGATCCTCGCGGCCGCAAAGGCGATCCGGCATTCGCTTGCCGCCGGCGGCAAGCTGCTGATCGCCGGCAATGGCGGCAGCGCCGCCGATGCCCAGCACATCGCGGCCGAGCTGGTCGGCCGCTACAAGCGCGAGCGCGCCGGCATGCCGGCCATCGCGCTGACGACAGACACCTCGGCCTTGACCGCGATCGGCAACGATTACGGTTTCGAGGCGATTTTTGCCCGGCAGGTGCAGGCGCTGGGCCGGCCCGGCGACGTGCTGATGGCGATTTCGACCTCAGGCCGCTCGCCAAACATCCTGCGTGCGCTGGAAGCCGCGCGCGACCGCAAACTGACGAGGATCGGATTGACCGGCGAGATCGGCGGGGACATGACGCGCCATTGCGACGTGACGATTGCCGCGCCCTCGGCGGAAACCGCGCTGATCCAGCAACTCCACATCGCGGCCGGACACGCGATCTGTAGCTATCTCGAAGAACGCCATCAGCAATAGAGGCGCCTTTCGACGTGGAAGGGCTGAGCTCCGAACAATTGAAGGAAGGTTGTCAGGCCATGAGGATCGCCGTCACAGGCGCGACAGGTTTTGTTGGCACTAGATTGGTCCCTCTACTTTCGGCTAGCGGCGCGCAGCTACTTCTTGTCGGCAGAGACCGCTCACGGTTAATGCAGCTTTTTCCAGGCCTCCCCGCTTGCTGCTATGACCAGCTTGCGGAGGAGGCTCGAGATTTCGATCTACTAATCCATCTCGCAGTGGCGAACACGGACTCCGACCTCCCGGAGGCGGAGATTCGCGATGTTAACGTTGGATTACTACTCAAAACAGCTCAAGCTGCGAAACTGGCCGGCGTCAGTTGTTTCCTAAACGTTTCTTCCGTGCATGCTCTCGCCCCAAATAACCGCAGCGCATATGCTCGGACTAAACGCGAAGCGGCCCAACGTCTAATGGAAATTGAAGGTATGAGCGTCCGTACCCTCTACCTTCCCGTCGTGTATGGAAACGGGTGGAGCGGCAAACTCACTTTCCTCGGCCACCTGCCCTCCTGGTTGTCTCGTTTATTATTTAGAGCACTCGCTTCAGTGTATCCCACTGTGCATGTTTCGCAACTTGCAGCCTTCATATTAGATTATTGCAAAAATGAAAATCGCCCAGAAATCGTATTATCAGATGGTCAAGAGAACAATATTGTCTACCGTTTTGTTAGCAGAGCGGTCGATCTTATTTTCGCGATCTCCGTAGCGGTCTTCTTCTGGTGGGGTCTGGCATTAATCTGGGCGACAATTCGACTTCAGTCGCCTGGGCCTGGCATATTTGCTCAGGACCGGATTGGAAAAAATGGCTGCACTTTCACCTGCTACAAGTTTCGTACTATGCGGCAGGACACGCCACAAGACGTAACGAACCGAATCCCGGCTGACGCGGTAACGACCATTGGTCGTCTGCTGCGAAGAACCAAATTAGATGAGCTTCCTCAAATATGGAATATTTTTCAAAACGAGATGAGCCTCGTCGGACCCCGTCCCTGTCTACCGATTCAGGCAGAACTCATTGAAGCACGACGGCAACACGGTGTCCTCCGGCTTAAACCTGGCATCAGCGGCTTTGCCCAGATTAATGGCGTTGATATGAGCCAACCTGAAACACTAGCCCATTGGGATGCCCGCTATCTAGCGCTTCAGTCACTATCGCTTGACATGTGCATTATTGCAGCAACAGCAATTGGAAGAGGAAGCGGCGATCGGACCGAACGGAACGCGCATCACCTGTCGTGATCTGCCCCCACCGAAGTGATCCTCCCTGAAGTATGGTTTTGACGAGGAGGACGAGGCAATGGGAAGGAAGCGGCATACGGCTGAAGATATTGTAGCGAATCTTCGGCAGGTCGAGGTGTTGACGGCACAAGGTCAGCCGGTAGCGGATGCGATCCGGGCGATAGGCGTGACGGAAGTTACGTATTATCGCTGGCGCAAGGAGTACGGCGGGCTCAAGGGCGACCAGGTGAAGCGGTTGAAGGAGCTTGAGACCGAGAATGGCCGGCTCCGGCGTGCGGTGTCTGATCTGACGCTGGACAAGCTCATCCTGACCGAGGCCGCCAAGGGAAACTTTTAAGCCCCGCACGCCGCCGCGCCTGTGTGGATCGTGTCAAGGCCGCGCTCGGCATCTCGGAGCGCCGTGCTTGCCGGGCTCTGGGCCAGCATCGATCCACGCAGCGCAAGATACCGACAACGCCCGATGATGAGGTTGCTCTGACAGCCGATATCATCGCACTTGCCCGCCAGTATGGCCGCTACGGATACCGCCGGATCACGGCATTGCTGCGTGCGGCGGGTTGGGTGGCGAACAAGAAGCGGGTCGAGCGGATCTGGCGGCGTGAGGGGCTTAAGGTCCCGGCAAGACAGCCCAAACGTGGGCGTCTGTGGCTTAACGATGGATCGTGCATCCGTCTGCGGCCGCAGCGTCCTAATCATGTGTGGTCATACGACTTCGTCACGGATCGCACCCATGATGGCAAGGCGTTCCGAATGTTGTGTGTCATCGACGAGTTCACCCGCGAGAGCCTGGCGATCCGGGTGGCGAGGAAGCTCAAGTCCGCAGACGTCATCGACACCCTCGCCAATCTCTTCATCCTGCGGGGAATCCCGACACACATACGATCTGACAATGGACCGGAGTTCGTCGCTCAGGCGCTTCGGGATTGGATCGCTGCGGTCGGCACCAGGACCGCTTACATCGAGCCCGGCAGCCCATGGGAGAACGGTTATGTGGAATCGTTCAACGGCAAGCTGCGCGACGAACTGCTCAATGGCGAAATCTTCTATACCCTCAAGGAGGCCGCGATCATGATCGAAGCTTGGCGGCGTCACTACAACGCGGTGCGACCGCACTCATCGCTCGGATATAGACCACCGGCCCCAGAGACCACTGTCTGGCCAGCAAGAAAACCCATGGCCCAAATGCCATCACCAAACTAACATTCGACCCGGACCACTCAGTGGGGGCCGGTCACAATCCGGCAGCATGCTCTTTCAGCACGCGGTGATACGCTCTTCGGTGAATCTGCTCTTGCGCATGCCCGTCTCCCGAAGGAACGGACTCTGTCTAAAACCGGAGGCATTTAAGGGGAGCAGGTTGGTCGGACTGCGCCCGAAATCAGGTGCCCTACAATCTGTCTGACGGTGGACGCCGGCGAGAATAGCCGGTCAGCGAGCGCCGTGCACCGCTCCGACATCTCAGCGCGCAGGCTCACGTCATCTGCAAGGATGTTGAGAGCTGCATAAAGATCATCGAGCGCATCGCCGGCAAATGCCCGCCCGACACCTTCATTTTCAATTATGCACTGCAAATCGGTACCTGCATTTACACTTGCTAGTACTGGCAACGCGGCGCGCAGATAGCTCAAGAACTTACCGGGAATATTATGTGATTTGTGATTAGGATGTAATGCTAAAAGTCCCACGTGGCATTGAGCAAGAAGGCCCGGAATCTCTTCTGCGGGGATTTCGCCGAACATCAAGACATTGGTAAGACCGAGATCGGAAATTCGCCGCTTTAAAGCCGGGACCTCCGACCCGCGGCCTACAAAAAGAAAACCGATATCGCTTCGGTTGCAGGTACGAGCAGCTAGGTCGACCAACACATCCATGCCCTGCGCTAAACCCATATTACCAATATAACAAAAAATCGTCCGCCCGCTGAGAACAGTATTTGCGATACGGATACTGCACGGCCCCACGACGGGGGGATGCTGCCAGTTGTGGAGGACCTCAAGCCGCTTGTTCGTGCGAGAACACCAATCCGAAAGATAGACGAGATTGGATTCAGTCTGGACACCGATTACATCGGCTATTTTGTATTGAAAAAGCGCGTGCCGCTTAAAATACCAATAAGCCGGCCCCTTTCTGAGGACGCCCAAGTCGACCGCCCACTCCGGGAAAATGTCGCGAAGGATCAAGTACGCGAGCGCCCCCGACCGTCGTTTCAATTTTCGAATAAACGGACCAAAAAAGATCGTCGGCGAATACCAGACGACAATGTCCCAATCCTCCCGCGCGAACGGACTTGCGTCGATGCCTCGCGCCAGAATGTAGCTCACCTGGCGCTCATTGATTGTCCGCCGTACATGGCCAATGTCTCGCATCGGCTTCGCCCGCACTCGCAATATCTCTACCCCGTTCGCCTCCTCAAGCCTCCAAGGCTTCTCGACTTTGGTATCAGGAACGATAACAACGGGTCGATGCCCCTGCCTTTGAAACTCGTGCGCTAGATCGCGCATCTGCACTGCAGCAGAGGTGCGTGCTGGAGGGTAATCGATAGTGATAAGAGCCACCCGGAGGCTGCGAGCCGCTCCCGGAGCACCCATCACTAATCCTTTAGAAGAAGTTGGTAATTTGCGTACGCAACGCATTGATTACGACATTAGAAGGCGATCCCTCCTCCTCAAGTTCGTAGCGGGCATTCCACGGCTCACTTGTTGCAGTGACGACGGATGCAACGATATTGTCGACATCCATACCCGAAACGATTGTCGCACCGCTTTCAATTGTTTCCATACGTTCAGTCGCCATCCTGAGACTTACATTAGGGACCTTATAGAAGAGTCCCTCTTCTGCCGCAGTCCCGGAATCAGAAACCACACAAAAAGCATGACACAACAGACTGTTAAAGTCGTAGAACCCGAGAGGAGACATCACCTCCACATTTGATGGAACGGCAAGATTCCTTAATTTACTCTTCGTACGCGGGTGCATCGGAAAGATCACCTTAAAATCGAAATGCAAGGCAAGCCGCGCCATCGCATTAAGAATGTTGTTTAGATAGACAGGATTGTCGACGTTCTCGCTGCGATGCGCAGTCACAAGAAAATATTTGCGGGCTTCCAATTTCAGCCGATCGAGGATATTACTGGCACTTACTTGCGGCGCGAAGGCACGCATGGCCTCGAAAGTGGTATTACCGGTCACGATGATCTTCGAGGGATGAATGCCTTCTCGCAGAAGGTTTTCCCGATGATATTGATTGTAGGGCAATAGGATGTTGCTGATATGATCGATTAAAATGCGGTTTCGCTGCTCAGGCATACGGCGATCCCAAGCCCGCAAACCGGCTTCCATGTGGAAAATTTTAATACCGTAGTGCGCCGCAGGCAGCACCGACAGACCGCTATAGGTGTCTCCAAGCACTAGAAGAGCGTCGGGCTTCTCCTTTTTGAATAACTCGTCCGACTTTCTGATGACGTCTGCTACCTCAGCACCGTAGCCAGATGTATCGATATCAAGCTCGTAGTTAGGACGCCGCAACTGCAGATCACGGAAAAAAAAATCTCTCAGTTCGGGAGTAAAGTTCTGCCCGGTATGCACCATCACGTGATCGAAATTGAGCTCGTCTAGTTTTTTTAATGTAGCCCACATCTTGATCATCTCTGGACGCGTACCGAAGATCGACATAACTTTCATTCCCAGCCTCCATCGTACGAGACGACCAATATTAATCTTTACCTCAGATCATCCTGACTACTGGAAGTGGCACAATCATCTTTCCTCCATTATCAAAATAAACATGATTTCTCTTTCTGATTTCATCAATAAAAGCCCAAGCAAACACAACAACACACTCAGGAGCGTCAGCCTCGAATAAGCGTCGACTCGACAAGATTTCAAGGTGCGAACCTGGAGTAAAATAGCCCTGTTTTGCCGGCGCATCGTCGATCATGTAGTCGAGGTGATCGGTTGTGAGATCGCAATACTGAATAATCGTATTTGCGCGCCCCGAGGCGCCGTAACCAGCGATCCTCGTGCCCTTCTCACGCAAATCCGCAAGTAACGCTCGTAGATCTCGACGAGTCTTGGCCACATCCTGGGAGAACCGCGCGAAACACTCGGCCTTATCAAACCCCTTGGCTCGCTCTTCGGCCTCCAAACTCTTTGCGGCAGAACTGATTTGAAAAGAGTGACTACTACCGTCTTTACAAACGTAAAACCGCATCGAGCCTGCGTGAATCGGAATTGACTTCACATCAAAAATGGTCATCCCATAGCGCCGGAAATGCGCGACCGCCGACAGCATCGAATAATAATAGAGATGCTCGTGATATATCATGTCGTACTGCATGCCCTCAATAACGTTACCGAGGTAATGCACTTCAAACACAAACACCCCCTCGTCTTTTAATACTTTATGTACCGCCCTCGTCGTGCCCTGGATGTTGCTGATATGAGCATAGACATTGTTGGCCATCACGAGGTCAAGCGGACCGTGGTCGCGGATAATGCCTTCAGCAACCGACTCGGTGAAGAAGTCATTGATTACCGCTACACGAGGATCGTTGATTGCACTAATCACATTAGCCGAGGGATCAACGCCAATTACGGTCTTTACACCTTTGTCCGCAAGCGGATGCAACAAGACACCGTCATTACATCCGAACTCCAGCACCTTTGCGTTAGCAGGCGTGAGAAAACGCTCAACCATCTCCCCCGCATAGCGCTGGAAATGGTCGCGCAAGGTTCCAATTTGCGAAGAGAAATAGAAGTATTTATCGTTGAATAAAACATCAGGCGGTACATGGTCAGCTACCTGGACCGCGTAGCAGTCATGACAAAACCAGAGACGCAGAAGAAATTTGCGTTCGTTGCGGAATTGTTCTGGTTTTACAAAAGCGCCCGCAAGCGCCACCTTACCAAAGTTAACAATCTCGGAAAATCGCGTACCATCGCAGAAGGCGCAGACTCCAGCCGCCATCAATCAAGCCCTTTCTTGGACGAGGGATTATTCGTCAATTCCGCTTGTAAATAATCGAGCTTAAGCAAAAGCATTTTTAACTCATTTTGGCCGAGCCGCTCTGTATTGTGCGAAGTGTAATCCTCAAACTCCGCAATCCTCTGCGTACCCTCACTAAAATAAACCCTATAGTTGAGATCCCGGTCATCCGCGGGAATACGATAATAGCGTCCCATATCTTCGGATCTGACCATCTCTTCGCGCGAGATCAGAGATTCAAAAAGCTTCTCGCCATGACGCGTTCCTATGATTTCGATCGGCGAAGCGCTTAAAAATATATCTTTGAGCACGAGCGCTAGATCGAGAATGGTGGAAGCAGGTGCTTTCTGAACGAAGATGTCGCCCTGTCGACCGTGCGCGAAGGCATGAAGGACAAGGTCCACCGAATCGTCGAGCGACATTAAAAAACGAGTCATATTCGGATCGGTAATAGTGATAGGTTTACCCTGTTTGATCTGTGAAATAAACAACGGTATAACTGATCCCCGCGAGGCCATGACGTTGCCGTAGCGCGTCGTACAAAGAATACATTCGTCTTGTTGCATCGTGCGCGCCTGTGCGAGCAATACTTTTTCCATCAACGCTTTGGTTTGACCCATGGCATTTATCGGATAGACAGCCTTATCAGTGCTGAGAGCTACAACTCTCGACACTTTTTGCTCTATTGCACTACGCATTACGTTGTCAGCACCCAACACGTTCGTGCGAATTGCCTCCATTGGATAAAACTCGCAGGAAGGCACCTGCTTGAGCGCGGCAGCATGAAACACATAGTCGACACCCCGAAATGCCGAAAACACAGAATCGTAATTTCTTATATCCCCAATGTAAGATTTGACACGAAGATCATTGAATTCCTGACGAACCTCTTCCTGTTTCTTCTCATCTCGACTGAATACTCGGATTTCGTTCGCCTTAGTGGTGAGAAAAAATTTCAGGATTCGTCGTCCAAACGACCCCGTGCCACCCGTAATTGCGATGTTCTTATTTTCAAACATGCTCAAACACCAATTGTTTGGTGGTCTTCATACATCATCTGAATCAGCACTGGCCAGCTCGCGCTTTGATAACCCGTAAGCTGCCGGAACACATTACAATCGAGTGACCTGTTTATGACCACGCTTGGGTCATCTTCGATTGTAATCGCCTTATCATATTGATTCGCGATTAGTCGTAGAAGCTCAAGCTTAGAGATTGGATCAGACGCCAGATGGTAAATGCCTGAAAGAGTTGAACGTGGCAGGATGACGTCTCGGACGATACGAGCAATCTCGACCGTCGGCAGACCTGAGAAGATTGAACGGGAATATCCAGCACATCTCTTCTTCTGCGCGAGAAACCAAGACAGCAACCCAGTTCGGCCGACAGGATCGGGACCGAGCATCGAAGTCCTGATCGTCAAAACGCCTATTCCAGTTACCTCACCGAGGATCTTGCCAATTCCATAGATATCGTCTGCATCTGGAATGTCATTCTCAGCGTAATTTCCCCGTCGCCCTGAAAAGACACCGTCGGAGCTAAAATGCACAAGGCGGATACCCTGCTTCTGGCAAAGATGAGCAAGTCGTTTTGGCAGAAGAGCGAAAAGCGCGAGAATTTCTTCCGGCTTTGACCAATCAGAGCGTGGTGCTGCAACGCAATTCACAACCACATCGGGTAATTGTTGGTCCAGAAGTTTGTTAAGTACGCTAATGTCACGCAAGTCGCCCGAAGAGATCAAATTGGGTACAAGATAAGGTGCAACACGGCGTACTGTCTCTGGATTACGCGTGGCTCCAACCACCCAGCAACCACTAGTCAATAGAGTACGCAACATGGCGAATCCGAGCAGCCCGCTCGCGCCGAGGACGAGAACGCGCGGTCGACGCGTCACGCCGCCTCCCCTTCCGCTTGTAGCAAAGCTCACTTGTATGATCGACCGTGTGTGGAGCGACCGGATGGTATGTGCTGACCGGAGAAAATTGCATCCTTTTGCGCAGGCGTGGGATAATTCACTAGCACTGCTTTGTAAGGACCCTTGAACATGAAAAGGCTACCGGCACCAGCTCCAATCAACGGAAATCGATCAATCAGCGCAGCAATATCATCGAGCGACCCAGCACCGCCCACCACCGTAAGAGGAATCCGAACTGCGCCCCTTACTGCACCCACCGCATCAAGGTCGTAGCCGGACATCTTTCCGTCCCTATCGATTGAGTTGAGCACAATTTCGCCCACACCCGCCTGCTCAAATGCCAGCGCGATTTCTAGCACCTCATGGCCGGTGTAATCGCAGCCATTATGTACCCATACGCTAAGCCGTCCCCCGCTATCGCGTCGAAAATCTATTACCCCAACAACCGACTGACTACCCACATCACTAGCAATGTTCGACAAAAGCGAGGGATTTTTGATTGCCGCCGCGCTCAGAGCGACCTTTTCAACTCCTAGCGCGATGATGCGTTTGGCAAACTCTCGATTAGAAACTCCGCCGCCATAACAAACCGGCATACGGGACTCGGCGGCTAATCGCTCAATCAGGCGGAAATCCGGC
Source organism: Pseudolabrys sp. (assembly GCF_050250095.1). Taxonomy (NCBI): domain Bacteria; kingdom Pseudomonadati; phylum Pseudomonadota; class Alphaproteobacteria; order Hyphomicrobiales; family Xanthobacteraceae; genus Pseudolabrys; species Pseudolabrys sp. The sequence goes on along the minus strand of NZ_JBFWPH010000001.1, from coordinate 39,788 downwards.
TCTCTTCCCACAACCGTCGCGTCGATGTCAAAGATGGTCAATTCGTCTACTTGCTTTTCATTTAGAATCCGGACCACGTTGATAGGATCGCCGACGTATTTCGGCGATCCAAAACTTACCGTCTTCACCAGCCCTCCTCCATGCACCAAAAGGCATGGGATCACGCGAGGCTTTAGCATCAACTCATCCTACCGAAGTTTTCCAGAAGTCGTACCCCGGAATGATGACTCTTTTCGGGGTGAAATTGTACACCCACCACGTTATCCGCATGCACTGCACAAACGAAACGCCCCCCGTAATCTGCCTCGGCCATAACATTGCGATCTTTACGACACGACAAGACGAAAGAATGCAGAAAGTAGAATCGGGCGTTTCCAGCCGGCAATCCGTCGAATAGCGGCTCGTCGGGTCGCGAGATAACATCATTCCAGCCCATATGAGGCAATATCAACTCATTCTTTCCTGCAACCGCCCGCATGTGAACGACCTCGCCCTCGATCCATCCTAGACCTTTCGTCCGCCCTTCCTCGCTGCGCTCCGCCATGATCTGCATGCCGACGCATATTCCGAGCACCGGTATGCGCTTGTCCATGACAAGATCCTCAACCTTATTCCGCATGCCCGACGAGCTGAACAGATCTAAGGCGTGGTCAAAGGCACCTACCCCAGGCAAGATCAACCGACTGGCCTGCGCGAGATCTTCCGAGGTCTCGGCAATCTTCGCCTCTATCCCCAGCCGCTTGTAGACGTTAGCGATAGCGGTGACGTTGCCTAGTCCATAATGGATAATCGCGATCATCTAAAAATCCGGTTATCTAACCCCATCAGGTTGTAGATTCGCGCGCCAAGCGTGATCCAAAAGAAATTGTTCTTGTAGTCGCGAAACGTTTTGTTTTCGCCGTTGAGGATTGCTTTGAACTCCTCCACGTTCCAATCAAGCTTTTTGGCGACGTATTCAAATTCGGACGTCATGGTTTTTTCATCGAGCTCGGGGGCGGCGATGCGATCGAGAGCCTCGTCGCGCTTCATTTGGCCAGTCAAGATGAGACTAGAAAGATATGCACGCCGCTTATCGTAGCCGAATTTGGTCGGCGTCCAGAACGATTCGTAGAAGCGAGTGAACCTCGATTCGTAATGCTTTTGCGGATAAGGCTGCCAACCGAAGCGATCCTGAAGTTCTTTAATAGCACTCTCTTTAGTGAACTCCACGTAGTCGAGGAGCTTCAAGACTCTGATGCCTTTAAGCCAGCGATAATAGATGCGGTACTTCAAGATATCGCACGTGGGGAAAGTTTTGAGCTGCCGCGTTCCAAATTTGTTATGGATATCTTTCACATGCCGCATATCAGTAGAAAAATAGGTCCATTCTAAAGATTCGCGCACGCACTCAGTAGAATTGTTTCCGCCAGTGATGATGTATTTAAAATTATTTCGGGAAGCGAAATTGTAAAGCGCTGAGAACAGCGCAAGATCCTGGGGTGTATCCACGAAGGGCACCTGCGACAGGAAGAAAGCCCGCTGAAGATCCTTCATCTCATCCCAATTCACCACCTCTGTGACGAGATCGAGGCCCATACCGTCAATAATCTTCTGAATATTGCTCACCCCCAGATCGGAATTCCATCCGGTGTCGCAGTGGAACATCAGTGGCCTAAGGCCGAATTTTTCTTTGGCTATATAACTCACATAAGAACTGTCGAGCCCACCACTTATACCGATAAGGCAATCGTGATCGCGCTTCTTCCCTTCCTTCTTAATCTTCTCGATAATCGGCGCGATTTCAGCAATGCCCTCCGGCCCCGGATGCCAATTGGGAGCGATGTTCTTCTCATAATTCTGGCAGTAGTCGCACCACCCACGCCCATCAAAAGTCAGCGTGACGTCACTCGTATCCATTATGCAATTCGTGCAGATTTGATATTTGCGATTTTCCATACCATCCTTCCACAGCTTCATAGGGGCGACGTCTAGGGTTGAAAGTCAGCCCGCCCACTTTTTCCGATGATGCCATGCAACAATCCCATGAGGATTGCTTTTGCAAGAGCTCGTTTTTGATCAGCGTAGAAGATGAGAATGATGCGGGAAGTCAGAACGGTGATAACCTGTTTAATACCAAAGTACCTTGGCCAGTGAGGGTATCTTAATAGGATCAGCGCGTTCCTGATCTGATAGTAACAGCGAATGGGCGAATGTACGAACACCACACAACCGAAAACGCGGAAACTACGCTCCCCAATTCGATGGCTCAGCTTTGCTTGTGGCACAATATTAATTGGAACGCCTGCCTGCCTGCATCGTAGACACCATTCACTATCCACATAGTCAATAAACAAGCGCTCATCCATACAGCCTGCCAATTCGAACACGTCTAGCGTAGCCATCGTTCCCGAAGCGATGATTATATCGACCGGGTAAGGAGCGTTGCGGCCGGCGTGAAAAACTGCCGCTGACCTGCCGCGGACATCCAGTGACTGCGATGGCAGTTCATGATGAGGAGGCATTTCGTCAATAACCAATGGCCCCACTATCCGCGGCCCCTGCCCGGCGATCGCAGCGCGGAGGACGGCTAGCATTTCGGGCTGAACTCGGGAATCCTGATCCAGAAACAGAACCGCTTGTGCCCCATTCTTACGCGCAGCAGCGATTCCTGCGTTCTGCGCCTTGGCGATTCCGGCATTTTCGCCCATGCAGATAAGCTGCGTACCCACGCTAGGAAATTCGAAGCGGAAGGTTGGCCCAGAATTGTCGACGACGATCACGTTTAGGCCCGCTTCCTGCAGGCACCTGCATAGACTACCTAAAGCAGCCATGTCCGGATGGTAGCTGACGACGACGGCGGAAATAGCTTCAGAAGGAAGCGAGTTACCAGTCATATGCCTCAAGTTTTTAGGCGTCGATAGAGTTGCCACATTCCTCCCACCATCCGTCGGAAAGGCGAGGCGTTCAGTATGCTGATCGTCCTCACGCGACGAGAAACTGTCAACTCCCCTTCCCGCGCAGATGCACAAAGAGCGAGGGATTCACGAATTTGTTGAATAACGTCACGCGCTATAACGTGTCCATTCTCACATGCCTCAATCAAGGCAAAGATAAGCGCATTACGATGATAGGTGAGGAAAAAGTCAGGCCCCATGCCATCGACTATTTCGCGAATTGAAGCGTTCTTAGCCGCAACCTCATCCAAGAAATCATGGAACTGCTTCAGCCCTTTGAGTAAAGGCCGCCAGATACCAGGTAGGGAGGCGGATTCGCTGCGCGAATGTAGGCGTACGGAGAATAGCTCCCGAGGATCAGAAATCTTAGGGCCTCTCTGCATTAGCGAGACCCAAAGCGCATCATCGGCAAAAAAGAGCTTATCGAAACTAGGTATTCCTCCTACTTCGTCGTAATCCCTCGATCGCATAACGAAGCCAGTTCCGAACGCATCCCGCGAAAAGGAAAACCTAGCCTTAAGATAATCAGCGGCGGTTTCCTCGCAAGGCATCGACTTGCACGCCCGAATCCGTTTGCCCTCGAAATCAATGAAACATGAACCGGTTTGATAAAGCGCCGCGTCCGGCCGGATTTCTATCATTCTGACAATTGCGGCCAAGAACCCAGGATCGAGCAAATCGTCATGCCCGATTGTAGTTATGAATTCTTTTTTCCGAATCGTTTTGATTCGCGCCCAACTTTGCTCGATGGATAGCGATTTTGAACTTCGTTCGACAAAAATACGCGGATCCGAAAGTGTCGAAAGCCACGTTGCCGTCTTATCTGTGCTAGCATTGTCGAGAATAATCAGTTCGAAACACGGATAAGACTGCGCAAGGACGCTATCTACGCATGCCTTTATATAAGGCCAGCCATCACGCACTGGAAGCGCGACCGTAAACTCAATCATATCGGAAGATCCGCTTGCGGACCTCGCTTTTGCCGGTCACGAATATAGATATTCGCTAGGCAGATCGACAGAAGTGTCACACCCATTGACGAGAAGAGATTGGGGTTAATTGCACAGGCAATCAGATAGATCGCGTACGCCACACTCAGGCTCCGCAATTGTACGTTCTGGTTAAGTATAAATCCCCACAAAAATGGATAGGCTAAGAGCCCGAACATCATGAAAGCGCCGAAAATACCGAAATTCCGGATGATCTCTAAGTAAGTAAGTTCGGAAAGTGGGAAATACCGGTTACGCGCAGTCCAGAATTCGTATGTCCCGAGACCGCGCCCCCACAGCAGAGTCTCCCAGTTAGAAAATATCCGCTTGTAGTCGTTCAGGTAAGCGAGCTTAATCGCGTTCGATTTCTCCGAGCGATCGAGCATTGCACTAAGAGAATTAAACTGATTCGAATTTTGGCTTATGCGAAAGTTTTTTTGAAGACTAAATACCGGCTGTATTGAGTTCAGGATAATCCCGCCAAACAGAAGTTGAATCACTAGAACAACGGCGAAGACTGCGTGTGCAATCTTTCGACGCAAAGTGCAGGCCAAGGCTAGCAATAATAGGATCGCGCCGAACATATTCGCCCGCGTCCCCGCAATAAACATGGACTCCGTGACAATAACTATGCCGCCGAAAAGCAGGCTAAGCCGCAATGCTCCCGAGCTCTGTGAGAAGATATAGGAAAGGTACGCTATCGAAACCAATATCAGCGGTGAGGTCGCATAATAAATTTGTAGCATCTCCATGCCGGGTCCATAGGACCGAACATCAAGATAAAACATTCCATTATCACGACCAAACCAGTACATGCTTTCGGCTATATTCGGAAAGGCGATCATCGCCGCAAATATTAGATAAATTAAAAAAGCTATGAATATCATAACGTATGAAAAATTGCGGTATTCGTTGCGCTCGGAGAATGCCAAAATTGGGAACAGCGCAATTAAGAGATAGCCTTTCAGCATTGACATTCCATCGCTCTGCACAGTAGGCAGATGGAAATGCGCTAAAAGAATCGAAGTCGCCGGAATTCCTGCGAATAAAAGCACATACCAAACTATCCATTTCGATTCCCAGGCCCTTTGGATGGCCGCGCGTCCGTACAGCGCTAGGAATAGAACTACAGTTATCAAGAACAACGGCACCTTTGCATGTAGTAACCGATCTGCCGGATCAATTGCCGTATCAAGTAAGAATAGGAAGATCGCCGCATCAAACGCCAAAGAAAAGCAGCCGGTGAGCTTGCTAGCGGCTAGGGCAGCTGTCACATTCGAGGGTCGCAAAGGGGTATTGCTCCAGACAGGCTGCAGTTCGTCTGTTCAAATCAATGCGCACTATAAAACCATTTGTTGCGCTGATTGACACTGAGACCGTGAATTCGACGCCGGCGCGGTACATTAAACTTATCGATGGCTAGACCTTTATAAGGAAAATTGCCGCATTTTAGCTGGGTTGCCCCAAAACGCTACTGGTTCCCACGCTGCATAGGCATGGGCGCCGAGCTCAAGCTCAATAATCCAGCCATTTATCGCGAGCCACGATTCTACTAGCGCCCGGATCGAGACCGGCTGTCCAGAACAGATGTTGACCACCCCCATGTTACGTCCGTTTTCCACCGCATTTGCTAACGCCTCCACCACTCTTCCGATGGGAAGGAAATCTCGAAGCTGTTCACCCCTCGACATTTTGAAGCTTTTATCGCCACGCTCCACTGCCCCTCGCAGCCGTGGATAAAGCGCAGTCGGCCTTTGGCCCTCTCCCCAGACGTAGAATAGGCGGAGCCAGTTAAGCTCAAATGGCACCTCAAGTTGGAGGAATTGTAACTGCATGCGCAACGCATCCTTAGCGTGCCCATAGGGGTTTGAGGGCGCAGTAGACATATTCTCACTCAACGCGCCGTTCTGCATACCGTATTCAAAGCACGTACCGGCAACGGTGAGATGGCGCAACCCAGCCCGGACTAGAGCGCTCAGGAAGGCAAACTGACGCGATAGTTCAGTCTCAAAATGATGCAAGGACTCGTAATTTGGGAGCCCCTCCCAAGCCAGATGCAACACGGCATCGGGCTGCCCTATCTTCTCGAATATGTTTAATCCGGATTCTGAGAGCGGAATCGGTACGAAGCGGCCGACACCGTTCCATCTCGATTCGTGTCGTCCGACGCACACTACCTCAGCGCCGCGCTCGTTAAGCCGCCGAGTCACATGTTGGCCCAAGAAACCTGTTGCACCGGTGACCGCGATCTTCATGAAACAACCACGTGGGGAATAGCGGTAACGAACTGCGCACCCCATTCGCGAATATGGGCAAGCTGTTCCTTCACCTCATCCGCGATGTTCCAAGGCAAGATCAAAACATAGTCCGGCTTCTCCACATCGATCGTGCATGGAGGAAGGATCGGAATGTGGCTGCCTGGCATAAACTTTCCTTGCTTGGCGGGAGCAGCGTCACAAACAAATGAAATCAGATCTGATCGCACACCGGCAAAGTTGAGCATAGTATTGCCTTTGGCCGCTGCGCCGTACGCCGCAACTTTGCGTTTCCTCCTTTTCTGCTCGATCAGGAAAAGAAGGAGATCATCCTTGATCGTCTCTACCCTCGACTGGAACCCCTGATAGGTTGAGAGACTGCAAAGCCCAATTTCCACCTCCGCGTCGAGCAAAGCGGCGACGCTCGGCTCGGTTTTCCACGTCGCGCCATTGAGACAACCGAAAACCCTTACACTGCCGCCATGGGTCGGTAGTTCGTCTACGCGCCACATTCTAAGACCCGCAGCCGCGAAGATGCGCAAAACCGCGTGCAGCGAAAGATAGGAGAAATGTTCGTGATAGATCGTGTCGAACTGCAGTTGATGGATTAGCTGCATCAAGTGCGGAAACTCGAGCGTAACCACTCCTTCCGGCTTCAGCGATGCCGCAAGACCAAGAGTGAAATCGTTGATGTCTGGCACATGAGCATAGACGTTGTTTCCAACGATGAGGTCGGCACACTGGTCATTGTCCATTAGGCGCTTGCCAAGCGCCGCGCCAAAGAACTCACGTTTGACATCAATCCCAAGCGCTTCAGCTGCAACGGCAGTGCTATGTGTTGGCTCAATACCAAGACAAGGAACGCCTTTAGCAACAAAATTCTTCAAAAGATAGCCGTCGTTCGAGGCGACCTCAATCACGAAACTTGAGGAATTAAGGCCAAGAAGGTCGGTCATCGCATCGCAATAACGCGCCGCGTGGTCAAGCCAAGTCGTTGAGGTACTAGAGAAATAGGCGTAGTCTTGATGAAAGAGAGTCTCAGCATCGGTATAATCTTCGGTCTGCACCAGCCAGCATGCACCACACACTAAGACCCTTAGTGGATAGACGATCTCCGCCTTGGTGAGGTCATCCTTCGCTAGATAATCGTTGGATGGCGGAGCATAGCCGAGATCGACAAAAGTATGCTCAAGCGGAAGTCCACAGCTCCGGCACTTCAAATTTCAATCCCCGCAAATTTAGGCCCGATCAACGGATGCGACCTGTCCCGTACAGACATCGCCGAAGTCGAAAGAGGCCATTGAATGGCAAGGGTCGGGTCGTCTGCCCGAACACCACCCTCATGAAAGGGTACATAGCTCGCCGAATGGCAATATAATAGCTCTACGTCATCTGTTAACGTTTGAAAGCCGTGCGCGAAGCCCTCTGAAATCATTAAGGCGCGTCCGTTTTCCGCTGACAGCCGTTCCCCATGCCATTTGAGAAAGGTAGGCGAACTAGCGCGGAGATCCACGGCGACGTCAAAAATCTCGCCCTTGATGCAGGTTACGAGCTTCATCTCCGCCGCCGGTGGCCGCTGAAAATGCATACCACGAATTGTGCCCTTTAAGTCCGTCGTGGACATGTTGATCTGGGCAATCGATTTTTTCCAACCCACCGCACCGAGCTCAACGGCACAAAAGAAACGCGACAACGAACCCCGCGCGTCTTCGATCCGTGCGCGAGAGACGACGACTACTCCGTTGAGTGGTGTAGCGGCAATCGCGAAACGTCCGCTCATAAGTTAGTCTCAAATGCTACAATGTCTGCTAGACAAACTTCCCGCGCCAAAATCCCCCTGTCGACGGCACGATACCAGGAAACGGTCCGTTCGACCGCCGCGTCCAGCGCCCAAATAGGATTTACGCCTAAGAGACCGCGCGCCTTAGATGTCTCGAGCGTCAGCAAACCTGCTTCGTGAGGTCCGCTGATCTTTGTTGCGTATTGAACATGGCCGTCTCCATAAATATGCCGCGCCATCTCGATTACATGCCGCACAGTGGCCCGTTCGCCAGGATTGGGACCAAAATTATAAGCGTCCGCCATCGCCGGATCCGACCACAGCGTTTCAGCCAGAATCAGATACCCGCAAAGCGGGTCGAGCACGTGTTGCCACGGTCGGATCGCATCCGGCCGTCGAATATTTAGCATCTCACCTACCCGCCACGCCCGGATCGCATCTGGTATCAAACGGTCGACCGACCAGTCGCCTCCTCCAATAACGTTTCCTGCTCGGGCAGTTGCAACCGCGATTCCCTGCTCGGCGAGAAATGCATCGCGGTAACTAGCAATCACGATCTCACTTGCCGCCTTGCTAGCGCTATAAGGATCTCGGCCGCCTAGGCGATCAGTTTCCCGATATGGGAAGATTTGCTCGATATTGCGGTAAACTTTATCAGTGGTAATTGCGATGGCGACACGCACGTTTGATAGACCGCGTAGAGCATCCAGTACATGCGCCGTGCCCTGCACGTTGGTTGCCAGTGTGCCAAGCGGATCCGCGTAGCTTGTACGCACTAGTGCCTGCGCGGCCATATGAATGACGATCTCAGGATTCGCTGAACGAACAATTTCAGCCAAGAGCGCGGGCTCGCGAATATCATGGAAATGGGTTTCAGCCAGTTCGCTGACTCGCGCCGCCTGAAACAGCGAAACCGTATCCGGGGGAGGCAGGCTGATGCCGGTCACTTCGGCGCCGAGCCGATGAAGCCAGATTGTTAGCCATGCCCCTTTGAATCCGGTATGTCCGGTCAGAAGAACCCGTTTGCCTGCCCAAAAGCTGGCATCGGGGCGCCGTGTCGCGCCTACCATTTCTTCCACGGAGCTGCGTTGCATCGCCACAGATTCTCTAGGTGATTTCTCTCCCGAAGTGTGTCCATGGGTTGCCAGAACCCCTCATGACGAAAAGCGACGAGCTCCCCCCTTCGCGCCAGCTCTGATAACGGCGCAGCCTCCCACGGAACTTGGTCCCCCTCGATTAGATCAAGACACTTAGGTGACAGCACAAAGAATCCACCATTGATGAGTCCACTTTCTCCCTGCGGCTTTTCGGTAAAACCCTCAACACTATTTTCCTTTATCTTCAAAGAGCCGAAACGTCCCGGCGGTTGAACCGCAGTCACCGTTGCCAGTCGGCCATGTGCCTTATGAAACACAATCGAGGCCGCGATATCCACATCGCTCAAACCATCGCCATAGGTTAAGCAAAAAGGATCGCTGTTTTTAATATGACTCCCGACCCGCTTCAGTCGTCCTCCGGTCTGGGTGTCCTCACCTGTATCGACGAGCGTAACCCGCCAAGGTTCGGCATTCTGCTGATGCACCTGCATCTTATTTGTCTGCATATCAAACGTCACGTCCGATGTATGCAGAAAGTAATTGGCAAAGTATTCTTTAATTACGTAACCTTTGTAGCCGCAGCAGATAATGAAATCGGTGACCCCGTGCGCCGAATAAAGCTTCATAATATGCCACATAATCGGTTTCCCACCGATCTCGATCATGGGCTTGGGGCGCGTCGCAGTTTCCTCGGAAAGCCGAGTACCGTATCCGCCTGCCAGAATGACAGCCTTCACCTTCACGATCTCCTTAATCCTTCACCTCAGCGGCAAGACGCGAGGCTAGCAATGTCGAAAGCCGTCTTGTGCTATTCCGCATCCGCCTCTTTATGCGACCGCAAAACTGTAGCGAGACGCGATCAAAAAGAAACCATCTCAAATGCCAGCGCACCTTTTCCCTGTCGAGCCCGAACACCTCGCTTTGGATGGCAGATTCTAGATTGATAAAGGCGTCGAAGTCTTCGTGCGACAGCGTTACGCCAAGACATTCCGCAATCGCTCTGATCATTTTTCGTCCGCTGCGCCCCACAAGCGGCGAACCGTCAGGAACAGCGTCGGCGGCCTTGTGCAATAGATCGAAAGCGGCGCGAATGACTAAGACTCCGAGCGGAAGCGGCTCGTGCCATTCCCATTCTAGATCGATGAACGTGCAACGCCCTTCGGCGAGATAGGCATTTCCCCAGATTGCGTCGACAAGTTTTCCTGGCAAGCGACCGGATTCCGCTTCGACGGCTTTCCGCAGCGTATCTACCCAAGCACCAGCCGGCGCGAAGATATCGGCTAGCGCTGCATTGCTACTCGCAGCGCGCACGAGTAACTGCGTTTGCAGCGACGACGCATCGACCCATTCGGATGGATCCAAACGTTGTCGAAGCACTGAGGCAAGAGGTTGCGGATCCTCTGTGATCCGTTCCTTGACTGTCTGCAGCTGGCCGTCCGGGCGTGCGACAATTCGAGTTTGAGTCGCATAAAGAGGGCGACGCCTTGGCGAATAGAAGATACCCTGTTGTGGAAAGCTAACTCCACTGTTGGCCGACTTACCCGCAATTACCAGAAAGGAATTAGCCACTATATCGAGCAGGTGATTACGATTGAGCTCGGCAACCGAGCTGCTTTCAAGCCAAAGAGGATGATAGGATTGCGAATAATCTCGCGATCGTACCTGCGAGATCATTTCTCCTGCACGTCCTGATGCAAGGAACTCTTCCGACAAAACCATGTCCGGAACTTTATAGTCCGGGTAGGGGTAGTAGAACTGCTGGTGCGAGAAGTGCCGATTGAGTAAATCGCCGAGTTCATGTTTGCCGAACGTCCGCGCCCCTCCAGGTTTGCGTACATAACCTTCGATGCCATCGAAAGGCAGGCCAGAATGATCCTCGCTGGCCCCACAAAAATATTTTAGGCCGAATTGGTTCTCGATGGCTAGAACTAGCACTCCATCATCCGTTAAAACACTCGAGAAATAATCGATAATCGACTCATAGGGACGTTCATCGTCAACAAAGAGTCCAGAATATTCAAAAACTCCGACGCAAAAAATGACATCGAACTTATCGGAGAATTCAATCAAATGAAACGGCGCACAAACGATGGCGATATTGTCTTGGTCTCTGGTTCTAAGTCGAGCCAATCTGGCGCGACTTAGATCACCTTCTACCGAAACTACCTCGTCGAAAACTTCTCCAAGAAAGCGGGTGATCGCACCGCAGCCGCAGCCCACTTCCAGAACACGTTTTCTTTTATCAAAACTAAAGCCAGAGAGTAGCTGCGAACGCTTACGAGTGAGGTGGTATTCGCTCGGCCAATCATGAATATAGCCTTCTAATTCTTCTGATCTGCTGCCCAGGTTCCTGGCCGACTCAAAAATGCGGCGCAAATAGGCATCCGAAGCGGAGCCGTCGGAATAGCCGATGGTCTTGTGATGGCTGAGAATCCAGACACCGGATGTGTCCTGCTCCATCTTATTCGTTATGATCCGCTTCAACTGTATCTGTTCCTCTGTCGCTTACCTCAGCCCCCATCGAACCCGTGGTTAAGAGGATTCGATTCCTATCGAACGCAAGCTTAGTCGAATCAATACGTGAAAAACCTTCCGATTTCACGGGGCATCTTTGCCAAAATACTGCGTTGCTCCGAATCAACAAGGATATCGGGAACGAAAATTTGCATATTGGATCATCGAACAGGGTTTCTAGAAAAGGACAGTGAATCCGTCCGGGTCGACAGCCGGAGAGTTACCTAGCTTGAGCATTTTTAAACGGCTCCGCCTTATACAATAGTGGCAGATTTTCCTGCAGCGGCAGCAGCTAATTATTTGAATGGCAGGCCTAATTCGAAGCCGAAAAGCTGATAACTCCATCAAAATCTACATAATGCCAAATCTAGCGAGTTTATCCACGACTACCAACTAACCTGCAGACGCAGGAATCCGGCGATACCCGTAAGATTGATGGCAAAGAAGAGGCATACGGCTGAAGAGATTGTTGCGAAGCTTAGGCAGGTTGATGTGCTGATGGCACAGGGCTGGCAGGTTGCGGACGCGACCCGGGCGATAGGTGTGACGGAAGTCACGTACTATCGATGGCGGAACGAGTACGGTGGCCTGCCGACATCATCGAGCTTGCCCGTCAATATGGCCGCTATCCTCCGTCCGAAAATCATACTTCAGGGAGGACCACTTCAAAGGGGGCAGATCAAGCTGAACCCGCGCGTAAGGAATTAATATCAAGTACTTTACTTGGGAAGCAGGCACTCTCCGCTCCAGCCTATTACTGCCTCTATAAGCATTTAGAAATCGGGCAGATTAATTTCATCAAATCCATTTGCGAGTACTTATTTAAAAACTTCGGATTGCTTTTTGCGGATCTTGGCTTTCGTTTTTCGTATCAATCTCTTTATTCGCTCGCTCGCGGTATATGATTTTTTTTGATGCTCTGCCCTTAAAGCCTCAAAAGGGATCTGCTCTCCGCCTACGGTCGCATCTATCAGTTCAAAAATCGACCTTGCACTAGTTCCCAATTTCGAAAATGTCCGTTCTCGCCACTCGATAAGTTGGTAACCCTGCGTGTAATCCGTAAATAAGATACGCCTTACATCTTCTCGAAGACTAGAACGCGTGCTCTTCAAAACAAACGAAAACGGGACGTCAGGCCGCCTGGGAGGGCTTCGATCGGGGATAAGCCAATCCATGACCGCAATACTAGGTACTCCGAGTGCTAATCCCTCTACCATCACGCTGGATTCATCGGAAACAATAACGTCGGCTGCCATAATGCAGTCAAAAATATTTTCATTGGGATCAGCGACATAAACGTTAGGAAATTGCCTGCGGTGCATCGCATTCGCTTCATCTATATTTTTAAGAATTTGCGGGAACTGATTAGACCATGGCGCTTGCTTCAGAATCAAATTGATCGGCAAATCGCGAAGAGCCTCAACGACATCATTTTGCTTGCCATCATTTTCCCAAGAAGGAGCGTAAAGTACTGTTTTTCGATCGAGCAACTTGAACCGTTCCGAAATAGTTTTGCGAGCTTTAGTCTGATCGGCGAATTCGAGTACAACCTTGTCGGCTTTTGGCCAGCCAAGTTCGAAAACGCCAATTCGCGGATGCGCTTTGGGCGTCCATGAACATTGCTTCCATCGCTCGGACCACTCGGGGCCCGGCAAAACGGCAACATCGAAATCGTCCCAAGGCTCCAAATCCCAAATATTGGGCCATCTGTTATGACCTTGCGCCATGTCATGCAGTAGAATAACTGAAAAAAGCGAGTTAGACGGCACGCAATAATGTTGGCAATAGATACCAATATCTGACTTTTCGTAAATGTTCGTCGTTTGTCTTACGATATACCTTTTAGAATTCTGAAATATATCGTGTATGGGCTGTAAAGCGTGCAACTCTACATTATCGGTATGATAAAATGTAACAGACCTTTTCTTCATGACAACGCTAGATCACGCGAACATATAAGAATTAAATCTATATTTGCTCTGCGCGTAGTTGGGCACTATTTGCTCGCTCGTTTCCACTCTGCGATATCCCGCATCAATCGCAATCTGTTCTAGCCATGTCGGATCGAAATAGGTGTGAGGCAACCCTTGATATTTTAGATGATACTCTCCTTCAGAAAGTTTGTCAGCGCGCGCCCGTTCGGACTCTTGTCTAAAATGAAGATTTGGAACATCGAGCAAAGCGACGGCTTTATAGGCTTTCTTCAGCATTATCTTCAGAACTGCGGAAGCATAGTCTTCGGGAAAATAATGAAAGACGCCATTCGCTACAACAAAATCGTACTGACGATTTGCTGAGATAGAGTTGGCCTCCGCTTTAGAAATCTCCGCGGCAGGCAGAACATGGCGTGCAAGCCCAACCAGCGACGTAGAATAGTCGATGCCACCCAGGTGAAGATTTCGAAATTTCGATAGAGCAAAAAGAAATGCACCGCTACCGCAACCAACCTCGAATACGCTGTCCCCATTCTTAACGTCAAGAATATGGATGATTTTTTCGGCATAAGCTAACCAGTCTTCTGGAGCGATCTTTCCCGCCCCGCTGTCAAATCCATTCGCTGCAATGAGATCGGCGAGCGATTTTGGGTCGGCATCCTTAATTGATCGGCGCTCCCATATGGCGTGCCAGTTGTTAATCAATTTCGTTGCCTCCAATAATCTGCGCTGCTGCCCTTAGAACCCGCGCACGAAGTAGTGAACTACTGATACCCGGAGTGCGCGGAAGGATTTTCAACCGTTGCGGGGAAATTGGATTAGAGTTATCGGCACCGTGGAGGAGTAAATCGATGCAGTATTGATTCAGAAAACTCTCTTCGATAAGCCAGTTACAGGGGACAACTTCATCGACATATCGAATAGCTTCGAGCACTTCCTTCCGCATTTCATAATCTAACTCGGGCTTGTACCCTTTATGAGCCTCGACTTCCGCATCGCTAGTTAAGGCAACAATTACATATCCAATCTCGCTAGCGGCTTTTAACAGACGTACATGACCGTGGTGGAACAAGGTAGCAGACATATCTACCATGACTCTCAGTTCGTGCGCAGAAACAGTCATTCGTCAAGAAACTCCAAACCTTTGAGGATGTCTCCTTGCGCTTTTAGACCGAGGTGAGCCTCTCCTAAATGACACACGATACTTCCACCCGGGAGATCGCGTGGACGATAAAGCACCGCAGCGGGATTGTCTGACGAAATTCGTCCGTCCACCCACGTACAAAGCTGAGGCTGCGCGTCAGGAGAAATCCGCAGACGGTCAACATGATCGCGCATGAACCGCCGCTTGTTCTCCGACACCGCCCACGCGAACTCCGCATGGCGCGGCAAGACTTCGAGTAACGACGCTATAGCGTGATAAGGTCCAGTAGTTTTCTTTTCGGCGTGGGTTGCCAGGTCGAGATAGAAAGACGGAACCGCAATTTGTGGCGGGGTACTGTAAGCGATAAATCCGGCGCCGGTCAGACCGAACAGTCCTTTGCAGGAACTGTAACAGATAACGTCGGCGGCTTCGTGCCCTTGCTCGAGGCCGATTGAAGCGGTCGCGTCTAGCAGAATCTTCGCACCTGTATTCTTCTTGAGAGCCTCAAGCGCACGGATGCTGACCAGTAAGCCACGGCTGGTTTCCGCATAACAACTGACGATCCAGTCATAAGCGCCGGAAACTTCTTCTATCTTCTGCCAGTCGCATTGTTCGACTTGCCGGATAGCGCCTACGGACAATTGCGCAAAGCTGACAAGGTCGGCGAGCCTCTTAGAATAAAACCCACTCTGAACAACTAGCACTTTTCCTTGAAGAAAATTCAGACCAGCAATTTCGAGTGCGAGACTTGCCGAACCTTGAAGACGTACGATCTCGGGATGCCCGGTTATTGCCTTGAGAGCACCGAGAACCGAAGCCTCAACGGCGTCATAATCGCCGTCTTCCCGTCCGAAACAAGGCCTTAGCCCAAGGATATTTTCCGCTAATAGACTTGCTGGCCCGGCAGTGAACAACAGCTTTTCTCTATTTCGTTTTGCAACGAAATCTTTGACAGATATTGCGAATCTATTCATCGCTAGCCTTTCTCAAAGCGTGCTAGGCTAGCTGTAAAATCGTCCACATTTTGTCGTGCTGTCCGCGTCGGTCGACCAAGGTTCGTCCGCGCCCCAGCACGGCACTTGATCTCAAGGAAACTGCTGCCCTTTGAAGTCAGCAAATTACGAACCGCGGGGGCTACTGTATCCGGCAGCGACACTGACATAATATTGATATAGCCAAGGCTCTTTGCCACCCGCGAAAGGGCAAGGCCAGCTGCTCTCGTGGGCTGTCCACCCACCGAGTCGTGACACTCATTGTTTAGAACAATATGAAGCAAATTCGACTGAATAGCGGAATTTGCCAGCCCACCCAGATGCATAAGCAACGCACCATCCCCGTCTAAGCAGATAATTCTTAAGTCAGGACGCGACTGCGCGAGGCCAGTAGCGATTTGCGAGGCGTGTCCCATTCCACCGACAGTCAGAAAATCAAGATCATGTCGCCCTCCCCGTCGTGCCCGAAGTTCAAAAAGCTCGCGGGAAGCCATACCGGTCGTCGAAACAATTCGTGCATCGTCGTTGAGTTCGCCAATTACCAATTCGATCGCAGCCTCGCGAGTAAGAGGAAATGCCGACACCGAATTCACTCTCGACGGGCTTTTTATCAGATAAGGCAAAAATGTATTCTTGCGCACTAATATGGCCGCTGGCCCGCGCCGCGCAAAAGCCATATCCACAGCGCGTTTGGCTAACGCCGCAGGTTCAGTACATTCCCCACCCAGCACTTCGAATGGAATGTCGAGCAGCTTTAAAAGCGCCTGGCTGATCGCTCCTTGTTTAACGTGCTGCGGCTCATCGTGAAGTTGCTGCCCGTTCATGATTTCCCCACGCCAGCCAACGAGCAGAACCATAGGAACACCATAGACCTGAGCATCCGCCAGCGAGATAAGCGGATTAACGGCGTTGCCGAAACCGGAATTCTGCATATAAACTAAGGCGGGTCGTCCGGCGCCAAGATACCAACCTATCGCTAGGCCGATCGCAGATCCCTCGTTAGTCGCCGACCGATGCATGTTTGCGAACTCGGAATCGACGCAGTCGCAGACCGACTTAAGAAGCGAGTCCGGCACACCGGTAAACAGTGAAACGCCGCTCTCCTTCAACGCTGCAACAAATTTAATCGGGTCGATCATTACCGCGTGCCGGGGATTAGATTGAGTATGTCATTGATACTCATCAAATCGGAATCCACGCCAGAGCTTCTTCCATCTTCCAGGATTTTGGTTGCGACTTTCATCATAGCGGGATAGGCGGCACGGAAGAGATGATTTGCATAAATCACGATGTTGAACCCCCCTGCCGCTAGATCCTCTTCGGTAGCGGCGTTAAAGCTCGTAGGAACAACGACCATAGGCACGAACGGAAACTCAGTCCTGAATATCTTCGCAAATTTAAAAATTTCGTCGGGTTCTTTCTTTCTACTGTGGATCATGATCCCATCCACTCCCGCTTCAACGTATTTTTGCGCACGCGAGGCGGCATCTGACATACCCTTATCAAGGATAAGGCTTTCGATGCGCGCAATAACCATGAAGTCTTCACTGCGCCTCGCAGCACGACCAGCACGGATTTTTGCCGCGAAGGCATCAGGATCTTCCTGAGCCTGAAAAACTTCAGTGCCGAAAAGCGAATTCTTCTTCAGCCCGACTTTATCCTCGATAATAACGGCCGAAATACCTAGACGTTCAATGCTTTTGATATTGATCTCGAAATGTTCCGGTTTGCCACCTGTGTCTAAGTCCATGATCATAGGCTTAGTGGTCACATCAAAAATGTCGTTAATATTCGACAATCGCGCGGTCAAATCGAGCACTTCAATATCCGGCTTCCCCCGACTTGAGGAATCCGTCAGCGAACTAGACCAGAAGGCATCGAATTCCACCTGCGAATTGACACGCCAAGCCTTAGCTGACTGGGCTACAAGTCCCGACATTGGACTATGCGTTTCAATTACACGACATAGAGTTTTTGAGGCAAGTAAACGCTTGAGCATTCCTCGCCGCAAGTCCGGCGTAGTCCCCATTTTCTGCATTTCGCGCTGAATATCCGTCGACGACACCCCTTCAGTATAAGGTACCTCGACAAGCTTCCCGCCATAGCTCTGCAGCGCTTTCAACGCCAGCTTCCGAAACGGCAACAAGGGACCGGATAACCAGTCATCGCCATGAACCATAATATCCGGCTTGTACCGTAGTAAATTGGGCGAATAGTCCCATTCTTCTTGCGGCACGATACGCGCAACACCCTTGATGTTTTCAAGTAATATCTTGCGATGTTCGTACTTAAGGTAAGGTAACCGCTTATGGTTGGCGATCGCCTTGTCCGTTAAAAGCCCTACAGTAACTTCACCGTAGCCGCGCGCGACATTGATAATGTTCGCGTGACCGTGATGCAGTATATCTAACGTCATTCCAATGTAGACTTTGGACATGAGCGGCCATTGTCACCCGTTTGAAGCACCAGCCAACGCGTCAAGAGTTTCTATCGGCGTACCAATTCGTCTTACTTCGCCTTTGTTCAACTCGATGACCTCATCGCATAATTGCAACGTGCTTGTTCGATGCGCAATAATGATGATCGTCTTGGCTCCACGCTTTTCCAAAAGCGACTCGATCACCGCACCCTGCGTGGCGTCGTCTAGCGCACTGGTAGCCTCATCAAAAACTATCAAGCCAGCATTGAGATAGAGCGAACGTGCAATTGCTATCCGTTGCCCTTGACCACCGGATAACCTTATCCCGCGCTCCCCGACAATCGTGTCTGCGCCCTGCGGCAAAGATTGGACAAATTCGCTAATCTCTGCGCCTGCGATTGCACGGCTAATCGCTGCTTCTTCTATTTCCTCCTCTCTGAATCTGAAAGCAATGTTCTGTCGGATGGAGCTGTCGATCAGCGCGAAATTCTGCGGGACATAGCCAATATTGCGCTGCCACGCACTCAAAAGATCAGGAAATTCTGCGCGTGGCGGATTGACCTGTAACCCGTCAAGGAAGACGCCGCCCTCGGAAGGGGCTAGCAGACCCATTATCACGTTCGCCAACGTCGTCTTACCTGCGCCGCTCGGCCCCACAAACCCCACCACTGAGCCGCGCTTAATTGTGAAATTTACCCTCCGCAGAGAATGCGCTTCGGCGCCCTCATGTTGATAAGTGACATTCCTGATTATCAACTCTTTCCAGCTCGCAATTGCATTTTCAGTCTTTACGGAAATAGGAGTCTGCGACGTACCCGCGCGAACGCGCCAGTGAGCTGTCAGCCGTGTCGCAAGTATCTCGACTACAGGCTGGGCATAGCGTAGTGCTTGCACATGAGCGACTACTCGGTTTGCCGAGGGCGCTAACTTGAAGGCAACCGCGGCGAACACCCCTAGAGTAGAAACCGTAACGGAGCTGTCGCTTCCAGACATGACTAAGTATGCGACTAACAAAAGAATGCTAATAAGCAAAAAGAACTCAATCCAATATCTGGGAAATGCCTGCCAAAAATTAATTCGCTCAGCCATTTTTACGACGCTTCGATTGTACTCAGAGAAATAGCTAAGGAAATAACGACTATCCCTCCGCAGCTTGATCTCCGAAAAACAATTTACAGTTTGTTGCATACACTTCACTCGATCAACTTCTGCCTCCTGTCGAATATTTCCCCAATGGGCCAATCTAGGGGACAACAAAATGTATAGCGCAGCGATCATAACACCTGAGCTAACAACCGTGAGGAGTGCACCCAACGGCTGCAAGACGAAAAGTACGACGCCAAGCGCAACTATAATCGGGAGCTCGGTTAGTATTCCCATCATGGGCAAGGCAGCATAGGCAGTAAAATATTGGACCTCAGTGGTCACATCTCGAATGAGATGCGACGAATGACCCGAAACCTGCTCTTCAAACGTTTGGTCTAAATAACGGTCGAAAATCTGCTCCGAAAGAGCCGCCTGCAGTCCAAATACAAAGCGTCCTTGAAACCATACGACCAACATGAAAAATAAATTCTTCAGAAAGAAAAACGCTAAAACAACCCCTATTGCAAGGATCACCAGTTCATTCTCTGAAAACTTCGCGGCAATCTGGTCCATCGCTTCCCAGCCGATGGCTTTTGAAGCGGAGCTTGAGGTAAGAATTAGGATCAGAGGCAGAACAAGACTTATGCTTACTGCTTCCAGAAAAGACCCAATCACAAGTAAAGCCAATATTCCCAACGCCACCGCCTTTCGTCGCCTGTCAAGCAAACTTACGATGTCAAAAATCGTTTTCATCATTGAATGTTGCTCTGATCTAGCAGATGTTCGGCGCTTAAAAATCTTCGAGTTTTGGCCATTTTGCCTTCTTGGAGCGATGATTTTATGCGGCAAATGCGCGATGCAGCAAGCAGTGATGTTGTATTTGCCGCAGCGTCTTACAACTAGAGGCGTCTTCCCGCGATCTCTAAGGTCGACGTAGGCGTATCTGTCCTCTCGCGCACTCGCCGGTTCTCATCTCTCAGTAAGGCCTTTAGCGCATGAAAGGCAAAGCCTTAAGATGCAAAAAGGGTACGCTGCCAGACTGTACGATGCCAGGGCATGAGCGACACGACATTACAAGTGGAACCGCCAAAGTAGAATAGAGACATCCGAAGCCTAGAGCTCGGGTCGTTGAAGACGAGGATCTGAAAGTCTTGGCGGATTCAACGCTGGAGGTCGATGCCAGAGAAATGCTCGGAAATTTTTGACATTCGGTTTCCCGTAATATTTTTGAGACTCCGAGCTTTTTAAGCGAGAAGCTATTGCAGCGACAAGCTCGACGCACGAACGATCGCACAGGCGTGCAACAGACTTAGATCGACCGAGTTCGAAATGCGCTCACGAAAGCTCGGAACAGAGCTAGCGGCTACCAGGTCGGATCAAATCGGCATAGATAGAATTGTCTGATGACAGAATATCACTTTATTCTTATAGTTGATGCTGTAATGACCGAATAACTAGAATGATTCCTGAATGCACCTGCTAAAATACCATGTTTAGCGCAACCAACATATTCTCGAAACGTACGTTTGTATTGATACACGACTTGGCCGCCACCGCTGCCGCGATCTTCGCCACTTTCTGGTTCCGTTTTGAGAATCCCGGTCTCGTTGAGCGTCTTTACGATCTTCTGATATTGCTACCAGGCATACTTATCTATGCGGGATTAATTTATTGGTATTTCGACCTATACCGATCGAAGTGGCGCTTCGCGTCCTTACCAGATCTCCGTAATATTTTCCGAGCCGCAACTGTGATGGCGGCTTCGATTCTACTACTTGATTACATCCTGGTGTCACCGAACGTTCTTGGTACTTTTTTCTTCGGCAAAATCACTATCGTTCTTTATTGGCTTTTGCAGATCGCGTTTCTCGCTGGACTTCGGATTGTTTATCGTTACTTCCGTGACGGCCTCATTCGGGCACGAAATGCAACGGGAGCCCGCACGCTAATCCTTGGCAACGCGGCGGACTCAGAAGTCCTCCTACGCGGAATTGAAAGCGGCGCTATCAAAAATATTCAACCTTTGGGTATTCTTTCACCCTCACTTGCCGATCTCAATCAAAGCCTGCGGGGTGTCCGCGTCATTGATCACCCCAAGAATTTGCTGTTGACTATCGATAATTTCGGCGCTTCCGGCCAAAATATCACTCGGCTTTTGCTTACTCCGTCCGCATTTGCAACCGGTCTTGGGATCGAAGCAGCAATCGTGAAGGCGCGCCGCCTCGGAATCATCGTCAGCCGTATGCCATCACTTGCCGAAAGTGGCGACAAGATTGAACTTGCACCTATCGAAGTTGAGGACCTGCTACTGCGTCCCAGTTCGTCTATCGACTATAATCGGCTCGAGCACTTCATTCGGGGGCGGTCAGTCATCGTCACAGGCGGCGGTGGCTCAATCGGTTCGGAAATTTGCAACCGCGTCGCCACATTTGGCGCCAGTCGACTTTTGGTGATCGATAACGCCGAACCAGCGCTTCATGCTGTGCTCGAGCGCTTACAGAAACGCGGTACCGCACTAGATATTCAGGGTCACATTTGCGACGTTCGAGACCGCGAAAGAGTATTTCAACTTATTCGTGATTATAAGCCGGATCTTGTGTTCCACGCCGCCGCACTTAAACACGTTCCAATTCTCGAGAAAGACTGGATCGAAGGCGTTCGAACCAATGTGTTCGGCTCGGTCAACGTGGCCGATGCGACAGTCGCCTCGGGTGCAGCTGCGATGGTAATGATCTCAACCGATAAGGCGGTTGATCCCGTGTCAGTTCTAGGAGCAACTAAGCGAATTGCAGAAATCTACTGCCAGGCGGTCGATATAGAGCAAGCTACCAAAGTAGCGGCGCGTGGCCCGTCAACCCGCATTATTTCGGTACGATTTGGCAACGTCCTTGCATCGAACGGATCTGTCGTCCCAAAGTTTAAAGCTCAGATCGAAGCTGGCGGTCCAGTCACCGTCACCCATCCAGATATGGTACGTTATTTCATGACGATCCGCGAAGCATGCGATCTCGTGATCACGTCTGCAAGCCACGCATTAGGCAACCTCCAGTCGGACCTTTCCGTCTTCGTACTCAATATGGGCCAGCCGGTAAAAATCGTTGACCTCGCCGAACGCATGATTCGTTTAGGTGGCCTAGAACCCGGACGGGATATAGAAATCGTATTTTCGGGCTTAAGACCTGGCGAGCGCTTGCGCGAAATTCTTTTTTCGAACGAAGAACCGACCTCTGAAATTGGTATCCCCGGCGTAGTAGCAGCCCGGCCCTCTCAGCAATCGCTGCATCAAATACGCAGTTGCCTCGTAGCACTCGAGCAGGCGATTGCAGAGAGAAATCGACACGCTATCTTTAGCGAATTGAAGAGGCTATCGGAGAAAGACTGCGCATAATGATTCTAATTGAGGCTTTTGGTCAGCGGTGATGTTGCTCAGTCCTGTGCTGGTCACGCTCGATCGTCGGACTCGGCGGCGACCGCGCGCAGATATTCGCCGTAGCCGCTCTTCTGCATCTCGCGCGCGGTGCGCAGCAGGTCGTCCTTGCCGATCAGGCCCATCCGGTAGGCGATTTCCTCGAGGCAGGCGATTTTCACGCCCTGGCGCTGTTCCAGCGTCTGCACAAAGCTCGACGCCGACAACAGCGACTCGAAAGTGCCGGTGTCGAGCCAGGCAAAGCCGCGCCCCATGCGCTCGACCGCGAGCTTGCCGGCGTC
Organism: Pseudolabrys sp.; assembly: GCF_050250095.1. Taxonomy (NCBI): domain Bacteria; kingdom Pseudomonadati; phylum Pseudomonadota; class Alphaproteobacteria; order Hyphomicrobiales; family Xanthobacteraceae; genus Pseudolabrys; species Pseudolabrys sp. The sequence continues at coordinate 16,937 of NZ_JBFWPH010000001.1, read as the reverse complement.
GAGATAGAGCCGGTTGAGATCGGTGATTTCCAGTTCGCCGCGCTTCGATGGCTTCAGCGACTTGGCGAGCCGCACCACATCGCTGTCGTAGAAATAAACGCCGGTCACCGCCCAGTTGGAGCGCGGCGCGGCCGGCTTTTCCTCAAGCGTCAGCGCCTTGCCGGTCTTGTCGAACGAGACGACGCCGTAACGTTGCGGATCGCTGACCTGATAGGCGAACACGCTTGCGCCCGTTTTGCGCGCGGCGGCCGCGCGCAGCATCTCGGGCAGGCCGTGGCCGAAGAAGATGTTGTCGCCGAGCACCAGCGCGACATTGTCGCTGCCGATGAAATCCGCGCCGATGATGAAAGCCTGTGCGAGACCTTCCGGCCGCGGCTGCACGGCGTAGGAAAGCGTGATGCCCCATTGCCTGCCGTCGCCGAGCAGGCGGCGGAACTGGTCGGCATCTTCCGGCGTGGTGATGATCAGCACGTCGCGGATGCCGGCGAGCATCAGCGTCGACAGCGGATAATAGATCATCGGCTTGTCGTAGACCGGCAGCAGCTGTTTGCTGGCCGCGCGGGTGATCGGATAGAGGCGGGTGCCGGAGCCGCCGGCGAGCACGATGCCCTTTTTCGTCGTCATCGCCGTCACCGATCTCCTGCTTCGGCCAGCCGGTCGAGGCAGGCCTCAAGCGATGTCTGCCAGTCCGGCAGGCGGATGCCAAGCTCGCGTTCGATCTTCGCGCAATCGAGCCGGGAATTGGCTGGGCGCGGCGCCGCCGTCTTGTACTCGGCGGTCGTGATCGCCTCGAGTTGCGGCACCGCCCGGCCGCGCCGTGCCCAGCCATCGAAGATCGCCTTGGCGAAGCCGTACCATGTCGTCTCGCCGCGCCCGGCGACGTGATAGAGCTTGCCGCCGCGTTTCGGGCCTTCCAGCACCGTCAGGATGGCGTCGGCAAGGTCGAGCGCCGAGGTCGGATTGCCGGTCTGATCGTCGACCACGCGCACCACCGGCCGCTCGGTGGCGAGCCGCAGCATGGTGCGCACGAAATTGGTGCCGCCTGCGCTATAGACCCACGCGGTGCGCAGGATATTGGCGGCGGGGTAGACAGCGCGCACGGCGATCTCGCCGGCGAGCTTGGAGCGGCCGTAGGCACCGAGCGGGGCGGTGGCGTCGTCCTCGACGTAAGGCGAGGGCTTTCGTCCGTCGAACACATAGTCGGTGGAGAGATGAACGAACGGCACGCCGGCGCGCGCCGCGGCGGTGGCGAGCGACCACGCGCCGGTCTCGTTGATGGCGAAGGCCGAAGCTTCCTCGCTCTCGGCCTTGTCCACTGCCGTAAAGGCTGCGGCGTTGACGATGGCGCGCGGCCTGACGGCGGCGACGGCCGCATCGACCGACGCGGGATTGATGAGATCGAGGTCGGGCCGGCCGCGCAGCACGAGTTCGGCGCCGCGCGCGGCGGCGCGTTCGGCGAGGCAGCGCGCGACCTGCCCCTCTCGGCCGACCACCAGGATGGGGCCGGCCTTGCTCATTTCAGCCCGAGACGTTCGCCGCCATAGACGCGCTCGCGCAGCGGCTTCCACCATTCGGCATTGGCGAGATACCACGCGATGGTGCGCTCGAGCCCGGTCTCGAAGTCGAGCGACGGCGACCAGCCGAGTTCGCGCCGCACCTTGCTCGCGTCCATCGCGTAGCGCGCGTCATGGCCGGGACGGTCGGTGACGAAGGTGATGAGCTTGCGTCGCGGCTGCGCGCCCGGCTGCAAGCGGTCGATGATGTCGCAGATCGTCTCGACCACCGTGAGATTGGTACGCTCACTGTCGCCGCCGAAGTTGTAGCTTTCCCCGAGGCGGCCCTTTTGCAGCAGCGTGATCAGGCCGCGCGCATGATCCTCGACATAAAGCCAGTCGCGCACATTCGCGCCCTTGCCGTAGACCGGCAGCGGCAAACCATGTGTCGCGTTAAGGATCATCAGCGGGATCAGCTTTTCGGGAAACTGATACGGCCCGTAATTGTTGGAGCAGTTGGCGATGACCGCCGGCAGGCCGTAAGTCCGATGCCAGGCGCGCACCAGATGATCGCTGCCCGCCTTGGTGGCGGAATAGGGCGAGCTCGGATCGTAGCGGGTGTCTTCGTGGAACTGGCCGTCGCTGCCGAGCGAACCGTAGACCTCGTCGGTCGAGACATGGACGAAGCGGAACGCCTCGCGCTCGCCCGGCGCGAGATTGGCGGCATAACTGCGCGCCGCTTCGAGCATCTGATAGGTGCCGATCAGATTGGTCTCGACGAAGGCCGCCGGGCCATCGATCGAGCGGTCGACATGGCTCTCGGCGGCGGCGTGCAGCACCGCTGTCGGCTTGTATTTGGCGAAGATCGCGTCGAGCGCCTTGCGGTCGCAGATATCGGCCTTCTCCAGCACGTATTTGGAATTGCCGGACACCGCGTCGAGCGAGCGCAGGTTGGCCGCATAGGTCAGCTTGTCGACATTGACGACGAAGGCGCCGCCGGCGACGAGCTGGCGGCAGATAGCGGAGCCGATGAAGCCCGCGCCGCCGGTGACGAGAATGCGCATCCCGGCCGTCATGCGAACGTATCCCGCAGCGCCGCCAGCGTCGGCAGCGTCTTGTCACGGTCCGCGAGGGACGCGGCCGCCGCGTCGATCGGCCAGGCGATGCCGAGCGCCGGGTCGCTCCACAAGACGCCGCGCTCATGCGTCGGGGCGTAGCTGCTGTCGACCTTGTAGAGCACCTCGGTATCGGGTTCGAGCGTGCAGTAGCCGTGCGCGAAGCCGACCGGCACGAACAACTGCTGGCCCGCCTCGCTGTCGAGCGTCACCGCGACGTGGCGGCCGAAGGTCGGCGAGCCGCGGCGGATGTCGAGGGCGACGTCGAAGATGCGCCCGCGCAGCACGCGCACGAGCTTGGCCTGCGCATGCGGCGCGGTCTGGAAATGCAGCCCGCGCACCGTGCCGGCGGCGCGTGAGGCCGCCTGATTGTCCTGCACGAAGTCGGTCGCGAGACCGGCCGCGACGAAATCCGCGCGCGCGTAGGTTTCCGCGAAGTGGCCGCGCGCGTCGGCGAACCGCGGCGCTGAGATCAGCTTCACGTCGGGAATGGCAAGCGCAGTAACGGCAAGCTTCATCGGTGGCCCGGACCCGGTCCTTCGTCGGTGCAGGGATTTATAGCGTTTCCGGCGCTGCCGCGACGGCAATTTTGCCGCAAACCGGCGCCGTCAGTCCTTGTCGCCGGCGATATGGTTACCCGGCGCGGGGTCCCAGGCGGCAAGATCGCCGAGACTGCCGGGCTTTTTGCTAATTTGACGCATCCTTTCCAAGATCGAGATTTTGACGTGTTCTCGTCCACAACTCGTGAGCAACCGCGAGCGCATCAATCTTCTGAATTTGCCACCAATTTCTTTCATTTCCGAAGCGATGAAGTTCACGGTGGTGCCCTCGGCAAAGGGGTACTGTATACTCATCACTGACCTTGAGCCCCAACGCTTTTGGTTGCGCAAATTTCAGATGATGCGCATCTGAGGGATGCCGACCACAGATCAAACAGGGACGCGTCGCGACGTATCTAAGATGCGCACGATTTCGAATTCGCTTCGGCGCAGCGATCGTCAACAGGCTTTTGTCAATTCTGCCCGCTTCACCCAACGGCAAGATTGCACAATTTTCCTTGTTCGCCTCTTGGCTCCTTGGCCGGGCAGCGGCATATTGGAAATTAAACGTGGCAGACTGATTACTTGGCTGACTTTCACTCCTAGCACTACTTCGATCATAAAGTGCTAAACCAAAGCGGCTTCCGAAGGTTGCTAGTGCGCGCTTGGTGGCATCAGTTTCCGCTGCCTTAAGCGCCGTATCGTGCACTTCGCCAGCCGTATTGCCCCACCCCTCTCCGGTACCGTGCCCATCACGAATGATGGCAGTGCCGTCAGCCCAAACTGTAATTCGTGCTTTTGCTGTGTAAACAGCAGTAAACATGCCGCGATTCTCGCGAGCCAGAACACATTTGGATTCGAGCGTTTCGCGACTCCAGCCATCGAAGCCAAAAATTCGATTGGCCTCGGAAATAGCGTACCATCCCTCAATGTAGGAGAGCTGTCGCCCGTTCGTCTCACGTGTTCTAACTCGGCTTTGGTCAAGCTTGCGTCGTAGCGCTTGCCTCTGTTTGATTGTAAAACTCATTATCGCACCCTCGCCGACAAGACCGGCGTCGGATTTGAAAGCATTACACCGTCAATCTCCGCACCTTCTTTGAGCTCATTTGCTAGTTTCTGACGGTTCAACTGCGGCTCCCCGGATATCCAGTAATTGCGTGGAATCACGTTTTCATCGACGACAACTAGTGCCGGGGTTCCCGGCCTCAGCGAGATAGTAAAATCTGGTGCAAGAATATTTTTGAGATCGAGCTCGACCATTACGTCTCGCGCGATCTGACGGCGTTTAGACGCCCGCTCTTGAAACCTGACAAGCCTTGCCCGCATGTCAATGATTCGGCATTTTAGTGCAGCAACGCGAGATTCGTCTTCCAAAGCAGATCTCATGATAGCGATAATGATTTCATGAAGATCGGTAAGGCCTTCGACGGTGTCGGCCAAAGTTTGTTCGTCAATGGCAGGGTCTTCCCTCTTAATACACTCCCGAATTGCGCGATATCGCACAGCGGAACACAACAACTGATCCATGATATTACCTCGTACAGAGAAACGGCCTTGAACGTTGAACTTTTCTGATACTAAAAGTATCATTATGGAGAAGCGCTTGTCAATACCAAAAGTATCAATTCGTCAGATTAAGGCTGGGAGGGCGCTTCTAGGCTGGTCTCAGGACGACCTCGCAAATAAGTCCAATGTCTCGCTGCCAACCATCAAGAGACTCGAAGCTGCAGAAGACATCTTGGGCGGGCGCGAAGACACAATAAATAAAATCCTCAACGCAATGGCTGAGGCAGGGTTGTCATTTATTGAGGAGAATGGAGGCGGCGCCGGAGTACGAATAACAAAAAGAAAGAAACGTTTTCGATAGAAGCGCTGTGGCAATTTGATTAGAAGATCGCAATGAACGCCTCTATTTATTACTGATAGAAAAATTCATGCCCGTCTTGAGCTCAGACTTAAAAAGTCGAGCGCAATACAATTAGATATCCTTTTATGGAATGGTGCGGTCGGGCGGTAGCATCTCTGCCGACATCGCTAAAACGACGTCCGTCGCAGCCTTCACCCGACCGCATCTCAATATTATCTTATTGATCATGCTACCGCAACGTACTCTTGAGATTTTTTCAACCTGATTGGCTATCTCAAAGAACCTCAAGCATCATTCAATACGCAAGAAATGTTTTGTGCTGCCTCAGCAAGGAACATACGACAAGCGCGTGGCACCTCTGCCAGTATCGGTCGAGACAGAAGCACGCTCCTTCATCTACACGCCTCGTCAGATACACTGCTCTTGGTAGACCGCAATATAAACGCCGCTCAATTCGATTCTTGGAAATTAAATTATTAGCCGAGCGAAGAGCAGTCGTTGCCATTTTGAAAAGGAGCAGGAAAGCGGTGCGATCAAATACCGAGATTACCGAGCATGCTTTCCTACTCAATTTTCTGCGAGCTTTTACTAACGCGAAGATGATTTCCGCTTCGCATTTTTTCTGCGGTTGAACGCGCCAAGCATGTCCCCAAGCCTCTCGAGCGCCTTAAGCCGATCTTGCATCTTCAGTGAAATGCGCGTGCGATTGCTTTTGCCGGTTGTGGGGTAACACTTGAACTCGACAACCACACTCGCAGCTTCGGGGGGCCATTGTGAGACCGGGAGAACTCTCCCATGCTCATCAAACAAGGAGGAGATTTTGAAATCGACGATTTTTGCTAGTTCGTCGATTATTTCCCGCCTCTCCGCGCTTAAACGCTCTTGCTGAGAGCGCTCCAGGTTCGCGATCTCTCCCCGGATGGAGGGTTTCCTTAGGTTCTCGCTGGCGATCGCCCTCGCCGTCCTCTGACTGTAGCCTGCGGCAATCGCTGCTTGGGTCCCATTGAGACAGCGAAAATATTCTTTCACGAAACGCGCTTGCCTGGCGGTGAGTGTCATGCCAACCTCGAATCAACAACCTGTTGATCTAAAAGCATAAAGCCGAATGGTTGCGCTGAAATGTTAGGTTTTGTCAGGTCCGAAAAATTGGTTTGTGCGCATGTAAACGCGGCACAATTTTCTGAGCTGAGCTGATTGGCTCGCGTCAAAAATCGCGTGCGCTCAAGTGAGCCGGAATCGGCGGAAAGCGACCCGGCGTTTGAAGTTGAGGAGTTGGATGGTCGCCGGCTCAACGAGGCTCTCGGACGTGACTTCGGGCGATTTTCCTCTCGATCAGGACGGGGTCTGGTGCGAGGTCTATGCGCGCCCTGACGGCCGCCGACCCGCGCTGTTTCTCGACCGCGACGGCGTCATCGTCGAAGAGACCGGCTATCTTCGTCGCGTCGAGGATATTGCCTTGATTCCCGGCGCCGCCGCGGCGATCGCCAACGCCAACGCGCGGGGCGTGCCGGTCGTCATCGTCACCAATCAGGCCGGCATCGGCCGCGGCATGTTCGGCTGGGACGTCTTTCTTACGGTGCAGCAGACGATCAATGAGAGGCTGACCCGCGAGGGCGCCCGCATCGATGCCGTCTATGCGACGCCGCATCATTCGGAGGGCGTCGGCGAATTCGCGCATCCGAACCATCCGGCCCGCAAACCCAATCCCGGAATGCTGTTACGCGCCGGCACTGCCCTGAACATCGACCTCGCCGCGTCCTGGCTCGCCGGCGACAAGCTGAGCGATATGGAGGCGGCGAAGAATGCCGGCCTCGCAGGTGGACTCCACGTCCTGACCGGACATGGCCGCAGCGAGCGTGACAGAATTCTTCAATGGAGAGCGGACAACGGCTTCGATGTACGCCTTGGCGGATCGCTGATCGAAGCGATGCAGCTGTCGATCCTAGCGTCCTGATTCCACTTCATCCGGCGGCGATGCCCAGATGACCTGCGCGGCGAGCGCGCCGATCATCAGCGCATAAAACGTCGCCAGATATTTCAGCGCGAAGGTCTCGGTGGACAGGCCGAAGCAGAAGACACCGGCGATATAGCCGAGGCCGATAACGCCGGCGGCCGAGGCCTCCTTGATGTGCGACCTGGCGGCGCGCCAGAACAGCACAAACGGGACGCCGAACATCAACAGCGTCGAGATCACGCCGAAGATGCCGGAACGGACCATGTTCTGGAACAACTCGTTGTGCGCGCCGTTGTGCGTCAGGGCGTATTGCAGCAGGTCGGTATAGAACGGCCGGATCGCGGGAATCGTCATCAGCGGAGGCGTTCCGCCGTCGCCATAGCCATAAAGCGGCTGCGACAGGAACAGGTGCCACGACGCCCGCAGGAGCGAGAGCCGCAGGCCGCCCGAGGTGTCGCGTAAACCGCCGTCGAAATAAGCGCGATAGTCGATCAGGGCCGCATCGACGCGCGTGTGCACCGGCTGCAAGACCAGATAGGCGAGCACGCAGGCGAGCGCCAGCGCCGCAGTTCCACCCGCGATCATGGTCACGTTGCGAATCCGGGCCACCGCGAACAGCCAGATCACGAACAACACGGGAATGGCGAGCCAGCCCGAGCGCGATTCCGTCAGGACGGAAACCCAGAGGCCGACGACCAGCGCCGCCAGTTTCAGCACGATCGCGATCGGCCCGTCTTTCTCGACGAGGTTGATCATGAAGGCCGACAGCACGCCGAGCAGCAGCATGTACTGGCCGAGACTCAGAGGATCGACAAAGTAATTCGACAATCGCCCGCCCCATTTCGCGAACGGATCGGGACCAACGAGAAGCCCGGCTGCGCAGAGCAACACCGCGAGCGGACAGGTCCACTGGAAGATCTTGAGGAAGTTGACGCGGCGTGCGGTGAGATAGAGCAGCACCGCGACGCCGCCAAGCGGGCGCAGCGGCGCGTCATAGGGTTGCGCTTGAAAATCCCAACGCAATGTCTGGCTGGCGAGAATGGCGACAACGGCCGAGGCGAGTGCGGCGGTGAGCCAGCCGATACGGCGGTCGCGCCACAGCGGCCAGTACAGTTCGGAGTGTCGGCAGATGTCGTAAAGTGCGAGCAGGACGAGGACCAAACAAAGCGCGTTGGTCCAACCCTTGACCGTCAGGAACAAGAGCGGCGCGAGACCGGCAATCACGGCCGCCACGGCACTGTTGCCGTCGGCGTCCGCGGAAACGAGATTGCGGGTCCGGCAAAACCGCAGCAAGCGCGCTCCGGCGTCCATGAACTATTCCGCCCCCGCTTGCGCCTTCGCCCCGTCGCGCGATCCGTTTTTTTGGAATTGGTTGCGGGGGTAGGATTTGAACCTACGACCTTCAGGTTATGAGCCTGACGAGCTACCGGGCTGCTCCACCCCGCGCCAATTCATCAAGCCAATCAAGCAGTTATATGCTTTTTCGGCTGCCGCCGGCGCCCTCCCCACTGTCATGCCGGTGTCATAAAAAACCGGCCGGCAGCATGCATAATCGGGTGCCAAACGACGACGCGCGGGATCTCCCCCGCGCGAGAGACCCGTATGTAGCAACGCCCGGCGGCAAAGAAAAGAGCGTAAGCGCGCGTATTTCATGGATATTTCGCATGACGCGGCAAAAAAACAGCGGGCCGCTGCCGTCTCCGGCAATGGCACGGGCAGCATCGGCGTCGCTCTGGCGGCCGCCGGACGCAACATTCTGGCGGATGCCCGCCGCGGGCTGATCGCGCCCGACCTGTCGCCGGCGCAGGCTGTCCACGAGATCCGCAAGGCGCTGAAGCGCTGGCGCGCGCTAATGCGGCTGCTCGCACCGATCCTCGGCGAGCCTGCGGACCTGATGCGGCGGGAGGCGCGCGAGATGATGCGCAATCTCGCCAGCGCCCGCGACGCGCAGGCCTGCCTCGACGCCCTCGACGACCTGCGCAAGAGCGACACCGAATTGTCGCCCACCTCGATGGCGACCATCCAGGACCGCCTTGCCGCGCTGAAGGCGCAGGCCGAGGCCCAGAGCTTTTCCGGCGCCACCCGCGATCAGCTGTCGCGCTATCTCGACGACGCGCTGCTGACGCTCGAACGCTGGCCGCTCGCCGACATCGCATTCCCTGCGATCGCCGACGCCCTGGCCGTCACTTACCGCCGGGCGCGGCAGATCGTGCCGGACGACTGGAACAAGGCCGACGCCGATCACCTTCACGACCTGCGCCGCCGGGTCGTCGAGCATCGCCACCAGATGGAATTGATCGAGCATCTGTGGCCGCGGCTCGGCCGGCTCTGGACCGAGGAAGCGCAGCGGCTGCGCAACCGGCTCGGCGCCTGCCAGGATCTGTTCGTGTTCCACCAGATGACCGCGCGCAACCAGCCGCTCGCGCCGTGGCGCTCTCGGCTTGCGCCGGCGATCGCGGCGCGCCGGGAGGCCCATATCCGCGCCGCCGCGCGGCTGGCCGACCGGTTGTTCGCCGAAAAACCGAAGGCGTTCCGCCGGCGCATCGCCAAGCTCTGGGACAACCGGGTCTCCGCGGGCGAGGACGCGAACACGGCCGTCGTGAAGCCGGCCAAAGCAGTCAGGTCGAAGCCGATCAAATCGTCCCGCAAAGCCGGCGCGCCGCCGACACAAAACGGCCCGAAGCCACCGGTAACGAAAACACCCAGGAAACCCGGCCAATCCGCCTCTTGAGGCTATACGCCGGCAGTGTTGTGGCGTAGCAAGGCGCCAAAGCCGATGAGGCGCGGCCGATGTCATCCATCACCGCGGGCGCGCGCACCCGCATTATCCGGACCGGGTTCGAGATCCCCCAGAAACTGCGCGCGCTGGTGCGTGCGCGGGAGTCCGGGCTTGTCGTTCTCGGCGCACTGATCGGCGCCATCGCCGGCGGCGTGGTGGCCGCGATGAGCCTCGGCGTGGCGATGCTGCACACCGTCCTGTTCGACGTGCCCTGGGGCTCGCGGCTCTCGAGCCTCACCGCGATCGATCCCGCGCTGGCCATCGCCGTGCCAACCGTCGGCGGGCTTCTTTTCGGCCTTGCGCTCACCGCCCTGCTGCGCTGGCGACCGGGACGCGAAATCGACCCGATCGAAGCCAACGCCCTGCATGGCGGCCGCATGTCGGTGCGCGGCAGCCTGATCGTCGCGCTGCAAACGGTGTGGTCGAGCGGCGTCGGCGCTTCGGTCGGCCTCGAAGCCGGATATACGCAGCTGGCAAGCGGCCTTGCGTCGCGGATCGGACAGGCCTTTCGTCTGCGCCGCCGCGACCTGCGCGTGCTGGTCGGCTGCGGCGCCGCGGGTGCCATCGCCGGCGCATTCGGAGCGCCGCTGGCCGGCGCCTTCTACGCCTTCGAACTGGTGATCGCGAGCTATTCGGTCGCAAGCCTCGCGCCGGTCGGCATCGCGGCGCTGGTCGGATTTCTCGTCGCAGGTGCGCTCGGCCAGCCGCCGCTCGACATCGGCGGCATGTATGTCTCGCATGTACGCGGCCTCGATCTCGCCATCGCGGCGCTGGTCGGCCTGCTCGCCGCCGGCGTCGGCGTCACGCTGATGCGCGGCGTCGCCTTGTGCGAGACGCTGATGAATTCCGTGCGCATCCGCCCGGCACTGAGGCCGACGCTCGGCGGCCTCGTGGTCGGCGCCTTCGCCATCGTCACGCCGGAAGTGCTGTCGTCCGGCCACGGCGCCATCCACATCTCGTCGACGCTGACCAGCCCGCTCGGCGCCATCGCGCTGCTGTTCGTGCTCAAGTCGCTGGCCTCGATCGTGTCGATCGGCACCGGCTTTCGCGGCGGCCTGTTCTTTGCGTCGCTGCTGGTCGGCGCACTGGGCGGCCGGCTGTTTGCCGAAGCCGCCAACACCCTGATCCCCTCGCTGGGTCTCGACGCCCATGTCTATGCCGTGGTCGGCCTCGGTGCGCTGTCGGTCTCGGTGATCGGCGGGCCGCTGACGATGACCTTCATCGCGCTGGAGACGACCGGCGATTTCTGGCTGACCACCGCGGTGCTGATCAGCATCATCGTCGCCGCCCAGGTGACGCGCGAGACGTTCGGCTACTCCTTTGCCACATGGCGCTTCCACCTGCGCGGCGAAAGCATCCGCAGCGCGGCCGATGTCGGCTGGATCCGCGAGCTGACCGTGCGCCGCATGATGCGGCCGGACGTGCGCACCGTGCCCTCGCATACGACAGCCGGCCGCTTCCGGCTGGTGTTTCCGCTCGGCTCGGTGACGCAGGTGATCGCGATCGACGAGAGCAAACGCTATGCCGGCATCGTCCAGGTCGCGGAAATCCACGCGCCGGAAGTCGACGAAGCGACGCCGGTGCGCGACCTCGCGCACTTCCGCGACACGGCGCTGCTGCCGACCATGACGGTCAAGGATGCGATGGTCGCCTTCGAAAAGGCGGAAGCCGAAGCGCTGGCGGTGATCGACTCGCTGGAAAAGGCAGAGGTCGTCGGCCTGCTCACCGAGGCCTACACGCTGCGCCGTTACAAAGACGAGCTCGAGCAGCGCCGTCAGGAGCTGCTCGGCGAGTAGCGCCGGCCGTTCCGCGCCTAGGCGACGAGCGGCCGCAGCACCGCGCTGTTCCTTACGACATCGAGTTTCTCGGCCCAGGCATCGAGCCCGAACACGTGGCCGGCCCGTTTGACGGCGAGATAGGTCAGCACGCCGGCATAGACGAGATGATAGTCGACAATAAAGTTGTTGGTGTTCTCGATGAACGGCCAGTCCATGTGGGCGAACCAATAGACGATCATCAGCAGCACGCCGAACGCCGCCGAGATCCGCACCATCAGGCCGAACAACAGGGACAGACCGATCAGCAGATGCCCGTATTCGACCATGAAGGTGGTGATCGGCGCCATGGTCGGCGTGGTGAAGATCGCGAATGCGTCGTGAAACGTTTTGGTGTGGCTGACAAAGCCGACGACGGAAAAGCTCGGTACGAACACCTGATGCGAGGCGGCATAGAGGAAAGTCCACGCCATCAGAAAACGGAAATAGAGAACGATGGCCTTTTCGGTGGAAGATGTCGGCATGACGAAACCCTCTCGATGATCAGACCCACGATGGCCGTGGTTGAGAGGCTATGCTTTGCAGGGGCCGGCTTCTTGATCTGGCGCAAGTCCGGAACGGGCCGCGGACAACAAAAAACCCCCGCCGAAGCGGGGGTTTTTCGTAGCTCTGTTTGCGACAAAGCAGCATCGTGATGAGGAATTTCTCGTCCTTGGCAGGCCTGGCAGCGACCTACTCTTCCAAGTCTTGAGACTTAGTACCATCGGCGCTGAGGAGTTTAACGGCCGAGTTCGGGATGGGATCGGGTTCAGGCCCCTCGCAAAAACCACCAGGCCGGCCAAAGACGAGATGAAGCAAAGCGTTGGTCAATCTAACCGCCATTCCGTCGCGATCACGACATGAATGGACATTGAGTAATGAGAGCAATCAAGACAATCGAGCGATTAGTACCGGTAAGCTCAATGCGTTGCCGCACTTACACACCCGGCCTATCAACGTGGTGGTCTACCACGGCTCTCAAGGGAGAACTCGTTTCGAGGTGGGTTTCTCGCTTAGATGCCTTCAGCGATTATCCCGTCCGCACATAGCTACGCAGCACTGCCGCTGGCGCGACAACTGCTCCACCAGAGGTGCGTCCATCCCGGTCCTCTCGTACTAGGGACAGATCCTCTCAATTCTCCTACACCCACGACAGATAGGGACCAAACTGTCTCACGACGTTTTGAACCCAACTCACGTACCACTTTAATTGGCGAACAGCCAAACCCTTGGGACCTGCTCCAGCCCCAGGATGTGATGAGTCGACATCGAGGTGCCAAACGATGCCGTCGATATGGACTCTTGGGCATCATCAGCCTGTTATCCCCGGCGTACCTTTTATCCGTTGAGCGATGGCCCTTCCACGCGGGACCACCGGATCACTATGACCGACTTTCGTCTCTGCTCGACTTGTAGGTCTCGCAGTCAGGCAGGCTTATGCCATTGCACTCAACGAGCGATTTCCGACCGCTCTGAGCCTACCATCGCACGCCTCCGTTACTCTTTGGGAGGCGACCGCCCCAGTCAAACTACCCACCATGCAATGTCCCGGCCCCGGATAACGGGACGCGGTTAGACATCCATAACCACCAGGCTGGTATTTCACATTTCGACTCCACCCGAGCTGGCGCCCGAGCTTCAAAGTCTACCAGCTATTCTACACAAACAGTCACGAATGCCATTGCAAAGCTATAGTAAAGGTGCACGGGGTCTTTCCGTCTGACCGCAGGAACCCCGCATCTTCACGGGGAATTCAGTTTCACTGAGCCTATGCTGGAGACAGCGGGGAAGTCGTTACGCCATTCGTGCAGGTCGGAACTTACCCGACAAGGAATTTCGCTACCTTAGGACCGTTATAGTTACGGCCGCCGTTTACCGGGGCTTCGATTCAAGGCTTGCACCCCTCCTCTTAACCTTCCGGCACCGGGCAGGCGTCAGACCCTATACGTCCACTTCCGTGTTCGCAGAGTCCTGTGTTTTTGATAAACAGTCGCCACCCCCTGGTCTGTGCCACCCCTCACTGGTTGCCCAATGAGAGGTCCTCCTTATCCCGAAGTTACGGAGGTAAATTGCCGAGTTCCTTCAGCATAGTTCGCTCAAGCGCCTTGGTATTCTCTACCAGTCCACCTGTGTCGGTTTAGGGTACGGACTATGTGGGGGCTATTTCCTGGAACTCCTTCGCTGCCAGATCAATCCAGTAAGACCTGACAACTTACGGAATTCGTCACCACCCACCGGCTGCCGAATATTAACGGCATTCCCATCGATTACGCCTTTCGGCCTCATCTTAGGGACCGGCTAACCCTGCGCAGATTAGCTTTACGCAGGAACCCTTGGACTTTCGGCGACAGAGTCTTTCACTCTGTTAGTCGTTACTCGTGCCAGCATTCGCACTTCTGATACCTCCAGCGGCCCTCGCGGGTCCACCTTCATCGGCTTACAGAACGTTCCGCTACCGCGTACACTTGCGTGCACACCCAAAGCTTCGGCTCGTGGCTTGAGCCCCGTTACATTTTCGGCGCGGGAACCCTTATTTAGACCAGTGAGCTGTTACGCTTTCTTTAAAGGATGGCTGCTTCTAAGCCAACCTCCTGGTTGTTATGGGATTCCTACATCCTTTCACACTTAGCCACGAATTAGGGGCCTTAGCTGTTGGTCAGGGTTTTTTCCCTCTCCACAATGGACGTTAGCACCCACTGTGTGACTCCCGGATAGTTCTCGCAGGTATTCGGAGTTTGGTTGGGTTTGGTAAGACGGTGAGTCCCCCTAGCCCATCCAGTGCTCTACCCCCTGCGGAATTCATCCGAGGCGATACCTAAATATCTTTCGCGGAAAACCAGCTATTTCCCAGTTTGATTAGCCTTTCACCCCTAGCC